>JAIBBX010000001.1 GCA_019694475.1 Parachlamydiales bacterium
CTGCTTGACTTCCGTACAGGGTTCGAAATGAAACGCCATGCAGGGCGGCCCGGGGCCCCCAAAAACGCCTCGTTTTAAGGGGTGGGAATCGGCCCGAGTGGACGGGCTTCCCGCCATGAGGGGAATCCTGTCGAGGACGAAACGAAGTGTAGTCGGAGAGGAAGTCAACTGCTTGACTTCCGTACAGGGTTCGAAATGAAACGCCATGCAGGGCGGCCCGGGGCCCCCAAAAACGCCTCGTTTTAAGGGGTGGGAATCGGCCCGAGTGGACGGGCTTCCCGCCATGAGGGGAATCTTTGTCGAGGACGAAACGCCATTCAGGCGCTACTATTTATTCGTAAATTCCAATTGATACCGATTTGTCCCACAAAAATTCGATTAGCGTGCAAGTTTTTTGAGCATTTTTGGGTCTAATCTTGTCATCCTCTAGCTTAAAAGGATATTTAGCAAGGGTGGAATTGTTCTTTGTCACTAGCTGATACGGAAAGTCTGAATCAGAACAAAAGGTAATCGCAAAGCAGTGGTTTGATGGAAACAATTCCAATGAAATTTCATCGGGTTTTGAGCAAAACCATCTTTTGTCCATAATTTGAAGCAGCGGAAATTGGGATGTCATTTTAACATCTGTCTGTGCGCACACTTGATTGCTCTTGAGAAAACTCGCAAAAGAAGGATGCAAAATATGTCCGTCGAGAAAACCGATGCGATTGTCTAGCGCTACTGCCTTGATGGTCTTCACACGCCCATTTCCTGAACAGTCCCTAAAAACCGTAAAAAATCGGCCTTTTACTGGTTTAAAGTCGTTGCTTGGATCAATAGAAGGAAGAATGAACATTCTTGGAGAATTTTTCTGATCAAGTTTTCGAAGATATTCGATCGCATATCTCTCGGTTCTATCGGGTGTATAATAAGTATGATAGTTCCCAAACAATAGTTGAGACAAATTTTCTGAAGATGATGATGAAACAGAACTCATTCGTAAATGCCCGTTGTTAAATGCCATTCATTTAAAAAATCTACGAGGGAAAAAGACCTTGAAAGAAGTTCAAACATGAGCTTGTTCTCCTCGATTTTAAAAGGAAAAACAAGGATTCTATCTGGATACTGAAGCTTGAAAAGCATTTTGTAAGGAAACTGTGGATTCGAGTTTTTTGAAATGGCAAAGTGTTTGAGAGTTGGAAATTGTTCTAAAGAGATTTTTTCGGAATTTTCACGAAACCATCTTTTGTCTTGAACCTGAATCAGAAGATCTTCAGATGTCATGACTACTCGGGGTTCCGCATCGGCATTGAAAAATTTAAGGAGCGCTTCCAAAGAATCACTCTTTGTTTTGCCACTCACATACACAAGTCGATTCTGATCCCATTTCACTTCAAACGATTTCATGCATGGACTTCCCGTACGATCTTTGAAAATTGCAAGAAAACGGCCATTCACTGATTGATAGGTTGATTGAACGGATCCAGCTTGGGCTATAGATGGAAGAATGACCATTTTGTTTGAACTGTCTTGTTCAAGGTCTTTGATGTAATCAATCGGGAATTTGTCCCTGACTGGATGATAATAACCTTGGTATGGCCCCAACAAAACTTCGGGGGGCGGCAAAATAAATGAAGCATTCGGCTGCAGTGAATTCATAATTGGCAAAAAAGGTTATAACACAAGTAATTAAACTTCAATTAGAAGTGTAATGGACGCACGCGACGATAGGAGCTGTTTCTGCGCGCAGAATGTTTTTGTGAAGCCTGACGGCAATTGCTTTGAGATCCAGCGCTTCGATCTCTTTTTTGGAAAATCCTTTTTCGGGCCCAGTTATGAAAACAATTGGTTCTTTTGTTTCTGGTGGAGCCTCAGCCTCTCTTGTATCGCCAAAATGGATAGGAATTGGTAAAGCTAAAATCTCATCGAATTTCCACATTTGGATCTCTGGAAGATCGAGCCTTCCGCATTGTTTCATTGCAGAAATCGCGATATGCTGCAGCCGTTCAAATGCATGTTCTGAAAGATCGTCTTTCTCAGAATATTGAGCAGGATATAGATAAAAGGAATTTGCTCCCAGTTCTGTGCATTTTTCTATAACGAGTTCTAATTTAGCTGGACGCATGAGAGGAATGGCCAGTTTAAGACGGGGAGAGGGGAGTGGAGTTAGGCTCGAGTTGAGAACTTTGAGCTGAGCTTCGTGCTTAGAAAGAGCTTCTAGTCGAGCCGTTGCAAGACCGCCGCGCCCATTGACTAATTCAACCTCTTCTCCGATACGAATCCGCATCACGTGCGCTAAATGGTGGAGTTCGGTTCCTTCAAGAGAGAGGGTTCCTTGCAGGTCAGCATCAATGAAAAATCGTTCAGCTGGCATTTTCGCTCCTATGCCAGATGGAACCAGGCCTGCAAAGCGCTCTTTGGAATACGTCTGAGAGAGTGTAATGCTCTGGCAAATGCTGCGCAGCAAGCTCTTTGAGGGCGGGCAAATCGATCACTTCAAATGCGCTCAAACGTTCATAATGATCATGGATCGGCTTGTAGTTTGTGAAATTGAAAATCAGTTTGAATCGTAAATCATCTAAAAGAGTTTGTTCGGGGTGGCGATAGTAAATGATTTCATCAGCTTCAATCATGGGGACTCTGCGGTATTTTTCCGGGACCAGTAAGAAAAGAAATACCAGAGGATAGATTTCTTTGAGCGTTTGGAGGTGGGGGACAAGTTCGTGAAAGCCCTCATCTGGCAAAATGATGCAGATGCAATCTTGGCGAAAGCGTTTGTAGAGATTGTTCGTTGTTTGCTGTTTCCACCGATTGTGCTGCCAGAGCCACTCTCCGGGCGAACGTTTGATGCTTTCTTGCAAAAGGGTGAGCGCTTTATCCATCATGCGGACCACATCTTGCTCGGCAGGCTTTGTGAGGTCGGGCCAGATCGGATCGTAGTAGCGGATTCGATAGCCGCCGCGGACTCGTCTGGTGGCCGCAAAAATGATCGGGCTTTGCGTTTTATAGGCGAGTAGAGCTGGGGCTGTTGATGTCCATGCGCGCCTGCCTAAGAAGGGGAATGAGTAGCCGCTGTCGGGCATCCCCTGATCGCCGACAATCCCGAGAAAAGAGCCTTTGCGCAGGGCCTTTAGTCCTTCTTTCACTGCGTTCCGGGGAGAGATGATTTTGCCGCCGTTTTTTTCCCGAATCGAAAGAACCCAATTGTAGAGCCTTTTATTTTTGATCGACTTGCCAATTGCGATCCCATTCATTCGGGTTGTTCCATCGAGAAAAAGGACTTCCCAATTCGACTGGTGCCCACAAAAGAAAATGATTCCTTTTCCCTGTTTGTAGATCTCTTCGGCAATCTCTGGGTTTTCGCATTGGATCACTCGGGAAAAATCGGTTTCGCGGGAGAATTTGGGATATTCAAGACAGTTGATGGCAAGATTCTGAAACGATTTTTTTGCATAGCGGATCAAATCTCTTCGGGAAAGGGATAGGTCGTTGGCTAAAGCGAGGTTGCTCAGCGCCCGTTTCCGGTATTCGCGCATAAAATGAAAAGCAATCGATCCAAGGATTTTGCCGATTCTGTGCAGCCAAGAGTAGGGGAGCAAGCTGAATGGGTAGGTTGCGCCTCGGATGAGGAGATAGAGGGCTTTTTCTTTATCCACAAGCCTCCATCAAAATCTTAAGCTGATTAGAAAAATCAAATCTTTTCACGCTCGAGCGGATTTTAAGCGCAGACTGCTCAGATTTACGGTGTTTCATAGCGGTGAAAAGAGCTTTGATGATTGCGTCGGGCTTTAGAAGATCTTCAATGACTGCCCCATTTTCAGAAGTCAGAATTTCATGGCCTCCATTCAATTTGGAAGAAAGAACAAAAAGCCCCATTGCGAGAGCCTCAACGGTCACATTCGCAAATGGATCATAGAAGGATGGGATCACAAGGCAGTCGGCAAGCTGATAAAAAAGGCGGATTTCTTGACTTGGCCCAAAAAAGCGCACCTTGTCTTTGAGCCCAAGCTGGATGGCTTTAGCTCGATACATGTCCATCTGGTTGTCTTTGCCAATGACTGATAAGTGAAAAGGTTCATGCTTGATTTGAGAAAAAGCAAAAAGAAGCCGGTCGAGACCTTTTCTTGAATATCCGTTTCCGATGAAAAGGAAATGGAAAAGATTCGGATCGAGAAGGAATTTTTTCAAACCTTCCTGTTTTCGTTCCTGCCATTCTAGGAAATCTTTTTCCATCTCATGCCACTCGACTCCATTATGGATCACTTGGATTTTCGATTCGTCCACTTTGTAGGTTTCGAGTACTTGTCTTTTCACCATCTCAGAGTTGGTAAATAGCTTTTGCAGCGCGGGATTTTCAAAGGCTGCCTGTTCGAGTTCTAGGATTTTACGATGGAGGGGATTTAGATGGCAGATGCACGCTTTAAAAAGGCTGTCTGTTTGAAACCTGCTTTTCAAATAGGCTGCATGGACGCCGTTGCCCGCCCGGATGTGGGTCTGATGGCGGTTGCGGTCCATTCCAAAAATCAGATCGGCCTTAGTCTTTTTCAACCATCTGCGGACAAAATAATCGAACTGTTCCATGCGCAAAAACGCAGGCCATGGAACCGTTTTTGTTGTAAAAACAGGAATATTCGATTGGGAAAGTGCATCCCCAGTCGTCAAAATCGTGACTTTGTCTCCTTTTTCTAAGAATGCATTCGCGATTCGAGAGGCATATTTTTCGAGCCCGCCATGATTGTTCGAGCGCGATTTGAGAAGAACAATTTGTCTCATGGAGTTTTTTGAGGGGTTACCGAAATCGCATTCGCTTGCAGCTCGATTTTTAAGGAAAGCTTGTGGTTGTCAGGCGTATAAAGCCGGAATCGGGACATGTAGTTTCTAAAACGATTTCTCAAATAGTCTTCTAATAAATGGGGCTGCTGATCATAAACGATGTCATGCGACTCGGAAATCACTTTTGATACATACCGGTCTTCCAATTCGTGCGGATACATGAATTGCACGTTCCATAGCAGCGTTTCTCTTTCCGATTTCGGATTTGCGATGATCACGACCTGCACCATATCCTTCACTGTTTCTAAGAAATGGCGGCTAACCCCATGCGCATATAGCGGCGCATTGATCACTTTGATCCCATTCTTCTTTGCAATGAATTCGCTTGTCGCCAAAGTATACGTTTCTGGATTCAGCGTTTTGCTGTATTTGGGAGGGAAAAAGACGGTTACAGGAATCGAAAAACCAATCGGCAGAAGGTCTTGGCGGGAAAAGTCGATTCTGAGCTCTTTGGCTTGAGGATCATCGATCTGAATCGGAGCATCCGAAAGGAGCGGTAATGAAATCTTTTTCCAAGCATCTGGAACAAAAAAGCTAATTTCGTCTGATTTGTCTCCCGCTTGGCTGCTTTGGATCTGATCGAGCTCTTCTTGCGAGATATCATTGAGGTTGATGGAAAGTTTTAAGCCTCTCGCTTTCAGCCTCTTGACGGCATCTTCTGGCCCATTCACAGTCATGAAGAGCTGATACGGATATACATCGAGATATTGATAGCCTTTTGGCACTTCGCCTGTCGGGGTTACAGCGACCGGAATTCTCTCAGTTACTAGTTTGCTTTGACGGATGATCATTTCAATCTGGCCGATTTTAGAGATCATCTTATTCACATCGATATCGGGGTTAAGGCTCACCAGATTTTTTTTGTTGATCGCTGCGATCCACTCTTGAGGTTTGTCTTTGGCGTCGATGACAATTTGCAGATCTTTAGAAGAAAGTTCATCGAGGACAGCCCTTTGTCCGTTCAAGCTCAAAGTGATTCGTTTGCTAAGAGTGCCGTCGATTTGCATCCCTTCGATTGTTTTACCGTGCGGGACGTTTGTGATGCGTACTGGGATGTTTGGGATTACTTTGGTCACAGTCAAAGAACGGTTGACCATCATCCAGACAATCATGGCTAAAATAAGAGAAATCAATTTTCTCGGCCAATGATTGATAAAGAATCGGTAGAGGAGGGTTTTCATGTTCGAAGCCACTCCATAAAACTAAACTTAGGTTTCCTAATCCCTGTAGGTGGATTAAAGATACTGCGGATGATCCCTTTAAATCGATCGATTTTTACGCCGCGGGTCATAATTCCTTCTCTAGCGATCGAGACTTTGCCCGTCTCTTCTGACACGACGATCACAAGTGCGTCGGTCATGTGGCTTAAGCCCAGCCCCGCCCGGTGGCGCGTTCCCATCGATTTAGCCAGCTGGGATGAGTCTTCTATAAGAGGGAGGATCACTGCTGCTGCTAAAATGACCTTGTCGCGCAAAATGACGGCTCCGTCATGGAGAGGGGTATTTACAGCAAAAATGGTTTCGAGCAGCTCCGGAGAAAATTCGCCGTTCAGCATGACAGCTTTTTGAGCATATTCGTCGAGGGTGTCTTCGTTTTCCATGACTATGAGAGCGCCGATTCGTTTTTCGGACATGCGATAGACTGAACCTGCCAATTGATCTAAGAAGCGATCGAATTCGGTGATCTCGCGGGATCTTCGGCTTTTCAAGCTTAACTTTGATAGAGCGACCCGCAATTCGGGTTGAAAGATGACGATGATCGCAATGACTGCTACGTTTCCTGCCAGAACCATAATTTTGTGCAGGACCGGCAGATTGAGCCAGCTAGAAATGCCTAAAATTAAAAAGAAGGCGAAAAAGCCGACCACTAAGTCCATCGATTTCGTATTCCAAAAGAACGAAAGGATATAGTTGATCATGACCGCGATGATCATGACTTCGATGAAGGGTGTGATCGAATGAAGAAAATGCATATGGAACTTTTACAAAAAGGCAATAAATCTTTGCAAGAAATTCATGGCCCGCCACCTGAACATTGTAAAGTTTTACTGCCTTAATATCAATATATACTCTTATGCTTTGGGCTGTTCGTCGCAGCATTTACCCCCTGGAAATGGAGCAAATTCCTCATCTTCTTTTTGGCAGGCGCATCCTGCGAGAAGAGCGATCATGACAAGTGTGAATAGTGTTTTCATTGTTTTCTCCTTATTTAGCATCTATGCCTGTTGAATACCTGACTTGATAGTAGGCTGCAATCAGGTCAAAACTTGCCCCATTTTGTTGATTGCGCGCTTGGGCCAGTTGGTTGACCGAATCGCGGTATTCGAGCGGGGCAATCCGCCCGAATTCTAATTTATCTCTAGCCTGCTGGCGGGCTTGTTCCGCCACGTAGACGGCTTGCGTCGCTGAAGAATAAGTGAGCATCGCCTCTTCGAGCAGATACAGTCCATTGCGGATCTCCACCTCGATTTGCTGCCATTCTTTGTCGTAATTGATCTTTGAAGAGTATTTGACTGAACGGGCCTCCCGCACTTCATGCTCTCGGAGCATGCTGTCGAAAAGGTTCCAGGTAAGGACAACCCCGGCAGACAAATCGTAAGCTTCTTTGAAGAAGGAGACGGTTCCTAAATCGACATCGTTGTATGAATAGCGGACGTAGCCGGAAACTTTTGGCAAATATGTTCCAAGCTTTTGGTTCACATTCTGGGTTGCCACGTCGATTTCGAGCTTTCTTGCTTGTAGATCGGGCCTTAAACAGAGCGCCAAGTCCAAATATTCCTGTACTTCAGCTGGGGAAAATAAGGTTAATTTTCGGGCGTATTCCAATGAATCGATATGCTTTAAAAAATCTTCTGTTGTAGGGAATGTCGACTGATTATAGTGATACTTGGCTTCCAAATCCTGCAGCTTGATTGCGATTTCTGGAATTTGATGTACGGGCATTGTATCTTCGGCCAGGCAAATTTCTGGCTCCAAGAGGGGATCGATCCCTAAACTAATGACAAGGGCATTCCGGGCATTTTTTAGATCTTTCAGTGTAGAGTAATAGAGAGAAATCGCGTTGGCCACCGCCACCTTGCTCTGATTGACTTCGAAGGGTGTGGAACTTCCTGCATTCAACCTTCCTTGTTCTTGCTCAAGGGCATAGGCGAGATAATCGATATTTTCCCGTTCGATCTCCAATTTTTTCTGGTAGAAGAGAACTGCATAGTAACGATCCCTCACTCCGAGAAGCAGTTCGTTTTTCGTGTTAGCCTGAGTGTAGCTGACGACTTGAGCTTGCAGCTGGCTCGATTTTAATCCAAAGATCAGGTCGGTTGAGAAGATCGGCTGGCTCAATTGGAAAATGCTGCTATATCCCCGGTGGCTAAATGTGAATTGGGTGCTAAAAACGTCGAAAAAAAGCTCTTTTTTATCGATGTCGCGAAATTCCGCTCTATATCCGATGGCAGGCAGCCAGCGGGAGACCGCCTGGTTCTTCCGTTCTTTCGCCTGGTAGGTGCTCTCCTGGGCCATAAGGAAGTTTTTGTTGTACTCAAGTGCTATTTCCTCAGCATCTTGCAGCGTAAGATTGCGCAAAGGGATCTCGCAAAATAGGGGGGCCGTACAGAGGAGCAAAAAAATTCTTTTACACATTAGTCTCCATATACTATGATCCCACTTTTTGTAACACGGACAATTCCTCTATGGACGTATTATTTCTTTCCCGAATTCAATTTGCGCTCAATACCTGCTTCCACTACATCTACCCTCCGATTAGCATTGGTCTCGGCTTAATGCTTGTGATCATGGAGGGGCTTTATTTGAAAACTAAAGACCCGAAGTACAAGGAGATGACTCAGTTTTGGATCAAAATCTTCGCCCTCACATTTGCTCTTGGAGTGGCGACAGGCCTTGTTCAAACCTTTGCCTTTGGAACGAATTGGGCTCGTTATTCCCGATTTGTCGGGGATGTGTTTGGGAATGCTCTTGCAGCGGAAGGGGTTTTTGCTTTTTTTCTCGAATCGGGATTTTTAGGGATTCTTCTTTTTGGATGGGATCGTGTGGGCCGCAAGCTTCATTATTTCTCGACGATTTGCGTCTGCCTCGGCGCTCATTTCAGCGCAGTTTGGATCATTGTGGCCAATTCCTGGATGCAGACGCCAGCCGGTTTCCACATTGTCAACACACAGTTTGGGCCTCGCGCTGAAATCACAGAGTTTTGGCAGATGGTGTTCAACCCATCGAGCCTGGATCGGCTTTTCCACGTAGTTCTTGGCTGTTGGTTGACGGGGGCATTCTTTGTGATCAGCGTAGCAGCCTATTACCTGCTAAAGAAAAAACATAAAGAGATCGCCGCTTCCATGATGCATATTGGTTTGAGCGTAGCGATGTTAGCTCTTGTTTTGCAGCTGATCTCAGGGGATTCCAGCGCTCGGCTTGTCGCCCGCTATCAGCCGGCAAAGCTTGCCGCGCTTGAAGGAATTTATAAAACCGTTCCGGCAACTCCAGTTTCGGTGATTGGCTGGGTCGATGCAGAAAAAGAGGTGGTTCATTCCATCAAAATTCCGGGAGCTTTAAGCTTCATGACCTACCGCGATCTGCAAACTCCTGTGACGGGACTCGACAAAATCCCCCGCGATGAATGGCCGAATGTTCCTCTCACATTTCAAACCTATCACATTATGGTTACTATGTGGGCGCTGATGTTCCTCATCGCGCTTTTTGGATTCTATCACTGGAGGAAACGGCGTCTTCAAGAGAAGAGCTGGCTGCTTTGGGCAATGATCTTTTCAGTTCTCTTGCCTCATATTGCTCAACAGTGCGGCTGGGTCTGTGCGGAGGTGGGCCGCCAGCCATGGATTGTGTGGAAGCTGCTTCGCACAAGCGAAGGAGTCTCTACGAATATCGTTTCAAGTCAAGTATTTGGTTCCATCACGATGTTTGTTGTGATTTATCTTCTTCTCTTCGCTCTATTTATTTTCCTTCTCGATCGGAAAATCAAAGAAGGACCTGAAGAAGTCCGCTCGCATCCGAGCGATCTCATCTATCGAAATATTATGGGGAGAAAATAGCGATGGATCTAGCGATTCTCTGGTATCTGGTCCTAGGCGTAGCATCAATGGCCTACTGCATTCTTGATGGATTTGATCTAGGCGTCGGCGCTTTGCATCTTTTTGCGAAAACGGATGAACAGCGGCGCATTTTCCTCAACTCGATCGGTCCTGTTTGGGACGGGAATGAAGTATGGATAGTGATCATGATGGGAGGTCTTTTTGCCGGCTTTCCAAACGCCTATGCGACCATTTTTTCTGGCTTCTATACATTATTCATGTTCCTGATTGCAGGCCTCATCTTCCGCGCCTGTGCGATTGAATTCCGAAGCAAAAGCGAGTCGCCTACCTGGCGCTCATTTTGGGATGTGGTCTTTTCCGTTTCCAGCATTCTAGTAGGTCTCATCGTTGGCCTTATGCTTGGCAATATGATTGAAGGCGTTCCTCTCAATTCGCAGCAAGAATATGTGGGAACTTTTGCCGACTTTTTCAGGCCCTATTCAGTGATTGTAGCGATTACAGCGATGTCTCTCTTTGCGATGCATGGAACGATTTATCTGACCATGAAAACGGAAGGGGATGCGCACAAAATAGTTCGCAAGTGGATCAATTATGCGATAGCGGTTTTCATCTTTTTCTATGTTGTGACATCGATTGCAACAATCGTTTACATGCCGCATATGGTCCAGCACATTTTCGATATGCCTTACACGATCATCTTTCCTGTTTTGGCATTGCTCGCCATTTTGAATGTGCCGAGACTGGTTAGCAAGGGGAGAGACGGATGGGCGTTTATCTTTTCATGCCTTAGCATTGCTTTTCTGCTCATTCTTTTTGGGCTAGGAACTTATCCGACGATTGTCCGTTCTACGATCGATCCGGATACCAATAGCCTGACGATTTTCAATGTGGCATCGAGTCAAGCAACGCTCAGGAATTTGCTGGTAGTTGTGCTGATTGGAGTGCCGCTTGTGCTTGCTTACGGATTTTGGATCTATCGGATTTTCCGCGGCAAAGTGCAGCTCCACAAATCGAGCTATTGAAATAATAAACTCCCTCGAATAGGAGGGAGTTTTTTTACAGCTCGTAATGATTCACTTTTATTCGGGTTGAGTCCATTTGGGATATTCCAGTTTACTTCCATCGAGTTTCAACCAACTTGGCAAAACCATTTCTAAGTCATCTGTCTTTTTGTATTTCATCGCACACAAAACAGCTTGAACGAGGTCATTTATCAATCCGTGTCTTAGAACTACATGATCATCAGCAGAAAGTTCGATGGCCGAAAATGAGTCGCAAAAGGGAGTGATTGTGACGACGCCTTTTCCTTGAGGAATATATGGAACGCTATGTACATCGGCAAATAATTTGGCTGCCTTTTCTGCTGCATTTTTATCGGGGCCTGTAGCAAGAGTAAAGTTTTTAACTGTAAATTTGATTTTTTTGTCGTCTGCTACATCCGGAAATGATTTGAGGACGACAGCAAATTTTGCAGAATCGTTGCTAGTTTCAGCAATCGTAATAAATCTTGTTAGGTCGGAGGATACCGTCATAAAATCTCGTTTATAAATTTGAGGAAAAAATTTTAAACGGAAGGTCCAATTTTCGCAAAATACAAAAAAACTTAAATGAAGTCATCGGCGAAAATATGTTCAGCGTTATTTTGGCTGGTTGGGGAAGCCGACGACAGCTTGATAGCAGAGCAGCAAGTGCCGCACTCCGTTCATTGCACGGTGCGGTTTCTCTTCGCCGGGCAATGCATATTGCTGGGCGATGAGATCTTTGGAAAAACCGGTTTCCCAAGGCAAGGGACCCATTTTGAGCTTCGCTTTATTCATTGAAAGGGCCCAGTACATAGAGGCTAGATCGAGCCAATGATAGGGCCAGCTGAGCAATTCTTGGGTGTCGGGATCTATCAGCTGAGAAAAAAAGACACGGTCGAACGAGGGGTTTTGGCAGATGAAAACGGCCTTTTTCCTTCGGATGCCATGTCGGGTGAAAATGTCGATGATTGTCTGGGATACGTGACGGGAGGTTTTTCCTTTGGAAACTTCATTCCAGGTAAAACCGTTGATGCGCAAACTCTCTTGATCGCTCTTTTCCCAAGCTTCAATGGGTTGCGCAATCAGCGTCTGAAACTCTTCCTTAAATTCACCATTTGTCAGATCGACAATCTTAAATGCGATCTCCAAAATTTTATGAATTTGCGAATTCAGTCCGTTCGTTTCTGTATCGAGGAATACACCTATCACAGCCCAAGCCCCATCCAGGGTAAGAGTGTCAGTGTACTTTTTTTAAAAAAAACATGCAAGCGGGAAATGGATCAGAGAGTGGAGTTAGTCCATCTGTTGTCATTACATACTAAGCAAGGTTGAGGTGTATCGACAGGAACTTCTTGTGGAGTGATAGGTTTCTGCAATGCGGGGAGCGCATTGTATACAACCAAACCGGCTGCCGTTAAGCAAATTCCCGCAGCGCCCAAAGCCGCGTATCCCTCATTCGTTTTCCCTGCGTAAAGTTTCTTAATCCCAAACATCCCTAAATGCAATGTCATGGAACCTAATGTATAAACTTTACCGGCAGCACCGGCTAATTCAGGCGATAGCTCGGCAAGAGCAGCAACTGCAAAGCCTCCAATCGTTTGGATCGCTGCCTTTGCTTTTTTAGCAGGATTATCTTCCATTGAGCATTTGATTGCGCTGATCGCACCAACGCACATGCCAGCTGTCTTAACTAAGCTCGCTGTTGTAAGAGGCTCGTATCCTTCGCCTAAATCGGCAGCAGTGCTCAATATTCCTGTAGCAGCTGCGCAGCCCGTCGAAATTTGGTGGTTTTTTTTGGGTTCGCTTTCGATGATTTCGGCTGCATAATGACCCGAGTATCCAGCGGTTGCTAAACTGCCTATTCCAGCCAGAGCTCTTGCAAAAATAACTGCCATATAATATTCCTATATTAAATTTTATAGTAAATATTATATCAAATTAAAAGTTTATTTTATATGATGTAATTATCCCGTTATTAGACTGTTTGGGAGATCATTTCGTTTACTTTGATCGATTTGATGGGGCTAGGCTGGATTTCAGGGAGATCGACGCATTTACCTTGGCTATCAATGGGCAGCTGCTTGCCGATTACAGGGAGGGCGGCTACCTGGCCCATCCAATCGCCCTTGCGCCATACGACGCTCGGATTGTATTTGGGGAGATTGTGGATATAGGTTTTGTCTGAAAACCCCTCTTTCATTCTCAAGAAACACTCGTTATTGTGGCCGTGGTAGGTATTTAGGGCGATATGCGCTCTTGTTGCTGATTGTTCATCGCGGGGAGGAACGATCGACACTACCCGACCCATCAAGGCCGGCTGGTCTTGAAGGACCATGGCCGCTCCTTGCTGTTCGTGAAGAGCGTCTTGGTTTTTGCACATTCCAAGGGATGGGCAATAGGGATTTAAGAGGTGATGGATCGTATTTCTGGTATCCCAGACGCGGTTAAAAAAGTCTCGGGCTTGATCGTCTTTCCGCACTAAAAATACGCCTGTATTGACAGCAATTTTAGGATCGGTCGGCTGTCTCATGAATAGTTTAGTCCAATCATAAGGATCTTTTGCGACAATGACGCTAGCGTCATTTCCTTGGCGCAAAGCGTTAATCGCTTCATTCGGATCAATGTTTCTATTGGTAATCGGCATGTCATCGTCGATGAGGAGCCGCCATTCTTCCTGGACGTTTGGATTCTTCGGGCTGTCGAGCCACTGCTTGATCGCTGCGATTTTCAACCAATATGGAGAGCAGTCTCCTTTCTTAAATCCCAAAAATCCTAAAATTCCACGAGGATCGCTGCATTGGTCCTTGATTAGGGCAGGATCTTGAATGACCGTATGTTTTAAGTTCCACTTTTCAGCATATGCTTTATGGCTTGCATCAACCCCTGTAGCATAATCATCTCTTGCTGGATCGCCTTCATTAAAGTGAGCAGAGCCTATCGTGATCTCTCTCACGCATTTTTCCCTAGAATCTGGCTGGCATGGGGAGTCTGTTTTCTCTGAAGGAGGAGCTCTAAATTTAAACAAACCAGCATTTTCCGCTGCAAACGTGATCCCAGACGCTAAATTGAATAAATAAACACCTGCTGCTTTGAGAGCGCCGCTTGGATCTTCTTTCCATCGGTTCAAGACATCGCCCATTTTCGTCCATGTATACTGCGTCAAATTATAGAGAGATGCAGCCTGGAAAAACCTTCCGACCCATGGATTTGCATTGCTGAGGATATGGGAAAGCAGCGGGAATAATTTACGGAATAGCGAGGCATCTTTGGGAATCATAGCCACGGTGGCTGCGCCAGATGCAAAGGTTGAAATGGCAGATATCGGATAGATGATGCCGGCTGGGGCGCCGCAAACAGTCGCGCCGATCAATCCCCAACGAATCAAATTCGATCCGGTTTGCACCAGATCTCCATCCGTGAAAACTAAAGGATCAATACCAGGTGTGGCTGCGGGCTTAAATTGTTTGTCTGATTTCCAAGAAAAAAGAGAAGCAATCGCGTTAAAAATCTGCCGGAAAAAACTGGGAGATCCCGTTGATTGAACTTCAGGAGCGTCTAAAACGGGCTCAAAATTCCATTTTGCCAAAGGCTCTTTATGCGACAGATAGATGAGCTTTTTCGCATCTAAACGATTCCGATAGAGTTTTAATTCATGAGGGGCTTTGGGACGTATTGCTGCGGTCATCTTTTAACCCCCGCTAGAAACTTCGTCTCCAACGACTTGAAGAGACAGATCTTTGAGCTTATTTAATCTCACCGGCCCCTCTTGGACTTCGGGCTTGTCCATACATAGGCTCTGATCGCTAAATAGGAAAGTGGTGAACGGAATATCTTTTCCCCACACAGGCACGCCTGCAGTTTGAGTCATCCAATCTCCTTTTTGGAATGCTCCTTGGGGATTTTCAGCTTGGTCCATGGCCCGGAAAGAAAATATCTTATCTTTTTGCTTAAAACATCCATCTCGATAGAAAGTGTTCAATGCTAGATGGCTTCTAGTTGGAGAATTTGTGTCTCGAGGTGGTACAACTGTAACGACATTCCCATGAAAGGACGGACGGTTTCTAAGAACAATTGCCATCGCTTCTTGTTCTTGCATAGATCTATCTTGGAATTTGCAAGTACCGATATTTTCGCAATTAGTCATTGGAGAGGTCACAGGTCTATGTCTTTGCGCCCAAACTTCTTCGACAAATTTACGAGAGTGGTCATCTTTTCTAACAATGAGTAATCCGGTATTGACCGCTTTGTGCGGTTGGGGGTGTTCAAAAAACCATCTTTGCCAGTCAATCACATCTTCCGCTACGATGAAACTCGTATCATCTCGGCCTCGCAAAGCATCGATGGCTTTTGATGGATCGATTCCCATGTTTGTTACCAACATGTCGTCGTCTGCATAAATCCGCCACTCTTCAACCCCGGGTTTTTCGGGTTCTGCAAGCCACTCTCTAAGCATTTGCATTTTATTCCAGTACGCCGCGCAGTCTGTTGTTTCTCCGGAACCTGTTTTACAGCGTCCTGCCACTAAATTCTTTGCAACCACTTCATGTTTTAGGCCCCATTTTTTTGCATAACGGGCATGGTTTTGATTCACAAAAGCAGAAATATGTTCGCGATTTGGATCTTTACTGTTGTCATAAACGGCGCCAAAAGTAATTTCCCTCGATGAATAATGTTTAGGAGCTTCAGGCTTGCGGATGTCTACGCATTCGCCAGGAACATCTTCTCTTATTTTTTGGTAAAAAGGGACTGTAGGGATCAGTTTACGAGGATCTGCTGTCAAAGTTTTCTCTGCAGCTCGGAGCATTTGGTCTACTTTCTTTATGCGGAGCGGTTCTTCCGGCACGTTTGGATTCTCGGTACATGTGGGCTGATGAGAGAGATCTTGGCCGTAAAGAGGATACCCGGCTGTCTGTCCGATCCAGTCTCCTTCTTTCCAGATGCCATCAGGATTCACTGTCAGGTCATGAGTATTGATATCATGGGGGGCGCCGAGCGAGCCATCTGCCAGTAGGGGTCTTGTGCATCCACCTCGGTTTAGTGTATTCAAAGCGATATTTCCTCGCTTTGGATGTGTAGCATCTCGAGAAAGAATTCGGGTCACTGAATTTTTTAGGAGGTGAGGAGCATCTGTCCAAATCACTCGATCTGTTGCGGCTTGCTCGCCGCGTTTGTTTTGATTCTCGCAAATTCCAAAGGTAGGGCAATTTTTCTCATCGCTCGTTATGGTATTTCGATTTTGCCAAATCCTATCGATGACCTCGCACCCTTTAGGATCTTTCCTAACAATCATAACGCCGGTATTTACAGCGCCGGGATTGAATCTTCCTCCATTCTCGCCTTCTGTAGCGATGATAAAGCTAGAATCTCTATCACCGCGCGATAGATCAATCGCTTCGGATGGATCGACTTGGAAATTTGTATAAACCCCATCTTGATCAGTATAAATCGCCCACTCTTCTGCTCCTGGCGCTTTAGGAGTGTCGCACCATTCTTTGAAATACTTAATTTTGTTCCAGCTTGGAGAACAATTATCTCGCTTTCCTGAAATTGGATTTTTACATTGTCCTTCCACAAGGTTTTTCTTTATCACATCATGTTCGCATTTCCATTTTTCGGCATATTCTCTGTGATTAGCTGTTGTCTTATCAGAAATCGCCTGCCTGAGATTTGCGTTAGGTCCGACATTGTTATTTTCTGATATTAAACGGATTTTTCTATTGATAGGCCCCGAACAATCTTCATCTTTCGAAGGATCGCAAGGTGCTTTTTCTGGAGATTCGTTTTGTGTTTGCGGCCTGAGTTTGATGAGTCCAGCGCCTTCTGCAGCAAATGCGACGCCTGATATTAAATTGAAGAGGCAGACTCCGCCTGCTTTCGCTGCTTTAAGAGGCTCTGTTTTGAACCCTCGCCATACATCGCCCATTTTGGCGATCGAATGCTGAGCTAAATTGACTAAGGAAACCCCTTGCATGATTTTCGGTAGCCATCCAGGAATCCATGGATTGTATTGGATGAGCAGCCTAGAAAGGCCTGGAATCGACATCGCTTTACGCAGCCATGTAGCATCTTTCGGCAAAGAACAGAAGGTGGCAATTTCAGATCCTAATCCAGCAATCAAAGATGCCGGGAAGAGAATGGGACCTGGTACGCCGAACGCGGCCGCTCCAATCAATCCCCATTGAGCAAGGTTTGCTCCAGCTTGTATCTTGTCTGCCGAAGTTAAATCGAGGGAGGCTGGCTTTTCAGTTTTATTTGCAGCAACTGAGGGCAATTCTGAGTCTAATACCGGCGTATCTAAAAGTTTTTGCATTTCCAGGAATGGATCTGTTTTTTGCTTCTGTCCGGGCAATGCAATGAAATTCTTTTGATGAGCTGCAGCCGCTTTCCTCTTCTCCTCCATTTTTTTCTGATATGTGGGGAGGCGAATAGTGACTGGTTCTACAGCTTTCTGTTTTAATGGATTCACTGTTTGGTCGCTATTCCATGAGCGATAGAAGAGGAGCGAGCCTAAAATCATCATTGCGATTCCAACGATGGTTCCAATGATTGGAATCACATTTGACGCAAGTCCGATGGCAATCACCGATTTCGCGGCAAGAAGAGAAACAGTCGCGGCCGCAGCACCTCCGATAACCAGAGAGCCTGCAGCGCCTTTTTCTATTTTTGGAGAAATAGTAACAGTGTCCATTATAAATATTATATTGGTTTATTCGAAATATTATACTTCAATTAAGTATATAATTAAATGTAAACGAATAAGTTATAATTACTAAAAATTTTACAAATAAATCAAAATTTGGGGTGTCCACAAAGTAGGTCTTTTGCTATATTTCTTTTCTAACAACTACTAAAGATTCCATATGCCTTTGCCGCCCCAGAAGTTTAGAGAAGCCGTTTTTCAAATATTGTTTACGAGCGATTTTGCTCCGATTCCGGAGGAGATGGTCGCTTTTATGATGGCTGAAATGAAGACGACCCGACGGGAGATCCAGGGGGCCATTGACCGCGTTAAGGAGATTTTAGAGAAATTGCCCGAGATCGATCCGGCTATCGCCGATGCATCCACCGGCTATGATTTTGACCGGATTTCCCGCGTAGAGCGAACGATCTTGCGCCTAGGCCTTTTTGAGCTCCTTTTCGACCCTAGAACGCCCCCGGCTATAGCGATTGCCGAGGGGATCCGCCTTTGCCGCAAATTTGGGACCGTGGAAAGCGCCCAGTTCATCAATGCAATTTTAGATGGAATAAGCCAAAAACATGCCGCTCCAGCTGCAGAAACACAGGTATCTGTCTGAGTTTTCGACCTTTGGAATAGGCGGACCCATTGCCTATTTTGTCGAAGTTTCGACGATTGAGGAGATGGAAGAGGCGTACAGGATAGATCTTCCCAAAATGGTGATTGGTAAGGGATCTAATTGTCTTTTTGACGACCGTGGTTTCGACGGCCTTGCAATTCTCAACAAAATCGATTTCTGCGACTGGAATGAAACGCAAGTTCATGTAGGATCAGGATATTCTTTTTCTTTGCTTGGCGTTCAATCGGCGCGCAAGAATCTCTCAGGTCTTGAATTTGCTTCTGGAATTCCGGCAACAGTTGGCGGCGCAGTTTTTATGAATGCGGGAGCCAATGGCACGGAGACTTGCGATTCACTAAAATCGGTTCTCTTTTTCGATGGCGTTGAGCGAAAAGAAATCAGCCGCGCCGATCTTCAATTTGGTTATCGCACTTCCTCTTTTCAGAAAATGAATGGAGTCATTTTATCGGCTGTATTTTCTCTGAAGGAGCAGCCTCAAGCGCGTAAAAAGCAGTTGGAAATCATCGATTACCGGATGAAAACGCAGCCGTTAAAAGACAAAAGCGCGGGCTGCGTATTCCGCAATCCGCCTGGCATGTCGGCTGGTGCGCTCATTGACCGTTGCGGCCTGAAAGGAGCGCAAATAGGAGGAGCAAAAATTTCTGAAATCCACGCTAATTTCATTATCAATCATCAAAAAGCATCATCGGAAGATGTAAAAAAGCTAATTCATCTTGTGCGAGAAAAGGTTTTGGAGCAAACTGGCGTTTTGCTAGAAACTGAGATCCGACTCTTCGATGCATAACGAGTTTAGAGCTGATATTCATTGCCACTCCACTTGCTCTGATGGGAGCGATGCTCCTTTGGATCTGCTACAAAAAGCAAAAGATGCTGGCTTGCAAGGCCTTTCAATTACCGATCACGATACGGTCGATGCTTACACGCCGCAATTTTTTGATCTTGCCGCAAAATTGAAAATCGCCATTCTTACGGGCGTGGAGATTTCGTCCGAGCTAGATGATACATCGGTCCATATTCTCGGTTACGGATACGATCTGAATCAGAAAGGGCTTAGGCAATTCTTGAGTCTCATGCAAGAAAAGCGCACGGAACGCAATCGGGCTATTTTGAAAAAGCTGACCGATCGCAAAATGCCGATCACAGAAGAAGAATTGAAAAATTTTGCAAAATTACGAACAATTGGGCGGCCGCACATTGCGCAGCTCATGGTTCACAAAGGATATGTTGCCACAATCCGAGACGCGTTTGATAAATACCTAAAAGAAGGGGCGCTCTGTTTTGCAACGGGTCTACGATTTCATCCTAAAGAAGTGATTGAAGAAATCCGAAAAGCGGGAGGAAAAGCTGTTTTAGCCCATCCTCATTTTATCAAAAAAGGTTCGTTTCTTCGAAAACTGCTCGATCTTCCATTCGATGGAATTGAATGTTACTATTCTAGACTTGATAAGGCGCTTGAAATTCCATGGTTAAAAATAGCCAAAGAGAGGAGTTGGATCCCAACGGGCGGATCTGACTATCACGGCGCCATGAAACCGCATATTCCTCTTGGATGTTCTTGGGTCTCTGAACACATTTTCAATCTTCTCAATGCACCTCGATCAACTTCTTAATATGCCCGGCCGCGGCCGAATCACATTTGACGCAATGAAGCGAGCAGATCTAAAACTTGGGTCTCCTCATAAATCGTTTCGGACGATTCATGTCGCGGGCACGAATGGAAAGGGATCCGTCGCGACAAAAATCGCCTCCGTTCTTCAAAATCTTGGACTGAAAGTTGGCCTATATACATCGCCGCACATTTGGCGTTTCACAGAAAGAATCCGGGTCAACGGGCAAATGATTGCGGAAGAAACAGCAGAACTCCTTCTAGATGTTGTCCACGATCCAACACTTTCCTTTTTCGATTGTCTCACTCTCATGGCCTTTCTTCACTTTGCTAGAGAAAAAGTCGATATCGCAGTCATTGAAGCGGGCCTTGGCGGAAGGTTTGATGCAACAAACGTAATTACGCCCATTCTGTCAGTGATCACCTCAATCGGTTATGATCATATGGCCATTTTAGGCAACACCCTCGATGCGATTGCTTATGAAAAAGCGGGGATAATCAAACCGAATGTGCCTGTTGTCGTAGGTTCTTCTGCCGCTCCTTTTTTTCCCACCGCAATCCATGTGGAACCCAAACCTTTTTATGAGCTTGAAAACCGGGCGATTGCTGCAAAAGCCCTACAAACACTCGACATTTGGCAGACGGCCGGTTTAGAGACCACTCCTCCGTGCCGCTTCCAAAAAATCGGGAATATTCTTTTCGATGTCGCCCACAATCCTCAAGCTTTCGAACGGCTTGCAGAGGGACTCAAATTTCACTTCCCGGGAAAAAAATTTCCCTTTCATCTGGCTTTTTCAATGGATAAAGATTGGGAGGGCTGCGTGAACGCAATAAAACCGATCGCATCTTCGATTCGGATGATCCGCAGCAGACTTCCTCGGCTAAGACAGGAATATCCCGGCTTTGAGATGATCGATCCAAAAGAGGTTGAAGAAGGAGTTGTGGCGGGCAGTTTTTATGTAATTGCCGAAATCCAGAGCCAAGAAGGAGCCCCTTTCCGGTTGAGCCATTTGTGATGGCAAACAAGCCATCGATCGGAGGGAAGGCTTTTGGCCCATTCTTCCAGAGCTATCTCTTCTCTTGCCCCTTCTTCATGGCCCGGATAGCAGGTGATGGAAAGAGCTCCGCCTGGGCCTAAGATTTCAAGACCTTTTTTGACGCTATTTAGGGTCGATTCGGTCATTGTGGTGATCTTTTTATCTCCCTTGGGCAAATACCCCAAATTATAGACAATGAGACGAGGTGGGTGGGGGAGGGGAAGCTCATCAATTTTTTCATGAGACATCCGGTGAAGGACAGCCTTTTTCTCATGATTTTCCAAAAGTTCCGCTGTGTTTTGGATCGCGGCTGCTTGGATATCAAGGCCTATGACAGAACAAAGCTCGGCCAAAAAAAGGGTGTCATGGCCATTGCCGCAGGTAGCGTCGATGGCAAGATCGCTTTTTTTCAAAAATTGTTTCCAGGTTTCCTTGGCGAGAATCAAGTGCGGTTGCATGAGTTCATCATAATCGTTTGATCTTTAATCTTAAAGCGGCTATGATCTCTTAAGTTTTAATTTGGGGTGTTAGCTCAGTTGGTTAGAGCGCTACGTTGACATCGTAGAGGTCAGCTGTTCGAGTCAGCTACATCCCAAAAACCCCATAAATTGCATTTTGGACTTAGAAGTTTTGCGCCGCACAGCGGCAGAAATAGCGGCTGCGGCCGTTTATGAATTGTATCCCGGCGTTGAAATCTTAGACGGCGGCCCCACCGCGACCGGGTTCGTTTACGAGTTTAGCTTCCCGCATCCGATCCATCCTCACATCATTGAAGAAAAAATGAAGCAGATCGTCCGGGAAAAAAGACCGATCCGGATACTCGAGATGGTGCCATTCAGCGCCTCCGAGCTCCTCCTTTCCCAAAACCAGCCTTCCCGCGCAGACGTTTTGCCTGATGAAGATCTGGTCCAGATGGTTCAAATCGGAACTTTTCATAATTTCAGTCCTGGCGCCCATTTGAAAAACGCAGCGGAGTTAGCAGCTTTTAAGATTAAAGCAGAGCCTCTTCCTGAAAAAAGGATGCGGATCACTGGGTGGTGCCATCGTTCTAAAGACGAGCTCAAACAATATTTGAAGCAGCTTGATAATTATATCGAGCCATCTCGAATTGGGGAGATGCATGGGTTTTGGAAGGGCGATGTTTGGTATGCGCCTGGATTAAAGGCTCGAGAAAAACTCATACAATTTTTGAAACAGCACTTGTTTGAGGGAGCTTTCGAGATTGCTTGTCCTGCAGGGGTTGATTCTTTTGCGGTTCATAAGCAGCAAAAAAGACCCAAAGTGGCCGAGGTTGTGTCTGGGGAAAAGACCCAGATTCGAATTAGTTTTTTTGGCCTCTCTGACGAAGAAAAGAAATCGTCCTTGCAATTGATTGGAAAAACCCTTATTATCTTAGGCTTTGATCATTCTATATCTAGTAGTGGGTTTTTCACGCTGGATGGAATTGGGAGAAGCTGTCTATTGGCGGCTGTGGACCAAAGAGGGAATGATCTCCAAATAACGGCTCATGTGGAGACGATTTTGGAGCAAATGTTAGAAAAAAACTTGATGGTGGTGCTTGAGAATAAATAGAGAGATTCGTGCCGACCGGCTCAGAGTGATCACGGAAGATGGACAGCAGTTAGGGATTTTGAGCTTTCGAGAGGCTTTAGCCAGAGCGGAGGAGATGGGGCTGGATCTCGTTGAGATTGCTCCGACAGCAAAACCTCCCGTTGCGAAGATTATCGATTACGGCAAACTCAGATATCATCAAGCGAAAAAAGAAAAAGAGAGCAAGAAAGCGCAAGTTGTCATTAAGGTTAAGGAGATTAAACTCAAGCCGAATATTGACACTCACGATTTCCAGACGAAAGTGAAACATGCTCGCGAATTCATTCTCAAGGGGAACAAAGTGCGGATTAGCATTATGTTCCGTGGGCGCGAAATGCTCCACTTGGATCTTGGGCAGAAAGTTGTGAAGCAGTTTTGCGAAGAATTAGAAGATATAGCGGTAGTAGAAGCTCCGCCAAAATTACTGGGCCGAACGATGACGACGGTGTTATCTCCGAGCGGAAAGAAGCCCAAAGCAACAGAAAAGAAAGTGGGAGAATAAAGCAGTGCCTAAAATGAAAACCCGAAAGGCTGTGAAAGCCAGATTCAAACTCACGGGGCGAGGAAAGTTGAAGAGAACCCGTCCTGGGCGCCGCCACATTTTGACGAAGAAGAGTTCGAGGCGCAAACGCAGTTTAGCGAAGTCTCGCCTAGTCGACAGTGGGCAGCTAAAAATGTATAAAATTTTGATGGGAGCATAAATCAATGACAAGAGTCACGAATTCCGTAGCGGCTCGCAAGAGGACCAAGAAGCTCCTGAAGCGTTGCAAAGGTTTTTACGGCGACCGTAAGAATCACTTGAAACTATCTAAAGATGCTTTAATGTCGGCGCTTGCGTTCAATTACAAGCACCGCAAATTGCGCAAAAGAGATTTCCGCAGTCTTTGGGTGACCCGAATTGGCGTAGCGGCGAAAATCAATGGCCTATCTTATTCAAAACTGATCAATGGTTTGAAGAAGGTTGGATGTGCAATGAACCGAAAAGTTCTTGCAGAACTTGCGATTCGCGATCCGGGCGCATTCAGCGCAGTAGTTGGAACAGCGAAGCAAGCTTTAGCAACTTAAGAAGAGCTTATATATGGCCTCCCTGCACGATCAAATAGGGGAACTTCGTTCTCAATTCATGAACGAGCTGAAGGAGGCTATTCATTCTAAAGACCTTGAGAATCTCAAGGTCAAATACCTCGGAAAAAAGGGGCCGATCCAGGCTCTAATGATTTCCCTAAAAAACTGCACGCCGGACGAACGTCCTCTTTTTGGCAAAGTGATCAACGACCTCAAAGAGGAGCTTACGCTCCATTGCGATCATAGCCTTGCCCGTCTGAAGCAAGTTGAGCTAGACGCACGCCTTGCTGATGAGTGGATTGACGTGACCCTTCCTGGCAGGCGTACCCATAAAGGCAAGCTCCATCCCATCACTCAGGCTATGAATCGGATCATCGACATTCTGATGGGCATGGGTTTTTCTGTTCAGCTTGGTCCTGATGTCGATACCGATTATTACAATTTTGGCGGCCTGAATTTTGCTCCTGACCATCCGGCCCGCGATATGCAAGACACTTTCTATCTCAATACGGGCCTTCTTCTTCGCACCCACACATCGAATGTGCAAGTACACACGATGAAAAATTTTGCACCTCCGATACGGATCATTGCGCCTGGCCGTTGTTTCCGCAATGAAGATATATCGGCTCGCTCTCATGTATTTTTCCATCAAGTGGAAGGGATATATATCGATCGCAACGTGACCTTTGCTGATCTCTTTTCTACAATGGATGAATTTCTTTCCAAACTTCTCGGCGAAAAAGTCGAAACCCGTTATCGGCCGTCCTATTTTCCTTTTGTTGAGCCTGGCCTCGAGGTAGATGTCCGTTGTATTTCCTGCAAAGGAACTGGCTGCCGCATTTGTAAACACACAGGCTGGCTGGAAATCCTTGGCGCCGGCATGGTGCATCCCAATGTGCTGAAAGAGGGCAACATCGATCCTGAGCAATATTCTGGATATGCGTGGGGGATGGGGATTGAACGATTGACGATGCTTCTCAATGACATTCGGGACATTCGTCTCTTTACAGAAAACGATCTTCGCTTTCTCGAACAATTTCCTTAAGAACCAATTGCAAAGCTCATTTGTCCGCCAAAATCGCCATTTTGAACCCATTTGCGTCCTTGCTTCTTGGCCGACCCGCTTGGGGTCGACCAGCGGCGCAAGGATCGTGGCAGCTCTGCTGCCACTCGCAACTGACTTCAAAATGTTCGATTTTTTCGGACAAAGCAGTTTTGCAATTTGTTCTTGAGATAAACACCTTAAATCTCGTATCATAAATCCTTATTTTTGGAAGAGTGGCAGAGTGGCCGATTGCACCTGTCTTGAAAACAGGAGGCCTCGCGAGGGGTCCGTGGGTTCGAATCCTACCTCTTCCGAAGTAGAGACCAATTCGTACCCTTGGGCTCATCCAATAGCGCAAGGGTATCGATGGTTGAATGAGCCAAATAGTAAGGCTTGTTTTGAATCAAGTTCCCGTTCTCTACCACACACTCTCCAGGCACAGCCTCCATCTCAATCGTCCCCAACAGATCCTTCAATGCCAAACCAGAGGCTTTTGTATTCATTCCCAATGTTTCTTTCAACTTATCCAGCCTGTGCTCAATCCATTCTTTTGGCGGCGCTTTAAAGGCATTTCTGGTCTGGAATTCCATGGCCTTCATCTCAATCTGCAGCTTATCGCTTCTTCCTTCTGCATCAACAATGGCCTCAGAGACCAGCTTTGAGAAATTGCCTGCCTTGATAAAACCAAGCAGATTCTGCAGCTCAGCCTGCACTTTTTCATGCTGGGCCCTCTTTTGCTTCAACTCCTCCGGCACCTCATTCAAAGTCTTGGCAACTGCCTTCTCGACATTGTCATACACATACTTCAAATTCTCAGCCGTCAAAAATCTCTCTTTCAAAGTACTCAAGAGAATATCCTCAACCTTGCTTCTACGAATGGTAAGCTTATTCGTGCAAGTCTTCCTTTTTGCATTATAGCAGCCATAATAACCGCCCCCTTTGCCACAAACTTGCACAATGGCCCCGCCGCAGGTCTTGCATTGCAATTGCCCCGCAAAGAGATGGACCGGATTAGAATGAACGTAGCTAACAGCCTTGGTTGAAGTCCTTGCAGATCGTTTATTCATCGGCCAAGCTCCCTCCAGCTCTACCCATCTCTTTTTAGCCTTTTCCCAGGTATCTTGATCGATAATGCATAGCTCCTCCTTGAAAGAGACCATCTGCTCTTTTTCGGATCTGTCGACCTTTTTTGATTTGCCAGTGATTGGGTCGCGTACATTCTTGGTCTTTCTCCAAATCCAATGTCCGGCATATTTCTCATTTTTCAAGATTCTGCAGACGGTGGAGGTAGCCCATCCGCCCGGCTTATTTTTTCTTGTTGGCATTTTATCAACATTGAGCCCTTGCACAATTGCATGTACACTTTGTCCGGCTAGGAACTCCTTATAAATCCTTCGAATGATGCCAGCTTCTTCTTCATTGATTTTGAGCATCATGCCTTCATATTTCGGTTGGCCTTTCTTATTCAGCCTTAATTCTCCAATAGGGCAGGACTTGTACCCATAGACACTTTCCCCTGTATTATATCCCCGCAACCTCTGGCCTTCCAACCCCCCATGGTCTTTTTTCTCAAATCATCCAAGTAGAGCTCATTGATCAACCCTCGAATATGAATCCCCAATTTAGAGTTGTCATCGTCAGTTACAATCCCATCTGAGACAGATATAATCTTCACCTGATAGAAGGCAAATTTATTGACTAGGGTCAACATCTGGTGGTTGCTTCTAGAAAGCCTGGATAAATCATCGACTGCCACAGCATCGAATTCTTTGTTTTCCATGGCCTTCTCAAGCGCCTGCAGACCCGGCCGATTAATAATAGATCCAGAAACTGCTTCATCTGCGAATACATACTTATCGTCGAAATAGAAACCGTTTTCTTGGATGTATTTTTGGCAAACCCTTATCTGATCATCAATGCTCTTTTCACTTTGATTTTCCGATGAATATCGTGCGTAGATAGCGACTCTCATACCTTACCTCAGTCTATTGAATTTCGACTCTAGTCGGGGGCTCGGCCCCCAGACCCCAGCTTCCGCATCAGATGACGGCGAAGCGCCGTACATCTGATTTTGGACTCTATTGAATTGATTTTTAGTTTCTTTATGAGGGGGAAATCCCCTCAAGCTCCCCCTAGCGAGGGGGCTTCGCCGCCCCCTCGCGCTCCCCCGCATCGAAACACCCCTCTTCCAAAAATATTTCAGGATTTTCTTTAGCGATTTGGATATACTCATCAGCTAAGATAGAAACGATGACATCGAGCAGCCTTTTGGAAGCCGGGTTGGCGGAGAAATTCAGGTTTTCTGTTTCTCCATCATGAGTTCTGTGTTTTGCTGTTGAGGCCATAGCTCGTGTCTATGAAAATATTCTTTAAACGACTAAAATATACCTCACAAGGTATATCTTATCCAAGAAAATATTTGACTATGGATAAAAAAAAGTTAGGCAAACGCATCAAGCTGGCTCGGGTCGAGAAGGATCTTTCTCAGGAGCAGCTGGCCGATCTGATCAAAGCCAAGCAGAAGAGTATTTCACGATATGAGACGGGGATTGCTCTGCCGTCACTGGAGACGCTTGAGAAGATCTCGGGAGTGCTGAAGAAGCCGTTTGCCTATTTTTTAGATGACAAGATGTTTGACTAGTCGGAAGAGAGTTTTGAGTAATGATAGCACGGGTGGATACTTGCAAATTTTCTGAATTTCTCAGATAAGTAGAGAATCTCCTGGGAAACTTTAAGTTAGGAGGGCCTTATTCTATAAAGAGGCAATGGAAGGCCTCATTTCCTACTGCAAACTTTAGATACCGTCTCGTCTTATTCTATTAATTATTTCCGCTTTAATGTTGTTTTTTGTATATTATAATATCGAATTATGAAAGAATTATTAAATATACTGAGCCCGTCTAAATGCTGGGATGATGTTCACAAACAATTAATTAAAATTGATAATGCAAATCATTCGGCAGGAAAGCTATTTGAGTGGTTTTGCAAGTACTATTACCTTGCAGACCCTTTGATATGCCGAGATTACAAGCATGTATGGCTGTTTACCGAGGTTCCACCCGAAGTAAAGAGCAAATTAAATCTCGGAAGAAGCGATCATGGTATAGACCTTGTATTGCAAGATAATTCCGGTCAGCTGTCCGTTGTTCAATGTAAATTTAGACATGATCAAAGGACTAGTATTTGTTGGTCTAGAGATAAATTGGCAAATTTATTTGCTGACGGCGATAGGGCTGATTATTTCGTTGTATTCACTAATGCTTCAAAATTGGATAACCATTCTCTAAATAAAAGATCGGATCGGCTGAAGCTGATTTCAATTAGTGAACTATTATGTCTGTCTGAAATTACAATAAAACGAATGCGGGATTTGATGCTTTCAAATGCATTAGGTCCTGAACCTGTTAAACAACCTCGTTCTTATCAGAATGAAGCGATACAATCGGTAGTTGATGGTTTCAAAAATCATGATAGGGGTCAACTGATTCTTCCTTGCGGTGCTGGTAAAACTTTAACAGCTCTATGGTTGAAAAACAGACTTCAGGCGAGACGCACGCTTATAGTATTCCCTTCATTAGCTCTTCTAAGACAAACAAGGGACGAATGGTCCAAAAATAGTCTCTCTTACTCTCCATATATGTGCGTGTGTTCAGAAAAAGATATAAATAGAGAACCTGATGGCGTTCGAGTTCACACTTATGAGATTTCTGGCAGAGTTTCTACTGATTCGGTCTCTATTAGGCATTTTTTAACCAGTAATGATGAGGTTATTATATATTCCACTTATCAAAGTCTAGAAATGATATCTAAAGCGATTGAAGGATTAGACTTTGTTTTTGATCTTGTAATATGTGATGAAGCACATAAAACATCAGGGAATATGCGGAGTGTCTTCGCTCTTGTACATAATAATGCTAAAATTCCTGCTAGTAAGCGGTTGTATATGACTGCTACGCCGACAATTTTAACGAATAGTGTAAGGGGTAAGTTAGGTCTGGAAAGACTGAAATATATTTCTGATATGACCAATTTTAAAACATTTGGTCCGGAATTTTATCGAATGAGTTTTGGAGACGCTATTAACAAAGATATTTTAGTTGACTATCGAATTGTTGCAGTCGGAGTAAATGATATTGAATTAAGTGAAGCAATAGAATCGCGTCGTTTTGTAAATCAAAATGAAAGTGTTGATGAGATAGCCAATAATTATGCGCTTGAGCATTGTATGCAACAATTTAAAGCAACTCATGCAGTTAGTTTTCATTCGACTGTAAAAAATGCGAAGCTTTTTCAAGAGCGGCATGGCAACCTTTTTCCAAAGACAAGTTCATACCATGTAAGTGGAGAGCTATCAACTAATGATAGAAAGGTCCTCATCAAACAATTTGAATATTCATCAAAGGCAATTATAACGAATGCGCGCTGTCTTACTGAAGGGGTAGATGTTCCATCAATTGATATTGTTTATTTCTGTGATCCCAAATATTCCAAAATTGACATAGTTCAGGCTGTTGGACGAGCTTTAAGACGTAAAGATCACAAACAATTGGGATATATTGTTGTCCCAATTTTCCATTATGAAAAAACCAAAGTGGAAGAAGGTATACGCAATAAAGCGTTTGATAATCTTGTTAACGTTGTTCGAGCGTTGTGCTCTCATGATGCGAGATTAGTTGCTGAAATTACGGCCATAAAATTGGGCAAAGGTAAGCGAGAGGCTCGATTAGAATGTGCCTCTATTCAAGGGCTATCTGCATTGATAACTTTTGAAGGATTTGAGAATAAATTGGTCGAAAACCTATTTGTTCAGTTGATTGATAAAATAAGTCTTCCCTGGTTGGGTTTTGTTGAAGCCAGATCTGTGGTTCATAAATTGAAGTTAAAAAGCGTAAGAGAATGGAACTTATATATGAAAAGTGCCCATAGATTGGCTAATGTTCCTTCTAATCCCTATTCGGTATATAAGAAATCCGGATGGCAATCTTGGGGAGATTGGCTGGGGACTGATAATATTGCGCCAAGAAATATGGAATTCCTCTCTTTTGAGGAAGCAAGAGCTTTTGTTCATTCGCTGAATTTTAAAAGTACTGCTGACTGGCGTAAATACTGTAAAAGTGGAGATAAACCAAAAAATATTCCATCTTATCCAAATGAAACTTACGAAGATAGCGGTTGGGTTTCAATGTCAGATTGGCTTGGCACTAAAAAAACCATTGTTTCAAAAAAATTCAAAAAATTTGAAGTGGCAAGATTGATAGCGCGATCACTCGGATTAAAAAGTGCGTTTGAATGGAAAAAATTAGACTTGAACAAACAAATTCCGGAAGGAATTCCTAAGCATCCTGAGAATACTTACAAAAATAAAGGTTGGATTTCTTGGATGGATTGGTTAGGAACAAGCAACGTTGATACTAAGAAGATAGAATTCCTTGATTTTGAAAAGGCTAGAGCATTTGCCCGTTCGCTAAATTTAAAAAGTCTGGATGAGTGGTGTCGATACTGTAAAAGTGGAAACAAGCCTGCAAATATTCCAACCGGGGCATATAGTTTTTACAAAGGTAAAGGATGGATTTCTTGGGAAGATTGGTTGGGAATTGGGTTTTTAAGTTTTAATGAGGCTAAAAAATTCGTACATTCATTAGGTCTGAAAAGCCTTCCTGAGTGGATGACTTATTGTAAGACCAAGGAAAAACCACTGAATATTCCAAGAACACCAGATAGAGTCTATAAAGGAAAATGGCATTCATGGGGAGACTGGCTTGGTACAGATAAACCGTCAAAAGACGCAAAGTCCTTTCTTTCTTTTGATAAAGCTAGAGAATTTATTCGTTCGTTAAACTTAGAAAGTGAGACCCAATGGAGACGGTATTGCAAAAGCGGAAATAAACCATTTGATATACCTTCAAATCCGGCTCTGTTTTACAGGGATATAGGGTGGACTTCTTGGCCTGACTGGTTGGGAACACGAACTATCCCACCCAAGAATAGGGTGTACCTTTCTTTTCATGAAGCTAGAAAATTCGTGCACAACTTAAAGTTAAAAAGTGAATCTGCCTGGAGAAGGTATTGTAAAAGTGGAAACAGACCTCAAAATATATCTGCAAAGCCTGATAGGATTTATAAAGATAAAGGATGGGTTTCATGGCCCGACTGGTTGGGAACGCGCACTGTTCCGTCCAAGAATAGGATGTACTTTCGAGAACATCTTGCAAGTAAAGTTTAGTTATATTTAAAATATATCGATTTAATGCAAATTTAATCTGGATGGTTTTTTTGAGGGTTAAGAAAATAAAATTAGTTGGGTTTAAAAGATTTACTGATTTAACGATTCAGAATATTCCACAAACGGCTAAAGTAGTCATTCTTGTCGGGTTAAACGGGCGCGGGAAATCGTCTGTTTTTGATGCTTTTTACACATGGTATTCTAATATCTGCAAGCATTCAAGTAATTGGGATGAGTCATATCATTTAAAACGATCGCACCAAGAGAAGTTGAACTCTATCCAAGCTGTGAAGATCGATTTTCATGATCCTCTGCCAAAAGAACAAAGTGAATTGCTTAAGGTGTTTTATTTACGATCGCCCTATAGAAATGAGCCTGAATTTCAGGTTAACCAATTCACTGCTATACCATCTGCTCTTAGTGAAAATCGGCCTAGTCGAATGATTGATAATGATGCAACTGTCGCGCAAAATTATAAACGGTTAGTATCTCAAGGTCTTGAAGATATCTATGAAAAAGAAGATTGTACTACAACTATTGGAGCATTTCGGGAGAAGACTATTGGCGAAATTAGGAATGCCATGAGCGCCATTTTCCCTGATCTTTCCTTGAATAGTTTAGGCAATCCGTTAACAGGCGGCACGTTTAAATTTGATAAGGGTGCAAGTAAGAGCTTTTCCTATAAAAACTTGTCTGCAGGAGAAAAGGCTGCATTTGACTTGTTACTCGATCTTATTATTAAGGGACGGGAATTTGATAACACAGTTTTCTGTATAGACGAGCCTGAAGCACATATGAATACAAGACTTCAGGCCCTTCTTTTTACGCAACTGTTTAACTTAGTATCTAAGAAAGGGCAGCTATGGCTGGCTACTCACTCTATAGGGATAATGAAATGTGCCAAAGATCTAGCAACGAAGTTTCCAGATGAGGTTGTTTTTCTCGATTTTAGTGGAATAGAGTTTGATCAGCCGGACATCCTTGTTCCAGCTGTTCTTAATCGTCATTTTTGGCGGAAGATAATTGAAATGGCTTTTGATGATATGGCCGATCTTGTTGCCCCTCGTCGAGTAGTTATTTGCGAGGGAAAACCAGCAGGAACCGGGGGGCGGAATCCGACGCTAGATGCTACTTGTTACGAGAAAATTTTTGCATCAGAGTTTCCTGACACTAGCTTCATAGCGGGTGGCAATTCTTTAGATGTTGAAAGTGATCGTTTAGCGCTTGCGGGAGCACTTAAAGCTCTTGCAAATGGTGTTGAAGTCATTCGCTTGATTGATGGAGATGATCATAGTCCTGGAGAAGTCGAGGAAAAAGGGACTAAAGGAGTCAAAATCTTGAGGAAGCGCCATCTGGAGAGCTATCTATTTGATGATGAGGTTTTAAAGACACTTTGCATTGAAACACATTTTCCAGAAGAAGTTGACAATTTGATCAAGGATAAGCAGCTTGCATTGAGGAAAAGTTCTGAACGAGGGAATGCTTTGGATGATATCAAATCTATCGCAGGAGATATTTACAATGCAGCTAAGAAAAGGTTAAAACTTACTAAATGTGGGAACAATGTCACGGCTTTTATGAGAGACACCTTGGCCCCACTAGTGAAGCCGGGCACGAATGTCTACAGTGAACTTCGTGAAGAAATATTTAGTGACTATTCAAGTTTGCCAAGAAAAATAGAAGCTATTGGATCTGTAAAAACTAGCAAGAGCCTTCTCTCAAGATGATTTAACCATGGGCATTATAATTCAATCCCTTTCGAATAGTTTTTCTTGTTGTTTGCAATTTATTGCCAATCTCCTCATTGGTCATCCCGAGCGCCTTTAGCTCCTTGATCTTTTGGGAAAGTTTTTGGTAGACCGGTACATCTTCGCTGAATGGGATTTTGATCTGGCAGGGGAGGAGAGAGGCGGTACGAATTGGTCCCTCCCGCGTCCGAAGTAGAGACCGATTCGTACTCTTGGGCTCATCCAATAGCGCAAGGGTAACGATGGTTGAATGAGCCAAATAGTAAGGCTTGTTTTGAATCAAATTGCCGTTCTCTACCACACACTCTCCAGGCACAGCCTCCATTTCAATCGTCCCCAATAGATCCTTCAATGCCAAAGCAGAGGCTTTTGTTTTCATATCCGTGGTATGTCGTCGTTGAAGGGAATTTTAATGGAGAGAAGAGATTCTCCATTCCAATCGTTTTATTAAATTTTCTATGCGTGATAGACTAGAAATTTAGATCCGAGGTGTCAATTTTTAGATGGTTCGTTATTTGCTGTTTGTTTTTTTTTGCTTCCCTTTTTGCTTCTGAATACAGTTGGAATGGCAAACTCTACAACGATGAAACTGTGGCTGAGATGATCACGGTCATCACAACGACTAACCCGATCCCATCGATCCCTTCAACGGAGCACATCTACCCTTCACAAAAGAGTTTATTTCGCATACCAGCCTTTGCCCGATGTAAAAAAATCATTGTTTTTGATGGAATCCAACCCGGTTTTGAGAATCAGATGGGCGATTATGAAGCATACAAAAGAGCTGTTGAGTTCTTTACTATGGTCGATCCTTATTTTTCCAATACGGAATTGATTTTTTGCGAAAAATGGGTCCACCTTGCTGGGGCTGTTAAAGAAGCGATGGCTCGAGTGACAACTCCTTACGTATTTATCCATCAACATGATCTTCTTCTGGTGAAAGATTTTGATCTCAATGGATTGATTGCTACGATGGAGGCCAATGAGAATGTCAAGCATGTGCGCTTAGCTCTTCCTTACGCAAATTATCATTGGCGTCCTTGGAATCCTCCAGCTGCCGATGAGCATATTGTGGGGATCTCCTTTGTTCCTCTTTGCCGCCATTTTCAGTGGTCGGATAATGATCATATTTCTACAACAGCCTATTATCGTGATTTTGTGTTGCCGCAATGCGGGCATGGTCCTATGGAGGCGTATCTCGATCCCGCTTTGAGTCGTGCAAGAGAGGAAATCGATACTCTTTGTCATCCGATTTTCGGAACTTATTTATATGGCGGGATGAATGACGGGGGGTATCTCTATCACTCCGATGGAAGAAATAAGTAACGCACCGTCCCAGACTGCTTGTACTGCTTTTCGCTGGCCTTTATTATTTTTTTCGCCAGAGGCCCAATAGTCTATTAAGAAACCAGGCGCGGCAGTTATAGGAAAAGCCAATTATAATCGCATTTGCCATGGTGGATCAGACTTTGCTTGCCCTCAAAACGTAACTCAAGCTTGCAAATTCTTCCAAATGAGCCTTTCTACCTGAGAAGAAGAAACATCAATATTCTCAACCATCCAAAGACTTGGACAGTTATATCAGAATAAAATGATTGTCTTTTGAAGACTTCATTCGCTCCTATTTCTTTGATTCAGCTGCGCCGAATTTCAGAATCAGGCTGATCGCGTCTTTAACTTTTTGAGTTTGGATACGTATTTCTTCAGAAAAAATCTGATCGATTGCTTGACGATGAGTTTTATTGCTTTTTTTTAGATTCTCAACCTGGATAAGTTTGCTGGCAAACTCCTTAAGATACTCATCCGTTTTTTGTTCAAATGCAGAACATTTTAGGAAAAACTTCGCTTTGGTTAGTAGCTGGTTAAATTGCTCCGGATTGCGAAGCCTGTCGAGCGGCGTAAGCGGCGATGCAGACATATTTCACTGGAAATAGGTTACATCTTTTTTGGTTTTATTGAGAAGGCGGAGTGGTTATAACATAACGAAATACTTCGGAAACGTTTACATATCTATACGCGTCATCATTGCCAGCCATAGGCATCTCGGTCGTGATGGTTTGAATCTGAGCTTGGATTGTTTTCCCTCCGTAGACTGCGTCGATGAATGTCTGATCAAAGACCGCTTTCGTGATCGGGTTTCCATCCTTTAGATGGATCATTTTTTGTTTCTCGCCAAACTTTTGGTCGATACCTAATATTTCCCCGTATGTTGATTCGATAATTCTGGTATATTGTGCTGGTATGGCCATATTTTTCTTTTTTTTATGTTTTGTGTGCGATAATTATATATTATTTTAAATTTAAAATAAACATAATATTGAAGTGTGTTTAGCGGGTAATATTGGGATGGTGGGGTTTTAGTTCAAAAGCGCTTTTCGATAAAAACGAATCTCATCCCCATAACATGAAAATGCCTCGTCTAGCTCGTGGGCGAAAACAAACATTTGTTCGTTTCCTGGCTTAGAAAGAACTTTATCCTTATAGCGAACGCCCATGTGCGTTGCGACGCCTTTATCAAGATAGAGAACGATGTCTCCTGGACGGCTTTTTTCTTTTGAAACAGTTTTAAATCCCCATTTTTTTGTCAGAAGATCTGGCAGTTCAGCAGCTTGCCAAGTGACCGGAAAGGCTTCATCAACACCTGAATATGAGAGAGCGTATTCAAAACAAGATAGTAACTCTACAGGGATTTCTGTGCCGAGACTCATGGGATAGGGGAAATCATTCAAAGAGACTTTTCTCGCTTCCCATCCAAATGCTTTTAGAAGAGCAATTTGAGTTTTTGCAATTGTCAATGCCTTCCATAATTCAGGGTCATTTATTTGATCTGCCTTGATTCTCATTTGAGGGTAAATTTCGTTCGCGGTTTTAATGACCGCTTGCATTGCGATTTTCTTTTCAGAATACTGTGGCCGCGCAATAATTTGGTCCGCCGAATCTTGAATGATGGCTGGATAATCAATGCTAGAAGGTCTTTCCTTCGCTAAATGACACCCCACCGAAATCGCGAGTTCGAGATTCAATTCAGAAAGAAACGACCGTTCGCTAATTTGTCTTCTGTGTATTTCTGACGACATTAATTGTATTTAAATTTGTTTATTTAGATATTATAATAATTAATTAGAATTGAATTCAATTAACTGTCATCCCGATAATCATTGGGATCGGGCTGACTGCCTCAGTATTTCGATCTTTGACATGATTTCATTGTATAGCTGCATAATGTCTTCATATTGAAAAAAATCCTCTCCTAAAACAGAGCAAATGATTTCCAATCGCCTAGTGAATTCTGCAGCCAAGAATGCAGCATGGGAGACTGCTTGAACTTGTTTAAGTTTTTCTCGAATACGTTGTGTGCGGCTGTCTGACCTTTCGATTTCTTCGCGAAGAGTGGTCAATTTTTCTGTGTCCGGTTCAGAGTTGCATAGCTCGCGCATCTCTTTCAGCGTCATCACATAAAATCCCGTGCCCTCAGCATCGGGAACGGATATTTCCTCGAGCTCTATGTTTTCCAATTCCGCTAGATTCTCCTCAAATTCTTTGGCAAAATGGCTTATGTTATCCAAAGCATTCAAAATTGCTTTCATATCAGTCAGCGCCTCGTTTTTTACCATCTCCTTAGTGTCCGTAACGGCATCTTCTATGTATGGAGTAACAAATAATTCAAAGAGAGATTGCATTTTTAAGCGCAATTCATCTGGATAATTAACGCTTAATTCTTCCCAATTCGCTGCGTGAAAATCGACAAATTCATGGATCAAGTCGATCCTGCTTTTTTGCAATGAAGCGACTTCTTCTTGATATCCCGCATTGACCTCATCTATTTCGTCGTATGCCGCATTCAGCTTTGAAGTGAGGGTCAGAAGGCGGTCTCGTACCTCCTCAATTCCAGACATCAGAGTGTCGGAATCTCCAGACAAAGTGGGGGAATTAAGCTCTTGGACCTTTTTCTGGATCAACCCGACAGCCTTTTTAAGTTCGACTTGGTTTTTGAGCCAAGGAAGCTTTACCGGTTTTCGTATCTGATCGGAAAGATCTTGTACTCGAGATGCCAGCGAGCTAGATTTTTGGGCGTGCAGGTTTGAAGCCTGCTCTATTTGATTTTGAACGGCCTGAATTCTAGATAAACGAGAAAGAAAAGGGTTGTCTGCTCCTTCTTGATGAAGCATGTGAGGAGGCATTGAAAGCGATATAGGCGTCATTCTGTGAAAGCCTGATTGCTTAAAATCTGCTGCTTGAGGACATAAAGTACGCCAAAATATTCGCAAATGCGTCTGTTTTTCGGCCTCCCATTATGACTTTCAAAAAGAGCATCCAATTCAACGCATGCCTTCTTAAAACGCTCGCATTGCCAGCTAAGCTCCGCTCGCGAGTCGGAAATGGCGCGATTGAGTCTCTCTAATTTTTTAATCTCAATGAAAAGGGGGGCGAATTCTTGATCGATCTCAGGGACCATTTCTAGTTGATTTGATTGGATGGCTCCTTGGATTCTTTGAGTGTATGCATCCATCGCCTCCTCCAACGTCATTGATTCTCCGCGGCACAACCTTTCAAATTCTTTTTGCAGTCCGATGATATGCGATTGGCTGTCCTTATAATCATGAAAAATGGACATGATGGAATTCAACTTCTCGTTTTGAAATGTTAAATTTGAGCGTACGTATTCTTTTTCAACAGCATCGATGAGCCTCCGACTCCATTCTCCATCTATTTCGCAATAATATTTCTCTGCAAATATGCAATAGTCCCTAACTCGATTGTTCAATTCACGCTTCATCGCATTGATCTTTTTGATCATTTCAAGCTGCTTTTGAATATGAGCTTTATGTTCTTTGAATTGGGAATTAATCGCTTTATGAATGAGCGGCTGATATTCGTTGTACCCCTTCTCAAAAGCTTCATCCGCTCCGGGAATCATTTCGGCAATCGGACGTAAGAGGGCATTTCGCCTTGCTTCAAATATGGGGATCGCTTCTTCCATCGGAACTTCTTTTGGTTTGCCCTGTTCATCCTTTTGCCAAGGAATAGGAACTCGAAGGGCCGGAGGAGATTCCGATAAACGGCGAGTCAATGTTCTTTCATCTCCTTCTATCTGATTGCTTTTATAGGCAATTCTGTCTGTAAGATATTCAATATCAGCAAGACGCTGAATGAAAGGCAGAGATCTTTCATCTCTTAACTGATTAATTAGATCTGAATTTAATAATGAATAAAGTGAATCAAATATTATTGTCATTCGAATATTTTAACAAAAAGCACACATAAAATCCATGGTTTATTTACAAATATTTACGGGATAAAATGAGGGGTTATTTCTTAGGCTCGATAATGATGGCGTTGCGTTTCTTGAGGAACGCGCGAACTTTATCGACAGATTCATGCAGTTCAGTGAATAGGCCCGGCACATTGATGAGGTGGGATCTGCCTGCTAATAAGACCGACCTTCTGAAAACGCAATATGGATTCACCATGATAGGCCCGTCCATTTGCGCTAATTTCCGGAGGTTGCCAAGGACTTCTAATGCGGTCATTAGAGAATCTTGTCTATTATCCCAATTTTCTATAGCTCTCTTGATGAATTCTTCCCTGCGGGAATTGGATGTAAGATCTTTTAGTTGTTGGGTTAGTTCTTGAATCCTTTGCTGCGCTTGTTGTTGGATTTTTTCGACTTTAGAATCTCTAAAGAGTTTTTCTGCTTTTTGCAATCCATAGCGACACCAGCTTTCTGTTTCATAAAAAGTCCAGAATTCTGGGGTGTGGTCGGCAAAATCTTTTCCATCGTAAATATGATCCCAGCCATAGGTATCGATACTGGTTACTGAACTGCCGATCACTTTAATCTTTCTTTGTAGCAAACACCGCTGGGCTTCAAATAAAAGGGCATCTCCATCTTCAAACAAAATGCAGTGGTCTTCGATTGCTGAAGTGTGTCCTTTTGCGCCAGATCCATGATTGATTGCAACAAGGACCTCTTCAACAGATTCAAGATCCTTAAAGCCGTCGCCTTGGAAAACGATGTTGTATCCGTCGTGAACGACTTGTGTAAAAGATGGAATAGCATTCATAAGGACGGAGATTATGCTTTCAATTGGAATTTTGAGCAATATACCGCTCGTGATTCGAAAATTGGTTCTGCCTGCGTCGGACAGCCACCGCTTTTGAGACCCGCCTCCGTCGCTAAACTTTCTAAGTTTAGCTTACTCGGCGCCGGCAAAGCCTGGCTCAAAATCGGGGCGCCTCCTTAGCATCTCCCAATTTTTGAATCTCTCTCGGTATAAATTCCCCCCTTTGCGCTTTTGCGCAAAAGGGGGGGAGTGGAATCAGACTTTTCCTGCGAGATGGATGAAGGAAATGAGGCTGTTGACGGCTCTTTCAAATACGGCCATATCGACAGATTCATTGTGGCTATGAGCTCCGCAGATCGGATCCTCAATGCCTGGTATGATCATCTCCATTTTGGGGAAGGCGCCTGAAAAGACATGCAATAAAGGCAGAGCGCCTCCAGTCGGCTGAACATGAGTCTCTTTAAAATGTTCGGCCATGGCTTGCAGGTAGAGTTTTGATAGAGGCTGAGAAAGATCGCCTTTCCATGCATGGCAAGTTTCTTCGATTCTCACTGATACTTCAAATCCTCTGCCTGCTTTGTGCGTTGTAATATATTGCTGAAGCAGTTTTGCGACTCGCACAGGATCTTGGCCGCCGGTGACACGGACGCCAATCTGGCAAGAAGCGCTCGATTGGATTGAATTGCCCCCTTTTGGCTTGCCCCAAGCACCGTTCACAAAAGAGATGCTTGGCATTTCTGCTACTCTTTCATAGACGGATAGTTTTGGATCGCCGCGCAGCGGTGCCTCTGGAAGAAGAGCATGTTCTTTGGCATAGGACTCAGAGCTTTGAGAACTTCTTTTGAGCAGTTCTCTTTCTTCTAGAGCAAGCGGCTTGCAATCATCCATGAAACCTGGAATTTCGGATGGATCTTCCAATGCAACCATCAGTTTTGCCAGAACCATAGAAGGATCGGGAGCCAAACATCCTACACCGCTATGGATCGGTTTTTCCATGGAACGCACTTCGAGGTGGAGGTTGACAAGTCCTCTTGTTGAACTAGTGAGCGTTCCTGAATCTACGGTTGCAACTCCGCCGTCCATAATCACGAGGCCGTCTGCTTCTAGCGTCTCCTTTTCTTGCGCCAGAAGAGGCTCCATATGAGAAGAACCAAATTCTTCTTCGCCTTCGAACAGGATCTTCACATTCACAGGAAGAGCTCCATAAGCTTTTAGATAGGCTCCAAGCGCAGTGGTGATGGCAATGATTCCGCCTTTATCGTCTGATGAACCGCGTCCGTAAAGCCTTCCATCCCGTTCTGTTAAAACGTAGGGATCTGTTTTCCATTTGTCCCGATCGACTGGCTGGACATCGTAGTGGGCGTAAAGCAGTAGTGTCGGTTTAGATTTGTCGACAATTTTTTGCGCTAAGATGAACGGAGGGCTTCTGCGTACTTTCGGCTGTTCGTCTTTAGCGGCCCCTTTTTCCTCAGTGGGTTCCACTTTGTCAAGAATGGTGACGTGTTTGACATCGAATTCGAGTCCTTTTAACAGGCCCGTTGCAAACTCTGCGGCTTTAAGAAGATGTTCTTCTCTATATTCGCTGTTATTTGTATTGCTCACAGATGGAATGGCAACAAAGCGAGCCAATTGTCCATATGCTACTTCTAGTTGTTCTTTTGAGACTGTGCATGGTTTGCTTCCGACTACTGCGGTCATATCTTCCTCCATTTTGGGGTTTAAAAATGGCCAGAGATCTTAGGAAGTAAATTCTTTATTTACAACGGAAAATATTCGCCCTATGATGAGGATATGACTCCTCAATTCCTAGAGATCCACATCGAAAACACCAACTCATGCGGCTACAAATGCGTGATGTGTCCAAGAGACAAGCACACGAGAAAATTGGGATTCATGCCGCTTGAAGATCTTTCGCTTGTTCTAGAGCGAATCGGAAGCTTTAACGGCCATTTCCACTTGCATGGATTCGGAGAGCCTCTCCTCGATCGCAAATTGCCCGCAAAAGTAAAACTTGTGAAAGAAAAATTTCCCGAAGGAAGGACGCAGATCATCTCTACTTTGGGTGTCGCTCATGCTCCAGAGTATTTTCAAAACATCATCCAATCAGGACTCGATGATCTGATTGTGAGTTTTTATGGATTTACCAAAGAACAATATCAGTCTGTTCATGGATTCAATGGTTTTGATAGGGCGAAACAGAATCTCGAAACGTTAAGCCGTCTCAAAGCAAAATCACTCCAAATCTTTGTTCGGGTGCCAGCAAAAAAGGTCTTTTCCTCTCTTCCCATGGCAGATGAACGGGAGCCGTTTATGCAGTGGGTTCGCGATCTAGGACTCAAGGTCGGAGAGATCCCCTCGCTGCACAATTTTGGCAATGGAAGAAATTACAATCGCCCAAGCGAAAGAATGTGCCCGGTTGTAGATGGCAATCGGAAGAACATTTTGAATATCACTTGGGATCTCAATGTCATCCCATGCTGCTTTGACTACAATGCGTCAATCCCTTTCGGCAATTTAAGAACCCAGAGCTTGGATGAAATTTTCAATAGTCCCGAATACTTCCAGTTTTTGATCTCTCACCAAACGGATGAACTCTCTTCTTATCCCATCTGTCAAAACTGCGAAAAAATGGACTATCTTTAGAATTATTCTTGATTTTGCTGATTTTTATTTGATTTGTGTCTATTATTTTTCTGTTAAATTTTTTGTAAATTCGGAGTTGAAAATAATATGAAAACAATAACCTTAAGTGAAAGACCCAACCAAGTTCTGGATCATCCACCTCATATGAATGATGGAATTGCCGAAGAGAATCCTTTTTATAAAAAAATGGCTGCTATTCGAGAGCTTGGAGAGCAGATAGAAAGTCGAAAAGCGCGGTTCGTTGATCAATCCAGAGATTTGCAAGGTCGAGTTACCGATCTATCGGAGAGAATCCAAGGCCCCGTTTTTCTTCCGTGGATGAAAAAGAGTGTCGATTTTCGGGAAGCGATCGGTCTTGTAAAACAAAGACATGAGACCCTTCAGGGCACACCTAGCCTTTACGGGCAAGCCGACTCGGACATGGTCATGATGGAAGGTTTTAGAGATCGGATTTTGAAACAGACGCAGCAGCTTGAGGCGGTTTATGCCGAAATCGATGCCGCTACCTCTGCATACAATCAAGAGATGGAATCTTTAAACAATCGTAAGCAGGAGAAGACTGCAGATTTATTAGTACATTACAAAGCCAATACAGAATGTTTTCCCCAAGAGTTGCTAGGGGAGCTATCAAAAGTTTTGGACTTGCCTTGCGATGAATTGGACGAAGAGAAAAAAGCCTTAATGGAAATCTTGGAGGATTATTTGAATGATATGATAAGCATGCAAGATCTCTTAGGATCCATTGTTGATATGTTGAATCAAACCAATAGGGAAATGGTGAGAGTTTATAATCATGATGGCGATCAATTCTTTGAGATATCTCAAGATGAAGCTCGTGAAGCTTGCAAATACGGTGAAGGAGCTGCTGATGATTCTACAAAAGTGGCCAAGATCCGCGAGCAGATTGAGGCGATCGATAGGAGAAAAAATAAAATTCGGGAAAAAACGGCGCAATTCGATTTCAAAGCTTGGATGAGTCGTTTGGACAAGAAATTTAAACTCATCCGCGAAATGAGTGGATCTTTTCGTCTGGCAACACCTAAAATAACCGAAACACTTAGATTAATTGACTCAGGAAATGCAATTATATCGCAGCTTACAGGCCGCCTCCAAGAGCTTTGTAAAGAGATATGAGAGAGAGCAGCTCGGCGGTTTTGCCGCCGAGTTGTATCCGTTTAAAAACCAAAGGTTGCGCTTGCAGTCAACCCGCCCAGTTGCAAACTGGTTGGAAATACATAGGCCGCTTGAACAGCTTGTTGGTTAAGAAAGTTTTGCATATTCAAGTATAAATTCACTTCCCATGATGCGCGAAGATCGACGTAATAGTCGTGGCAACTCCAGTTGAAACAATCATTCCAACCCAATCCCGCCATCATTTGAATTGCAGGGACTAGCCTAGACTTGTCATGTTTTCTCACTATATCTGTAAAGTAGGGGCTGGAATCTATAAAAACTCCCGTATCGGTTGAAAGAGCGGAGATGTGATCATCATAGGAAGCTCCATACAAAAGAGCTGTAGCCAGATTGCCGAAAAATTCGAATCCGCACCCCACTTTCCAGTCTGAATTCAATCCAAACCTCGGGCCAACGCCCCAAAAATTAGTGACTGCGATAGTGTCTTGCTGAGTGGGATGGAAGGGTTCAAGAGAGAGGATGGTTTCTAATTTACGATTGATCCAGCCGCCTTGCGCCCCAATAAAAGGCGATAAAGCGAGTTTCTGACTTACCAAATAGGCCTTGGTTAGCTGCAGATTAAACATGTTGTACCGCATTTCCCATTTAGCAGAGGCTGATCCAGCGCCTAGATTGAAAGTGTCAGTAACATGGGTCGTATCATTAATTTCAAATAATGGGTATGGATAATGGACTCCTTGAATATCATTTAGTAGAGTAAATCCAATTTCCGGATTTGTTACTTTGCCGCAGTGGCCTCTAGCTTCGTTGTGCATCCATGTATAATTTGCAGATAGATTCCATGCGTCGTAGTCCGTTTCCCAGCATGCTTCGACGCGGAATCCAGGATTCCATGAAAAATTGATATAATCTAGAAAACCAACGTCTTGATAAACTTCACTAGCGTTGACAAAAGCATAGGGGATATCTGGCTGCGATGCCTTCCACCAAAGAAGAGAACCTGTGATGTCGAAGCCAGTATTTTCGTTACAGCGTGCTGATGGATTCACGCAGCACTGCCCTGGCATGCATGGATTGCATTCAGCAAAAGCGGGACCAATTAAGAGAGAGAGTACAGCACCAGCTGTGAAAGCAGAATTCTTGAGCATGTTATTCCTCCAAAAGAGTTTAATTTATATTAAAGGTATGATTGTTAACAACAATTTTATTGAGCGGGCTAAAACTCTCCGCCAAGAGCTTTGTAGAGAGATATGAGAGAGATGAGCTCGGTGGTTTTGCTGTCGAGCTGTGTCAGTTTTGAAGAGATGAGCTGCTTTTCATTATTGATGAGATCGATCCGGTTGATAAGACCTTTCAAAAACCTTTCCCGAGTGATAGCGACCACATATTCATTGTGAAAGACGTTTTGGTCGTATTCTTTTGTTGTTTTAGCCGTTTCCTCATATTTTTTCAGGCTATTTTCTGCATCTTGGAGAGCGCTTAAGACTGTTTGCTGATATTGAGCTGCATAAAACGCTTGCTCTGCTTGAGTAAAACGGAGATTGCCGATCAGTTTTCCCCCTTCGAAGATTGGCATATTCACATCGGCGCCGTAGGCCCAAGTTCTGCTGCCCCATTCAAAAAGCTGCGGCAGAACTAAAGACTGAAAACCACCGTTGCCCAAGAGCGAAAGGGTTGGAAAAAAGGATGCGACTGCAACGCCGATATTTGCAGTTGATTCGGCCAATTTACGTTCTGCGTAGCGGACATCGGGCCTGCGACGCAAGAGATCGGAACGGCAGCCGACTGCCACTTTTTCTGGAACTGTTGGCATAGGACGGCTGACAAGGAGTTCGTCAACGAGTGTTTCTGGGGGCTGGCCGATGAGAATGGATAGCGAGTAGATGGCCCGATAGATTTCTGAATAGGCTTCCGGAAGTGCGGCTTTAGCTGAGGCAAGCTGCGCTTCGATATTTTCTAGATCGAGCTGATTCGAGTAGCCGCAATCGACTGAGGCGCGGAGGATTTTTGCGTGGGTTTCAAACAGAGCAATGTTTTCTTCAAGAAGAAGCGAGCGCTTTTGGAAACTGCGCAGATCAATGTAATTGCGGGCCACTTCTGCTTGGACCGAAAGGAGAATGTCGTCTTTTTGCGCGATCATGCTCTCATATTCGGCTGTCGCTGACTCGACAGCGCGCCGATTTTTGCCGAAGAAATCGAGTTCCCAGGAGGCGTCAAAGAGCGCATTGAAAAGGTTTTGGACTTGAGGGACTTGCAAGGCAAAGGGGAGGCCTGTTAAGGGCGAAGTAGTATCGGCCGAATTGCCCGTTGCTTGGCCGATGGCAAAAACTGGACCGTTTTTACTAAAGTAGGTTTTCGTTCCGTTGAGGTCCGCATTCACTTGAGGGAAAAGTTTTGAAGCGGCTACCTGCCTTAAAGCTCTTGCGCGAAGGATGTTTGCTTCGGCCGATTGGATATCATAGTTGCACTCTGCGGCCAGTTCTATATATCGGTTTAAGAGATCGTCATTCAACTCTTCCCACCATTTCGAGACAGGCTTCGATTCGTCGGCATCTGCCACCCAGCTATCCGCCACATTGATTTCAGGCGGATGATAATTGGGGCCGAGCATGCAGCCAGAAAGAATCAGCAGAAGGAGAGCCTTTTTCATTGGATTCTTCTCCTGAAAAAAAGAGCCGCTATGCTGACCGTGAAAAAGGAGATGATCAGCATTGGCCAAATTTGGCTGAGAACGATTCCCGTCGAAATATTTTTCAAAAATAACCCCTTACACAAAATCAGCATGTATCTCATCGGGAATAAAAAAGTAAATGGCTGCAGCCAATCGGGCATATTTTCAATCGGTGTTGCAAAGCCGGAAAGGAGGACTGAGGGAAGCATGAAGACAAAGGTGCCGAGCATCGCTTGCTGTTGAGTCGCCGAGAGGGAGGAAATAAAAAGACCCACGCCGCTGATCGAAGTCACGAAAACGATCAGGCTCAGCAAAAAGAGCAGAATCGAACCGGTAAAAGGAACGCCCAAGAGCAAGGTTCCTGCGGCCCACATGAGCATTCCTTCGCCGGCCCCGATCAATATGCCTGGAACAATTTTTCCAATCAAAATTTCAACAGGGGAGAGGGGAGAGACGAGGAGCTGATCGAAGGTGCCCATTTCCCGCTCTCTTGCTACCGATTGCGCTGTTACGACGAGACAGGTAAGCATCGAAAGCGTGGCGACAAGGCAAGGGATGTTGTACCAGAGATAGATGATGTTGGGATTGAACCAGGTGCGGGGAGCTAAGACTGCATTTTGCTGTTTGATCCTCGCTTTGGCAGCATAGTCTCGGTTGTAAGTTTGAATGATTTCAGTTGCATAGCCGGAAAGAATCTGGGTGGTATTCGATTTTCGCCCATCGCAAAGGAGTTGCACAACTGCTGGTTTATCCGCATCGAGATTGCGAGAAAATTGTTCATCGAGGGACACGACAAGAAGCCCTTTTTGTTCGTCGAGAAAGGAGGGGATCTCTTCAACCGCCTTTAAATACACGATATTTTTAAAAAGAGGCGAACCAATGAATCTTTGCAAAAGTTCGATAGACTGTTCTCCGTTGTCCCGATTCAAGACGCCGATGGTTGCGTTTTTCACGTCAAGAGTTGCAGCAAAGGAAAAGACGAAAAGTTGAATGATCGGAGGCAAAATGATCGAGATGCGGCTTCTCGGATCTCTTAAGACGATGAGGAGCTCTTTCCAAATGAGTTTTAAAATTCGCATTGGTCAGTCAAGCCTCTTTACGACTTTCCTTGAGATTGCAAGAAAAAGCACTGCGCTGATCAAGAGCATGATTGCGATATTCTTCCAAATCAACGGCCAGACATTTCCTGTAAGGAAGAGGGATTGAAGGCATTGTACGAAGTAGCGCGCTGGAAGGAAATACGAGATGAATTGGATCCAGCGGGGCATGCTCGAAATCTCAAAGAGGAACCCAGACAAAATGTAAGCGGGCAAAAAGCCGGTGATTATCGAAATTTGAGAGGAGACAATTTGTATTTTAGAAAGGAGGGATATGAGCAGCCCTGTCCAAAGCGAGCAGATCAGAAAGGAGGCGGCGGCGAGAAAGAGCGGCAAAATAGATCCTCGGAAAGGAAGGCCGTAGATCACAACAGAAACGAACACGCAGATAGCCATCGAGATCAAACCGAGGAAAAAATAGGGGATCGTCTTCCCCCCAATGATTTCCCATTTGCCTGCAGGCGTCGAAATAAGCGCTTCCATAGTCCCTCTTTCCCACTCACGAGACACGACAAGCGCCGTGAGTAGAGTTCCTATCAACGTCATAATGATCGCTAAAGAGCCTGACAAGAGAAAAAAACGGCTCTCTAAGACATCATTGTACCAAAATCTAGGCTCAGGTTTGATGAGCGGAAGGCCGCTTACCGCTTGTTGGTTGAGCCAGTTATTGAACGCCCCCGCCACATAGTATTGGACGAAATTGGATGTGTTGGCCTCGCTTCCATCTGAGATGACCTGGATCGGCGCAGGCTTATCGGGTTGCCTACGAAATTCTGAAAAATAGGAGGGGATTACGACAAAACCGCGGATATTTCCTTTTTCAAGATCGGCAGTCAGTTCGCGCCGGTCTCGAACGATTTTGACATCGAAATAGGGAGAATCGACAAATGATTTAGCCAGGCTTTGCGCATCAGGAGAAGTATCTTCCATCACCAGGCCGATGCGTAAATGTTTGAGGTCGAGCGAAACGCCAGTTCCATAAAGAAAGAGGAGCAACAGAGGCAAAAAAACGGCGATCAAGATCGAGCTTGGATCTTTGATGATTTGAAATGCCTCTTTTTTGATGAGCGCAGCTGTTCGTCTGAAAGGTTTACTTTGCATCGAACTCCTGAATCAGTTTGATGAAGGCGTCTTCTAAAGTGGGGTTTTGGTTCTCTTCGGTTTTGGCAAGTTCTTTTAATTTGTCTGGAGTGTCCAAATGGATCATGAGACCTCGATAGATTAGGCCGATCCGGTCGCAGTTTTCCGCTTCATCCATGAAGTGCGTTGAAATGAGGATCGTTTTCCCTTTTCTGACGAGCCCATTCATCTGCGACCAAAAATGGCGGCGCGAAACGGGGTCCATTCCCGAAGTGGGTTCATCGAGGAAAAGGACATCGGGCCAGTGGATTGTTGCAACAGCTAAAGAAAGTTTTTGTTTAAATCCCAACGAAAGCGATTCGGCATTGCGGCTTTTGTCTGCATCTAGGTGAAACAGTTTGAGCCGCTCTTCTACGCTGCCGATGGAAGGGTATATGCCTGAAAAAAACTCAAGGTTCTGTTTCACCGAAAGATTGCCGTATAGAGAAAACTTTTGGGCCATGTAGCCGATCTGCTCGCGGGAAAGGGTGGGAGCTTTTTGGACATCGATGCCATTGATGATCGCATTTCCTTGAGTTGGTTTTAGAAGTCCGCAAAGCATTTTAAACGTAGTCGATTTGCCTGCGCCGTTAGGTCCTAAAAAGCCAAAAATTTCGCCTCTTTTTACTGTAAATGAGACATGGTCAACCGCAGTAAATGAACCAAATTTTTTAACAAGATCTTTGGCGACAATCACATCGTCGCTATTGCGTTTCGATTCGGGCGCAGCTTCGCTCCATTTCCACTCATTGACTTTCATTCCTCCCAAAATATCGACAAAAGCGTCTTCCAAATGGGGCGCTGCCGGCTCAGCCCCGTCAAAACTGTTTCCTGCGCTTACGATTCGAATTGCATCCCCTTGGATAAGGGCGTCAATCACTCCTGGCCGGTTTTCGATTTCAAAAAGGTGTTTTCTTTTTTCCACAGACGGATCGGATAAGCGAAAAACTCTTCCTTCTACCCGCTTTGTCAGTTCGCGGGGCGGGCCCTCGTAAAGGATCTGTCCTTCGTTTAAAAGAACGACCCGATCGCACTTTTCAGCCTCATCGAGATAGGTGGTGCTCCAAATCACGGAGACCCCCTCTTTTAGAAGAGATTGAACCATTTTCCAAAGCTCTCTGCGCGAGATGGGGTCGACCCCCACGCTTGGTTCATCCAAGATGAGCAGCTCAGGTTTATGAATCAGGGCGCAAGCAAGGCCCAGCTTTTGTTTCATTCCACCCGAAAGGGCAAAAGCGGTTCTTTGAAGAAAGGGGCCGAGATCGGTGAAATGGAGAAGTTTTTCAAACGTCTCTTCCCTTTTTTCTGGTTCTAGGCCGTGCAAAGAGGCGTAGAGGTCTAGGTTTTGATAAACGGTTAAGTCTTCATAGAGTCCAAAGCGCTGCGGCATGTAGGCGCTAAACGCATGGATTTGATCAGAATCTTTGATTGTATCGCATCCGTTGACCTCGATTCGGCCAGCTGTCGGTTTCAAAAGTCCAGTGATGAGGCGAAGCAAGGTGGTTTTGCCGGCGCCGTCAGGACCTACGACTCCGATCATCTGATTTTTAGGAAGGGTGAGGTTGAGATTATTTAAGACAACTTGATTTGGCGGAAAACTTTTGCTGAGATTCTCAATCCGAATCATTTTTTAGGTTTCAACTTTACTGTTACTGGCATTCCTTGTTTCAAGCGCCAATCGGGATTTTCTGCATAAATCCTAAGCCGGTAGACCAGATCGGTCCTGAGTTGCGTTGTTTCCACGGTTTTCGGGGTGAATTCGGCCATCGGCGAGATGAATCCAATCTGACCCTTGTAAACAGGAGCTCCTTTCGTGTCTGTAAGGATCTCTGCCGGCATGCCGTAGTAGATCTTCCCTAGATCCGGTTCTGCGACAAATGCGCGGATCCATACAGGAGAAAGAACGGAGAGGGTATAAACAGGATCTCCCGGGTTCACCACGGTTCCAGGTTCGCGGACGCGCGAAAGAATAATCCCGTCGGTTGGAGCAAATACTTCAGTGTAGGTCAGATTGTCTTTCTGGACTGCCAAAGTGGCCTCGCTCAGCTGCAAATTGGCGACGAGCTGATCGTAGTTAGCCTGCGCGCTGTCCACATCTTCTTGCGATACGCCTCCGATGCCGATCAACTCTTTGCGTCTTTTTAGAAGGATTTCTGCGAGCTTTAAATTGGCCATCGTAGCTTTGACGTTTGCAGCGGCTTGGTTGTATTCCGAGTCGTATGGGGTCTTGTCTAAAATACAAAGGAGCTGTCCTTCTTTTACGAGATCGCCCTCTTCAAAGAAGAGCTTTTCAACTCGGCCAGGAATCCGAAAGCCAATATCAACCAGCCTCACATCGACGTTGCCGTATAAAACGAGATCGCTATTTTGGATTTTTTCTCTAAAAATAAAGTAGGTCGCAAGAATGGCTGCTAGGATGCACCCAATATAAAAGCTGCCTTTGATAATCCAGTCCCGCATTCTTTTCCAATAATCGATTGGGAAAAAAAGGAGAAGTTGTTTTCTTCAAATTTTTCTTGATCTTGCTGTTCAAGTATATTAAAACATATGCCCCTTCAATGGATAAGTATGGCAAGTTCATCTTCTTCTTTTAGCCCAACTTTCTTAGAGTATCGTTTGTCTGTGGAATCGTTTCGGAAAGAATGTGAAAAAGCCGATATTTTTAATGCTGATTTACCAAGCCTCAATAAAGCAATCTCGTCGTATTCCTTTCAGTATGCGCTCCAAGCGATCAATGATTTGCCGAAATCAGGGACCGAATCACTTGATCTTTCGATTGAAAAGGTCAATGCGCTATGGGCCTCTTTCCGAGAAGTGATTGATAAAGTCATTACTGATAAGAATGAATTCTTGCTTGGTCTTTTTAAACACCTATTTTTTTACATGGCTTTGAGAAAGGAATGGAAAAAAAATTCGCCAATTCCAATCGCTCCAGCAAAGGATTTTACAGAAGTTTTGCTGAATCACTGTATTGCGCTTGATGTTCTGCGCCAGGAATATTTTAAAGCTGATATTTTCAATGCAGACTTAGCCGCTCTCAATCAAATGAAAAGAACGAAATCATTCAGAGATGCAGTCATAGCAGTCAAGGGGTTGCCAAAGACGGGTTGCAAGTGTCTGGATGGAGCGATTGCAAAAGTAAACCGTCTTTGGTGGGATTTCAAACAAAAACTGGGAAAGCCGATTAAAGATAAGGATCGATTCTTGATTCGGATTTTCAGACACTTTTTTTATGTTGTTGATTTAACAGAGAAATTTGAGGGATTTTGCAAGCAGCAAGAAACAAAAGAAGATTTCTAAGACACACTCTAAAAAAGGAGATTCTATGAGTGTTCCACGCTTAGACTTGAGCAAGCTCAAGATAGATGAGTATCAAAATAATACCCCGAAACGGAGCGGCATAATTTCTTCAGTAATTGCTGCTTTGACACCGAGAAGATCGAACTCTTCGCTTTCAAACCGCGATGTGCAGTCGCTCGCCTCTAAATTCGTTGCAGAAGAAGATAATGAGCCTTCAGATGATGAATATAGGGTGATGTGCGAAGGATTTAGAAGAATCAATGCCCGCCCTTTGGTTCGCGATCGAGATGACAGGGAAGCAAATTTCGATGCAAAAAAACGGCATGCCAATCTCATGATCCCTATCAATGCGTTTAAGGATGATATTTCAATCCGGCGCAACTTTGGGATGGGAGACAAGGACAAAGACAGCCAAGTTGTCAGATCGCTTGCGATGAAGCAAATTAAGGTTTTAGCCGATCTTTCGAAGAAACTGATCAAAGAGCTTGCCGATTTGGAGACAGATCTAAAAACAAGCCAAGTTCTGAATTCGCCCAGACAAATTAAAGATATCGATTTGTCTGTGCAGCAAATCAAAATCACAGATTTTCTAGTCAGGCAAGATAGGGTGATCAAAGCATACGCGGTTCAGTTCTTCGACATAGCTAAGGCCTATTTCGAAGCGATAGAGACTTTGGATCAAAGACATCCAAGAGATTCGCTTGTGAAAAAGTATTTCTCGAATCCGCATGAGTTATTTACCCCCCGCGGCGCAAGACCTGAGAGTAAAAATGACGATTAACTGAGTCTTCTTGTGATTTTGGTCAGGAAGCGATTGATCGGGTGAGCCAAATGGCACGATAGATCTGTAATGCAGAAAACGGTCATGATGGCGGTAAATACATCCATGGTGTAGTGGATCTGCATGGCGATCACCATAAACGATTCAAAGCCAAAGATTGAAAATCCCAAAATCGTCAGCCATCTTTTACCAAAGCTTGAAAGCTCCAATGCTGCGATCAAGCTAATCCCCGCATGGCCAGAAAAATAAAGATCGTTAGCAATATTGTAGTCTTGGGTAAGAGAAGGAAACCCAGGATAATGCCAGATCACGTGAGGGGGCAGGGGAAGAGCGACAATCAGCTGCATCGTTTGCCTTAGGGCAAAGAAGAGGGCGAATGTCAAAAACGGGCGGATATTGCGCGTCATAATTGTATCAATGAGCATGAATAGGAACATGCAGTCCAAAAGCCCGCTCATCAGAATGAGCATCCCGTCGGCTCCCTTTGGATGGGCCAAAAAGAAGCGGTTGATCGGACTCAATAGCTCTTGGATCACATCCTTGATCCCGCAGGTCGGTATCTCTTTGAGCCCCACGTAATATTGCGTTGCAAAAATGGCCGCCACAGCAAGGCAGATCAGAAAGATGAAGAGCAGGTGGGAGAGTTTATCGAGCTGTTTTAGAAAATGGTCCACAGGATGGATGAACGGCTGGATGAAAAGATAGACGAATATGGAGGTGATGATAGAAGTGTACACATCTGTGGAATAGTGGGCTCTCAGGATCATGTCGATGAGAATAATGAAAAAGGCAATGAGAAAAATGCTTGTTGTCAGCCAGCGCTTCCGGAAGATCTCGTGCATCTCCAACGCCCCTAAAATATTGATCCCCACATAGGCCGAAAAATAAAAATCGCCGCTGATGTGGTAGTTCAAAAAGAGCGAATAAAAACCCGGATCATGCCAAATGAGATTTGGATCGACGGGGAATGAGATGAGCATCTGCATGGTCTGCCTGAGGACCATAAATACCAAGAGAGGTAAAACGGGTCTCACGCTCGATCGGACAATCGCAGCCCCGATAAGAACAAGGACGATCGCGTCTCCAAAAATTGAGTAGACGATGATCAAGATGTCGCCAACTTGTTGGTGAGAAGCTACATAGGCGTTCAATGGGGTCAATAAATGCTGCAACGCGTCGCTGATATTGCAAGTGGGCGGCACGACTTCCCCGATCCACTTTTCAGTCCATAAACTGAATAAGATGCCCGCTGCAATAATCAGAAATAAGATCGGCCAGGCCGGTTTCTGAGGATAGCTCGAATCGGTCGAAGGAATCGTCATATCCTCAACGTATTGAACCATCTATTAATTCGCAATCAATTTTGACTTGTTAATTAATATGTCTGTCTGAATATACGGGAATTAGAGGTAATTTATGAGAAGAATCCTTTTATTGGTGTATGTTTTATTGGCAAGCTGCATACCGCAGCTGCAGAAATCGAACGATCTGATGGGACAGAACATCCAAGCTATGGCGGAATCGAGACAAGCGATTGAGGAAAATACGCATCAGATTGCCCGATCGACAGATACGATGATGACGTTCCAGTTCGTATTTCCGATTATTTTCGGAATCGTTCTGTTAGTGTTGGTTGTGATCCTGTTTAAATTTTCGCGAAAACTGTCCAAGTTATTTAAGGACAGGGGATAAAACGTTCGATTCTCCAGCCAGGAAGGCTGTTTGTTGCTGCCTGGAGGATCAAAGCGTCTGCTTGCTGCTGAAGGCCTAGCTGCTGCAGCATAAGCGCAAACCATAGGGCGCCGTAGGATCTAAGGCCTAGGTCCATTTCCCCGGAAGAATAGGTTTCGTAATAATCTTCCATCGCTTTTCGATCTTCAGGGTTTGCTTCTGCAATCCAAAAATCTGCCATTTCAAGTTCTGATTCTAAGAGACTTGGACAAATGTCGGCCAATCTGTGCATTGCGCATCCGCTCACCAAAAAGGAAGGAGAAACTTCTTTGGTTTGGGGGTAGGCGAGAAGAGCATCTCCGAGGAAACAGATTTGATACGAGGCGTTGATAGCAAGAACAGCCTCTACTACTTTGCCAAGATCCGGATAATCTTCGAGTGCGAGAGCGGGAAGACGTTCTGGATAGGAAGAGGATTGGAAAAACCGAATGTCATCAATCAAAATGATGGAATCCAAGATACCTGATTCTTGAATGGCTTTGAGCTCTCTCAATACGGGTGTGTTTTCGCTCCCTTTGGCTGTGCCGGGGGTGAAATGGCCGTCCAGATAAAAGAGGATTCGATGAGAAACATTTTTCAGCAAATATGGGAGAACATCGGCCGAATCGCCTTGAATCACTTTGACATTTGGAAAGTTTTGAAAGCGGTTGCAGGCTTTCCAATAGAGATCTTGAGAAAGCTCGATGGTTTCTACCTCTTTGAAAATTTTAGCGGCAACAAAGGTCGTGTCGCCCTGAAAAGTGCCAGATTCAATGAATCGGTCTGCATGAAAGGCTTTTTGGAGCTGTTCAAGCAAAGAAGGCTTTAGAAATCCATATGGATCTCTCGTAACGCAAAATTGAAGGGTAAAATCTGCATCAGGGTTTGGAAGTGGAATATTCTCTTTTGGCATTGCAAAGGCAGACAGAGCGAAAAAGATCAGCGCGCTACGCATTTTTCGTAGAGATCTTTGAAAGATTTTTCCGGGTCGTATTTGTGTTTGACCTTTAGGAAAGCTTGCTTGGAATGGATCTGCCAAAACTTTTCTTCCGTGTAATAAGAGTCAGAGTATAAAGATTTGTAGCCGTTTAATTCATCAGCTTTTTGTTCGATGAGCCGATTGAAATGACCTTTTGGTTTTGTCGACGGGATCATGTCCCAAAATCCAAAATCGACATAGAACTGCGAAGGATCGAACTGGCAAAAGGCATACTCCTCGGTGTTGTAGACGTAATAGGGACAGATCCAAATCGGGGAAACGGCAATCGTTTTCTGCAAATAGTTGTGGAATTCAGCGGCATTTTGGATCGGGATCAAAATATCTTGAATCACCGATTCAGTTGGCTTTTCAAAGAGTTTAACAAGAGCTTTTACAATCGGATTCACAAAGACAAGGCGCTTGATTTTCCAATAGAATTTGGAATTGAGTGCAAATTTGCCGAATAGAAGCCGCATTAGCGGGTTTTGCATTCCAAAGTGTTTTGAGCACCAAAACCAATCGGTATCCCATCTCCAAATGTAGTCGAGGGTGGTGAGATAATTTTCCTTTTTTTGCCGGATCGATTGGTAATAGATGTTGAGGTATTTATAGTTGCTAAGGTAGGGCGCCTCGTCTGTAAATTCGCCTTGGATGATGTACTGTTCATTCGGGCTGAAGATCACTCCATCGATGTAAGAGTGGGTTTCATCTGAGCGGTTTTTGGCGCAAAGCTCGTGCATTCTCGCAAAAAAGGTTTCAACGCGGTCAAACTTCTCATTCGTGATGCGGACATAGGGTTTTGCGGGGATCAGTTTCATTTTGACTTTCAGTGCGATCCCGAGCGTGCCGTAGGAATTGGGGAAAGCTAAAAATAGATCCCGATGCTCATTGTCGGGACGGCAAATGAGCACGCGTCCATCGCCAGTCAATACTTCGATTTCCAAAATGGTTTCATGGACAAGGCCGTAGCGGAAAGAGGACGACTCGATTCCAAGCCCCACAAGCGCTCCGCCTACAGTGATTGTTTTGAGCTCTGGGACGACAGGGGGGAGGAGCTGCGTCTTGAGGGTCTCATTCACGAGATCCTCAAAAGTAGTCATCGCTTCTATTTCCGCAATCCGGTGGACAGGATCGATGGAAATGACTCTGTTCAGCCGCTTCACATCGAGCTTTTTGGATTTGTTGACCCGGTTGCGGAATAGGTTCGAAGTGTCTTTCTTGAGCGAAAAAGTTCCATTTTCTCGGGCGTTCTTTCGAAACTCCTCTACAATTTCACCCTTTTTCTTCTCGTATTCAGCGAATGGACTCATAACCTCCCTTCACTCCATTTTTAGAAAGGACCACTTGCCAAAGCTGGATGTCTCTAGCTCTAAAGCCGCCAGCGCAGCCGAGAAGATAAAATTTCCACATTTTATAAAAGGGGTCTGGATATTCAGACTTAATTTTGTCCCAATTTTTATTGAAATTTTCAAACCAGCTCATGAGGGTTTTATCATAGTTGGTGCTCAAGTTGTGCCAATCTTCCATGATAAAAAGCCCTTCCGTTGCTTCGCTGAATTGGACGATCGATGGAAGCTGGCCGTGAGGGAAAATGTATTTGCTGATCCAAGGATCGCTCGCGGCTGAAGTGATATTTTTGCCAATTGTGTGGATCAGGGCAAGACCGTCATCTTTCAAGCAGCGATGGATCAATTCCATGAAGCCGCGGTAATTTTTTTGTCCCACATGTTCCATCAGTCCAATTGAAATCACCCGATCATAAACTCCTGTCGCTTCGCGATAATCTTCATTGATGACTTCGACTGGAAGTCCTTCGCAAATCTTTTTTGCGTAAGCCACCTGTTTAGGCGATAAATTGACTGCAACCACTTCTACGCCATATTCTTTGGCGATGTGTCTCGCAAATCCGCCCCAGCCGCATCCAAGATCGAGGACCTTCATTCCTTTTTTCAGCCCCATTTTTTTTGCAATGAGGTCAAATTTGCTTTTTTGAGCTTCATCGAGCGTAGAGGCATTTTTCCAATATGCGCAAGTATAAGCTAATGTATCGCCCAGCATCAGTTCATACAAATTATCGCCAAGCTCATAATGCGCATCGATCACTTCTTTGCTGTAGAGCTTCGATTGCATATTGAAAAGTTTCGCTTTCGCAGTTTCCCAAAGAAGGCCCCAAGATGGCTTGATTTTAGTATAAAGGTTTGCTTGCAAAATTTTTGCGATGCATTCATCGAGAGCAGGGGCATCCCACCATCCTTCCATGTACGACTCGCCGAATCCAAGCGTCCCGTCCCTTAAAACTCTTTCATAAAACCGATCATCATATACGCGAATATCTGAAGGTCTGCTTCCATTGATTTTGATATCGGCAAGCGATAAAGCCTCTTCTATGATTTGGCGAGGCGTTGCAACAAGCGCTGCGTTTAGAATGAGCAAAGAAAGGATCCATTTAATCATCATACACCTTAGGTAAAGGTGTATCCATAGCTTATTTTTTTATTAAAATCAATGGCGTCTTTTGAAAAATTGAACTTCTCGTTCGTGCTTTTTGGCAGCTTCAAGAGAAGTGAATGTGCCCAGATTTCTCCGTTTGCCCGTTTTGGGATTGATTTTGCGGGAATAAAGCCGGTACTGGCCTGATGGAAGTTTGCGTATCACCATGAATCCTCTCATACAAAGACAATGAGCCAATGTCAAGTCTTTACAAAATTCATTCATTGGCAGAAAATGTCCGCGTCAAAAAGGTTTAAGTATGAATGAACTGCGCCCAGTTAGTTCTGTGAACTATGCAATAGTAGATGATCCTGAAAAGGAATTTTTCGACAAACATGCAGCTGCATATAAACGTTTCGATTTCGTTTCTCCTCTATTGGCTTTGATGCGCGCGGTGAGATCTAAAACGAACTTGAGCGCCAAAGAAAAACAAGATTGGGTCCTTTTTATGCATGCGGCGATGGTGGAAAGGGCTGAGTATGATGAAAACGAAAAACGGATGGCGCTTTCTTCTGTGTCGCCGCTTATTGAAGTCCTTTTAAATGTCTCACAAAGAAATACAATCCTTGTTCGCGATTCGATGAGTTTTTATCGGTATATTAAGCATGATCAAGATTACCGCCTCGATATTGATTTTTTTCTCGAAAAAGCGATTGAACAAACGAAAGAAGAAATCGGTAAAAAAAGCGGAATAAGTCTATTGGAAATCATTCGCGATGTCCAATTCATGTATATCAGAGCCCATACCGTTGAAGAGTTGTGTGGCATGGCTCTCAAGAAAATCGACTGGTCCTCTGAAGAAATAGACCTGTTTGAAAAACTCTTGCCTTTCCTATTAACGGGATTTGCAAACGCAGAATATGTGACTTTAGGTTTTTCCGACCGAATAGAGCCTAAAGATAGTTTTTTTTGTTGTAAAATCTGTTAATCCCATTATTAATTTTTTGATATTAACTGAAATAAAGTGTATAATATCTATAAAATTAATTTCGGTTTATTATATGAGTTACGTGCAGAAAATCGGAACGTTTATCAATGACACTTGGTTTGGATTTACTGGCCGCGAGAATACGGTGCAAAAGGCAACCAAAATCGTTGTAGGTATTGGCGTTGCGGGGCTTGCTATTATTTCTTGGAAAGTGACGGCGACAGCAGGAGTTCTTTATTCTGCATATAAGGGGGGAGAATTGGCTTATCAGCGCTTCTTCCGAAAACATACTGTGAAACGCGACGAAGATGCGATTGCGCCGGATGTTCCAGAACAAGCTGAAGAAAACCCACTTGCAGTTCCAGTGAATGCGGGACACGATGCGCATAACGATCAACAAGAAGAGCGTGAAGAGGGTCCGCAGGATCATCCAGTGATCGCAGATCTTAGAAGGCAAAAAGAACAATTCATGAATGATCCTCGTGCAAGAGATCCGCAAAAAATCGGACTTATTTTTGATGCGTTGATGACCGATCCTGAAGTATTAGAAAACGGCAGGGATTTGGTTTGGTTCCGAGCTCACATGGATATATACAAAAATATGACTGTTAAAGAACTCAGAAAATTGATCCAAAGACGGCATGGGATAGAGCCGCCTTCTATAAAAACAAAGATAAAAAATCTATTTGCCTGCTTTTCTTGTCAGGAAAATCCTAACCAGGTAGCCCCGATATAGACAAGGGCGCCGACAATTCCAGCTCCTGGAAGCGTTAGGATCCAAGCGAATAGAAATTTCTGAGGCACTTCCCAGCTCACCGCTTTAAGGCTTTTCGCTGTTCCAACGCCTGTAATGCTTCCCGCAATCATCTGCGTCGAACTGACTGGCATTCCGAGAAAGCTGGCTCCTAAAATGACCGCCGATGCAGAAATTTCTGCTGCAAAACCTTGGACCGGTTCAATTTTAGTAATTGAAAAACCCATGGTGCGGATGATCCGGAATCCCCCCGATGCAGTTCCAAGTCCCATCACAATCGCGCAGGCCATAATCACCCAAAGAGGGATGTGGGGGGTAGACAGATAACCTCCGGCAAATAGGCCGAGAGTGATGATTCCCATGCTTTTCTGAGCATCATTAAGACCATGCGAGAGAGCTACAAAACAGGCCGATCCGATTTGCAGGTGGCGAAAGACGGTTTCTCCGTGGTTTTGATGCCGCTTCCGCAAGTATGCGTAAAGTCCTTTCATGAGAGAGTAAGCGAGAAGAAAACCAACGATAGGGGAGACAAACATCGGAATGATCACTTTATAGATCACTCCGCCCCAAATCACTGTATGGGCCCCTTCATGGACCCAGGCTGCGCCGATCAGGCCGCCGATGAGCGCGTAAGATGAGCTACTGGGTATTCCATAGTACCAGGTAAGAAAATTCCAGAAAATTGCCCCGATGAGCGCGGCTAAAATGGCCATTTGACTTGCTTCTCTGGCTTCAACGAGGCCTGTGGCAATTGTTTCGGCTACCCCGCTGATCTGCGTAGCGCCGATGAAGTTGAGAACCCCAGCCATAACGATGGCGGAGAGGGGGGCGAGGACTCCGGTCGCTATGACCGTTGAGACCACATTCGCAGCATCATGGAACCCGTTTGTATAGTCGAAAAGGAGCCCTAAAACGACGATCGATATGATGAGAACTTCCATGCTTTCACCATTGCATGAAAAGGGATTTTTTGGCACTATCGTCCCTTTTTAACAAGGAGAAACGTATGGCAAAGTGGTTTGCTTTTTTATTAGCAGCTTTAGTTCCTACTTTCATGTTTGCTCAACAGGAGACTTTAATTGTGAAAAAAAATCCCGTCGTTGTTTTTGAAACCAATATGGGGAATTTCGAAATTACTTTGAGACCCGATGTTGCACCAAAAACTTGCGAAAACTTCCTAGGCCTAGTTGGCAAGGGATACTATGATGGCATTATTTTCCATCGCGTCATCAAGAATTTTATGATCCAAGGCGGAGATCCGACAGGCACTGGCGCTGGCGGCGATTCGATCTGGGGAAAACCGTTTGGCGATGAGTGCAGAGCCGATGTGAAATTCGACAAAAAAGGTCTGCTTGCTATGGCAAACCGCGGTCCGAATACAAACGGCAGCCAATTTTTCATCACCACGGCGCTCACTCCTTGGCTCCATATGCGCCACACAATCTTTGGAGAGGTGACAACTGGATATGATGTAGTGGCAAAAATCGAAGGAACCCCAACGGCGCCTGGCGATCGCCCAGTTCAGCCGATCAAGATCCAAAAGGCCTACGTTAAAGGTGGCCAGTAGCCAAACCCCAAGAGAGGTGCGCTGCGAAAATGATGGCAAGCGCCCAGCAAACCGGATGCACCTCTCTCCATTCTCCTTTCAAACCTTTAATCAGCGCATAAGAGACAAATCCAAAAGCAAACCCTCGATAGATGCTAAATGCAATCGGAATTGTGAAGAGGGTGATGAGAGCTGGAATCGATTCAGTCATCGATTTCCAATGAATGCTTTTGATTTCCAAAGCCATGAAAATCCCGATCGCGAGGATCGCAGGAGTCGTGGCGAAAAGAGGAATCGAAGAGATCACTGGATGAAAGAAAAGCCCGATCAAGCAAGCTGCGGCGGCTGTAAGAGCAGTCCATTTATGCCTGCCGCCCGCTTTGATGCCGGCAGAGGATTCAAGGGCGAAGCTAAGAGTCCCTGTTCCAAGAATTCCCGCTAAAGCAGATCCAAGTCCGTCTGGAATTAAGATTTTATCGATCTCCTTGATCCGCCCTCTATCATCGAGTTTATGAGCCAGTTTGGAGAGGACTGTGAGCGATGCGCTTGTATCAAAAAGGGCGATCAATATGACCGTTAGAAGGGTGCCCATCCATTCAAATCCGAGGGAAAAATGGAGCTTTAAGAAGGTGGGGGAGAGGCTCGATGGGAGAGAGACGATCCCGTCCAATTTGGCAAGGCCGAAGGGAAAAGCAGCAAGCCAGCAAGCTAAAATCGTGACGAGAAATGCGCTTGAGACTCCGAAATAATGGAGGATGAAAAAAAGGATCAGGCCAAAGAGGGAAATTGCGATTGGAATATTGAAAACGTGTTCATGCGGAAAGCCAAGATTTTTTAGCCCAACGCAAATTAAGAAAAGACCGATGCCCGCGATCGCAGCTGATTTAATAGTTGCCGGCAAATGAAGCAGGATTTTTTGTCTCACTTTGAAGATTGTGAGCAGAAAGATCGCAATTCCTGCCCAAAAAACAATCCCAAGAGCGGTTTGCCAAGAGGCTCCCTGTTTTAGAATAACTGAATAGACAAGGAAAGGCCCGACGCTCAAACCAGGCACAAGAACTGCCGGAAAATCTGAGTAAAGAGCCAAAAAGAGCGTGGATATGACAATAGTTAGGATTGTAGCAGTGAGTGCAGAGCCAAAATCAACTCCGCCTGCGCTGAGGAAGTTTGGGTATAGTAAAATGATGTAAGCGACGGTGAAAAAAGTAGATAAGCCTGCTAAAAGTTCCCTTCGCAATTATTTATTCTCTCAATCCGGGTTGACAGGAACGGGTGCAAAAAGTCTAACAGATTGTCGCCCGACTCCAAAATGTACAATCTAGCGAGCGTGCTATTTTCTCGTCGATAAAGATTTTGCTGGCGCATTTTTTCTAAAGCGGCGATAGCTACCTGTTTAGGATTCCTGATTCCTCTCTGAGATAAGATTTGGACTCCTAAAAGATCCGCTCTTGCTTGGAAAACTCTTTCAGAAAGGATGTAAAGCCCCAGTGCGCCGATGAAGAGGCTGGTTGGAACAATTGCGCTGAATTTCGTTGCAAAGAAGATGAAAACAGCGACAAGTATGGCCACTTTAACGGCTGTTTTGATTAGGGCGCTGCTCTCTTTGATTTGTCCCAATTCCCGGGCAATGAAAAATCGAGTCTCATTATCTGAAAAGATCCACCGCTCTTGAGCTAAATTCTCATCGGCGCGTTCCTGAGTAAAAGCGGAATGGCCGTCTTTGCGGAAAAGATGCTGTTCAGGAATAAAAAGAGCAGGTTTTGTTAAAGAATAAGATCCTCCGCAATTTGAAAAGGTGTGGCTGAGTGCGATGTAAGGAACCACTTCTCTTTCAATTTGTGCGCAGTTGGTTAAGTTTGTAATCTCGGCGAGAATGGGAGCTGTAAGCCGAGACGGCATCGCAGCTTCCAAAGAGGGATCGATGCGAAGCTCGTGAAACCCATTGAAAAAGGCTCCGATGAATGGGAAAAAATACTGCAAACAACTCTTGGCAGGATTGATGAGAGCAACTTCTGCCGCTCTGGAAAGTTGTTCTATATGATCGGATCCAATCGGAGAAATAGGCATGGGTATGCAGTATAGAGCAGAGCGAATTTAAGAGGTAAAAAAAAGATCAAGATGGTAGTCTTTTTTTTTGTAGTGGAGAAAAAAATGAATCAAGTTTCCATCGATTGGCTCACAGTAGTGATTGCCGCAGCTCTAAATATGTTCATTTCTATGGTTTGGTATTCGAAATGGCTTTTCGGCCCAACCTGGCTCAAATTGAATGGCTTTAAGAATGAAAAGCCGAGCGCGCAAACGATGATCTACGCTGTGATTGTTTCACTTGTGATCGCATATTTTCTAGCTTTCTTCGAAGGCTATTTGGGCGTAACTACAGTTTCTGATGGAATGTTTATCGGATTCTGCTTGTGGCTGGGATTTGTTGCGACAACGCAAATCGGATCTGTCTTGTGGGAAAAGGGGTCTTTTCATCTCTTTTTGATCCACACAGGCGGCAAACTGCTCTCTATACTTGTTATGAGCGGCGTGATCGGAGCTTGACAGAAGATTCGTTCCCATTTACATAGGAGTTTTGAATCATCAATGGAATATTTGCATGTCGAATGAACATACACCGGAACTGAAGCGCATTTTGGTCATCACATCGAGCGGGGGCGGAGGATTAATACAGACCGCCAACGCAAAACAGCAAGAAGCCTTAGCTAAAAATCCCAATGTCGTAATTGTTCGAAAAGATCTGCTCAAAGATTGGATTTGGAAACCGCTTGGCCAATTTTTGATTAATTTTTGGAACAAGGCCCAAATGAAGGGCAACATCTCTGCGCAATCGATTTGCGTTTGGGGTCAGTTCATTGCCGATTTCTTCTTGCATCCCATCATTTTTTTCTATGCTCTCTATACTCTTTTTAAAGAAGATGTGGACCACATCATCGACACGCAGCCGCTTTGCACATCAGCGATCGTGAAAGCTCTCCGGATCTACAATCGGAAAAGAGGGAAACATGTCCGTCTGGAAAAAGTACTTGTCGATCTACCTACAAAAAAAGCAACCCACTTCTTTTCACCCATTAAAAAACTTTCCCCAGAAAACAAAAAACTGATTCTGCTCACATCGATCGCCCCGCTTTTAGAAGAAGGGGAGACCGCGGAGCAATTTTGGCAAACGACATGCGGGCTTTCTGAAAAAGATATCAATTTAGAAGAGGTCTATGTACGTCAGGCCTTCCGGCAATTTAAAAATAAGCCGAAGTCAAAGCTTCCTATGCGCATGGTGATTCGGTACAAAAATGCCGAAGAAATCCGCTTAATGAGCAAAAGTTTTGAAAAGGGAACGATCCCAGCAAAAGTTCGTCCAGGCGAAGTCGAATTTACGATTGAACCGAACGATCGGATGATTACTGTCCTATTAGGCTCGCAACCCGCAAGCGAAGCGACCTATCGTTATGCGAAGAAATTTGCAGCGGTGGCAAAAGAATTTCCTAAAGCGATGACCTATCTTTTTGTCTTTTGCGCCGATCATAAAGAAGGGGAAGATACCCTCTTTAAACGGGTGGCCGAAATCCCGATGCGCATGAAAAACTATCCGAAAAACCTATCGATCATTCCATTTTCATTCCAAAATGAGGATGTCATCGCCTCGCTTTTCTATCGAAGCGATATCAACTGCACCCGCTCCGGCGGACAGACTGCTATGGAGCTCATGTGCGTAAGCACCGGCGAGATGTTTATTCACTCCGAAGCAAAGAAGGGACAGGATCTCCTTGAGGGAATTCCTGGCTGGGAATCAGCGAGCGCCGTTTATTTGCAAAAAGTGCGCGGAGCCAAGATCGTCACGCCGGATACTGTGAGTTCTGTTGCTAGGCGTTTATATCAAACAGGTAATGCACAAGCCCTCGCCAATCGGCCGCTTGAATCAACTGCCTAATCGGCTGCTCTTCTTTTTGCATATGGGCTGCGAATGCTGGAACGAGCAGCCCTAAACGATTCCGCTCCCGATTCATCCCTCTTTCAATACCATTCATGATGGTTGGAATTCGAACGAGCCGATAAAAAAAGTTCGGGCTGTTGAAGATCTGCTGGATCTTGTTTCGGGGCATATTCATCAAGAACGTAAAGGGATGAACATGATGCTGGTCTTCGATTTCCGACCCTAGCCGCCACAATAAGGGGCCATTTGTCACAACATCTTCATCAGCAATGATTGTGAAAAGACGGACAATCTTGTTTCTTACGAGGGGAGGGCATCGAAGCGGTTCTGGAAGATTTGCCTGTTCAGGCTCGGGCTGTGCTTCAACAACAGGTGCAGGCGCCTCGCCAATAGGTGCTGATATGACCGTATACACCCTTTTCTTTTTGAAAAGGGCGGGAACAAGGATCGATCCTCCGATGACTGAACTGGCCCAGAGGAGCGTTTTTCCAACCGCTTCCCATTTTTGGGGTTCATTTACGTAAGGATCGTCAGACTCGAGATATACTTCCATTACGATTGAATCAAAAAGAGAACAAAGTTTTCCCAGTCGCGAGAATCAAAGAAACTCTTGACTGCTTCCGCAGGAACATTTACTTCTCTGCAAAAATCATTCAAATAAGGGTGTAGTTTACCTTTGTCGGCTTCTCGTGTCAAAGCAGCAGATAGGTCTGTGACGAAACTGGTTCTTTTGAAATAGTCGTCCCAGATATAGAACATGCATGTTTTTAAGTGCGGGTTAGAAAAGATCACGCCGAGGAATCGCAGAGGATGGACGTGGGCGATTTGCGCCCCTTTTTCTCTTAAGTAGTTTTGTTGGAAGAGGAGGCTTAGTTTGTTTTTTTCTGCAACAGTCGATACGATCTCATAAATATTGGCCCGATCCTGCTCAGAACAGGCGAGTTCTTGCCAAGCCATTTCTACCGGCTTAGGCGGCGGCTTTTTAATGATCGACCCATTGATATTGGACGATAGGAGAACTGCGGTCAATGTGATGAGAAGAGGGAATTTTCTAAGCATACCTACCTCGTTTGAATAAGCGACTATTCTATTTCAGTCAAATTTTTCCTGCCACAATTACTTGTCTACAACGGAATTTTCCCTTATCATGCTTCTGCATGAAACGCTTCCTGCTCATTGTTTTTACGGTCCTTTCTCTTTCATGGACAGCCTATGTCCGAACTGACGGTTTTTCTACAAATATTATCGAAGGTCCTCTCAATGGAAATGCAGGCCCTCTCACAGAAGAAACTAAATCCATTTTGGCCCAACCCTTTCATTATCTTGGCAAAGGACGGCAATGTTTTGTCTTTGAAAGCGGGGATGGGCACTATGTCATTAAATTTTTCAACCAAAGATATTTGAGAATGCCTTGGTATTCATGGCTAACGGGCTCAAAAGAAAAAGCAAAGAGAGAAAAACGGCGCTTTTTCTATGAGCATAGCTATGAAATCGCTTTCCGGGAGTTCGGTGAAGAAATTTTGGTCTTGCACATGGGACAAGCCCAAGAAATGCCAACATTGGAAATTCGAGACAAAGCAAGCCGAAAACATCATATTGATCTCAATCGAATCCCCTTTGTGTTGCAGCGTAAGGGGATCCCTTTCTATGAAGGCTTGCAAGCTGTCTTCCAAAAAGAGGGAATGGAGGGGCTTTGCCGGGAAATTGATGTTTTCGTGAAGCAAGTCGAAAATCGGATTTCAAAAAAAATTGCCGATGCGGATGTCGATGTGGAACATAACTGGGGTTATGTAGATGGGAAGCTTTTCCATCTGGACCCCGGCAGGTTGTATTGCGAGCCAAGCCTAGAAAATCCAGTGAGGCGTAAAAAGGAATGGCACAACGCCACCTACCGTTTGAATAAGTGGCTCAAAGTCCATCATCCAGAGGCAGCTAAGTATTTGACAAACCAATTGCCGGCAAGCTGAGCGACGATTTCGAGTTTGCCTTTCTCTTCGAATAGATGGCTTGCCCCATCTACGATTTCGAGCTTTTTTGTGCAGTGAAGCATCTGAAGAGCCTCTTCATTGAGTTCGATCACGATCGGATCGAGACTCCCCACGATGAGCAGTGTTGGAGCTTTGACCTTAGAAAGCGCTTCTTTTGCCAAATCAGGCCTCCCTCCTCTGGATACAACTGCTTTTACATCTCGGATCGAAGCAGCTTGAAGCGCAGCTCCTGCTCCGGTGCTGGCCCCAAAAAAGCCGACAGGCATTGGATGATGTTTTGCCGCCCAATCGGTCACTTGAACAAGTCTTTCAGCTAAAAAAGCGATGTTGAAGCGGAGCTCCCGCGTGACGTCGTCAACTGCTTCTTCTTCAAGGGTCAGAAGATCGAAAAGGAGTGTGGCTAATTTCCGTTCTTGAAGTTTTTTGGCGACGAATTGATTGCGGGGGCTGTGGCGGCCGCTCCCGCTGCCATGGGCAAAGATGACGAGACCTATTGGCTCTTTGGGAATATGCAAATCCCCAAAGAGTTTTTTAGACGAGACCTCAATTTGAATTTCCGCCATCACCTTGGAGGATAGCATAACGGAGATTTCCAAGATCGCCTAGAAATGCATTAAAGTCCGACTTAAATTGGCCCACATTGCCTTCATCGATATCTTGGATCATCTTAGGCACAATATCTTTCGTCGATTCTAAAAGCTCTTTAAAACCAGGATATGAGGCGGGATTGAGATCTTTCCCGATGTTGTAAATCTCCTGAGTTTCTGTTTGAAGCTTCTCTAAATCATTCTTGATTAGATTCCAATTCGGGTTTGCGTTGTTCAGCTGCTGAATGATTCCGTCGACAGGATCTGTATTATTCCCTGCAATCTGCGAAGGATTGTCAAATTGCATCGCCATTTGTCCATAAAGAGCTAAAAGTTCTGCCCATTGATTTGTATTAACTGACATGATTATCACCTATTATTACACCTCTATTATAACACATTGATAATTAACGTGCTTATCTCGATAATAGGGCGATGACTTCCCGGTCTTCAACTTGGGGGAAGTCTTCGTAGAACTGACCGACGGCATAGAAGTTTTCGGTGGAATAAAGACAGACCGCGTCGTCGACTTCTTGGCTTAAGTTCTTGAGAGTATTTGGGGGAGCGACAGGGACGGCCATAATGATCCGGGCCGCTTTGAGTTTCTTCATCCAGGCAATGGAAGCTCGCATGGTCGAGCCAGTTGCTATCCCATCATCAATTAAGATGACCGTCCATCCCGAATAGTTTTGAGCAGATTTTCCTTTTCGATAGAGGGCAAGGCGTCGTTCTGCCTCTTTCTTTTCCAGAGCAACCGTCTTCTCAATATATTGGGGAGATGCGCCTACGGCAGCTGCGATGTCGGGATCGATCCAAACCACATCTCCAGCTAGCGCGCCGATCGCAAGCTCTTCGTTATGAGGAGCTCCAATCTTGCGAGGGACAATGATGTCGAGGCCGATCTCAAGAATTTTTGCGGCTTCGGCAGCAACAACAACGCCGCCTCTAGGTAACCCTATGCATATGGTTTTAGGCGCTTTGCGGTACTTTTCCAGAGCTTTTGCAAGAAGCTCGCCAGCAACTTTACGGTTTTTAAATTCCACTTATTTGTTATTGTTAAATTAGATGATCGAGAAAATCAAACATTATTTTTTGGAGACTCTCTGGAACTTTTCTATTTATGAAAAAACTGGAAAAAAACAGTTTTTCTATAAGTGGACTCGTATATTGTTTCTTTCCGTTCGAGGTTTTGTCGAAGATCAGTGTTCACTAAGGGCTTCTTCTTTAACTTATTACACCATCATGTCGATGGTCCCTGTCATGGCGCTTGCCTTTGCTGTGGCGAAGGGATTTGGGTTATATCAGCATTTTCGGGTGCAAATCCTCCAGCAGTTTCCTGAGCACGAAGTCATTTTCACAGAACTGTTTAAATATGCCGACATCCTTTTGGACCAGACTCGGGGAAGTTTTATTGCTGGCTTTGGAGTGATCCTTTTAATTATCACCGCAATTCTGATGCTAAGCAGCTTAGAGGGGATTCTCAATCATATATGGGGAGTGAATAACTTAAGAACTTGGTGGCGCATTTTTACAGACTATTTAGCCATCATGATTTTTGCCCCTATTTTTTTCATCATCGCCAATACGATGGCTGTGATTGTTGAAGAAAGATTGAGTCAAATCATCCACTCTTTTCCTATCTCTCAAACAGCGATCAGCTGGCTTTTATTTCTCGTCCATTTGCTTCCATACTGCCTTTTTTGGATCCTCTTCACATTCATCTACTTCTTCATTCCAAACATCAAAGTCCATTTTCGTTCCGCTTTTCTCGCTGGAGTTATTGGAGGGACGGCATATCTGATCCTTCAGTGGGGCTATATCTATTTTCAGGTCGGAGTCTCTCGTTATGGAGCGATTTACGGAAGTATGGCCGCGGTTCCTCTTTTCCTAGTTTGGCTCCAGCTGAGCTGGGCTCTTCTTTTATTTGGGGTTGAGATCAGTTATGCCCATCAGATGGCGGAAGAGTATGAATATGAACGGCCGATCGGCCGCATGAGCGCTAGAATGAAGAAAATCATTTCGCTTTGGATCGCTTATTTGGCAGTTCAGGAAGGATTTTTATCGATAGAGGCTCTTGCGAAGCATCATAAAATTCCCAAAGGGTTGAGCAAACAGATTTTGCAGGAGCTCGCCGATGCAAAGATTTTGGCTAAGGGAAAGAATGGATATATCCCTACAGAGAGGCTTTTTGAAATGCGTCTTTCAGATTGCTTAGAGGCGTTAGAGATGCAAGGGGAAGATCGGTTTCCCTTCATTAAACCCGATGCTTTTTTTCAAAAAGCTCTTGTTGAATTCCAAAAAACAATACAAACTCATCCACAAAATGTGAGGCTAAAAGATGTACCCCATCCGTTTTGAACCGATTTACCAAACCTATGTATGGGGGGGAGATCGGATCGCATCCCAGTTTCAAAGAAAGGTCGATCAGCCCAAAGTGGCTGAGAGCTGGGAACTTTCCGATCGGGAAGAGGGGATGAGCGTTGTTTTGAATGGCCCCTTGAAAGGAAAAACGCTCCATCAGCTTGTGAAGGAAATGAAAGAAGATCTTCTCGGCGTAGGCCAGTCTTTCGATCGTTTTCCTCTTTTAACCAAAATCATCGATGCGAAAGAGAATTTAAGCATACAAGTTCATCCCGATCAGATCGCAGCGCCTTCTTTACAAGGCGAGCCGAAAGCTGAAATGTGGTTCATGCTTGATGAAGGAACCGTTTTGGCCGGTCTCAAAGATGGCGTCGATGAAAAACAGCTCAAATCAGCCATTGCTGAAAATCAAGCAGAAGAATGTTTGCAGAAATGGGAACTGAAAAAAGGGGAGTCGGTCAATATTCCCGGCGGACGGGTCCACGCAATTTGCGCAGGAAGCCTCATCTACGAAGTGCAGCAAAACTCGAATACAACCTATCGTCTTTATGATTGGGGAAGGCCCCGTCAGCTTCATTTGAAAGAAGGGTTTGCAGCGATTCGATGGGATGATAAAAATGTTCCCAAAATTACCCCGCGTCATATCAGCAGCGATATGCATCATCAGCTCGTATTGATTGTTTCCACGCCTTTTTTCCTCGTGGAGAGGATTGATGTTTTTGATCAGCACCATCTTGGGCAGATCCCCAAATCGTTCCAGATTTTTTTCTGTTTGGAAGGGGACGGGCAAATCGAAGTGGATGGGCATAAAGAACCCTTCCGACCAGGAATGACCTATCTAGTGCCGGCTGCCGCTAAATCGATCGATTTTCACGGCAGGTGCCAGGCGTTGCGGGTAAGGCTACCCTAATTCTTTTAGGATAGCTTCGATCAATCTGAGTTGGTCCATTTTTGGATTGAAGTAGGTTTCGGCAACGTCTCCATCCAGAAGATGCTGATCGACGCCATTCCTGATAATTGTATCAAATAGCTTTGCATATCCAGGAAGGTCATCCTGATTCACAAGGTAAGCAGACTCTTCATCCTCAGCCCGTTCTCTGATTTCTGATACCAACTTTTTGAAATTAGCCAAAGATCCCACGATTTCTTCAAATTCTGCATCAAATTCATCGGGTACGTTTAAGGAAAGGGCCGCAAACGCATCCGAATGAATGAATAGAAGCAGCTTTTCTTTTGCTTGGGCCACTTTTTCAGCCGCGGGCGGGGCGATCTCGACATTTTCGTTCTCTTCTATCCACGCGATCATCTCTTGGGCAACTTCTGCAGTAAATTTTTCCTGGTCGATATCATCGGCAAAAAAGACAACGCCTGCATCTTTGCCTATATATCCCGCTCCTTCTGCCTGTTGAATGATCTCCCTAAATATAAATCCTAGCGGACTTTCAGGTTTCTTCAACGCTTGATAAAAAGCAATCCGGGATCCTGCGAGCTGTTCGAAATCCTCTCCCTTTAAAAAATCCATCAAAGCATCCTTTGCTTTTTGGATCATTTGAGGAGTGGTGACTGAATTTGGCTGTACGCCTTGAACTGCAACTGAACTGCCTACTGCTGATGTCATAATGTCCTCCAATTGGCCAAAAACCATAAATGATGCGGTGAATTTAAATCCATCATTTGTTATCAGTCGGTTTATGTGGATTGGTGCAATAGAAGCGGGCGGGACAAAATTTGTCTGCGCGGTAGGCAATGAAAAGGGGAAGATAGCAGCGAAAGCTGTGATTCCCACAACAACGCCTGCGAAAACGATGAAGCAGGTCGTTGATTTTTTCCTAGGAACAAAGAAAAAGCTCGCATCGATCGGCGTCGCTTCTTTCGGTCCTCTCGACATCAATCCAGAGTCCAAACAATATGGTCAGATTGCGGTCACCCCAAAACTTGCCTGGCAAAAATTCAATTATCTTCCATTCCTTCGAAAGTCTTTTTCATGTCCGATTGCAATCAATACCGATGTAAATGGCGCTGCGATTGGCGAGCTCGAATGGGGAGCTGCCAAAGGACTTAAATCCTTTCTCTACATGACTGTGGGAACGGGAATTGGCGTTGGCGGCATGGTCATGGGCAAGTTCATCATGGGCTTATCTCATTCAGAAATGGGACATATTTTTGTTCCGATCCATCCAAAAGATCGATTCAAAGGGGTTTGCCCCATTCACAAAAACTGTCTTGAAGGACTTGCGTCGGGTCCATCGATGATGAAGCGCTGGAAAGTGGCATCTGCCCTCGATTTGCCTCCGAAACATTTCGGCTGGGATCTGGAAGCTTTTTATATCGGCACGGCGGTCGCTAATTACATCCTCTGCTTTTCTCCAGAAAGAGTGATTATCGGCGGCGGGGTTATGAAGAAAGAAGGGCTCATTGAAAAGGTGCGCGAAGTTGCTTTACACATGCTGAACGGCTATCTGCATGAAGATGAAATCCTTCACCATATCGATCGCTATATCGTGCTGCCCAAACTGAAAGGCGATGCAGGTATTTTAGGTGCAATAGCTTTAGCCAAGAACTTTTAAGAGAGATTTGCAGAATACAGGCAGATCTGCTGGCATGCGGGATGTGATGATGTGTCCATCGATCACAACAGGCTGATCGACAAAGTGAGCACCGGCATTTTCTAGATCGTCTTTAATCGCCATAAATCCGGTCACTTTTTTTCCCTTCAAAATCTTTGCTGAAATGGGAACCCAGCCGCCGTGGCAGATGAAAGCGATCGGCTTTTTTGCAAGGTCCATTTGTTTCACGATTTCAAGCGCTTTTGCATGTCTTCGGATTTTATCTGGCGCATAGCCTCCGGGAATCACGAGTGCTGCAAACTGTTCTGCTTGGATCTGATCAAAGGACATATCGGCTTTGCAAGGATAACCGTGTTTGCCGTGGAATGTTTTTCCAGCTTCGGGACCTGCAACGATGGTTTTAAATCCCGCTTCTTCCAATCGAAGCTTTGGATACCAGAGTTCCAAATCCTCGTAAATCTCGTCGACAAAAAGTAGAACCGATTTCATAATGAAAATGCTACCACAGCAAAATGTTATGTCGCAAGTTGCCAAAATTTCTGTCCCGACCGTTGCGCTTCTCACGTTTGCAGCATTTTCCGCTTACTTAGCAGATTTGACGCTGGCAGCGCGCGCGCTTATGTGGATGGCTGGGATCAAGCTCATCAACCCATTCGCATCTAAACTTCCATTTCCTCGACTCATTCACTGGGCTCATGCATTGACTTTCGAGCTCTTAGCGCTGATTGGGGTGGCGTTCTTGCGCTTTGTCCCCACAAAAGAAAAAATCCAGGGAAACGGCCGGCCGATTCTTCTCGTTCATGGGTATATGAATCACAGCTCTGTTTGGGTTCTTTTCAAAAAGCAAATGGAAATGCTTGGATTCGGTCCGATCTATATGATCAATCTCGGCCATCCTTTCCGTTCCATCCGCACCTATGCTGAAAGAGTGCAGAAAAAAGCGGAGGAAATCGCAAAAGAAACGGGACGCAATGATTTAGTCTTGATCGGACATTCGATGGGAGGCCTCGTCAGTTCACTATATGCCGCCGCTTTAGCGCCTCGGAATACTGTGACCGATGTAATCACGATAGGGTCTCCTCTCAACGGTACGCCAGTTGCCCGCATAGGACTTGGCCCCAACGCGCGAGAAATGCAGCCCGATTCATCCCTTCTTAAAGAGATGCGAGAGGCAATGAGCCGGAGAAAAGATATCCGGTTTTTCCACCTCGCAACAAAAAGCGATCAGCTTGTCATTCCTGGAGCATCCGCTGTTATCCCGGAAAACAGCAACTTCATTTACGAAGATTTAGGCCATGCGAGTCTACTCTATTCTCCTCGCACAGCCCATCAAGTAGCTGAGTGGATAGCTAATTAATTTTACATTAATTAAAGGCTAATCGTTCTTTAATTGATCTGTTTTATAATATTTCCTATGTCAAATTTAATTAGTTCAGTTCTTGGCGGAATTAATGGGATTCAAGAGCGCGTAGCGAACGCTTGTGTCGCAATGGATTGCGCTTTAGCTCAAGCTGCGCAAAAAGCCATTCATTCGATTCCCTCTGTTGCAAGAAATCGAATCATTTCTTGGGCGCCTGCCGCGATCCATTCGCTGAGTCTATTTTTGCTCAGCCAAAGCAAAACGACTATGCAGATGGCTGTAACTGCAACTGCTGTGATTTTTTCAACTGCTATGATCGGAAAGAAGCTCTTGAAAACTCTCGAGCCATCGATTGTTGAAAAACTTCGGAATGATTTTTCTAAATCATCTGCCTTTCGAACCAATCTATTCAAATCCTTGCACTCAAAACCTCCTATGCTTGTGTTAATTGCCGAAGAAGACTGGAATGGGGCTTTAGATGTAGATTTAAAGGGCCACTGTCTTGCGTCATTCGCATCAAAATACGACATTACAATAGAGAAACTTAACGAATCATGGGATATTGCATATTATATAGAAAAGTTTGCACAAAAAAAGGGAAAGAAATTCCCCGTTTTTGTTATGGCGCATGGTAGTGAACATGCCATGCATTTTGGTAAGGGAATAGAAGGGCAATACCATGATCAACTTGTCTCTGCTGGCGAGTTTAAAGGCGCGAAGGAATTGATTTTATGGAGCTGCTCAACAGGGGCGAAAGGAGGAATCGGCGAGAAAATAGCTCTCACCCATCCTGGATTAGTTGTTTTCGCTCCAAAAAAGCCTCCGAGTTATTTAGAAGATTATTCAAAAAGAACAAACGAAATGGATGTTGAGTTTTATGATCTTTATGAGGGAATCGGAAGGAGGATTTGTTTTTTCAAAGAGCCGCGGGAGCTAATTGAATTACTAAGCACAAGCCCAAAGAATTCATTATCTCTTCTTTTTATCGGGCAAATGTACAAATTTGGCATTGGAATTAAAAAAAACAGAAAATTGGGAAAAAATCTAATTAAACAAAGCCAAGCGATCGTTAAATATTCTGATTTGGAAAAGGGTCAATTAGATGTGTATCACAATCTTCAAAGCGATGGAAAAAAAACGGAGCTAATTCTGAAAGAGATGTATAAGACGAGAGGGGATTTAGCTTATTACCAACTTGGCAGAATGCACTTTGAACAGGGGGGGTATGAAGACGGGTTTATTTGCTTTCAAAAAGCTGCAAATAATGGCGATCGAAAAGCGCAAAAGGCACTCAGTTGGATGTATTCCAGAGGAATTGGAGTAGGTCGAGATCATAAAAAGGCTCGATATTGGCTCCAACAATCTAAAAACAAAACACATTCATGATATTTCGGCGGTGTCGCCAACGATCGTGATCTGGATCCAGAAATCGCGATCATCAAGAAACACTTCTTCTTCATGATCTACTGTTCGAGGCCAAGTTTTCTCATCTCTTTCTACGGTCCATTTCAATTTGTATTTTCCGGGTGGCTTTTGAAAACTCGCTTGCCCTCGATATCCGTAGATATCGCGCGGTTTTAAGGGAATCGATGTTCCCTCGAATTGGGCATTCGTAATGATAACCCCTTTGGGATTTGGATCATTGTAGACGAGGACCTGCACCCGAATGAGCTGGGGATTTCCCGGAACTTTTTGGTTTGGCCCTAAGTAGGTATTGGTGTTTTGCGCGACTATGTCATAGTGGCTTGCTTCTAGAAGGGGAATCTCTCCCTGCTTAAAAAAGAGAAGGGTGCCCGTCATCACAAGGACCGTTCCGAGTATCAGGACGAACTGGAAAAACTTTTGCGAGTTCATGAGCATGGGTATAAACAAGAGGTTGAATTTATTGCAATAAGGCGATAGAAGGAAGTTATGATCTCTTATTTGCTAAGCCTCATTCTAGCTGCAAGCCCGTCTGCTGAAGCGCCTTCAGGCGTCCGAACGATGCCGGTTCCCAGAACCCCGGAATCGAGCACGATCATCCTCAAAATCGCTCTTCCCCAAGAAGGGCAAGTCGTTGGAACTCCTGTTTGGGTTCAATTCCGCATCGATGGGTTTGCATTAGGCGCGCCTTCTCAGTTTGAAAGGACTGAAGAGGTGGCTGTATCGAAATTAGGGCAAACGGTCCACGTTGTAATCGATGATCACCCCTATTTCCCCATCAATGAACCCGCAATCGATCCGTTCGACGAAGCGGGTAATTTTTATAACACCAGCTATAAGTTTGAAATCCCATTCCGTCTAAGCCAAGGCATGCATACGATCCGGATGTTCCCCGCCCGTTCATTTGGCGAAAGCCTCAAAGGCGAAAACACATTTGCCGTTACGCAGTTTTATGTGGGCAGCATGAAAAATAATCCGCAGATGGATCTAACAGGACCCTATCTTACTTATAATGAACCAAGCGCTCTCACGACCTATCAAGCAGGGAAACCGGTTTTGCTCGATTTTTACCTTGTTAATACAGAGCTGAGCCCAGATGGCTATAAAGTACGCCTCACCATCGATGGGAAAGTCAATCGGCTTCTCAATTCTTGGCAGCCCTATTATATCTACGGGCTTAAACCAGGCCGCCATACAGTGCGCCTCGAACTGATCGATGACGAAAATAAGGTTGTTCCCGGTCTTTTCAACGATGTCAGCCAGACGATCACCGTTCAATAAATTCTCTCTTGGATTTTATTTCTTTTGGTTTTATAATTTACGCAATTAATGAGGTTTATTTAATGGCGTCAGTTTATTCTAGTTCTGTTTATCTTAATCATAATTTAATGCAAATCACGCCAAATACTAATGCGTGCGATAAAATCGGAAGAATTTGGGCGAGACTGAAAGAGAGTCGTGAACAGTATGCTAATTCTGTCGGCTTGATGGGTGAGCTGGGGGTCGATCGGACCGATGAGCAAGCTCAAAGAATTCTTTTTCCTATCATCCAGCAGGCTGTTGGGGATGATGTTCAAGTGATTCCTTCCGAAGATGATTCGGGCGTCTTTTTCTTGGCAGATGGGGACGGAAAAAAATTCGCAGTCTTCAAAGTGGGGGAAAAACGGGCTCGGATGGAGCTTTTAGCGAGAAGCATAGCGCATCGACTCGGATTTGAAAAGCATGCGATTCCAGGTATTGCTTGTACGATCCAGAATCCTGTTTTTCCAAAATCAGACGAGGTGCAAGCCGAGCTGTTTAATGGAAATGTAAAAGTTTATAGATCCCGTGGAAAGAAAGATTATAATGCCGCTGTTCAAGAAGAAAACGAAGCGACCGGCAAACCTTACACGATCACGGGGATTTTAGAGCCGTTTATTTCTGGAAATCCTGAGATTTCAAAAGAAGATTTTTTAAAGATGGTGGTCTATGCATTGATCATCGGTTTGCGAGACGGCAAATTAAGCGGAATGGCAGGCTCAATGCTTTTTGATTTGGAAGATTGTATGCCGCAGCGATTCCTTCCCGAGTCGACTCCCGATAGAAATGTAGCAGCAACGAACCTTCCTCTCCTTGAACATCCATTTGCTGAAGAATTGATTCCAGTAGAAATTTTGGCTGAATTGTCTAAAAAAGTAAGTGAAAATGCGATCCCTATCTTCCAATTGCTTGCAGATTTGGGAAAAGAGAGAGTGGAGATGGCCGATCTTGCCGGTGAAACTTTCATTCCTGTCGATGATGAACTTTATCATGGAAGACGGCATGAGCGATCCTTTGAAGACATAGGCTGGGATCATGGAGGATGCCCCGTCCAAGTAGAAAGGCCCTCGCAGATCATGGACCAGCATCCGAGTATAAATGTTGAATCGCAAGCAACCCCCCTTTTGACCGATAAACAGCTGTTTGCTTGCGCAGAACGTGTTTCCCGTTTGAGAGAGGCGTTAGAAAGGCAGATCAGGCGAAAAACTCCTATGACCGCTATCGACTTGGTTTGCGCAGTCGATCCATTTTATAAGGCTCATTGGGATGCTTTAAAAAGAGCACGTTATAACCGGCAGCCTTTCACTCACATTATTGGAAGACATGCTCCTCGAGTTGTTGGACCTTTAAGCGAAGGAGAGGTAGCGGAATTGCGAAGAGCCAAACGTTCATCAGAAGGTTTCGTCTCTTTTGCCCGACCTCCATTATCCTCGCCGCCAAGCTTCGCCTTGGAATCAGGCGAAGGTTTGACATCTTCAGAAGGTGAAGGTGTTCCGCCGCAGGCAAAAAGATATGTGAGAAGTTTGTTCAAAGAGAAAACTGGCGAAGAAGATCGCAAAGAATAATAAAAAGGGTTAATTGAGCTCAAATCTTTCAAAAAGAATGCCGCCGCAAGGACTGGCGGCCATCCTTTTGATCCGGGGACTGCACAAAAAAGGCGAGCTCCAATGATAAATAGGCGTGATGGGCGCTTCATCGCTCAAAATGCTTTCAGCCTCTGCCAATAGCTTGATCCGATTATCTGAAATCGAACTTGCAGCCAAGCAAGCTATATAGGCCTTATTTTCCCAGCCTGCGTAATTCTTCAGATGGTCGCTGTGCTTAAAACGGTCTAAAATGCTGATTGGATCTTCAAACTGCGCGATCCAAGAGGCGAGAGATATCTGATAGTCTTTCGTCTGCAGTTTTTGCGCATGGGTTTTGAAATCGAGCTGCGCGAGCTGGATTGTGATTCCAAAAAGCTCTTTCCACTGTTTTTGCAATGTTTGAGCCAGCCTTTTTTCTGTTTGTGTGGAGCGGAAATAGAGTGTCAGTTTTTCAAGATCTTGCCGCTCGATCCCTAGTTCTTGAAGTCCTTTTTCAAAATAGAGAACGGCTCCTTCCGGATCGTGCAAATAAAACGATTGGCAAGAAAATACAGGAGGGAGAATCGATCTTGCTGGGATTTGAGCTTCTTCGATTTCATTCCGATTGATAGAGAGGGAAAAGGCTTTTCTCAAATTCTTATTCTGGAATGGAAATTGCTGCGTATTAAAAGTGCAGATTGTTGAAGCAGCCGATGGAATATATTGGATCTGATCCCCGAGCTTTTCAATAGCATCCGGAGGCAAAGGGGAAAGGGAAGCCCCAATCCAGTCGAGATCGCCCCGTTCGAACATTTGCAAGGCAGTCATCTCATCAGGGACGATGCTGATGTGGATTTGATCGATATGGATGTTCTCTCTATTCCAAAAACGCTCATTTTTCTTCAGCACAATTTCGCTGTTATGGACGATCTTTTCGATTCGGTAAGGGCCATTAACAATTTCCTGTTCTTTGGGAGCTGCCAAAAAGCTAGGAAAGGCTGTCAATGAGTAAAAATAGGGGGTGGGTCTTTCCAATTCGACCACAAGCGTCCTCGCATCCCGAGCTCGAACGCCCACATCTTCTATTCCGCCCTCGCCTCTCGCGCATTTTTCTGCATTCTTGATAGAATAGAAGAGAAAGGCGCAAGGACTTGGTCCTCCAATGATCTCTTTCCATGATCGTTCGAAGTCAAAAGCGGTAATCGGATTGCCGTCTGACCAATAGGCATTCCGTAGGTGAAAAACATAAAAGTTATCTTTTATTTCCACCCGTTCAGCCAAAGCAAGTTCCACGCTTCCGCCAGGAACGCAGCGGGTGAGCCCTTCATAAATCATGCAGACAAGTGTCGATGAGATGAAATCGGCGGCTTTTCGCGGATCGGTTGTTGTTGGATGGGTGTTGAACGCGAGATTGAGTTGCGAATTGGGTTTTTGCGCCGTCCTGCAGCCTGTAAGGAGGAGCAGACAGAGAAAAAAGACTTTCATGTTTAAAAATTTTTTTGTACCGTAAGAGATATAGTATAACAGGTTCCCAATGAATTACCTCAAGACCTTAGTGATTAACTTTCTAGTCGTGTTCTTTGCTAACCACGTTCTTCCAGGAATCCTGGTAATGGATCAGACAAAACTACCCCACATTGGCGGGGATCTCATTATGGCCGCATCGTTAGGCCTGCTCAACACTTTGATCTGTCCTTTATTGAAGCTGATAGGGCATGCTTCAGCTTTGAAGATTGCGCTTGTCGCATTGATTCTAAACTTCGCTGCGTATGCTGTGATTAAATTGATCCCGATTGGGATTGGGGTTTCAACCGTGGAAGGGTATCTGATGGCATCCGTTGTGGTGGCAGTCGGCAGCTTCCTCACCAATTTCTTTGAGCTGAAGCGGCAGAATAAAAAGATGGAAATGCCATTATGAATTATCTGAGAAGCTTATTTCTCAACTTTCTCATCGTATTTTTTATCGACCGGGTTTCGCCTGGGGTTGAGATTCAAAATTACGAGAATGTTCCAAACATCGGAGCAGATATTCTCTTCTCTCTCATCGTTGGTTTTTTCAATGCTTCTGTTTATTTTTTCTTTGCGCTTATGGAAATGCCGATTTCGAATTTAAAGATAGGCATCATTACATTCATCATTAGTTTTTCTGCGTTCATCATCATTGCCATAGTCCCTTTTGGCGTCCGGGTTGTCAATCCTTGGGGTGTCATCATAGGCGGCCTAGTAGTCTGGCTCGTAGCCTTCATGACCAACCACCTCGAATGGAAGCACTACAACAAAGTCTAGTTAGAAAAGATAGAAAGATTCATAGATAGGTAATGACGTCGGGCATGCTTCGCTATCGCTGGGCTGCGTTTCCCAACTTCGTTGGAAAACTCATTGCAGCCATTTTTTATTTGTTCCAAAATGTCTAGCTTTCTGGGGCGGGTTTGGATGTTTTGAAGGTGCTGATTCCTAGAATGAGGGAGATGAAGGCGAGAAAATAGAAGATGCCGCTTGCCCCAATGTAGCTCATTGCAAGAGGGGCAAGAAGGGGACCGGCAATCGCCCCAATTCCATACGAAAGAACAAACCCGCCTGTCGCAGCCACAATCTCATTCTCTTTCACCCTCTCGCATGTATAGGCCATGCTCACCGGATAGAGAGTAAATGCAAATCCGCCGTAGAAAAAGGCTAGGATAAAGAGAAGCCACCCATTTTCAGTGGAGGCAACAGCAAGGCTCAAGAGGGCTGCAAAGAAACTGATGTATTTGAGGACGCGGCGCCGGTCTCCTCGATCCGCCCACTTGCCGATGGGCAATTGCATCAGGAAGCCGCCAAAAATGATCGTTGCCATGAAGGTACCAACTTCAGTGATGCTCATGCCAATTTCTTTGGCAAAGATGGGAATAAGCCCATAGGTGACTGCTAGGACCATCCCCGAAATCACCCCGCCGCCAAAACCTAATGGAGAGAGTCGAACAAGCTGAGACATGTTGAGTTTAACGGGTTCCGAAGTCAGTTTGGGGCTTGCGATTTTGCGAATGGTGATCGGAATGATTGAGAGGGCGACAAGTAAAGCAATTGTGAGGAAGGGAAGCACCGTTTTGGGGTCGGATGAATTGATTAAAAGCTGGCCAAGAGAAAGCGCGCAATAGAGGACCCCCAGATATATGGAGAGCGCCGCACCCCGCATGTTTGGCGGACTCTTCATTAGCAGCCAGCTCTCTATGACGATAAATACTCCAGCCATGCTGATCCCGCCAAAAAGACGCAAGAAAGACCAGTACCAAGGATTGATCCATATGCTCTGGAAGAGAACTAAAATGGATAGCGAGGCGGCAAATATGACAAAGGCAAAAATGTGGCCTACTTTGGATATCCACCGGTCGATTTTGAAGGAGCCGATCAGAATCCCTAGGTAAAGGGCTGAGGAAACAACCCCGATCATCTCCGGAGAAATATGCTCCATCTCTAGTCGAAGCGAGTTAAAGGTGTTGAATAGGCCGCTCCCCACCATCATGAAAAACAAGCTCAAGAGAGGGGCGAATAAGGTTCGAATCAGTATCAGCATATATCTATATGTTCCCATAAAGGCGAATTCCCTTCATAAAGGAAACGTAAACCATTAAATTTAAGTGTATTAATAATTAATTGAATTAAAATTATGGTTTATATCATAATTAAATTATGAAACAGAAAGTAAAAGAAATAATTGATGTTCAAGACGCAATGGATAATCTAGCCGCCATTGTGAGTATCGATTTGCAAAATCCGCCGCCGCTCGGGATCGTGAAAAAGCACAGAATTGTGACTACGGAAGAGGAATTCGGCCCAGATACAGTGGAGTGGGTAAGCGGAGAGGGGCCGCAATCGATCTTCGACATATTGGATATGACCTATCGGGCCATCCATCAGCATTTGCTGAAGCTGTACGAAAATCCTGAAATGAATTGGGAAAATGAAAAGAGCCGCAAAGGGATCGCTGCGATGATGGATCTCGTTGGCGAATCCGCACAGAAAATGGACGCCTTTCTTGCATTGCGCTTAGGAATAGACATCGATATGCCTGTAGCGCAAAGGGACGAATTCAAGGCGCTTCAAAAATTCTACTCAAAACAGTTTGTGACCAAATTTTCTGGCGGTATTGAAGGCGACGAGGCTTGGGAAGGCGAGTGGGAAGAAAACAAGGAAGCAGAGCTTCTTGATCTTTCAAAAACAGGTCTAAAGGATTTCGAGGTTGTTAAGCAAGATAAGGAATACGAGCTTTTTTATATCCGGAATGAAAATGGCGAACCTTATTTTAATGCGGCCCTCTTGCGGAATATCAAATTGAGCTGCGATTTCGATCTGCAGGCTGAAGAGTTTGAAGAAGATCCACTATTGAAAGTCCGTTCGATGCAGGACCGCGATTTCCATGCGACTGCGGGACAGATTCTTGGCGATTGCCACCCCGTGATTTCCGATTACTATAAAATTGCTCGAAAATTGGAAGAGGACGAACTTGCAAAATCATTAGGCATGGCAATTGTTGCTCTGTTTTTGGCAGCCAATCCTCGGAATCTCTTGCAGAACACCATGGGCAAAAGCTGTTTGCAATATTTCGACGATTTCCATCGTTTTTTAAGACGTTCGATGCGGACGTCGGAATATCAAAAACTGATTGCCTATCCACCCGATCCAAGCGATAAAAATGCGCATTTGCTTCTCTATTTGGTTCACTCGCTTGCACGCAGCCTTTTTGAAAGGGTCGGAGGCGTTAAACTTGAGTCGATCGGCCTCATCCATCGAACCATGCGCAGAGGGGAGGAGATCAAACAGAAGAAAGGGGCTCACATTCTCAAGGGCGAAACGGTATGGAATCAGTTTCTTTTGGACGATGAAAAGTATCGGACGCTTCTTGCCAAATTCCCGAACGGGCCGCTCTTTAAAATTTTAGACCTAGTGCGCGAAGAGCAAGAAGAAGACATCGCGATTCCATTTGATCCGATCGGACAGGACAATCTCCCTTCAAGGCTCTACGAAGTGAATCGCAGAGGTAAGAAAATTGATTGTATCCGAATCCCATCTCCCACCCGGCAGACAACCATCAACAAAGTAGAAATCATCGACGAATTCCGCGCCTTTTTACGCTCGCTTTCTCAAGATAAGCCGGTGAAAAAACACCTCATCATCAACCTGCAAGACCGCACTTCTTGGAAAGAATTTGCAAGAAGCCGCGCTCTCGAGTCTTTGCAGCTCAATGCCGAATTCAATCATCAGCTGGTCGTGATGACTCTTCCAAAAGACACCGACTTCTACTATCAAAACAATGAATATCTCAATCTAAATAAGGCGGATGAATTTTTAAAAGCTTTTGCAGCGCAATTGGAGTCTCCAGAAGAGTGCGGTTACTTTTTCCCTGCGCCATTGAAAAAGACCGAACTGACCCGTTTTGCTGAGATGGCGCTTCCAGCCATTCATGAGCATTTCTTCAATAACAAAAATTCTCTCACGAGGCGCAACCGCGAAGATTTTATCGAAATCTTCTATCAGTTTTTGATTTTGAAGTGCATCGATATGGTCGAGCCGAGTTCTATCAGCTTCACTTGCAAAGATGCGATTGATACAGGATCTGCGTCTACAGGCGCATTCTTCGGATTCTTACAGCTGCTTACAAGCAATTTCACGGCCAAAGAAGAGCAGGATTTCCTTCGCTGGCTTCTTTATACCCCAGCCCTTTTTATCAGAGAGAGAGCAATTGATCCGGAGCGGTTCAATAGAACCATTTCCGCTCTAGAAAGGATCGACGGCGAGCTTGCTGAACGGGGCAATGAAATCATCAAAACTTTTGGTGAATTCTATCACCCGCAGACATTAAAAACGCTGACCGTTAAACACCTTTAAAACTGAAAACTCAATGGCGTTCTGCTGCGAGATCCAGGGTTCACAGGCGAAGGCAGAGACTTGGCGAACACACTCAAAGCTTTTTGAGCAGCACAGTACAAGCCTTCAAGGCTGTCCAACATCAAATCAGCTTTTTCAATGATCTCCACAACAGCATTCAAAACTTTATTTTCTTCAAATGAAGGTGCAGAACTTTTTAAATCGACAAGACTTCTTCTGTTTTCTTTAGCTGCAGCCTTTGCGTGAATAGCTACCAACTTCAGCCAACAAACGTCTAGCGGTGATATAGCACTCATGCGAATACTCCTTTTAGCCTTTCAACAATTGCTTCTAACATCTGAGGATTTGTTTCTTGTAAGTAACCTTGTAAAGCTTTGGCTTTCACACTACTATCCCAAAGTTTGGGTACAGCTACATGCCTCAGCCATTCAGCCATTCCTTTTAGTCCTTTGATCAAAGATTCTTTAGCCAATCCTTTCAAATCAGTCCTGATATCTTTGAGCTTTGCATTAATCGTCCCAACATTTACGACATCATCTTTTTCCGATTTATGATCGGAAGATTCAAACTCATCAATTTGAGTTGAAAGGGCGCTATTAAACATCGTAATGATATTTTCTGCAAGATCTGTATAAGGGTCGTCTTTTGCGAAGAGGGCTTTTAAAAACTCCAAATATTTCGCTCGTTCCGTCTCATCATTAATAAGAGTCCTATCTAGGCCATTATCAATTGCATAAAGAGAAAAGGCGGGCTTTCCTGCATCAGGGACTACTAGGACATTTCCGAGGTTCGCTTCCAAAGCATCATCTAATGCATATCCATCACCTGTTTCAAGAACTCCGACTAAACGATCGGTGTGTCCGAGGATCAGGTCTAGCATGGCAAGTCTACCGAGGCGCTCGAAGAATTTTTTTCTCTGTTCTTGTGAAAAGCTCGGATATTGCGTGTAGGCGGCATCGAAAAGATTGGGTCCTCTGATTCGATCCATACACATGAGCTGGGTGTCTTCAGGATCTTTGGGTTTTGCGATTGTTTTCAGAACATTTAAGAAAGCTTGGGTTTGGTCTGGAGTAAGCTCACTAATTTCTCCTGCAGTTGTTTCGTGCAGGCCGCTTTTTAGGTCTATTCTTGACATTTCCGGGACAAAAAATCCGGCGGAAAATCTTGGATCGTCATAGAGACATCCTGAGAACGCCTCGTAAATGTGGCTAGCTCCTATTTCAGAAGCATTTGTAAATTTTATAACATACGATTGGAGATCGTCTCCGCTTGGATACGTAACAAGAAGTGTAGGACCTTTTTTTCCTGCATCGGAAACTCTGAGCGGAGCGATGAGAACTGCCTGTGTATCTTTTGCGCAATCGATAAGTCTAGAGACAAAGTCATCAGATCGATCGAATCCAGGAAGATAGATTTCTGTGATTTCAGGGTTGCCAAGCTTTTTAAAGCCTTCCTGAACCGCTTTCATAGCTTCTTGTTCAGAAATAAGCAGTTGTTTTTGAGCGTTATCCCAAATAGTTGAAATTTTGGCCAGGAGCGCCTGTTTGTCAGCCCTTCGTTCGGGCATCGATTGGTGCAGGGAGACGATTCTTTGAAGTCTTTGGATTTCCCTATATTTAGCCATAAAATTTCCGGCAATGGTCGGTTCGGATTTGCGGCGGGCAACTTGATCTCTCATGGGAGAAGGGAAGAAAACTCGATCTGGCGCCGTTGGGCGCGGAGGGGTTGTTGGGGGAGCGAGCAGTGCTTGGGATGCCATTATACTTATACCTAGTTAAAAACTGGGCAAGAGTATATGCCACCTGAATCTATGAAATCAACCAAGATGAACAGGATAGGCAAGATGAGCAAAGATGGATTAGATTGCGGCCTTCGGCCGGCGCCGCCAAAATACTTGAACGCTAAAATATTGCTAAAATTTTTCAGCGCAGGGCCCCACGAGGCGTGGGGTAGCAGAGATAAACGCAGCGAGCGCAGAGGAAAAAGATCATTTATTCATTTTTTCCCTGCGTCCCCTGCGCCTATCTCTGCAACCCCCGCGCCTCGCGGGGCCCTGCGCTGATATATCTCGTCAGTATGTAGATGATACGGTTTACTCTTGAACGATCCCTTCGCTTTCAGCGACCAAGCCTTCGTTATATAGTTTGAGGGCGTCTGTTAGTCCTTGGACTTGACGCATTAGGTTGGCAAAGTGATGTTTGAATGCATCGCTTTGGATGATTTGAGTCTTCTGATCCGCCCCGGCCCTATCCATGAGCTCTGAAAGCCTGCCCAATGAGGTGGTCATCGAATCGACCTCTCCCTCAAAGTAGTTGCGGAATTCCTGCGGGCTATCAAGAGCTTTGAGGAAGTTTGCCTTGCGGGTGCGCGATTTTTGCCACTGTTTGTTGTATTGGAAAAGCAGACCATAATGATTGACATCGTTCATCAGCGTTTCTCCCTTATTCATCAGAGATGCAAGCCTCAAGTAAAAATCATCGCCGACGATGAGCCTGCCCACTGTTCCAGAACCGGAGGCGATATCGCGGGAAATCTGATTGATGTTGGCAAGGGCCTGAGCGCCATCGGAATTGAAGGCGGCTGCCGCTTGATCGAGGCTCTCAGCAAGGGAGGCGATTTTATTGAGAAGCTGATCGTCTTCGAGGCTCGATTTGATCAATTGCATGTTGCCGCTGAGCAGATCCACTGATTCTTTTAGGGCGGGAACGAGTTTTTCCTGATCGACGGAGCCCAGCAGCTTGTCGACTTGATTCATGGCGCCATCAAAAGATCTAAGCGCATTCGTGACGTAAGCCTGATTTTCCAAGAACCAGGTATCGAGCCTGTGGACGGCTGTTTCGAGCTGGTTGGCTGCATGAGCGACTTGGTTGAAGGTGTGCTCGAGCGCATCGGTTGAGTTGGCGTAGACGATTTGATCGGTGATGAGATGCGCGGGTTTTGAAGGGGTCGAGGCTTTTGGCAAAATGGCGATCGATTTTTCTCCCATGAGGCCCGTTGTTTTGATCGCAATTTCGTCATTGCTGAACACATCGACGCTCGAATCGACTTTGAGGGTCAGTTGATACAAATAAATTCGGCCATGGTCATCGGCTTCGTCGCGCGCTTTTGGCAATTCGCGGATGTGGATCACTTCGCCGATTGGTTTACCTGCGAAGGTGACCCTTGTGCCAACACCGATTCCGGAAATGTTGGTAAAGCGGACGTTGAGAATTTTTTTTCCATCTCCAACAGTTGGTTTTAAGAAGAGGACTAAAGAAACCATAATCGCAATGGCTCCTAGAACGAAAAGGCCAATGAGAATATTTTTGATTCGATCGGTCATTGTTTCCTCTTATATTGTTGGTTTTCCCTTAAGAAATTGATCGTTGGGTTATCAAACTTCATGAACGCTTCTGGTTCGGCAACATGGACGATTTGTCCATCTTGGTGAAGAGCAAGCCTGTCGGCCATGAAGAGAGCGGAATTGATATCGTGAGTTACGACGATGCTCGTTCCTTTGAGTTCATTTTGCGTTTTTACAATCAGTTCATTGATCTGTTGGGATGTAATTGGATCGAGGCCCGTGGTCGGTTCGTCATAGAGCAGGATTGATGGACGGTAAACAATGAGGCGGGCAAGGCCGGCTCGTTTGCGCATACCGCCCGAAAGATCGGAGGGCATTTTGTGCTCAGTACCTTCAAGGCCGACCATTTGGAGCGCCTCTTTAACCTTTTGCTTGATGACTTCTGGCGGAAGCCGTTTTTTGGTCAGGATGTCGCGATGCTGTTTTAGATAGAAGGCGGTGTTTTCCTCGATGTTCATTGAATCGAAAAGAGCAGAGCCTTGAAAGAGCATCCCCATGTTGCGGACGGCATGGTAGATTTCATTTTTCTTGAGCTCGGTGAACATCACGCCGTCGATTTCAATCGAACCTTGGTCCGGCTTTTCGATGCCGATGATGTGGCGCAAAAGGACGCTTTTTCCAACCCCGGAACGGCCCAAAATAACGAGAATCTCTCCTTGATGGACTTCTAAATTCAGCCCTCTTAAAACGTCGAAATTCCCATAACGCTTCCAAAGGTTTTTGATCCGGATCATACGCCTCTCATCCAGTCGTTTTTTAATGCCTGGTGGATCATGTTGAGAGCGAGTGTCAAAAAGAAATCGGCGACCAAAATCAAAATATAGCTTGTCACAACGCTCTGCGTGGTCGAGCGGCCGACGCCAGCGGCGCCGCCAGCTGTCCGCATTCCGCGATAGCAGCAAACAGTTACAATCAGAATCCCAAAGATGGTTGATTTGATGAATCCTGAGAGGAAATCGAAGAGGGTGATGTGGATTTGCATCGGGGTAAAATAATTGGATGCCGTCATGTTGAAGAGACTTGCTGCGATGAGAAAACCTCCCAAAATCCCCATGATCACGCTAAATAGCGTAAGTAAGGGAATCATGAACGCGCCGGCGAGAATCCGCGGGGCCACAAGATAGGCGTTTGGGTTGATCGCCATTGATTTGAGGGCATCGATTTGCTCAGTCACTTTCATTGTGCCAAGCTCTGCGCACATTGACGATCCGACGCGGCCTGTCACCATAAAGGCGGTCAAAATGGGCCCGAGTTCTGTGATCATCGACTTGCCGACTAGAACCCCAGTCACGCTAGCGAGACCCTTTTCTCCGAGCTGGTAAAACGATTGGGCTGCGAGAACAAAGCCTGTGGTGAAGCCGGTAATGGCTACAACGCCAAGAGACATCACGCCGATATGAAAGAGCTGTTCCCGGATGAGTTTCCAGGCCGGCGGTTTTTTAACGCTTGCGCTAATTACATCGACAATTAACGACACATAATCGCCAATCATTTCTAGAAAGCGCAATGTCTGCTTTCTCACCAAGGTGATCATTCTGCCTCCAAATGTTCATTCTATGGAAATAGTGTGTTTTATTCGACAAAATAGTAAAATTTGACACATGACAAAAAAGATTCCACTTTTTTCCCTCGTTTTGCTGATCGTTGCAGCGATTGATAGCATCCGAACTTTGCCGACGACGGCCCTTTTCGGACCTTCGCTCATTTTCTTTTTTATCGTCTCCGCACTCTTTTTTTTAATTCCTGTCGCTTTTATCTCTGCTGAATTCGCATCGCGCTATCCAAACGAGGGGGGAGTCTATTATTGGATCAAGCACGCCTTTGGCGCCCGGATGGGAACGCTCGCTGTTTGGCTGCAGTGGATCAATACCATGGTTTGGTACCCGACGATGCTCCTTTTTATCGCTGGAACCGCCGCCTATCTCATCGATCCCGCTTTGGCGGCGAATCGATGGTTTTTGCTCCTTTTCGCCCTCTTCACTTTTTGGGGCCTCACGCTTCTCAACTTGAAAGGGATCCAGGTCTCTGCCCGGATCAATGCTTTTTGCGGAACGATCGGCACGATTGTCCCGATGCTCTTTCTTATCGCGCTTGGCGTTTGGTGGGTGATTCTCGGCAATCCGCTTGCTGTTTCCTTCGATAATCTCGTCCCTGCGTTTGATCTGGGCTCCAATGGGATTGCCCTTGTTACGATCATGGCTTCCTTTTTGGGAATGGAACTTTCAGGCGTGCATGTCAGCGATATCGCCAATCCTCAAAAAAACTTTCCAAAAGCGATCGGCTACTCTGTGCTGATTCTTTTGGCGACCCTGATATTGGGTGCGCTTTCGGTTGCAATAGTGATCCCTAAAGAAAATATTCAGTATGTGGACGGGGTGATGCAGACCTTTACGATGTTCCTCAACGCATTTCACATGCCGATTCTGATCCCGGTCCTTGCCTTTTTGATTATTGTAGGAAGCATTGGCGGCTCTGTGAACTGGCTTTTATCGCCTGCGAAGGGACTTTTCCAAGCGGCAGAGCATGGATTTTTGCCAAAGTTTTTTATGGCTACGAATAAACATGGAACAGCTGTCCGGATCCTCATAGCTCAAGCGATTCTCGTATCGCTTTTCTGCCTGAGCATTCAGTTCATGCCGAGCGTAAACAGCTTCTATTGGTTTTTGATGGCGCTCAGTACGGGGCTTTACATGGTGATGTACATTTTGCTTTTCTTGGCAGCCCTGAAGCTGAAAAGAACCGCGCAAAGCTATCGAATTCCGAGAGGTTTAAGAACGATTTCATGCTTAGCGGGACTTTTCGGATGTGTGATGACGATCATCGTTGGATTTGAGCCGCCGCCAGGATATGTGATTGAGAGCAAGCTCCAATACATGCTGACAATTGGATTGGGGTTTGCCCTGCTGATCTTGCCGGTGCTCTTCCTTTTTGCCTACCAAAAGAAACGATTAGTTGCCGCTCAAGACATCCAGGGCTGAATCGACCCCTTTAACTGCGCTGGCTATTAACCCGCCCGTAGCGCTGATCCCGCTGAAAACGCCTTCTACAACAGTACCAACGGCCCGGAGCGTTTTTTCAGCTGTCCATAACATTGCATTTCCGGCAGTTTCGGCTGTCCACAATACAGCATTTCCGCCTGTCTTTAAGACTGAAATTCCAGTGTTAGCGGTCCAAGATGCAGCATCGCGAATAACTGGAACTCTTGTCACAAAGCTTGTTCCAAGACCGATTCCTGTAGCAGCCAATGGCCCATAGCCAGAGGCAGAGGCAGCCATCCCTGCGCCAAGACCTAAAAGGTTTTGGATTTTAAGTATGGTAGGGTATTTGAAAGCAATTGCAGTTCCTGCTCCGACGAGTCCGGCAACTTGAGGCGTTGCTCCTTGGGATAGGGTAACTATCCCCGAATAGACTCCGGCAGGAATAGCAAACGCTGTTCGAATATGTTCAAAGATTCTGCCGCCTTTATCTAACTCTTCTATCTTCTTTTTCAGTCGCTCAACTTCCGATTCTTTACCCATAGATTGGTAAACAGATATCAGGGCGTTTAGAATGATTTTTTCTAGGCTGGGCATGAACCAAAAAAGGATGGACGCGAGTTTTTCAAGAGCAGTTAGAGTTTCTTCATTAGGTTTGGTTTCTTCAATTTTTTTCGCCACTTTTTTGACGCCAGTTTCGCCCATCCATTGGCTTGTCTTAAGAGCTTCGGTAAGTTGGTTTGCTGCCAGTTCATGATCCAACATCTTCGCTGCATCGTCTTTTGAAATGGAGGATGCCGAAGCCAAGATTCTTTTTGCGCTAGAAAAGTCCTTTTTCTCAAAGTATATGTTGAATATTTTTCCAGCACATCTTGAGATGCTTGAGCTCATGTTGAGGTCAGAAAGCAAGGATTCGGCTTGCGTTAGATCGCCTTTAGCGATGTGGTGGTCAATTATTTTTTCAATCGCTTGGTTTTGTTCCGATAGATAGGAAATTTTTAAGGCAGCTCTCTTCGCGCTAATCGTATCGTTTTTTGCAAGGTAGGCTTCAAAAATCTTTTTGAAGTTCCAGGAGGAAGTGCTGAGATAAGAAATGTGAGTAGCTGCAGATTCGGCTTTCTGAATGTCGCCTTTAGCTAGGTGGAAGTTAACAATTTTTTCTAAAGCATCATCCCTTTGAAATAAGAAGGGGATTTCTAGAGCTTCATCGAGGGCTTTTTGCGGGTTTTTATCAGTTAAAAATTTTTCCACTTTAGAAGAGTCGCCGCTAGGTCTGTATTCCACTCTAAACATGTTATTAACTCCTGATTGTTATGCAGGAATTATAACACAATCTCAAGGATAAGTATATTGTAATAAAAAGTTTAAAGTGAGTGGTTTAAAACACCGTGAAGTGTCACGGTGTTCTCGCGTCTTAGCCAGCTCGGCTAGCAGATTCGAGGAGGCGGTTTGCCTTGTCGAGGATAGCGGTCATTTCCTGGCGCTGGTTGCCTCTTGACTGTTCTTGTGTCGAGAGCAAGTTGTATTTGTTGTTTTTCAAGGTGACATCGTTGTTGGCTCTGGTCAAATTGCCTTCGATGCCGTGTCGAGACATGCCCATAATGTTTGGAGCTACTTCTTTAGCAGCCAAATTCACGATTTGCTTATCTACATCATTGCAGCCAGGGACGAATTGCAATAAAGACACAGCCATAACGAGACCTGCAGACTTCAATCCATTCCATCCAAGGTCTCCCTGAAGATCCGCAGCAAGGAGTGTCGCCTTTTTAATGCCCGCTTCCAGAAGGTGTATTTCCCTTTTGCTTTTTTCACCGGAACGATGCTGGTCAGCCAAAATGAAGGGCATCACTCGGTAGATATTGGTCATGAAATTTTCAGCTGCTTTTTTTGTTTTGACGATCGTGTCTTGATCTTCTCTTTCAGAAAGATTGACGGTGTCCAATCCTCCAAGAGTTTTGCCGCGCACATCGAAACGGTCGTCATCGATTAAATCTAATGATACTTCTGCCATATTCCCCTCAATCTTGATGTATTTCTTGTTTTTGGATCGCTTTTCTAATGCCTTCTAATTCCGAGTCAATGTTATCCATGATTTCTTGGATCTCTTTCGAATTGCGGCTTAACCCCTGCCTTTGGGCAGTGACTGCATATTCAGCTTTCCGTGATTCTTTCATATAATCGCCAATCTGTTTGCCGTAGTAGGCTTTGCCGATATCGCCGCCCGCTTTCATTACGGTGCTGGCTGATCCGACCATGGAAGAGGCTTTGGTCGTGTAATCGAGCAGATTGGCTGCTTCCATCGCGGCAAAATAGCCTGCTTGCCATGCGGCAAGGCCCCCTGCAACCCCAAGTCCCATTTGGAGATAGAAGGCGTATGATTCGATATTTTGCTTAATTTCTGTTTGGAGCTCTCTTGATTTGCCAAACCATTCTAAAATAGGGCGCATCAAATTCGTGTCATTGAGAAGCCGAACGCCTCCGCCGACCACACCTGCTGCGCCAAGAAGAATTCCAGGGACGCCTCCCATCGAAAAGGCAAGTGTTACAGCTGCAACGCTAGAAACATATTGGGCAACCGTTGAAAACGTTTCCCAGGTGTCTCTCGATTTAACAGCATCGAGTTCTTTTAAAAAAGCCTCTTCTTTTTCTTGTTCCAGCCTTTGAATCTCGGCTAATGATTTGGCTGACTCGACCTCGAAATTCTGAGCTCTTATGGCTGCGAGGCGCTCCGTCTCTTGGTGCGCTTCGAGGATGCGGATCATGATGTTTTGACGCGGCAGTTCCAGCTTTGGGCTTTCCCTCACTTCATCAATTGAAGAAACAGGAGAAGAAAGACCGAGAGGAGCTGCCGGTTTAATAGCGAATGGATCGAGCGGAGGCGTGCCGAGCCCTTGGATGAATCGGGCTCTCATTAATTCATCATCAAAATCGAGGGCTATATCGGACATTAGAGCCTCCATTGCTGTCTTAAAAGGGCGATTTTGCCCTTGAGGGGATGTTCCCCTTGGATTCTTTCTTCCGACTCTTTCAATGCTTTAGCTGCATCTTTTGCCATCTGCAGCGAAATGCAGCACTCAGCTGCATGGAAGTGGGGATATGGGTCTTCTTTCTTCAAAAGAGCTGCCATAGCCCAAGAGTGTAAAGCTTCCTGGTAGCTTCCCGCTTCTTGCAGTGTGGCGCCAAGCGCGAACCAGAATTTGGGTTCTAATGGCCGTCTCGTGCAAAGAACGCGGAACACATCTGCCGCCCGGTCCCACTGGCCTGAACCATAGTGGGCAAATCCGAATGCGTAGAAACGCTCCACTTCATCTTCTGAGAGAGTCGAAATTTCGATCATTTTTGCAATTGGTTTGCTTTTTCCTTCACTTTTGCATCGCTGCGGATGATGTTTTGCAAAATCTGATGGATTGATTCCACGTGCTGCATCAGCCGCTGTACTTCAGTCGTAAATGCAATCTGCATTTGCGAGCGAAGATCGCTTTCTTTTGAGCTGCCTTGACGCTTCAGCTCTTCAATTGTGAGGCCTTCTTTAAACTCGATGCCGCCCTGCTTCAGTTTTTCTAAAATTTCTTTCGCTTTCGGGGGCAATTCCTTTTCATCTTCTTTCATTCCGGAAATTTCGCCGCTCAAATCGAGAAGAAGAGAAATGTTTTTTTGCTTTTTTTGGATTTCGTCGATGTGGTGGTTCAACTGTTCGTTGATGTAATTTTCTTTTGCAAGGCCGAATTTAATCGCTTCCCAGGCAAGATTAGGGAATTCAAAACCTTTGGAGGGCATTTCGGCTGTTGTTTCTGCAGCATTGTGAACTGTTTTTAACTGCTCCAGATGATCTTCTACAGCAGGGAGCCACTCGAGAGCCGTTTCAGAAACGGGCGCTTCTAGAGATACTCGGTCGATTAAAGGTTCGCCAACTCCTACAGGAGTCATTAAATAGCCATCGCGGATTCCGAGAGTTTTGCGCAGTGCTGCTGGTTCGCAGTCTTTGAGCTGATCCAAGTGAGTGGGGCCATTCGGGATGAACATTCCCGGGATGACGCCGCGGCGGCTTTCGATTTCTTCTAGTTCATCAACAAACATATTCTTCTCCTCATGCTGGCAGGCTCTTCAGAGCGCACCCCTATGATAAAACGCAGGGAATAAACGCGCTATACGAGCAAATATTTTAAGCCTAGAGTATTGGGACATCTAGGGTTACGAAGCAAAATAATATAATCACTTGATGAATTTAAAATCAAGACTATCGATGCCGCGGGCACATAGCCTCAATCTCGATAGACAGAGTTAATAATTTAGATTCCACTTTAGCGTGAATTTTCCTTGCTCTTGTCTCTGGTCGCTTTCGATTTGGAAGACGAAGTTGTTTTTCAGCTCGATTTCGACGCTGATATTTGTGCTGCTTTCATCGGCTCCCTGAGTAAAGGAGACAAGCACCCCTTTAGAGATATATTTGCCCACTTGGAGCGCTACCGTTTCCCCGCCCTCTTCTGTCGGTTCGGTCACAACGCGCAGGCGGTCCACGCCGAGCGATTTGCGGGTCGCTTCCATCACATCAGGACCCGTTCCAGCAAGGCTTGCCAAAGAGGTTGCTAGCTGCAAGGCCTGGAATCCGCCAATCTCTGAAATATCTTGTCCGAATAAGAGATAGGATAGGATTGATCCAAGGGGGAGGGGAGGATTCGATAATAAAGTGATTTGCGGATCGTCGAGCGGCCCTTTCAATCGGGCGGTGATCGTGATCCCTTTTGTTTCTACTTGGGCTGCCAAGTTGAGGTAGGGCATTTGGTGTTCGATGCCCGAAAAAGCGAGCGACCCTTCGGTCAATTTGAAACTTCGGGTCGAAAAGTTGAATTCCCCTTCAACGAGATCGAGGCTCCCTTTGGCTGCTAGTTGGGTTGCTGTTCCGCCAAGGTGGAAATCTCCTGTCCACTTTGAGGTGAGGCCGCGTCCTTCAATTGAGATATTTGCCGGGGCGGAAATTTTGAGATCGAGCCGGAGCGGATAGGGATGATCATGACCTTGAGGCGGCTCTACCGGATGGATCGCATTCCGATAAACGACGTCGAGGTGGGGGAGCGGGCGGGGAATGTGATCGGGGATGGTCAAATCGCATTGTTGGATTTGCACTTCGCCTTTTGCAATAGCGGAAAGCATGTTCCCTTCTAAAAGCAAATTGCCAGTGGCAGTCGCTTTCACAAGATCGATTTCGGTAAACTGCAATCCATCGATATTCAGCCTAACGCGGAATGGATAAAGATCCGATTGAAGCAGATGAAGCTCGCCATCCCCTTGCAAGGTGCCCGTTCCTGTAGAATCTTGGGCTGTTATGCTTTGCAAAAAGAGAGAGTTCTTTTCAGCGAGGATATTGGCCGTGATGTTGGAAAGAGATGTGCCTGAATAGTAATTTTCGTAGACTCCGTCGGTGAATGCGAATTTGCCTTCAACGAGAGGGCGGTAGAGAGTGTTGCGGAAAGAAATGGCTCCTTGCAGATTGCCTTCAAGACGGTGAGCTCCTAAGTCAAAAAAGTCGAGGATCTCTTCCACTCTGCCATTGAAGGAAAGGGTCCCTTTTGCATTTTTATGAAAGAGAATTTCCGACTCAAAAGGCCAAATTGAAAAATGGATGGGAAGCGTCGCGTCTAGGTCTAGGAGGGGAGTTTCTCGAATGGCAAGCCCTCCTTTTACTTTGAGAAGATTTTTGCTGAAAGTTCCTTCGAAGCTTCCTGAAGAGGGGAGGGGAGCTGTTTGATTCACAAACGATTTGAATGTTCCTTTCAACTTATTCGCTCGCTCTTTGATCTCTGCATCCAAATTCAAGGTGCCGGCAACTTTCACTTCCAGGGGATTGAATGAGATAAAATCGAGAGGGAAATCGGTTAAATGGATCGAGGCGTCGGTGTTGTCTTTTTCTCTGTTGATTTTGAGGGAGGCTCCGCCGTCGCCGATTGCAAAAATGGCCTCAGGAACTTGGAAAAATTCGTGAGAAGCTGTGATTTCTACAGGATCAATGAGGGAAAAAGGCGACTCGAGAAGCTGACCGCTCAGTGTTTGTATATTGATGATGAACCGGTCTTTCCAAGATCCATCGGACTGCAAAGTATAGGGATGAGGCAAAGTTCCTGAAGCGATGAGTTTATAGGGACCTTCCGTAAGCGTAGTTTCAAAAGTCCCGTTTTCTACGCCAAGATGTTTCCATTTCACCTTTTTTCCTTCCATAAGCAGATTGCGGAGATCGGTATGGATGTTCAATGTTTCTGCATAAAGGTCTTTGTAGTAGAAATCATTCAGCGATGCATCGATGGAAAGCTCGTCTAGTTTGCCAGAAGCTTTGGCTTCTAATTTTCCGTAGGCTCCCAGAACGTGAAGGGCTTGCAGATTGTCGATATGGAGTTCTGCCGAACCTGCTTTTTCGAATAGGGCAAGATCAAAGCTTGCATTGGCATGCCCCTCGGCGCTGACGGATCCTTTAAGAGTCCCGTTTTCATAAGTTGCTGAAGCCGTTCCTTGGATAGGACCTATATTTTTCAACTCTGCCATCTGCCAATCGGCTGCGCACAGATAAGCGCTGCCTTCTTGATGGATTTTCGCTGCAGCCATTAAATAGTTGGAACGGATCCGGATGTTGGCATCCAGTTTGGGAAAAAAATCTGCATTCCCCCGAGCGATAAGCCAATCATTGGCGACGCTAAATACTGCCTCTTGCGCTTTCAAATGATAACGTATGTATAAGCTCCATTCTCCCACTTCGCCGCGCACAAATAGGCGTTTGCGGTTGATCCGGAAAATGCCTGAAAAATCAAAAGGGGCGCTCCCTGTTACTGAAACTCCCTTGGCTTGAACGTCATTGAAGGCTGCCTCTCGTTTCAGAAGGCGCCATAGAACGGGACGGAGCCGGATTTCGCTAGCTGTTGCCTCAAACCCTTCGCCTTTGACGGAAATCCCTTTGAGATTGATTTGATGGGGAAGCGTTCCTTCCACTTGGTCGATTTGGACGGTGTATCCCGAATCCTCAAGGGCGCGGGTCAGCGCTGAACGGACTACATTTCTTCCAATATTGCTTTGCATCACGGCATATACTGCTGTGAGGAGAAAGAGAAGAACGACCGGAATAATAATCCACTTTTTCATCAGTATGTTTGTCCTATCGATGCATATATTCTAAACGCCGGGTCGATGCTCCTTCGATCCAGCGGAAAGCCTATGTCAAGGCGCAAAGGACCGAAGAATGTAAAGTAGCGGAGCCCAAGACCGAGCGACTTAAACCACTTGGTGTCGACTGTCGGCAGTTCGTTGAAGGCCACGGTCCCAAAATCGGCAAAAGGAACAATTCCAACATCGCCAAATCGGAAACGAGGTTCGAGAGAAATAAAGATGGCCGATCTGCCCCCGAGCGGCTTGTCGCCATCGAGCGGGCTCACAGTTAAGTACCGATATCCGCGCAAATCGTCTTCCGAGCCGCCAAGAAAGAGGATCGGAAGCGGAACATTTTTTTGTTTGGCCCCCGCAATCGAACCAAATTGAAACCTGCCGGCAAATACGAACCATTTTTTTATGAGTGGCAAATAGAAAGTGGTTGTGAGCCGCTGCTTGATGAAATGCTGCGCTCCATGATCTAGAGATTGGAATAAATGGGGCTGATAAACGATTGTGTAGCCTTTTGTTGGATTGAGCAGATCATCAGAAGTGTTGTAGCGGATAAAAACAGGCAGATCGATCAGGTTATACCTTCCATCGCTTGCGCTGTCGGCTACATTGATATGCTGCACTTCAAGGCCAAACGAAACGTTGGTTTTAACATCCCATTTCCGTTCTATAAATGTTGCAAACCGGTAGAGGAAAGCAATGTATGCAGTGATATCTTGCCTTTCAATCTGCCCCATAGCGCGAAGAGTTTGGTCTTCGGTCCAAAAATCGGGTTTTTTATATGTGATGGTGCCCGCTAAATAACGCTTCGAAAATTCTCCGTTGAGGCTCACGCTTTCGCCGAGGCCGCGCAAGTTGCGATGCGTCCAAGTGAATATTCCGCCAGGGCCATCAACTGTTGCGTAGAAAACACCAAGAGAAATCTGCCGATGCTTCGCCTCAGAAAGGCGCATTTTCATGGGAAGCTGGCCGTTTTCATCCAAATGGCCGTCATGAGAAATAAGCACTGAGCTAAAAAGGTCGCTATCGAGGAGCCTTTTTTGCGTGTGCTGCACATCATCGGAGCTGTAGATTTTTCCCTCATCCCAAGAGATCCGGTCGAGGACGAATTTTGCCTTCACTGTTTTAAGGCCGAAAATCGAGACCGGTCCAAACTTTGAAAGAGGCCCCTCATCGATGCAGGCCGCAGCTTCCACATCCTTTTTGTCCATATCGACAATCACTTTGCGCTTTTCGACGCTGGCCAGCGGATAGCCGCAGCGGGAAAGTTCGGAGAGCAGGTTGAGTTCGGCATTGACGATGTTGAAAGAAAGGAGAGGCGACCCGATTTTAAGGCCGAGCCGTTCAGGAGTCAAGGGATCGCAGCAGGGGATTTCAGCTGGCTGCGTGCAATCGCCATGGAAGATTTGATATGAGCGCAGGGTGTACTGCGGTCCTGTATGCAGATAGATCGTTACTTGCGCTTTTTCATTTTCTACTTGCACATCAGATGTAATTGTGGCGTCATAATAGCCGTAGGCGCGGAGCACTTTGAGCATATCCGGAATATCGCCAGCGATCCGGTACCGGATCCCGTTGATCGAGGCGGGAGGACGCTCTTGCAGGGTAATGAGATCGGCAGCGTCGCGAATGGAATTGAGCGCTTTCTCATTTTCAAGCCCCACAAATGTGACTTCATACGGTAGGGCGAAAAGAATGGCTGGGGCAAGCACCGTCAGGAAGCGTCTCATCATTTTTCGGATTGTGCCGAAACAAAAACTGTTCGTCAAAAAAAATCTTTTCGGATAACATCGCACGCTTATGAATCGACTTAAATCGAAAGAGATTTACGATAAAGCGTGCCAAGTGATTCCTGGCGGAGTGAACTCGCCAGTCCGCTCTTTCCGCCATTTGAAAATGCCCCCGATGATCGTCGAATCGGGCAAGGGCGCCCGTATTCGGGATGTGGATGGAAATTCCTACATCGATTTTTGCTGCAGCTGGGGCGCTTTGATTCTCGGCCATGCCCATGATGGCGTGATTGATGGCGTCTATCAGCAAATGCAAAAGGGAACCTCGTTTGGCATCGCAACAGAAATCGAGCTGAAGATTGCTAACAAAATCGTCAGTTTGATTCCATCGATTGAAAAGATCCGATTCGTCAGTTCGGGTACGGAGGCCGGCATGACCGCAATGCGCCTTGCCCGCGGAGTTACAGAGCGGCCAAAAATCGTAAAATTTACAGGCCATTATCACGGCCATTCAGACTCGCTGCTAATTCAAGCCGGATCAGGCGTGGCAAAGCTCAACCCAATGGCTACATCCAAAGGTGTTAACCAAAATATCATCGCCGATACGATTTGCCTCCCATTCAATGATTTTGAGGCGGTTCGAGCGCTCTTTCGTAGCGAAGAAGCATCGAAAATCGCCGCAGTGATTCTGGAGCCGGTTACTGGCAATATGGGAGTTGTGCTCCCGGAGCCTGGATATTTGGAAATGCTGCGTGAAGAGACGGCGAAAAACGGTTCGCTTCTCATTTTTGATGAAGTGATTACCGGATTTAGACTGGGTCTGCAAGGAGCGCAAGGCCTTTATAAAATCGATCCAGATCTTACCTGTTTAGGGAAGGTGATTGGAGGCGGTTTTCCTGTGGCAGCTGTCGGAGGGAAAGCCAAATTTCTCGATTTTCTGGCGCCGCTTGGAGCTGTGTATCAAGCGGGAACTCTATCGGGCAATCCGGTGGCTATGCGCGCCGGGCTAGAAACTCTTGCCATAATCGAAAAGAAAGGGTTTTTCGAAGATCTCAAACGCAGAACAGATGCGATGACTGAGCCGTTGAAAAAATCGCTCGCAAATAAAAACGCTTGTTTGCAGCAAGCCGGATCAATGTTCAATATCTTTTTTGGCTTGAAGAAAGTGCGTTCTAAAGAAGATCTCAAGCAGTTAGATGAAGAGATGTTCATCCGCTTTTTCCAATTTCTTTTTGAAAAGGGTGTCTATATTTCTCCTTCATCGCATGAAGCTTGGTTTATGACCTCAGCTCATAGTGACGCAGAAATAGAGACTGCTGTAAACTGGATGATCCAATTTATAGAAAAATATGTGTGAAATACCTCCTCTCCAAATTCCAGGCACCTATACTCCCGAGGAACTGCCTTCTGGCTGGGAAAATGTTCTTGTAGGATTTAGAAAATCAAATGGGCAGGAAGTCAGACGATATGAAATCCTCGATGTTTCTACTTCGACTCTCTATCCGCAAGAACCCCTCAATGCGATCGCATTTAAGTGCTTTGGATTATTTCTTTTTGTGAATTCTACTTATTTTCTCTTATATACAACGCTGCATTTTATGCGGCTCGTCATTGTCCCAATTGTGAATTTATCTCCTCTCGCGGTTTTTAAGGAAGCTTGGAAAATCGCACAGATTCCCATCTTGTACGTCGGAATGCAATTCGCAGCTCTTTGCGGCATTTTCAAGCCGTTATATGGTAGGGCCTTTTTTGGGATGCTAGAGAGCATTCTTCACGATGGAAAGACAAGAAGAGAAGCAGAGCAGTATCAGAAGATCAAACGGGAAAACCATGAGCTTGCTTGGAGCGCGCTTTGCGAAGAAAATCCAAGGACGGCATTCTTTGTCGCTTTCTGCATGCAGCCCTACGGACAAATGAACGATCCGCACATCAATTTTGTGGAAAATCTAAGACACGCTTGATTTCAAGATGCGATTCGGCAATGAGCGTCTTTTTGCCTTCGACTTCAATTAAATAAAGCATCGTTTTCGGGCTGATCATCCGCTTTTCTAAGATTTGGATCGAACTATTCCCGACACCTTTTTGGAGTCTATTTTGGATCAATCTGCGCAGGAACCAGTAGGTAATAAAGAGAAGGGCGACCAAGACAATCAGAGTAATAAACATCTTGGCAAAGGTGGCGCCTAAGTCTCCTGGCATTTGAGTGGCTTGCTGGGAAAGGATAGACCCATCTAATGAGGAGAGTTCACCATTTTCATCAGGGACATAGACTGGCATGGCTCTACTATGGGGGATTATGGATTTCTTAGCAAAAGAAAAAAGCCCGCAAAGATTTGCGGGCTTTTGATCGAAATGATCTTATTCTGCATCTGGAGCTTGCTGTTGAGCAGCAGGAGCTTGCTGTGGAGCAGCAGGAGCTTGCTGTTGAGCAGCTGGAGCTTGCTGTTGAGCAGCTGGAGCTTGAACTTCTTGCTGTGGAGCAGCAGGAGCTTGCTGTTGAGCAGGAGCAGCCTGTTCTTGAGCAGGAGCAGCAGCTTGCTGCTGTTGAGCAGGAGCTGGAGGAGCTTGTGGCTGAGCTGGGGTTGTGCTTGTGCAGCACGCCTTCAGTTTAGACACTGTCCAGCCGATTGCAGAAAGCGGGAGGAGCAAGAGAGAAGCGAATACCAAAGCGACTGCTTTGACAACGTTCATCATTGTTTCGCCAGCTTTCATTCCAAAGTAAGAATTGATATCGATCAGGTTATTCGAAATAAATTCAACCATGTACGTATTGACGCCAGTTTCCCAAGAAGAAAGAGTTGGGGCCGCTGCTGGTGCTGCAGGAGCTGCTGGTTGTACGACTGGTGCTTGTTGTACTTGTGCTGCCATGATTTACCTCATTTTAGGTTTAGGGTTGTTGTCTCCGGCCTATCCAACCGAAGAACAGGTTAATAAAAACTTCAAAAAGTGATAGGCACTTATACGCCATCCACATTTATTTGCACAAGCAAAAAATTTTAATCCTATCTTTACCTCGGCTTTACCAATGGGAAGTCGCAAATTTATCTTCACCAGACTGCACGGATGTTGTATCCTATTCGCATGGAAAAGAAAGGTTGGATCGCTTTAGATATTGATGGAACGATCACATTAGACAAATATAGTGTTCCTAAAGAGGTGACGGCCTATTTGCGGAGCTTAGTTCAAGGCGGCTGGAATCTTGTGATGGCGACCGGAAGGCCGTTTGCTTTTGCTGCTATGGCTTTGAGTGATTTTGACTTTCCTTACATTTTCTTGGCTCAAAACGGGTCGGCTGCCTTAGAAATGCCTCAGAAAAAATTGTTGTTCAAATCCTACATTCCTTCTGATTCCATTCGCATCGCTGAGTCGGCCTATGATGGGATCGATAGCGACTTCCTTATATATGCGGGCTATGAACGGGGAGACTTTTGTTATTGGCGACCCGAGAGATTTTCTAAAGAAGAACTTGAGTATCTGACCGATTTGCAAACCCGCCAAAAAGAGAGTTGGCAAGAGGTAACGCAATTTCCAAAAGAGTCTTTTCCGCTCTTCAAATGTTTTGGGTCTGAACCTAGGATGCACCGGATCGCAAGTGCGTTGCGCGGGTCGGGAAAATTTGAAGTGGCAAAAATCCGCGATCCATTTGTAGAAGGACTTTTTCTCCTTCTAGTCACAGATGTCCATGCTTCGAAAGGAAAATCGCTTATCAGAGTTCTTGAAATGAAAGGACGGCAAGGACCCGTTATTGCCGCAGGCGATGATGAGAATGACATGAGTCTTCTTGCTGCGGCAGATACGAGAATTGCAATGGCTCATGCTCCGGCAATCCTTCAAGAAGCAGCAGATCTGATCGCCCCTCCGACCAGAGAGCATGGGATTATTAAAGCATTACAATTAGCGCTGAGAAAAAATGGACACTAAAAGAGCCTTCGATTTAGCCGTACTAGCCGGACAAAAAAGACTGAGCCCAAGGACTGGATTCGTCCATTTGCATCCGCATGATGAGACAACGGATACCATTCCAATCTACGAGAACTTTTGCTACGCTTTGGCCCTCTTTCGGCAAAGAACGAAAGAATCTGTTTTATCTGCGATTGAGCTCGTGGAAAAATTGCTTCCCTTTCAGTCCGCAGATGGCAACTTTCCCGTTTACTTGCACGAATACCCCAAATGCCACGATTACCACATGGGGCTTAAGGCGGGTGCAATCTTAACCTATATTCTCAGGCTCTTTTCAAACGTGCTTGGCGAGTTAAAACCAAAATGGGAAAAAGCTCTAGAAAAGGCTCTAACTTTCCAAACAGAAAAACCTCTTTGGATGAATCGAGTTCGGGCTATCCGCGGTTTACCCCTTCTTCCATACGTGCCGCAAACGGCAGCTGAATGGATAGAACATCTCATCAACGGCCAGCTTTCTGGGCAAACAGAATTTCAGATGCCTTATGATCCTTCTTTGCATTTATTTCCGTTGACTGGGCAGCAAGAAAAAGGGGAGCCGCGTCCTCATCCGATCGAATGGATCCTTTCCGAAGGGAATTATACGTCTCGTCTTTCGAAGGATCATCCGCATCAGCTTTTGTGCGCGCCCCTATTCCCATTCCAATGCATTCCTACGCATATTCCGGAGCATAACCTTCGCCTTTTTTGGCAAGGATTGACACTTCACAGTCTTGTTGGCCAAGGATTGATTTTTGACCTGAAAGAAAATGGCGAAGATGATGTAGTGCTTTATTGCGACAGGTCTCCAGAGACGCAAATTTGGGTAGACGGAAAGAAAGCGACAACCTTTCAATTCGGCAATACGATCACAATTCAAACTCCGCAAAAAACAATTGAACTGCGGTTCAAGCTGACAGAAGGATCAGGAGATTTTTGCGGGCATATTTTCCCAGCGAACAGACCTTCGCAGATTGCAAAAGGGTTTGAAGCATACGATTGGCATATTGGAATGCGCACATTGCGCAGATCTCCAACTGCCCGCATCGAAATCGAAATTCTTCAGGATGAATAGAATTTAGAAATAACAGGATATAAAGGATAAGAAAGATATACAGGATGGATTAGATTCCGGCCTTTGGCCGGCGCCGCTAATGCGGCGAAAAACAACCAATCCTGTATATCTTTTCTATCTTGTAAATCTTTAAACCTTTATCCGGCGACGACAGGTTTTGCGTATTTCTCGTTGTTTTGCAAAGCTGAGCTGTCGATCGCAAGTCCCATCGCGTGCATGCCGTTGTCTACATAGAGAACGGTGCCAGTGATCGCTGATGCAAGAGGGGAGAGAAGGAATGCCGCAGATGCGCCCACTTCTTCCGCTTCCAAATCTTTGGTCAAAGGCGCGTTCGCTTTTGAATAGGCGATCATGTCGTCGATCATCCCAATCGCTTTGGCTGCTCTGCTTCTCAAAGCGCCAGCAGAAATCGCGTTGACACGGACATTCCACTTGCGCCCCGCTTCCCAAGCAAGCGTTCGAGTATCGCTCTCAAGAGCTGCTTTCGCAGAACTCATTCCGCCGCCGTATCCAGGGATGACTCGTTCGGATGCGATATAAGAAAGAGAAAGAACCGATCCGCCTTCATTCATAATCGGTCCGAAATGGGCGAGAAGGCTGATGAATGAATAGGCAGATGAACTCATCGCCGCAAGATACCCTTTTCGGGAGGTGTCGAGAAGATTTTTTGTCACTTCCGGAGCATTCGCAAGGCTGTGGACTAAAATGTCGATTTTGCCAAAGTCAGCTTCTACTTGCTTCGCAACATCGGAAATGGTAAATCCTGCAAGTTCGGCATACCGTTTGTTTTCTTTCACTTCTTGAGGAACATCTTCCATTTTATCGAAGACTGCATCAATCGGATAGAGTTTGCTGTATTCGAGGAGTTTGCCATTTGAAAGCTTTCTCGATTCATCGAATTTCCCGTTCGCCCAAGAGGTTGTAAAGATTTTTACAATTGGGGCCCAGGTGCCAATCAGGATCTCGGCGCCCGCTTCGGCTAGCGCCTTGGCAATCGCCCAACCAAACCCCTGGTCATCGCCAATCCCAACGACAAGTGCTTTTTTTCCTCTCAAATCGATCTGAAACATGCTTTTCTCCCGAATTTTAGTGATCAAATCATAGCAGAGGAGAGAAAAATATGGAAGCGAATCAAATTTTAATTCCCTCTTTGTTTTAGCCAGCTAACAACGTTAGTAATATAATTAAATTCTCTTTCATCAAATCCAAATTTGAATAGAATGTGTCTTTGATGGCCTTTATTGCTGTCAGGATCCAGTTCGTTTATGATCAAGGCAATTTGCTGGTGTCGATACAGAACATTTTTAGCTTGGTCCTCTTCGAAACCATATGCAAGAATAATTTTTTCTTTTTCGATTTTGTCAGGAGCGCCTTCTAAGGCTTCAAACATCCTTACATCCATAAACTCCTTGAATAAAGGGTGGAGAATGCCTTGATATGCATTCTGGATGCCTTCTTGACTCAAGATGGTTGCAATTTTAATACCTAATTCGGAATTCAATCTTTCTCTTTCCGTGGGATCGACCTCTCGTCCTTTCACTTTCCCTATATATTTTTCAAGTTCCTCCTCAAATCGAATTTCAAGTAAACCTTCTTGTTTCGCTTCGATTTGCAGGACGGGCGGGGCCAGTTCTGGGATTGGGGCTGCCTCGTTTTCCGTGCCTGGTTCGTGTTCGACGGGGTCCAATTCTGGGATTGGGGCTGCCGCCTGGTCCGTGTTTGGATTGTGTTCGACGGAAGACGGGGCCAATTCTGGGATTGCGCTTGGCTGCTGTTCAGTATTTGGTTTGTATGCGTACCAAATAAAAGGAATCCCAACTATAGAGACAACGCCGATAGCAAGCAAAAGAGCTTCTCCGAGACGTTTGATCACATCGTAAACAAATCCCAAAGGCCCGATTCCGCAATCTGCAGTTTGTTGAAGAGGCGATTGTAAGTCTTTATTAATATCATTATTTACGGTGGTCACAGTCATAATAAACCTTAATTTTCTTTTTAAGTATTATATCAAATAATTTACTTTATTTATTAATCGTTTTTTACTGGGATGACGCATTAGATTGTGGATTAGGCGTGTACAGAGTGAAAAATTTTTCTTGATATGCATATCGAAACAATCTATATGTGAAACTGCATGAACGAGGTGTTTTATTATGCGCACAATTGCCATTGTCAATCAAAAAGGCGGATCCGGAAAGACCACGACAGCTGTGAATTTAGCCGCAGCTTTAGCAGAAGCGGGGAAAAAAGTTCTGCTCATCGACCTTGATCCTCAAGGCTCTGCGTCTCTCTGGTACGGATTCAAAGATAAAGGCAAGGCGCTTTATAACGTGCTCACGGAAGATGATAAATTCGAAAGCGCCATCGAGAAGACCGACATCAACGATCTGCATATCATTCCGGCATCGGTCCTCCTCTCAGGGGTAGAAAAAGCCCTTGCCAACGAAGTGGCGTCCGAAAGCATTTTAAAAAATAAATTAGAAGCGCTACCTGTTAAACCGTGGGATTTTGTTCTAATTGACTGCCCGCCAACTCTTGGAATCCTCTCTCTCAATGCTTTAACGATGGCGAAAGAAGTGCTTGTCCCGGTTGAGGCCCACGTCATGGCGCTGCATGGACTTGTTCAGCTCCTCAGAACCATTAACTTGGTCAAACAGAGGCTGAACCCCACTTTGGAAATTTCGGGAATTTTGCCTTGCCGGGTCGATTACCGAACAAAACACTCTCAAGAAGTTTTAGATCAGTTGAGAGCACGATTTGAAGGAAAGGTTTGCACCTCAGTCATCCGGGAAAATATCCGTCTTGCTGAAGCTCCTTTGCATCTAAAGCCCATCACGTCGTATGACACTCATTGTAATGGGGCCCAAGATTATCGGAAGCTTGCCAAAGAATTAATTGGACCTTCAGAAACGAAACCGGCAGAGCCTATCCCTGCCGCGCCTTCGCCTTTGGATTCTGTTTAAGGGCGCGTCGTCTCCATCCTTCGGCAGTCAATACTTTCTCATGTTTGGCTGCTTTGGGAAGTTTTGGAGCCTCATTGTTTTTTCTTTTAAAAAAGATCATGAGGCTATAATAGCTTTATATTCCCAAACTGTCAATTCTTCTAATTAAGTCTTCGTGAGATGGGTTTGACATATTAATAATTTGTTTTACGAATAAAGTGTTCTTTGAGATTTGGTCGAGTAATGTCTCTCGAGTTCTTACGGCTTGAATGTAGATTCTTGCGGTTTTGATCATTTCCAATACGTTTCCTGAGGCTATGAAAACTTCTCTAGCGCCAATTACAGCAAGAGAAGCTAAAATGAGCATGAAAATTTTCGGAATGAGAAGTAGGAATATGGGGGCTACAATCATTGTTGCGACGCTTGCGGTTTTGATCATTTCCAGCTGCTCGATTTGACGGTCTCTTTGCGCTTGCTGTTCGGGAGTGAGCATTGCATCTCGAACTAGATTGATTGCTCTGTCTACAATTGCTGCCATAATTTGGCTCCTTGTTGAATTTTTCGGAGCGGGGAGTATAAAAAAGATCACAAAAAAATGCAATTTTGAGATAAATTGAAAACATGACAAAGATGAAAGTTTTGTATTTAGGCGACTTGCATACTGAATGTACGCACGAGTCCGGTGCGAAGATTGAAACCGATGCACCTAAAGATAATGAAGGAAAAGGCGAAGCGTTTTCTCCGACCGATCTTTTTGCTTTGAGTTTAGCTTCCTGCATGGTGACGCTGATGGGAATCCACGCGCGGAAATTGGCGGTGGATCTCAAAGGGATGACCGCAGAAGTCGAGAAGGAAATGAGCGTAGCGGGACCAAGGCGGATTGGCAAAATCATTGTTCGCATCCGCTGCCCTTTGCTTCCAAATCCGCAAGCGCGCGAAAAGCTTGAAAAAGCGGCGATCGATTGCCCTGTTCAGAAGAGTCTGCATCCAGATATTAAGGTGGAAGTCGATTTCGTCTGGGGGCTATGAGGTACGAAAATCTAAAATCGTTCCAAAAGCATCTCAGCTCGGCGGCGCCGCACAATCTTTGCCGCCAATATCTAGTTGCAATTGCCGACGATTTTGAAAGAACGCAAGCGATTGATCAGATTCTCTCCTATTTCAACACGCCTCCGACGCGCCTTAGCGCAGACAAAAACAGTCTGCTCGATTGCATCGATGCAATGCAGAGCATGAGCCTTCTTGGCGAGACGATCGCAGTGATCGATGAAGTGGAGAAATTTTCGAAAAAAGAATTGCAAACTTTTACAGATCATTTGGCGGGCTCTGCCGGCTTTGTTTTTATAGGAGTTAGGTCCAAACAGGCAAATCTCTTTGCAACAGTCGAAAAAGAGGGCGTTGTTCTGGATCTTTTAGGTGAAAAACCTTGGGACAAAGAAAAGAGGCTCGCCGCAAGCCTTTCTGATCGCGCCAAGAACGCCGGCAAACACCTGAACCCCGATGTTCCCAATCTTCTTCTAGAGCGGCTAGGCCCTGAACCGGCTCTTTTGGAAAGCGAGATCGATAAACTGATCTGCTACGTTGGCGAGAGGCCCGTGATTTCTCGAGAAGATGTGCTCTCCATTTCTCCCTTGAGTAAAGAGTCGACTTTATGGCAGCAGGCCGAAGAGGTGGTTTGGGAAGGGGGAGAGTTTTCTCTCGTTGATGCGACTGGATTCCACGGTCTAGTTCCGGCTTTGCGCAGCCAGCTTCACATTGGACTTTGCCTTGCCACTTTAATCGAGGAAAAAAGACCTTCAGAAGAATGGGGTCAATATTTGCCAAAACTTTGGCCGAAAACTCTTGAAAAACGATCCTCGCAAGCAGCCCGCCTAGGCTCGGCCTATTTTCGCAAAGGACTCGATAAGCTTTTTGAAATCGAACTTCTTTCCAGATCCAATTCAACGCAATACGCAGCGCTGCTCGAACTTTTTAGGTCTTATGTCCGGTAAACTTTATCTACTCCCGAATCTTCTCGATGAATCGCTGCCAGCGGAACCCTTTTTGCCAATTAGCGTAAGCGAAGCTGTCCACAGGATACAAGGCCTTATCGCGGAAAGCGAAAAAATGGCCAGGCGCTATTTACGAAGATTTTTATCTCATGATGAAATGGCCAAAATGCCTCTTGCCATGCTCAACGAACATTCGAAAGATCCAACGCCGCTCATCCAGCCTCTGAAGAGGGGAGAGACATGGGGGCTCATTTCCGATGCAGGGCTGCCCTGCCTTGCCGATCCGGGCGCAGATCTGGTTTGGCTTGCTCATCAAAATGGAATTGCTGTCGAAACGTTTGTCGGGCCTTCATCGATTGTGATGGCGCTCCAGCTATCTGGATTCGGCGGCCAACAATTTTCTTTCCACGGTTACTTGCCGCGGGAGGTTCCAGATCTCGAAAAAAAGGTGCGCGATTTGGAAAAACAGCCTGGAACGCACATATGGATCGAAGCTCCCTACCGTTCGGCTAAAATGCTCGACCTATTAAAACAGACGCTAAAACCCACAACCCGTCTTTGCGTGGCGGCGAATCTGACAACGCCGAATCAAAAAGTCGCTTCTCAAACAATTGCCAAGTGGAAAGAAAAATCGTTTGTTCTTGAAAAAGAACCGGTTGTCTTTCTCATCGGATAAAATTCTTGACTCCCATTCGTCAATCTTCAATAAGGACTTTAGAACCCCAAATTGGAGATTTGCATGATTCGCAACGGAAAAAAAGTTTCTCTCGAATACACAGTCTTTCTCGATGATGGAACGCAAATCGATACCAATGTGGGAGATGATCCACTCACTTTCGTGCTGGGGGAACACCAGATATTCCCAGCCCTTGAACAAGAGCTGCTTGGACTTAAAATTGGCGACACCAAACAAATCATCCTCGAGGCTGATCAAGCATATGGTCCGGTTGTGAAAGAGGCATTTCGCGAAGTCGATATCGACACGGTTCCAGCAGCTTATCGCTTTGCAGGCGCAGTCCTTGGAGTGCAAGATCCATCGGGCAGCGTTTATCCGATCCGCGTCCACGAAGTGAAAAGCAATTGCATCATCCTCGACTTCAATCATCCGCTCGCAGGACAAGCTCTTCGCTTCGACGTAAAAGTCGTCGACGTAAACTAAATGATTTCTGCGGCGACGGTATCGTAGTAGAGCATGCCCTTTTCAGTCAGTTGCAGCTGTGAGCTTTGCTGAATGAGTAGGCCTTGGGCTTTTAGTTTTTCAATGATTTGCCTTGTTTCGTGCTCTATTTGGAACTGATCGAGGCTTGCTCCCCCTTTCACTCTAAGTTGGATCGCGAGGCGCTCTCGAATGCTGGCTGCATAGGAGAGTTTTTCCCGGAAATCGATGGGAGATTCGCCGAGCCTTACATGACGAGCATATTTGTGAATATTGGCCACATTCCGAAATCTCTCCCCCTCCCAGAAAGAAAAAGCAGATGGCCCAAAACCAAGGAAAGGACGTCCAGTCCAATATCCTAAGTTATGGCGCGATTCGAAGCCAGGAATCGCAAAGGCTGAAATCTCATATCGTTTAAGTCCAATCGATTCGAGGGCGGTCAGGGCAGTTTGTAAAAATCGCAAGGAGAGCTCGCCTCCAGGAGTCTGAACCTTCCTTTTATCGAAGGGGGTGTGAGGCTCTATAGTCAAGTTGTAAAGGGAAAGGTGCTGGATGGGCAAATCTTGCAATTGATCGAGAGTATAGCGCCAGCTTTCCTCGGTCTGCCCTGGGAGATCATACATGAGATCAATGGTAATGTTTTTAAAACCGGCCTTCGCAGCATCGTGTATGGCCTGTTTTGCTTTAGCCGCTGTGTGGATCCTCTCGAGAGTTTGCAAAGATCTGTCGTCCAGCGATTGGACGCCAAGGCTCAAACGATTGATTCCCAGCTGAACAAAGTGTGAAAATAATTCGTAAGAGCTTTCCTCTGGATTGGCCTCAATTGTGATTTCGCAATCTGGTTCCCGGGAGATTTTTTCTAAGATAGGTCCGATCCCTGTGAAGAGGGAAGGGGTGCCGCCGCCAAAATAAATAGAAGTAATTGGCCTATTTTGGATGAGGGGGAGCTGCATCTGCCATTCCAAAGCAATAGAATCGGCCAGCAGCTGTTGATAGGCCGGCCGATTCGGAATCACGTAGAAATGGCAGTAGGGACACTTCTTTGTACAGAATGGAATATGAAAATATAGAGAAATCACCAGCTATCTGCGTCAGGGTCCTCTAGGATGCCGCGCTTCCAGCGGTTTCTGTCTGAGAAAGGATCTTCATCTTCTTCTTCCTCAATGAGGGTCGATTCTCCCTCTTCTGTGCTTCCGCCTCCGGTGCCGCCTTCCGTTTCTTCTTCGGTGATCGTCTCCATGTCGTATGCTTCGGTCTCCATATCAAGACCTGCATCGGTCATGTGGTCGCCCATATCCATATCAGGAAGGGTGTGGGGTTCGGCGTAGGCCTGGCGGGATGGAGAGCGTTTGGGGGTCACATATTCCTCGAGCTCGCCGCTTTCTTTCATAAAGCGAAGCCGCTCTTTTTCTTCATCGATCTTGGTCTTCAAAGAACGGATCTCTTCTTTGTGCTTTTCCATATCTTTCTTTGGGACCAGTCCCAAATTCATCCACTGCTCTAAATCTTCCAGTTCAGTTTCTAGTTTTTTAAGTCTTTCACTTTTGATGTTCATCGGTACTCTATACTTACTCGTTCATTTCCTAACGCACAGGCTAAAAATTGTAAAATATTTTTTTTAATCCGGCATCCCCTTGCCATGAAAAAAAGGGACAGAAGAGAGGTTTTTACTCCAAAGTACAATTTTTCGGCAAGTTTATTTTGCTTTTGTGCTATGGAATAAATCGGAGGCCACATGCCCGAATTTCCCGATTATGCCCAGCTTGCCAATCTTCAAATGATCGAAGATCTCTATAGCCGCTACCTGGCAAATCCAGAAAGCGTCGATATTTCCTGGCGCCATTTTTTCGAGGGGATCGATTTCGGCGCCTATTTGACGAAAAGAGGCGTGGAGCCTCTTCCGGATCAATCGAACTTAAGAATTTTAGAACTCATCCAAGCCTATCGCAGATTCGGCCACCTGCTCGCGCGGTTCAACCCTTTAGAACAGGGCGAAAAAACGACTCCAGAATTGGAACTCGAAAATTTAGGTTTTTTTTCGTCTGAATTAGATCAGGAATTTCCAACTCTTGGATTTTGCGGGAAAGAAGTTGCTCCGTTAAGAGAAATCATCGCGGCATTAAAGGAAATATACTGCAGCCGGATCGGGGTGCAATTCGCGGCGATCAACAATCCGGAGCTAAGGAAATGGATTCAGTCTCGTTTAGAGCCGAAATTGCTCATAGAGCCAACTTTAGAAGAAAAACATCTTTTGCTTGAATATCTCAATAAGTCCGAGGTATTTGAAACCTTTTTGCACACAAAATATGTGGGTCAAACCCGCTTTTCCCTTGAAGGTGCGGAAACCATGATTCCGCTGATTGCGGAAATTGTCGATTATGCAGGGGATTTGGGTGTCGGCGAAATGGTCATCGGCATGGCGCATCGCGGCAGGCTCAATGTTTTGACCAACATCCTCAACAAATCCCTTGAAATGATTTTAGCCGAATTCGAAGACGACACAACGCTCTCTTTCTCGGGAAATGACGATGTCCGCTATCACATGGGATTTGAAGGGGAATTTACAACTCGGGGGCAAAAAAAAGTTCTCCTTGAGATGGCTGCCAATCCTTCGCATCTCGAATCAGTCAATCCAGTTGTTCTCGGCCAAACATATGCAAAGCAGTTTTTAAAGCAAAACGGGCAGAAAGACAAAATCATTCCGCTTCTTATTCATGGCGATGCTTCGATTGCAGGCCAAGGCGTGATTTATGAATGCATGCAGCTCATGAAACTTCCTGGCTATTCAGTCGGCGGAACAATCCACCTAGTGGTCAACAATCAAATTGGCTACACAACTTTGCCTGAAGAAGGAAGATCGACCCGCTATTGCACGGATATTGCCAAATCGTTTGGCTGCCCTGTGTTCCATGTGAATGCCGAAGATCCTGAAAGCTGTCTTTTTGCAGCCAAATTAGCAGTGGAAATTCGGCAAAAATTTCATATCGATGTATTCCTCGATCTATATTGTTACCGCAAATATGGCCACAACGAAGGCGACGAACCTTCATACACACAGCCGCTCCAATATGAAGTCATTCGAGCCAAAAAACCAATCCGCCAAATTTATTTCGAAAAGCTCCTTTCGGAAGGTAAATCGGAGCAAAAGCTTGCTGAAACGCTAGAAGCGCAATTCAAGGAGACGATGAAGAAAGCGCTTGCCAAAGCGCAAGAGCATATCGCAGGCGGCGTTAGCGAAAAGCCGGCCGCTCCCGTTTCTCCTTTCGAGCCTGTCAAAACGGCTGTATCCGAATCGAAACTCAATTCCGTTTTGGATCTGTTTTGCAAAATACCTCAAGGATTCAATCTTCATCCAAAGCTGCAGAAATGGTTAGAAAACAGACATCAGTCGTTACAAAAGGGTGTTGATTGGGCAACCGGCGAGTGTTTGGCTTTTGGAACGCTTTTGGATGAAAAGATTTCCGTTCGACTTGCTGGGCAAGATTCAAAACGGGGGACATTTAGTCAAAGGCACGTGATCTGGATCGATAACAAAACCGGAAATCCTTACTGTCCATTATGCAATTATTCAACTCCATTCCAAGTGATCAATTCGCCTCTTTCCGAATATGCTTGCATGGGTTTTGAATATGGATATAGCTGGTCGGCTATCGATGGGCTTACCCTTTGGGAAGCGCAATACGGCGACTTTTTCAACGGCGCGCAGATTGTCATCGACCAATATATAGTCAGCGGCGATCAAAAATGGAATACGCCCTCTTCCTTGACTCTGCTTTTGCCGCATGCGTATGAAGGAGCGGGGCCCGAACACTCGTCGGCTCGCATCGAAAGATTTTTGCAGCTTTGCGCCAATCAAAATATCATCGTGGCCTATCCTTCGACTCCGGCGCAGTATTTCCATTTGCTTCGTAGGCAAGCGATCCGCAAAGTGAAAAAGCCGCTCGTTGTATTCACTCCCAAAAGCTTGCTCCGCGCCCCCGCCTGCGTCAGCAAAGCTGAAGAGTTTACTAAGGGACGTTTTTTCGAAATGCTGGACGATCCAACTCCACCTCAAAAAGCAAAAAGACTGATCTTTTGCTCCGGCAAAATCTTTTACGAACTCCTTGCAGCCCGCACCCGTTCCGATGTGGCCATTTTGCGGATCGAACAGCTCTATCCGCTCCACCTGGATATGCTTAAGGAGCTAATTGCAAAATATGCAGGATTTACAGAATGCATTTGGGTGCAGGAAGAGGCTGAAAATATGGGTGCATGGAGATATATTGGCCCCTATTTGCAAAGTTTGACGAAAAAGTTAGCGTATGTTGGAAGACCGGAGAATGCAACAACAGCCACCGGATCGAGCAAGAAACACAAACAAGAGCAAGCCGCTCTCATAAAACAAGCCTTTGGTGACCTATGAAAGTAGAGATAAAAGTTCCGAAAATGGGCGAATCGATCGTTGAGGCTACAATTGGAACGATATTGAAGCCTCCAGGTTCTCAAGTGAAAGAGGGCGAAGAAATATTGGAGCTGGAAACGGAGAAGGTGAACCAAGTTCTCGCCGCTCCTGCATCGGGAAAACTCGATCTAAAAGTGAAGCAAGGGGACATGGTAAAAATCGATCAGGTAATAGGCAGCGTGGATTCAGCGGCCGTTGGAGTCTCAGCGGCACCGAAACAAGAAGCTCCGCCTCCAAAACCCGCACCAGCACCTACAACTGGAGGCGCTCGCAAAAAAGCCGATGAATACATCGCCGAAATCACAGCTCCGCCGAAAAAAGCGCCGGCGCCTGCAGCTGCACCGCCTCCGCCGCCTCGTGTATCAGGGAGAGAGACGAGGAAAAAAATGTCCAAGCTGCGCAAAGTGATCGCAGAAAGACTCGTCCAAGTGAAAAATGAGACGGCGATGCTCACCACATTCAATGAAGTGGATATGCATGCGGTGATGAAAGTCCGTTCGGAAAATCAGGAAGCATTCCAGAAAAAATATGGAATTAAACTTGGCTTCATGTCGTTTTTTGTAAAAGCTACTGTTTCGGCTTTGCAGCAGTTTCCCGATATCAATGCCCGGATCGACAAAGATGAAATCGTCTACCATCACTTTTACGACATAGGAATCGCAGTGAGCACAGATAAGGGATTATTTGTTCCGGTCGTGCGCAATGCAGACCAGCTCTCTTTTGCAGAAATTGAAAAGCAAATCAAATCGTATGCTGAAAAAGCAAAAAACGGAACGATCACGGTCGATGAGATGCAAGGGGGCACATTCACGATTACAAATGGTGGAACATTTGGCTCGATGCTCTCCACTCCGATTCTCAATCCGCCTCAAAGCGGCATTTTGGGTATGCATAACATTGTCAAACGCCCAGTCGTTGTGAATGATGAAATTGCGATCCGTCCGATTATGTATTTGGCTTTGAGTTACGATCACAGGATCGTCGATGGGAAAGAGGCGATTTCGTTCCTGATGCATATCAAAAACGTGCTTGAAGATCCTGCGAGGTTTTTGCTTGATTTATGATGTTGTGGTAATTGGATCAGGTCCTGGCGGATATGTAGCCGCGATCCGCGCTGCGCAGCTCGGACTCAAAACGGCCTGCATCGAAAAAAGCAAAACGCTCGGAGGCACTTGCCTCAACGTAGGTTGCATCCCGTCCAAAGTGCTCTTGCACGATTCGGAGCATTCTAACGATTTTGCCAAGATGATGCAGAGAAAAACGAAAGTAGTCTCCGGGTTTACAGGCGGGGTTGAATTCTTATTCAAAAAAAACAAAGTCGATTGGATCCAAGGCGCAGCCAAACTGAAAAGCCCAACATCCATTTCGGTAAATGGCCAAAATATTGAAGCGAAAAACATTATCCTTGCAACTGGATCTGAGCCTGTCTCGCTTCCGTTTTTACCGTTCGATGAGAAAAAGATCCTCTCATCAACAGGTGCGCTCGCCCTCTCATCCGTGCCAAAGAAAATGCTGGTTGTTGGCGCAGGCGTCATTGGGGTGGAACTTGGATCTGTCTATAAACGGCTCGGGTCCGAAGTCGTTTTCATCGAATTCCTCGATCGCATCTGTCCCGCCTTCGATCTATCGCTATCTAAAGCTTTGCTCAAAAGCCTGACAAATCAAGGAATGGTGTTCCATCTTTCTCATAAAGTAATGAAAGCGGACGGAACAACCCTCACAGTGCAAGGCCCGACAGGGGAATCGCAATTCACTGGCGATGTCATTTTAGTGGCGGTGGGTAGAAAACCCTATTCATCGGGTTTAGGTCTTGAAGAAATCGGGATTCAAAAGGATGCAAAAGGATTTGTACAGATCGATGGCTCGTTACGGACAACGCAACCGAATATTTTTGCCATTGGCGATCTTGTGGACGGCCCTATGCTTGCTCACAAAGCTTCGGAAGAGGGGATAGCGGCGGCGGAGATCATTGCCGGCCATCATCCTGTTATCAATTACATTGCAATTCCAAACGTTGCCTACACGCATCCAGAAGTGGCGGCAGTAGGGCTTACAGAGGAAGAAATAAAAACTCGGGGCCTTTCTTACAAAGTTTCTCAGTTTCCATTCAAAGCCAACTCTCGGGCTCGCTGCATCGATGATGAGGAGGGTTTTATCAAAATTCTTGCAGAAACAAATAGCCGGCGCATTTTAGGAGTTCATATGATTGGGCCGAATGCATCGGAGCTGATTGCTGAAGCAACGATTGCCATCCAACTGAAAGCGACAGCCGACCAGCTCGCCGACACTTGCTTTGCCCACCCAACGCTATCTGAAGCGCTCAAAGAGGCCTCGCTTGGCCTCTTCCGCGCCCCCATCCACATTTAAATATCTTTTTTCCCTGCGTCCCCTGCGCCTTCTCTGCTACCCGCGCCTCGCGGGCCCTGCGCTGATATATCTTGTCAGTGTACGAATTAACAACGCTGTTAGAGAATTATCAGCGCAGAGCCCGCGAGGCGCGGGAAGGGCGGGGGGTAGGCGCAGAGGACGCAGGGAAATTATGACAATTAAATTATTTATCCGAATTTACTTTTTATTAAAATAATGATAAAATATTGAATTACTTTGAGGTGTAATATGACTAGTTCAATAAATGATATCCATCCATCTTTCCAAGTGATAGACTCCGAACCGCCGAAACTGACCGAATGGCAGGAGCGGGTTAAAGAAATTTCTAAATGGGTTGCGACGGGACTTATTTTTGCGGCAGCTATAGCTATAGCCGGCCTCGCCGCATTGCTTAGCTTGCATGCGGGAGGCTTGGTCGGAGTTTTCGTGGTTTCTGCCTTAATTAGCGGATTTGCGTTTGCAACAGCATTCGTTGTTCACACTAAGGCCATGAAATTCATCGATGACTACTTCGATAAATCAGTAGCCGTGGGAGTTCCCGCAGCCGCAGGATGATTTCACGTTTGGATTTGTGATCTTAAATCCAGCTCCGTGAAGGCCATCGACATAGTCAATGACGCAGCCCATAAGGCGATCAGCTGATTTATGGTGGAGGTGAATCTCGATTCCTTGCGATTCGAGGACGAGATCTCCCGGTTTCGCTTTCTCTGAATAGTCAAGAAAATATTCAAAACCGCTGCAGCCAGCTGCGCGCTCGCCAAAACGAAGGCCCCAGCCCGCTTTTCCTTCTTCTTCAAGAATTTCCTGGTATTTTTTTGCCGCCCGCTCAGTAATGGTGACGGTATTTGGATCTTCTTTTTCTTCTAGGATCCGATTCATGCGCTTGAGGAGATCTTCGATCTCTTCATCGTCATGGCCATGGCCGTACATTCCCGCTTCAAGCGTTTCCCAGGTGGAGGCAGAACAGCCCACGCAGTGAAGACCTGAGTTGGTCATCTCTTGGGCAAGTTTAGGACTTTTGTGAGGAAATTTTTTGAAAATTTCATCAATGGTCATATCGCGTGTAATTTTTTCTTTCATTTTCCCCATCAAAATTTTAGTTTTACGCATCCGCCTTTAATCCGGCATTGGCAGGCAAGCCGCTCTTTATCAAGCTCGCCCAGAAAGTCGGCCTCCGCCTCATTGAACTCAGAGAGGTTGCTCATCCCTTCCGTCACTTCGACGACGCAAGTTCCGCAAACCCCTTCTGTACAAGCAAATGGGACGCCAGCCTGCTCGCAAGCCTCGGCAATAGGCGATCCATCAGGCAGATCTGCCTCTTCGTTATTCTCTTCAAAAATAATTTTAGCCATACTTAGTCTACTAATTTACCCTTTAAGTCCATATTTTTACAAGCCGCCACCTTTAAGCATTTCTTCAACGGCCATTTTTAACGTTGTAATGCCTTCCGAGAAGCCGCAATCGACAAGAATTTGATTTAAATATGATATTTCTGTTTTTAAATAGTCAACTAAACTTTCTAATGCAGCAATTTTATTATTTGAATCCATAATATTTTTTCTCCAATACTATTAATTTTATTACTACGATTTTAATTATACTCCCGCCCGTTTTATTAATGCAATTGCTAGTAATTATTTAGTGAAACAGAATTATTTATTTATCTGAGTGAGTGTAATTATAAAATTAAATGTCATAACATTTTTATTCACGTTGATTAATTAAGAAAATAAGATTAAAATATTCGCGAATTAATAAATAAAATTAAGCTAATAAAATTGGAGACGTATATGTCATCTGTAAATTTAGGAGCTGTTGATCAACAAAATATTGATTTAACGCGCATCGAAGATCAACCAGGCGCTCCAGGTTATATTGAACCTGTAGTAGAAGCTGATGCTGTAGAAGTATCTGCACCTACGCAAAAATTTGAATGGAATGTTGAGAGATTGTTTGTACACGATCCAAAACACTCTATGGCTAGAACATGGTTTGTTCGGATCCTTTCGCTCATCGTTGGGATTCCCGTTTTACTCCTCGACTTAGGTCGAAGACTTGCATTTTCAGTTGGTCTCGTCAATGGAAAGAGCTGGAGCCTCATCGACAAAACGGCTGATGCTTGCCAAGCGATTTCAGACAAGGTGAGCGGCGTATACAGTTCGATCATGGGAACAAAAGAATTGAGCCTTGAAGAGCAAAACGCATCCTCAAAGCAAAGAATCCATGCGCAAGCTGCCCGAATGATTGAGGGATATAATAAATTAAATGGCGGCTATTTCCATACAAATAGCAGCTTTAGCTCTCCATACGCATTGAGCGGCGAGAAGCAGGTGCACGATGCGAAACTCAAATTAGTAGAAGAAGTGAATGCATTTGTTGCTCGAAACGCTACTTCTCCGGAAGACTTCTCGGCAACTTTAGATACCGCGAAAGGAATGGTCTGGAGCTCGATTGTAGAGGCTGCGAAAGACGACTTCTATATTGCTAACAAAATTGAGCGTATTGGCGAACCGGATCTTCTTAGAGATGTAGCATTCAATGAGTTTTTGGACTCGATGAACAAGAATGTTCTTGCCGAGCAATTCGTTGAAGTAGCTAGCCGAAACGACCAATTTGCTGCTGGATTGAAAAAGGGCGTTGAAACTGCTGTTTTGACTGAATCGCAAGCTAAACAAGCGTTGGTAGTACAAGCGCAGCAAGTCTACGCGCAAGGTCTGCAAACAGGCGTGCAAGAGGCTGAAAGAGCGGTAACCCACCTTCTCGATTCAGGAATCAAAGAGAAAATCGTGACGCGAAATGAAGCTGTAGCAATCAATCAAGGGATCCAGCCAGAAGTGGAAACTCTTGCATTAGCTGCTGCTAAAGATCTCGCTCGCGCTAATACTCCTGACAACCAAGTGAAAGTGAAACTCGTCAAGGTTTCAAAAGACTTGCAAAATGCAAAAAGATTGAAACCTGAAAACGTCAGCCAATTCTTAACTTCTGCAGAAGCTCACGTTGCAAGAGTTAGAGACGCTCTTCAAGCCGATCAGCAAAGAGCTCAAGAAGAGGCAAATAGAGTGGAAGCTCAGAGAGTAGCTGCAGTTCAAAAAGCTGCTGACCAGCAATCTTTGCTCGGTCAATTCGAGGGAATGCTTGGACTCATTGCAAGAAAGCAAAGCCAGCTGACAGGACAATTCCTGAAGTATGATGAGATGGACAATGCTCGCCGCGAGATTGGGGAGCAATTAGAAAACATCCGAAACGCGAAAGTAGTGATCCGCGGACAGGAAATCACAGTTCTTGAAGCTGCAGCTGAATACTATGCTGCTGTGAGCTTGATTTCTAGATCTAACTTGACAGCTGTTCAAAGAAAACAGCAGATGGATGCTTTGAGAGGCCAAGGGTTTACTCAAACAACTGTTGATCGAATCAAGGCGCTTGAAGCTCTTGAACCGAGACTGACTCAGTTGATCGATGATCAAGAAAGACTGGCTAATGAAATCGAAGCTCAGCACAACGAAATCGTTCGATTGAGAGCGGTTTACAATGTCTTCCGAAGAAATAACTTCGGCGGACTTGAGCAAGCAAACCGCAGATCGATTGTAGATCGGGAAGTCGTGATCAATAGAACGCAGAAAACGTTGAATGACCGCCACGCTCTTCTCATCGGCAGAACGGGAATTATCGCTCGATTGAGAATTGACGAGCCTTCGGTTCCAGTCAATATCGATCCAGTTGGCAACAGACAGGAAGTTGCGGCCCTCGTTGAAGAGTTTGAAAGAATGCAGGGTGCGTCTGCTCCAGCGCTCGTAGAACCTCGTTCGACAGCTCGAAAGATCTTCGACGGCGTGACTTATCCAGTCCGAGCTCCGCTTGGCTTAATCTATCGAGGAATTCGAAAGGTAACAGGCTAAGAGACGCTCCTTCAAAATAAGCGTGTAAAAAGCCTCCAGGAAACTGGAGGCTTTTTTTGTTTTAGTGAGCTAACAAATCGGTAAGGCCGACCAGTACATCTCGAAGGACTTCCAGCGGCTTTTGTTCGCCATTGAACCGGGAGATCAGCTTTTCGGGGTAATGCTTCAGAAGCCCGCTTGTGTCCTTCTCATAGACCTCCATGCGGGTCCTGAGGACTTTTGCGTCCATGTCGTCCAGCCTCTTTTCGATGAGGGCCCTTCTTTGAAGCCTCTTAATAAGCTCATCGATATTTTGAATCTCCAAAACGATGACCCCTTCCACTTTGATGTGCTTTTCTAAAAGAACTGCTTGACGCAAGGTCCGGGGGATGCCATCCAGGAGCAGGAGCTGCTGGGATGGGAAATAGCGGTTTGTGGCGATTAGGCCGTGGACGAAGTGATGCCAGATCTGAACCGTCACATCATCGGGCAGAAGGTGTCCTTGGCTGGCGTATGCGTGGTAGAGCTTGCCGGCGGGGGATTCGGGGGATAGACCCCTGAAAATATCCCCTGAGGATAGGTGGAAATGGTTGCCTGCGCTGCTTAAAAACTTGCCCAGCGTCCCTTTCCCTGACCCTGGGGGGCCAAAGACAAGGACCGAACGAAATGGCTCTGTATGGCGCGGGATTACCGAAGGTTCCTTCATACCCCTGGCTTATCATTTTAGATCTTTTCATTCCACCCGTTTTACTTTCTATCCCATATTTCTCTTGTCCCTAAAAAACGTAAGTTTGTAATACATAATAAAATATAAAATATATAAAATTATTTATACTAATTGTTTTAAATCTAAAAAATTGATATAATATTTCTAAATTTATTTAATAATTATATGGCGACTGCACAGATTGGAAATCTTTTCACTTTAGATGGACGCTCAGTAAGACTGGCGACAGATGGGGCGTGTTTGATTTTGAAGGGCGTATTGGTTGAGGGCAAGCTCCTGGACATCAAAATTTGGCGCAAAAGTGCGGATGGCAAGTCGATTACGGGGGAAGCTCTCAATCAACCATTGCCCCTAGATGTGATTGTCAATGTAGCTAAAGCCGCTCAAGATCTCTTTGCCAATAGTTGCTTTCCTGGGTATAAGGATTATAAGTTATCGATCAAGAATGATGCGCCGCCAGTTTATAAAACTATCAGGCTTAAAGATGGCGTGGAAAGTCCATTAGGTCCAGATGTAAGTAAGCCAAAGGAACCTTTGCTGCGGATTCACAACTTATTGAACAACTCGTTCAGTGCTGGCCCTCCCTTGGACGGAGCGCTTGTTAAACCAAGGTACGAAAACCCTAGCGATTGGCTCAAAGGCATCGAAAAAGAAACCGGTAAACCCAAAAAGAAAACTAAGTTCGGACCCTCTGCACCACCCAAAGGCTCTGATGATGACATCCCAGACCCACATACGGTCTTCAAAAAGAAGAAAAAAAAGACCCCAGCAAGCGACACCCCCTCGACAGGAACAAGCAGCAGTACTCCTAGCGACCCTGCGACACCATTGACTCCAGCAGCGGTGCCAGCCATGAGTGAAGAAGAGAGGCTGCAAAATCAAGGCGAACTAGAGGAGGCTGATGCTTGGACAACGCCGGTGAACCAGCGCACTGAAAAGCCCTCAATTGGCCGCGAATGGCCAGACTTCTTGAAGCTTCTAACTTATCAACAGCTCCAAAACTATTCTCAAGATCATACTAAGGGAAAGCCAAGTTCGGCGGATGCAAATGTCATTAAAGCCTATAATCTTTTCGCTGCACTCAGAAAGAAAGGAGAACACGACGATCTCTCCGGCGAAGAACAGCAAATGTTCGATTGGCTTAAAGTAATGGCCGCAAGGGTTGATCGATTTTGCAGTGATCAGCATTATGATGTTTATGTATCAGAAGCTGAAAAAGAGATGTTATTTGTTGACTGGTGCAGAGATCGAGCTGCTTATGTAATTGCCGGATATGTTGACGTTTCTTCTACGGCTTGCGATCAATTAAAACAGAGATTAGTAGCTGCTCTACTCCCGATTTCTATCGACACATAATGTTTGTTTAATTCATAATAAAATCTTTCTGATTATTTAATTGTAATGCTTTTTGGGATATAATATTACCTGGGTGATAGGGTAATATTATGTCCGGGTTATCTATTCAATTAAATAGATTCGGCGCAGGTGCGTCTAGCCTCAACCCGTCTCAAATCTACCCTCCTCACAAACAATCGACAGAAGACTCTCTAAGAAAAATTTTCGATAGGCATGTTGGAGTAGCGCCAAGCAAAGAGTTTCCTTTGCGCCTTCAGTTTAAGCCGGGAAACCCTAGCTTGAAAGCCGGCAATCAAGAAATTCCTTTGCCCAAAAGCCGCGAACTCAAGCGGGTAGGGCGAATCGTCCAGTATTACCAGAACACAGGCCACTTACCGAGGGCTTCGCTTCACCCAAACGAAGAAGCGGCAAGGATGCGGGAAAGCAAAAAATCGGTCCAATCCATCAATGAAGCCAGCATGCCCGGAAACAACGGCAACATCCTCGCAGGGATGCGTCTTGCAGACGATACTCTATCACTCACGCGTAACGTCATGTACGCGCTCCCTGCTTTTGGCCCAAATGACTCTATAGCGAATCACTTGGGATACTATGCTGGAATTTTTTGGACTTTCTTTGCATTCCGAGAGCTCGATGATGGCATTCGAGAGCGGAAGAGATCGAAAGAAATCGGCGATTCGGAAGGATTGCGAAGAGCTCATTCGAGGTTGTTGTCGGGCGGGATCGTGTCTGCTGGATCTCTTGCCTATTTAGCAGGCAAAGTGAACGATACGTTTCAACTCACAAACGTTTCAACAGCTCTTTTGAATGCATCAAATCTACTTTTCGGGGCAGGATCTCTTCTTGCCATGGGAACTTCCATTCTTGGGGCCGTTCGGTGCGATCGATTCAATAAACGCTTAGGCGAATACCTCGATAACCCCGGAATCACAGAAAAAGAAAGAATGCAAGGCGCGATTCGATTTCTCAAGGATTCCATTTCTATTACCCCTGAGGAAAAAGAGTCAATTGCTCGGCAGATCGAAAAAGAACACCCCAATTGGACGATTGAACTGAAAGAGCAGCTGCTCTCCCAAAAACTCGCTAATTTGACCGAAGTCAAAGTAAGGTACTTAAAGCGCAGGACGAGCAACAAGAGCTTGCGGTTGATCTTAGAGCAATCAGATCAAATCCTGAAAAAATTGAATGACTCGAAATTGGTTCTAGAAGGGATCCGCGATGCAACGTTTTTGATCAATACTGTCCAAAAGGAGAGCAAGATCAAAATGACGCTTTATATTCTCGGCTTCATTGCTGCCGTCTTAAGCTTTGTGGCAATGGTTGTCGGGGCAATCACTACGGCTGCGGTTCTTCCGTTCGTTCTATACGGAATCGCAGGAACGATCTACCTCGGGATCACGATTTATTCGATCGGGGGGATGCTCGTTGGACCGAAAGACGACCCCAAAATAGATGCGAATCCAATGCAGAACATTTCCCATTTAGCCCCTTCGTAAATAAATATTTTAGTCCATTGTTGGAGTATTTTTGGCGTGCTATAATATTACTTGAGGAAAGGGTATGAATAGTGCCAATTTAAATTTAGGTTACTACGGTGTTTTTGCCGAAGAGCATTGGAAACGAAAGCAATTTCATGACGATCTCGTTTTCATTCCAAATGCTCGCGAAGCAGCCTCTTTGACCATTGATGCAAATTCGATGGTCCGCAACTCAGTCGCTGCTGCACAATCGTCCAACGTGATCCCTGTTGCCACTGGCTCTGCTTTCATCGCGGGTTCATCAGTGGTTGGGGGCGTTTTGGGGCTGCCGGTAGGTTTTTCTATCATGAGAGATACTGCTATTCGATCAAAAGCCGCCTATGATTGCGGAGATACGGCAGGAGCAGTCCATCAAACTGTTTGGGGGCTTGGCGGGGCTGGGTATACTGGACTGTCGGGTCTGCTCGCGGCGGATGGAATCGCTTCGCTTCAAGGCGCTGCAATCTCCTCATCTTTGATTCCCGGCATAGCGACTTCCGGATTTTTGATGGCCGCAGGGATTTTGGGCTATAGCGGCTACGGATTGAAAGAGACTTTTCAGTTTAAAAATGGCTTGAAAGATGCCCAAGATAAAGGGGGCGAAAGAGCGGCGGTCGATTTCCTCAATCGGCAAATTTCTTTGACTTATGGAGAAATCGCAGGAAAGGACGATGATGAGCTTGCGAAAGCGCTCCAAAAGAAATGGAACGCTCTTGAAAGAAGAGTCGGCGCTGATTGCGCGTGCAAAATCCGAGAGGAGTTGCCGGGACTTTTAAGAGAATTCGATCCGGAAAAGGCGAAAGGGCTGATTCTTGAAGTTGAAAAATCGAATTTCAAACAGAGAGTCAAGCACATCACTCTTTTTGTGATCGGGCTCATCACTATAGCTGCTTTTTTAGGTATTTTGTTGACTGCTGGGCCTTTATCGCCTCTTCTATTTGCGATAGGCGCAGTCCTCTGGCTTGCTGTCGATTCATCGAGTTTGCATAACTATATAGGCGAAAAATGTTGGGCTTGGCATTCTAAGGATCAAGAGGAAGTGCCTTGCCAGACGATAGCTCAAGCGTCCTAAAACGAGATTTTCTCGATTATATCCGCTCCGAAAAAGGCTTGTCTGTTCATACAGTAGAAGCTTACGGACGCGATATTTCTACATTTCATATCTTTATTCAAAAGTCATTCAAAGAAGTCACTCCGGAAGATGTGTTGGGATTCATTTCCCATTTGAGGGCAAAATCGTTTGCCAGTTCCTCGATCTGCCGCATGTTGGTGGCCGTGAAAGTTTTCTACCGTTTTCTGAAGAAAGAAGGAGAAATCAAAGTCGATTTTGGCCGATATTTCGACACCCCTAAGTTGTGGCAGCTCATTCCTGAGGTGCTCTCCACAGAAGAAGTGGATGCCTTATTGGCTCAGCCGAAAGGGGATGATGCAATCGGATCGAGAGATAAAGCCATTTTGGAGATTTTGTATGCAACTGGAATGAGAGTATCTGAATTATGCAGTTTGAGAATGAATGATTTGAGCGATACGTTTGTGAAAGTGAGAGGAAAAGGAAAGAAAGAGCGGATCATCCCTGTAGGAAAAAAGGCGATTGCAGCAGTCGATGAATATCTATTGCGGTTCAGAGGAGAGGTAAGGGAAGAAAACGGCCCGCTTTTTGTTTCATCTAGAGGAAAACCGATCGATAGGATCACCGTTTGGAACCGAGTGAAAGCATATGCGAGATCTGCGGGGATAGTGAAGTCTATTTCTCCGCACACTTTGCGACATTCATTTGCAACGCATCTTTTGGAAAATGGAGCGGATCTAAGGCTGATTCAGGATATGCTGGGCCATGAAGATATCGGCACGACAGACCGGTACACTCACGTCACAGGCAACAGGCTAAAGGCTGCCTTCAAAGCCTTCCATCCCCGCCCTTAAAGAAACAGGATATACAGGATATGCATGATGGATTAAATTCCGGCCTTTGGCCGGCGACGCAGATCCTGCGTTACTTTCTCGATAATTTGCTTCTGAGTTTTTCTTGCAAGGTTTCGAAGTAGTAGTAGAGCACTGGAGTGAGCAGCAGCGTGAGAAGCTGTGAAAAGATCAGCCCGCCTACGATGCAAACCCCAAGACCGATGCGGCTATGCGCCATTGCCCCGCCGATGCCTAAAGCGATCGGCACGGCTCCCATCCCAGCGCAAATTGTCGTCATCAGGATCGGACGGAAACGGATGAGACATGCTTCAATGATCGCATCATAGGCCGATTTCCCCTCGGTTTCCACCGCATTGATCGCAAAGTCAATCATGATGATCCCGTTTTTCAAAACGATCCCAATCAGAAGAATCAGTCCTACAAATGAATAGATCGATAGGGACTGGCCAAAAAGATAAAGAGTGAGGAGGCCGCCAAGAAGCGTAGGAGGAAGCGCGCTCATTACAGTGAGAGGGTGGATGAAGCTCTCATAGAGAATGCCGAGAATGACGTAGATGACGAAAAAGGATAGCAAAACAAGAAAGTTGAGGGTGTCGAAAGACGATTTGAAGACGTCGGCCGTTCCGATCACTTGTCCGTACACTTGGGAGGGCATGTCTTTGGTCATTTTTGTAAGCTCGTCTAAGCAGGTTCCAAGAGGGATTGAATCAGCTGGGTTGAAGGAAATGCCGACGGATGGCAGGCCATCGATGTGGTTCACCATGAGCGGGCCCACCGTTTCTTTTACATCCAAGATCTCGGAAAGGGGAACTTGGGCCCCTGTGGTTGAAGTGACGTAAAGTTTCGATAGGACTGTAGGATCGCGGTAAAAACGGGGAAGTGTTTCGATGATTACGTCGTATTGATTGACTTGCGCGTTGATTTGGGAAATTTTGTTGTCCGAGTAGGCGTACTGGAAATAATTTTCGATGGCATCGGCAGTGACATTGTAGTTGTACGCTTTTTCCCGATTGATCCGCAATTCCCATTGGGGCTGATGGATCCTAAGATCGCTTGATACCTGTGCAAAGTGGGGATTTGCCTGCATTTTTTGGACAAGTTTTGGACCATATTCGTAAAGAGCATCTCGGTCAATACTCGTCAAAGAATACTGGTAAAGCGCTGTAGCAGTAGTGCCGATTTGCAAATTGATGAGAGGGAGGGGAGAAATGTAAACATTCACTCCCGGGATGCGGCCTGTTGCGCCGCTTAAACCCGTCAGCACTTCATTCATAGGTTTGCGTTCATTGAACGGTTTTAGACGGAAAAAGAGGAGGCCGTCATTTGGGTTAGAATAAGAGCTAATCGAAAGGATGGAATCGATATTTGGATCTTCGATTGCGATTTTGTTGATCTCTTCGTGGTATTTGGCCATGAGAAAAGGCGAAGTTCCATCCCGCGCTAGAGTATAACCCTCAAGGAATCCGATATCATCAGGGGGGAGAAAATCTTTTTTCACAGCGGTGAAAAGAATAGATGAGAAGCCGATGCAAGAAATGCCGATCCCAAGCATGATCAAACGGTGATTCATCGCAAAATGAAGACACGGTTCGTAGAGCTTGCGCATTTTTTCGTTCATTGCATCTGCAATCCGTTCCATTTTCGTTTTTCGATCGGTTTCATAGGGACGGATGAATCGGGAGGAGAGCATGGGGATGAGGGTCAAAGAAATGAAACCTGAAAATAGGACTGCTACGATGATGGTCACTGAAAGTTCCCGGAAGAGCCGTCCCACAACTCCTCCCATAAAAAGAAGGGGGATGAAAGCGGCAGCTAAGCATAAAGTCATACTTAGAACGGTGATACTGATTTCCTTAGAACCTTTTAGAGCGGCATCAAAGGGAGTTTCTCCCATCTGTGCATGGCGCACATTGTTTTCCAATACGACGATCGCATCGTCGACTAGAAACCCGATAGAAAGGGTGAGTGCAAGCAAAGAAAGAATATCGATGCTGAACCCCAAGAGGTACATGATTGCAAAAGTTCCGAAGACCGAAAGGGGGAGAGAGATCGCTGGAATGATCGTATTGAGCCCTTTTCCTAAGGAAACAAAGATCACAGCGACGACTAGGCAAAAAGCAATGAATAGTGTTCGTTTGACATCGGCAACACCTTCGATAATCGCATCTGATTGATCGTAAATTGTTTCGATTGTCATAGAGCTAGGAAGCTGAGGAATCAGCTTTTTTAGCTGCGCTTTGATCCCGCTGACGATTTCGACTGTGTTCATCCCAGGAAGGCGCTGGATGGACAAAATGATGCAATCTTCAACTCCATTTTTCGTGACGTATTTTTGGGTGAATTTGTCATTTTGAACGCTATCTAAGGCCCTGCCCACATCTTTGATTTTAACGAGATCGCCATCTTTGTTTTTGATGATCAGTTCGCTGTAGCCTGGAGCACGCAGAATCTGCCCGTCGACATCGATTGTGTAGTCATCCCTTTCGCCGTAGAGGGTACCAAGAGGCAGGTTGACGTTGGTCGTCTGGATCGATTGAGTCACTTTGTCGAGACCCAGATTTTTAGCCGCTAGTTTTTCAGGATCAACTTGTACTCGGACAGCGTAGGGAGAGCCATAAGTTGTCACTTGGGCGACCCCTTCAATCATGGAAATTCTTTCGCCGATGAAAGTATTGCCGTAATCATATAGATCGGAAAGAGTCATGTTTGGACAACGGATCACATAGAAGAGGATGGGAGTGGCAGCCGGATTCACTTTGTCATAGCTGGGCGCACTTGGCAAGTTCGTCGGCAGGTTAGGGGCTGCTCTGCTGATCGCAGCTTGCACATCGGTTGTCGCTTCGTCAATATTGCGGTTGAGATTGAATTGCAAAATGATGGTCGATGAGCCATTATTGCTGGTCGAAAAAATGCTTTGGATCCCTTCAATGGTCATGAACTGCTGTTCAAGAGGCGTTGTCACGGAATTGGCCATCGTATCGGGGCTGGCCCCCGGGTAGCTTGCAGAAACTTCAATCGTCGGCATATCGACATTCGGCAAATCGCTCACCGGCATCATTTCATACGCCGCAAACCCAAAGAATAAAATCGAGATCATCACGAGAAGGGTCATCACAGGACGGCGGATGAAAGGTTCTGACAAGTTCATTTAATCTCTATTTTTGCCCCGGAATAAAGGTTGAGCTGCCCTTCAACGACAATCCGTTCTCCCGCTTCAACACCTTTTAAAACGATCACATTATCATCTTCCCTTTGGCCTAACGTGATCGGTCTTTGCTCTACCGTCATATTTTCTTTCACCATGAAAAGAACAGGGCCGTTTTGGGTCATTTGAACAGCTGTGTAGGGGATGATGACCGCATCCTGAAGGGTTGTTAAAATCAATCGGGTGCGGATGAACTGTCCTGGCCAAAGTTCTTTCTGGCAATTTTCAAAAATGGCTCTCAGCGTAATCATGCCGGTATTTGGATCGACGCTGTTATCGAGCATGAATAATTTGCCCTCAAAGACCTCTTCGGAAAAATCTTCATATGCGGCAAGCACTTTGAGTTCGCCTTTGGAAAAGTATTTTTGCACTTGAGGCAATTTGAATTCGGGGATGGAAAAGGTGACATAGATCGGACGCATTTGATTGAGAGTGCTCAAAGTGGCGCCATTGTCTGCGACCAGATTTCCATAGTCGACCTGCAAAAGCCCCATCATTCCGTCGATCGGCGCATAGATCCAGCAGTAGTTGAGGTTGATGAGCGCGCTATCCACTTGGGCCCGATTCTGCTCGACAAGAGCGGCAGCAGAGGCGAAATTGGCTTGGAGTGTCTCATAATCGATTTGGGAATAGTATTCGCTTTTTGCCAAGGTGCGGTACCGTTTCACCTTTTCTTCAGCAAGAGCAAGGTTGGCTAAGTTTTCTTCTAGGGTAGCTTGCGCCTCTTTCAGCGCTGCTTGATAAGGTCTTGGATCGATGGTGAAAAGGAGATCGCCTTTTTTGACTTCTTGGCCTTGCGCGAAATAGACGCCGGTCAGTTCCCCTTCAATGCGCGATTTGATGTTGATTCGGGTGATCGAATCGACGTGTCCGAGCGCCTCTATATAAATGGGTGCTGGTTTTTCCTCTGCCATGCCAATCCTAACAGGATATGTTGGAACAACTACCTTTGTTTCTTTCTTGTGGCATGCGCTCAAGATCAAACAAATCAGAAGAAGCTTTTTCATTGAGCCTCCTCGTTAGGGGTTGCGCAAAGAGATCCTGTGGCATAGGCGATTTCAGCAAGGCTTAAAAACCAATTTTTTTGCGCCTCAGCCTTTTTTGTCCTTGCATCAGCGAGTGAACTTTGGGCTTGCAGGACATCCAAGATGGTGTTGGTGCCCGCTTTGTAGCTCGTGATTGCGATATCGAACTGTAACTCGGCTGCCTTCAAATACTCTTCCGTGTCAGTCAAGTTGGAAGCCGATGTTTTTACGCTCATATATGCGTTGGTGACGTTTTGGATCAGCGTCAATTCTGTTTGCATGAGCTGCGCCTTGGCTAGCTCGACATTCGCTTCGGCGTTACGCACTCCATTGCGGTAGTAATAGCCATTAAAGAGAGGGAATGAGAGGGTCAGCGTTGCTGTCCAATGGTTTTCAGGTTCAACGAGTCCGCCATTGAACCAGTATCTCCCTGTGCTCATTTGCGTCCCCAAAACGGGCATCACGGCCCTTTTTGCCTGCAAAAGCGATGCTTCTTTGGATCTAAGATTCGATTGAGCGGCTAAAAAATCTTGCCTTTGCTCTTGCGCCATTGCGACAAGCGAATCGAGGTTTTCCATCAAAGTGCCAGCAAGAATTTTTTCAGGGAGGGGCTGTACTTTGAATGGGATGTTTGCGGGCAGGCCTAAATCAACCGCCAACTGGCAAAAAGCATTTTCGACATTTTGTTTTTGCGTATTGAGGTTGATGCGGCTTTGCAGGAACTGAGTGCGGGCTTGCGCAACATCGCCGAGCGCAGCAAGGCCGAGGGCGAATTTTTCATTGGCGGCATCGAGCGACATTTCAGCGTTTTCCAGATTGGCTTTATCGGATCTTTCCAGTGAGATTTGATACAAGTAATTGTAATAATCGGTCATGACCGTTTGTAGAACGGTCTGGATATTCTGGTTGTGATTTAAATCGGCATAATAGAGCGATTCTCTAGCGGCGACGGCGGCTGCGGTTCGCTGGCCAAAATCAAAGAGAGTGTAACTCAAAACAACATCGGGGCCTGCTTCTGAGAAATAGCTCTCTTGTACGACGTTGCCAACACCCGTTAATCCTACAGAAATGGTTGTGGGCGATCCTGGGGTGGCTGTTGGAACTCCAGTTGTTGGAAAACCTGCTTTTTGCCGGAAGAAAAAGCTGCTGAACTGCACGTTGGGATAGAACGAACTGAGGCTTTGGCCATATTCGGCGGCTGCGGCGCGAGCTTGCGCCCAGGTTTGTTTGGTTGCCGGGTTATTTTGCAAAGCGATGTCGAGCAGTTCAGCGAGCGACATTTCATTTGTGTTGAAATCGGGAGGGAGCATCGTCTGGCAGTATTTGGATGAAACCAAATTATTGCCTTTCATAGGTGTCCAAGTAGAGTAGGGGGTCGATGGGGCAAGATCAAACGGCGCGCGCGCATCATGGATGCAGCCGGATAGAACTAGAGACAGAACGGCAAATCGCTTAAACCCCATAAATGGGGTTCATAAGGATCTCGGATTTAATTGTCTATCCCAACTTCTTTCGGAGTAGATCGTTGACGACTTGAGGTGAAGCTTTGCCGCGAGTCAATTTCATAACAGAACCGACCAAGAATGCAAAGGCTTTATCGCGCCCCGCTTTAAAGTCGGCTACAGATTGCGGATTGTCCGCAATGACTTGATCGACGATCGGTTCGATGGAGCTGTAGTCATCGAGCGGCAGATAGTCGGGATTTTTGGCGACGATAATTTCTGGATCTAGTCCTGGATTTGCCATCATATCGTCAGCAACTGATTTGGCAATTCGGCCAGTGATCTTATTGTCATCGATGAGCTGGACCAATTTAGCCACATGCGTTGGCATAATTCCTGCGTCAACCAATGTTTTGCCAGTATCTTTCAACCTGCCGGCAAATTCTACTGTGATCCAGTTGCAAAGAAGCCGCGCGTTTTTGCAGAGTTTTAGGCTCTCTTCAAAATAGTCGGATAGAAATTTTTCATTGATGAGCACTTCAGCCGAATATTCAGAAAGCCCCAAATCGGAAATGTAGCGCTTATATCGATCGTGAGGCAATTCGGGAAGGGTGGCTCGGATCTCATCGATGTAGGCATCGGTCAAAATCAGGGGAGGCAGGTCTGGCTCCGGGAAATAACGATAATCATCCGCGCTCTCTTTTTTTCGCATCAATACAGCTTGTTTGGCTTCCGGGTCCCACCGGTATGTTCCGGGCGGTATCAATTCCAGAGGATCTTTATGTGGATTGTTGAGATAGAGTTTGATTTGCCTCGAAACTTCTGAAGTGATCGCCATTTCCAAAAAGGTAAAGGAGTTCATGTTCTTGATCTCGATGCGAGGCCTTAATCCTTTTTCGCCTTTGGGGCGAACGGAGATGTTTGCATCCATACGAAGGCTTCCCTCTTCCATGTTTCCATCGCAAGCATCGAGATAGAGCAAAATAGCTCTCACGGCTGCTGCGTAGGCAGAAGCGTCCTTGGGAGAGTGCATGCACGCTTCGGAGACGATTTCGATAAGAGGCGCTCCCGCTCGATTGTAGTCAACCCCTGCAAAGGTGGAAAAATGCTTCAGCATTCCCGCATCATCTTCGATGTGGGCTCGATTCACTTTAAAACTTTTGCCATTGGAGCGGACTTCGCCGCCGATGAGAAGGGGATTCTCAAATTGGGTGATTTGGAAGTTGCGAGGACTATCTGGATAAAAATACGATTTGCGGTCAAAGGTGCTGATGGTCGAAATTTTGGCTCCGATCGCAAGACCGAATTGGATCGCTTTGCGCACAGCTTCCTTGTTGAGCACAGGGAGAGCGCCTGGCTGGCCTGTGCAAACAGCAGAGATGTTGACGTTGGGCTCATCGCCAAATCGATTGGGCGCTGGGCTGTAAATTTTGGATTTCGTATTGAGCTGCGCGTGAATTTCAAGGCCTATAACCGGTTCCCACATATCATATGGCAAATCACTCATAGTCCCTCGGAATTCGCAAATGGTTTGTGGCTTGTTCATAGGCATAGGCGATCTGCATCAGCGCAACATCGCACATTTGAGGGCCAAGGATTTGTAGGCCAAGAGGCATGCCCCGGCTATCATAACCGGAAGGGACGCTGATTCCAGGGAGGCCTGCTAGATTTGCAGGGACTGTAAAAATATCTTGCAAATACATTTGGATCGGATCTTGAATCGCGCCATGCTCAAAGGCGGCGCTCGTTGTCACTGGCATCATCACCGCATCGCATGTATTGAAGGCGGCTTCAAAGGCATCGATGATGAGGGTTCTTACTTTCTGCGCTTTTTTATAAAACGCATCCTGGAAGCCGCTCGATAAAACATAGGTTCCCAGCATGATCCGTTTTTTGACTTCTCTGCCAAAGCCCTCTTTTCTTGTAAGCTCATAGACTTCTTCAAGAGATTTTGCGTTTTTAGAACGGATTCCGAACCGGATGCCATCGAACCTAGCCAAGTTCGTAGAGGCTTCGGCTGTTGCCAATATATAGTATACGGCGATCGAGTATTTCAATATGTCGAGATCGACGTCGACGATTTGAGCGCCCTTGTCTTTCATCACCTGGATCGCATCATCGAAATTTTTCCTGGCCTCAGAGGTCAAACCTTCCAAAAAGCGCCAAGGAACGCCAATGACGGTGCCTGGTTCTAAATCCTTGGATAATGGATAACTTTCTGGAGGTAGGTCAAGCGAAGTGGCATCATGCGGACAGTGCTGGCCCATCACTTCCATCGCAAGGGCCGCATCGGCAACAGTCGTTGTGAAGGGACCGATTTGGTCCAAGGAAGATCCAAAGGCCACAAGGCCGTAGCGAGAAACTCTGCCATATGTGGGTTTATAACCAACGACTCCGCAAAAACTGGCAGGCTGGCGGATCGATCCTCCCGTGTCAGTACCTGTTGCAATCAAGCCAAGCCGAGCTGCAACTGCTGCAGCAGATCCCCCCGAAGAGCCTCCAGGCACGCACCCAGCATTCCAGGGGTTTTGAACAGGCCCAAAAGCCGAATTTTCATTGGAAGAGCCCATTGCAAACTCATCCATATTTGTTTTTCCCAAGATCAAGGCGTCTTCATCTTCTAGGAGATGAACAGCTGTTGCAGCGAATGGGGCCTTATAGTTCGACAGAAAGTTGGAACCGCACGTTGTAATCTCGTGAAGGATGTGCATGTTGTCTTTGATTGCAATCGGCACGCCGGCTAGACGGCCCACAGGTTCTTTTTTTGCCCGTTTTTTATCCAAGCTTTCAGCTTTCATCATGACGCGGGGGCCGAGAACAGAAAGGTATGCGCCCAAAGATGTATTATATTGTTCGATCCGGCGTAAAAAATACTCTGCGATCTGAACCGCAGAAACCTCGCCTCTGCAAAATAGGTCTCTAATCTCTATAGCTGAAAGGTGGTGGAGGGGGGTCATCAGGAACTCGGTTTCAAAACAGGGGGAACTCGGATCATCCCACCGATTTGATCGGGCGCATTTCTTAAAAACTCTTCACGAGGAAGGAGATCGGCTACAACATCATCTCTTAGCTTAGATTTGAGCATTCCGCGAAGAACATATCTGCAAGTCTTTGTATTTTCAGTGTTTACTTCTTTTAATTGCTCAACATAATTAAGGACGCGGCTCAAACTATTTAGAATATCTTCATTCTCTTCAGGTGTGCATTCAATTTTGCACAGCTTTTTTAAATGCTCAAGAGTTTGATGATCAAAGTTCGCCATATAGTGCTTAACGATAAAGTACCACTCCTATTTAGAAAAGTCAATGACAAGGATTCAAAAATATTATAAGATCCAGTTTAGGTAGTCTTTTTAGGAGGAGACATGAAAGCTTTAAATTTTGTTGCAAAGTTGCTGATGGTCATCGGTGCGTTGAACTGGGGGCTTGTCGGCTTTTTCGGGTATGATTTAGTTGGAGATATTTTTGGTGGAATGGATTCAGGGTTAGCGAGAGTTGTGTTCGCTATTGTAGGTTTGGCAGGTCTTTATGGTCTTGTCTGCCTATTTAGATGCTGCTCATGCGGACCAAGCTGCGGCTGCCATCACAAGAAGTAATGCAACGCATCTTGATTTCAGGGGCTTCCGGATTTATCGGACAGCCCCTCGTTTCTTTTTTAGAGCGTCAAGGCCATAGCGTCATTTCTCTTTCCCGCACTCCTGAAAAAAATGCGATTGTTTGGGACCCCGAAGCTGGGAAGGCCAATCCAGATGATTTTGAAGGTTTCGATGCAGTGATCCATCTAGCTGGAGAGCCTCTTACGCTAAGCCGCTGGACGAAATCGAAAAGGGAAAAAATTCTCTTTTCCCGCACGATCGGCACTATGTTCCTCGCTCACATCCTTAAGTCGACTCTAAGCCCGCCCAAAGTTTTCATTTCCGCTTCAGCTGTCGGTTTTTACGGCGATAGGGGAGAGGAGATTTTGAATGAGGATAGTTCTGCGGGCGCTGGGTTCCTCGCAAATGTCTGCTGCGCCTGGGAAAAGGCCTCTTTTTCTCTTAAAGATAGGGGGATCCGGGTTGTTCATACCCGATTTGGCATAGTGATTGGTCCGAATGGAGGGGTGCTCAAAAAACTTCTCCTCCCATATCGATTAGGTTTGGGAGGGACCCTTGGAACGGGACGGCAATGGATCAGCTGGGTGCATCGAACCGATCTGATCCATGCCCTTTCATTCATTCTGCAGAGCCCATCCCTATCCGGGCCTATTAATATAGTTTCGCCCGAACCGATCCGGCAGAAAGATTTTGCGAAAACAATTGCCGAACTTCTTCATCGCCCTCACTTTCTCCATACCCCGGCGTGGGCCTTGCGCCTTGTCCTCGGGATCGCGGCGGACGAGCTCCTTTTATCGAGCACCCGGGTTCAATCTGCAAAACTGCTTGCCTCAAAGTTTGCCTTCCAGTATTCTGATCTTCGAAGTGCTGTGTATAACGCCCTTCAGTTTTAAAAGGAGTATCTATGATAGCATCTATTGCTATATTCGCTTTGCTTGCTGCAGCTGAACCTGCACAAGAAGAATGTGTTGAAAACCAAGAAGAAATCGTGTTGTCAGTTGAGGAGTGCGAGCAGGAAGATGAAGCCGTAGTCCTTAACACGGAAGAAGACAGCGAATATCAAGATCTTGCTTTCTTTGAAGATGAAAGCGAAATTTCTGAAGAACTCGCTATCGCCGACGAAGAATAATCGGCATGGAAGCTTGGAAGCGCACCTCTAACGATTTAATCTAGAGGGGTGTCTATGATTGCTGGGCTAAATCCCTGGATAACCATGTGGAATCAGCCCCGGAGCACGATACGGGCGATCGCGTTTAATAGGCCTACGTTTGGGATCTATTATTTAGCGATCATCTATGCGCTCCAAGGCTTCTTTTTTTATGCGAACTGGTGGTCTTTAGGCGTTCGGACCAATTATCCCTTCTATTTAACGCTCGGAATTATCGTATCGCCCTTGATAGGCATTCTTTGGCTCTATCTAATGGGTGAATTTTTCTATTTATCTGGCCGCCTTTTGAAGGGGACCGCGACTCGGAGGCAGCTGCGTGCAGCGGTTGCCTGGTCTGCGCTTCCTTTTACCATTACCTTGGCCATGTGGGTGATGCTTCTTTTCTGGAGTCCCGAGTATGTATTTATTCAAGACTCTGGCCCGCATTCTTCGATTTTCATCAACTTCATCACCTTAATCGCTAAGATCTGGTCCTTTATTCTTCTAATCCAATCACTTCGCGAGCTACAGCATTTTTCAACGGGCAAAGCCATCCTTAATGTGGTAGGAATATGGATCCTTTCCTCAGTTCTCTTTTTCGTTGTATTTTCGGTTCTTAGGCAGTTCGTCATATAATTGATTGTAATTTCGTCACTTCTGTAATTATTTGTAATTAAATTTGTTTTGCTTTTAGAATAAGCCTAGGTGGCGTCGATGTTTCGGGTGCCTCTGGCTACTCGACTGAGCTACAGAGTGCAAGCATACCCCGCCGCGCTTGAAAATAGAGTAGATGGGGGCACCCGAAACCTTGAGGAAGCATGGAACACCAAAACCCTTGGCTGTCGATCTGGACTAAGCCAAGAATGACCATTCGAAAGATTGTAGCCGAAAACCCTGACCGCTCTCTGTGGTGGTTAGCGGGTATTTATGGCTTCTGTTCGATGCTCAATTTATTCCAATCAATGACCTTCGGCAATCTGATGGGGTCGATTGGTATTTTGATATTAGCCATTATTCTTGCTCCTTTTTATGGATTTATCAGCTTCTCGGTTTGGAGCTGGTTTGTCTTTCAAACAGGTAAATGGTTTAAGGGACAAGGCACGTTTAAATCCGTTCGCGCCTCGTATGCATGGTCGTGCGTCCCCATATTGATTAACATTCCTCTTTGGCTGCTGATGGTCATTTTGTTTGGCCATCAGCTCTTTACAAATTTCCCTGATGCCCACACGCTGCCGAATACGCAGATTTTCGCTCTTTTTGCCATCTTGATTGCCAAGATTGTGGTGGCCATTTGGTCTTTAGTGATCTTTTTGAACGCCTTGGCTGAAGTGCAGCAATTTTCGATGGTCAAAACGATTTTCAATGTGATTGTGGCTGGGCTGATCTTAGGAGTGATCTTTTTTATCCTCTGGAGCCTATTGCTCTACGCTTTAGGGGGAGTAGCAACGAGCCCATTCTTAATTTGGAAACCCATTTAATGGAGAAAAGCCATGGATAAAACACGAATAAAAAAAATCGGGATTTGGTTCCTAGCCTTTTCTCTGTTTGCTTTCCATCTCTTCTTCCGGACCGTTGGCCATGCAGAAGCGAACAAATGGCAAAGAGTGATCGCAAAAAGCGGGGAGTGCCATATCTCTTTCCCGACAGCGCCGCAAATGATTCAGCAAAGCTTGCCTCTCGCAGACGGAATCAACCGCCTCTCTTATGATGTTTATTTAGCTCCCCACGAAGATAAAGGTGTATTCCTTCTTCTAATCGCAACCTATCCGATGCCTCTTTCCGGAGGACATGAAATTGCAGGACTTGAAGGTCTTTTAAGTGGAATCTTGAATCACAATCCAGAAAATCAACTCGTTTATGCCAATTTGACCGAACTCAGCGGACATCCAGCGATGGATTTCCTGGTCGAAGGGGGAACCAGCTATTTCCGCGGTCAAGCTCTCATGATTGGCAACAAGCTCTATCTCATCGCCATGGAAGGAATGAAAGGAAAGTTGGATGAAAAAACCTTCAATCAATTTCTAAAGTCATTCAAGTTATCTGAATAAGTTAATTAGACATTGACAGTCGGGCGTGTTTGCTGGGCGCCGAGGCGCAGCGCGTACGCGCGCGTAGCATGCCCGACGTCATAATTTAACTAATCTATCTATTCTATCCTAAATACCCCAGTTGAGGCTGGCGCCTGCGTAAGGGGCTCCTTGCACATCTGTGTAGAGGGAATGGTGGCCTTGGCGGTTCTTGATGTAAAAGGCCCCGCCAAAGTTATAGCCTCCAAAGAACTCTAGCTCCAGCTGCAAAAATTTCTCGTAGTGGACGTTGAATTCTAAGCCCATGGACGAATAGCTGAAGACGGAGCGGGGAGACGGTTCCATTTTCCCTGCGCGAAAGCGCTCTTTTAAAGGACGCCCCTTTAAAGCAATGCGCCATCTATCAGTGAGAATGTATTCGATCGAATAGTTGATTGGAAAGACTGCTTGAAAGAACCATTTTTTATTGAGGGTATAATCAAGGCCGATGATAGGGTAGATTTCTTGTCCTTCAAAGCCTGTATAGCCTAAAGCTCCTACGTGGTAATGCCAATTGCAACGGAATTCATGCGTTCCCCAAAGAAGGGCTGAGAAAAGTCCATAGGTTTTGGGCCTGGAAAAGTGTTTGATATCGACATTGTAGTCGATCCGCGCAATCCATCTCCAGGTCTCGACTGCTTGGGTAAGGAAAGTCAATGCGAACTGCATGTAGTGGAAGTGGGTTTCGCGAAAACGGGGATTGCGGTTCCAATCCATCGTAAAAGTATTCCATTCGACCCGCGGCAGAAAAAAAGAACATTGGCTGATGGGTACAAAGCAGGTGGCAAAAGCGTTGGCTTTATTGAAAAGCAGCTCCCCATCTTCGGGTCCTCTTTTGCGCTTCACATCCGCGCTGCCAAGCGCAATGATATTGCCTCCCACATGGATGGGATGATAGTCCCAAATAGATTTTTCTTCGCAGCATTCATAGGCCATAAGCCCGCATGCGAAGAGAGTGAACAGTGCTTTCTTCATGTTTTGCAACCCATCATTCGATTGTATTCGCGCATTTTTTCCTTTTCGCCCATCTTTTGCACAATAGTATAGGTGCTCTCGTCCCGCGCTTCTTTCGAAACAAGAAAGTGGTCTTTCCCACATTTAGCAACTTGGACAAAATGTGTCACGCAAATCACTTGTCTAAATTGCGAAATACGTTTCAATTTCTCGCCGATTGCAGACGCAGTCTGTCCTCCTACATTGCTATCGATTTCATCAAAAACAAGAGTCGATTTTCCCTCGGACAGTATCGTCTTGATAGCAAGTAAAAGGCGCGATAGTTCGCCGCCGCTGGCGCACTTTTCAATAGGAATCGGCGGATGGCCTGGGTTGGCTGAAAAAAGAAATTCAATCTGTGCATCGATCGACACTTCGAATTGCGCATTCGGAATGTTGAGACTTTTTAGTTCATCGAGAATGAGGCTGGAAAATTGCGGGGCTGCCTTTTTTCTCTTGCCGGTGATTGATTGGCTCCAAGTTTTGTTTTTTTCCTTCAGAGTAGCGAGCGATTTTTGCAAAGCATCGATTCGAACATCGATATTGGTTAAATGCTCAATGGTTGCATTCAGTTTTTCTTTTTGGGCTTCGATATCTGGACCGAATCTTCTTTTGAGCGTCACGATGGAGCCGATTTCCCGTTCCAACGCCTCAAGACGGGCCGGATTTACTTCAATCCGGTCAGCATAACTTTGGATCGACTGATGCGCCTCCTCCAATTCAAGAAGAGCGCTTTTTACCGATTGCGCAATTGGCTGCAATTTAGCATCGAAACGGATCGAATGCTCCAAGCTGCTAAGTGCCCTTTTGAAGTTGGGCATTCCCTCCTCAAAAATAGAAGCCGCCATGCCGATTTTTTCGGCAAGCTCTTGAGCGTGGGTGAGGAGATGATGCTCAGCAGATAATTTTTCTTCTTCCTTCCATCTGACTTCTTCAATGAGGTCTAGATCTTTTTTAGCCCATTCGAGCTCCCGCTCTTTGGGCGTAGCAAGAAGGGAATTCAATTCGTTTTCGAGGGCCTTCTCTTCGCTATTTGAAGCTTCATAAGCTTTGACTTCTTCGGAAATGTGCGCAAATTGGTCAAGAAGCTGTTTCTCTTGTCCGAGTATAGAGCTGCTTTGATCGACCATCTCGATCTGAACCGATTCTTTCAATACAGCAAGACTTACTTGCGCATCATCGATGAAGCACCGGTTTTTGCCAGAGCGGTAGATTTCTCTTCGGAGGATCGAACCATCTTCAAATTCAGCTTCAACGATGGCCATATCCGACCCTTTCCGAATGCAGGATGTGTCGGCTCTTTCTCCGGAAATGAGGCGGATCGCAGATAAAACGGCCGATTTGCCAGACCCAGTTTCTCCAGTGAGAATATTGAGCCCGCTTCCAAATTCTAAAACTGCAGACTGGATCAGGATCAAATTTTGGATTTTTAACCGTTTCACAGTTCGCCCGTGGTTTTGAAATGGGTTTTCGCCACTTTGTCTAAAATCTCGGGCCCCCATTTCGCAATCAGTTTTTTCGCCGCCTCCTTTACCTGGGCGCTCGCTCCCTTCGGAAGTTCCATGCCCACCTCCTCGCCAAGAGTCTTCATCCCTTCAAGGAAGGCGGCTCTTGCTAATATAGATGCGGCAGCTACAACTAAATCTTCTTCCCCGCGCACCTTTTGTTCTAGATCAATCTCGACTTTTTTCTGCCTAAGTGCGTTTTCCATTACATGTTTTTCTGCAAATTGATCGAGGAGCGCTTTTTTGCAGCCCGTTTTGAGAGCTAGATCGCCTAGAGCAGCTGCGTGAGCCCACCCGAGAAGACGGTTCAAGTTTTTAAATTTCCCATGGAGTTCATTGTATTTTTTAGGGAAGAGGCGGATGACAGTATAGGGAAACTCAGCACGCAGTTTCTTCGCAATTTTCAAAATCCCATCGTCAGAAATCCGTTTGCTATCGCGCGCTCCCAGTTCTCGCATTTTCTTAATTCCTTCGCTATCGCCATAGATTGCGGCTACGCAAAGAGGGCCGAAATAGTCTCCTTTGCCCGCTTCGTCCATTCCGATGTGCGGCTCTAAATTGAGGTGCGCGTCAGGGTGGGAATACTGGAATGTTTGCAAAATCTCAGGCTCGAGATAGAACTCCATGAATTCTTTCATCTCTTTGCCTTGAACAGTGAGGCTGCCCGATTCATAAAGCGTGCAAGAGACGCCTTTTTTCTTTGCAGAAAAAATTGTGTAAGGAGGTTTTGAGAGTTCAAAACCTTGATTTTTCAAATCCTCCATCAATTTTGGAGCGAGTTTAACATCGATCTTCGTGGTAAAGGTCATCCCTCTATTATAAGGAGTTTGACGGAATTGCACAAGGTGCTAGAATGATCCTTTCGGAGGAAATATGTCTGAAGGATTGAAAAAAATGGGCGAAAAGTTTCGCTCAAAGAGGGAAGAAATGAGTCTGACCCTCAAAGAAGTTGAAAACGCAACATCGATTCGAATGGTCTATCTCCAAGCAATTGAAGAGGGGAGGATCGACCACTTTCTCTCCACTGTTTATGCTTTGGGGTTCATCCGTCAGTATGCTGGATTTTTAGGGATCGAACAGGAAAAACTGACAAAAGAATTTCCTGAAGCCCTAAGACTTCCTCCCGAAAAGCAAGATTTTGCCTACGGAATCGGAACGTTGGAAATGCGGGGAAGTCCCCATGGAGGTGTTCGTTGGATTCCAAATTTGATTTGGATCGCTGCTTTTGTAGTTGTTGCGATTTGTGCTTGGTACTTTGCGAAATTTGTTGGAATTTTTTAAGTTCAACATATATGGTGTAAAACGATGGAGCATCTAGGCGATTACACCATTTTAAAAAAATTAGGCGAAGGCCCCTTTGGCGAGGTATTTCTCGCTGAGCACCGCTTTATTAAGCGGCAATTCGCTCTAAAACTCTTGCCCGAAGAGATCTGCGCAAACGCGCTTTTCATGCGCCGTTTCGAATCGGAAATTTCGGAAATCGCAGCGCTCGATCACCCAAATATTGCAAAGATCCACAACATATCATCGGCAAACGACCGATTTTTCATCGTCACAGACCCCCAAGTCGATTCCCTCGGCCAAACCATGCATCTCGAGAGATATCTCGAATTGAAAGGAAAAGGGCTTGCCGAGGAAGATTATCTGCAGCTTTTGGGGCAAGTGGCCTCAGCTCTCGATTATGCGCATGAGGCGGGCTTGACTCATGGCGCTCTTAAATTGACCAATATATTAGTCGCTCCTGATGAAAAAGGTGTGCGATTGCTCCTCTCTGATTTTGGTTTGACCCGTTTGATCGGCGAAAAAATTTGTCTCATTAGGCTGTGTCAAAAAATGGCGCAAAATTTTCCGAGTTCGCCCTTCATTCGATCTTTTGCCTTTTTAAGTCCTGAACAAAAAATGGCCGAAGGGGAAATTTCAGAGAAGGTAGATGCCTATGCGTTTGGCATTCTTGCCTATTATTTTCTTTTCAGAAAAATTCCTGAAGGCTGTTTTGATTTGCCATCTCGCGGCTTGCCAGATTTAACCCAAAATTGGGATCTTCTCATCAGCCGCTGTCTGCAAACGAATGCAAATATCCGTCCCCAAAAATTGACGGGGGCGATGAAGGAATATCTCCCTGCGCCAAAAGCCATCTTGAAAGAAATGCTGCATCTATCTGAGGCAGAGCCTAAACCCGATGCAGGACAGCAAATGGCTTTTGAATTGGAAGCATCTGAGCCGGCCGTTCCAGTCGAGCCGCCAAAACCGGTATTGAAGCCGCAAGAGATCGCAAGACCTGAGTTCGAACCCGATCCAGGCGCGATTTTCCAACGCGAAACCCACGTTTCTCATTATACTCCGACCAAAGTAGAGGCCCCTGAAATCGAACCCATCCTCACTGAAATGATTGTGGTTCCAGGCGGAACTTATGTGAGGGGCAGCAGTGAAGGCGCTCGCGATGAAATGCCTCGCCACAAAGTGAATCTCGTTAGCTTCGCCCTCGACATTCATCCTGTTACGAACGATCAATTTGTCCGTTTCCTCCAGGCGATGGGAGGAGAGAAAGACCATAATAACAATGATATCATCCGTTTGCGCGATTCAAGGATCAAACGATCGGGCGGAAAACTGATCATTGAATCTGGCTATGCAAAACATCCTGTTGTCGGAGTTACTTGGTATGGGGCAATTGCCTATGCGAAGTGGATAGGCAAGAGGCTGCCGACAGAGGCTGAATGGGAAGCTGCGTCTACAGCTGGGCGCGATACCATTTATCCTTCCGGCGCTGAAATCGAAAGGAGCCAGGCCAATTTTTTCAGCTCTGACACAACCGCGGTCATGAGCTATCCACCGAACCCATTCGGCCTTTATGACATGGCCGGAAATGTCTACGAATGGTGCCAGGATTGGTACGCCTACAACTACTACGATGCATCGGCCGTCGAACCGGATAATCCGCACGGTCCTCCTCAAGGAGTCTACCGCGTTCTCCGGGGCGGCTGTTGGAAAAGTCTAAAAGATGACCTGCGCTGCTCTCACCGTCACCGGAATAATCCCGGTGCAGTGAATGGCACGTACGGTTTTCGCTGCGCCGCAGACGTGTCATGACAGCGATCATGTTTGTATGCATGGCCAATATTTGCAGATCTCCTGCTCTAATGGCTGTGTTAAATCATTTAGCTGCCGCAAAAAAAATGGAAGTTCATGCCGATAGTTCTGGAATCGGTTGGGTCCATTTGGGAGAAAGACCCTCGCAGCGCACTTTTGAGGCTGCGAAAAAACGGGGGATTCTGATCGATCACAGAACCCAGCAATTTCAAGACGAGTTTTTTGAAATCTACGATCTCATTTTGACTGTCGATGAAGAGATCGCCGAACAGCTTAAATTACGCGGCCCCAAATACGCTCATAAAATCCGGCTTGCTTCAGATTTCAGCCGTAAATATAAAGGCATGCCAATTCCTGATCCTTATTATCTAAGCGATAATGGTTTCGATGAGGTGCTAGAGATGATTATCGATTGTTGCGAAGGTCTTCTTGATCATTTATCGAAGCAAAAGGTAAAAGGAGGAAATGAGCGACTCGACGGAAAAAGTAGTCCATCTTGAGAAAAAGAGTTTAAAGCGCGCCATCGGCGCCCCCGAACTGTTCGCAATCGGGTACGGAGACGTTGGATCATCCCTTTACTACGCATTAGGTCTCACTGCCCTTTACGCTCTTGGAGCAACTCCTATAGCTTTAGCGATCGCAGGTTTTGTCTTTTTTTGCACAGCGCTGACCTATGCGGAAATGTCTACGACCTTCCCGGAGCCAGGAGGCTCGGCCACTTTTTCCCGCTACGCGTTCAATGATCTTGTTTCATTCATAGCTGGGTGGGGACTTTTACTCGATTATATTGTTACAATCGCGATTTCTGCTTTTGCGATCCCGCCCTATCTTTCTTATCTCATTCCTTTCACAAATACAGTTTGGGTGCAGATTGCGATCACGATTGGCATCATCGTTTTTCTTTATCTTCTGAATGTAGTCGGTGTAAAGCATTCAGGGACTTTTAGCTTAATTCTAGCCGTTGTGACAATTGTTTCTCAGGCGCTTGTAATCTTATTGGGCGCTATTTTAACGATCAATCTACCATACATCATCGACCATCTTCGGATAGGAGTTCCAGGAGAAGCATGGTCGCCGAATTGGGGGCAATTTTTAACAGGCGTTGCGATGGCGATGGTTGCCTATACTGGGATTGAGTCGATCACTCAGCTTGCAGCAGAAACCAGGAAACCTTCCATTTCGATTCCACGCGCGATCAAGTCAACGATGTATATGTTGATCGTTTTTTATATTTTGATCGCTTTTGTAGGTCTTTCAGTCATGTCCCCAGAAGATTTAGGGACAACATATATGCAAGATCCGATTGCAGGCATTGTGGCCCACCTTCCATTTGGTGGAAAGTGGCTGGCTCCTTGGTTTGGCTTGATTGCCGCTCTCATTCTGCTTATCGCATCAAATGCGGGGATCATTGGAGCATCAAGGCTTGCCTTTTCCATGGGAGAATACTACCAACTGCCCCATTTCTTCTATCGGATGCACCCCAAATTCCGAACTCCCTACGTCTCTCTCGCAATCTTTGCCTTTTCCGCTTCTTTCATCGTCATCTTAAGCCGCGGCAAGATGCTTTTTCTTGCAGACCTATATAACTTTGGCGCGCAGATTGCCTTTTTCTTCGCCCACCTCTCACTGATTGTTCTTCGATTCAAAAAGCCGAATTTGACCCGTCCCTTTAGAGCCTATTGGAATATACCGGTAGGGAAAGGTAAATCCGTTCCAATCACAGCCGTATTAGGCGCTTTAGCAACCTTTGCTGTTTGGCTGATTGTTGTGATCACAAAGCCAGATGGGAGAAATTTAGGGGTCATTTGGCTGATTCTTGGATCGATCATGTATTTCTATTATCGAAAACAGAAAAAGATCGCTCCCATGGGGCAGCTGTCAATCGAGAAGATTAAAATCCCCGAATATCATCCCATGCACCTCAAACATATTCTTGTGTCGGTTCGTTCGACGGGAAATACGGAAGCTCTTCAGACAGCCTGCCAATTAGCTAAAAGTTTTGGAGCAAAGCTCACCGCTGTGCATATCCTTGAGGTTCCCTCATCTCTTCCGATCCACGCTCCAATGCAAGATCGAGAGGCAAAAGGAGCTGTCGCATTAAAACGGGCCGAAGCTGTGGCCAGAGAATACCACCTTCCGATTGAATTAAAGCTGGTCCGAGCCCGTTCTATTGAAGGGGCTGTATTGGAGCTTGTGAATCATGGCGAATATGACATGGTAGTTGTCAGCGCATTCAAAGACGAACTGAAAGATAAAAAGCATTTCGCTGTCGAACTGGAAAAACTCCTCAAAACCGCGCCTTGCCGCGTTTTATACTGCAAATCTTGAAATAAATTACCTGCTCAACATAAATTCTATGCAAAAATATATGTCTGTTTCACCCGCAACAGATTCTCGCAACAGCGCAACTCCAACAATTTTGGATGTGACGCAAACTGTTTGGAGAGAGCGGCAAATTTTGTGGCTTGATCTCATTTTCGATCGAACCCGCTCAAAAGATCGATTATTAAATGCGGTCAATCAATTGAAATACCAGGTTTTAGAATTGCCTCCCTCCAAACCTGATAAACGTTTCTGCGTTCGAGTTGTGACCCCTTTTCGAGCCTTTGAAGATTTATTATTCACAATATTGGAACTATTTCCTGGAAGCGACAAGCTATTGGACCAAAAAATTAAATAAAATGGAGTTTTTATGTCTGCAGCAGCACTTGCTATGAATGCATCGCCTCACAATTTCGTTTTATGCGAGCAAGCGAGAGGAACTACCCGTAGCGCCCCTCCAACTGAGTCCGATTCGAGAGAAAAAGCGAAACGATTAGCGCAACGGATTTTAGTTCAAGATGTTCGGCTTGAAATTCAAGAAAAGGATGCTGTTCAACTTGAGCAGAGAAATGTTTACAAAGCTCATCCCGATCTTGAATACCGCATTCGAGAAGAAGTGAAGTGCGTAGAGCGTCTAGATGATGCTCCCGTCACCGATGTGAATGCGTTTTTGGCTGGCCTGTCTCAGAAGGCATGAAAGGAGGATTTTTGTGTAGGGGTGGCTCGGATGATCAAATAGATCATCTGTAAGAGCTTCTTCAACGATCCTCCCTCCATGCATCACAGCGATCCGGTTTGAAATATGCCGGACCATGGCTAAATCGTGGCCGATGAAAAGAATGGTCAGCCCCAGGCTTTTTTGCAGATGTTGAAGAAGGCCTACGATCTGGGCCTGGATCGATACATCGAGCGCAGAAATCGGTTCATCGCAAATCAGCACGTCGGGGTTGAGGGCAAGGGCTCTTGCGATGCCGATCCTTTGTCTCTGTCCGCCGCTGAATTCGTGCGGATACCGGTTTTGGGCTTCACGCGGCAAAGAAACCAAATCGAGCAACTCATCGACCCGATCGGGGAGTCCATGGATTTGCGTTGGTTCTCTCAGAATCGAGCCGACGCTCATCCGGGGATTGAGCGATGAATAGGGATCTTGGAAGATCATTTGCATCCGGCGTGGCAATAATCCTGTTTTCTTCTTCCCTTCAAAGAAAACTTCTCCGGAAGTAGGCTCAATCAGACCCAAAATCAACTTGCCAAGAGTCGATTTTCCCGACCCCGATTCTCCGACAAGGCCAAGAGTTTCTCCCTTCTCTATTTTCAGATTGACCTGATTAACCGCCGTCCATTTTTTATAGATTTTGGTGATTTTTTTTACTTCAATCATAATGCCCTCCAGCAAGCGACAGGGCCAACGGGTTCTTCTTCGCACTTCAATGCGGCAAAAGGGCATCGTTCTTTAAAAGCGCAGCCTTTGGGCAGAGTCAAGAGATTCGGAGGAGTACCTTCAATCGGTTTGAGAGGCTCGCCTCTTGGGCGGTCGAGTCGAGGGATCGAGTTTAAGAGCATCTGGGTGTAGGGATGTCTCGGATAGTTCAGCACCTCATCAACGGTTCCGCTTTCGACGATTTTCCCTGCGTACATGACAAGCACCCTCTCGCAGACTGAAGCAATCACTCCAAAATCATGGCTAATGAGGAGAAGGCTCATCTCAAAATGTTTTTGCATCCGCTTGATCAAATCCAAGATCTGGGCTTGGATCGTCACGTCTAGAGCGGTTGTGGGTTCATCAGCAATTAAAAGTTTAGGATTGCAGGCAAGTGCGATAGCGATGAGCACCCTTTGCCTCATTCCTCCGCTGAATTGATGAGGATATTGGTGTATACGCGATTCAGGGTCTGTAACCCCGACAAGCTTAAGCAACTCGATGGCTTTGATTTTCGCCTCTTTTCTGCCGGCTAATTTGTGGTAGATCATCCCTTCTGCGATCTGATCGCCGATCTTCATGGTTGGGTTTAGCGAGGTCATGGGATCTTGGAAGACCATTCCAATCTGCTTATTCTCGCCCTGGAATGCGATTTTACCCGTCACTTCGCCAGATGAGAGCCCAGCGATAGCTTGGACGGCGGCGCTTTTTCCGCAGCCCGATTCGCCAACAATCCCGACCGACTCGCTCTTTCCAACCGAGAAGGTGATGCCCCGTACAGCATACAGCTTTTTACCCATCGTCTGGAATGTGACAGAAAGATCAACAACATCAAGCATAGAATCATGATAGACAGGAAGGTTAAAAAAGGGAACAGGATGTACAGGATAGAAAGGATATACAGGATGGGTCAGATTCCGGCGTTTGGCCGGCGCCGCCTTTCAGGCGGCGAAGTACAACCATCCTGTTTATCCTTTCTATCCTGTACATCCTGTTAAAATTTAAATCTCATCTTGTAGAGTCGCGTAGCTATAGTCGATAGCTCCCACAGAATCGAAAGCATACCCTCTCAGCTTTGGATGGTGTGCAAATAAAAAGATATCGCTGCAGATAGGAATAAACGGCATTTGATCTATGAGGATTTCTTCTGCTTCTGAAAGTCTATCAATTCTGCGCTTTTCATCTGTTTCTCTGCTAGCCAAAGCAATCTTCTCTTGGTAAAGAGGAAAAACCCATTGTGGGAAATTGGCTGAATTCAAACTGATCATCCGTTCCATCAGCTCAAGCGGATCGTGGTAAAAGGAGGCTTCGTAAGCTCCGCTAATCACGAATTGACCTTTTGCTAGATTTGTCCTGAGCGTATTCCATTCCTGCGCCTCAAGCTGCACATGAATGTTGAGGTTTTGCTTCCAGGTCTCTTTTAAATACTCGGCTAGCTGTTTCCGATTAGCCTGCTGGGAATAGGTGATGATTATGGGGGGAAGTTTTGCCAATCCCAACTCGTTCAACCCTTCTTCAAGCAATCTCTTAGCCTCAGCCAAATCCTCTTTCAATTGAACCCCATGTTCTACAGGCAAAAGTGAATGAGGAAGTGGTTTTTCAAGCGGCGTGCTTCCAGAGAAAATGTGGTTAGCGATTTCTTCGCGGTTGATTGAAAGACTTAAAGCTTTCCGAATGGAAGGGGAGGAGAGGGCCTTGTTCTGGGTATTCAAAAATACCCAAAAAGCCCGGTCGATCGGTTTTGAAAGAAGTTTCTTTTCCTTCTTCAGATGCTCGGCCTGTTCTTTGGAAAGCGGGCACGATGGCACGCCCACCCAATCGAGTAATTTGCGCTCATAGAGAGCAAAAGCTGTCTCGTGATTTTCCACCATGAATACATCGATCCCATCCAAAAGAACTGCCCTCCGATTCCAGAAATGGGGATTCGGCTTCAGTCTCATCGCAGATTGCCTCTCCCAATTAGCCACTAGAAATGGACCATTGAAACCGGTGATTTTCTTTTCTTTTGGGTTCTGGAGCGGCATGCAGATCGGTTGAGCGAGTAGATGCAGAAAGCCAGGAGACGGGCGGCTCAGTTCTACGAAAAGAGTACTGGCATCGAGAGCTTTAACTCCGAGTGCATCTAAGGGCATTTCTCCTTTTTTAACTGCTTGGGCATTTTTGATGAGATAGAGAAGATCGGGGCGGGAACACGATGAGTGGGGAGAAAGAGCTTCTTTCCAGGCTGCTTCATATTGATAGGCTGTTACAGGTGTTCCGTCAGACCAATGGTTTTCTCTCAGTTTGAAAGTATATTGTAAGTCCGAAATGTTTACCGACGATGCTCCCGAGAGTTGTGCTTCGCCTTTTTCATCGATGCGCGTGAGTCCTTCAAAGAGAATTTTTGCAATCGAAATGCCTCTGAGATAGATCATCAGATCATGAGGATGCAGCGATGTAAGATCCCCCTCTTGGAAGTCGATCCGCAAAACGTTTTTCATGTCTTCTTCTTTTTGACATCCCGCTATGAAGACAAAAAGAATAAGGAATTTGGCTATTTTTATCATCGGCGCAATTTCGGATCTAAAGAGTCTCTTAAGGCGTTGCCAAGCAAATTGAACGAAAGCATCGTTAGAGTGATCATGATCGCGGGGAAAAAGAGACGCCACGGATAGTATCTCATAGCGCTCACCCCATCATTGAGCATCACGCCCCAGCTTGCAGCAGGAGCTTGGATGCCAAGGCCTAAAAAGCTGAGGAAGGCTTCGGTGAAAATGGCAGTTGGTATGGTGAGCGTCATGGCCGCAATGATCGGCCCCATCGCATTTGGGATGAGATGGCGGAAAAGGATTCTTGCATGAGAGGCGCCGATCGCTTTTGCTGCCGTTACATAATCGAGCTGTTTGAGCTGCAAGATCTGGCTGCGGCAGATGCGGGCCATGTTGATCCATCCCGTCATGGTCATGGCGATGAGGATCGTTACAATCCCTGTTCCTCGAATGACTGTGAGCAAGATGACGACAAGCAAATAGGGGATGGAATGGAGAATATCGCAAATGCGCATCATCAATTCTTCGACTTTGCCCCCCGTATACGCGGCAATCGATCCCCAAAGAACACCGATGATCATGTCGATGGTGGCGGCTGTGATCCCGATAAAGAGTGAAATGCGGGCGCCCCACCAGATCCGAGTGAACATATCCCTGCCTAGTTCATCGCTTCCAAACCAAAATTGCAATCCCGGCGCCGTGTTTTTTAATTCAAGTTGAATATCTGAATAGGAATAGGGGGTGAGAAAGGGGCCTAAAATCGCCATCATGAAGAGGGTTGCAAGAGTTGCGATCGCAAATCGGTTTTTAAGCATGAACTTCCTTTTTGATTTGAATGCGCGGGTCGAGGAAGGTGTAAAGAATATCAACAAGGAAGATGGAAATCATGAGAAAAGAACTAAAAAAGACAGTGAGTCCTAAAATCATCGGATAGTCGCGGCCATTGATGCTGTGGATCATCCACTGCCCAAGTCCTGGAATGGCAAAGATCTTTTCAATGATAAAACTTCCCGTAAGAACAGAAGAGGTGACAGGGCCCAGGTAAGTGAGTACGGGGAGCAGGGCGTTTCGAAGGCCGTGTTTGATGGAAACGCGGAAAAGAGGAATCCCTTTCGCGAGAGCGGTTTTGATATAATCTTGGCCTAGCACTTCAACCATATTGGAGCGGGTCAAGCGAGCAATGAAAGCTGTTGGTAGGGCTGCGAGTGCAATCGTTGGAAGAATGGTGTGTTCAAAACTGCCCCATCTGGCAACCGGCAAAAGATGAAGCTTCACGCAGAAAATAAATTGGAAAAAAGTCGAGAGGACAAAGCTGGGCACTGAAACGCCGATGGTGGAGAGGGCCATGGCGAAATTATCCTGCCATTTGCCCCGCCTCATCGCAGCGATTGTGCCAAGGAGGATTCCGGAAGGGATAGCCAAAGTGAGCGCTTGTAGGCCGAGCCTTGCCGAGATCGGAAACCCTTCCGCAATGAATTGGTTGACGGTCCGCCCTTGGTAGACGATCGAGGGGCCCAGTTCTCCATGAAGAAGGCCTTTTAAATATTTTATATATTGAATGTAGAGGGGCTGATCCAGTCCGTAATAGGCATAAAGAGAATCAAGGATCTCTTTTGGAATCACCCGGTCTCCGATGAACGGGTCGCCAGGGATAGCGTGCATGAGAAAAAAGGTACCTGTGACAACAACCCAGAGAGAAACGAGGAGGATCAAAGCTTTTTTTAAGAGGAATCGAAACATGATTGCATTCCAATCTAACAAATCTTATAATTCTTGCCATGCTGAATAGAAACGTTTCTTCAAATAATAAATTTCACTTCACAAGTCTTGGCTGCGCACGCAACCTGGTCGACAGCGAGGTGATGATTGGAATCCTCCTCAAAGCGGGCTACGAGATTACACCCGAGCCGAAAGAGGCCGACTTTCTCGTCGTCAACACATGCGGTTTTCTTGAATCTTCGCGCCAAGAAGGAGTCGATACGATCCGCGACCTATTTTCGATGAAGAAAAAGGATGCAAAAGTTATTGTGGCGGGCTGCATGGTGCAAAAACACAGCGGCGAGCTCAAGGAAAAATTCCCAAACATCCACTACATGCTCGGTTCCGGAGACGTTGAAAAGATTTTGGATGCGGTCAAAGCTGGAGAGGCAGGCGAAGAGGTGACCTCGGCGCGCAGTTATCTCGAGTGGGGCGAAATTCCCCGCATGCTCTCGACCCCAAAACATTACGCGTATTTGAAAATTGCTGAAGGCTGTAAGAAACGATGCGCCTTTTGCATCATTCCAACCATTAAGGGGCCTCTCAAGAGCAAAACAAAAGAGCAGGTGCTGAAGGAATTCAATGCGCTTCTATCTCAGGGAGTTCATGAAATCATTCTCATCGCGCAAGACCTTGGCGATTTTGGCAAAGATAGGAAAGAGAAAGGAGCTTTAGCTGCTCTACTTCGAGAAATGCTCCAAGTGAAAAAAGACTTTTGGGTACGCCTTCTCTACTTGTATCCGGATGAAATCGATGATGAGTTGATCGCGGTGATGAAAAGCGATCCCCGTCTATGTCCGTATCTCGATATGCCGATCCAGCACATCAACAATGAAATGCTGAAAGCAATGCATAGGACGACTTCGAAAGAAGAGATCATCGACATTATTACCAAACTAAGAAAAGAAATCCCAAACGTTGCCATTCGAACGAGCTTGATGGTAGGTTTCCCTGGCGAAACCGAAGAGCAGTTTGAAGAGATGGTCGATTTCGCGAAGAAGTTTTCTCTCGATAACGTCGGTATTTTCAAATTCTCTTTGGAAAAAGAGGCTTATGCGGCAAAACTCCCCAACCAAATTTCCGAAGAAGTGAAGCAAAAGCGGTTTGAAAAATTGGCAGCTATTCAGCTCAAAGTAGTACGAAAAAAGCTGAAAGAGATGATTGGACGAAAAGTAGTTGCAATTGTTGAAGGATTCCACCCTGAATCGCAAATGCTGCTCCGAGCTAGATCCCAGGCGCAATGTCCAGATATCGATGGACAGATCATCATCAATGACGGGCGCAAGGTGACAGGATTCGGCAAGCAATATGAAATTGAGATCACCGATGCAACCGATTATGACCTCATTGGGCGTGTTTTAGGCCCGGTTGGGGCAAAAAAGGAGGCCCGAAAATTAGCATTAGTCTAAAAAAGGGCAAAGACAAACCGATCCGGCAGCGGCACCACTGGATTTATTCCGGCGCTGTTCAATCGGCCCCAAAATTCAACGATGGTGATTTGGCAGATGTGTTCGATGCTGCAGGCGAAAAGCTTGGGATCGCGACGCTCAGCAAGGGCCGTTCTATCCTCGGGCACATGCTCGCATTCGGCAACGAATCGGTATTAGATTCTGTTCAAAACCGGATTCGCGAAGCGGCCTCTCTCAGACGCAAATGGTTCAATCCTGATCAAACCAATGCCGTACGCCTCATCAATGCAGAAGGGGACGGCATCCCAGGTCTTATCGTAGACGCCTACGATGATATTTTGGTCATGCAAGTATCGAATCCAGGAATTGAGAAATTGAAGTCTCAAATTGCTGAGATGCTCATTTCGGAATGGAACCCCAAAAGCCTTTTTGAAAAATCGACCTCTTTCATGCGCCGCAAAGAAGGGCTTGAAGAGGTGCGGGCCCATCTCTATGGGGATTCTTGTTCGGAAACAGTCGTTTTAGAAAATGGCTTAAAATTCTCCGTCGATGTCCTTGAAGGACAAAAAACGGGTCTATTCCTCGATCAGCGGGAAATGCGCTCTCTCATCCGCTCTTTGAGCTCAGGAAAAAAAGTGCTCAATTGCTTTGCCTATACCGGCGGCTTTTCTATTTCCGCGCTAGCTGGCAAAGCCTCTCATGTAGATAGCGTCGAAGTGAGCGCGAAGTGCGCCCCCCGCATAGAGAAAAACCTCGCTTTGAATGGCCTGTCTGGACACACCTTCATTTGCGATGATGTCTTTGACTATCTAAAAACATGCGATTGGAGCCATGACATTGTGATTGTTGATCCTCCCGCTTTTGTGAAAAAACGCGAAGATGTGCCAAGAGCCTTTAGGGCCTACAAAGATCTCAACCGGCACTGTCTAGAACGAATGAAGCCTGGCAGCCTTTTGCTGACCTGCTCCTGTTCTTATCACGTTGATGAAACTCTTTTCCAAAACATTTTATTCCGCGCAGCTTCCGAGGCAAAAAGATCGGTCCGTATTTTGGAAAGACATCGTCAGGCGCATGATCACCTCATTTCTATCTTTCATCCAGAAAGCTCGTACTTAAAAAGCTTTGTTTTGGCCGTTTCTTAAGAAGGTGTCTATCCTGCTATTGTTCCCGGTTCTTCGAGAAGCGGATTCGTTCGATCTAAAATCATTTGCTGAACATCCAAAACTCTAGTCTTTACACCTCGCGGCATGTCTAGTTTGAATGATGCAAGCACAGCTTCCCTAGCTTTTGCGTGTTTGCTTTGCTTCAAATAACATAGGCCGACATAGGTCATTAGGGAAGAATCATTTTCTCGATTTGCAATATTTGCAAGATTTTCAAGATCCAAAGACCGGCACAAAACTCGTTTCCCATTTTGATAATTTACAATCACTGAATTTAAATATTCATCTAAACCGAGAAAAACAAGACCATTTTCGGGGTCATGGACAATCCATCCCATTCCTCCATCTAAATCGCAATTCGGGGCTTGAACGTTCCGCTGAGCGATCCTCGAAATTTTTTGAGCGATTCCCCCCTTGCGTCCTGTAGAACAAGCATCCAATACAATCGTTCCTTTCGGATCAATATATCTAAACAGCCGAGGATGAACCCCTCCGCTGGAAAGAGCGCCCATAGACAATCCAAAAATATCTTCGCGGAAAGTGACGCTTTCTTCATTGCCGTGGCCAGACAAAACCGCATGATGAATGACTCCATGCTGATCAAATAAAGACTGAAGTTTAGGTTCGATATCTTCCTTACAGTCTATTGGAAGCAAGGCGATTCGGCATGACCCTTTTAGATAACGAAACCGGGATTGCAAGGCATCAAAGGCTCCATTATGATCGTCTTTGCAATGCAAGATAGCGACTAGCGGGAAATGATTTTGGGCTGCTTCATTGACTTGATTTGCAAGATTTTGAAGAGCCTTTTGTTTTCGAGGTATTTCGAGTTCTTGTTTGATAGAATAGATTGCATGAAATGTTGAAAAAGCTGCTGCCGCGGCAGCAGAGACGGCTCTTACAACATCCATTTTTTGTAAGTTCGCCCATGCATTATAGCCAAGGACAATTCCACCCAAAACAAAGGTAATTGGCCTGGAAAATCTTAAGTAAGCATTTCTCGCTTTTTGAAGACAAGAGGATGTCCACTCACTCAACGAATCGTTCTTTCTATCAAAATCAACAATCATGCGGGCGAATATTTTAATTAATTGCGTTGTATTTTTTAAACAATTTTATTAATTTGTATGTAGCTTAGGATGCGTGCGTAGCATCCCAAAATACGCATGCTTTCGGTTCTATAATTTTCTTTACAAAAAATCATTTCTTCGTTTCACTCACATAGATAGGATCTCTATCTGTAGGAGCGATGATGTCCAAAAAACGGAAATTCACAAGTTATTCACTTTTTGTTTCCTGCATTGCAGCAATCGGCGGCATTTTGTTTGGCTACAACACCAGTGTGATCTCTGGAGTGCTGCTTTTCATTACGAAAGACTTTCAGCTTTCAACCATCGAACAAGAGCTGATTGTTAGCACGCTGCTTATCGGAGCATTAATTGGCGCGCTTGCAGGCGGCGTCATTGCCGACCATTTTGGCCGCAAAAAGACTCTTTTTTTCACTCTTTTGCTATTTTTCATCGGTATATTCACTCTGACTATGGCAAGCGGATTTAACGCCTTTCTTATCGGGAGGTTCATTTCGGGTCTTGCTATCGGGATTGTTTCCATGGCGGCGCCTCTCTACATCGCTGAAATGTCTCCGCCGGAAAATAGGGGAGCGCTTGTTTCGCTCAATCAGCTTTGCATCACCATTGGAATCCTACTTGCCTACATCGTCACCTACTCATTCGCAGCGAAATCCGATTGGCGCGATATGTTTGCGTTTGCGTTCATTCCGGTTGTGCTGCAATTTTTGGGACTCTTTTTCATTGCAGAAACACCTTCTTGGCTTATTAGCCATGGAAAACCGGAAGCGGCGAATCAAATCCTTCATAAAATCCGTGTAGCGCACGTCCATGAACACCTAGTCCATGAAAAGAAAGAAGAAGACGCTCCGACAAAAAAACAATTCAAGGCTCTTTTTTCTCCATCAGTCAGAATGCCGTTTCTCATCGGAATCGGCGTTGCGGTATTCCAATCCATCACGGGGATCAATACAGTGATCTACTACGCGCCGCAGATTTTTCAGCTGGCAGGCTATGAAACGGCGCAGACCGCTCTTTTTGCAACAATTCTTGTGGGCGCAATCAACGTTGTTGTGACGGTCATTTCTCTTTGGCTGATCGATCGGGTTGGAAGAAGGCCTCTTCTCGTTGCAGGACTTATCGGAATGGCCTTTTCTCTTTTCATTCTTGGTATTTCATTCCTGTCAAAAAGCGAAGCGTCAGGACTTACTGCTGTATTTGCACTTCTGATCTATGTCGGCTTTTTTGCAGTAAGCCTTGGGCCCGTTGCTTGGCTGATCATTTCGGAAGTGTATCCGCTTGGAATTAGGGGGAGGGCGATGGGGATTGCCACTTTTTCAAACTGGTTATGCAATTATTTTGTTTCCCTTACATTTTTGACTCTGATTCAGGTACTTGGAACGGCGGGTACGTTCTGGCTTTACGCAATCATTTGCTTCTTAGGGCTCTGGTTTGTTATAAAGTTAGTGCCTGAAACAAAGGGCAAAACTTTAGAAGAAATCCAATCGTTCTGGAAGAAACCATGAGTTATGCAGAGATCCAAAAAATTTTAGCCGATGATGCGGAAAACCTCTTAAAGCACATCTGCAAAACGGTGCCCAAAGAAAAGCTCCATTTACCTGGACCCGATTGGGTCGATCGGATCTTTGCTCCTAGCGACCGCAACATCCGTGTCTTGCGCAGCCTGCAGTCGTTATTCAACCATGGCAGATTGAGCGGCACAGGCTATCTCTCCATTTTACCTGTCGATCAAGGAATTGAACACACAGCCGGCGCCTCATTTGCTCCCAATCCCGAATATTTTGATCCAGAAAACATCGTCCGTCTCGCGATCGAGGGGGGATGTAATGCTGTGGCAAGTACACTTGGCGTGTTAGGCTCTGTGGCGAGAAAATATGCCCACAAAATTCCATTCCTTCTCAAATTCAATCACAATGAGTTGCTCCTCTACCCAAACATCCATGATCAGACTCTTTTCGCCTCAGTCAAACAGGCCCACGATATGGGCTGTGTGGCGGTTGGCGCTACGATCTATTTCGGATCTGCCGAATCGCGAAGACAGATGCAAGAAGTGAGCGAGGCGTTTGCTCATGCTCATGAATTAGGCATGGCAACTGTTCTTTGGTGCTATTTGCGCAATCCAGCTTTTAAAACTGCAGAGAAAGACTATCATGAGGCGGCAGATCTGACTGGCCAGGGCAATCATCTTGGTGTGACGATCGAGGCCGATATTGTGAAACAGAAATTGCCCACCTGCAATGGCGGCTTCAAGGCTCTGAAATTCGGCAAAACCGACGAGAAAATGTATTCCTCTCTTTGCACTGATCATCCTATTGATTTAACGCGCTATCAAGTCATCAATGGTTATATGGGCAGAATGGGGCTAATCAATTCCGGCGGTCCATCTGGCAAAAACGATTTGCATGAGGCTGCTGCAACCGCCGTCATCAATAAACGGGCTGGCGGCATGGGGTTAATTTCTGGGCGAAAAGCTTTTCAAAAGCCGATGAAAGACGGCGTTAAAATTCTGAATACCATTCAGGATGTGTATCTTGCTAAAGAGATCACTGTTGCTTAAAATGCTCTCCTTGGGTCAAAATACCTCGTTTTTTACTAACCAGGGAACGATTTATGACGACTCAAGCGACTGAGAGATTACGTGGAGTGCATTTTACCTCTGATGATGAATTGGAAGTGGTCCCTCCCGAACAAGATCCTGCTGCAAAATTAGTTGTTCAAGCGGCAACGCCTGCTCTACAAGAAACCCCTCACAACAACACTCCTGCCGATTCGCCTAAGCATGCAGGTCAGGTAAGACAGCGAGTTCATTTTGAAACGCTGCGAGAAGAAACTACATCGGGAACCGCCTCTCCATCTGCAAGAAAAGCTGCAAGCTGCTGGCAGTCTTGCATGGCTTGCTTAACGCGATTTTGCCGCAAGTAGATCATTTTCGTTTTAGCAGCAGCGAGAGTGAGGCGGGGGTTCGGGCTCTTTTCCTTCAACAAGTTCTTTTGCCGGTTCAGTCGCCCTCTTCAACAGAATCTCTTCCGCCAATCGAACGATTTGTCGGTCCATGTCGAGAGCCTGCTGGACTGCGTCGCGAACAGTCCACGTACTAAGCGCTGCGCCCAACTCTGTAGGGACGGGTTTTTTTAATAATTGCTCGTATGCCCGAATATCGCTTTGCGCGGATAGAAGAACGGAAGAGACTTTCTCTCTAGACAAGCCCGGTTTCGATAAATCGGCCAATGACATATGCGTATGCGTTGTGCAAAAGATTTTAGGTCCGCCTTCTACTTTGATCTCTAGCGTTTCGATGCGACGTTGACTAAAAATCAGTTCACCCACAGGCCGTGCTGCCATAATCTGTCTCCAATTTCTTTAAAACGCGTGCAGTTTATTGAAGAATAGAAATTATAGCAATATCACTTCCGTTCGAAGTCGATGTGTCCTTTGTAAACATCGACATGGATGAGTTTGACTTTGAGGAAATCGCCGACGTCGACTCCTTCAAAGCCTTTAACCAATTTTCCTTCGAGAGCAGGAGTCATCAATCGAACCCACGTTCCTTTGGGAGCAGCGCCTGTGACCATGGCATCGAACACCTTGCCGATCTCATTTTGCAAAACAGCTGCCGCAGCGCATTTGATGAGCCGCCGCTCTACTTTGTCGGCATCATCTTCTTTTTTTGTGCATTGAGCTGCGAGTTCGGCGAGCTCGCTTTTAGAGTAGGGGAGGGGATAGCCAAAAAGAGAGCTCTTCAGAAGTCTTTGCATCATGAGATCGGCAAATCGTCTATTGGGAGCTGTTGCATGGCAATATTCGTGTTCGGCTAAATCAAAGTGGCCCGGCGAGGCTTTTCCAGGAATTCCCAGAACATATTCACCTCTCCCAAGCAGTTTGATCATCGCCAAGGACAAATCTGGGAACTGCAAAGGAGCCTCACGTTGCTGTTTGAGCAAAAATTGTCTTAAGGCTTTGGGATCGGGTTTTGGCGGCAGCTCATCGCCGGCGTCTCTGGCAAGAGAGACAATCCTATCCCACCGTTTCGGGATTTTTACGACTCTGCGGATTGTCGGAAACCCCCGGTCTTTCAAAAACCGAGTGGCGGCCACATTTGCGGCGATCATTGAGTTTTCAATCAATTTGTGCGCACGGTTGATCTCTCTTTCTTCCAAGGAGACTGGAACGCCTTGCACAATGACCGCTTGCAGCTGGATGATGCCGAATTCAAGAGCTCCTTTGCTTGCTCGAAAGGCTTGGATCTTTTGCGCAAGGCTGTCTTGCAAAGTTAGCTGTTCTTTCAAGCCGGCAATTGCAGGCATTGGGTTTTTGCAAATCCTGTGCTCCAGCCAAGCTCCGACGCATGGGTAGTTGAGTTTTGCGTGGTTGTGGACCCACGCATGATAAATATCATGAAGCTCAAATCTTCCGTCTTGATCTATCTTTATTTCGACAACGATGGCACACCGGTCTGTTTTTTCATTCAATGAGGTCAAGTTGGTCGAAAGCTTCAACGGGAGCATGGGGAAGATTTTAGCAGGTGTATAGACAGATGTCGTATTGTGGGCTCCTCTTAAATCGATGGCCGATTTCTTTTTTACAAGGGCATCGACATCGGCAATGGCTACATAAAGCCGATCTTTTTCAGCATAGGTAAGCTGGTCTAAATCTTTGGAGTCCACGTTATCGATAGAGACCCAGAGAAGCTGCCGCATGTCTCGGATGGTATCATGGGGTTTTGCGGGAGCTGTCAGCGATTCCAATTCGGCTTGGATCTTTTCTGAAAAATCGGGAATAAATCCGCGCTCAATCATCGCCTCATGAGCGATCTCTTCTAGCGTGATCTTTTTGGACATGACTGTATCCTCAAACTCCTTTTATCTAATTACAGATTTGACTGAAAGCGATTTGACAGAACTGCTAAGAACCCGCATCTTCCAAAGTTGGCAAGTGTACGAGTATTTGCGGAGCATGAGGGGAATGTTCTAAGGCAAGAGGAGGTAAATATGGAGTTGCTTCAAGGTCTGCAATATCCATTACAGGAACGGGATCTTGCACTCTTTCCGAATCAAAATTCTTGTTTAGAAAGTGAATGATTTGAATCGCCGACTTGATTTGATAGACATCGCCGTCCGGCAGCTGTTCAGCTTGAATTTTGTAAGCACGCTCTCCGGGAATTCTTTGTCCTTTCATCACTCTGAGATAGGGAACAATCCTCTCATTCAATTTTGTGGCCATGGAATCAAATGAGGCCCTATCATTGAAGGTAAGTTTGACCCACCTGCCCGCAGGTTCGGCTGAATTGCAAAATGATGCATGCAGCAATCCTGGCATCTTCAAACCATGCACACCATTCCAAACTACAGCTCCCATATTCAACCTCAATTTTTTTCAAAAATTATATGTGAATTCTTATTTTATTCCCAAGGGAATGGGCGAATTGGTTTTGGAATGTCTTTTTCTTCTTTCTTCGAAAAAAGACCTTCGAAAATGCCCGTTTTAGGAATGGCGATAAGGCCAGCGATTTTTGCAGCGGCTGCTGTCTTATCGATCTCAGGCTTTTTGGTTGTTCCTTTCACAGGAATTTTTAAAACATAATTTTTGGGCAGGTCTTTAATTCCAAAAGCCTTCTCTAATGCATCGGCAGGAAGTCCAAGAATCATGTCGAGTTTGTCTTTGACAAGATCGATTTTTCCCCATGTGCAAATGTGGATCGAGTCGGCAAGGAGTGCGTCCATTCGGCCTGCTTTCAAAACACCTCCGCTGATTTGAAAGGAGACTGGAGTAAACCAGGCATTCATCTCAGGTGCCCTTGTTAGAAGATCCGCTTTAAGAAGTGCGACGATTGTTTGCAGCGATTCCCCATTTTGACAGCGTACTTTGCCAAGATCCAGGGTTGCATTTCCTACTTTGAGATTTACGAGAGAAAAAGGTAGGGGGAAGAAAAATCCATCGGGCTCGATGTGCAAACGGACTGGATTTGCAGAAGAAACGCCTGTTACAAAAAGAGGATTAGCGTCTTTTAAAAGAAGAGCGCTCATCTCAGGTGTGAGCCTGATTGAGGCATCGAGGGGAGCGCTTAGCGTCATCCCTTGCTCAGTCAAGATTCCTTTGAGATGCGTTTGTCCGTTGGCAGCTGTTGCCGAAAGATCGATGTTTCCTTTTCCTTCATCCATGCTAATTGTGCCAAAAAGATCCAGCGTAGGCCCTAATAGAGCATCGAGCTTCTGGTCGATCACGATGAGTGGAAACTGTTTGATATCGATCTGAACGTGGAAATGGAGTTTTGAGTAGACTTGTCCTTTGAGGGAGATGTGTCCTTGGAGCGTGATGCCAGTCAGAGTAAAATCATTTCCAACGATTTGCCCTTCCACCTGCTCCACTTTTCCGCCCTGATAGGAGATTTCGCCCTTTTTAAGCTGAAAAGCTCCTGAAAATTTCCAAAAAGGGGCCTCAATGATGAGCTCTTGAAAAGAACCACTCACTGCATCGCGCTGAAAAGAAACACCCTGGAATACTTGGGGTCCAAACCAGGAGAGTTTGAGCGAATCGACTTGAACGTCAGCCTGGCTTTTTTTGGCAAGGGCGCGAACAAAAAGCGGTTTGCCAATCGCAGTCGATGCAATTTGAGGAATAAAAATAAGGATCAACAGGAACAGAATCCCAAACCAAATCAGCCATTTCCGCATACGATATACCGTAAAATCCCTGCAATTGTTTTGGCGTCGCGGATCCTATTTTCTGTGATCAGATGTTTTGCTTCATTTAGAGTGACGGGCAAAAGATCGATCATCTCTCCATCATCGGGGGGTAAGGGAGAAGGATAAAGATCTTCGGCTAAAAACATATGGAGAAACTCATCGCAAAAGCCGGGCGCGCTATAAAATCCGCCGAAAGGTTTTATTTTTTTTGCGGCAAAACCGGTCTCTTCTTGCAACTCCCGTTTCGCGCAAGCAAGGGGCTCTTCGCCTTTTTCAAGCCCGCCTGCCGGAAGCTCAATTGTGATTTCGCCTACAGCGCGGCGCCACTGCTGCACAAGAAGAATGCGCCCATCTGCGGCTATGGGAAGAATAACGACCGCTCCGCCATGCTTGATCACTTCAAAAGTCTTTGATTTTCCAAGAACATCAAAGGTTTCTAGCTGCAGGGTAATGATTTTCCCTTTGTAAACCAGCTTATTCTCGATGCTTTTTTCTTGCTCTTTTTGTTGGATCGATCTCATTCAACAGTGACCGATTTGGCAAGGTTTCTGGGCTGATCGATATCGCATCCACGCTCTTTGGCAACAAAATAGGCAAAAAGCTGGCCTGCAACAGTGGATGCAAATGGAGAGAGGGGATCGGTTGTTTCCGGTAGCCAAATCACATCGTCGGCGATTTTAGAGATCCCTTTTAAATGCTCTGGCGCCAAGGCAAGAATGGGAGCGCCTCGAGCTTTGACCTCTTGCAAATTGCTGACGATCTTTTCCTCTGTCTGGTGGTTGGCGCAGAAGGCAATGACAGGAAAGTTGGAATCTATGAGAGCGATCGGCCCATGTTTTAGTTCTCCGGCCGCATATCCATTGGCGTTGACGTACGAGATCTCTTTGAGTTTGAGCGCAGCTTCCATGCAAGTCGGGAACATATAGCGCCGTCCCATGAAGAAAAAGTTGTCGTATCGGCTGTATTTTTTCGCAATATGCTGGATCCGAGGTTCTTGTTCTAAAACTTTTTCGATTTGTGCAGGGATTTTTTTGAGCTCGTCTATATTTCCTTTGCCTGAGAAGTAGAGGGCAAAAAGATAGAGAACGGTGATCTGCGAAGTAAATGCTTTTGTTGAACAAACGCTCACTTCAGTGCCTGCTTTTAGGAAAATGCATCCATCAGTTTCTCTCGTAAGGGTCGAGTTTTTTACGTTGCAGATACCGAGCACTTTGAACCCGCGCGATTTCATTTCTCTTACGGCGGAAATTGTGTCGGCTGTTTCTCCTGACTGGCTGATCGCGACGACGAGGGTATTTTGAGGCAAAAGGCGATATCGGGCTTCCGACGCGATTTCGTAGTGGGAAGGAATGCCGGCCAGATCTTCTAAGAAAAGAGCGCCGATCGCCCCAGCATGAGCCGATGTGCCGCAGCCGATAAAACAAACTTGGGACGCAGAACGGAAATCATGCGAAAGCGATTCAAATTGGACGAGTCCGTCCTCAAAACGACCGAGATAGGCTTTTTGGATTGTGGAGGGCTGTTCATGGATCTCTTTGAGCATAAAGTGTTCAAAGCCCTCTTTGGAAGGGGCTCCGCTTCCTGCGTCGAGCCGCTCTGTTTTTTTAGCAATCGGATTTAAATTCTTATCAAAGACTGAGACTTTGCCTCTTTCGACCTTAGCGATCTCGTCGCCGCGCAAGAAGAGGATGTTGAGTTTTTTTCCTAAAAAAGCGTTCGGATCGGATGAAATGATGGATTCAGTCCTTTCGTCATCGACTCCGATGGAAAGAGGACATTCTCTTGCTGCAACGACGATTTCTCCGGGATGGGCTTTGTGAAGGAGAGCAAAAGCAAAGTGTCCTTTTACGTGAGAAAGAGCTTTTTGCACTGCGGCAACCAAATCGCCTTCATAGAATTTAGAAATGAGGTTTGTTAGCACTTCCGTATCTGTCTCAGTCTGAAAGCGCACCCCTTGTTTTTGCATCTCGTCTTTCAATGCATCATAGTTTTCGATGATTCCATTGTGGACAAGCGCAATCGAATCTTGGAAATCTTGATGCGGATGAGCGTTGACTGGAGTCACTTTGCCGTGCGTTGCCCATCGGGTGTGACCGATTGCAATTTCCAGTCTTTCAAGGGTCAGCTTCTCTTTAAGCTTGGAAAGTTTGCCGACTTCTTTACAAACTGCGATTTGTCCATCGACAAGACCTGCGATGCCTGTCGAGTCATACCCGCGGTATTCGAGCTGTTCAAGCCCCAAAATACAAGTCTTCAAAGGATCATCTTTTCCGATGTAGCCAAAAATACCGCACATACTATTCTCCTCTGACCGCCAATATTGCCATAAAGAGCGGGATTTCTTTTCGCGCTCGATCTTCCATTTTCGCTTTTGCCCCTTCGCTTTTTTTATCCGAGCACCACTCTTCGATAGTTTCAATGAAAAGTCCCGCCGCTTTCAACCACGCGCTGATGTCAGTGAGAGAATGGTGATACGAATAGGTGGTAGGCGACTGTCCTTTTTGGCCGGGATTCGTTTGAATGGGGATTTTTTGTGCGCTCATATAGCTTTCAATCTTTCGGTACTGGAGCTTTTTTTGTTCTTCGACGCCCCAGCCGCTTTGTCTTGGAATACGAAAACAGGGGTGGTTGAGAACAAGAAGCAACTTCCCTCCTTTCTTCAATTTCTTTGCAGCAACTCCAATGGCTGCTTTCCCATTTTCCATATTTTGCAAACTCAAAATAAACGCAGCGCGATCAAATCCATCTTCTTCAATTGGTAGTTCTTCTGCAGCATCAGCGACAATGAATTTTCCGTGCTTTGATAATTTTTTTGCTGAAGCGATAAGCGCTTTGGATTGATCTATGCCTACGTACTCTGTATCTTTAGATATTTGCCTTGCAAGAACGCCTTGTCCGCAGCCAAGATCGAGCAGCGATGAAAATTTGCCGAGAAGACGAAAAACATTCGGCAGCACAACTGCTTGGTGATAATAGTGTCCTTTTTCACCAACGCAGGCAGTGTACCAACTCTCTGAAGGGTCCCAATTCTTTGTCATACCGACAAAGATCTTATCGATCTCATCAATACTGAGCAAGTTTTCTTGCAGTTGCAATAGGATAGACGTCAGGAAGAAGTGTCTCGTCGGGATAGTTGAACCTTCCCATTTTATAATCGTAAAATGCGAGAACTAGATTGACGACCGGAATCATTGCGATTGCGCCTCTGACTACATTCGCAAGTCCATGAATACAGTGGATTGTTCCGAGATTGATAGCATGGCGAATTTTTTCATTCGATTTTGTAAAAAGACTGAAGATGCTTTTGAGATAGGCGAAAACGATTCCAGCAATCGCTTGGACTGCGCCCGCTAATATGCGGACCATCCCGCTAAACGATGCGAAAAACGGGACTCTGTCAATCGGGTTGATGAATTGCTCAACCGTTGCAATAGCATTTTGAATCATTATCCCCTCCAAATTTGGAGAAGAAAAATATCGCTTTTGTAAATTTTTTTTCTACAGTTTTTTATGCCAGTGCGGTTTTCGCGAAGCAAAAATGAGGAAGGGAGCTGCGCAGAAAATGATTGTGGCTCCAATGAGGAATGATTCGAGAATGATCAAACTTCCCGTATCGATCTGGCTTGGCGGGAAGAAACTGATGAAGAATCCAAACCCCGCTCCAATGATTCCTAGAATCGAAAACAACCAAAGAGCTGGGACTTTATAAAGTCTTGGCACATGAGGCGCTTTTTTTCGGAGCACAATTGCCGAAATGAACATGAGAACATACATGATCATGTAGAGCAAAGAGGCCAATGCGACGAGCGCCCAATAGGAGCTGTTTACGCTTGGCATAAAGAGGAACACAAGCGAGAGCACAGTGACGATCAGAGCCTGTGTAATCAAAATGTTGGTAGGCATTCCATGGGCATTCGCCTTGTGGAAAATCGGAGGGAGGTCGCCATGTTCTGCAGTTGCATATAACCCTCGGCTAGGTCCGACGATCCAGGTGCTCATCATTCCAAGTGCGCCAAAGGCGGTAATCGCCGCGATGATCGGCATGGCCCATGGCATTTGGAATGCGGCAAAAAGATACCGGAAGGCCTCCATTCCGCCCGAAGCGAGCTGGATTTTTTCATTCGGGACAATCGCAGCAATAGCTAAAGCGCCCAACGTAGAAAAAACCAGGATTAGTACGGCCGATAGGAAAATGCCTCTTGGATAATCTCTTTGCGGATTGCGCACTTCTTTGGCATGAACTGCCGACATTTCCATGCCTGCAAGGCCTAGCAATACTCCCGAAAGGAGGACAAGTTGATTGATCGAAGATAAGTCGGGAACCAATGCTTTGAGAGAAAAATCGATTTGTACCGGATGTCCGCCAATGACCCAAAAAGCTCCCATCAACACGATGAGGACAATAGGAATGATTGTTCCAAAAAGGGCTGTAATCGAGCTGATCCAGCCAGATACCTTCATGCCAAAAAAATTGACAAATGTCATAACCCAGAAGGTGACTAAAACAACGGCTAGCACAAAGATTTTATGATTAGCCAGCTCCGGGTTGATAATATAGGCGAATGTGGAGGCGATGAATGATAAAATGGTCGGATACCAAATTACGTTTTCGATCCATTCAAGCCAAATAGCCAAGAATCCCATTCGAGGCCCCAGCGCTGTCTTGACCCAGGTGTAAATTCCTCTTTCAGGCCAGCCCGAAGCAAGTTCGGCTGAAATCAAAGCGACCGGAATAAAGAAAAATATTGCAGAGAGGGCCAGAAACAAAATAACCGAAAGGCCATACTCTGCAAGAAGGGGGAAATTTTTGATGTTTGTGATCGCGCATACGTTAATGAGTGCGATCATCGAAGCTGTTAAGATCCGTTTTTGAAACATAGTTTGGAATAATAACAGCTTTTACAATTTAAAACCAAGAGCTGACAGGGTGGGGTAAAAAGACCCATTCGCTCTTTTTCTCTGAAGGCAACTCTTGCCAAAAGTGATTAATGCTAAGCCACTGAATTTTGCCGATCGTTCTTTGCACTAAAGCTTTCATCTCCTCAAAAGACGGCTCATAGCCCAGTCTCTTGATGGTGAGAACTCTGTCCTTAAGGCTGACCTCGGTATTGGACAGCCGGGTGGAATTCCGTTCAAAAATACGCGTTGCTGTTTCAGGTTTTACAAAGTGGATTTCTACTTCTTTGTTGTAGTCATCCAATCGAACGCCCCATATTTGAGGATAATAAGTGGATTCCCCATTCGTAGTCGTTGTTGCAGCCATAATTTCTCCTTAAAAAGAACAAAGCCAAAAAGCTTAGGTGATTTCAGCTAGGTAGTCAATAGTTCTAGGATAGGTTCATAAGTAGTAAATTTTAATTTTACTTTATTCTGTTTATTATAACTAACTATTTATATATAATATTACAGTATATGGCTCCTGTTTTTAGATCGTTATTAAATGTTGGGCAGAGATTGCCAACACAAGCAAGCCCTGCGAGTTTTGCTGGGCGATTTCTGCTATTGGAGAAATTCAATAATGGGATTAGGCCTAGACCGAATAATCCGTTGGCAACTTATACTGAGGTTAGCGCCCCATATAGGCCTGAGGCTGATTCATTTTCCCTCCCCGTTTACACCCTTTCTAAAAAAAATTGTGTGATTTATCCTTCGGCTATTTTAGACGAAGATCTTAGAAAATTTTATGTTAACGGGACAACAGTCAAATTTGCGGTCCATCCGCAGGTGGCTTCGGATGGGAATGTAGAAAATATTCCAGCAATCACTCAATTCCCTGTAGAAAATCTTGAAGTGACAGCAACCTCTTCTTCGCGAACGGTCGCTGTTCTCAAAACTCCCGAGGAAGTACTTCCAGATCATTTCGTAAAACTCCATTTCCCTTATCAGATCACCCGGTCTGTGCGGCATCTGGAGAGAAGAAAACTGGAACACTCAGTCACAGTTACAGACGAGCTTGCAAAATCAGCATTATGCAAATCGGAGAAAAGCTTCGCATTTTTCCCTGAGTCATTAGGGATCGTTTTTGGGCAAGGGGAACAATCTTGGGGTTATTTAATTCGAGAGATGACGCCGTACCCCCGTTCTCCGGAAAATCGGATGATCGTCCCTCTTTTTGCTCTCTATACCCCTTCTTCTAAATTGCAAGAGGATCAAAAGCTGATCATTGAAGAGTTGATTGAGAAATCGGGGCAAGATCCCGAGGCATACCTTTTAGAAAATATCTATTTTCCCATCCTGAAAAATTGGGCGGCTGTTTTTTTACAAACGGGTGTTCTTTTAGAAGCCCACGGCCAAAACACCTGTTTTGAATTCGACGATCAGGGCAAGTTTAAAAGGATCGTATTTAGAGATTTCGATACTCATGTAAATAAAGAGATCCGCGACAAAAATGGACTTTCTATGTCGGGCTTCAATCCGTATGAAGTCTTTTCGCGCGCGGTAGATGACGGTTCTCATTTTAGCCTTATCTATGATCAGGCTATGAAAGTGCCGTTTGACAAACTGGCGGATTTCGCTGAAAAAAGATATAAGATCCCTAGAGCAAAGCTCCAGGAAAAATGTCGTTCATTTTTAAAGGACGTTTTTCCTGGTGGATGTGCATACTTTCCCACTTCCCGCAAAGTCTACAACTATGCACCTGGCGTCTTAAAAGTAGGGCAAAAGGCTAAACTTGTGACAACCACAGATGAACCTGTTTGGCGATAGTTATACTTTTACCAATTCATTCCAAGAAGTTGTGAATTTTGGCGAGCAATTGGACCTGCGGCTTTTCCAAGGCCTTTTAATACCTTCGGCAGCAAATTGCACTTTCGGCCTATCGTAACGGGCATTGATTGCGTCCATGACTTTCATCGCCTCTCCCTTATCGCTTTTTGCCGGGGTGAGGAAGTCGCCCTGACGGTCTTCGGTGAAATCGCCCAGCATGACCCCAGCCTTCCGGTATTCGGCGCCCTGACGGAAGAGCCTTCTTACTCCTTCTTTGGCCAAAGTGATCAGCTCAGGCGTATAAGAGGTGGCGTTTGGGATATGTACATGGCACGATCCAGATTCTGTAAATACAGAGAGGAATGAGGTGAGGCTCATCTGATCGCGCAGCTTTTCCGCGGCCCTCGCAGCAAATGAGGCAACTGCTTCTTCCAATAGCGAAAGTTCAGTCACTTTTTGACCGAAGGAGCGAGAGCAGACAATGCTTTTTTTCTTCTCAGGTTCCTCTGATAGCTCAAAAACGGGGGTTCCTCTGAGTTCAAGGACTGTTCTAAAACCGGTCACGCCAAGCTGTTTTTGAATCCAAACATCGTCAGCTTGAATGAGCTGTAGGGCGGTATAAATCCCTTTCCGCTTTAGCCTGTCGGACAATCCTTCTCCGATTCCCCACACTTCTTTGAGCTCTGTTTGAGCAAGTCTTTCTTCAATCTCGTTATTTCTGAACACAAAGACGCCGCCTGCTTTTTTGGCCCATTCACTGGCCAGCTTTGCAAGTGTTTTTGTGGGAGCGGCTCCGATTGAAACGGGGATGCCTGTCCATTGCTTCACGGTTTGGCGGATCTCTTTGCAAAACCCATCTAAATCCGCTCTGTCTTCCAATTCCAAAAAGGCCTCGTCGATCGAATAGATTTCGATGTCGGGGGAAAATTTGGCGAGCGTCTGCATCACCCTTTGGGACATGTCGGAGTAGAGAACGAAATTAGCTGAGAGCATGATGATATCGGCTCTGTTTTTATACAGATAGGCGGGATCTCCCATTTGGACGCCGAGGGCTTTGGCTTTTGGGGAACGTGCGATGATCATCCCGTCGTTATTCGAAAGGATAACGAGCGGTTTTTGTTCCAATTTCGGATTAAAAACCATCTCGCAGGAGGCGAAGAAGTTATTGCAGTCTGCTAAGAGAAACATTTGTGTATCACGTAGGTGACAACACCCCATACCCTAAAATCGGCATCCTTGTCAATCTCCAAGGGCATGTATTGAGGGTTTTCCGGTTCCAGGATGATTTTATCTTGAGCGAGCCGGATTCTTTTCACGGTGAATTCGCCATTCACAACAGCGATTACGATTTTTCCATTCGCCGCCTCAAGCGCCCGGTCCACAATCAAGATATCGCCTCGGTGGATGCCAGCCCCTTTCATCGAATCGCCATCGACCCTGACAAAAAATGTAGCCGCAGGATGCTGGATCAGATACTCGTTGAGATCGAGGTTCTGCTCCAGATAATCTTCAGCAGGCGAGGGGAATCCAGCCTGAACAGGTACTGCGAAAAAGGGAAGTTTCATCTTTTATTTGCTTCTAAAATGGCTTTTAATGCGGCCAAACGCTCTGCGTTCTCCGGCAGGCGTTGATACATCTGCACCATTTTTATTCTTTTTTTGTGATTTGTGGCCATCTCAATCGTGTAAATTAGATCATCGATCTTTTTTTTTGACTGCATCAGCCCTTCAGAAATGAAGTCATATTTCATTTTCTCAATTTTATATCTTTGAGTGTCTTCAGGGATATGAGCCTTGGCTGGAGCGGGGGGCCTTAGTTTCAGCATCTGTTGAGCAAGCGCTTCCGATTGCAGCTTGAGAGCATTCACGGGCGAGACCATTATTTTTGCCACTGATAGACGTTATTGGCGATGCAAAGCGGATAGTAGACTTCGATGAAGGCTTTTTCAAAGAGGGCATCTCCGAGGAATACGACCTCTTTGCCGCCAAATCCTTGAGACATGATTGGCGGAATAAGAATGCCAGTTTCTTTCATTTCAGCTTCTAAAAAACGGTCGTGGAATTCGACTTTTCCTTCCTTGAATTCAACAACGACAAATCCGGTTTTTGTATTGACGAGCTTCATATCTTCTCCATTCGCGAAAGCGGCTGTGATGGCGCTTGCTGCTAGGAATAATGTCCGTTTCATATTTTTCTTCCAATCTTTGATAATTCGCTATTTATGTCACCAATTGTAATGTTTTCCCGCATTACCAGCTCCTGAAGAGTAGAGATCCTCGCTCTCATTGCGGGAATGGCGCTTTCTAACCCAACCTTTTCAAATTCAGCGGCCAATGCGTCCGGGTCAATGGCCAAGATCTTGGCTTTTGTTTCCTCGGAAAGTTCTCTTTTGGCATTCGGCATATAGGCTAAGTTATTTCTGAGCTGCTTATTCTTGTCGGGAAAGGCGAGACCGTTGTCGATTTTTTTCAGACCCAAGATCTCATTGCCGACTGCATCGACGCCTTTCGAATAAACCAAAAAATTGCCCGAGTGGCCGTCTGTGTCGTACGTTGTCCAAAGAAGCATATTCGCCTCTTCAAAATCTTTCTGATCGAAACGATTAGCGATTTCTTCATCCGATAGTCCGGACATCTGGAGATCATGCAGCGCTTCAAAAAGGCTTTTTGCATTCTCCACATATTCTTGGACGGAGCAAAGTTTTTCCTTATCCGGCTCGCCAATGATTTCCAGATATCGTTTTCGTTCGTCGGGCGTTAAAGACTCGAAAAGATCGTGAAATTGCTCTGATTTCATCACGACAAAGTCTGTTTTAGGAACAATCGAGCTCGCCCCAATCAATTGTGCGACTCTGTAAGCTAGCACTTCGCGCATGGAAGATCGGTAAAGAGGCATATTGTCGCGGAATGGAGATTCTAAAAATGGCGATGAATAGCTGATGCTGTGGATAGCGCCGGCATCTTCATCAAGCGGCTTTACCACAAATCGTCTTTTCCCTTCCGCATCGATCAGGAAATAGGAGCCTGAAACTCCTCCATCTGTATTGTATTCGACAGTCAGATCGGGAAGCTCGATCCCTTGCTTGCGGTATTCTTCTTTGAGTTCTTTGATTTGGCGGTGAATGTCTTGAATTGCCGCGTAGAGTTTTTCAACCGAGCCAAATTTTTCTTTGACCGCAAGCCAAGTGTAATAACTGAATCCCCAAAAATTTTCCTTGAGAGGCTCTTCTTCTAATTGAAGAACTCCTTCCTGAGCTGAGGTGCTTTCCAGCCAAGGGTTGAGAACCAATGGGTTAGGAAGTTCGACTTCTTGTATTTCCATGTAATCTCTCAATAAATCGCGTGGATAATAAAACAAGCCTGATTTATTAACAATTGTATAGAAAATTAATTTACATTAATTAATCAAAAAATTGATTTGCTGTAAAAACTTGTTGGTGGTATGTATATACGGACATGTTTCTTAAGACAATCGTACTAGCGGTTTGCTGCGCCGCAGGATTTTCCCAGGAGCGCTGGATTGACAGTCATGGAATCTGGCATATGATGTCGGCTTATCATTTGCATGATGAAAGCTTAAGTGATGCTTTGGTTGAGTTTTTTCATAAAGAAAAAGCGGACAGCGTTGTTGATCTTGGGTGCGGGTTAGGAGATTATGTAAAAGCGCTTTTAGCAAGCGGTATTCCATGCGATGGATATGATGGAGATCCCGATACCTACTTCTTGTCGAATGGCGTTGCTCAAGTTTGCGATCTGACCCAAGATCTCGATTTAGGAAGAAGTTATGATTGGGTCCTGAGTTTAGAAGTAGGAGAGCATATTCCGGCGGAATATGAAAGAGTCTTCATCGAAAATCTAATCAAGCATGCGCGTAAAGGAATTGTGCTTAGCTGGGCTGTTAAAGGGCAAGACGGATGGGGTCACGTCAATACGCAGGATAATGAATATATTAAAAACGTTCTTTTCCTTTACGGCTTCGTCAATGATTCTGATGCGGAAAATGCATTGCGAAGCCATTCCAGTTTAACCTGGTTTAAAAATACCATCATGGTCTTCAGACCCGGCTTTTAATATCCGTAGCGGTAATCGTTGTTAAAATCGTGATCGCGGAGCAGTTGATCGAACATTTCTCTGCGCATCCGGTCGCGATTGTCTTTATCTGTTTGATAGATGGCTAAAATGATGAGCATTCGCGGATCAAGGATGCCCGATTCGAAAATTTGGAAATTTTTGATATTCACAGTCCAATAGTCGCGGAAAAATGTGAAGAAGGGCCTGCTAATTGTTGCGTAGATTTCGTTTGCGTTATCTGGATGGTAGAGTTCGAATTCGGTGCCCCAGAAATTCATCCGCGCGATTGCCACGAGTTGATTCATGTGATTGAATACTTTGTATTCAGACCATGGAATGATTCGGAAAATTTCTTCTTCGATCCAGCCAAGTTTGCTGCCTCTTGGGTCTAGCACATCTGCCACGGTGCCCCAAGCAAAAAATCTGGAGGAGGCTGTTGCAATGGGGAGTTGATTTGCATCTTCAAGATCGAAAGTGGTGGTGAGAGAGAAAAAACGTTTGCGCGCTACTGCAAAAGATTCGACTTCTGTACTTACATCAAAAGTGGATGTGAGCGCTAAGAATCGTTCCACAACGTGGAATTCATCAGGCAGGCGGGTGATGGCTGCGCTAGCAGCAGAGATTGCGAATAGCAAGATGAACAATTTTTTCACGGATCCTCCTTGAATAAAGAGTCGAAATTTTTCTTCCCTTCCGGTTTTTTTTCCTGGAAATCGGTCTTACCTTTAAAGTCCTCGCAAAAGTTGGGAGCTTCTCTGTCCCGAATGTATTCTGTCCCAGGAACTAGACAGTCGTTGGGTTTGCCGGGCGAATAGTAGCGACACCCTGTACAGGTGTGAAGATCGATCCCGCAGCTTGGACATGTGTCGCGGAAACCGATCTTCACGTTATTTGTTCCGAGCGTTTTTTTACACTTCCAACAAATCATTGTTTGCGATGGCCGTGGCCCACTGGGGCTCGTCCCTGCTGTTGACCTTTAGGGGGCTGTTGCTTCGGAGCTTGCGGATGAAGAGGAGGACCTTGCCAATATTGCTGGTAAGGGTTTGCTCCTTGCTGTGGTTGCTGAACAACTCCTGTTGGCGGCCGCTGCTGCTGCTGCCCTTTTGCATCATCAGAGCTTTTTTTGCCCTCTTGAGGTCTTAAATTTGGAAAAACTGGAGGTGTTGACATGGTTTTTCTCCTTTTGTTTATCTATGACCGTGTCCTACAGGAACTCGGCCTTGTGGAAATTCATGCTGTCCTCCTGGCTGTCGAATAGGCAAAACAGGCACGGCATTCGCATGCGGAAGAGCTGGGTGCAAGGCCGCATGCTGTTCATGGCCTCGGCCGACAGGGGCTCTTTCTTGTTCTCTTACACCTTGAACTAAAACAGGATGTACATGTCCCGCTCCAGGAAGTACTCGGGGGCCTGGCTGGATCACAGGATGTGCGTTGAAGACCCAGTCGACAAGCCGCGGGCCAGCATGGATGATCGGTTGGTACCACCGACGTTGTTCAGGAGCGCCCTCTTCCTCATCTACGCAGAAAATTGTAGAGAGAAGAAGGCCAATGCCACCTGTTACCAAAAGCGCTGCTTGAGCTGGAAGTAAGAAGAAACTTGCGACGGAAGCGATCGCTGCTGCGATAAAGCTGACAACTTTTTGAGCCGTTGTCCGAGCCCCCTCCGCAAAGCGGGGAGAGGGCAGAGGATTCATGGCTTGATTTGCACGAATGGCATCAATTCTCATGAATCACCTTAAAATTGTTTAGCGCGTACGCAGTTATTCATATTGACGTTGATGAGGATTGCGTCGCTAGAGGAATCCCACCAGCTTGTGTTGCTGTTCGTGCCGATGATCACATAGTCATCGATTGCCCAATCTTTTAAAATGGAGCTGTCGAGCGATGAGATATCCCAATGTGTGTTGTCGCTGAGCAAAATTTCTCTTCGGCCATGATCTACACCGATGATAAAGCGGGAATATTCCCCTCGAATGACAGGTCCAAGATAGAGGTTGCTTTCAACCGAAGTGCCGTTAGCTTTATTGATGATCCGGTAGTCGTACTTGGTGAACCATCGGTTATTTTGAGTGATTGTCAATGGATCATCGATTTTCCAGTTGAGCGCTTTTGTTCCATCATAAGAGCTGATTTTCCATACTGAGCCATCTTCGAGTTCGAGGGAGTATTCGCCATTATCCAAAACAGTGACGAGCGTCAAACGGTGGTGGGAGCTTGAATAATAAACAGGAGGATAGCGGTCGAATACGTATCCAGCGGTTTGTTGTTCTGCTTGCTCTTCTTCCTCTCCCGCTTGCGTTTCACTTCGTTCTTTTTGAATTTGAGCGACTGCTTCTTCGCTCATCGGTCGAGTTCCAACTGCGGCATTGTCAGCGAAGAACAATGTCGGAAGCAATACTGAAATGGCAGCTACCATCTTGTGAATTTTCATAAAGACTCCATGTAGTTTGTTTATAAAAATGACAAAAGACCTTATCAACTTCCCCCTTTTTTGTAAATTCATTGTCGGATAAAGAGAAGGAAAGGGACCTCATGCTCAAAATTGTCGCTCCATTGCTATTTGCATTTTCTATTTTCGCGGGCAATTGTCCGCCGGATCTTCTTTCTTTTGGAATCGGGGCTTACGATCTATATCGAGATCGATACCGGACATTTGAGTTTGAGATTGAATATAAGTTCCATGTGAAGGCATTTAAATCGCCCAACCGTTATCTGGAGTTCAGACCATTGATTGGAGCAATGGCCACGGCGAAAGGAACTTTTTATGGTTACATCGGAATCAACTTTGATCTTCTATTTTTCGACCACCTTCACTTTTCTCCTGGATTTGCTGCGGGGTATTTCACGCCGGGCAAGGGAAAAAATCTCGGATATCCTCTCGAGTTCCGCTCAGGGATCGAGCTAGGCTGGCAATTTTCAGACTGGCATAGGCTGGGATTCCACTTCTATCATCTTTCGAACGCAAGCTTAGGCAACCGCAACCCTGGAGAGGAATCGCTCGTTCTATTTTACGATATTCCTCTTGTTAAAGGATTTCCGTTTATCCGAGAAAAATAATTCCAAAAATTCTACAATAAGGATAGGTCCGCGGGAGAAATGTCAGTGGCGTACGAATTGCCTTTTGAACCATATCGTTTCATCGAAGATCCTCATAAACAGACAATTATCAGCTCGATGGTCAATTTTCTGTTCGACCCTCCTTCGGATCAAAAGCTTGTGAAACTGGCAGATGGGGATATCATTTCTCTAGAGATTACAACGCCTCGAGGATGGAAGCCGACAGATCGGACTATATTTATGGTCCACGGGCTTTGCGGGTCGCATCAATCGCCCTATATGATTCGGATTGCGAAGCAATTTGCCGACATGGGGATCCGAGTGGTCCGATACAATATGAGAGGGTGCGGCAGCGGCAAAGGTCTTTCGAAGCACATTTATCATAGCGGTCGCAGCGATGATATTTTCGAATGCCTCAAAGTTCTCAAAAAAGAAACCCCCGAATCGCCGACGACTCTCATTGGTTTTTCTCTAGGAGGGAATGTTGTATTGAAGCTTGTAGGCGAGCTGGGGTCCTTAGGGTCTCAATTTTTAGATCAAGTCTATGCGATTAGCCCTCCAGTTGAACTTTATGCGAGCATTCTCATGATGGGAGCTCCTGAAAATGGTCTTTATGAACGGTATTTTTATAAGCTGCTGCGCGCTGATGTGCATTATCGCCACAATAAATTTAAAGATCTGCCGAGGGTCTATCTGCCCCGCGATCTCAAAATGTATGAATTCGATCAGGTTTACACGGCGCCTGTGTGCGGTTTTGCAAATGCGATCGACTACTACCACAAATGCAGTTCTGCCCATGTAGTGAGCGATATTGATATTCCATGCCGAATTCTTCTTTCAGAGGACGATCCGATTATTTCGCATCATTCGCTAGACGCATACCATCTTCCTTCCCATGTCGAACTCTACAAGACCAAAAGGGGAGGGCACATGGGTTATTTAGGCAGGTACAAAGACAAAAAGGGGCTCTACTGGCTAGACAATCTTCTTGCAGACTGGGTTTCTGAGAACGGCTAGGCGATTTAAATTTCGGCGAGTTTCTTGGAAGAGAGGAGCTGCTTATTGAGTTGTCTTACAGAGAGGATCCAGAATAGAACTGTGCAAGCAATGAGCGGGATCAGGAAATGGGTGATCGAAAGGACTGAACCTGTTCCTGCAAGCTGGATGAGCAGGATCTGAATCCAGGCCGCGCCAGATTTCCCAAGACGGGATCCGATAACGTCCACAGCCGCTTTGCCTTTCACCTTGGACTCTTGATCGAGCGGAATATAGGACATTTCCTTGGTCGCATCAAAGAAAGCATACTTCATCACTTTAGTCGAAACGTTCTGGAATGCACCAAAGAGGACGATTGGAAGAAGGGGCGCCGAGCCGAGCCAGCCTTGATTCATGAAAAGGAATAGGAAAATGAGGCTTGTTGCGCCAATCACAATCGGCGGCAGCTGGGCGCAGAAATGCCAGCCGAGTCTTCGGATGATCATTCCGCTGAAAAAGATCGTAATGATGAATGAGCAAATCCCGACAGATGAGCTCACATTTGCCATGAAAGCTTGATAGGCGCCAGTTTCCGGATAGGCTAGCTTCAGATTGGCTTTCCAGGTCACTTCAGTCAGGTTTACAGTAAGACCGTAGGCGACAACCATCACAGCTAAAAATCGAAGGTGAGGGGAGCGGACGATGAATTTGAGGCTCTCTCGGAGGGAAAGTTTTGTTTTTTGGTCGATCTGCTGATTTGCATTTTCGGGCTGGTAGAGTCTCTCATCCTTGAGGGCTTTGCGGGTGAGGAACCAGTGCAGCAACATGATCATTCCCCCGAAGAAGAGGACGCAGAGGCACAGGCTTTGCAGGGCCAGATTAAACTGGCTCGCTAGATATTTGCCTGTGAAATAGCAGACCAGAGGCCCCGTGAACATTTGGGCAAGATCGCCGCCGGCAATAAAAAGGTTATAAGACCTTTTGGCCTCATTGAAATTACAAATTTGATTCACAAATCCCCAGAAGAGGAGGAAGATCACAATCTGTCCCCACAGCTCAGCCGTCACAAAAAAGATCGATTGGACCCAGTTCCGGTAAATGGCCACCCAGTGAGCGTTGCTTTGGCCGATTTTTTCAAGCAGCCAGTCGGCTGAATTGTGAGGTGAAAGGACGTCGATATTCGGGTAGAGGACAAAACCAAAAAGTAGGACGAATGCGATGAAGAAAGTAATGATGCCGTAGAACAGGACCGATCTGCGGAATATATTGGAAAGTTTTGAATAAAGCAGTGTTGCGCCAAGGGCGATCGGCAAAACAATCCATCCCTTCAGAACCGGAATCACTTCTGCTCCAGCCCCTTTTGCCGTCACGACAAAAGCATCCTTCATGGTGGTTAAGACACCATAGGTAAAAGAAATGAAAAATTTCATGAAAAGAAGTGGGAGGACCTTTTTCAGTTCGTAACCATGTATCGGCCAGAGGCGCTTCCGCCATCGGGCCAGTGGAGACAAGTCCCCAGACGCCATCCCAATCCTAAGATCTGATTCCTTTGAAATTTATACATGAGGTAAGCTATAAAAGTCACTAAAGAATACAATGAAAAAAATTTTTGTCTTAGTTTTTGCATTTATTGGTCTCGGCGTGATGGTCATGCAATTCGATTTTCAAAGATTTGCTAAGAGATCTGCTTGCGCATTTTGCGACACGGAAGTGTTGGAGCGGCAGGTTTTTTATCAAGGCGATCAGGCTCTTGGCCTTTTGACCTATAAGCCTGCAGTCCCAGGCCATGTTTTGATCATTCCAAAAAGACATGTAGAGCGTTTTGAAGACCTTACCCAAGAAGAGGTTGCTGCATTAGGGCAAGTGATCAAGAAAGTCGATTTGGCGGTTCGGAAAACATTTGGAACAAGCGACTATGTGCTCATACAAAAAAATGGACGAGAAGCAGGGCAAACCGTGCCTCACGTCCATTTTCACTATTTGCCTGCTCAAAACTTTTTGGCGGCTAAATTTTTGATATCTCCCTGGCTAAAGCCCCTGGAGAAAGAAGAGCTTACGCTCTTAAAAGAGGGTCTTTCTGAAGCGATTTCAGAATCAGACGCCACTGACGCCAATCTTCCTTTAGGCTTTTCTTCAGATCTCGAACCTGTTTCGGATCTAAAAGCGACTGCATTTTAGCCAGTTTCTGCGAAAGCCGTTCGGCCACTTCCTGCACTTTTTGGATCGCTTCCGATTCTTTCAATTTCCGGATCAATTCATCCTTATGCTGAAGGAGAAGGTGTCGGGCAATCCGGTAATTATTGACCTTTTTCAAATCGGTCGCAAGGCCCAGTTTATAAAGAATCCAAATCAGCCATTTTGTCGGATCGAAATGGTACCAACGAATCCCGTTTCGGTAATCGTACGCAAATGTGTGGTGATAATTGTGATAGCCTTCGCCGTAGGTAAGAAGAGAAATAAGGTAGTTGTCAACAGCGCTATGTTCTTGACTGTAATTTTTTGTACCCCAGAAATGGGCCAGCGAATTGATGCACCAAGTGGTGTGGTGCAAAAGGAATGTGCGCACCCACCAAGCAAATAGAAATGCTCCTAGATAGTCGTTGAAAATCCAACCCACAGCCAAAAATACAGATGCGTTGGCTATAACCATGCAAAGGCCATAGTATTTATGTTGGAAATTGAGCATTTTTCTTCGAGTCAGATCGGAGATCACTTTAGGATCGATCGGCTCGGATCTAAAGAACATCCACAAAATGTGCGCGTGAAGGAGCCCTTTTTTAACTGAATAGGGGTCTTTGTCTGTGTCTACGTAAGAATGGTGAAGGCGATGGTCATTGGCCCATCTAAGCGCGCTTCCTTGTGTTGCAAGAGTTCCAAAAAAGAGCAATATTGCATCTACTACAGGATGGACCTTATAGCAATTATGCGAATAGCAGCGATGGTATCCAGCTGTAATCGCAGTCCCAGATAGAAAAACCAACCCGATCATCGTCCAAATCAGCCCAGCAGATGGGGTATGGCCGATAAAATAGAGCGGGAGCGCAACGGCTAAAAAAAGATGATAGCCGGCAATGTATAAAAAAGGTGTCCAAGCAATTTTTTTCATAGGGCCCATTATAGTTGATCTTCAAGTACAAGACTAATGGAATTGATGGTATAACGCAAATTTTTAGGCGGGGGGCCGTCCGGAAAAACGTGGCCTAGGTGCGACTGGCAGCCTCTGCAAAGAACTTCATACCGTTTGAAGGGGAGGCTCCAGTCTTCCAAATAGTAGACTGCCTTAGGTTGTATGGGTTTTTTGAAACTCGGCCAGGCGGCCCCGGAATCGTATTTGTCTTCCGATGAAAAAAGGGGGTTTTTACAGGCCGCGCACACATAAGTGCCTGCTGCTATTTCGTATAAATACTCGCCGCTAAATGCCCGTTCGGTCCCTTTTTCCCGCATGACCCTGTAACGTTCAGGCCCCAAAACCTCTGGGGACCAGGTAATCAGAAAAATCCACAACAATAACATAACTTTGTATATAGTACTGTTGAGGTGATTCATGGAAGAACAGATTGAGGCGCGCGTCTCTCCAGAAGAAATTTGGAAGGTTTGGGAACGTGCTCAGACGCTTGAAGGCAAAGATAAGGCCCGTTATAAAATTTTTGATGTGAAAAAGGGGGAAAGTTTTTCCATCCTTTGGAAAAGCCTATTCGTCCGACTGATTTTCAATCACAAGGTACAGCCTACAAAAAAAGGTTCTCTCATCTCCTATAACGTGCAGATCAAGGGGCCGTTTGCTTGGATTGTCCGTTGGCTTATTGGCGAAAAGATTCGGAAAAATCTGCAATTTGTTCTGAAATCAATCGTTAAGGAATTAGAAAATAAGAGTGTAGTATAGCCGCGCAGTAGGGGAAGACCTAAGTGCGTAGCCGGGCAAAAATCCTCTCGCTTTATATCCAAGTTCTGCCTCGAACCCGTTTCTGCCATGGTATCCAAAAATCAGCGAACCTGCCCATCCCACTCGCATAGCGTGCTGCTCTGAATATGGATAGAGGGGATCATTTTTATTCGGCTTTTCAGAAAAATTGATGTCGGGAAAAAGAACATTCCCAGGTTCTAAGAGCAATTTTGGCTGTCTCCATAGATCAAAGCGGCATCCGATGATCCATTTGGCAATTTCCCACATGCGCGGCGCATAAAATCCAACACCTCCATATCGGTTTTGCGAATGGCGGCCTCCTTTGAGATAGAAATAGATCGGTTTTTGTCCTTTCAGCAGATAATTTTCGATAAAAAACTCTGGTCCGAAAGGGGTGAGTCCCAAACGAACATTGGGCAAATAGCCCCAATCATAGACAGGGATCATTGGAATACGTGTTTCTTTTCCCGATAGAAAATAGTGAAACCACGAATAGATGGCATAAAAAGTGAATGGATCTCCCAAATTGATCCAAGAAAGCGATCTAAGCCTAGCGCCGCTGATGAAATTGTTGGTGTAGGTGTAGTTGAGCGACTTGATATACATTTTGATGTCGTGGCCATCTTCATCCTCGCCGAGAATTTTGAGAGAGCCAATATAGAGATTTAGGTCATGCTGGCACAAAAGATACAATACAGATTGGCGAGGATCGATCCGGTTTGCCTCAAGCCACTTGAATTTGGTTAAAATGGCCAAAATAGCAGTCGATTCGACGCCGGCCATGGCAATCGAAGTCTCTTCCGTTGTGGTTAGATCGGCGCCGATATCATAGCTTGTGGCAGCGCCCCCTTCGCCATAGGGAGGCGGAGTGTTGAAGCTATACCCTCTTACTTTGGCTCTATTTCTTCCGATATCGCGGATCCGGTAGCCGTGCCCAAATATTTCGTGCTGCGCAACCGTCGCCAAATAATTGACGGGCAGCCAGCCCAGATACAGTTCGCTCAGCCGCCAAAAGCGGGCGCCAGCCAACTTGCTATAGCATACGTCTGTTTTGCCAATAAAAAATCCTTCGATTCTTTCAGCTGAGCGGTGGGCAAACAAAATATCTTCGCCGCCGGCATAAGGAGAGAAATCGATGTCCCATCCAAGTTTATAGGTGGCTTCGTGAAATTGCTTGATTGGGCAGTTGGCGATTAGAAAACAGGGGAGGAGCAGAATTAAATAGTGACCGAAAATGGCCCTGAAGAAATTTCCGCATAAGGTGTTGCGGTCCCCCCTTTGGCCAGATGGAAGCCGCCGACGGTGCAAGCGATTCCCATAATGAAAACGGAATGCAGGGTATGCATTGAGACAGTGAGAGTGGCAGTCACATATCCCACCAACGCGATCGCCGCTCCGGTCAATATGATTAATCCGAGAGTTGCAAGAACATATCCCGCCACTTTTCGAATCTGATCGATCGGTGCTGGAGGTTCGGGTGTAGGGGGCGGTCGTCTTTCTACAAGATAGACCACTTGGGGCTGTTGGACTGGCTGCGCCATAATTTTTGGTCATCATTATAGAGCAGAGCCAAAATTAAGTTAAATCCCTTTGACCTTAACCGCTTCAGGGCCCTTTCGTCCCATCGCCATCTCATACTCAACCCGTTGTCCATCAGTCAGGTTGGCATCTGGAGTGATGATGTTTGTCACATGGACATAAACATCGCGCCCGCCATCATCCGGCTGAATGAACCCGAAACCTTTATCTTTATTGAACCACTTAACTGTGCCTGTAGCCATATGTACCTCTGAACCGCAAAGTATCAAGAGATAGAGCAACTGTCACTATTTTTTTTAAGAGCCCCCCTTTTTGAGGGGGGGCGGGAGGAAGGTTAGTCTTGTCTCAGATGATTAATGTCAGGAGAAATTGAAAAATCGCAAATAGCTTTGCCGTGGGCGCATGCTGCTTGGAATTCAGCTGCACCTGCGCTGCCCATGCTATGCCAATGATTGATCTCGTTAATATTGGTAGCTTGTGCAGAGTAATCTTTGACTAATTGGCTTAAATCTTGTCTTGCTTGCTGTGGATTGGTTCTAGAACTCGCTTCTTGATACAACTCACTGTAAACAGTGTGCTCATCTTGCTCGAGCTTTTGAATTGCTGCTAAATCTTTAGAGTATTGAGCAGGATCGGTGTCATTTTCTAGACGGCCGACTAAAGCTTTGATTTGCGAGTTATCTGAAGAGAATTCATTTAATAATTGAGCCCAAGAAGGTTGAGGGCAAATTGAATCAATCGATGACATTTTTTTTATCCTTTTTATTATTTTGTACAACAAAATTTATTATATACAATATCTGTTAAGATTTTATAAAGATTGTGGTTATTGGGATTTTTTTCCAGCGCAAACCTATCCCAGAAATTTTTTCTTGAGTTTGTAAGTAAAAAAATTAGAGAATGACAGCCATGTCTCGTTTTCTAACTCTTTCGTTTGCTCTTGCAAGCAATATCATATTTGCACATCCCGAAAATCCTCAGGTTCGTGCAGGGCAAGCTTCATTTGTACAGAATGAGCATCTACTAGAAATCTTTGCGTCTGATAATGCAATCATTGGATGGAAAGATTTTTCGATTCAGTCTCATGAAACCGCACGGTTTGTTCTTCCTAGTCAATCCGCCAAAGTATTGAATCGGGTCATCGGCAAAATTCCGAGCTCGATTCAGGGAGCCTTAGAATCCAACGGACAAATTTTTCTTCTCAATCCCAACGGCGTTCTGATTGGAAAAGATGCCAAAATTAAGACAGCCGGTTTCTTTGTAACCACTTTTGAGCTTGCGGACGAAGATTTTTTAAGCGGCGGCTATTTTCAATTAGATCCTGAGAATGGAATGGGGATCGAAAACCTAGGCCGGATCGAAGCGTTGGATGGAGAAATCTTTCTCATTGCAAAAACAGTGGAAAATCAAGGGTCCATTATTGGGAAAAATGTGACCGTCGCAGCTGGGGGCGAATGGATCATTCAAAACCTAGATCCTAAAAGGCCGAAAATTAAAACATCAAAACAGCTATCTGATTCCGAAGCTCTTAATCCATATGCTGCTGCAATTAGGCATAGCGGAGCGATCGAAGCGATCGGCTACGCGGAAAAAGATGGAAATATCTTCCTCATATCAGAAAATGAGATCGAACTCTTTGACCATGCAAATTTGACTAGTTTGAATGGAGGGGAGATTCGAGCGCTCGGGAAAAATATCTGCGTCGAAGAAAAAGTACAAATTGAAAGCAGCAGCGATGCTGGTGGAAAAATTGTCTTGGTCAGCGAAGGGGCGATGCAATTTTTGGGAACTGCCGTTGCTGAAGGGAAAGAGCTCGATGGCGGGTTTGTTGAGATCTCTGGAAGTCCAATCCATTTTCACGGAATAGTTTCTACCTATTCTCAAAAGGGAAAAACAGGAACTCTTCTTCTTGATCCCTTAGATATTATGATCTCGACAGCCGCCGATTTTGCTGTAACGACTTTGCCAGGACCGATTTTTGAACCCACTGATCCTCTTTGCATGTCGAACTTGAGCACCGCAACGCTGACCGGAGCATTAGCATCCAATAACGTCACTGTGAAAACTACTGGAACCGCAGGGGCATGCCTTGGCGACATCATTGTTAAAAGCCCATTTACTTGGTCCTCTGCCAATTCTTTGACTTTCGACGCAGCGCACGATCTGATTGTGCAAGAACAAGTATATGCGACAGGGAAAGGGGCGATCATTGCGACAGTTGGCAATGCTGTTTCAATCAATCCAGGAGCAGGAGCAGGTCCTGCAGAACTGCGAACCACTCAAGGCGCCATTTCTTTAACTGCTGCTGCAAATGACATTGTGGTTACAGGAGGGACTTTACCTTCAGCTTCCTCTGGAATTTTCAGCGACAGCGGAACGATCACTCTCTCGCCTCACATCAATTTGACTGTAATGGGAGGTCCTGGTGTAGGAGCTTATGCAGAAATTTCATCGCGAGCTGGCCCGATAAATGGCAGCATCGGCGCAGGAGGGGTGCTTACAGTTCAAGGGGGCGGACCGAATGCATATGCACAGATCGGGGTGGGGACTGCCTCAACGGGTATAAATGTCTCCAGCACAATCACCTTCACATTTGATGTGAATGCAGGAGATTTAGATGTACTTGGCGGCACATTCAGCGGTGCTTATGCTCAGATTGGACATGCTCCCCATCCAGCAGGGAATAATACAACAGTTGCAGGATCCATCATTTTCAATCCTCCCAATTTAGGAGTTGGCAATAACATCAACGTAACTGGTGGAGGCATTCAATCTACAGCCATCATTGGGCATGGCAATGAACTGTCTGGGAATATCGCAACAGCATCAGGTGATTTTCAGATCTACGCTCAAGGAGCGATCACAGTTCAAGGCGGAACGATCGGAAGTCAGTCTCATGCAGTCATTGGCTTTCATACACCTGAGGGGGGGCCTTCTGGAAGTTATTCAGCGACTTCAAATCTTCTGGATGTAAGGACTTTGATTTCAGGAGATATTCTCATTAACGGCGGGACTGGAAGCAATGGCGTCATCGGCTACTATAACAATTCGTCATTAACTCCTCTTGCTAGCGTCGATATTAAGTCGATCAACATTGTGCCTACCGATTCGAACGTTGTCACTTTAACAGCAGGAAAATTGAATGCAACTCCTCACGGAGCTGCGGTTCTTGGAACAATGGATCTTCTAGGCAGCGCAAATTCCAATATCACGATTGTGAGCGGCGGTCTTTCTGTGTTAGGACCGCAGCTTGGAGCCAATGATGGGGCTGCTCGCTTAATCAATGGAAGACCGAACGTAAACGCAGGCAGAAGTATTTTGATCGACTGCGCTTCAACGCCTTTGATTGCAAGCATCGCAGTCTTAGGTGGAATCGGGCTAAGCCCTGGATTCGCAGAGATCTATTCCAGCGGAACTCTCAATATGCAGCTGTTCGGCCATCTCTATGTCAATCGCTCTTTGACAGTTGTCCCCATTTTGCAAAACGGTCCAGCTCAAATTGTCAGCTATGGAGCCACGACCGTCAACGGTTCTTTCCCCTGTATGGATGTAGTTGTCTTGGGGGGAACCAATACAGGAATCAATTATAGGGGATCGGCTCTCTTCCAATCTATCTCTTCTACCATCAATGTAGGAACCGCTTTTAGCGCGGGCGCAATCGGTTTAACAGTTGGATATGTTTTTTCTGAAGCCCCCTCTCAAATTTTAACCTCGTCCGGGACCAGCGTCATTTCATATACCGGAGTCGGTGTTTTACAAGGAGGCCAGGCGAATCTAAATGCTCCTCATGCATCTGCTGAGATCCGCAGCGATTTGGGTAATTTACAATTGACAAACGGAATGTCTTTATCTCTGACTGGAGGGACTGGACTTCTCTGTTTTGCTGAAATCTCTTCAACAATGGGAAATGTCCTCATCAACAATATATCGGGTCCGATTACTCTATCGGGCGGAACTACCATTGGCGGCATCAATGCCTATGCGCAGATTGGTAGAGGGATCGGGATCAATACGCCTCAGGTGATGAGCAGCATCACTTTTGATAATATCGGCGCCGTATCTCTAACGGCATTTGATGGTCCTGGGGCCTATGTGCAAATCGGCCAATCTCCAACCGATCCGGTTGCCCTCTCTACTGTCGTAGGGGATGTTATTTTCAATTCCGGGGCTGCAAATCTATTGCTTCAAGGAGGCTCTGCAATCACAAATACGGCGATCATCGGACACGGCAACGAATTGACGCCAAGGCTTTTCAATGTATCTGGTTCTATTAATGTTATTGTGAATGCGGCAGGAACCTCTTCGCTTTTTGCAAGCCCAACGGTTGGACAGGCTCACGCGATCATTGGGTTTTGCAATCCGAAAGCAGGCTCAGCCGCCTCATTCAATGTAAACTCTGGATCTGTCTCTTTGCTCAGTAGGGGAAACACGCATCTCAAGGCTGGAGTTTTTGGCAGCAATGCAATCATTGGCTATTACAATGGGGTAAATCCTCAACTCACACCCGTTAATTTGACAATCCAAAACGTCACAATGGATGGAAACAACGGGGCTGTCAACGTGTTGCTAGAAGCTGGTAATGATCCGGGGACTGGTGCAGTCGGAGAGGCTCCCGTCGGAATTGCAGCGATAGGAACGCTTGTGAATAGCGGAGGTTCATTTGCCTATAGCAATGTAACTGTGACTGCTTCTACGCTCACACTTCTTGGACCTACTGCAGGCAATAACGGATCGGCTCGGATTGTTAACAGCCATCCGAATACCGCAAATCCCGTATTCAATATAGCGATTCAACCAACCACCAACATCAATGTCCTTGGCGGGGTCGGATTGCCAAATGGATTTGCAGATATATATTCTACTAACAACCTGTCTATCCAATATTTTGGAAATTTTTATATCAATGAGGCTTTCCCCGTCTTTCAAAATGGATATGCCCATGTTGTCGCCAGTCAAAATGTCGAGATCAACACAACGGCTTTTGGCACAGATATGAGGCTCACAGGGGGCAATAGCAATATGGCATCAGGGGGAAGCGCAGATGCGCTCATTCAAGCCTTGAATGGCCATTGCTTTGTTGGCAATTTTTCTCCCGCAACCAACAATATCTACATTGGAAGGACAGGCAGTGAATCGCCCTCAAAAATAGAGGCTTTTCAAGATCAAATAGCGGTTGGAGCATCTCTTGACATCATTTTGCAAGGCGGAAAAGCCAATTTAGGACCTCCTCAAGCGACTGCCCAAATCCGAAACTTGAATGGCGCTATTAATATAACCGCTGGACAGAATCTAACTTTGAATGGCGGGACCGGACCTTTAACTTTTGCTCAGATTGGCAGTTTCCATGGCAATGTGACTGTTTCACAAGTAGGAAAAGACCTAACCCTAAATGGAGGGAGCGGACTTCAAGCTTATGCTCAAATCGGAATCGGGTACGATTTGACTCAGGCGATCATCAATAGTTCCATCACCTTCTTCTTTGTCGGCGGCAAAATGATTTTAAATGGCGCTATAGCTGGCGATTCAGGATATGCGCAGATAGGTCATTCTCCATTTGGCGCGATGCTCTTTTATAGCGCAACAGGCGATGTTCTCTTTCCAACATTTGGTTCGATTGGACTCGGACAACTCAATGGAGGCTCAGTCAATAACTCCACCGCGATCATTGGTCATGGAAATCCTTTGAGCAGCAACCTCAATATAGCGAGCGGAAGCATCACAGCAGGCTCTTCAGACTTAGCAGGGCTTACTCTAAATGCGGGAACTGGTTCAGAAAGTCACGCCGTCATTGGATATTTTAATCCAGTGGGGGGCTCAACTCCTTCATTCACCGTGCAATCGAACCAAATTTCGGTAAATACGCTTCAAGGTCCGATTACTCTCAATGCAAACGCTGCTATGAATGCAACAATCGGGTACTATCACCCAGCAGCATCTGCCACTCCGATCAGTGTCCAAGTGGGGAATATCTCGATGCAAACTGGAACTGGTTTGCCCCCTCTTTTTTCAAATTTCATCAATTTGAACGCTGATACGGGATTTCCAAACGGAATTGCCTCAATCGGCACCTTCGGTCCTACGGGATCAACGACAAGATCGGGAATCAGGATTCAAGCAGTCGAATTAAATTTAAATGGCCCTCCAGCTGGAAAAGATGGAGCTGCTCGAGTGATCAACAATCAACCATTTATTTGTTCGTTTGATCTTGTTCAGATCTCAGCCCTGAATATCAATGTAATTGGCGGACTGGGAACTGGTTTTTCAGATATCTATTCATCCAATCAGATGACCCTTTCTTTCAATGGAACACTCAATGTTAATTTAAACCCTGCGGCTCCTGCAGTTTTACAAAACGGAAACGCAACAATCACCTCTTGTAAAGACTTAAATATAACCGCTTACGGCACGCCGCCGAACAATCTGGGAAATATTTTCATCTTAGGCGGATCGAATCCTGCAGTCCAATCCCAAATCGTTTCGAACACAGGGAATGTGAATGTGGGCAATTATCTGATGGATATGCAAGGCGCAAAGCAAATCAATATCGGAAGAGCCGATATGATGGGGCCCGCTCGAATGACAGCGGCGCAAGGAAACATCAACTTGGTCACCTCAGGTTCTGTAAATATCTCTGGGGGAGCGGCTGCAGGCGCAGATGCTGATCTTACCGCTTTTGGAAGCTTGATAGGAACTGTGGGCGGCGATTTCGACGTAACCGGAGGCGTATTTGGAAATGCAACGGCAGTTGCTGGAAATGGACCGATCAATCTAGTTTCACGCGGGTCAGTCAATCTGATTGCCCAAGGAGCAACTACCGCTTCGATTGTCGAGCTAGGTTTGAACAACGATAGTGTTACGATCGAAGCTGTGAATAATCTGAATATGGGTCTGAATACATTCATTCAAAATCAAGGTAGCGGAAATATGGTTCTTAACGCAGGAGCCGATGCTGTTTTGATGAATAATGCGTACATTCAAAATTTGATGAACGGATCGCTCAATTTCTTCACAGGCATCTCCATGTATTTGCTCAACCAATCGCAAATTTTGTCGAATGGCGGCTCTGTGTCGCTAGTGGTCGACAACCTGTTTCCAACAGAAGCGATTGGTATAGGCAATGGCGCTTTTCTTATGGATGGTGGAGCTGTCGTTAACTCGAATGGCGGGCTAACAAGAATTTTTACAGCTCGTAGGCCCTTGAATCGAATCGAGGGAGTGATCAATGGACAGATTTTTGTCCCGGGACCCGAATTCGTCAATAGTAATGAGGAGATCTGGGGCGTTTATTATTTTTCCGCTCTTGGAGGAAATCCATTCACAGTCTTTTATAAAGAGATTGTACCAATCCCTGTTGTTCCTGCGATCAACAATCTGGTCACTCGCAGTAATAATGAATTCTACTATGATTTGAGATCTTTTGATGATTTCATTTTTACCGCCATTCCAATCAATGTCTATTACGACTCCAAATATTTCGCCGAAGAAACGCTTGATTACAGATCCCTACGCAGGTTCTATCGAGATTATCATCTGCTGCATATTGATACTTTAGGAGAGGGAGATGAATAGGAGAATTATTACTTCTCTTCTTTTTGTATTCGCATTGGAAGCTGCTCAACTGAAATCGATTGTTTTGCTAGGTCCAGATTGTCAAACGCATCGGCTAATACCAACTTCCTGTGTCGCCACCAAAGGCTTCGAATTTCCGAAATTGACAAGAGAACTTGAAGCGAATATTGCCTGGGGTACCGAGATTGATCGCGAGCTCGTTCTAGAGATTCGTAAAGAGATCATCCGCACATTTAGAAGACTTGGCAGACCCATAGTGATAGTTGAAATTCCGCCTCAAAGCCTTGCTAGCGGAGTCATACACTATCAAGTGATTCAAGGGCTGCTTGGAGAAATTCGCGCGTCAGGAAGTTGTTGGTATAGCAATCGGCTTTTTGAAAGGTCGATCCATTTAACGCCAGGTTGTCCGATCGATGAATACCAACTGCTGAATGATGTAGCTCTTTTAAACCGAAGCCCTTTCCATCGGACCGATGTCGTTTACACTCCAAGCGAAGTTCAAGGCTATACAAATGTTGAACTGATCACCAGAGATCGGTTTCCTCTTCGAGTTTATGTGGGGGGAGACAACACCGGAACACGCCAAATCGACCGTCTTCGATTTTTTACGGGATTTGATTGTGGATATGCCTTTGGATTGGACCAAACGTTTTCCTATCAATACACAGCATCTCCCAATTTTTCGGAATTTCAGTCTCACACCTTCCATTACTTTGGGGCTCTGCCATGGGGCCATGTTTTTTTATTGTTTGGCGGATTTGCTACTGTGAAACCTCCGGATAGCAGTTTTACTCACTCGGAGGGCAAAAGCGGACAGGCGAGTATTCGATATGAAATTCCCATTCAATCTCTTTTTGAGGGCTGGCTCCATGAGCTTCAGTTGGGTTTCGATGGAAAATCGACGAATAATAACCTGATTTTCCTCGGATCAGGAGAGCCTGCGATTTTACAAAATACTGCGAACCTTTCCCAGTTTGTTTTGGGATATGATATTGGCTGGAAAAATCTAGCCCATATTTTCAGTCTTAATGTTCTTTTCTTTTATTCACCTGGCCGGATGCTCGCGAATGAAGAAGATGAGGACCTTGCAGTCTTTCGCGCAGGGGCAAAAAATCAATATTTATACGGTAAGGCAGCTCTGAGTTACGAATATACCTATTCGGAAGTCTTCGGCATCTGGTTTCAAGGGAGATTTCAGAAAAGTTCTAGACCTCTTCTAGCGTCCGAACAGATTTCTATTGGAGGATATGACACAGTTAGAGGTTTTGATGAAAGGCTCTATAATGGGGATAATGGGGTGATCGGGAATTTTGAATTCCAATCTCCAGAATACGCGATCATCGGAAACTTTAAGCCTCGTTGCAAAGATCGATTTATGGGACTTTGGTTTTTTGATTGCGGGTTTGCTGAACTCATGGAAAAAGTCATAGGAGAACCAAGAAGAGCTTTTCTAGCGTCTACAGGTCCAGCTGTTCATTATCGAATTGGAGATTGGTTTTCCGCCCGCGCCGCTTATGGTTTTAAGCTGCACAATGTAAAAAGCCTGGGCGATAGCTCGCTGGGCAAGCTCCATGCAGGACTCATTATTAGCTATTAGGCGGATATAGAGATAAAAAGAGTCTGATTTGGCCGATAAGGCCATTTTTGGAATTGAATGTGCCAAGAATTTCCATACAGTAGATGATATTGGCTGTCCCGTCGTTATCCTTATTACAAGAAGTTTGATATAAGGACTCTGTGCAGTAGGGTTGCGGGACGGTTAGAAAGTTCAAAATGCTCTGGCATGATGGGCTGTTATATGCACTGGGATCTTCCGTTTTTAACAGATTCAAATCATTCACCACTATCTGAATCCATTGCATCATCGGAAAAATAATGATCGAATTTTCCAATCCTTCTTGCTGATATGAAAGAGCCTGTACAAATAATGGGAGCAGCATTTCTCCCATATCGTATTCAATTTGAGCTAAAATGGGATTGCTTTGCGCACCCGCCGCTCCTGAAATTGGATTGATTTCTTCTGTTATCATCTTATCTTTATTTTATTTCTATTTCATTAATATGTCAAAATCATATTATACGCAAAACAAATTATCCTGTTAAAATATTTTTATTGACGAGTCAATGGTTATTTTATATAATTAGAAATGAGTCGGAAGACTAATATAAACAAACAAAAATAATAAAAGGGTTAAAACAATGGCAACAGGCGCAAATCCAGTAGCAGCAATCAACGAGATCCAAAACTTAGGAATGGATCCACTTAAATTCAACTATCAGCAAGCAATGATCAACCTCGAGAACTTCCTCGGGACATTGAGCGGCGACACAGCTCCAACAGAAACGCAAGAGTCGGAACTTGCTTCTTTGCTCACTTCTGCAAACGCAGCATACCAAGCTCTTCTCGAAGGTTCTTCTAGCGACCAACTGTACGCTCAAACAGCTGCTGTTCAAGCAGTATGGGGCGACGGAACAGTAACTCCAAGCGTTGGCGTAATGAACATCTTGATCGACGGAATCGGCAAAGACGGTTCTATGTTGAGCGACGCGAAACAAGGCGCAGCTGGTTTCGATGCACTCGGCAACTTGATCTCTTACATGAACACCGAATCTGCTGGAATCGACCTCAGCCAGTTTATCTCTGACTGCAGCAAAGCGACTCCACAACAGTAATTCTCGTTTGATAGCGCAAGGTTTAAACTTGCGCTATCACTTTTTCTGAGGAAAAATGGAAATATACTTAAATACAATCGCTGAAGAGGCCAATAATACCACTTCGGGTTCTCCCTGGATTACACTACTTGCAAACTGGTCTCAAGACTTAAATTCCTTACTCAGCAATCCAAATTTACAAGAAAATCTTCTTGGACAAATTGAGGCATTAGCCCCTATCGCAGCGGCATCTGGATCCACGATCTTTGCGAATGACTTTATCGTATTTGTAAAAGATTATAATGCCTTTATAGCGAATCCAAATTCTTCAACACTAGCCGTAATCAGCGCTGACATAAATAACAAATTGATCCCAAAAGCTCCTCTAAATCCATTTGATACTGACAAGGCTTTAGCAGAAAATTCTTGCGAACTCCTTCTATACAAAATCAATCCTTATAATACTGGCGCAAATCAAAATGAAATTGCCGGGATGATCTCTGCGATAGTTGCATTCACGCCGCAAGCCTATCAATTTCAAGCGCAGCAAATTCAGACAGATTATGCGAATTATCTCAAATACAACAAAGATCCGACCTATCTGCAATTCACCCAAACGGCAATCAATGCATTGATAGGGATGTTAGATCCGGCTATTCTTCAACAGGATCTGTAGAAAGAACTGCTTTTTCGCCTTCGCTTTTAGCAACCAAAATGGCGCAGCAGCTATCGCTAAAGACATTGACGGTTGTACGGCACATGTCGAGTACTCGGTCGACTGCAACAAAGAGTCCGATTCCTTCCATCGGCAGTCCAACTGCCTTCAAGATAATGATGATTGCTACTAGGCTTGCAGAGGGAACCCCAGCAACACCTATTGATGCGATAAGAGACATCAATACAATCATAAACTGCGTCCCAAAAGACAAATCAATCCCATATGCTTGAGCGACAAACATCGCTGCGACGCATTCATAAAGGGCGGAGCCTGACATATTGATCGAGGTGCCAAGAGGCACGACGAGTGAGCAAATGCGGTTGGAGACGCCGGCCCGTTTTTCCACGCAGTCCATAGTGATCGGCAGTGTGGCCGAAGAGGAGCTAGTTGAAAAGGCGGTCACAAGAGCGGGAGTCATCGCCTTAAAATGGCGCATAGGATTGACTCTGGCGACAAATTTAAGCATGAGCGGCAGGGCAATGAACATGAAGCTTGCAAGTCCCAGCATCACGGTGACGAAAAAGAGCGATACTGCTTTCAGCGATTGGATGCCGGTCGACATGAAAGTTTTCGAGACCAAGCAAAAGACTCCGTAGGGGAGGAGCTTCATAATGATCTGTGTGAGGCGAATCATCGTCTGGAAAATGCCTTGGAAGAAATTTTGCAGGGTAGTGCCAGGCTGTCCATCGACTTTTGAAAGAGAGTAGCCGAACAGAATAGAGAAGAAAATAAGGCCGAGCATTTCTCCTTTCGAAAAGGCGGCGACGATATTAGAAGGGATGATCGAAATAAGGACCTGAACAAAGGTTCCTGAGCCTTGATTCATGATTTTATCTTTGAGAGCCGAGGAATCGGATGCTGCCGGAATGATGTTTTCATTGCCTGGGTGGATGATATCAACAAAGAAAAGCCCGATTAAGATAGCAATGAGGCTTGTGGAGAGGTAGAAAAAAAACATTTTTCCGCCCAACCTGCCAAAGGCTCCTTCATTCCCGATCCGGGAGATGCCGGTGATGATGGATGAGGAGACAAGAGGGACAACAACAAGAGTCAGGGCATTGAGGAAAATGGTCCCTAGGACATCGACGATTGCATAGAAGGTAATGCCGAAAATGCTGGTTTGCGAGCCCACCCAGCTGCCGAAAATGACAGCGAGAATAATGGCTAAAAATACCCCCCAGGGGCGCTTGTGTTTTTTCCGAGTCATAAAAATGGGACTTATTTTACCTGATCGACAGGCTCAAGGAAAGAAAATTTATCCCCGATGTGAATTTTGTGTTTTTCAAACCACCCTTGGGGCACTTCAAGAGCATAGAGAGCAGGAGCTGTGCAGCGGTATTTGATCAGCGTTTCTCCGATTGGAGGATCCATGTCGAGAACTTCGATGAGCCTTTTATCGTCATCGAAAAAGCCGATGGAAAGGGGAATGAGCGTGTCCTTCATCCAAAAGGCGAGCCGGTATGCCCGGTCGTAGATAAAGAGCATCCCTTTGCCTTCAGGAAGCTCTTGTCTTCCCATCAGGCCCTGCCTTCGGGCCTCAAACGTGTCTGCGATTTCCACATTCAAAGTCTCTTTGCCCAAACGAATCGTTTTTTCCAACGCAAAGATGGAAGAAAAAAGACCTAAAAAAATAAGAATACGCATATGATGCCCATTATATGAAAAAAAGAATTTTGGTGTTTCTTTTTGGCGCAGCAGCAGCTATTCAGGCGGTTCAAATTCCTGCGCACCGTCTGCATCCTCCGCATCCAACAATTCAAGCTCCCTGGTTTACAGGACCGTTATTAGCGCCTTCGCCTTTGACGATACCTCCAGGCCATTTCAACATCGAACCCTACATTTATGCCCTTGCAAATATCGGAAGATACGATAGCAACTGGCATAGGCAGGATATAGAAACTACTTGGGCGATCTATACGCAGGAATCGCTTCAATTCGGAATCAATTCATGGATGGATTTCCAATTCAATCCGACTCTTTTTTATAACTATACAAGAGGGGCCGGCATGTGGGAATTGGGCGATATGCCGATCGGGTTCGACTTTCAGATTTACAAACGAATCCGAAAGCTCGATGAATGGACCACCGCGGTTGGACTTTCGCTCAAAGAGACGCTTCCGCTTGGAAAATACCGCAATCTCAACCCAAAGAAAAAGGGGATGGACGTTGGAGGAGAAGGATCTTGGCAGACCACCGTTGTGCTTAACTGGGGAAATCTTTTTTATATCGGAAATAATCGCTTCATTACCTGGCGCAACTCTTTTCAATACACGCTTCCCGCTCCGGTCCATGTTAAAAATTTGAATTTTTTTGGAGGCGGACCTGGAACCAATGGAACAGTTTATCCAGCCCAAATTTTTTCCTATGATACAGCCATTGAGATCACCTTGAATCGAAACTGGGTCTTCGCCATGGATTTCGTAGGGCAGTGGACAGGAAAAAGCCGCTTCAAAGGAAAAAGTTTATTTCCAAACACGGTGCCGAAATCTGTACAATTCAGCCTAGCGCCAGCCTTTGAATATAACTGGAGCCCCTTTATCGGCCTCATCGTAGGATCATGGTTTACTATTGCAGGCCGCAATGCAACTCAATTTGCAGGCGGAGTTGCAGCATTTAACTATTACCATTAAATTATTGTTTACAATTCCAAATTAACTACATTTATATTATAGTATTACCAGACTTAACTATAAGGTGGTTATTCATGGGTAATATAAGTACAATTTTAGCTGCGCTTTTTTGTGCGACAGCCCCTGTCAGTTCGCTTCTTGTAGCATCAGAGCCTGTAAAAGTAGAAGTTTCTCAATCTGAAATCGAGTCTGGCAAGGAAAAAATTTCCTCGATCCGCAAAGCCTATGAGAAAGGCGAATTTGATTCGTCCCTCAAGGAAATGGATGAGTCTTATAAGAAAGCCGACTTAAGCGGTTTGATCCAGATGAGACAGAAGGAAGTTCCTGTAGATTTTCAAGAGAAGTGGGAGCAGCAATTTTTGGACCTGCAGAAAGAACGTAACCGCGAGCTCATCGCTGTTCTTTCGGATACCGATGATTCGCCATTTGCCCGAAAGGTCCGCTCTGCTTCAGTGAATCTCATGACTCCAGAGCAAGAAAAGGCATTTTCTAAGCTTAATTCTTTCATTGCAATGGCTCCGAATTCAGGGGCGAATGCCGATGAAAACAAACTCATCGACATTGACTTAGAATACGAATACAAGATTCTTCATGCAAGTTTGCCAACGCAAGATTCGGATAAGGATCTAAAGCTCGCATTGCGCATGGAGAAGATGGATAAAATGCTCGAAGCTTCAAGATCGTTCCAAGACGTGGGCCTTAAGCAAGCAGTCGGCATCGCATCGGATGTGCTTGACGCAAGCCTTGCTCGTTCCCTAGACGGCGCATATCTCAATGGGCTTCTCAAGAACAAAGCAAAGCCTGCGAATGCAGCTGAGGAGAAAGTGCTTTCAGTGCTGACTCTTTACCAAGGTAAATTTTCTGATCTTTTGAAAGAAATCGACAATGCAAATCACTAAGATTTTGATTGCCTCAATGGTGGCGCTCACTTCGTGCGCCACCCTTTATCAAAAAGAGGGGTTTTTTACGAACGGCTACTCAGATATGAGGGCTGGCCAAGACATCTTTGTTGTTACATTTCGTGCAAACGAGTTCACTCCGGCAAAAAAAGTGAAAAAGTACGCTCTTCGCAGAGCCGCAGAAGTGGCTCTGAAGAATGGCTACCGTTATTTCATTGTTCTCGATGAGACGGGGAGAGGAAAGCATCTTCACTATCCTTCCGTCCGCATGACAATCCAATGCTTTCATGAAAAGCCCGATCGCCCTGTCATCGACGCCCATTCCCTTTAGGGGTTTTCTCTTTTGAATAAACAAAAATCCAAGCATAATGTTCGGATAATTTGCAAAAAATGTACGGAGAGAAAAAAATGGCATCACCAGCAAAATTCCCCACCACTTTAGTGCCGGGTTTTAATCAAACAATTTCATTCAAAGATTCAGATGATCTTTCAGTTCAGCTCACCGCTCTTGCGGAAAAAGTGGCTCATGTCTATGCGGGCTACCTCACTCCAGAAGGGCATAAGCAAAGAGGCGAAGATTTTGCTTTTCAGGATTATCCCACTTCTTTTCCTAAAAAAGAAACCGTTGAACTTTTCGAAAAAGCATTAGCTAAGAAGATCGTATCAAGTGTCCTTGCGGGTCTTGAAGATGAGAGAAGATCTGTCGCAAAATTGACTACCGATTACGCTCCAGAGGGGATGCTTTCGGACGTTTTGAATCAGAGTGGCATTGATTTCCGAACCGCATTGCAATTCAGCCGATTTTTTCCCTGGAAAAGCTCTTGTGCAATCACCGTGAACCAAGAAACTCGCGAGATTACATTCAAAATGGGCGGAGGACTTTTAGCCTACATTACTTCCAAATAGAATAGGACTCCTCTCAAAGCGGGCGGCAAGCCGTCCCGTTATTTTTTTACCACAGAGGTCACAGAGCACACAGAGAAGGATAGCTTCAGGATTCTTCCTCTGCATGCTCTGTGGTCTCTCTGGTAAAATATCTAAGAAATTTTGCTTATAATAGGAATGGGGTAAGTGTTAGCGTATTCTTTGGGACGCTTAACAACTACTTGCCCCGAAGCATCAGACACAACTTCGGAGAGCTGGCACTTTTGAAGATGCATGGTTGTAATTTTTGCTTTTGCTGAAGCCGTTCTGATTAACTCGTTGCACTCTCGTGTGAATGGGGGGATTAAAATCGTGACACTTTTACAAGGGAACCTTTCTAACACCTTACGAATAGTAGGTACTTGATCCGAATCATTTGTAACCAAGATGGCTCGATCATACGCATCCTGATAGGCCAAATCCATCAAAGTCAGTGCAATATTTACATCCGTCTCTTTTTCTTCGAATCCCGTATACCGGGCAAAACATTTAGAACACTCTCTGTCCTTTTGTTTAAATTGGCCCAAAATTATTTTGACTCCACGAAGTTCTAATGCACGCAAATAGGTTCGTTGTCTTATCTGAGCGGCTTGATTGCGGTGACTTGCAATCGTGGAGAAATACAGCACATGAGCTAATTCTTCTCGCTCGGGATGAATAAATTCTTGCGTGAGTTTTCTAAGATCTAACCATTTGAATGAAGGATTATTTAACCCGTCAATGGCATGATAAAGATTGAATCCATCTATAAAAGAGATGACTCGTTTGCGACTCATTTATTCCAGGCAAAAAAAAACCACAGGTATCAGCCTGTGGTGTTCGCTAGGTTACCACACAGGTACCACGCGGGATCATGCCTTCATGATAAGAAAAAATATTGATTTCAAACAACAAGGAAAATTTTGCCCAGAATAGGACTCCTCTCAAAGCGGGCGGCAAGCCGTCCCGTCTTTCGAGCCGATTCGCATCGGTTTTTCGAGGCGAAAAACATCGCTGCTCATTTCTCGTCACTAACGAAAGCCAATCAACTCCACCCCAGAAATGATGCATTTCTGAGGACCCCGGGGCTTTCTTTCTTGTCAAAATTTGGGAAATTTTGCCCAGAATAGGACTCCTCTCAAAGCGGGCGGCAAGCCGTCCCGTCTTTCGAGCCGATTCGCATCGGTTTTTCGAGGCGAAAAACATCGCTGCTCATTTCTCGTCACTAACGAAAGCCAATCAATTGGCTTTCTTTCTTGTCAAAATTTGGGAAATTTTGCCCAGAATAGGACTCGAACCTACACGCCTTGCGGCACCAGAACCTAAATCTGGCATGTCTACCAATTTCACCATCTGGGCAAAAATAGATAGTTTACGCTGAAAAGCCCTTTTGATCAAATAGTTCCAAAATAACGGTCCCCAAAATCTCCCAACCCAGGGACTATGAACTTGCGCACATCAAGGCCTTGATCCAAAGCAACCGTATATAATGATACGTGCGGATGGTTTTTGCGTATGAGAGCGACCCCCTCCGGAGCTGAAATCATGGAAATCAATGTACATCGCCCAGCCCCCCGAGATTTCAGAAGGTTAAGAGCTAAATTCGCACTCCCTCCCGTTGCCAGCATCGGGTCCAGAATCAGCACATGAGCTGAAGGGGAGATGTGCGGCAATTTATCATAATAGAGATGGGGTTTGGCCGTTTTTTCATCCCGCCGAATCCCAATAAGTCCAATCGGAGCATCTATAAATTTTTTTTGAAAGTCGGGGAGCATCACGAGCCCAGCCCTTAATATAGCCGTTAAAACGACAGCCTCCCCTTTCATAGACAGAAATATCTCTGATGCTATTAATTTAGAGAGGCTTAAGGATGTTTCTCTGAAAACTTCGATGGAAATTTCCCTATCCCTTAAACGGTTCAATAGTGCTTCTTTCATATTCTGGGATATAAAACAAACCATCCCATTTATCAACACATTTTTACGTTTAAATTAAAATTATAATATAGTATAATTTATTGAAAAAATAAGGAATAATTATGACACTAGAAACAATGAATGTAGCTTACACAGTAGCGCCGTATGTAATCGGAGGTCTTGTCGCGTTGGGAGCCCCCCTTCTTGGGAAAGCGGCAGTTGGTCTTGCAAATGGATGCAGAAGAGTGCCTGATGCAACGCGCGCTGCATGGAAAGCCCTAACAGCTCAAAAGCCGGCGCCCATAACCCAAAAAGATGTAGATGATGCAGAAGCGCGAGCAAAAGCTGCGAAGATAGGCGCTAAAGCAATTAAGCAACTACAGACAAAACAGACAGAAATATCTGGCCTTGAAGCCGAATCTGACCGTTTGACAGAAATTACACATGCTGCGAGATCAGTCCTTCAATCTAAAGCTCCTGCAAAAGCATTACAAAAAGCAAAAGCTGCTCATGACTTAAGCGATGTAGAAAGTTCAGCTGATGAAGATGAAGTATCATCTTCCGAAGAATCCGATGGGGAAGAAGGCGACGATTCATCTTTAAAAGGGATAGTAAAAATACTTCAAAAAAGAATTGATGGAAAAGCGCTTGAGTGTGGTGCTGTTAAGGATGATTGGAAAGCATCTGATGGCGAAGCAGAAATCAGACAAGCACTGAAGTCCAAAAGATATAGTACAAGCCAGATCGATGCTATCGTTAGTAAGCTAAACTTCTACTAATCCTTTGAATCATAAACTGGACGGGCGCTAAATCCAATTTCACGGATCGCAAAAATCGCTTTTGCGATCGGATCCCACGGCGCCTTTCGATCAATATGCAATAACACCTCTGTTTTGGACTTATCTTCGGGCAATGCGCCTATTTGATATTGCCTCGCAAGCTCCTCTTGGATCGCTTGGACTGTTTCCATTGGATATTCCTGGAATTCAGTCATCCACTTATACCCGCCGTTCGAAGTAATGCTGAGATTGATCTGCTGTACCTCTTTGGCCCGTAGAGATGCAGCTCCTTTTTCAGGCTTTAGTTCGACCAATTCTACCTCCGAGTCATAGAGAGCTGCTCGAGAAATGGCAAGCGTGGCAAATAGAGACAGCATCAAGAAGAGAAAATCGATCATCGGGGCAAAATTGAACGATTGAGAAGGTTTTAATTCATCGTGGGGGACTAGTTCCATGAACCTACCTCCTGATGAGCGAGCTTAAGTGAAGCGCCTCGGTTTCGACAAGGCTGAGGGTCCGGACTACCCGATATTTCAAAGTGGTATGGAAGATCATAGACAAGATCGCCACAATCAGCCCCATCACAGTTGTGCCCACCGCAATCCCAAGGCCATCAAAGAGGGCGTTGATGCTCTCAATCGATCGATTGACATCGTAAAAGGCATAGAACATACCAATGACCGTTCCAAGGAGCCCAAGCATCGGGGCGACAACCACGATGTCGTTCAGAAGGGATAATCTTTGCCAAAAGGCGGTCGCAGCCCGTTTTCCCTCAGACTTCATGGCGTCGATCATGATTTGAGGCCCTAATTGCCGGGTTGTAAGGCCGGTTTTCATGAGAGAAGAGAGGATATTTTCCTTCGCATCGCAAAGCTTATGGGCTTGATCGTATTGTTCCTGTTCTAAAAGGCGTTTTAGTTCCCGGCGAAAGCCCTCGGGCATGATGTCTTTGGCTCGGAAAGAGAGAAGGCTGTAGAGCCAAATGCCCATCGAAGCAACGGACATCATCGCCAAAAGACTGTAGATGATGGGAGAGGCGCTAAAAATGGATTTGAGATCGATCAGCTGAGAGGTAGCCATGGAATAAAACTCCTAAAAATGGTTCAATTCGACTATAATCAAGTGCCGTGAAAACGGCAAAAGATTTAATCATTCCCTTCGCTTGGAAGGATCGGCATCCCATTCTGCTCGATCGATTTTTTTATGTGCCAGGCAAATATGAATATGTAAAAAAATCTTTTCCATTTTTTGAAAACAATCAGCCCGTTTTCATCGAATATTGCAGCGGAAACGGCCAATGGATAGGGGAAAGAGCAAAGCGAAATCCTCAATTTAATTGGATCGCCGTCGAGAAAAAATTTGATCGGGCGCGCACAATCTGGCTGAAAAGCCACAGGGAAAATCTCCCGAATCTTTTCGTAGCCTGCTCAGAAGGGCTTATTTTCACCCGCTACTATGCCCCGAAAGCCGAAGAAATTTTTGTGAATTTCCCTGACCCATGGCCCAAATTGCGCCACGCAAAGCACAGAATCATCCGGCCTGAATTTTTGAGCGAGATTTATAATATTTTGAAACCTGGCGGCAAGGCAACCTGTGTAACAGATGACGCGAAATATGCAGAGCAAATGGCGAAAGTTTTTAATCAATCGCCCGACTGGAAGATGCTGTTCAATATGACCGATCTGCCTGACTATGGCCGTTCTTTTTTTAATGACCTGTGGATCAGCGCAGGCAGAACCATTCACTATTTAAGCTTTGAGCGACTATGAAACTTTTAGCAAGACCTCAAGACGATCTGCTTTGGAATATTGAAGGCACTCCTTCCTGTTTTGAATTTGATCTCGGCTTGAACGACCCGTATTTTCCTCTGGAAGATGAACTCCATTTCAACGCGTTAGCGGCAGCCCTGACCCGTTTTAGCACCGAAGTTTGGCCTCGCTTTCCCGATGCAAAAGCAATTCTTTATCGCGGCAGCGCCAATTTTAGCGCTCATTTTCTTTGGTCCGAATCGCAAGAAGCCAATTTCAAATTGTGGAAGGAGGAAAGACCTCCAGGGAATGAAGCTCATCTAAAAAGACTTTTCTGCGCCGAAGCTTTTGTCACCTATTTCCAAATGCTCGCTCATAAATTGCCAGACGAAATGCCTATTACGCTGATCTTGGAAACCAAGGAGACCGGCACTCTTGCAGAAACTCTCCAGTTGCTCTCACCAGAGCGATTTGAGCATTTCCATGTTGAGAGTTTGCAATTCCAATCGAATATCGGCGTTTGCTTTCCACCTGATTCGGAATGCAGTAATGCAGTGCTCCAAGAACTCGATGCATTGATGAAAAGTTTACCCTCCTTTAAGCCAGTCTATGAAACGCATCTGACTGAACAATGGGATGGTCTCGATGAAATTTACGTTCTGAAAAATGCTCTTACAGAGAGAGGAAAACGGAAATTAAAAGGATTTGAAGCTGCGGGCGGGAAGGTAAAATTCGGGGCAGAGGGATTTGAACCCCCGACCTACTGGTCCCAAACCAGTCGCGCTAGCCAAACTGCGCTATACCCCGATCGTTTAGAGCATTAAGCTTACCAAACTCCGGTTTTACTTGTCATCCGAAAACTTTTTTGCCATTCTTATACCAGAGGTAAATCATGTTCACAAAACTCCCAGCGTACGCAACACTCCAATCTAAAGCAGCCAAACCAATCGATATGGCCAAAACCTTAACACCGGCACGGATCGAAAAAATGGCCGTCAAGGCTGTCGGTTTCAAACTTCTTTTTGGCACCGAACGGGTCGATGAAGGGATTTTAGCCTCCCTTTTTAGTTTGGCCCGCGAGGCGCATGCTTTGGAAAAAATGGCCGCCATGCAGAGGGGAGACGTGATCAATCAGATCGAAGGATTTGAGAGTGAAAACCGCTCCGTTCTCCATACCGCTATGCGGGATCAGTTTGACCACCAGCAGAAGTCAAAGCCCGCAAAGGAAGCCGCCGAGATGGCTGGGAAGGAATTAAAAAAGCTTGAGGGCTTTTTGAAGGGGATCGAGGGAAAATTTACCGATTTAGTACAGATCGGGATCGGCGGATCGGACCTAGGGCCAAGAGCGTTGGCGATTGCTCTGCAGCCTTTCCATAGACCGGGACACAGAGTCCACTTCATCTCCAATGTGGACCCCGATGATGCCAATGGGGTCCTAAATGGCCTCGATTTGAAAAAAACTCTAGTCGTAGTCGTTTCAAAGTCAGGAACGACTTTGGAGACCCTGACGAATGAAGCTTTTGTCCGCAGCCGAATGGAGAAAATGGGGATCGATCCAAAAAAGCATTTCATTGCTGTAACTGGGGAAAAAAGTCCTATGGACAATCCCGACCGTTACTTAGCCTCATTCTATATGTGGGACTTTGTGGGCGGAAGGTATTCTGCCACTTCGATGGTCGGTGGGGTGATGCTTGGCTTTGCTCTTGGTTTTGAGGGGTTCCGGGAGATTTTGCGCGGCGCCCACGATATGGACCATCATGCATTGACCGCTGAGCCTGAGAAAAATCTACCGCTGCTTTCTGCACTGCTCGGAATTTGGAATCGCAACTTTTTGAAATATCCAACTGTTGCGATCATTCCTTATTCGCAAGCCCTTTTACGCTTCCCTGCCCACTTGCAGCAGCTTGACATGGAATCGAATGGAAAGCGGATCGATAAACAGGGGAGAGGGGTCGATTTTTCTACAGGACCGATTATTTGGGGCGAACCCGGTACAAATGGCCAACATTCTTTCTATCAGTTGATCCACCAAGGAACGGATATCATCCCGCTTGAATTCATCGGTTTTCATCACAGCCAATATGGGCACGATTTGAAGATTGAGGAAACAACATCGCAAGAAAAATTGTTATCCAATCTGTTTGCCCAGTCAATCGCTTTAGCTGTAGGACAGGCAAGCGATAATCCAAACAAGTTTTTTCCCGGCAATCGTCCCAATCGGATCCTTTTGGGAGAAAAGTTGACTCCGTATAGTTTGGGGGCGCTTCTTTCTTACTATGAGAATAAAGTGGCTTTCCAAGGATTTATCTGGGGTATCAACTCATTCGATCAAGAGGGAGTGCAGTTGGGCAAAAAACTCGCAACGAAGATGATCCACCTTTTTGCCGGGAAGAAGGAAGATTTTCCGCTTGGATCAGCTTACTTAAAGTTCTTGGATTGAAGGGACAGATCAGTTTTAGAGACTGCAACGGAATTAGTTTCAGACTTGTCCTGAATGTGGTAGACTATCTGCATGATTCAGGCAGATGATGTTTCACTCGTCTACGGCGGGCAGGTTGTTTTGGAGGATGCAGGCTTCAGCATCCAAAAGGGAGAGCGTTGTGGTCTGATCGGCCGCAACGGCTCCGGTAAATCAACCCTATTTCGCTTGATCGCAGGCGATGAGGTGCCCGACAAGGGGTCGATTGTAATGCCTAAAGGCTATCGGCTAGGCATCTTACAGCAGCACATCCGGTTCACTAAGCCCACCGTCCTCGAAGAGGCAGCTCTCGGTCTCAGGGATCCCGACGAGCTCTATAGAGTCGAAAGTCTTTTGTTCGGACTCGGCTTCGACAAAGATTCTATTGAAGAGCCCCCCGAAAAATTCTCTGGCGGTTATCAACTCCGCATTCAGCTCGCAAAGGTGCTTGCCTCCGATCCTGATTGCCTCCTCCTCGACGAGCCGACCAACTACCTCGACATCCTCTCCATCCGTTTCCTCTCCAAGTTTCTCCAACAGTGGAAAGGAGAGATGATCCTCATTTCGCACGATCTCGAATTCTTGGACGAAGCAACGACCCACATGATGGCCATCCACCGGCATAAAATCGAGAAAATCAAAGGGAAAAGCGCAGATCTCTTCCATCTGATCGCCGAAAAGGAAGAGCGGCACGAAGTGACCCGGGTCAATCTCGAAAAGAAGAAGGCCCATTTGGAAGGGTTCATCGAACGGTTTGGGGCCAAAGCGACGAAGGCCTCCCAAGCCCAATCCAAAAAAAAGCTCCTCGACAAGCTCCCCGATCTGGAAAAGTTAAAAAATCTCGCCCATCTCGATTTCAACTTTCACGAGGTTCCGTTCAATGGCAAAAAGATGATGGAGGCCTCTCATCTCCGTTTTGCCTACGATGCGCCTCTCATCCAAGATGTTTCCTTCTCTATTGAAAAAGGAGACCGTATTGCGATCATTGGAAAGAACGGCTATGGGAAATCGACTCTCCTCAGGCTCCTTTCGCAAGATCTCGCTCCCCAAGGCGGCACTCTCACCACATCTGTAACGACCCGTATCGGCTATTTTGGGCAAACCAACATCGACCGGCTTCGCCCCAAGCTACGCATCGAAGAGGAGATCTCCGATGCAAATCACAAACTCAACTTCACGCAAGTCCGCTCCATCTGCGGCCTCATGATGTTTTCCGGCGACGCCGCAAAGAAAACTATTTCTGTCCTCTCCGGCGGAGAAAAGAGCCGCGTCCTCCTCGGCAAAATCATCGCTCAGCCCTGCAACCTCCTCCTTCTCGACGAGCCGACTCACCATCTCGATATCGAGTCGATCGAGGCGCTTATCGACGCCATTGAGGAATTTGAGGGAGCTGTCGTCATCGTGACTCACAGCGAGCGGATCCTGCGCCGGCTTCCTTTCAATAAGCTAATCGTCTGCCACAAAGAGAAGCAAGAGTTGTTCCCTGACTCCTACGATGAGTTTCTTGCTAAAGTGGGCTGGCAGGAAGAGGGGAAGAAAGCGCCCGATAAGGCCAAACCAGCTTCGCCCCCGCCGAAAAAATCGAGCAATAAGTGGGCTGTCAAGAATTGCGAAGATCAAATCATGCAGCTCGAAGAGAGTATCTTGAAAAATAATCAAAAACTCGAAGAGGCCTCGCAGAAAGGGGACGGTCCCGAGATCAAGAAATTGCTTAGCCTCATCGAGCAGGAGCAAAAGCAGATCGATGCGCTCTTCAAAAAGCTAGAAGAGCTTAGCTAAGATTCGTTTCCTCAATCACGAGCCGTATACGCAGAATGTTGCCATATATGGATGTGATGTCCCTCATTTTGGGGTTTAAGCGGCGTTGTGATAAATACTTGCCCCAATGCATGCAGCCTGCTTTGGATCAAATTTTGCCGCGTTTCATCGAGCGCGCCGCCAAGATCATCAAAACACATAAGAGCTGGAGCGCCGACTCTTTTGGTTAACCTTTCCCATTCAGCCAGTTTTAAAGCGGCAATCGCCGTCTTTTTCTGTCCTTCGCTTGCAAAAAGACGTGCCTGTTTGCCTTCGATTAGAATCGAAAGATCATCTCGATGAGGTCCTGTCATTGTGAGACCAAGATCCATTTCTCTCGATCGATTTTTAAGAAGCTGCTGCAGATAGGTTTTGGGGTTGGCTGAAACTTGAAATTGCAGCTCTTGCTTTTCTTCGACAAGGTTCGGCAAAGCGAGCTCTTGGATCATTTCTTGTCTTGCTTTGACGATATATTCAGCAGAACTTGCCATCTCTATTTCCCAGCACTCAATTCCATCTAGTTTTTTGCTCCGCAAAAGGCAGTTGCGCTGTTTCATAGCGCGCCAGTAGCGAGCCAAGTGATGAACGTAAAGCGGGTCGCTTTGAGCTAAGTGGAGATTTAGAAACCGGCGCCTTTCTGTAGGAGAGCCTGCGATTAGTTCGATGTCATAAGGCGTATAGAGAACGGAGGGAAGAATGCCGAGCAGGGGATGGAAGGTAGAATAAGTGTTCGCATCAAGAGTCAGTTTCTTGTTTTGCCCATCGAAGGTGATTTGCACCTTTTGCAAAACATGATCTCGAAAAATATGCGCTTCCAAATAGAAAAACGATTCTCCATAGCGGATGAGATCGTTTAAAGTTTGCGTCCGAAAGGAACGGCCAGTGGCGATCAGATAGATCGCCTCTAGCAAATTCGTTTTCCCTTGCGCATTGTCGCCATAAATGATGTTCAGCGTTTCAGAAAACGAAAACTCAGCTTCCCTGTAGTTGCGAAAGTTTCTTAAATAAAGCGATTTAAGGTGCACTTGCTACAGCTTCTTTGCGTGGGGCCGGAGCATCATTCAGACGCATCGGCATGATCACAAACAGAGCCTCGGTCGAATCGGTGATTAGCCCAGGGTTGTGCGCATCATTCAGGCCGAAACGGACCGTTTCATCTTTGCTATGGCGCAATATGTCGAGGAAGAAATAGGGGTTGAATGCGATTTCCAATTTGGAGCCTGCATAATCAACCGGCATGCTTACGCGCCCTTCCCCGATATCGTGGCTCATCGCAGAGAGGAAAAGCTGTCCTGTCTCAAAGCTGAAACGGACTGAGCTGCTTGTCTCTGATGTAAAGAGAGAAACCTGGCGCAAAAGAGACATCAGTTCTTCGCGGTGAACAGCGAAATTGTGGGCAAGTTTGCTGGGGATCACCCTTTCTACATCTGGATATTGGCCAGAGAGCAATTTGGTAATGAGGGTCAGTTTGCCCGATTCGAGAGAAACTTTATCGTGGGCTACAGAGAAGTGTACTTCCTCGTCGCTGTCATCGAGCATTTTGATCATTTCTTCGACCGCTTTAAGAGGGATGACATAGGAGCCGACAATCGACGCATCGATAGCAACAGGCGCCTGTACTTTTGCAAGTCGTTTTCCGTCGGTCCCGATGAATGTGGCTTTCTGGGAGGCAACGTTGAACTGGACCCCATTGAGCATATAGCGGCTGTCTTCGCGTGCGGCGGAGAAGGCGGTTTTGGCAAGCATTTCTTTCAGTTTTGCATTCGTGAGGGTGATTTCAGGAGAGCCTGTCAGGTCTGGAAGCGTTGGGAATTCGGCCTTATTCATTCCGTTGATTTTGAAAACAGAAGTGCCTGTCGTGATTTCGGCCACTTCGTTGGTCGCTGCGCTGATTTTTACCTGCGGAGAGGTGAGCTCGCGCACGAGTTGGAAAAATCTCCTTGCAGGCAAGGCAATCGCGCCTTCTTCGACCACTTTCGCTTCGACGTAAACTCTCATGCTGACAGTCAAATCGGTTGCGCTGACGATCAATTGATCGTCGATTGCCTCGATCAAGACATTGGCTAAGATGGGAATTGCCGGTTTTGCTGCTACAATGCTTTGAATTTTCCCAATTAGATTGACCAGATCGATTTTAGAAATGACCGCTTTCATTACAGATGACCCCTACGTTTTTAGAAACGAAAATAATGGATCGGCGACCCTTGTGTCAAGACTCACTTATGGCAGGAGGTGAGGCCGCATTCAAGAAAGGTCGTTATCAGATTGCTGGCTGTGATGAGGCCAATGGCCCAAAAGGCGAGCTTTTCAGGAATACCCCACACTGGAGGAAAATCTTTATGCTTCGTAAAGCCATAAAGAATGAGCAATACGGCGCAGGCAAAAATAGAGCAGCTAAAGACGAAAAATGCCCACACATAGAGATCAAATCCAAACACCCCCTGTCCAAAGGCAGGAAACTCCGGGCAAAGGTGCATTGCGATCTGTCTGAGCGCAAAGAGACGGCCGATCAGGGCGCTCAAAATCGCAAGTCCATAATGCTGCACTTTGATGCCAAAACGGCAGTTCATTAGGAGAGCTGCGGCAACCCCAATCATCCCAAGACGCTGCAAAATGCAGAGAAAGCAAGGCTGTTGCGCTTTTGAATATTGGTAGACATAGGATGCTAGAAGCACAAGAAATAGGACGAAGACGAAAAGAAGATTTAAAAACCTTTGCAATCTAACCATTCACAACCTGATATTGAGCAACTCTGTCGATTTCTGTAAAAAAAGAAGCATCGAGAGGGCAAAATTGATGATGAGCAGACCAAATGCGAGGTTGGGCTTTCCCCAAATCATAATGAAAAAACAAATCAAATAGATGAGAAAGAGACCCGCCATCATAATATAATGCCTCCAAAGCCTCAAAGTATTGATTGGAAGTATATCAGTCAAGATCCTTCATTGAGCGCCGGTCGGCTTTCTCTTTGAGGGCTGCCCGTTTGTCATGGGCCTTTTTCCCTTTGGCTAGGGCAATTCGGATTTTTGCGATGCCCTTTTTATTCAGGTAGATAGAAAGGGGAATGATGGCCAGGCCCTTTTCTTGGGTCTTTTTGCGCAAAGTCTCAATTTCCCGTTTATGCATCAGGAGCTTGCGGGGACGCCGTTCTTCATGGTTGAAAACGCCTGTGCCTCCTTTAGAATAAGGGGCAATGCTAGAATTGATAAGGGTAGCGCCGCCCCCTTTCACATCAACAAAGGCATCCTGGAGAGAGCCGCCATGATTGCGGAGCGATTTGATTTCGCTTCCGAGCAAAACCATCCCAGCCTCGAACGTTTCAAGGATTTCGTAGTCGTGGGTCGCTTTGCGGTTGGTTACAAGTTCCATTAAAGAGTCATCTTAGTCTTCAAAGAAAAAGCGTCCAAAGGGGGTCATGGCAAAACAATCTCTGCCGCGGCACTTTCCAATGGTAACCATCCCGAACTCATAAAGCCACTCAAAAATGGTTGCGCGAATGAGCTTCTTTTCTTCATCGCCATATGAAGGTAATTGATATTTCCAATGTTTCCCAACTTTTTTGAGCATCACGACCGATTGCTCATTCAGAGGGACAAGGACTCCTCTTAAAAACTCATCGAAATAAACCCATCCGCCATGGAGGACTCGTTTGACAGATTTTTCTGCCTCTCGAACATATCGCTCGCCAGCTGCTAGGCTCAATATCCGGTTTTGGGTGTGGCGATAGAGATGAAGAGCTCTATTTTCTAAAGAAAGATCGAGCCAGGCGTCGCCGGCATCAAGGGATCGAAGCTTACCATCAGTCAGTTCGGCTAATTTCAATAGGACTAGTTTATCCACAACAGGAGAATGGACAGCTGGAATCGCCTTCGCCTTTGCTTTTAAAAGGAGAGAGCTCATCTCCTCAATGAAAGCAAAATCGCTTTCGCCCTCTCTTTCGATCGGATCCTTCGGATCGATACAGACAGGTTCTGTAGCGCGGAAAAAGCAAAGGTATTCGCGCCACTCATTGAATGGGGTCACGTATTCAAGCCAGTGGTCTTCCTCTTTTTCAAAGACAAGACAGCAAGCAAAATTGAATTCGAGCATCAAAATCATCTCTTCAAAGACTTTTGCCGTCAGATTGTATTTGGAAATGATGTCGCTCGAAGAAACTTTCAAATCAGGAGAATTGTAAACATCTTGGATAATGGCATTTAAGGTCGGATCGCCAAAATTCAACTCATGAATATAGCGCTGGAAAATATGAGGGGTAAGAAGATATTTTTCGACGATCGATTCAAATATATTATTCGAAGTCCGGGGGATCGCATACCAATTGGGAAGCACATGAATGGGGACTTTGCGTAAAAGACCCTGGAGAAATTCCATATCAGGTTTGAAATTCGGATCAAACCGGGTGATCTCAAATTCAAAATATTTCCGCTTTTCTTTATCAACCAAGATCGCATCTTCGGAAATCGAGACAAGTCCAACTGAGGCAAATTTATTCAAACTGGTTTGCAATTCGCTTTCATCGCATCCAATCGTGCGGACCAGCTTTTTGAATGAAATCTTCAATGGGCTGAAAAGAATTTCTTCGAGAGCTTCAATATCAAGGGCCGAAAAATCAGACATTAAGATGCGGCAATCAACATCTTGAGCGAGAGGATAGTCGTTCAGGTTGACCTTATTTTTGCGAAGAGAACTTAACTCTAGCATTACCTAACTCATTAAGAATACGTTTAAATATAGCTCAAGGAGTAGATTGGTGCAAGGTTTGTGATTTCTAATTTTTCCCTCTAAGTTTTTGGAAGTATTCGAGCCGTTTTTTCATTTCCCTCTCAAAACCCCTCTCAACAGGGTGATATAAAGATTGCCTCTCCATAGATTCGGGGAAGTAATTATCGCCTGAAAAAGCATTAGGCAAGTCGTGGTCGTATTGATAGTCTTTTCCATACCCGAATTCTTTCATGAGCTTTGTGGGAGCATTCAGAATGTGGTTCGGCGGATCTAGGTGCCCTGTATCGGCAGCAAGCTTCCTGGCCTGCCCATAGGCTGTATATACCGCGTTGCTTTTGGGGCTGAGAGCAAGATAAATGATCGTTTCGGCAAGAGCCAGCTCTCCCTCGGGAGACCCGAGCATTTTATAGACATTCCATGCATTCAAAGCGATTGTGAGGGCATTTGGATCTGCAAGCCCTATATCTTCCGCGGCCATACGAATCATGCGCCGGGCTAAATAAAGAGGATCTTCGCCCCCTTCAAGCATACGGGCAAACCAGTAGAGAGCAGCATCCGGATCTGAACCTCGGACCGATTTGTGAAGGGCCGATATGAGATTATAATGTCCCTCCTGATGGCGGTCGTAAAGGGGAAGTTTTTTTTGAACTTTCAACCCTCCTTCCAGATTCTCGATCATATTCAAAAGGTGCCGTCCATCTCCTTGGGCATCGGCAATCAGCCGTTTCCGCTCTTCTTCGGAAAGGGAAAGGGGAAAGCCCAATTCCTCATACCGTTTGATAATCTGTTCAAGATCATCGGCAACGAGCGGTTCTAGCTTTAAAACCCGCAATCGGGAAAGAAGAGCATTGTTGAGGACGAAAGAAGGATTTTCTGTAGTTGCGCCGATCAGAATCAAGGTTCCATCTTCCAAAAATGGAAGGAATATATCCTGCTGAGCCCGGTTGAACCGGTGGATTTCATCGACAAATACGATCGTTTGTCTAGAAAATAGAGGGGAATCCTGGCCCTCTTTAAGAATTTTTTTTAATTCCTGGGTCGTATTTAGAACTGCACTCAGCGACACCAACGGCAAATCAAAACTCTTTGCATAAAGCCTCGCAAGCGTCGTTTTTCCACAGCCAGGCGGACCAAAAAATAAAAGCGAAAGCGGCCGTCCGTTTTTCACAATCGTTTCGATTGTTTCAACAATTTCACGCTGTCCAGACACATTTTTAAACGCATTTGGGCGCAATTTTTCTGAAAGTGGAATCATAAATTTCGAGAATATCGTAAATTCAAACATCCGGTCATCAACTTTCGTAAATATCTAATATTAAATGAATTGTAATTTGTATAATTTTTTAAGCTATTGATGGTCAATTCGTTGCAAATTCCGCTAAGCGCGACTCTAATTTTGTTCATGTTTTTGATTTTTTTTTGTCGCGCGCAACAAATGCTAAAACTGCCCTCAGAATATATTCTGGGAATGGTTTTTAATTAAATTAAATGTGTTAAAAAGTAAAGAAAATTACACAAGATATTTGTATTTATATGCAAAATTTTATATACTTAATCTTGTAAGGATGAATTGGAGCGCGGGTGAATCCCGCTGAGTGCTCCGAATTGAGGCTCTGATCTTCTCTTACATATAAGGAGGAAAACAAACATGGTTAAACGCAGAAAAAGAAGAGCTGCTAAGAAAGCTCACAAGAAAACACATCGCCGTAAAGCACGCCGAGTAAAAGCACGCAAAACAACTCGCCGCAGAAAAGCTAAAAAAGCGAAAAAAACAGCGAAGAGAAAAGGTTCTACTAAGCGCAGACGCAGACGCCGTAAGGCTCCAGCAGTTGCTGCAATCATGGCTTAAGCCACCTAATCTCTTTATATTGTATGAGTTAAGATCGAGTCAGGCCTCAAGGCCGACTCGATTTTTCATTTCCAAGGACCTTCGAAAATGAATTCTGAAATCTTTTTTCGTGGCGAAGGTGCTTCTCTTTTCATCAGATCTTCAGGGAGATTTTCTTTGGGGGCAGGTTTGCCTACCGCGAACATCGCAAGTATTTCGTATGCTTCGGGCACTTTGAGGTCTTTCCTTGCTTTCTCGTAATCAAAGCCTTGCATTCCGTGAACAACCAAATTCCTCGAATTCCCTTCAAGAGCTAGATTTTCCCAGGCAGCTCCCGTGTCTAAGGCGTGGGTAACAGATGGCTTTTTTGTCTTTTCGAAGATCTTTTCTGAAGCAATGACCCCTAAAAGGGCGGCTTTTTCGCACCAAAGCTTATTGAAATCGATCAGCAGGTCGAAGAAAACGGCGAAGTGGGGAGTATTTCTCTTTGCGTAGAGAAATCGCCATGGCTGATTATTATAGGAGGATGGGGCCCATCTCGCTGCTTCGAAGAGGGACATGATTGTATCATCAGGAATCGTTTCGCCGGTCATGGACCTTGGGGACCAGCGGTTCAAAATCAGAGGGGTAATTGGGTGGTCTGCTTTTCTATGGCTATCAAACATATCAATCCTTTGGATGCCAAGATGGATCCCGGTATCTATAAATGAGGTAGGGGATATACGACATTACGGCAATGCCTCCGATCAAAAAGCCCTCATAGAAAATCAGATTTCCAATTTCTAATTGAGCTGGCGGAATAAAGCACATGAAAAACGCGAATAAAGAACTCGCGATTCCTAGAGAGGCTACAAACCAAACCCCATGCATTTTATATGGGATTTTATAGGGTCTTTCGACATGTCCATGGCTATATCGAAGTTTGATCGCGGCCAGGAACATCAAAATGTACATGAGCAAATAGAGTTGAACAGCGATTGCGCTCAAGATCCAGAAGGCGCTGCTGGCTGTAGGCATGAAGAGAAAAACGCAGCTGGCAAGAGTTACAATTGTTGCTTGGAAATAAAGGAGATTTGCTGGAATTCCCCGTTTGTTCAGTTTTTGGAAAAGGGGAGGGAGGTCGCCATGCTTAGATGTTGCATGCATCGAACGGACAGGACCTATAATCCAAGCATTGAGTTCGCCAACGGCTCCGTATACGATCATTAATCCAAGTGGCACCATCATCCAGCCCAAATGGAAATGGCCTAAAAAGCGCGAAAAGGCTTGCATCAATCCAGAGACAAGGCTGATATCTTCCTTGGGAATCATGATCGCGATTGCAAGGGCGCCTATAGAGTAGATGACCAGAGCGACAATCGCTGCAATTAAAATAGCTCTTGGGAATGTTTTTTGAGGGTTTTGCACTTCGCGGGCATGCGCAGCAGAGACCTCAAGTCCTCCGAAGGCTAAGAAAAGCCCCGTTAAGAACACTAGGTTCTGAATGCTGTGCATTTCAGGAATCAGAGCGTTCATTGAAAATTCGATTTGGCTTGGATTTCCTTGGACGACCCAGATGATTCCAAGAACGATCAATAAAATGCCGGGCAAAATTGTTCCGCAAATAACCCCGAAAGCGCTGAACCAGCTTGAGACCTTTAGGCCGAGAGTATTGAAAAATGTGAATCCCCAAAATCCGCAAAGAGTGAAGGCCAGCAGGTAAAATTTATTATCGGCAAGTTCTGGGTTGATCAAATAGGCGATCGCGCTTGCTGTGAACGATAAAATAGCCGGAAACCAAGGAACGCTATGGATCCACTGCATCCAGATTGCAAAAAATCCCCAACCCGGGCCGAATGCCTCCCTGACCCAAATATATACGCCGCCCGTTCTTGTCCAACCTGTGGCGAGCTCTGCCGAGATCAAACTCACGGGGAAAAGGAATACGAGCGCAACGATCAGGTAGAAAAATGAAGAAGCAAAGCCGAACTCGGAAACGATCGGTAAGTTCCTAAGCGAGGTCATGACGCTTAGGTTCAAAAGAGCGAGCAAAGGTACGTTTAAAAACTTGCGCGGATTAATCTCCATGTCTAATGGTATACACAAAAAATTGCAATTTTGTATAGAAGGAAATTATGAGGATAGAAATCTCGCGCCGCGAAGTACTCAACAATCTCATCCGATTCAAGGATAGTCTGCTAGATGGAACTAGCAGGAAAAATACATCTGCTGAACGGATCTATAAGGTTTTGCTCAACCGCAAAACCGGAGACATGCGTTTTCCTCAGAAAATCAAGAGCTTGGAATATCATATCGCTCGAAAAAAAGGAAAAGGAGAGGCTGCTGCGGACTGGAAAGAGGCGCGGATCATTGTCGACAGAAAAGATCCTGAAGCGCCGGCCCACTTTGAAATCTGCGATAGCAAAAACCAAAGGCTCGAGCCAACGGACATGGAACCGCTAGCTTGGAGAGTCGTTCGGGAGACATTAGAAGTTCTAAATGTTAGGGCGAAACAAGTCGTTGGATACGAATATGGGATGCTGCCCGAAGAAGCGGTTCTCAACGACCTTTCTTCTATCCACCTTTCGATCCCGATCGAACAGATCGAAGATCTTCCCGCTTGGATGGGAGCTCTTCCTCGCGAGGATGCAGAAAGAAGACTGGAAGGCCAGCCTGAGGGGACCTATTTGCTTCGAGAGGGAGATGATCTGACGCAAGCCATCGGATTCCACTTTTCGGAAGAAAACCATTTATCTGTCCATCCATTTGTATTAACCGTAGTCGAAGAAGAAGAGAAAATTTCCGACATCCTTCTCATCAAGACCGCCAAAGGCTGGACTTTATATCATGATGACCCAAATCTAAACGACACCATCCTTTACAAATACGAATCGACCCCGCAATCGCTGCTGCGCCAGCTCGAGCCCATAGCCAAAAAACCGGTCTCCCGCGAAACCTAATTTTATCTATTGAATTAAATCTTGATATTATCTATAATTAACGCCATGGAAACAAAAGTAACCCGATTTACTTCCATTTTATCTTTAGCCCTTTCTGGGCAAATCTGCATTATTATGCGGGGCTAACCTCGCACATCAATATTTTTTCTATCAGTTTTTAGACGTAAAAGGCTTCAAATCAGAACCTTTTAAATAATTTTCAGCCTTTAGAAAGGCTGCCAATTTAACGTGAGCGTTTTTTTATGTGTGTAGATCAGACATACGTTCGCGCATGCTCCTTGCGCGACGAATGGAATCGGAACTTTCCATTTTTTCCTAATGAAAGGGAAAGCGGGACCCTCTTTGTAGATGCGAATTCAGCGGCGAGAAATAGCACCTCGGCGGCGGCTGCTTGCCGAACTCTTCCGGCGGCGGCTGCAACATTTGTTGCCGCCTCTTCCGCGGTTGGCGGAGTCATTGGCGTTCCGGTAGGACTTTCGATTGTTCGAGATGGACTTAAGAGTGCCAAAGCCGCAGCAGATGTTTCGGACTGGGAAGGAACTGCCTGTAAAACTGCATGGGCAGGGATCGGAGCCGGCTATGCAGGCCTATCATCTCTTTTGGCAACAAGCGGGATCATGACGCTGGCAAATAGGACTGTGCCAACATCCATCGGAACAGCATTTGGAGGATTGGGAGTTGGATTTTACGGCATGCTTTTGGGATACGGAGCTTACGGTCTTTGGCAAACCTCTAAATTTCGGAGAGAACTGAAGCGGGCTCTGGAAGAAGGTCGGGCAGAAGAATGGATCAAGGAGCAGGTCACTTTGAATGAAACCGAACAAAAACTGCCAGAAGAAGAGCAGAAAACACTTTTGCAAAAAAAATGGAATCAATTTGAACTAAGAACCAGTTCTTCCTGCGGGAAACTTGTCCGAGACAGTATCTTGGAAGGGAGAGCAATTGATGTGCTTGAGGTCGAAAAGGCCAGTTATAAAGAAACCATCAAGCACATATTCTTTATTGTGCTCGCTTTGCTTGGGATAGCCGCATCGCTTTGCGTTCTTTTTCTCACAGGGCCCGTTTCGCCGATCCTTTTTGCAGTAAGCGCAGTTCTGTGGGTAGGAGTTGACTCATCGGGAATTTATGATTACCTCGGAGAAAAATTCTGGATGCTACTTTCTCCAGCGAACAACCCGAGTGAGCAGAAAAAGAAGCATTCCGCCGCTTAGCACAGCTAAAATGGCCGGCACCTGTTTTTGGGTGATGGAGTAACGGATTCCAAAAGTCGCGGTCAATGCAAGCGTTAAAAAAAGCGCAGCATAGGCCCCGAATCGGATATGAAAGAACATGAGTAGTGCACTCAGGATAAGCAAGGATCCAAAACCGACTCCCATATAAAGAGAAACTGAGCTTCCTCCTTTTGCGTATCCTAAATATCCAAGCGATACGATCAAAAGGCCGTAAATAAGGACTGTCCAACTTGTGGTTTTTTTGATCATTAGGTCCCCTTTATGGAAGTAATCATATTCAGGCACGCTAAATAAAAGACCCAAAGAAGGGGAAAAGTATAAAGCACGCCCGCCGCACGCTCTTTTTTCCAAAAAAGGAGAGCTGCGAGAAGTGTAGTTGTATTCAGAAGAAGCAAAGATACAAGAACGAGGAGCGCTATATCAAGCCGCCACCCTAATTGGAAAAGAAACTGAGCTAAAAATACTGAGAGTTCCAGTTTGAGAACCCTGAGAGAATACCGCCGCCATAAAGCCCACATTCCTAAGCTTAAAAATAAAGCGTAAGGAACTGACAAAAATAACGTATTGAGTCCCGAAATGAGAAGAAACCCAAAACTAACCATAAGGTAGATCCCTAAGCCTACCAGCTGTTCAGGCCGAGTCCGATGGCTGGGCCTGCCAAATGAAAAAGCGAAGTCTGACTGTTGTTCATGTATCGTCATACCTAATGGTTTATCCTATCTATCCATTTTTTCAAAAGGAATTGTTGACATTGAAATCAACCCCCCATGTCTCTACACTATTCCTCGATGAAAACCGAAATCCTTCAAAGTCTAGATTTAAGCAAGGCCATCGGGGCGCTTAAAAATGGCGAGCCGGTGATTTTCCCTACGGAAACGGTCTATGGACTGGGAGCCATCATCTTCGATGAGGAAGCTGTAAAAAAAATATTTACCATTAAAGGAAGGCCTCAGGACAATCCGCTCATCGCTCATATCTCTTCATTGGAAGATGCAAAAAGGATAGGAGAGGGGTTAAACGACTTATTTTATAAACTGGCTGATGCCTTTTGGCCAGGACCCTTATCGATCATAGTGAAGAAAAAGCCGGAGGTGCCAGCCCTTGTTTCGGCAGGCCACCCAACAATTGCCATTCGGATGCCAAGCCACAAGGTTGCTAGAAGCTTAATCGAAGGGGTAGGCGCTCCGCTTGTTGCTCCTTCGGCGAACATCTCAGGAAAACCGAGCCCAACCTGTCTTTCCGACAGTCTGGAGGACCTCGATGGAAAAGTGCGATATGCAATCGATGGCGGCAGCTGCGAGGTGGGTATTGAATCGACCGTGATCAGCCTCGTCTCGGAATCCCCCATATTGCTGCGGCCAGGGAGCGTCACGAAAGAAGCGCTGGAAAAAGTGCTGGGCAAAAAGGTAGATAACCCTCCGCAATCAGGCCCAATTCTATCTCCCGGAATGAAGTATAGGCACTATGCCCCGAAAGCCAAGGTGCGCATCTGTTTCAAAAAAGAAGAGCTCAAAGGCCCTTTCTTCATACCGCGAGCCAAAACCCTTTACGCCATGCTGCGGGATGCAGATCGTCAAAATGTTCAAGAAATCCAAATCTATTGCGACGATGAGGCTCAAAAAGATGCAGCCTTAATGAATCGGTTGTTGCGCGCGAGCGGGCAAATCCATTAAAATGTGTTTATGAGCGATCGAGTCATTGAGCCTTCCGAGATCATTATCGAAAGGCCCAATAAGCCAAAAGAAAATGCCACCCACGTCAACCCGTGGATCCGATGCATTGCCCGATTTTTTGATTATTCTCTTTTTTGCCTTTTGCTTCTCTGGACAAGAAAACTCCTTCATGGAGTGATTCCGATGGGGACATACGACCGTTTCATTCCATTTGAGTTTTTTGTATGGATCCCGATCGAGGCTGCTTTATTGAGCACATTAGGGACAACGCCAGGAAAATGGTTTTTAAAAACAAAGCTCAAAGCCGGGAAGAAAAATACGCTCCATTTCTATATGGCTTTGAAACGGAGCTTCAATGTCTGGTTTAGAGGCCTTGGCATGGGAATCATCGGGCTCAATTTCTTTTGCCTAGCTATCGCATATCACAAATTAAAAATGTTCAAAATCACAAGCTGGGATCAGGAAGATCATATTCAAGTAACCCACTATCCGATCGGAAGATGGAGAATTTACTTTGCGGTTTTTGTTGCAGCGGCCGGCCTATTGTACTATATGCAAGAAAAAGGTACGGAAATAAAAGCGCATGCACAAAGAATCATTCGACCCATCGATGAACATCCTTCATCGCAGATCTCCGCAGCTCGATTATATTTTCTCCCCGAAAACTGTAGCCGTTGTGGGCGCAACTGAAAATCAGGGAAGCGTCGGAAGAACTGTAATGCACAATCTCTCCTGTTTTGGAGGAGAGGTTTTTCCGGTAAATCCCAAAAGACCTTCCGTACTCGGAGTCAAAGCCTACCCAGACCTCAAAAGCATTCCGAAGAAAGTAGAGCTTGTCGTCGTCGTAACTCCTGCAAAAACTGTGCCTGAGATCATCAGCGAGGCGGCCGATCTAGGAATCCCTGCAGCAGTCATCATCTCTGCTGGATTCAAAGAAATGGGGCCTCCGGGGATTGCCCTTGAACAAGAAATCCTAAAGCATGCGAGAAGGGGAAAAATGCGGATCATTGGACCGAACTGTCTCGGCGTGATGAACCCGCTTGCAAATTTCAATGCAACGTTCGCTGCGGGAATCGCTCATCCAGGAAAGATCGCGTTCATTTCTCAATCAGGCGCTCTTTGCACAGCCGTTTTAGACTGGAGCCTCAATGAAAAAGTGGGGTTTAGCGCTTTCGTATCGATAGGGTCGATGGTTGACGTAGACTGGGGCGATCTGATTGATTATTTTGGAAACGACCCTGCCACTCAAAGCATTCTGATATACATGGAAAGCATTGGGAATCCCAGATCATTCTTATCTGCCGCCCGAGAAGTGTCGCTGACAAAGCCAATTATTTTGATCAAGGCAGGAAGATCGGCCGAATCGGCTAAGGCTGCCGCATCGCATACCGGTTCATTAGCGGGAAGCGATGAGGCTTTTAGCGCCGCTTTACGCCGCGTAGGTGTTTTGCGCGTCGATACAATCGCAGACCTTTTTAATTTGACCGAGAGTTTGGCCAAGCAGCCTAAACCAAAAGGACCCCGCTTAACGATCGTGACCAACGCGGGAGGCCCCGGAGTCATAGCAACGGACGCGCTGATTGCAAACGGGGGGAAATTGGCTGCGATTTCGAATGAGGCAATGGATCAGCTCAATGCGTTCCTTCCCGCGCCCTGGAGCCACAATAACCCGGTTGATATCTTGGGGGATGCCGATGCAGAGCGCTATGCCAAAGCAATTGAAATTGCTGCAAAAGATCCAGAAACAGATGGAATATTGGTCATATTAACTCCCCAAGACATGACAGATTCTGTGGGAACTGCCGAAGAGCTCAAACGTTTTGCCAAAATCGACAAACCTATTTTGGCAAGCTGGATGGGCGCACAAAGCGTTGCAAAAGGGGATGCTATTTTGACAGAGGCGGGGATCCCTGCTTTCGCATTTCCAGACATGGCCTGCAAGACGTTTGCTTACATGTGGAACTACACGTATAACCTAAGCGAGATTTATGAAATTCCGATGGCAGTTCATACGGATGATCTCGCATGTCTCATCAAACACAAAGCCCTTGCGGAAATTTTTGATAAAGCCCGTTCTGAAAATCGGACCATTCTCGACGAAGTCGAATCAAAACAGGTGCTGGAAGCATACGACATCCCTTGCACCCCGACCAAATTTGCAAACGATGCCAAAGAGGCGGTGCGGCTTGCAAAAGACATGGGATTTCCTGTCGTCTTAAAAGTCTATTCCAAAACGATTACGCACAAAACCGATGTGGGCGGAGTGAAACTGAATCTTCAATCTGCCGAATCAGTCGAGAAGGCGTATCATGAGATTGAAACATCGGTGAATAAATTAGTAGGAAAAGAACATTTCCAAGGGGTGACCGTTCAGCCGATGATCAAGCTCGAAGGCTATGAACTCATTTTGGGAAGCACGATTGATGAACAATTCGGCCCGATTATTCTCTTTGGCTCAGGAGGCCAGCTTGTCGAAGTGTATAAAGACCGCGCTCTCGCATTACCTCCTCTTACAACCACTTTTGCAAGACACATGATGGAACAGACAAAAATCTATGAAGCTCTCAAAGGAGTAAGGGGAAGAAAAGCAATCGATCTCGATAAGTTGGAACAAATCCTCGTTCAGTTCAGCAACCTTGTTGTGGGACAGCCTTGGATCAAAGAGTGCGACATCAACCCGCTTTTGGCATCTCCAGACCGACTCATTGCACTCGATGCGCGCGTCATCCTCCACGATCCCAAAACACGTAGAGAGGATCTTCCCAGACCTGCGATCCGACCCTATCCTGTGCAATATATGGAAAGCTGGAACTTGAAAGATGGCACCCCTGTCACAATCCGTCCAATTCGGCCTGAAGATGAGCCGCTCATGGTTCAATTCCATAAAGATCTGTCCCAAGAAACGGTCCGCCAGCGTTATTTGAAGTCGATTAACTATGACGATAGAGTGGCCCATAACCGTCTTCTTAGAATCTGCTTCAACGATTACGACAGGGAAATCGCTCTTTTAGTTGAAAAAGAACAGGAAATTTTAGGCGTTATCCGCCTTACAAAAATCCCGGGAACGAAAGATGCCACTTTTGCCCTAACGGTCAAAGACCGCTGGCAAAATAAGGGAATCGGCAGAAAGCTCATGCAAAAAATTCTCGACGCAGCTCAGGAAGAAAAAGTGGAGCGGATCATCGCTTACATGCTGGACGAGAATAAAGAGATGCAATCGTTATGCAAGCGGTTCGGATTTACTTTAACCAAGCAAGGGAAATTCATCTTCACTGAGAAAAAGTGCTAGTGCCTGACCAGAGGGTCAGGGCATGAAAAAGCAAATATTAACTGGCTAAATATTTTAACCACCGAGATAGATACCACAGAGCCGCGAAACGCGGGAAATTTTGGGGTGTGGAACTTATCCGTCTCTGTGGTGAATTTCCATGTGGGAGTGCACTAGCAAGTTCTATAAGCTAAAAAGGCGCTGCTGCCAATCACCATTGAAAATAGGGGAGCGATCGATTGGAATACGTATCCTCCCGCTGCGCCGCCAGGGGTAAGATTGAGGATTGCGGCTGTGGCCGCTACGATCGCTAAGGTTGCTCGAGGAACAGTCGCAATTTCTTCTCTCGTCACGATGACATTCGGTTCAAAATGATAATGTAGAAAAAACCCGGAAGACAATCCGAAGAAGAAGGTGAGCGGCTGTAGAACAAAAAGAACCAGAGAAGATACAGCCATGGCAACTTTCGTAAAATGCTGGTCGATGAAAGAAACAGGTTCTTCAGGAAGAGCGGCAGCGATTTCTCTTACTGCAGCAGCCATTCAATATCTCCTTCTCTAAAAAAAATTTCTCTTCCGAGAGTATCGAGCATCAATGCCACGGTGGGAGAACCGGTAATCGCTGGACCCGCCATTTCTGTATAGAATGGGAAGATGCGATTAAAAACAGCTCCCTGATAATGAACATAGGGCTGGGTCGATATGACAAGGCACCATTTAGGATTTGGCTTGGTTTCTAGCCATGCTAAAATAGTATCAAAGGTTGTAGGCCTTCTTTCGCCTTTCATGGGTACGGAAATAAATAGTGCAGAGATATCTTTAGAAAGGGGCGAATGATCATAAACCCATTGAACCATTTCAGCTTCAGTGGACAAACCAGGCAATTTAGCTTTTTCTGAATCTAGAAGAGGTCGCTCGCCAGACAGCAATACGATGCGATCGTAAGTAACGCCTGTGTTCACTAAGTAATCGAGACGTCTTTGGAAAGTCGAATAGAGAGCGCCTAAGAGCACGACTGTGTCGTAGTGCTTACGGGCAGGTTTGATTTCTTCGACCATTCCAAGTTCACGAAAAAGAGGCCAAACGGTCTCTTTCAGATCTTCGTATCGTTGATCAAAAACCCATCTTTCTTTGCCTTGCTGAATCCATTTTTCTCGAACTCCATTTAAATCGGAGATGCCGAAAAGATCGTAAAGCTGCTGCTGAGATGATGCGATCAGGAAAAAGGGAGCAAAGAAAATATAGAGCCATTTCATGCTGCAAGATAATAGCTGGCTGGGCAAAAAATATCTACATGATTTAATATATTTTTTTATGAAAAGCTTTGGGCGATTCGGCATCTCTATACTGATTGGGTTTCTTATCTGGCTAATGCCAGCGCCTGCAGGAGTTCCTGCGCACGGATGGAACCTCTTTGCAATTTTTATTGCGACCATGCTCGCTGTTATTTTAAGACCTTTTCCGATGGGCTTGATCGCGTTGCTATCTCTGACTTTTGCTGTCACGACCAAAGTATTAACTTTTGGCGAAGCTTTCAGCGGCTTTAGCAATGATGTCGTTTGGCTTGTTGTATTCGCCTTTTTTGTAGCGCGAGGTTTTATTTCAACAGGATTGGGAAACCGTCTTGCATACAAAGTAATGAGCCTGCTTGGAAAAAATAGCTTAGGCCTTGGATATGGCCTTGCAGCCACAGATTTGATCTTAGCACCAGCAATTCCAAGCGTCACTGCGAGAGTCGGAGGAATTGTTTTTCCGATTCTAAAATCGCTTGCTGAAATTTTTACAGGCTCTTCCCACGATCCTAAAATGGGAGGATTTCTTACTTTGACCTCTTATCAAGGGTCTGCAATTACAAGCGCGATGTTTTTAACTGCCATGGCTGGAAACCCGTTGATTGCTGAACTTGCCAAAGGGCAGGGGATTGAGATCACTTGGGCAAGCTGGGCGATTGCGGCGATTGTCCCTGGAATTTTAAGCCTGATCGCTGTCCCATACATTCTCTTCTATTTGATTTCTCCAACCATCCGGAAAACTCCGCATGCAAAAGAGATGGCCTCAGAAAGATTGAAAGCAATGGGCCCCATGAAACCCAAAGAATGGATTATGCTAGGCACGTTTGCCCTCATGATCTTACTTTGGATCATAGGTCCAACCATTGATCTTAAAGCGCCCATTGCCGCTATGATTGGACTTGCGATTCTGCTCCTCAGCGATATTCTCAAATGGAAAGACGTAATCGAAGAGACAAGCGCCTGGGACACCTTTATTTGGTTTGCAACCTTGGTCACTCTTTCCAGCTTCCTCAACAAATTTGGTTTGACTACCTGGTTTAGCGGTTTTGTTGTGGCGCATGTATCTGGATTTGAGTGGATCATTGGGTTTCTTCTCATTGCTTTAGTCTATTTCTACACGCACTACTTTTTTGCAAGTTCTGTCGCGCACATCGGAGCGATGTTTGCCCCTCTGCTGATTGTTTCAATTGCCTTGGGAACTCCGCCCGAACTCGCCGTTTTGACGCTTGGCTTCTTTAGCAATCTTTATGCAGGACTGACTCACTACGGATCCGGACCTGCCCCAATTCTCTATGGCACTGGGTATGTCTCTGTAGCCACTTGGTGGAAATATGGGTTCATCATCAGTTTAGTGAATATTGCCATTTGGCTGATCGTTGGCGGCCTTTGGTGGAAAATCCTCGGTCTTTGGTAAAAAAACCTGTTGCGCCAATAATCGGCTATTCCCATAGTGCGAATTAAAAGGCGCGCTATGAAAAGGCTTCTTCTTCTCACCTCTTTAGTCCTTTCTTCTTGTGTAACTGTAAACAAAACGCAAGCTCCTCAATCAAATGAAGTTGAAAGAGCTTGGTCCGGTCCTGGCTGGTATTGGGGTGTTTACATCGACAATGAAGATGACTATTGGGACAACTATAACCACTACCATTATCGCGACGATCAAGATTTGAGACGCGGCGGCGATTCTGGAAGAGAAGGGGGAAGGCCGGGAGGCGGAGGCTTTCACGGCGGCGGCCACAGATAAGGAAGGAAAAACATGAAAAAAATGCTTTTTTTTACATTGCTCCTTGAGGTGACTTCTCTTGCAGCGATGGTGCGGGCGGGCGTTGATGTAGGTCCAGATCCCGTCTATTACGATGACGGTTATTACTATTCCGATTGGTACGGCCCTGGAGTTTACTATGGAGTCTACTACTCCGACTATCCAGCTTACTATGCATGGAGACGCAATTACGGATATTATGGCGGGCCATACTACTGGCGCGGACGCTATCATGACGGACATCACCATGGACACTACCATGGCGGCGGGCATGGCGGCGGGCATCACGGCGGCCACCATTAGCAGAAAAATAACTCTCGGAATATAATGGCAAACGAATATGTTCCGAGAGTTCATTCCTAAATCATTCATCTACTTACGAAAAGGCTACACAGCCTATCACTTCAGAAAAGATCTGATTGCAGGCATTACTGTTGGGATTATCGCATTGCCCCTTGCCATGGCTTTTGCCATTTCCTCGGGTGTTACGCCAGAACGAGGTCTTTTTACAGCGATCATCGCCGGATTTCTCATTTCAGCTCTCGGCGGTTCTCGGGGACAAATCGGAGGTCCTACAGGAGCCTTCGTTGTCATCATTTATGACATCATCCAGCGCACCGGATATGAAGGCCTTGCCATTTCAACGCTCATAGCATCGATCATTCTTGTTCTGCTCGGAATTTTCCGCCTTGGCTCGTGGATTAAATACATACCGCATCCGCTTGTAACAGGTTTCACATCGGGGATTGCGCTGATTATTTTTTCTTCTCAAATTAAGGATTTCTTCGGGCTAAACATGGGCGTTCCTCCCGCGCCATTTATAGAAAAATGGGCGGCCTATTTCAGCGTCATGAGCTCGATCCATCTTCCTACATTTCTTTTAGGGCTTGGCACATTTGGGATCATCCTTCTCATACGCAGATATATTCCGAAAATCCCTTGGGGGATCGGAGCGATTGTCATTGCCACGCTCATTTCTTATTTTTTCAATCTGGATGTCGAAACCATCCAATCTAAATTCGGCCAAATTCCAAATCAACTCCCTTTTCCATCGCTTCCATCTTTGGCGATTCCGGCTGATAAAGTGACGGAAATTTTTACCGATGCGGTTACGATTGCCTTTTTGGCTGCGATTGAATCTCTGCTATCAGCTGTGATTGCGGATGGCATGATGGGGAGCCGGCATAAATCAAACTGCGAACTAGTAGGGCAGGGGATTGCGAACTTTGGATCGATCCTTTTTGGAGGCATACCCGCTACAGGCGCGATTGCCAGAACGGCAGCGAATGTCAAAAGCGGCGCGCAAACCCCAATGGCAGGCATGATCCATGCAGTCACAGTCTTTTTCATCATTCTTTTTCTTGCTCCCGTTGTCAGCCAAATCCCGCTTGCAGGTCTTGCCGCCGTACTGATGATGGTAGCGTGGAACATGTCGGAAGCTTCACATTTCGTTCGTCTTCTTAGGGCTCCCATCGGCGATACAGCCATTTTGCTTACAGCATTTCTTCTTACCGTCTTTGTCGACATAACAGTTGCTGTTCTTTTTGGCACGATTTTGGCCTGCTTTCTCTTCATGAAACGGATGAGCGATTGCTCGAAGACGATTTCTTTGACCAAACTTTTTAAGGAAAATCCAGCTGAATTTGCTGAAAAGGCCGATCCTGATGCTTTGACGCATAAAGAGGTTCCTGCGAATGTTGAGGTGTATGAGCTGCAAGGTCCATTCTTTTTTGCGGTCGCAGATGTTCTCAAAGATCTTTTAAATAATATGGAAAAACCCCCGAAAGTGTTTATCCTTAGGATGCGCTATGTTCCTTTCATCGATGCATCGGGCATGCATGCGCTCAAAGAGTTTTATCACAAATGCAAGCGGAGCGATACCACGCTTCTTCTCTCTGGCGTCAAAGGTCAGACTGAGGAGGATTTACAAAGATTTGGAATGACAGATCTGATAGGTAAAGAAAACATCTTTCCCCACATCGACGCCGCGCTCGCAAAGTCACATCAGCTTATTTAGCAGGTTCAAAAAAGATGTTTAGGATGGTGTAGCTTTTCGGATGATTGATCACGTTTAAGTTACGTCTTCGCAACAGATATGGATACTTGTAATCCCCCTCATCATACGTGATCCAAAAGCGTTCCAACCAACCGGGAAATTCATTATACGGATGTAAATTTACCAGATTTTCAGTGACGACGGTTGCGGCCTGCTCAAGAATCATTTGGAGACAGTTTTTGTAATAGATGCGGAAGGGGACTCCTAAGGTTCCTTCAGGGTAGTAAACGCACCACTGTTCTTGATTGGAATCTTGAAATAGAGTGCCTGGAGTAAAGAAGTAGGTCACTCCATTGCTGATGAATTGGGCAAGCGGCGAGATCGAATTGAGATTTTGAAGAGCCGTATAAACCCGAATGTAACCAAAGGTAGCATTGAACGCGCTTGTCGCATCCATCGAAAATGAAGAATTACCAATGAGAGGGCGGACTGGATTGTCATTGTCAATGACCCAATCAATGTTGTTCGCAGCAACCACAAGGCTGTTTATGAGAGAAGAATTATTCCCTGCAAAGGATAAGACATCTCCGTTTATAGCAGTGATATTCGAGTCTGTGAGGGAGATATTATCTTCAGCTGTTTGAATGAAATTCAGGCCAGCTATCATGTTGGCTGCATTGAAGGTGATATCTCTGCCGGCAGTGAAATTGATATCGGTACCTGCAGTTGTTGTTGTGTTAGTTCCCAAAAGATCCCTGACTGTATCAATAGTAATCGATCCTGCATCTGCAAGGAGTGAATTCACATCATTTAGTATAGTATCCCTGAAGCCTTGAATGAGTATATCGCCTTGAAGAGTTCGGAAAGAAGGAACTTGGGCTGTGTTTCCAATCGTAATATCAGCAGGGGATGCATTGTCGAAAATGTCTTTAGAAAGGACGGTTATGTCTGCGGGTGCTGTTGTTCCTACAGTATAGGAAACATGCAAGAAGCCGCTGAATGAGGGGGCAACCGGGGCAATAGGATCTGCAGTGGACCAGGTGGGCCCATTTACTGTTGTGGGAAATGCAGCCAGAGGGATGTTGTATAGATTTGTGTCGATGGCATACGCGCCCAATCCATCGCCGCCGCCATGAAAAGGGGCGACTGTGCTTGTACTGGTAGAGGCAGAAGCGAGAGGCGTGCCTGTGAAGATATTGGATCCGTTGATAATGACCGATTGAGGGGCCCAAAGCTGTCCGGGCATAAAGCTTGCATCTGCTTCGATATAGAGGGGCTGAGTCGTGGTATAGAGAATATTGTCGGGTCCAAAGGCTGTAAAAACGCCGCCTGCGACAATGATATTGCCCCCTGCCCGCCAATCAGGCCGGCCAATGTTGCCGGATGTATTGGGCGTATTGAAGAGCACGTTTGGCTGGACTCCCGCTGTGGTGTTGATCCCATTGTAGGCGCGCCAATTGCCGCCTACCCAGATTTCATTAATGAGGTTGGGGTGGAGCCAAATGAGCGCAGCATCGACTTGGTTTTGGGTCCCGCCAATGAAGGTGAGATCTCCTCCGATATGGAATTGGACAATCCCTTGAGTGGAATAATTTCCCCCATTATTATAGCACTGAATCGTGTTAAATCCATTGTTGCGGGAGTCGATTGTAAGCGATTTTCCAACCGTTATGTAAAAATTCAAGAGCCAAGGTGGATTTTGATTAGTTCCTGATCCTCCTATGGAATTTCCAAGAAAGCTAGGGCCCGAGGCGAGATTATGCATATAAAAATTTTCGCCAACCTTGATGACCACATCGCCTTGACACTGTCTTTGCGTTCCTCCGACGATGTGGGAGCCGCCATCTCCTGTTGAGTTGATCATTTCTAGATTATGACCTACATTGATATTGATGTTTCCTTTATTGAAGGTAGCAGCACCAGCTGCTTGCTGGCGAAATCCTCCGAACCCAATGTAAGCCGTTGATCCTGTACTTAAGTTCGGGATGGTTCCCCCAGTCATAGTGAGATTATTCCCCACATTGACATTGAAGTTGACTGCAGGTCCTGCGCTTCCCCCTGCAAAGGAATTGATCGAAGTTCCTTCTCCTGCTCTCATGATTCCTGCGCAGGCAGAAATTACAACGTTATTCGTGATTCCTGCAGTGATATTTAAATTTCTTCCCACATTCACGGTAATGTCGCCAGTATTTCCGTTTGGAGCGATCCCGTTGTTAAAACTGCCAATCGCTGCAAAAGGTGCTGTAGCAGGGACTGAACTGCCCCCATTTCCTGCGGTGATGGATAGATCTTGGAGCACAGTCATATTGATCGCGCGCGATGTTTGTCCAAACCCGCCGATAAGAACGTATCCCCCCGCTCCATTTCCTCCCTGAAGCGTACCGTTGCGTCCTGCGTTGATGGTAACAGTTCCTGCGTTGACCGCATTCACAGCTGAACCAATGCATGCAAAACAGGCTGTTGCACCCGTCCCTCCAGTCATAGACAAATCGCGCCCAAGGGTGATTGTGATCGGCCTAATAGAATTCGAGGCGCCGCTGGTTCCAATCGCGGCAAAAGATCCAGCAGTTGTTCCGGCGCTCATAAGCAGGTCATTGCCGGCTATTAGAGTCATTGAACTTGCTCCTGAATTTGTAGCTGAAGCGGAAGAAGAACCGATCAGAGCAAATTTATTGGTTCCAACAGCTCCTGGATTAGCTATTAATTGGATGTTATTCCCAGCTGTAAGATTGAAGACAGCATTATTTACAGCTGCAGCTGTTGTGCCGATTGTCGCAGAAGCCCCGTTTACATTCGCAGCTTGTAGGATTATATCCCTTCCTGCATTCACGGTGATAGTTCCATTTCTGGTTCCTGCAAGAACTGTAGCTCCCGGAGTAATTCCGTCCAGAATCACATCTGTACCAGCAGTGAGAGTGAGATTTCCAGCAGCTCCAGCGGCCCCTGTATTTTCAACAATCGCCCGTATGGTAATCGATCCATTCGCTGTTAAAAATAGGGATCTTGCGCTCGCCCAGCTGACGTTGTTAAGGACTGTGATATTTCCTGTTCCTCCAGCGCCATTATTGGTGTCGACCAATACGTTATTTGCAGCGAGAAGCCCTTGAAGAGTTGTATTCAGAATGTTTGCAGGAGAGGCTGTGAAGCTGTAGTTCTGGCCAGGTACTGGTGGAGGCGGTGCCGGAATAAACGCTCCAATATTGCTATTGGCTGCAGAACTAATCGTGACATCCGCTGGATCTATAAGAAAGGTTCCTGCCATGCCTCTTGGAGATTCAGTGGAAGCAGTTCCCAAAATACCGAGATTGCCAAGGCTTGATACCTCTATGAATCCTCCGTTGCCGTTTGTTTCACCGCCCATCGCATTTAAATGGCCGTGAAATTCAGTGTTTCTTTGCGACCAAAGAACGATTTTCCCTCCATTCCCGTACGTTCCAGCAGCTGCATTCACAATAGCTCCTGGACTTGAGATGACTATGGAAGCGCGGTCGAAAATCTGGCTGTTTCCTCTCTCAACGCCTCCTAAATAGATCTCGCCTCCGCCGTCTGCTCGAGCGGCAGTGAGGTTAGCCGTTTCACTTAAGTAAACAATGCTCCCTGTCGCAAAGATGGAATGGGTTGTATGAACCGAATCAAAGAAACAGAGCTGACCCGAATACGAGTAAAATTGGCTGTCGTGATCAATGGGCGTTGCCGCTTTAATAGAAATTCCTTTTCTTTCAAAAATAGGATGCGGAGTTTTGGGCCCGAGGGTCATTTTGCCCAAAGCAAAGAAGCCGGCATCACCGCCATTTACTTGAATCGGCCCTTCTTGGGAAATGCAATCGGCAATCGCATAAAAATCTCCAGTTACATCTATCTTGCCTTGCAAGCTGATCGATCCTTTCGAAGTTCCTTGAAACAGAAGCTTGCCTTCTTTTTGGAAAACATCGTCGATCAGATCGAAACTCGATGCAATGAAACTCCCCGTATTGATTTGAGAGGTTGCATCAAAAAGGATCCCTTGGTTGTTGATGAGGATAATTTGACCGTTCGATTCAAGACGGCCAAAGATGGAGCTTGGGCTATTGCCGACAACTCGATTCAAGACGACGGCTGCTCGATCGGGTTGAATGAATTTGACCTGTTCTTTTACATCTATTGAAAAGGAATCCCAATTGATGATCGCACGGTCTTCCGCTTGCACAGTAAGATCGCTTCCTTCAAAGAGGAACTGAGCCCTTTCTGCAATCACGTTTGGATTTTGAGGCAAGGCGTTTAGTTGAAAAAAGGGGAGAACACAGGCAATCCATTTTTTGTTCAACATTATCTCTCCAGATATTGAGCATAAAGTAGAGGATTAATTTTAATTTTGCAAGATCTCATTGTCAAAGCGAAGAGCATGGAGAAATAGATCGTGATAATCCAGGCAAAATATAGAATGGAGACGAGAATTTACATCCTAACGGACAGCAGCAGCATGAATAGGCGGCAGCGCTTCCATAACGTCATGGAAGACTTGCGCTTTCTCCTTGCGGCTATCGATCTCTTTTAGCACTTCTTTTTGCTGTGCGTAGTAGTGAATTAAAGGCTCTGTTTGAGCGCGATAAACTTCGAGTCTTTTGCGGATGATCTCTTCCTTGTCGTCGTCGCGCTGGATCAATTTGCCGCCACAAGCATCGCAAATAGATTCGTTTTTAGGAGGATCAAACTTTTTGTGAAAGGGTCTGCCGCAATCTTTGCATGCGATACGGCCTGTAACACGCTCGATGATCGCAGCATCGGGTAGGTTGAAGTTCAACACAACAAGCTGCACTTTGTCTGCAAGTCGTATATCTAGCGCTTTTGCCTGTGGGATTGTGCGAGGAAATCCATCGAGAATGTATCCGCCCTTGCAATCAACTCTAGCCACCCGATCAAAAAGCATATCGAGAACTAACTCATCGGGAACAAGGTTCCCTTTGTCCATAAATCCTTTGGCTTGTTTGCCAAGCGGAGTTTCAGCGCGGATGTTTTCACGGAATAGATCGCCGGTCGAAATGTGAGGGATTCCAAGCTGGCCGCTCAATGGCCCCGCATGAGTTCCTTTGCCTGCGCCAGGAGGACCCATCAAAATTACAACAAGAGGTTTTTGAGTCTCCGCACGAGATGTCATAGACGCATGACCGCTTACCAACACACCGACCATAAAAATGAATCCAATTAACCGTTTAATCATGGCAATCAGCCATGGTAGCAACAGCCGCTTTATTTTACGAGATATTTATATGAAACGTCTTGCCAGTCTTGATCGAATTGCTGATCGCGCAGTCCTTGATTGCCCCATCAAGAATTTTCTTTGCCTTTTCCCGGTCAGACGATCCAAGGATATCCAAAAATACGTCCGCTTGCGTCATCGCAAACCCCGTCTCGCCCGGGATTCGATCGACTGTCAGATTGACTCGTCCCCGGATTTCTTGGTATCGCAGGGATGATTTTTCGGCATAAACCTTAAAAGTAGCGATTAAACAATTGACTAGAGCCAACGCAAATAAATCTTCTGGCGAATACCCTTCGCCTGGCCCCATAAATTCCGGCGGGATAGCGCAAGTGATTGAGGGAAGGTGCTGCGCCTCGCCTTTCCATTGAGAACTGATGCCTGGAAATGCAGCAGCGCTCACCTCAAATTTCATAGGAAATTTAATCATATTTAAGGGATATCATATGAGGGATTTTATAATCATTATTTTTATTGAAAAAAGCGCGCGAAACCAGTATACTTTTTCCTACAACACGGAGACAATATGGATAAAATGCCTGTGCAAACAACTGTTCTCGATGTCTCAAAAGGAGTCGGTTTCGGACTTCTTTACCATCCAATTATTGGTCAAAAAAAACGGGAAAAATCCCTCCCATTTGTCCCTAGATTAGCAGCCTTCCGAACAAAAAAATTCAAAAAAGGCTTGTAATCTCACCCCAAAGCGTGCTAATACAACTTCTCTTCACTAAAAGCGAGGTGTTGTTTGGAACATGCGATTTTGCTCCCCAAGACGTGCTCTCTCTTTAAGGACGAATCAGAAGAAAAGGTTTTACAGACCTTGTTGGATCGCTTATCCCAGAAAAAGATTTCCTGGGACGCTTTCGAACGTCAAATTGACGACCCTCTAGCAGTATCGCGCTTAGCCTCTAGCTACGATTCTAGAACGGTTTTGCACTTGGCTGTTTTGGATGAACGAATAGAATGGGTGGAACTTTTAAAAAACGAATCCCATTTAAAAAGCAGGCGAGACGAATTCGGACTTAGCCCCATTGATCTAGCCAATCTGCTCGATCGCAAAGAGGCGATGGAAATTCTTCAGCCGATCGCGGATAATCCCCAAATCCCCGAATGGCCAAAGATTGATTCCTTTGAATATCTTCTTTCGCCGATTTTTGAAAGCAGGGAAGGCCTTGAAGAGGTTCTCACAACGGTTGCAAAGACTAAAAAGGAAGACAGAATCCCATCGGAAAAAATTTGGATGGGCATTTATTTCGACAAAGAAATCCGCAAAGCCATGCACCCGCCGATTGAAATTCGTTTTGTGGACAAAGATGTAGGATACGGCGTTTTCGCAACCAAGAAAATCCCTCCTTGCACCTTTGTTGGAGAATACACCGGAATCATTCAGCAAAGAACTCCAAAACAACTGAAAGAGAAAAAATACTGCCTGCGTTACACTATTTGGGAAGGAAAAAAGAATTTCTGCATCGATGCAGAAACCAAAGGGAATTTCACGCGATTTTTGAACCATAGTTCAAAACCCAACTTGGGGCTTCAATCGCTTTATTGGAGAGGCATACCGCGCATGGTATTCCTTTCATTGAAAGAAATCCGGGAAGGGGAGCAGCTCGCTTTTGATTATGGGCCCCTTTTCTGGAAACACCATCCTGAAAGCCCTAAAGAATGGTCCGATGATTTTTGAAAAAGATGGACGCAAGCTAACACTCGAAGAATTCGAAAAACTCACTGGAGCCAAATGGATTCCAAAACTCGAATTCGAAAATGAAAAAATCCTCCCCGAATTAAAACGGCAATGCGAAAAGCTCTACGAAAAAGGGGAGCTGACCATTGAGCAGACCTGGCTCGGCAAATACTACGAAAATGAGATCTTAACCAACACCTCTCCGAATATCGCCATTCGCTACATCGATCCCCATCTTGGATGGGGTGTATTCGCTCTTCAAGATTTTAAGAAGATGCAATTCATTGCAGAATATGTCGGAAAGGTGAGGAAGAGAAAAAAAGAGGACGAGAAAAACGCCTACTGTTTTGAATATGTCCTATGCCAAGGATTTCCTACTCCTTACACAATCGACGCGCAAGATCAAGGGGCGGCAGCCCGATACATCAATCATAGCGAGAACCCAAATCTCAATTCGGCTCTCGCCACGTTCGAGCACTTAAGCCACGTGATTCTCTTTGCCAAAGAACCGATTGCTAAGGGGACGCAACTTTGTTATGATTATGGGCCCGATTACTGGTCAAAACGGAAAGCCCCCCTCGCTTTATGAAGAAGATTCTTTTCCTCTTTATCGCAGCAAGCCTCTTTGCAACTGTTAACGAACCTCTCCGATGGGAGTTTTTTTCAGGCTATCGCAACGATCGGATTCATTGGCACCTGCAAGAACCAGGAGATGGGGGGCTTGTAACACATAGCGAAGTCTATCGAGATGTTCAATATTGGCTGAACGGCCTTGTTCTCAAAGTCATCCACCGGGATCTGGTCTTTTTTGCTAGAGGCGCCTATGGCGCATTCGGGAAAGGGAAATTAATCCATCCCCACATGGCAACGCATGGATGGTGCGCAGATGCATCGGGTTATTTCGGCTATGCCGTGAACCTCACCGCAGACAGAACCTACAAAGTCCTTCTAACCCCGCTTGTAGGGTACGCGGCTTATTTTGAGCAGCTTCATAGAAGCACCCTTCCGGGCACCTTTCGGTTGGTTTGGAACGGGTTTTTCCTCGGAGGACAATTTACTTTTGAAACAGGCGGCCCTGTGATTTTAAATGCCGGTTGGGCATACAATATGATGCATAATAGAGTTCACGCCCAAATGGCTAGCGGTTCTCTTAAAACAAGCTCGGGCGGGAATAAGGGGCAGCTCGGGTGGGCCCAAATGGACTGGAATTTAAACTGTGCGTGGCGCTTAGGGATTGGGGGGCAAATGCTCTACCTCACCACTCGAGTGGTCGATGCGACCATCTCTCATATGGATCAAAAATTCAAACTCCGCTGGACACCCGTCTCCGGCTGGGTACAAGTTTCGAGGATTTTTTAATTTGAACGACCCGCATTCTTACCCAAGGCTTCCTCCGAAAGATCAGATGGTTATGGGAACCCATGCTCTGGAAGAACTGATCCGGTACACCCCTGATAAAATCTTGAAGATCTACACCGTCCAAAATAAAAAAAGCCCCCTTATCCAAAAAGCCAAGGATTTGGGCATCCCAATTATTTTTGTCCCTGAAGCCATGCTCACTAAAATGGCCGGCTCCGATTCGCATCAGATGCTTGTGGCTCATATCAAAGGGAGAACGTTTTTAGATGTGAAAGATTTTCTCAAAACGGCTCAGGAAGAATCTTTTGTCCTCATGATGGATCAGATTTTCGACCCCCAAAATTTCGGTGCGCTGATCCGTTCTGCTGAATGTTTTGGAGCAGCGGCTGTCGCATGGTCCAAAAACAGGGGGACCGATTTGACGCCGGTGGTCGCTAAAGCAAGCTCCGGAGCCAGTGAATTCATCCCGTTGATCCGGGTCTCCAATCTGGCCACAGCTGTCGACCAATTCAAAGAGGATGGATTTGAAATTGTAGCCGCAATATTGGATCCAGAATCTGAATCAGCTTATACCTTTAATTTCTCTCCACGAACAGTTCTCATTGTGGGTTCTGAAGGAGAGGGGATACAGCCCCTTTTGAGGAAAAAGGCCGACAGGTCTATTTACCTCCCCATGGCAGGCAGAATCGGGTCTCTGAATGTAGCTCAAGCAACAGCTGCCCTTTTAGCCCTGTTTAGGCGGTCGGGGCCAGGGTAGGGAAATGCTAGTCTGCCCATGGCCGGAAAGCCAGGCAGCTACATCGATTTCCAAGATTTTAGCCTTAGAGACGACCTCCATCAGTTCCGGCCAGTTCTTGGAAAGAGAGGCTTCGTCGATCAATACCAATAATTCATTATAATAAGTGTCGTCGGAGTCGATCATCCCTTCATCGATGCATCTGCTCAAGTTAATCTGGATCGCTTTGAGATTTTCTACCGCATCTCCTTTAGCCTTAAGAAATTCGATATCCTTCGCCATTCATCCCTCTAAAATAATAAATTTACAGACAAAAACTATTAAATTCAAATATTAATTAATTTAGTAATTATGTATAATTATTTACATTCAACATTTAAGGAGAATTCAAATGGCAACCATATACAGATATTTTTGCGGTCCAACCGAAGCCACGCTTTCAAATGGCCATGAAATCAATTGCCGAGACTATGACGGAAAGACAATTGAGAAAGAAATTGATAGGTTATTGGGGGCTAAGGGTATTACTCCCGAGCTGACGGAAGACGCAAAAAAATGTCATTCGGTAGCTCTGAATTATTTTAATTGTGTAGAACGTACAAAAGAAGCAAGAGAACTTCCAGGCTTGAGAAAGAAAGTGGAAGATTTAACGAAAAAGTACAGTTTAGGAACTCCTTGGAGCCACCTCACAGCTGGAGCTGCAGTATTGTATGGACTCTATAGAGTAGCAAAATCTCCAATTCCTGCAATCTTAAAAACTTCATTACAATCTTTTAGCTTCTTTGCTGGAAATGCGACTGCGTCCGCGAACGTGACTGCGGCTGCGAATACGACTCTAAATGCAACTGCTGCCGTGAATGCAACTGCTAATTGGGGTGCAACCTTATTAGGTGTAGGAGCCGACGGATTGTCATCGCAAATTCTGCCTGCTTTGGCTGCGATTGGCTTTACCATTGGTATGATGCGACTAGCATACAAACATCTTTAAGCATATTTTCGTTTACAAAAAAAACCTCTGAACTAAAAACTCAGAGGTTTTTTTTTATGAACTTATATCAATAAAATTTTTCGTCGATTTTCAAGTTCTACATTTGCTGAAGAACTTCGGCAGCTAAAATGAAGAGGGCGAAAGCCATCAAGATCACAAGAAAGGTTTTTCCTCCTGGCAACTGCGGTTTTTCGTGAGGATATTTCTTGATATATCTGCCTACCCAAGCCATTACAGGGGGCATCAGGCCAAAAAGGAAAGCGCAGCTTATTCCTCCTGCATATCCAAGAGCCACTAAAAAGATGTTTGGGTAGACGATTGCGATCACCATCGGAAGGCCGAATACGATGAGGCACAAAAGAAGTCTTTTGCTTCCCTTCTTCTCCCATTTTAGTCCATCGGCAAGAAAATCAAAGAAGGAAAGAGCGAGCGGGATAAACGATGTGGTTAGAGCAAAGAATGCGAAATACTTTCCAATATTAAACACAGCCGGCACGAGCTGCTTGAGGGGGCCGATTGCGTTTTGACCTTGTTTGCCAGCTTCAATCAATCCGCCAGCTCCATCTACTGGAATGATCCCCAGAATCACAAACTCCCAAAGAGCATAAATAAAGAGGGGGATCGAAGAGCCCAAAACGATGGCTAGGCGAATTTTCTTTACGTCCCGCTCCATGTAGGTCATGAGGGTTGGAATGATCACTTGGTAAGTAAAAGCGGTAAAGAGGATAGGCAATGCAATCCAAGCCCTTCCCCAATCGGCGAATTTGAGCAAGTTGAAGTCGACTTTGCCCACAGAAACGCCAATGAAGGCAAAATAGGAAATCACGACCCCGCTAATCAGCAGCATATTCAACCGATCCACGGAACGCGCTCCCAAATAGACAACAGGAGCTAATACGCCTGAATAAAGGACAACGGCAAGCCAGTTGGGGATATTCCATCCGGTGATATCGAGAAGGACCGATCCGCCGCCGGCAGCATGGGCGATCATGACGGTTCCAAAGAGAAAGAGATAGACAACCCAAAAGATATTTTTCCCAATGGGGCCTAAAATTCTTTCTGCCATAGAAATGAAGCTCGTATCTTTAGGCATCCAAAGGCTTACTTCCAAAAGGAGAAGCCCTGTGCAGAGCATGAAAATCCAAGAAACGAGGTAGATAAAAATAGAAGGGACAAATCCGGCAGGACCTGTCGCAACAGGGAGAGCGAGCATGCCAACGCCAATGGTTGTACCCGCGATCAGCAAAGTACCGCCAACAACATGACCCATTGAATGTATCACTCTCATAATAACTCCTATTCTTTCGCAATATCATAGCTGCTTCGAATGAAAATTGGAATGCAAAAACCAGAATTCTTCAAAAAAAAGCTCAAGAAGTGTAAATTTGCATGTCCTAAAATTTAATATAGGAGTCTTTATGGTAGCAGCCCTCTGCGCACGAGCCCAACAATATGTACAGCATTTGCCTGAAAACGAAGATGCCTTGCTTCAGCTCTCGGAGCAACTTCGGAATATCGTAGAACCAACAGCTCAAGAAAGGGGAGCCATAGAACAAGCCTTCGAAAACATTGCCCTTGTTTACGCGATGCTTGCCGATCACGATGGGGTGCGGCCTCCCGATGAACCAATAGCAGAAGTTCTCCTTCCTCCCCACCCGCTCGGAGAACAAGACGAGTTCGATCCAGTTGTGCAAGCGAACCTGCTGCAGCAAATAGGGCAAAGACGTCTTCCGCCGCCAGCCCCGCCTGTCCAAGGCCAAGCAGCTGCGCCGCCAGTTCAAGCACCTAGACGAATTGTGCAGCTAACCGCTCCAGCGGAACCCGATTTTTGCACAAAGATCCTTCAAATTTTTACTCGGGCTATTGAGATGGTGATGGCATGGATCTCGGCCTGCATCTCTTATTGCTTTAGAAATGAGGAGCAGCAGGCTCCAGCTCCACAGCCCCCAGTCCAACAACCCCAGCCGCAGGTTCAGCCTCAGCAACAAGCCGGCCCCCCCGCCGTGCAAGCTGCGCCCCAGCAACAAATAGTCGTGGAGAGGGGAGTAGAGAGAGGGACTCTTTGCTGCAAACACATGGTCCTCAGATTGTGGGACCACTTGCAGAGAAATGGCGCGGAAGACCAATTTCCCGGTCTTGTTCAAGCAGCCAGCGCCGCCGCAGGGCCAGTCAATCAAAGAGTCGAGGAATTCGTAATTGGAAGATTGGGAGGGACTCAAGTATACCATACTGAATTGGGAATTCTCGATCTGCATGCTGTGAACGCTAGAATGAATGCCGTCCTTTTAACTAAAGGGGATGAAGTTCATCTTTTACTCACAGATTCGAGAAATAGAAGAGAACCAAAATACTATCATTTCAACCCTTACACAGCTCAAATTCAACGTTTCGACCAAATGGCTGCAATCGTTGCGCACTTGCAGGAAGCGGTTCCTGTCGTCGCGGAAACGCCTTTTGCGCTTCAAGCTGTCCGCGTTCGCGCAGCAGTTTGAACAAAAATCAAAAAAAGAGTAGGATGGCCCACAAATGAAGTGGGCCATTTTCACACTCTTCTTCAGCTGCTCTCTTTTTTCTACAGATCAGTTATCTGTAGATCGAGAAGATGGCTCAAATCTGATTGTCTATTTCGACAAAGCCGATAAAGAATCATTTCCGATTCTCTTTTTGATTCCCGGATCTCAAAAAGAAAGTTCTTTGCGCCTTCATGAGTCCTTGCGGCATGAGATCATCAGTCAAGGCATTTGCCCGATTTCTTTGGAAAAGCGGGGAGTAGCTCCTGATTCCATCGACGAAAAAGAGTTTTTGCAGCATCTCACCATACATGACCGTGTGGCAGACCATTTACTGATTCAAAAGAAACTAAAAGAACTCGTTCCGGGTTGGAACGGAAAAGTAGTTATTTTAGGGCAGGGGGATGGAGGAAGAATCGGGGCGCAATTGGCAGCTCAAATCAGTTCGGTTGAAGCGATTGCTCTCATCGCATCCGGCGGCGGATGGAATCCGATGGACGAAACACTCTTTTCTTTCCGCTCTGAAATGGCAGACGATGGATTTTCTCCGCAATACATCCATGGATTTCTTGTGCAGGCAAGAAGAGAATTTGCGGCTGCTAAAGAAACTCCAAAAGCGGACAAAAAAGCATTCGGCTATACATACAAGTATTGGGAATCTCTTCTTAAAACGAATTTGGCCCACGATCTGTCGCTTCTCAAATGTCCCATCTATTCATTCAATGGCGAAAATGACGATCGCGTTCCGATTGAAAGCGTGGAACAGCTTGCGCAAACCCTAGAAGACAGAATGATGCTGATCCGCAAAGAAAAGGCTGGACGAGAGATCATTCAAGATCCAAAGATCTACAAAGAAGCCATTTCTTGGCTTACCGAAAATTTTTAGTGAAATAAATTTAAATCTTTTGCAAACTACATCTCTTTTTTTGAAAAGGGAGGTTTTATGGCAATCGAAGGCGTACAGCGCGGGTGTATTGCAGTTGCTGATTTTGCAGTGGAGGCTTTTCGATGGATAAAAGACTTAATTGCCAGAGTCATTGAAGTAGTCGCCAACTTTTTCACAGAAATCGCTCAGGAACTATTTGCAGATTGCTGCGCAGAAGATTGGAATGCAGATCCAATTGAAGACCCAAACCCTTATATCCAACCTCAGCCTATAGCTTTGGGTGGGCTAGCGGATATACCTGTAGATTTAGCCGCGCTTCGCAATATTTTAAGAAGAGGGTATGGAAACCCGCACCTCTCATCGAGAATGACAGCGGCTGATTTATCAGCTCTCTGCCAAGACTATCCAATTACTCTCAGAATATTGAAAGGTCGCCAAGTGATCCGAAATGTGCAGATTCAAGAGATCAGCGAAAAGCAAGGCATCTTGGATGAAGAAAAAGCACGTGTAAGGAGAGAGGAGGGGGAAGATGTTGCAAGAACAGTTATTGCAGAAATCGACTTCCCGCAGCAAAGAATTACAATCGGACAGTGGGCTAAGGATTGGGCAGAGGCGCGTCTCATAAACATAGATCCTGCACATCCCTATTTCCAGATTTTCCAAGAAGCTTTTAGATTCAAAAATAATATCGATGGGGGCGTTGAAGCAAGCGGCGATTATAGGACCTATACTGTTGCTAGAGAAGACTATGTCAACCAGCCTCATTTTACTTTTATGATTAAGTCACTGATGGGCTTTCAGGAGCTGTCGCGCGATGATCATAGAAATCTTATGCGCAAGCTGGATAATCACAAGCCCATTTTCGAACAAAACCCTGCCTATAAATTTGCGAGATCGTTAAGCAAAATCTACTGCTACCCCACATCGCGCGACTGGCGCGGTGAAGAAATGGATGTGAATGATAAGCTTCAAATCGGCATCGGAGCTCCGATGACTGCTTTTCAAGCTGCTCAAGAGAGAGGGCAAATTTTACGGTTTTTCCAAGAAGCTTTTGTCAGACACAACATATGTTTTGACGTTCGGGTAACCAATTTCCAACAGTTTCTATTCAATATCACTCATCCGCATATCGAAGATTTTACACCTCTTGTCGCAAATGCCCAAACCATGGATGCCAAAATCTTTGAATACTTCAGGGTTTTTAAAAACACCCAAATGTTCAGGATGGCAAATGAAACCCACCCAGCAAACCCAGAACCCATGTATCAGAATCTAAAAGCACGGGGAGGTAACCAAGCAGTTCTTTTCCGAGATTTCGTCACGAAAGCGCGCTTTGAACAATACCTAGCTGAAAATGGCGGACCTATTCGGGAATTGCAAGGAGAAATCGGATTGCCCGTTCCGGAAATCCCATTCCAAGTGGATTGGAATGGCTGGATTCCCACAAACTTTAGGCGAGTTCCTGTGAACGTGATTCCTCAACATCTCAGAGTAGCTGGAGCCGTAGTCGGAGTCAAAGACCCAGGCCTTTTTGTGGCAACTGTGAGAAAGAATCGATTAGAGCAATATTTTCTGGTTTTTAGCAAGAACAGGCCTATGCATTATCAAATACATAACCCAATTTTGGATTATCCTCACGACTGGCAAGGAATGGATGAAGCCGAAATTGATCAGGAGGCTCTTCCGCTTTGGCGACGACAGAACGGAGCAACAGTGCTGATCCGCAATCCCGTGACATATAGAGTTAGGGTCCATTCGATTGATGGCGATACTGCAACGCTTGACTTTCGTGGCGAGCCAATCCCTAGGGCTAGATGGGAAGCGGTACTTCCTGATGATCAATACTGGACGGCTTAACATAACATGTATTATCAGACGTTAGGAATCTGCCTGTTTGCCTGGTCTCTGGCCGCCTCGAACATCTCGTCTTTTACCTTTAAAGACACGGATCGGGGCTGGAATTCGGAGTCGCTTGCCAAGATGTATTTCCATCATTCTGAAATACAGCGGCAGTGGGCTTGGGAGATGTTGAGCAAGGTCCCCTTCAGGGGGAATGAAAAAATTCTCGATTTTGGATGCGGGGACGGAAAAATCTCAGCCGAGATGGCCCGCCTAGCCAAAAACGGCTCGGTATTGGGGGTAGACGTATCTGAGAAAATGGTCCATTTTGCCAGCATCTGCTTTCCTGGCTACGCATTCCCGAATTTAGCCTTCAAGAACACCCAGTCCCTGACCCTTGCCGATCTGCCTGGGAGCGCCGATTGCGACCTCGTTTGTGCTTTTGCCGTTTTCCATCTGATTTCAAATCCGCTCGAAGTGTTAAAAAGCCTTCGAACTCATCTCAAGCAGGCTGGAAAACTTCTGCTCGTCACTCCAACCGGAAAGAATTCGGCGCTTTATCAAGCCGCCAACGAAATTTTCCCGAAATATGAATTGGAAACTCCTTGGAATAAAACTGGGCGGGCCTCAGGTCCAAGCATGCGCACGATAGATGGAAGCAGCCAATTGCTCAAAGAGGCCGGATACGAAGTTGAATCGATAGAGATTATCGAAACAGACAACCCTTTTTACGATCAGGATGAATTCATCGCATGGTTAATGGGCACGGCAACAGCCACCTGGCAAATTCCTATCGAATTGAGCCAGCTCTTTTTTACAGATCTTGTGCATCGGATGATTGAACTTGATCCCGCGATCATCGATGACGAGGGACGAGTTCGTTTCCAAATGCCCAGGATCCTTACAATCGCAAAACCTCTATGATCGCGCCGATTGCTCAAAGCCAGCCATCTGTCCAGATCGAACCAAGCTTATTATGCGGTTTGTATGAAATCATAACCCGGATATTCCAAATGGCGGTTCAGTGGATCTTTTGCGGGTGCTGCCTCAAAGGCCGGGTCCAGTATATCGACCCAATTTCCAATGGCCTGGCTCAATTCGATAATCCTTATGTCCAAGGACAGGTCAATGGCATCTATATTACGACCAATGAAACGGGCTTGGACGAGACGAGGGAATTTTTCCAACTTCATCCCCCTCCCCCTCGCCCCTTCATCCACATTGGATGCGCAAGCTGGCATAATCTCGACATCATCGCTGAGAGAAGATCGACTTACGGACTCATTATCGATTTCAACCCCAAAAATGCCGAATTCATCCAGAAAACAGCCGAACTAATCGCCCACTGCGACACGCGAGAAGCTTTCGTCAACGCCATGATCCAATATCTGAATAGCCTTCAAGGCTCCAAACGGGACCTTTATTTCCACTGGGATCAGCGAGGGTTGCCGACTGAGCGGATTGAAAGAGAGCTCATAAGGGAAGGAAGCTGGCTGCAAAGCAATGAAAAATACCAACATTTAAAGAGCGAATTGGTTGCTAAGGGACGGCTTGCCGCCATCACCGAAAACATCCAAAACGACGAAGTTTTTGCCGAGATACGCCGTTTTCTAGACGCTAGCGGAATCCTTGTTGACACCCTTTATCTGAGTAATATATGCAGTTTTATGCAGACAGAGCCTGAAAAAGCGGCCTACAATCGGTCCGTTAGAGCGTTAGTGAATGACAATACAATCCGTATTTCATGCCCATTGCAGCTAAGACAGGTCTCATTATTGGGAAGCGAGTAAAACATGCGCCGCACCGAAATAGCGAAGCGATTTTTCAAGTGGAATGCTAAGAACCTGGTTCATTCAGCTCACTTAAAAAAAAGCGAAATCGGCGATTTTTTTGCCGAAAGCTTTCAGGTAAATGCAAATGGAAGAACCTATAAGGCAGATTTCGATAACTATTTCGATTTTTTAAACGGTTTCCGATTGACGATCCAGTCGATCAACTACGATTTCCATGATTTCATCGAAGACAAACATCATGTCGTCATTTCTTTTACTGCTCATATCCTTCGCGTCGATGAAAAGAAAGAAACCTTTGAGGCCATCCTGATCTTGAAATTCGACCAAAATGACAAAATCGTCTTATGGCACGAAGTCTATATTGAAATAGGTTCAACTCCTAGCTAAGTTTTTTGCCATTTTCTTGAAGATGAAGAAATGAAATGGAAAGCTGCAATACCAGTACATCCTTCCCATAAGCCCTCGCGGCCGAAATACAGCATTTTGTATTAAACTGTCTCCTTCGATCCGAAATTCGATCCATGCTTCGCCCGGCAATTTCATTTCAGCAAACAGGATTAAGTGACCACTTTCCTTATCAGCTTTCACAACGCGCCAAAAATCGATCGAATCGCCTATATTGAGCTCAGTGGGATGCCTTCGGCCCCGATTCATGCCGGTTCCTCGAAAAATCTTATCGATAAAACCTCTTAGCTTCCACGCCCAATCCAATCCATACCACCCCCTATCCCCTCCTATGCTCCATACCCTCGAAATCACTTCACTTTTAGAGGCGGATAGGGGCACTTTCTGCGTGTCTTTAAGACACCCCTCCTCGGGAATTTGAATGAACTGGCGGATATCTGGGTTTTTTTCATCGATCAGCCATGTATCCATCCAAGTCGATACGACTTCATTTTGCGATATTTTTTGGAACGCCCTTTTAAGAGCTTCTTCAAAGGGAATGCATTTATGCGGCAAAACTTTTTGGATCCTTTGGTCATGGCAAACGCTGTTGTATTTCATGCTGTCAACCAGATAGGAACAAAGAGAAAACCTGACTGATGTGATTAAAACCAGCCAGTAGCTAGAAAGTTTTGGCGTAAGGACCGGCACTTCCAAAATATATCGCTTGAGCCCTCGAAACGCAGCATACCTGAGAAGCACTTCCTTAAAAGTCATCGCTTCAGGCCCGCCAATATCATATGTTTGATTGAACATCTCAGATTTCAGAAGGGCTGATGATAGATAAAACAAAACGTCCGCAATCGCGATCGGCTGGCATCGGCTCTTCACCCATTTCGGAGCAACCATAACCGGAAGTTTTTCTACAAGATCTCGAATGATTTCAAAAGACGCGCTTCCTGAACCAATAATGATGCTAGCCCTTAAAACTGTAACCGGACATTTGCCCCGTTTTAACACTTTTTCAACATTTAGCCTCGATTGCAAGTGAGCAGATAAAGAATCCCCTTCTGGAATGATCCCGCCAAGATAGACAACCTGCTTACATGCCGTAGGCTCAATGACCTTAAGAAAATTCTCCGCGGTCCTCCCCTCTTCATGCAAGAGGTTCGATATTTTTTCCGCCATAGAATGGACTAGATAATATGCGGCATCGATATCGGTAGGGATTGGATCCATTTCGCTCGGATCTTTGAGATCCCCATAGATCACATGGAGATTCGGATGATCAATGATGCCAACTGTTCTTCCGCGGATTCGAGATAATGCGTAGACTTGATGGCCCTGATTGAGTAACTGAGAAATAAGCCTTTTCCCAATAAATCCAGTAGACCCTGTGACTAAGATTTTTTTCATGAGAGCCCCTTTAGAAACTCTTCAGCCGTGCTGATCAGTTTGCGATCTTTCTTTTTCTTCTTCGCTAAATTGCACAACATTTTTAATCTTGGCTCTTTCTCAAAGAGGGAGATATGTTTGATCATGAAGCGCCAAAAAAGCGCATCCCAAATCGATGTCCACTCCCCTTTTGGATAGTCGCTCATTTTTAAAACGTAGTTTGAGCCGCTAATATAAGGCTTTGTAGTCATGCGCCCGCCGTCCGCATATTGGCTCATCCCATAGACATTCGGCACCATAACCCAATCATATGAATCGATAAACATCTCCATAAACCATTTATACACCTCATCGGGGTCAATTTCACAAAGGAGCATGAAATTTCCAAGGAGCATCAGTCGTTCAATATGATGCAGATAGGCATATTTTTGGAGCTTTTTGATACAGGTGTCGATAGGAAGAATCCCTGTTGTCGCATCGTAAAACGATTTAGGAATTTTCCGTTTGTGTTTGAAGTAGTTTCCTTTTCTCTGAACGGGGCCCGCTAGATGATAGATCCCCCGAATATATTCCCTCCAGCCAATCACCTGCCGCAAAAAACCTTCAAGAGAGTTGATCTCAATTTTATGAGACTTTGCGTGTTTAAGTGTTTCATCAACCACTTGCTGAGGCGTAAGAAGGCCGATGTTTAAAAGGGGAGAAAGAACTGAATGAAATAAGATTCTCTCATCTTGAAGAATAGCATCCTCATAGCTTCCGAATGATTTCAGCCGATTTTTTAGAAAGTTTTCCAAAAACCGTTCTGCATCCGAGTGGGATATCGGATATTCAAATCCCTCAACTTCGCCTGGATGCTTCCGATACTTTTTTTTCACATATGCGATCGCCTCATCGACAAATTTGCTCTTTGAAGCTCGAGGCATTTCAGGGAATTGAAGTGTTTTCGGAGCTTTTTTCCTATTTTCAACATCGTAGCTCCACTTACCCCCAATCGGTTTTAATTGAGAGTCCACAAGTATGCCGAGTCTTTTTCTTTGCTCAATATAAAACGTTTGGAATGAATATTGTTTTTTTCCCTCAAAAATTTCTGAAAAAAGTTCCGTTGGGGTCAAAAAACCGGGCGAGGGATGGACTTTTAAGGGAATTTTTAATGATTTGGCCATTTTTTTAAGTTCTTTTTCCAAATCGTGATCATCTAATTCGGCTACATGCAAAAGCGAAGGCTTTTGCTTCTCTAAGACGATTTTTAGATTGTCTTCGATGTATTTTGTCTTGAAACCCTTTTTCTTTAGAGTTTGCTCAAAATGCATCATGGATGCTCTATGAAGGACGATTTTCTGCTTATGAAAAAGAGCTTTTCCTCGGCAGAAAAAGAGAGGATGTTCGACGAATAGTATGAGCCGATCTTTTTGAAGTGCGGGATGATTTTCAAAAAGATGGTGAGGAAATAGCAAAACGATTTCCATTCTTCATCCTATTGACGGCAAGGAAACCAGGGTGCACCCCGCAGGGGAGGATGCCCTTCAGGGCTTGGAGGAATTGCCGCTCCCTAAATATTGAATTAATACACTTCTGCAATGTAAACTTTTTCTTGTGAAAAGAACCATTGCGATCAAACTTAACATATCCGATCAGCAAAGTGAAGCTCTTTGCGAATTGCAAGAGATATTCACAAAAGGCTGTAATCAAGTCGCAGCAGTCGCCCTTCTTGAAAAAGAGCGGAACCGAATTCGGCTGCATCATCTTTGCTACCGGAATTTGAGACAAACTCTGCCAAGGCTGGGTTCTCAGATGAGTTGTAATGTGATTGCGAAAACCGCAGCCTGCTTGAAGGCTCTTAAAAGGCCTAATCAGATTCTGTTTAAAAGGGGGTGTTCTGTCCACTTCGACAAGAGAACCTACTCTTTGAAAGGGAATGTGCTTTCCATATTTACTTTGCGTGGAAGGATCCGTGTCCCTTTGAAAATCAGCCAATACCACCAAGGTTTTCTCGATGTTGGAGTCCTCAAAGAAGCAGAACTTGTTCGTAAAGGAAAGCGGTGGTTTTTTCACGTCGTTCTGGACCTTCCCGATGTCTTGCCGATGCAGGCTGGTCGCGCGATGGGGTTGGATCTGGGAGAAAATGTTTTGGCCGCAACCTCCACAGGGAAACTGTTTGGAGGAGGGCTCTTGAGAGCGCATAGAGATCGATTTTTGGGAATGCGTGGACGTCTTCAAAGCAACGGTTCTCAGTCTGCTAAACAACGACTGAGGAAAATCTCCGGCCGAGAAGAGCGTCACGTCAAATGCGTCAATCACTGCATTTCCAAGCAGATCATTCTGGAAGCTCAAAGAAACGGCTGCACCACGATTGTGATGGAAGACTTGAAGAACATCCGAGAAAAAATAAGAGCTGGGAAAAAACTCCGTTCCCGACTGCACCGTTGGTCGTTTGATCAACTGCGCCAGTTTGTGGAGTACAAAGCGCATGCTATTGGAATGCATGTGCAATACGTAAGTCCCGAGTATACTTCCCAAACTTGCTCTCACTGTTTTTCTCTGGGTATCCGATCGAAGCACCGTTTCTCCTGTAATAACTGTGGTAGCCTACAGCACAGCGACTTGAATGCAAGTCGGAACATCCTGGGGCTTGGCCTATCTGTCGATCGGCCAACTGGCGATGTAAACCGCCGGCATGTCGCCGCTCTTTCGGGCGGACGATAAAGCTTTCGCCTTTAGGCGAGAGTTGTTTACGGCTCTTCTGGGATGATAATCCAAGCAAGAATGTAAGCAAGAAACATGGGCACGAAACCGGTAAAAATCAAGACAACGACAGCAATCAGCCGAATTACGGTGGGATCAGTATTTAAATATTCTGCGAGCCCCCCGCACACACCGGCTATTTTGCGATCAATACGTGATCTGTAAAGTCTTTTCATATGTTTGATTGTATACTATTTTGGAATTTTAGCGGCGTTTATAGCCTTTTCCTTCTTCCAGAATGTCAACTTTGCCCGACTGGATGTTATAGTAGGAAGCATACACCTCGACGGCCCCCTTTTTCATATATTTTTTGATCACGGATGATTTTAAGATGAGGTTTTTCATATTGATCGCGTTTTGGGTCGTTGCCCGATAGAGCTGATTTTTGGTTTTATCCGTATAGTCGACAGCCGGCTGGATGAGCTCCGCTACTGCTTCTATATCTTCGGTTTGACCAGCGATTACCGCTTTGATTGCGCCGCAGTTTTCATGCCCCATAACAAGAACGACCGATGCCTTTAGATGATGCACAGCATATTCAATACTATCCATCTCGATGTCTGCAATTACGTTTCCTGCCACTCGAACGACAAAAAGATCGCCAACTCCCTGATCGAATATGATTTCAGGAGCGGCTCGCGAATCGGAACAACCCACAATGACTGCGAAAGGGGTCTGTGTGGAAACCAGCGCTTCTCTTTGTTCTTTTCCACGGTTTGGATGCAAAGGAGCATCTTGAACATAACGGGTATTCCCATCGATGAGCTGTTTTAAACCATCGTCAGGTGCCACCTGGGAAAAACCTTGAATAGCCAAAAGAAGGAAAATTTTACCAATAATTGAAGTTCTGTTCTGACGCATCTTGCTCCATCCTCTCCCCTGCCTTATCATAGCAATCGGTGCATTTGCCTTTGACTTGGTTGTATCCTTCAACCGTCTTGCTGATCAGGGTGCCATTTTTAAAGGTCAAAGGGATTGTTCTTTTTCCAACCTTATAGAACCAAACATTATAAACATCATCGCCATCCATGATGGTGTCTTGTTCCTCGGTTGCTCCCAATTTGTCCATCACTTCCGATTCGGTCATTCCCAACTTCACGCTCGAAAAATCTTTGACTGTCGCAGCAACTAAAGAAGCTGTTTGCTGAGGGGTTTGCACAGATATTTGAGTCGCAGCTCTTCCTTTGAGCTCAAAGTACTTTTCATCATCCGTACTGATCAAAACTGCATTTTTGAACGTCAAAATTGTCTGGGCTTGAGGAACAATGGAAGGGTTTCCTGTTTTGGATGCGATTGTGTCATAGAACCAAGCATCATAAACATCTGTGCTTACCTGAAATGTATCATATTTAAGCGGCTCGCCAAAGATTTGAAAGACCTGACTCTCGGTCATGCCATTCGAAAGAGCCGAAAATCTTTCCGGTCCGCACATTTTTGTAGGACAAGGACAAGGCTTGCAGCAAGGATCTGCAGTGATTTCGTCCTGCTCAGATTCTTTCGATTCGCTGTTTAGCTCTCCTTGGCTGATAATATGCACATTCGGAGGCAGCTTCTCTTTTTCGGGACCTTTTTTTTCTATAGGCTGCGCCGCCGGCTTTTCTTGAGGAATGGCTCTGAGAGACTTTTCAAACTCATCATCTTCATCTTTTTGAGTTTTCGGCTTTTCAACTGGAGGCTTTCGCAGAGAAACTTCCCCTGCCTGCTCTTTCATCGCGTAGTAATACCACTGATATCCAGTACCAACAAGAACCCCGTTCTTAAAGGTTAGAGGGGTAAGATTTTGCGGAACCATCCGGGTCTGGTCGAGAGCTGTCGGCCGAGTGACATAAAACCAAACATCATAGATATCGTCTTCAACCTCAAAAGTCTCATAACTATAGGGTTTATGCATGATTTGAAGGACTTGCTTTTGGCTCATCCCCTTTCGAACTCGAGCCAGGTGGTATTGATTCGTTTCAGACATAGCCTCATACTGCAAACCATTGCTGGCCAAGCATCCACCTGCCAAAAACGCGATTATTACCCAATAACGTCCCATAGAAGTCCTTTCAGTCTATTAAACTGAGCAATACTTCAATGGCAGCCCGATGTCAAGATTAACTAATTTGAAAATGCTTTGCTGCTACTTCGATTGCGGCTTTTAAGCAAACAGGCGGGCTTTCTTTTCTTTTTTGATCGAAGAATGTGATGCGGAGATGAAAATCATTGTCCCAAAAACATTGAGTGCACAATCCTCCAAACCCAGCAATTTTCCCCCAAATTGCCTCTGATTCTTGCTCCATCAATTCCTTTGTTTTGAATGAGATATATAGATCTCCAAACGGACTATCTCCCATGCCAAGCGTTTCCCTAAAACCTATCGATTTCAAACTCGGATGATCTACAGGAACATCTAATAAGGTAATCGCCATTTTGTCTCCAAAGTTGAAGAAAAATAGCAGAATGAAAATTTAGAATAAAGTTCTAACGATCAGAAGGGTCGCGTTCTTCTTCCTTGAACCAAAAACCTTTACGCTTCTTTTTCTTGCGAGCCGCATCGGTCCTTTTAGGCTCAAAAAGCAATGGAGCAATCGGTAAATGCAGGGGCTTTGGTTCCTGTTTGACGATTTGTTCCTTTCTTTCTAAGGGCATGGCCGATTGGGATTGAGGAAGCTCTTCTTTCTTATTAACAGGCTGATCGTTTCGCCTTTCGACAACCTTCTCTGGGACTTTTTCTGCTTTGGTTTTCTTAGCTGGCTTCATTAATTGCCGCTCGATTTCTTCGATTTGAGGCAATGAGACTGAAGCTTTTTCGACAGGTGTCTTTGTTTTTGGGTGGCCCGGCTCGGAATTTTGCCGAATAATAGGTTTCGAGGAATCTGAATTTTCTACCGCTTTGGGTATGCCCCGAGCGGGAGGAACTGGTTTTTCCTCTTTGAATGTGTGCAGTTTTTTAATGATTTCCTGGCGGACTGGAATCGGAAGAGCGTGACGGAAAGGATGAACCGGATCCGGTTTTTCTTGCGGCAGAACAACAGCGTCAAGAATCCGATCCAGACTCGGCTTCAACTTCTTCAGCACTTCTCGCAGCGGCGCTTCAGTCGGTTCTTGCATATATGTAGAATTGGCAAGCTTTCCAATCGCCTCTTGCACTTGATGGATCAATTCTTTCGCTTGCCTAACTAATGGAACTGGCTTTTCGACTGAAGGGGCAGATGGCTGCTGGACCAAAGCCTTTTCTTTTACAGGTGAAGATTCCTTAGCAGGAGTTTTCTCCGGTTTCGATTTTGGTTCAGCTTGCACTGCTTTTTCGACAACTGCAACGCGATGGGGCGTCTCTTCGGTTTTCGATGGCTCGGCAATTAACTTTTCTACTTCTTTCTGCACTTCATGCAGCAATTTTACAGGATGTCTTTGGAAAAAATCGGCAGTCGGATAGCTAGGGGGAGGAACAAAAAATCGGCGGCTTAAAAAAATAGAGGGAGCAACAGGGCGTACAGCTAACGGAGATAATGCCTGCACCAACTTGATCAGCAAGTTTTGCGCTTGATTCCAATCTACAGGATTTAAGTCCATTCCGATTCCCTAAAATCAGTTGACATAATCATAGAATATGACGAAATTGAAAACAATGAATGAAATAGTTTATTCTTTATTTTTTATTGCAGGGCTCATAAGTGGTTTATTAGGAGGTATGTTAGGAATAGGCGGCTGTGTCATTACAGTCCCCTTTTTATATTATTTATTTCATTACTACGGCCCTTATCAAAATAAAATCATGCAAATCGCTGTTTGCACATCTCTTGCAGCAGCGATCATCACTTCTGCTGTTTCGACCTATATTCAAATACGAAGAAAAGCAATCCAAGGAATGATCATCAAATGGATGATGCCTGCGCTTTTGATTGGATGCGTGGGCGGAGCGATTTTAGCCCACCATACGGCAAGCAGTGTATTGAGAACAATTTTTGGATTCATGGCTGTTTTAATGGGAAGCTATTTCTTTTTTCCCCGGCTGCCTCAGCTCCATATCGCAAGCTCCCCCAATCCGACGATCTCTATTTTTGCTTTGGGGATAGGGGTTCTTTCTAGTTTGCTTGGGCTCGGCGGGGGCTCGATCATTTTCCCGATTCTTTTGGGCTATCACGTTCCAATAAAAAATGCATCGGCCACTTCCTCTGCTGCAACTTTCATTTCTACGGTGATAGGAACGATTTCTTTTCTCTTTATTTCTTGGGGAATCGTTGCTAATCCGCGAGCAGTTGGCTACATCGACATCCCTTCTTGGATCTTGATCAGCATCGGTTCTATCCTCACTGCTCCTTTAGGAGTAAAGTGGTCTCACACTCTGGATGTGCATCTCATCAAACGAATCTTTGGCGCTTGTTTATTTCTGATCGGCGCAGCGATGCTATTTCTTTAGAGACTGAAACTAATTCCGTTAACAGTCTCTTAGTCCCATCTTCGAGAGCGCTTTTTGACTTTTTCTTTCGCTTTGGGATGTTTTTGCAGTTGATAATCGACTTCGGCATCATCGAGCCATGCGACGATCGCTTGATAAATGTTTTTGCCTTGGTCGATGAGCAAACGGTCGTGGCCTGAAGTCATAAGCCAAACGTAGGCGCCGAAAAGAAAGACCATCCAAAGCAAACGTCTCATAATTCGGAAAATAAACGTTTTTCGAATTTATTTGCCTGGAAATTCGGCGCATGTGTACTTTCTACCCCATGTACCTCGTTGATTTTCAAATCATTCGCCCTCGTTATGAAACGGCTCAAGAAGAGACTTTCGCCTGGTTTATCGATGCGCATACGAAAGCAGAGGGAAACGAAGATTTTCGCGAGGTGATCCGAGAGAAATTTTGGCATGTGGGATGTAAGCCCGATCGGATTGCAAAAAGAGGGCACGTGCTTCCAGACTTTCTCCACCGGAATTGGGATGAAATGCGCATCTACCGGCTCAATGAGCGCCCCGAAGGGTTGGATCTTTCCGCAAGAGCTAAAGTATATCAAGAAGAAGTCGATGCTATTTTCGAAGCTTACTATCCTGAGATGAGCGAAGCCCCGGTCAATCTCATTCATGTCAGCTGCACTGGCTATGTTTCTCCAAGCGGAGCCCAAAAAATCGTTTCGAAAAGAGATTGGGGGCAAAAGACAACAGTCACCCATGCTTATCACATGGGATGCTACGGTTCCATCCCTGCGCTCCGAATAGGAAAAGGGTTTTCCAGTCAAAAAACAGACATTGTCCATACAGAAATCTGCTCTCTTCACAGCAATCCGGCAAAGCATCAAATCGATCAACTCGTCTCTCAAAGCCTATTTGCCGACGGCTTTATCAAATATTCAATGGTGCCGCATTCAGATCAGCCACGCATGAAAGTTCTCTCACTGAGAGAAGAAATTATCCCCAATTCCACTCATGCAATGACATGGGACGTGATGGAATGGGGCTTTCAAATGTCTCTTTCCAAAGAAGTTGCCGTGCTGATTACCCGCTCGCTGCCAGGATATTTGGAAAGATTGCAAGCTCCCCCCAAGGCCATTTTTGCAGTCCATCCTGGAGGGCCGAAAATTCTGACTCATGTTCAAAATACGCTGGGCCTGCGCGATGAGCAGATCGCTCATAGTTTCCAAATTCTGAAAGAATATGGAAATATGTCATCAGCAACTCTGCCGCACATTTGGGAGCGCATCTTGAATGATCCAAATGTGCCGAATGGAACTCCGATTGTAAGCCTGGCTTTTGGCCCTGGTTTAAATATCGCCGGCGCAATTCTTGAAAAATCTTGATGAAGATCCCTTCACTTGTTTAGAATCGCGAGTATGCGAATCTTTATTTTATCTTGCTTCGTTTCTGGTGCTTTTGCACTGCCCACTGCACCTTCGATTTTAGAAGGCGATGTTCAAATTCAATTTGAAGAACGATCTGCGGAAATCCAAACAGGTTCATTTGCCAATCTGAATTGGGAATCCTTTTCAATCGAACCGGATGAAAGTGTTCGATTTTTGCAAAATGGACCAGATTCAATCGCCATCAACCGGGTCATTTCCCATATGCCCTCTCAAATCTTTGGGCAATTGAAATCGAATGGGCAGATCGTGCTCATAAACCCAAATGGTGTGGTCATTGGTGAAAATGCGATGATCGACACAGGCGGCCTCCTTGCATCGACCCTGGATCAAATCACGAATATCCACTCAAAAGAGGCCATCATCAATGAGGGAATCATCCGTTCCTCTGGCGATGTACTTCTGATGGCTCAGCACGTAGTCAACAGAGGAGCGATAGAAGCGCAAAATACTTTTGTCGGGATAGGCCGGGAAATCGAATATCAGGAAAAGCTGTTTATTCATCCAAGTTTGGACCATCCGTTTGATGGGCTTGGTTTCGACAATTCTGGAACAATCGTATCCAAGAATATTGAAATCAAAGCTGATGGAACCCTTTATTCATATGCAATTTCTCATTCAGGAACGTTCCAAGCTTTAGAAAAAGTGATTATTGAATCTAAAGATGGGTACAGCCGGATTTCCGGTGCTATTTATGCAAATGAAGTACAAATCGTTGGATCGCGGATCGCCGTTTTAGAAAATAGCCAAATCCATGCCCCTGAGGGAGAAATATTCCTTTCCGGAGATTATGTGTACATTGATAAATGCGCTGCTCTTTGCGCTGACTCCAAATTGAGGGGCGATGGCGGGAAGATCACCATTTGGGGATCTGATGTGAATGCCATGTACGGAACGCTTTCAGCCAAAGGCGGACCTCAGGGCGGAAACGGCGGGTTCGTGGAAATCTCAGGTTTGAATGCTCTCTTTCCAAAAGGGCCTGTCGATACAAGCGCGCCTTTTGGCAAAAACGGAACTCTATTATTCGATCCATGCGTTGTAACCATCTCGACCGCTGCGACGTCGCCAGGAGTCACCCCGACATCACCCCCGCCTGCATGTCCATTGCCTGCGCAAAACTATGCTTTTACAGGTCTTGCAGCAGCCAACATTTTAAATACCGATATTTCTGGCTATTTGGCCTGTAATGACGTCACGATCGATGCAAGCGCTAGCGGAACTGCAGGATCTGGGTCGATTACCCTTGATCCGGGCGCTTTGGGATTCATCACATGGAACACGACATCGAAATTGACCTTGATCGCAGATGGTTTCATTCAAATCAATAACAGAATTTCCGCAATGGGTGCAGTGAGCGCCACAACACCGCTGATCGAGATTGATGCACCGATCGTGCAAATAGGCCCGTCTGTGGATGACGCCGATATCGTTTCTGTATCTGGACAAATCAGAGTCAATTCCCCCACATCGCTTTCGATCTTTTCTTCAAATATGCCGACAAGAAAAGGAATTTATTCAGAAACTGTTCGGATTCGAACAGGGAGCTTGCTTTTGAGTGCAACGACAGCGCCCGTTGTTATCCAAGCAAACACAAATATCGACATCCAAGCCACAGCCAATATTCAGCTTCAAGCGGGAAATGGAGGAGTAGATGCCGAAGCGCAAATCGTTCTCCTGACCCCTGGAACCAACACCATTACTGGAAGCGGAAATCTGACGCTATTAGGTGGCCTTAGTGCTACTTCTGGGAACGCTGTGATTGCAAATTTCATGGGAGGAGATCTCACTGTTAATATTGCGGGCGATATTCAAATGCAAAGCGGATTAAGCCCCACTGACGGCGTCGCTGGAATTGCTGTTCAAAATGGAACCGGTTCCGTGAGTGTCTCTGCGCGAGATATCACGTTGAATGCGGCTGCAGGCGCTGGAACCAGTTTTACCGTAATCGGAACTGTGAGCGGCGGCGATGCCATTACAACAGTTACAGCAACAGGACCGAATGGAATCACCCAAAACGCAGCCACAAATAATTTTGCCACCATTGGTTCCCCATCAGGATTTGGGGGCAGCGGGGTAACGATCGTCAATACAACAAACCTAACTTTAAATGCTGCGGCCACAGGAGGCGTTATTGGCGACGCAAAAGTGTTTTCTACAAACGCAAATGTCACTGTTAGGGCCTCTGGAGACATTATTGCCCATGGCGGCATTGGTGGAATGAATAACCAAGCTGGAATTATTTCTGATGGCGTCGGCGCTCTAGTGGATGTCTCTGCAAGAAACATTTCTCTTTTTGGAGGAAGCGGGACAGGGTCTTTGGGAATCATTCACTCCAGACGGGGCGCATTAAATGTCGCTGCTTCTGGGGACTTGCTGATTCAAGCTGGCAGCGGACTCAATTCAGGAGCGGCAGTGGGTTCAGCTACTGTGTCTGGATCAGGTAATTTACAGGTAACCGCAAGAAATATAACACTAATTGGAGGAAGCGCTCCATTTTGTATTGCTGGAATGCTCATTGGAAATCCTGTTACAATGGGAGCTGGAAACGGCTCTTCATTTATCACCGCAACCGGATCCATCAATATGATAGGAGGATCTGGAGCTACCGCCCTTGCCAACATATCGACAAACGGCACCCTATTAACGAACGCGTTGACTGTGCGGGCTGGGTCTAATATCAATATGACAGCGGGAACGGGCGCTGAGGCAAATATTTTTACTTTGGGTGGACCTATTTCTATCTTTGCCGGCAATGACATGACTATGACAAGCGGCAGTTTTGAATCCAAAGTATATATCACCGCTGGCTCATCAGAGCTCTTCATTCAGACTGGACGAAATCTTTCAGTCAATTCGCGAATCCAACACTTAGGAACAGGCGATGTCATTCTTGTTGTCGATGCCAATTTTCCAAGACCGCTTATCGGCCCTGGACGTTTTACTCTTGGACCAACTTCGATAGTGACAACAACCACAGGCGCGCTTCGAGTATTCACTGCATTACAGCCTCTCAATTCAATATTAGGAACGCTCAACGGATTGACCTTTATTCCGGGCGCCCTTTTTGTTGACACAACGCAAGAAATTTGGTGCACATATTACCCCTCCTTGCTGGGAGGTTTCCCCTATACAATCTTCTATAAGAACTGCCTGCAGCAACTCGCCTATCAGTCCTCTGTTATTGCGACTGCGAGCCTTGTAGATCTTCAGCCCTTTGATGCTTTTCCTGGCTGGTGGGAGCGATTTAAGCTCTCTTCAGCACTAGATGATATGAATTGGGATAGCCCCCATTTTATCACACATCGCCATTCATCATTTGTCTGGCTGCCGAAGAGCTATACTCACTGGCTTCACGACGAATTGTAAAAATTATGTGGATACTCGGTATTTTGCCCTTTGCTCTCCAAGCCCTTTGCATGATCTTTGACGAAGGTTATTTCCATGTCCGAAGAGGCCTTCCTCTTTGGGAACGGATCGGCCATCCGATCGACACCTTTAGCGTCATTGCTTGCATGGGATTTGTTTTATGGGCTCCCTTTTCAAAAACCACACTCGTTATCTACATCGTCCTCGCCTCCTTCTCATCGCTTCTTGTCACCAAAGACGAATTTGTTCACAAAGCACATTGCCCTGGTTCTGAAAATTGGCTCCACGCAGTTCTATTCACTCTTCATCCGATTACTCTTGCTTGCGCTGGATTTATGTGGCCGGTTGTTCAAGGTATTGAAGTCAGCGCTTGGATTGGTAGATGGCTCGATCAGCCGGAAGCTTTAAGCCTCTTTTTAAAATCACAACTGGCTGTTATGATCCTCTTTTTCATTTATCAGATACTCTTTTGGAACATCGTATGGAAAAACAAACCGGTCCTCAAACAATAAACAACGACTTCTACGACGATCTCAACGAAAAGTGGTATACCGCTTGCGATCATCCTATCGCCCTTCTTCGAGCCGAAAACGCAGTGAGAGTGCCCTGGATCATCAGCCAGATCGGAAAAAACAAAAAGGTGCTCGATATTGGTTGCGGCGCTGGCATCTTAACGAATGCATTAGCTAAAGCGGGCCACACCGTTTGCGGCGTCGACCTTTCGGAAAGCAGTTTGGAAGTAGCAAAAGAACACGACGCTACAAAAACCGTCGAATATAAAAAAGCCAATGCCTACTCCCTCCCCTATCCCGACGATTATTTCGATGTCGTCTGCGCGATGGATGTATTGGAGCACGTGGAAGAGCCGAGCTTAGTCGTCTCTGAAGCAAGCCGCGTTTTGAAAAAAGGGGGGCAGTTCTTCTTCCATACTTTCAACCGCAACCTTTTTAGCTATCTTTTCGTTATTAAGGGAGTTGAATGGTTCGTCCCAAATGCGCCTAAAAACATGCATATCTATCCCCTCTTCATCAAGCCGGAAGAATTTGAAGAGATGTGCTCGGAGCGCGATCTAGAGATCGTCAATTTGCAAGGATTTGCGCCCAACTTTTTTGCCAAACCGATATGGAAGATGATTTTCACCCGAAAAGTCCCCAACAACATCTCCTTTCACTTTTCAAAAAGTCTTACGACAGGCTATTGTGGATGTGCTAAAAAAATTTGAGGCACATATATGGCAGAGACAAAATTCAAAGGACAACCTGTCCGCACATCAGGCAACCTTCCCACTATTCACACTAAGGCGCCCGATTTCCGCCTAATTGACAAAGACTTAAAAGAACATACCCTACACGAATTCCATGGAAAGAAAAAGCTTCTTTGCACAGTTCCAAGCTTAGACACAGGCGTTTGCAGCACCATGACAAAACACATCAATGAATTCGCAAAAAAACACCCCAATTTCGTCTTCATCACTGTTTCTGCCGACTTGCCTTTCGCACAGAAACGGTTCTGCGAGCACGAAGGCGTACACAACGTAGTAACGCTCTCTATGATGCGCGACAAAGAATTCGGCAAAGCCTATGGCCTCCTATTGATTGACGGCCCTCTTGCAGGACTTTTAGCCCGATCAGTTCTTGTTCTCGATGAAAAGGACCATGTCAATTATCTGGAGCTTGTACCCGAAATCACCCAAGAGCCCAATTACCACAAGGCTTTTGAAGTAATCCAGGGTCATCGGTAAAGATTAAACAGTATAGTGCGGATAGCGCGGTTCCCAAACTCTTTCGGAAATCGCCTCATCAATTTGCGATTCTTTGATTTTGGCAACACCTTCCGCACACGCTTTTTTAGCGACAGCATGCGCGATCTTCAGTGAGGCGGCTCTAACCCCTTCGATGCGGGGAAAAAGAGGTGCGGTAGGATCTTTCAAGGCAGGCGATTGGCTTGCCAAAGCGTGCATAGCAGCCAAAAACATTCCATCGGTAATTCGGGTCGCTTTAACTGCGAGCGCCCCCATGCCAAGTCCTGGAAAAATATAGACGTTGTTGCATTGCGAAATAGCGTATGTTTTTCCTTGGTATATGACCGGCGCGAAAGGGCTGCCTGTAGCAACAATGGCTTTTCCTGATGTCCATTCGAAAATCTCATCGGGAGTGCATTCAGCCTTTGTGGTTGGATTCGAAAGCGGAAAAATAATCGGCCTTTTGTGATGGCGCGCCATTTCTTCTACAATCTCGCGTGTAAATACCCCACCTTGCCCGCAAACTCCAATGATAATATTCGGCTTTGCATTAGTCACTACATCCAAAAGGGAAATATGCGAGGCCTGCGTTTTCCAGTTCGTTAGATTTTCACGGGGCTGGACAAATGGTTTTTGCATGTCAAGGACATGCTTGCTGCCAAAATAAATAAGCCCATCGATATCTACGAGATAAATTCTCTTATGGGCCTCTTCACTTGTCAATCCCGCCTCGACTAGAGCATGGACGATCATTTCAGCAATCCCTGTGCCCGCAGACCCCCCGCCCATGATCGCAATCCGCGCATCTTTAAGAGGCTGATGAGACATTTCGCATGCAGTCAAAAGCGCTGCCGCCGCAACGGATGCTGTTCCTTGAATATCGTCATTGAAGGAAAGAAGCTGATCTCGGTATTTATCGAGAAGCCGTCTCGCATTATTTCTTCCAAAATCTTCCCATTGAAGCAGCACTCCAGGGAAATGTTTTTTAACGCAGCGGATGAATTCTTCAACGAAGGCATCATATTCGTTGCCCGTTATCCGAGGATGGCGCCAGCCTAGGTAGAACGGATCGTTGAGCAATTCTTGATTATTCGTTCCCACATCTAGAATAATGGGGAGAGTGCGTCCAGGATGAACGCCTCCGAATAAGGTATAAAGAGAAAGTTTTCCTATCGGAATAGTCATCCCCCCTATCCCCTGATCTCCGAGCCCCAAAATCCTCTCTCCGTCTGTGACGACAATCACTTCGACGTCTTTGATCGAATAATTGGAAAAGCACTCATCAATTTTACCTTTGAGAGGGTAGGAAAGATAAAGTCCTCTTTGATGGAAATAGATGCGGCTGTATTGGACCGCGGCATCGCCGACAGTCGGGGTGTAAATGATCGGGAGAACTTCAGCTGGATAGCGCGCAATGAACTGGTAAAAAAGAAGCTCGTTGCGGCTCATAAGCCCAACGAGATTTTCATATTTTTCCAGCGGGGTCCTTTTCTGGCTAAAGTTGTGGTAGCAGCGCTGAATCTGTTCTTCAACTGTTGCCACAACAGGCGGCAATAACCCATTCAGCCCCAAGAGATCTCGCTCTTCCTGCGTAAAAGCAGTTCCTTTGTTGAGCAAGGAACTGTTTAATACAGCCGAGCCTCTTTTAGCTATTTTAACTTTTTTTTCACTCACAATTCCCATATCCTCTTTACAGATTTTTTTCGTCAACCTTTGAAAAAAATTCGAAAAACTGCAAAATGTGTTGTCTATGACAACGCCTGCCTTCGGAAAGTGGAGATCCTTCTTCTGGCCCATCCATCGGCACGAGCTGAAGAAATTTCTCCCGATGCTCTTCATCTTCTTCTTGATCGCGTTCAATTACAATGTATTGCGCTCATACAAAGACTCGATTGTAGTGACCGCATCCCAATCGGGGGCTGAAACGATTCCTTTCATCAAGCTTTGGGCTGTTTTGCCAAGCGCAATCCTTTTTACCCTTCTTTTCACCCGGCTTTCCAACTGGTATAGTAGGGAAAAAGTATTTTATATTACCCTCTCCATTTTTCTCGTCTTTTTCCTCCTGTTTGCATTCGTCCTATACCCAGCCCAGGAATGGCTGCACCCAAATGATTTAGCCGATTCGATGCAAGCCATCTTACCAAAAGGATTTAAGGGGCTCATCGCGATTTTCCGCAATTGGACGTTTACCCTGTTTTATGTGATGTCCGAGCTCTGGTCGACAGCCATTTTTACGGTCCTATTCTGGGGATTTGCGAACGAGGTGACCTCTGTTGAAGAGGCAAAAAGATTTTATGGGCTTTTAACACTAGGCGGCAGTCTCGCTGGCGTCTTTTCGGGAATCAGCGCGATTACCTTTTCAAGCAATCTGTATCTGTCTTGGCTTCCCTATGGAAAAAATGCTTGGGATCAATCGATTTTATTTGTTTGCTGCACGATCCTCCTTACGGGCCTAGCAACCATGCTCCTTTTCCGTTGGCTTAATGTACGCGTGATCTTGCCATCTGAGCGAAAAGAGCCCCCCAAAGAAAAAATCCGCATGTCGATGCGGGCCAATTTTTCCTATCTTGCCCGCTCCAAATACTTAATTTGCATCGCGCTCATCGTCTTTGCCTATAATGTAGCCATCAACCTAGTCGAAGTTGTCTGGAAAGACCAAATGAAAGCGCTCTATCCCAATCCGATCGACTACAATAACTACATGGGCAGGGTTATTTTCGCGATGGCGATTTTTGCCAGCTTGACTGGGCTTCTCACCACAACAAAAGTAGTCCAGAGATTTTCCTGGACTGCCTGCGCCCTGATTCCGCCGATCATTGTCGGTACGACGGGACTGTTTTTCTTCAATTTCATCTTCTTTCCGAATGAGGGACTGTCATGGATGTTCGGCTTCCTTGAAATGACCCCTCTCATGCTGACTGTTACGCTGGGGTCAATGCAAAACTGTTTAAGCCGGGCCTCTAAATACACATTCTTCGATGCGACAAAAGAGATGGCCTTTATTCCACTCAGCCCAGAATCGAAGCTGAAAGGCAAGGCAGCAATCGACGGAGTTGGGTCTCGCCTTGGGAAGTCGGGCGGTTCGGCGATTCACCAAGGGTTGATTCTGATGTTCAGCTCTGTTGCATCAAGCGTTCCGTATATCGCCGGAATCTTTTTCTTCATCATTCTTTTGTGGGGATTCAGCGTCGTTACATTAGGCAAACAATTCGATCAACTCGCTTCAGACAAACTAGAGCCTATCAGCCAGTAGAAAAACAGGATGAACAGGATAACCCTTCGCAGCGCGAAGGGAATATCCTGACCATCCTGTTTTTTCTAAATATTGATGGCGAGACGCTGCCTTCTAAAGAAAATGGTCACTGTGATGAGCCATAAAACAAATACTGCTACAGAAGTGTACCCGGCAATCTTTAGGAAATGCTGCTGAGCAACCGCTTGAAGAGCGATCAGCCCAACAGCGACAAACGCTTTCGATGATCGATAAGCAAAGACATCGATGACTGCCTTTGCCCGATATTTCGCATCGAGAGGCAACGGAGAATAAAGCATCTCCCTCATCACGCCGAAAATCGAAAATTCCAATCCTTTGAGGAACACAAAAGAAAAAGATATAATTGCAAACGTTGGAATGCTGAGCGATAACACGGCCGATGAGCCGAGTAAAAACGGAACCAAAAAGTGGCCCCTACGAACCCCTAAAAACCGGATGATGAATAATCCCCCGAGAAACTGCAGTCCAAGGCTCAGCATATTCACAAGCCCCATGATTTTGCCGTAGTAAGCAGTTCGAAGATCTTTTTCCAGGATATTCAGCTCCAGATGGATATTGAATTGATACTCCATCAAAGCAACAGAAGCTTGCATAAAGATCACAAGGCTCAAGATAGCGACCAAAATAGGGGTGCGGCGGATGAGAGAAAAGGCCTCTTTCGGCCGGGGATCCGGAGTCAAATCTTCTTTGAAAGTTTCTGCATTCAACGACGATCTCTTGAAAGCCATCGAATAGAAGAAAAGGAGCATTCCATACATTGGGACCGTTAAGAAAAGGATATGCTCAGATCCGAAATAGGATGCCAAATAGCCCGGGACCGTGCTGCCAGCGATTGCGCCGATAGTCCCCATTCCATAAATGGAACCATAAAGATATTTGGCTCTTGTGGAAGGAATCGAGCTATGGATCATCGACCAAAGTTGTTTGAGCATGAGAAGGACATAGATATCTTTCCAAGCAAATTGGAAGAACATGAACCATGGAAAAACCGTATATAAACAGCCTGCAGCCAAGTTGATGCTCATCGAAGCAATAGCTACGATGCCTAGCATTCGAAGGGGTCCCAGTTTAGGAAGAAAATGATTGTATAGCCAGATGACGCCGAGATTGAGGGGCACTGTTGCAAGCCAGACCCAAGGAAAGAGTTTATAGGAAAATTGGGTAAGAAAAAGGGCATTGCTGGCAGGACGAGTGATTGCATATTCGCCGCAAATCACCGTTGCCGATAGCATGGCAAAAAAGATGAACCATTTTTCTTTGCTAGTAAAACTCATGAATTCTCAAGGAAGTTGACGAGCTCAAGATCGCGCTCAGGCGAAATATAGACCCAATTTTCTTTTCGGGAAGGTACTTTGAGGAGAAGATCGGAACAATCTTTCGCTTTTTCAATGAGAAAATGGCGCCTTGATACAGGGAAACAGAGTCGGTCGGGAGGCAGATCGGCCTTATGGAATTCCCAGTCGATTTCATTATCTTCCAATTTATGGAAGGACTTGAATTGTTTTAAATCATCAGCGGAAATGTGATCGGGCAAAGCGATCGCTCGGAACCGATGCTTACGATAGATCACGCATTTCGCGTCAGCATGTCCAGGAAGTTTCGGATCTTTCGCAGCCTTGTTCAAAGCCGAAATCACATCCGTATCGCTCAGCGATAGAAACTCGTCGACATTTTCCAATTTCTTCGCATAGTTGGCCATCATGTATCTACGCAGATGAAAATTGTAGGCCTTTACAGATGAATATTGATAGATTCTTCGATGCATGAAATGACGGGCAAGAAGAAGCGCTTCGCTCGACTCAAGCCCATTTTCATCGATCCCAAGCTGCAATTCATCCGCTCCCCGATCCGCGCTTGGTAAAATTCTGAGGCTCTCAATCAATTGATGGTAATCGAAAAGGCCGTAAGCAACGCCAGTGCTTTTTGCGTCCCGGATCAAATAGTCAATGCGGTCAGCGCCAAAAAAGTCGCCGGTGATCACTTCTGACACAATCCTTTCCCAAGGACTAAACGCCTGACCTGTGACTTCTTGCCATTTCTTTTCCCCAACGGAAATCTTTTTGATATCTTCAATCACATTCCGGTCGACCAGCTCCTCAATGCAATTCGGACACTTTTTCAATTTGTCCCAAACTGGCTCCATGTAGGGGCTGTCGATGATTTTCAACGTCCAATTCTCATGTCCGAAAGGACCGAGCAGATCTTTTTCAGCCACATGAGAAAATGGCAAATGGCCCAAGTCATGGCAAAGGGCTGCCATTCGGATCACCCTGCGCCAATATAAAAAGTCTGCAGATCCCTTTCTCGGAACGAAATGGAATACATCAGGCCTGACCGACTTACATATCTTCTCAAACATCAAGGTGGCAAGGGCCATCACGCCCAAGGAATGCTCAAAACGGGTGTGGGTTGCTCCCGGATAGACGAGATAAGCGATCCCAAGCTGATGGATGTAGTGAAGCCGCTGAAAAGGCAAACTGTCAATAAGTTCTTTCTCATATTCATCAAAAGGGATGAAGCCATGAATCGAATCGTAAATTTTTTTATCAGCGTACAAGAAATCTTTTACCATATGGGACCCTCAAAGACTGATTATCGCACCCCAAGCCTTTCTGAGCAATCCTTCAGGCCGAAAAATACAAATAGATTCTAATATATAATTTGGATTAAAATTTCCGCATAAAATTTATTCTCAAGATTTTATTACAATGCTAGTCAGGCGAAAACAGGGCCATAATGGGGTGCCGCAAGAGCCGACAACAGCCCCTAAGCCTGCGAGTTCTTGCGAGAAAGTGAGAAGCTGGTTTCGCAATTTCGGGTTTGGGGTTATTGCTGGATCAATTGCCGTTCCGATTTCTTCTGCTGCAATTTATTTAACCCAAAATCTCGGTTTGCTGCCAAAATTGCCGGATCATGAAAGCTTATTAAAAGAAAGTTTTGTCAAATTAGCCAAACTGAATGTCTCATTGGATGCGACAAGCATCTTAAAATCAACATGTCCCATTCAAGAATACGTCACGCAATTCAACCGTGCATTTCCCGAAATGGGCAAGCAAACCGTTCTGAGTATGAAAGGGATTATGGTTGGCGCGACAGGCTTTATGCAGCCCATCCTTGAAGAGACCTTTTTCCGGGGGATTTTCCAAGATTTAGTTCTGAGACGCTTTTGCACGTCTGTTATACAAAAAATATCACCTGAACAAGCCCCCTTTTTCCGATCCACTACAGCAAAAGTGATGAGAATCTTTTTGACTGCCGGTTTTTTTGCTCTCATGCATCTCGGAAATGCGGTAACGATGCCTACAGCCTATGTCGCCGGCCAGGTGGGATCCTGTTTCTTAAAAGGGCTATTCTATGGAGCGCTCAAAGAATCGAGCGGACTTGCCAGCACAATTGGCGCACATATGGCAAATAACCTGCTTGCCATCCGCAACCATCTGATCAGCTGCTAATTTGACAAAAAATAGATTAGTCAATACAATGTATATACGATTGTATTAACACCTCGAGGGCGTATGACGGTTACAAAAAAACTCACTAAGCACGGAAATAGCTATGCTCTTGTTATTGAACGACCTATCCTCGAACTTTTAGGGATAGACGGCGACACCCTCCTTCAAATTTCAACTCCAGACGGAGTTTCGATCGTGATTACCCCTCTGAAAGCAAAAAATGAAAAACGTCGTTTTTCTTCCGCCCTTAAAAAAATCAATAAGAAGTACGGACGAACCTTGAAGCGCCTTGCAGAGTAAGCCTCATGAGACTATCCCACTATTCGAGTTTTCCTGTTTATGATCTTTTGGACATATTTCAAATGCCCTTTCTTGGCCGTGTGTTTTCACACGGCCTTCGAAAGGGGAACCCTGAAGGGCATTCGAAATCTGTTCCAAAATTTCTAAAAACATTTAAAACCCTAATAGTGGGATAGTCTCATGGAGATTTATTTTCTAACACTTGATGATGTTATCGAAATTCACCTAGATCAATTGAGCCATTATGGCGGTAAAAAAGGGATTCGAGAACAAAACTTGCTCATTTCAGCCATTTCACAACCTTTTAGTACATTCAATGGAGTATATCTTCACAAAACAATACACGATAAAGCAGCTGCCTATCTATTCCACATTTGCCAAAACCATCCATTTATCGATGGCAACAAAAGAGTTGCGTTAGTTTCCGCATTAATTTTTTTAGCTATGAATCAGCAACCGATTGATTATCAAGAAAATGATCTAGAAGAAATGACATTGAAGGTAGCATCAGGCAAGATGAAGAAAGAAGCCATTGCTGAATTTTTATCCAAATGCTTGGGATAATCAATCAGGTCTTGGTTTGCTTTCGTGAATGTAGGAGACGCTCACTTGAACGAATTCTGCTTTGCGCTGGAGTTCTTTGATATTGCGAGCCCCGCCGTAAGTCATCCCGCTGCGGATGCCTCCAAGTAGATTCGCAAGAAGTTCTTCGGCCGTACCAGAAACAGGCCCCCAGAAATCGATCCCCTCAGCAACAGTCTTCGCTTTTAGACCGCCGTAAAACTCATTTTGGAAATCGGCCGACGCTTGGCCGCGGAATTTGGCTTCGTATCCGGATGGATACTTGTCCGATTTGCGCTTAGGCGCTGCCGATTCAAGAGTTTGGCTAAAGAGTTTACCGACCATGACGGTGCTTGCCCCTGCAGCTAGTGCGAGAACCACGTCGCGGCTCGTCCGTATGCCGCCGTCGGCGATGAGCGGAACGCGCAGTTTTTCAGCGATGCGTGCGCAATCTTGAACGGCTGTAAATTGCGGCACCCCAAACCCGGTTACCATTCGGGTTGTGCAAGCAGCTCCAGGGCCAACGCCCACTTTCACAGCATCTGCCCCAGCATTCACTAGATCGTGGTAGGCCATGGCAGTGCAAACATTGCCTGCGATAATTTCTTTGTCAGGGTGTTTTTCTTTTAGCTCTTCAATATGTTTGAACATCCGATCTGAGTGGCCGTGGGCGACATCGATGCAGACTCCGAGCGCGCCCAAATCGAGAAGTTTGCGCGTCTCGTCGATTTTTTGAATGCCGCATGAGATGAAGGTCTTGTCGCGAAATTTCTTCACCCACTTTTCCTGCATCTCAAAAGGAGTAAACCTATGGAAGATAGGGATCGATCCTTGTGCAATTAGGATTTCAGCCATCTCTTCTGAGATCACTGAATCCATATTCGCTGCCAAAATCGGAATGCCGATCTTCAACTTCCGAGTCAGCCAGCTTTCAAGCGAAGGCTCGGTTCTTGAAGGAATGTTGTTAAATTGCGGCACTAAAGCCACATCATCGTAGGTTAAAGCATGTCGCATAAACATCCATGCTATTAGAAAATGGGCTTTTTAGCTAACATTTTGAAATGATTTCAGTCTGCATCCTAACAAAAAACGCCGCCGCCACGCTCAAAGCAACGCTCGACTCTGTCCGTTCCTTTGATGAAGTCATCCTCCTCGATAACGGCTCAACCGATGACACCATTGCGATTGCCAAAACATTTCCAAATGTCCAAATTCATATGAGTCCATTCATTGGGTTTGGGCCTTTGCGCAATGAAGCAGCCCGGCTTGCCCGCCACGATTGGATCTTATCTTTAGACAGCGACGAAGTTCTCTCCCCCGCTCTTCTCGCCGAACTCGAAACAATCCAACTCCATCCGCAAAATGCCTATTTTTTTCCCCGCCACAATTACTACAATAAAAAGCGGATCAAAGGCTGCGGATGGGACCCAGAACAGATCGCTCGACTCTATAATCGCAACTTTGCAAAATTTTCGTCTTCGCAAGTCCATGAAAAACTCGAAGCAAACCATTTCACCCGCCTCAGCTCCCCGATTCTCCACACACCTTATCGATCAACCGCCGACTTTCTGGCAAAAATGCAGCACTATTCAACTCTTTTTGCCGAACAGTACCGCGGTAAAAGACGCTCTTCCTTTGCCATCGCCATGGCTCATGCCGTCTACGCATTCTTTCGCAGCTACATCCTGAAAAGAGGACTTTTTTGCGGCAAAGAAGGATTTCTCATTTCTCTCTATAATGCCAACACCACTTTATATAAGTATCTCAAACTCGCCGAGTTAAACAACCTCAAGATTTAATCGCTTCATTCTGCTAGAAAAAAGACATGCAGAGATTCTCTAAATGGGGCACCCTTGCTTCTTGTTCGCTCTCCTGTTTTCTGGTTTGGCTTGATTTTGCCATTGTAAACACAGCCATCCCTGCGATTCAAAAAGATCTGGGAGCATCGATCCTTCAAATGCAGTGGGTGATGAACGCCTACATCATCGCCCTGGCAGTGCTCATCGTCTCCTTGGGACGGATTTCCGACCATTATGGGCCCAAGAAAATGCTTCTAATTGGAGTCCTTTTATTCGGCTTATTCTCTTTGACTGCGGGACTTGCTGCTAACCCAATTTTGCTTATCTTGTCCAGGTTTATGCAGGGAGTTGCAAGCGCAGCGATCATTCCAACCTCTATTGCTCTTATTTCTCATGCCTTTCCGGGAGAACAAAAAGGATATGCGTTAGGAGTTTGGGGCGGAGTCGGAGGAGTTGGCATGGCGATAGGCCCTGTTGTCGGCGGTTTTTTGGTGAGCTTGCTCAGCTGGAGATGGATTTTTTTCATCAATGTACCTTTATCGGTCGTGGCGATCGCAACGATGATTTATTACGTAGTGGATTCGAAAAAAGAGGAAAGAGCCCTTAAGCCTGACTATAAAGGCGTCATTCTTTTGACAGTCGGGCTATTTTCATTGGTATTTGCTCTGATGCATGGCCCTGATTGGGGATGGATTTCGCAAAAGGCAGCTTTTTTCTTCATCTTGTCAGTTATTTCATTCATCGCCTTTTTTATTTTGGAAAAGCGCTCCAAATCTCCCACAATCCCATTTGTCTTATTCAAACACGTCGATTTTCTTCGCGGTACGCTTGCTATGATCGGCCTTGTCTTTGCATTTACTTCGGTTCTTTTTTTGATTCCGCTCTATCTCATCAATGTGCGTGGCGAAGAAGCTTATCAAGCAGGACTCATGATCTTACCCATCACTGGCGGAATTGCCATCTTATCGCCGATCACTGGGAAGCTGATGCTCAAGCACTCCCACAATAAATTGATCCTGATCGGACTTGCTCTATATCTTGCCAGCCTGTTTTTTCAGATCTTTATCAATCCCGAGACTTCGTATGCTTGGCTCTTAATCTGCTACTTTCTTCTGGGAATGGGATGGGGAATTGCCAGAACTCCCGCAACAACAATGGCAGTAGCAGCAGCGCCTTCTGAATTTGCGGGAACAGGCTCTGGAGTTCTCTGGACGGTGCAAAATGTTTTTGGAAGCATCAGCATCGCTATCATCTTGACGCTTTTTAGGACTCTTTCTGGCGAAGGAAAATTCTCTCCACAATCTTTTACGGCAGGCTACAGAGCTTCTTTAATAGTTTTGACCTGCGTATTTATTGCCATCATTTTTTTATTCCTCATTCTGAGGAAAAAAACTGCTATTCGATAGCGATATAAACTTTTACATTCGGATTTTTTTGAGGATTGAACTTGTGGCTATAGAATTCGAAATCGTGAGTGTAGGCTCTTTTTAGATTGGCCTTCCAAATCGCCTGCCATACAGCGATCAATCCTTGAGGGAATGGGCCTTGAGAAGTATAGACTGCGTACTTAGCCTCTGGAATCTCTCTTCCAACCAATCCGGCAGGAAGATTTTTTAAAGAAGAAACCTCGCAACCAATAAGCAGCGTATAGGGTCCATTAAAGTCGCTTTCGTAATCTGTATAAATCCCGTATACATCGTCGCCTACCCGATTCGGGATCTTTTGCAAGATCTGCTCGCGATAAAAGCGTTCCCAATGGGCAGAAATGGTAGAACCCGCCTCTTGATTATTCGTTCTTAGCGGGATGCCGACAAAGAATTTTTTAGGCTGTTTTTCTATCTCATGCTTCATTTTTCGCCTCGAGTTTTGTGTATAAGCTGATCAATCGACTCTTCAGTCATTCTAAATACAGTCCATTCAGACATAGGAATAGCGCCGATTTTCTTGTAAAAGTTGACGGCTCTTTCGTTCCAATCAAGCACCCACCATTCGACGCGTCCGCAGTTTCTTGATTTTGCCAAACGGCATATTTCTTTTAAAATAAGTTCTCCATACCCTTTTCCTCGGCATTCAGGACGAACATATAGATCTTCGATATAGATCCCTTTTCTACCTAAAAAAGTGGAGAAATTGTGGAAAAAGAGGACGAAACCTACAGCCCGCCCATTTTCTTCAGCAATCAAAACCTCAGGGCCTTTAGGATCTACGAATAAGCTTTCGTGCAAAGTTTTTTCATCGGCAACTACTTGATCGAGAAGCTGTTCGAAATCGGCCAACTCTCGAATCATTTGCAAAATTAATGATGTGTCCTGTGGGTGGGCTTTTCGAATGGTAAACATTAATTTGCCTGCAGAAAGGTAATGACGGTAGCCGGATTCGAACCAGCGACACGTGGATTATGATTCCACTGCTCTAACCAGCTGAGCTATACCGCCATTAAGAAAAACGCAAAACGCTGAATGCAAAATGCAAAACTAAAATTTGAAAGATCTTTCTTTCTCACTTCTGCGTTTTGCGTTCAGCGTTTTGCGTTAAAATTAGCGGGGGTAGGACTCGAACCTACGACCTTTGGGTTATGAGCCCAACGAGCTAGCCACTGCTCCACCCCGCGATAAGAGAAAGTTAGAGCTTAACACGATACGGGATTTTCCCCAAATTGTTTTTTTCCCCTTGAACATATTATTCACCATTCTTTTAAATGAGTTGTCTTATGAAGGCTTGGAAGCTCGGAATTTTCCTCGTTTGCGTTGTAGCCTTGGCTGCCCTTTTTCCCAAGGGACGCAGCTCTTCTTTCCTTCCCTTTGATGTGTCGATGTCCAAATCTGGGATCGAACTGCAAAATCTCTATGAAGCCGAACATGGAAAGAAGTGGAAACTTGCCAGAAAATTGTATGAAAAACATTTAAGCGCAAAATCGTCCAAAACGCCGAGAATCCCTAAAATCATTCACCAAATCTGGATTGGCGGACCCTTGCCAGAGAAATATCTTCCACTCCAAAAAACATGGATTGAGAAACATCCCGACTGGGAATATCGCCTTTGGACCGATGCCGATGTGCCCAACTTTCCTTTTTTGAATCGAGAAAGATTTGAAAAAGCGATCAATGTGGGAGAAAAAGCAGATATTTTCCGATATGAGATCCTCAATCTCTACGGCGGGCTTTACGTAGACACCGACTTCGAATGCGTACGGCCATTCGATGAGCTCCATCACAGACTCGATTTCTATACAGGCATTTTTGGGGCCTATGCTGATGGCCAAGAAGTCAATATGGGCAATGGACTCATTGGAACCGTTCCAGGCCATCCCATCATTCAATACTGCATGAAAATGGTAGCTAAAAAAGAGCCAGGCAAAACGGCCGATGAAGTTCAGTCTGTATCGGGGCCTGGATGCTTTCGGCAAGCCTTTTTCAAATGCTGCCAAGAAGGCAATTACCGCAACGTCGCTTTCCCATACACTTTCTTCTATCCACTCCCCTCGCATGAAATATGCGGCCACTTGGACGATATCGCGAAAAACCCCTGGATCGAACCAGAAACATTTGGAATCCACTACTGGGACACTAGCTGGGGAGATAAAACCTACCGCTAAAGTCTTGCTCTTTTTTCATATCGCAGGCTATTCTTATGCGCATTCACCAGGGGTGCCTGTAAAGGGCTGAAAAAGCGATTGCTTAACCCTCACTACCTGATCTAGGTAATACTAGCGTAGGGAGCGTGAAAGAGAATTCTCTCTTTTTGGTGAACATACAATTTTTAAACAAGGAATTGATATGTCCATTCAATCAACCAACCCTAAACAACAACCTTTTACCTACGAGCGCCTTACATTCGATGACTATATGCGTCTAATTGCCTGCGGCTCAAGGCAGTATTGCAAAGTCATGACGCCGAAGGAATGTAAAGCCAAGATCAAAGATCCAATACTGGAAGAGCGATGTAAGACGGTCTTTTTACAGTGTGTTGCCGAGGCCGAACGCTTTGAAAGGTGGCATAGAATGAATTAACTACAAGGGGCTATTGTAGCGCTTCAAGAGTGCGCTGAGTAGCCCCTCTTCCCGCTTCAATGGAATGCTTAGTTGCTTGCCGCATCGATTGTTCCATTCCAATGTCCGAGAAAAATTGGTCGACCATGCGCCTCAGATCTCCAATTGGCAATTGTTGGCCCGCTTTGGCCTCAAGAACTCTTTTCACAAATTCCTTCTGCGTTTGCATGTAAGGACCGAAGAACACGGGCGTTCCATATAGGCACGGTTCAAGCACATTGTGCCCCCCGATTCCATCAATGAAGCTGCCGCCGAGAATGGCAAGTCGGCTGTGAGCGTAGCAAATCGGCAGCTGGCCCATTGCATCGACTAAAATGAGTTTTCCTGTTTTATTTTGACTCCAGCGTGAAAAAGGAATCTGCTTTTTCTCAAAGAGGGCAGCTACCTCATCAAACCGTTCTGGATGGCGAGGAGCAATGAGAAGTGTCCAAGGACCACTTGAAAGAGCATTTAGAATCATCTCCTCTTCCGGTGCATGGGTGCAGCTGATTGTAATGACTGGATCCGAAAGTTCTAGCTTTTGGGTAACAGGCTGTGGTTTGATGTCGAGTTTCAAGTTTCCTGTAATTTTTAGACGGGCCTGATCTGCAAATGGCAAAAAGCGCTGATAATGTTCCTCATTTTGCACACATAGATGATCAAAGAGAGAAAAAAGGCGCTTTGATAGATGGGCGAAGAGTCGAAAACGTTTCGCCGAGCGTTCCGACATTTTGCCGCTCACAAGGGAAAGAATCGTCCCATGTTTCTTCAGTTCCTTTAAAAGGTTGGGCCAAAAGTCGCTTTCTATCAGGATAAAATGGGACGGCTTTAGGGTTTTCACAAACTTGCGCACTACCCAGGTAAAATCGATCGGAAGATAAGCAAAAGCATCTGCCTGAGATAAAGACCGCCTCGCTTCGGCAAGACCTGTTGCTGTAGTTGCCGTGACAAAGAAAAAGCGATCATTGGTTTTGAGAGCTTTGAAGAGAGGTCCCGCCGCCTTGATCTCGCCAACAGACACGCCATGGATCCAAATGACAGGACGATCGGGTTTGGGCAAGCCAAACCCTAGCCGTTGCAGCAAGTCTGGATGTCTTTTGCCTTTCAAGCGATCCAAAATAATCTTTGGCGCCATCAAAACAAAATAAAGCATCAAGAATAGGTTGACGATCACTTCATCACAATGTTGAGCAGCTTGTTTGGAACGAAAATCGTTTTGACGATTTCGCCGACGAGATGCTTTTCCATTTCGGGCTGTCTGCGGACAAGCGCCATCAACTCGTCTTCCGTTTTGTCTTTCGGGAGTTCAAAGCGGCCCCTCATTTTCCCGTTCACCTGCACCACATAAACAGCCGTATCATCGACCAGATATTTGGGATCGACAGCCGGAATGGATGCGTAGGTAATCGTTTCGGTTTCGCCTAGCTCTTGCCAAAGTTCTTCTCCAATATGCGGAGCAAACGGATAAAGCATCTGGACTGCCATTTTTAGGCAGCTGCGCGGATAAGCATTCAATGGAATGAATGCGTTGATGAATTCCATCATACGCGCAATCGCCGTATTGAATTGCATCGCCTCGATATCTTTAGTAACCGTATCGACAAGCCGGTGGGCCAGTTTAAGAGCCTCCTCAGATTCCGCATCGGTCACTTTATCAGACATTACCATATCGTAAAATCGGTTTAGGAATCTTCGGCAGCCATTGACCGCCTCAGTGCTCCAAAGCTTTTCCCTTTCAAACGGCCCCATGAACATCTCATAGAGGCGTAAGGCATCGGCGCCAAATTCATCGATGATCTCGTCAGGCGAAACACCGTTTAGCTTCGACTTTGACATTTTTTCCGTTTGAACAATTAGCTCTTCGCCAGTCTTTTTGGAAAAGGCCTTTTCCCCTTTTTCCACAATTTCATCAGGGGACAAATAACCGCCTTGCGTCATTTTGTAGGACTTCGCAGTCACAAGACCTTGATTGCGCAATGTCATGAATGGCTCGGCCGTATGAACAAGACCGCAATCATAAAGCACTTTGTGCCAGAAGCGGGCATAAAGAAGGTGGAGAACAGCGTGTTCCACGCCCCCTACATACATGTCGACGGGCATCCAATATTTATCGGCCTGTTTGCTCCACGCCTCATGGCTATTTCTAGGATCGCAGAAGCGCAGGTAATACCAGCAAGAACCCGCCCATTGCGGCATTGTGTTCGTTTCTCGGAGCGCTTTTCTGCCAGTTTTCGGATCAGTGATCTCAACCCACTGGCGCACCTTCGCAAGAGGGCTTTCGCCGCTGCTTGCAGGTTTATAATCGTCGAGCGCAGGCGGCACCAAGGGAAGCTCGTCTAGTTCAAGAGAACGCATGGATCCGTCAGCAAAATGGAGGATCGGAATCGGCTCTCCCCAATATCTTTGACGGGAAAAGAGCCAGTCGCGCAGCTTATAATTGACCGTTCGCTTTCCCTTTGAGTGCTCTTCAATCCAGTGGATGATTTTTTCTTTTGCCTGATCGACATTCAATCCATTGAGAAAACCGCTATTGATCGCTTTACCGTCTTCATCGTAGACATGAATGACTGGCAGTTTGTAAACCTGCGTAAACTCAAAATCTCTTTCATCGCCGCCAGGAACGCCCATCACAGCGCCAGTGCCATAACCCATGAGTACGTAATCGGCAACCCAGATCGGGATTTTCGCATGATTGACTGGATTGACCGCATAAGCGCCTGTCCAAACACCCGTTTTTGCCTTAGCTAAATCGGTCCTATCCAAATCGCTTTTGCCGGCTGCGATGCGCAAATATTCTTCAACCGCTTCTTTTTGTTTTTTGGTCGTGATCTGCGCTACAAGCGGATGTTCAGGTGCAAGGACCAGAAAAGTGACCCCAAAAAGAGTGTCAGGACGAGTGGTAAAAACAGTGATCGGCTCATGCGATGCTTCTTCGACAAAAGTGACGAGAGCCCCTTCGCTTCTTCCAATCCAATTCGTTTGCAATTTTTTCAAATGATCTGGCCAATCGAGAAGATCGAGATCGGCAAGGAGTCTATCAGCATAGGCTGTGATTCTCAAAACCCACTGCTTGAGAGGACGCCGTTCAACAGGATAGCCCCCCTCTTTCGATTTGCCGTCTTCGACTTCTTCATTCGCCAAAACGGTGCCGAGAGCTGGACAAAAATTGACATTGACTTCCGCCTCATAGGCAAGACCCTTTTCAAAGAGCTTTGTAAAAATCCACTGGGTCCATTTGTAATAAGAAGAATCGCTCGTCGCTACTTCCCGGTCCCAATCATAGCTAAAGCCAAGAGATTCGAGCTGTCTTCGATAGGTATCGATATTGGTCTTGGTTGTAACAGCTGGATGCGTGCCGGTGCGGATGGCGAATTGCTCTGCAGGCAACCCAAAACTGTCCCATCCCATTGGATGGAGAACATTGAATCCTCTTTGCCTTTTGTAGCGAGCTAAAATGTCAGTGCCCGTATAACCGGTCACGTGTCCGACATGGAGGCCCGCTCCGGAAGGATAGGGAAACATATCGAGGATGTAGTATTTGGGTTTTTTGGTGTCGATTTCAGATTTAAAAACTTTTTTGTCTTTCCAAAATCTTTGCCACTTTTTCTCTATGGCGCGAGGATCGTATTTGGGTTTCATGGTAGGAGATTATATTATACTGCACGAAAATGTTCAACTCGCCAAACCGGGCCATCCATGTGGCCGATTTTCAAGCCGTTCTCAACTGCAATGCGGGAGCTGAAAAAGAACCGGATTAGATCGCGCATCCACTGCAGGAAAAATGCTACGATAGGTCCAACCGTTGCGCGATAAATTTCGCAAGTAAAACTGCGATGGTCCAACGCCTCATCTCTCATTTCAGGGGTGATCCCTTCTTCGATTTCAAAATGTTCTGGCATCCTCCCCCAAACAGAAACGTGAGGATCATGGTCGTGATTGCCTCTTGGATGGTATCGAACAAAATCGACATGCACATTTTCGGGCGCCTGATACCCTAAGTGGATCGCACCCAATTTGTGCCAAAAGTCATTGTGGGCAACGCGGATGTAAAGGTGAACGTCGGGATTTTTTTCGTTAAAATGTTCAGCTTCCGCTTCTGTCACTCCAGGTCCGCAAAAAAGATACGCTTTCTTGATATGGTCCATTTCAACAAGACGGTGCTGGATAATCGTCGAGCCCATGCTATGGCCCCCTTCAATCTCAGGGGTTCCGAGCCAATCTTGAATGACCGGCTCAAAAATATTGCCCGACTCATAAGCGCTCCTGCCCAGATCGGCTTCCAAATCGGTAATGACCGTCGATATCGCATCGAGTTCGCTGTTTCTAGGAGAAGTTCCTCTAAAGAGCCTGAGAGGCTCTAAGTCAGAATCTGTGCCTGCAGGATGCAGAATATAGCTCACCATTCCTCGGCCAGTCACCAATTTGCCGGTGATGTAATAATATTGAGGCGTTCCATCTTCTTTGCTTGGTGCAGGAATCAGCGTACCTACGCTCATTTCCCGTTTGATGACCCGTGCAACCATGTTGTGCATGAAATCGATAAAAGTATCATCCGGATGGTCTGCCATCACTTGCAGCCTTTCTCGGTCGGCTAAAAAGGGATCATAAAAAAACCGGGAGAGCCATTGAGTCGGTCTTCCGGTAATCCTGTCTGTGATTTCAGCTACTTGCCACATCCGATCGAACTGCCCAAAGAGCTCGCTCTTGACCGCATTTAATGTCGCTCCATCAAGTTCTGAAAAATCATTTTTTCCAGCAAAACGGGGATCGTCCTGATTTCTTTGAATTTTTTCGTTGATGTCTTCTACAGTAATGTTCTTTGAGCCGATGACAATTTTCGCCACGTCGCGAGATAATAGCGGACTCCCCTTCCTTTCCATTTCCGACAAATTGATATCGTAGCGGCTAGAAATTCTTTGAAGTCTTTCAGCGCCCAAGGCATCGACTAAATACCTTTGAAAAGCCTGAACTGTGCGGCGATTTTCATCTGAATAGGCAGACGGCGCGAAAATCCAGGAAACAATCCTTTGAATCCAATCCCAAAAGCCGTTCGCAATTTGGAACTTAGAATCCAAAGCATCATTAAAAATTAGCCTATCGCTTAAAAATCTGCTTGTATCCAACTGCATGGCGCCATAATAGCAGAAAAAAGCCCCATTTTTCCATGAAAAATAAAGCGTACTGTCAAGACAAATTCAATTTTGTTTTTGCAAAAAAAAAGCTTGTTTCCCTAGAATCCTGCGTCTTTTTCGGAGGTCCTGGTGAAGTTCATTTTATACTCCCTATTTCTGTTTCCTCATTTTCTCATCGCTAATTTTGACGAGTTTTTTTCTGAGAACGAAGATCCTGCTCATTTCCATCATGTTAATGTGATTACTGGACATCTCAATCTTACATTCCATGACGCTTCTATTTTGGGCGCAAGGTCTATACCAATATCGCGCACATATTCAAGTTCAGGGGCTCTGGAATACTCCTATCTTGAAGATCCCGATCTATTTTACAGAGGCATGAGGCGCGGATGGATCGTCCAAGGAGGCTGGAGCTTATATCCTCACGAACATCTTTTAATTGAAACTAATCGGAAGAGGGAAGAGTTTAAAATCTATATTTCCGAACCCAATGGAAGCATGATTACCTATGCTTATAGCCATCAAAAAGAGCGCTGTAAACATACAGTCTTCTTCAAGCCCTCAAAGAACATCAGTCAATTTTCCGGCAGGCTCGGCCGACGCTCAAATCCTCAATATAATCTCCTCGAGATCGACCTAGAAGCAGGGGTCGCGATTCTTTATCTTCCAAATGGAGGGAGTAGAACCTACCGCGGGCGAAAGCTCCATCATCATGAGAAACTACCGTATTGGGAACGTCCCCAGCACTTCTATCTGTTATGTGAGGAAAGAGATCCCAGCGGAAATGTGTTTCAATATACACACGACAAGAATAGAACCCATTTGCAAAAAGTTGAATCAAAGAATTCAGCAGGAACAAAAGTGTATGCTTCACTGGACATCGAATACGTGAGACCACAGAAGAAATCACCCCAATTTCAACTCAAATTAACTGGAAGCGATGGAAAATATTTAGAGTACGGATCTATTTGTAATGAGCATAGAGCCTATATCAACGAACTGACAAGCAATTGTAATCCCCATCAAAAGGTTCATTATATTCCAGGCAGAAAAGGCATTGGCCTTAGAATTGAATCTATTGACTTAGGCGGAAAAGAGACCTTCAAAGTCGTTTATTTTCTTCCAGGGAATGTTGATCAAGAGAGGAAATGGGCTAAAAAACCAAATAAAGTAGAGTTCCACATTGATAAAGTAAAAGAGTTATTTCAACCGGTAGGACCGAATGGAGAAGACGTTAAGGTTGCTGATTTTGGATATTATACGAACCATACAGATGTAAGAGATGCTGAAGGACTTCTTATTCGCTACCACCACGATTCAGAGCGATTAAATCTTGTTGAATATTTCGATGAAAAGGATCGTCTCCGGTCTTCTCAGAAATTCTATTGGAATGGTACCGAGCTTTGCTGTAAAGCGATGTTCGATGCAAACCAAAAACCCATTTTCGCCAAAACTTTTGTTCACAGCAATGGAAATGTGATTGAGGAAGTTCTTTGGGGACAATTTAGCGGTAAGGAAACATCTCCCCTGCAAGTGTCTGATATGGGGAAGGCATCAGGAGCAGAGAGCTACCGGAAGACATATTCCTATTATGAAAATCCTCGTAACGTAATTAAAACCGAATGGGAGGAAGAAGGCCCGTCATACGAGTATGAATATAAAGATGGCACGGATCTTTGCACACTAAAATTGACTAAGGATAAAAATGGTAAAATCCTCATTCGAGAATTTTTCGCTTACGATGAAGATAATTTTTTAATCGAGGAAGTGATAGATGATGGAATGACAAAAGATCCAAAAGATGTAAGTCAGGTAACCCAACGATTGATAAAGCGATATTTACGCAACCCCTCTTCGGGTCTTCCAGATTGGGTTCTCGAATTTTATTGGGACCCAGCCATTAAAGCTGAAAAACTGCTAAAAAAAACAAAATATCACTTCAAGAATCAAAGAGTCGATTCTGAAGAGGTCTTTGATGCTGAAGGGAAAAGCCGTTATGTGGCTGAAATCGAATACGACAATTTTGGCTTTGTTACAAGGAGAACAACTCCATCGGGCAAAGAGAATACATATCGATACAATGGCCAAGGCTGCCTTGAAGAATCTAAGGAAGTTGGGTCACCAAAAAAAATCTTCCACTATGATAATGGAAATCGCCTTTCTTCTTGCGAAGAGCCAAATACGAAAAAAACGTCGACAATAACCTATAACCCTAAAGGGCGGGTGATTTCAGAAACAGATTTTAGAAAGAATCAGGTTATTCATGCGCACGATCATTTCGGAAACAGAAAATCATCAGAACTTCCTGCATGTCTCGATGAAAATGGGCAAAAATATAAACCCATACCCAAATTTGATTACGATATTCAAGGAAATCTCACTCTCGCAGAAATGCCTGGGAATGAGAAAACTGAAACATCCTACAATATTTATCGAAAACCTATTTTGATTATTCAAGCTGATGGGACTCAAATTCAGCATTTCTATAATAAAAACGGCTCTCTTTCAAAAACCCTCTTTCTCGATGGAACCGAGATCTGTTATGAATATGATCTTTTTCAGCGGCTTACATCGAAAATCATCATTTCCAAAGATCAAAAACTCTTGAGTTCTGAAAGCTGGGAATATGGCTCATTTCAGTTGCTTTCATATACAGATTCAAGAGGATTGACTGTTAAATTCAACTATGATGGAGCTGGCAGAAAAATCTCAGAGGAAGCTGAAAAAAGGAAAACGACTTTTTCATATGACCCACTCGGATTTTTAGAGAAGACGGATGACGGTGCGGTTGCTTTTTGCCAAAAACGGAATGTCGATGGGCTTATTGAAGAACAATGGGAGGAAGATTCAGCGGGTCATGTCGAGAACAAGATGTTCTTTTTTTATGATGAGGAAAATCGGAAGAACAAAGTGATCAGAGAAACTTCAAAAGGCAAGGCGATAGACCTCATTACCTACAAAGATGGGAAATTAGCCAGCCACACCGACCCTCTTAATTCGATCACACAATTTATTCATAATGAGTTTTATGAAAATGAATTAGGTCAAAAGGTTCTACAAAAAACGATCGTCGATCCTTTGGGTCTTTCGACAGTAGAAACTTTCGATGCGGCAGAGAGGCTCTCTCTAAAAGAAAAGAAGGATGCTCTTGGTCAAACGGTTTTTAAAGAGGAATTTTTCTATGACCGTTCTGGTAACAAAGCAAAACAAATTTCCCATGTCTATAAAGACAACCAAGTCATAAGACAGATACCAATCATTTGGGAATATGATGACATGGGTCGTGTTAATGCAGAAATAGAAAGCGACCAAAAACGAACGCTTTTTGATTACGATATTCGTGGACGGCTGACGCAGAAGACGCTGCCAAATGGAATCATCATACAATTCGATTATGATGGTGCAGATCGCCTTGAAGGCGTTCATAGCTCGGACGGAAAAATCAATATCCGCAATATCTATGAACGAGGCCCAGAGCCAACTCAAATTTTAGATCTCATCAATGGAACAACTCTCAAGCGCTCTTATAACCTTTTCGGGCAAATCATTTCAGAAACCGATTCAAGAGGCAAAACCTGCGAATGGGAATATGATTCTGTTGGAAGGTGCATTGCTTTTACATTACCCGATGGTTCTTCAATTCATTACCCACACTCGGGTAAACACATGCAATCTGTCCAAAGAAAGAATTCCCGCGGGGATATTCTCTACGAACATGTATATAAAGCTTTTGATCCGAATGGCCATGTAGCGATTGAAGATCTTATTTATGACCTAGGAAAGATTCAAACTGTGCATGATCTTTTAGAACGGCCGTCTAGTCAATCGTGCCAGTATATCCAACATGAGATCCGATACGGCAATTCTGGTTTAGTGACGAGAACCAATAATTCATTTTTTGGAGAAAAACTCTATGAATATGATGGTTTGAATCAACTAACAAGGGAAGGGGAACAGCCCTATCATTTTGATTCTTTGGGAAATCCAGTTGAATTTGGCGTTAACGATTTGAATCAGATTTTCATGACTCCAGAATGCACAATTGCTTATGACGATAACGGCTATCCCAAAGAAAAGATCGCAAAGGAGGATCATGTTCAATATGAGTTTGATCCGATCGGCAGGCTCATAGAAATCACGACTCTAGGTAAAAGAAAAGTGCGCTATTCCTATGACCCATTATCTCGCCTCTATTCCAAGGAAATCTATCATTTCGAAGACAACCAATGGCAAAGAGGCAGTAAGTTTTTTTATCTTTATGACAGGGATCAGGAAATTGGTCTACAGGATGAAAGTGGAGACATCTCAGAGCTTAAGGTTTTGGGGCTTGGAATCCGAGGCGATATTGGTGCAACTGTCGCCATTGAAATCCAGCAGGATGTTTTTGCCCCATTACATGATTTTAGCGGAAACATCATTGCCCTCCTATCTTCTGAAGGACAGATTATTGAGAAATATGAAATAGATGTTTTTGGGAAAGAAAAAATATCAAATCCGAAGAATCCCTGGCGATTTTCTTCAAAGCGTAGCGAAGAAGGGCTTGTCTTTTTTGGATTCCGTTTTTATGACCCAAATCTAGGCCGGTGGTTAAGTCCTGACCCAGCAGGTTTTGCAGATGGAGCAAATCTTTACCTTTACGTGCATAACAATCCATTAAATCGTCTCGATCTTTTTGGTCTAATTACTGAGGATCGTTCTGATTCATCTATTGAGATTATTATCCAGGAATCGGCGATTCCTTTTGATAATACGTTATTCAGCGTCAGAATGTGGGAGGGAGAAATAATGGTAGATTATTTCCTTTCGTGCGGTCATTGGCATGAACTCAAGTTAACTCCTCACGAACAGGAAATGGGATGCTTTAACCTTTTTGATCATGGAGAGTTGTTTGCAGCAGCTGACGGCCAAATCGGATTTGTCACTTTCACTCACGGTATTAATACACAGAGAGATGAATTCGAAAACTCGTGTAATTATATGATCGATGGCCTACCTGGTCAGCCCTTATTCATTGGCAGGTACTATGGAACAGAGGGGTTTGGAAAAGATGCCTATGGAGCAGGAAAAGATCTTTGCGGCATAGAAACAGTGCAAGTTTGTCTAGCCAGACAGTTTTTACTTACCTGTTCGGATGCTCTTCATAAGGTGAACCCGGCTAAATTCGATGATGGCGGAAAACTCCTGTCTCTTGGAGCCCTGTGGTCTCATTACAATCACAGTCGCGGAGGAGTTATGGACCTACGGGCTATGGAAGGCATGCCCTATGAGCAACAAAAGATTTTGCAAACTCAATTGTTAATGACCAGCGTAGCTCCAGCGTGGCCAACTCCAAGAGACATGGGACTTGAGGTTATCAATTACTATTCGAAGCAGGATGGTGTTACAGGTGGCTTTGGAGCTCCACATATACCCGCCGCCTTGATATTTGGATTGGTTGGCGGCCTTGCAGCTAAATCAAAATGGGACCACAGTGATTGTGAAATAAAATTTGTGTCTTGCAAGTCTACTTGGAGTGAAAGAAGTTTTTATTTAGCCGATCATGCTATTATGGGTGGGACTTATAGAGGAGTTTTGGATGAGTCTATCAGATTGAATGTCCAAAATTATGGGTATTATAATGGCAAAAATCGCTAACTTTTTTTTCATCTTTTTCATTTTTTCATCTTGTTATATTTCGAATAGACCTGACGTCCCTTATGGAAAGTATGCAGATGAAATTTCTAGCGCATTCATAAGAGACATGAAAAAGAAATATGGGTTGGTTTGCGCTGGAAGTGGGGGGCGGATGGCGAATGGGGTGGATGCCTTTTGTATCCGATTTGATGCATATCGTCACGCCACAATTGAAGAAGCTCGAGAAATGTTGGTGACTGCTGCTACTATGCTTGTGGACAGAGTAAATGCTCATGAAAAAATTCGTCCATATCTAAATGAATATCCCTTTACATGGCATGGAACTGATATTTCGATAGCCTTTCATAATAAACGGGGAAATACAAGATATTATGTTGATGGAAGCGTAGCGCTAGCACATATCGGGGAACGAGTCGCCACACACAAAGGATTCCTTGTATATGACAGAGCAGAATTACAGATGAGAAAAACTCCAGATTTCATTGATTTTGACGGAACGGTCAAGGTTGGAAAAGTGGCAGAACGCGAAGTATTCGTCAAAATTCTAGAAGAAACCTACGAAGAGGCTCTTAAAATAATTTCAGAAAAGAAAGGATCTACAAAATGAAAAAACTAATGCTCATTTTAATTTTTATGTTCGGGCTTGTTTACGCAATAGATGAGCATGTCGACGTATCACAGCCCCTTCGTATTAATCAGCTTGTTCCAAGAGAGAAGTTTTTTGTTGCTCTGGGTGTGGAGCCAGCTATCCCCAAAGATTTTGTTGCGATCCCTGATAATGATGAAATTCCAAATTGGATCTATTGGGGCCCTAAAGAGGTCGTTACCGGTTATCTGGAAGATCCAGAATCCCTTTCAATGCCAATCTTGGGCTTTAAAGTGGCCCCTTTTGCACAGGACGAAAATTATTTTAATGAACAAAAGTTCAAAGAGGCCAATAAAGATTCAATAGCATCGAATGAAATAGATTCGATTCAAACTGGTTCATGGGGCTCCTATCCATATCTTGCAGCTAAGATTATGATTGGTGCCGAAAAGCAGCGTTTAGCATGGGTGGGACTCAACGCTGAAAATGGAACAGTATTTCTTTTTAAATTATTGGAACCCAAAAACAAGGGAGATAAGAAGGAAGGTGAACGACTTTGGAAAACATTTCTAACCCGCACTCAACAGCTCTCTTTGCCCCTACTTTTTAAAGCCCAAGGTCAGGAAATGCACTATGGCTACACTATAGTCGATGTATTAGGACGTAAAATTAAAGTCATGGCTGAGAAACGGAAATCCGATAGAAAATACCAATTTGTTGTTATCCCTTCTGATGAAAATGTGAAGTTTGAATACAAAAAAGCTTTCACTTGCTTTATGGAGCCAGATTGGCATCAAGGGTCTCTTTTAATGAAAGTCGAAGGAAGTTATATCATTGATAACGGGTGGGTTCATAATTTCATGACCACTTCTATCTTGGTTAAGGAAGTGGATGAATTTACGGACACTTCAAAGCTCCCCGAAAATGGTTTTGTGAAACAGCTTTAGGAAATATCTTGTTTATCCTGCCCCCCTTCGCGACAAGCGAAGGGACTATCCTGTCCATCTTTGTTTTTATTCAATTTCTTGCAGATAGGCAGTCGTTCGCCCCCAAGGAAAACGGACCCAAAAACTCTTCAGCACTCTGTTGCTATACAGTGGTTCGCCTGTTGTGATCACTTTGGCGCCTTTTGGAATCTTCAAATCTAACCAAAGGCCGTATAGATAAATTACGGTCGCGCCGCTTAGATCTGCCTTTTTAATATCAATGCATTCAAACTGAACATTTTTTATCCTAAAAAGTCTCTTTAGCAGCTTTGCAAAATAAACAAAGCTTGGCACCCACTCGACGCCGATTACTTTACATCCTGTAAAGTGATTCAGCCAAAAGCACCCCTTTCCCCTGCCTGCTCCCAATTCGATCCACGTATCGTTCGGCCCGATGCCGCATTCTTTGGCGATTTTCTCATAGGTTGTATATGGCGTTTCGCCGTAAGCGTAGATGTTCTCCTCTCCCCTTTTTTGCAAAAACTTCCGGCATGTGCGGTAGGGATTCATAAATAGACCTAGAAGACCAAAACTCAAATCGATGAGCGCGAATTTCGGCCGTTTATAATAGAGGCGGATCGCATCGAAGCGGTCCTTCCAGATTCTAAAAGTTGACATAGGTGCCGATGTCGATGGGAAGGAATGTCTCAAAGGGCAGTTTTTTCTCCCGCATCGCAAGATATAGATCGTAGGGAGGACGGTCATCAGGCTCGTCGGAGAGGCGGAAAGTATTCCAGTGCATCCCTAAGCTAAATTGAGAATTCACATCCTGGTGGATCTGTACCGCCTCTTGAGGGCAAATATGCACAGTCTGCATGAACTTTTTTGGCACATAGGTGCCGATTGGAATCAAACTCAAATCCATTTTGCTAAACCGCTGCCCGATTTCCTTAAAATCTTTCCCATTGTATCCGGTGTCGCCGGTAAAATACAACCGCTTGTGGGCAGTTTCCAAAACGTAGCCATTCCAGTGCGTTTTATTCTGATCCCATAGAGTGCGGCCCGAAAAATGCTGGCAAGGCACAGATGTGATCTTGCATTTTTGCAAATTGACCTCGCCCCACCAAGGAATCTCAATTACATTCTGAATCCCCCGCTTTTTAAACCAACGAGAAAGCCCTTCCGGAACAATCCACTGAATTTGCGGATGAAACCTATGGAGAATGGCAACTGTTTTGGCATCGAGATGGTCATAGTGATTGTGGCTAATCAAAACAATATCAATTGGCGGAAGATCGGACAGCGATATCGGCGGCTCAGAAATTCTCCGCAATGCTTTGAGGGGAATCGGCGAACAATAGTTGTCCCATACAGGATCGGTCAATATGGATAAATCATCCATCTCAATTAAATAGGTGCTATGCCCTATCCACACGGCAGTCGGCTGTCCTCTCCTTAAAGCTTTTGGCGTCGCAGGATAGGTAAAGCCCGCTGGAGGCGATAATTTAGGATGCGGATCATCATAACATCCGGTTTTCCAAAGAATTACATCCCAAATACTACGTCTTAAATTCTCAATATGCGGGTTGGTGAAATGACTCTTTCTCATAACACGCAAAATAAAGATTTTTATTTTATCGACAAGAGGAATAAGTGAACTATTGATAGTTAGCGGCTTAGATTTTTATGATTCAATCTGCTATATTTAGGTTAATCCCAGAAACTATATGCATAATCCTTTAACCAGACATCCCGAGGGAAGTATCCGGGAGCTGTGGAAAATCTCTTTGCCTTTGATGATTTCCACGCTCGCTTCTCTTTTTATGATTTTTACCGACCGGATATTCCTCGCTCATTATTCGATCGAGGCTTTAAACGCTTCTGTGACCTCAGGCACTTTTGCTTGGGCGCTCATGGCTGGCGCCGGCATGATCACGTGCATGTCTGAAGTGTTTGTCGCCCAATATAATGGCGCCAGACACTATAAGAGACTCGGACTGCCTGTCTGGCAAATGGTCTGGTTTGCGCTATTTACTGTTCTATTTTTCTTTCCGATGGCCATTTGGGGGGCTCCTCTCTTTTTTGGAGGAGATCGGTATGCCGATTTAGAAATTGGCTATTTCCGTCTGCTGATGTATTTTTCCCCAGCCTATGCGCTTCTCATGGCATTTTCAGGCTTTTTTATTGGCAGAGGAAAAACAAAGGTATTGATTTGGCTTGCCATTTTGGCCAACCTGCTCAATATCATTTTAGATCGGATCCTCATCTTTGGAATCCCTGGAGTTGTTCCCGAAATGGGCATTGAGGGCGCTGCGATCGCGACCTGCTTCGGCTATTTATTTGAATCTGCAGTACTCGGCTATCTTTTCTTGAAAAAAGAAAACCGGGAACAATTTGGCGCGAGCCACTGGAAAATCAATTGGAAAGAGATGAAAAAATGCCTTAGAGTCGGCTGCCCTCAAGGGATCTTTTATGCGCTCGAAGTTTTTGGCTGGGCTGTTTTTTATTGGATGATGACCGACCTCGGAGAAAAACATATCACCATCTCGAGCATCTGCCAAACGTTTACGATCCTCCTCTCCTTCTTTGCGGATGGCTTAAGCCGCGGGTCTGCTGCTGTTGCGGGCAATTTAATCGGATCAAGACGCTATCATCTTGTCCCAAAAGTTCTCAAATCGGGATTTATTCTCGTTTGCGTCTTTTCGGTCGCGACGTCTGCTATTTTCATGTTTGATCCTGTCGATACAGTCAAACTTCTTTTCATTCACGACCTCGACCCAGCCTTTCAATCCTCGATGGACGTATGCATGATCTTTGCTTTTGCTTACATCTTCTTTGAAGGGCTCAGATGGCTCTTTTCCGGTCTGCTCATTGCAGCCGGCGACACTCTGTTTCTTCTTTTAGCCGGATCTCTTTCGGTTTGGGTTTTCTTACTTGCTCCCATCTATTGGATTGTGGTGAAGCAAAATCTGCCTGTAGAGTATGCATGGGGACTAACCGTGATCTATGCAGCGGTATTTTTTGCCGTGTACTGGCTCCGTTTCAGATCTGGGTCATGGCAAAAAATCGATCTCATTGCGCAGGCGGAAGCTGGGCAGGAGCATCTGGCGCAGGAACATAGCAAACAAGATAAGCTGATTGAAGCTGCGCGTTCCAATATTCCTGAGCTTCCTGAGTCGCAACGTGAGTGACATGCGAATCGTTGTGTAAAAACTTCTGTCCGCCCCGAATTTCTCCTGAAGTATAGTGGCCGCTTGAAAAAGTTCCATCGTGAGTCACAAAACTTGCAAGCCGATAACGGGAGATTCTACCGTCTGCTAAAGTAATTGCAAACTCCTCAGGAAACTGAATTTGAGTATCAAGCTTTACGCCTCTCCAACCAATCGGAGGAAAGACCGACGGGAACCATCTGCTCAAAAGGCTTGGAATCGGCTGCTCATGAGTAAAGCGATTCAATTGGAATCTGAGAACAGGAGGCGGCTCGATAAATTCAGCAACAACTTCTGTTACCGGATATTCATGAGGTTGTCCATCAACCCCCATATATCTTTGCGGCTCCACAGCTGTATTTCTCAAAAATCTCTCGTATAAGGTTTGCAAAGGAGTTCCAGCAGGAGTCGTTCTATCCAATGGAAGCGTAAGAAGCGTTTCCCTCTCCTGTCTCGGCAATCTCGCTTCAGCCATTGCAGGAAGACCATCCATATTGTAATTATAGGTTCTCCGAACGAGCGGCTTCATCGCATCTGGAGCAAAATCTAAAAGCCCTCTGGCAATTTCTGCAGCATCAGTTTGCTCAAAATTGCTCGCAGGAATAGTGCCCAAAATCGCGCTCATTCCAGCACGTAGAAACTCAGACCTTCCTTGAGAAACAGCTCTTCTTGCACCTATTGCTTCATCATTCGCTCTAAAGAAGTTGGGAAGAATATTCTGGAATAGTTGAAAAATCCCTCGAACTCGGCGCACTTCCGCCTGAATGGGAGCAGGAGGCTGATATTGTGCTAGAAATTGTGAAAATAATACAGGAATGGTAGGACGAACGTGAGGCTGAGCCGCTACATATTGCTGGAACTCTGCAATCATCTCAGCGGGGGGTCTATGCCGGTTTAAAAACTGGATAAAACCGGGAAGATCGATCCCATCTGCAACCGCAGGCCGGCGCACCCATTCAGAGACTTGCGGATCGCTATCAAAGAAATGGGCGATTGAGTTGAATGCGCAGTTTTGTCCCAATCTTCTGTAGCCTACTGGAGATCCTAAAGGATAATGCTCGGGATATAAACCGTTAGCGGGCATAGGCACAGGTCTTGGTACAGGAATCCTATCTCCGCTTGGGGCTAAGACTTGAAAACTTGGGAAGAAAAAGGCGGCCATCGAAGTCGATCCAACCGCTACAAGCGGCAGTGCAATCCAATGCCAAGCGACCGGCAAAAGTGCTGCAGTCATCAAAATATTGGCGAAAATAAAAATAGATCGAACCGCCACTTGCACAACTGCTTCTGCAACATAAAGCATCATCGAACAGCAATCACAAGAAGGCTGAGGGGCTGCTTGCGGCTGTGGTGCTTGTGGAGGTGGTGGTAGGGGGACTGCTTGAGGAACGGCCATATTTCAACCTATTTTAAACTTAAAGGGACCGAATCTGTCAGCTCCGGATCTCCAAAAAATTGGATCGGCCCAGGATACCGATAGGCGTCTTCTAATTCCCATGACTTTCTCAGAGCAGAGAATTTTACATAGGCTTTCCCTTTTATGTCCACTAATGCCTTTTTAATAACCGGCTTCTCTTTTCCTAAACGAGACTCCAAGTGCATCATCTGAACAATAGGAACCATTTTGAAAGTCCATTTTTCTTGCGGCTGGGCGAGATGTTGAATGGAACAAATAACTCCGGTCAATTCTTCGCGCACTGCCAAGTAGGCCAATTTTCCAAGGGCGTAACAATAATTCGCATCGAAATTCGTCGGCATGCAAGCTCTTCCCTCATAACCAAAGAAATGATCCTGCACATTGAATTTGACCTCTTTTTGAACAAGATCGATGATCAATTTTTCCGTTTGAATCTTCGAAACTTCGATGTTTCCGTGAGGGTCTCTTTCAACTGGCAGCTCGTTAAGTTCAGGAACAAACTCAATGAGTCCCTCAGGAATTAATACGATTCCATACTTTTTCCCCGCTTCCTCGCGCCGTTTGATCAGGTTTGCGATTTGCAAAACAATCTCTTTTAAAGAACGCCTTTCTTCGCTGATGAGCGCTAGATTAGGCTGAGTTTGGAGCGCACATTCGAGTGTAATGTGAGATGCGGAACGCCCCATCAATTTGATGAAATGGTAATATTTTTTGGCAGAAAGCGCATCGCGCGCAATATTTCCGATGAGTTCTGAATAGGTTTTGCAAGCGCTATCAAACCCGAAAGAAATTTCAATATCTTCGCTCTTCAAATCGCCATCAATTGTTTTCGGGACGCCAATGACTCGCGTTTTAGATCCGTGCTGCAAGAAATATTCAGCCATGATCGCAGCATTGGTATTTGAATCATCGCCGCCAATGATGACAATCCCGTCCAATCCGTTGCAAGCCTTAAGACTTGCTTTAAGCTGCTCTTCTGTTTCAATTTTGGTCCGTCCAGAGCCGATGAGATCGAATCCGCCCTGATTGCGGTAAAAATGGATATCGCGGATTTCTTTTCTTTTGTTTTCGACAACGCCGCTAGGACCGCCTAAAAAACCGATTACTTCGGCGCCAGAATCGAGGATCCCTGCGATTACATTGTGGCCGCCGGCCGCTTGCCCGCCAGAAAACACAACGCCAATTTTAACGTGTCCATTTTTCCCTTTGCCCTTCTTCAATCGATAGGCAGAAGCTTCGAATGTTTTAGGGAACAGCTTTTTTATATTTTCCGGTCCCTTTTTTCCCTCCACCTTCTCGAAACAGACATCCTCATCAAGCCATTCTGGAATTTTAGGTTTATATTCCATCCGTTTCTTCTGAAGAGGGCTTTCTAACATGCAGTCTCCGTTAATGAAATTTGCAGGGCAAGGCCGCCCTCAGATGTTTCTTTATACATCGTGCTCATATTTTTCCCAGTCTCATTCATTGCGCGGATCACGGCATCCAAAGAAACTGCGTGCTGGCCAGTCCCTCTGAGAGCAAGCCTTGCCGCATTGATCGCTTTGATCGCGCCCATCGTATTTCTTTCAATGCACGGAATCTGAACGAGCCCGCCGATCGGATCGCATGTGAGTCCCAAATGGTGCTCCATCGCAATTTCCGCCGCATTTTCTATCTGATCGTTCGTCCCTCCGAGAATGGCGGTAAGACCTGCCGCTGCCATCGAAGCAGAAACGCCGATTTCTCCTTGGCATCCCATTTCAGCTGCGGAAATTGAAGCGTTTTCTTTGTAAAGAATCAACATCGCCGTCGCCGTGAGAAAAAAGATAAAAATGCTTTCTTCATTGAAAGTGGGAACAAATTTTTGCGCATAGTGCAAAACGGCAGGAATGACCCCAGATGAACCATTTGTCGGCGCAGTCACAATCCGGCTGCCCGCTGCATTTTCCTCATTGACAGCCAAAGAAAAGAGGCTGACCCATTCCATAACCATCGTCGGATCTTCTGCCAGTTTGTGTTCTGAATCTTTAAGCGCTTTATAAAGCTGCGCAGCTCTTCTCGGGACTTTCAATCCGCCGGGCAATTCTCCTTCAATCCGAATCCCCCGTTCGACCGAGTCGCACATCGCTTTCCAAATCCGCGAAATCCCTTCCCGAATCTGCGTTTCAGTATACATCGCCTTTTCATTTTCAAAAATAATTTCCCAAATCGCTTTGTTTTCTCTTTGGCAATGCTCGATCAACCCAACGGCCGTCTTAAATGGGAATGGAACAGGCCGCTCTTGATTTTCAGAAGGGTTTACAGCTTCATTATGTTCAAGAACAAATCCGCCGCCGATTGAATAGTAGACTTGTCTAAGAAGCTGTTTTTTTTGTTTGTCGTAGGCAGTAAAGCGGATTGCGTTCGAATGGAAAGGAAGCCGTTTTCCTTTTAAAAAAAGAAGTTCGAAATCCACAGAAAATCGGCCAAACAGGTTTAGCTTGCCTTGATTTTGGATCAACTCGACTCTTTGGGGAATCGAGTCGGGATCGACGCCTTCAGGCGTCTCGCCTTCCAGCCCTAATAATATGGCTGTATCGGTAGCATGTCCTTTCCCGGTCATCGCAAGAGAACCATATAGCTCCGTGCTGACAAAGGCAGTCTCATCCAAGACTTCCCTCTCCTTCAATGCGGCGATAAAACGACGGGCTGCTCGCATCGGACCCACTGTGTGGGAACTCGATGGACCGATCCCGATTGAAAAACCTTCTAATACGCTGACTGAACTCATAATTTCCCTTTTTATGCCCTCTAATTTTCGCTTAAGCTAGACGATCTAGGCAAGAAAAAATGGTTTGAGATATACTGTTGGCATGTCTATTAAATATATTTTCATTACCGGAGGCGTTGTCTCCTCTCTTGGAAAAGGCCTAACAGCCGCTTCCATTGGCCATTTGCTCGAATGCCGCGGCATTAAAATCGCGATGCTCAAACTTGACCCCTATTTAAATGTCGACCCAGGGACCATGAACCCCTTCCAGCATGGCGAAGTCTATGTAACTGACGACGGTGCGGAGACAGACCTCGACCTGGGACACTACTACCGCTTTACCAACTCCCCTCTTTCTAGAGTCTCGAACTCTACGACCGGACAGATCTATGAAACCGTGATCAAGCGGGAAAGAAAAGGAGATTTTTTAGGCAAAACCGTTCAAGTCATCCCTCATGTGACCGACGAGATCAAAGCCAGAATCCTCGCAGGGTCCCATCAAGAAAATAATATTGAAGTCGTGATTGTCGAAATCGGCGGGACGGTAGGCGATATCGAGTCGCTCCCCTTCCTCGAAGCGATCCGGCAATTCCGCTATGAAAGACCGAAAGATTGCATCAACGTCCATTTAACCTATGTTCCTTATTTGAAGGCGGCCGGCGAAGTCAAAACGAAGCCGACTCAGCATTCGGTTCAGGTCCTTAGAGAAATTGGGATCATCCCAGACATCATCCTTTGCAGGTGCGAAGATGAGCTCAGCGATGACATCAAAGCTAAAATCTCTCTCTTCTGCAATGTAAGGCAAGATTTAGTCATCGATGAAAAAGACGTGGCAAAAAGCATCTATGAAGTGCCCATCGAGCTGCATAAGCAAGGCTTGGATGAGAAGATTTGCAAAGCTTTGGAAGTGAAGTCAAAGCCAACCGATCTTTCCCGATGGGAAAAAATGCTCAACACTGTTTTGCATCCGAAAGGAAAAGTGGTGGTTGGCATCGTTGGCAAATATATGGACCATCAAGACGCCTATAAGTCGGTCTTCGAAGCCCTCCATCACGGCGCGATAGCCGCTGGCTGCGCCATCGAAATCCGCCGTTTTGAATCGGATCGGATCGTTGAAAATGGATCGGTCGAAAAAGCGATCGGCGGGTGCGATGGTTATTTAGTGCCAGGAGGCTTTGGCGAAAGAGGCTGGGAAGGAAAAGTGCTAACCGCCAAGTATTGCAGGGAAAACCAAATCCCCTACTTCGGCTTATGTCTTGGCATGCAGATCATGATTGTCGAATTCGCGAGAAACGTTCTTGGCTTAAAAAATGCCCATTCGACAGAAGTCGATAAAAACACGCCCTATCCGGTCATTTCCATGCTCAGCGAGCAGAAAAGGATCGAAAATTTGGGCGGGACTATGCGGCTTGGCGCTTACCCTTGCGAGATCAAAAAAGGAACGCTTGCCTTTGATGCCTACGGTGAAACGCTCATCTGGGAAAGACACCGGCATCGCTACGAATTCAACAATGAATATAAAGAGATGTTTGAATCCAAAGGCATGGTCTTTTCAGGCAAATGGGCGAAAGGCGATCTTTGCGAAATTTCTGAACTTCCCTCTCATCCTTGGATGCTTGGGGTTCAATTCCATCCTGAATTCAAATCAAAACCTTTAGTTCCCCACCCGCTGTTCCGCGATTTTGTGCGAGCACTCGCACTTAAACCAGCTATGACGGGTGCATGGCAAGGGTAGCAGCGATTGATTACGGGTTGAAGCGAATCGGGCTTGCTGTTTCAGACAAGGAACGGAAGATCGCGCTCCCAGTGAATGTGGTGGAAGGCGGAAAAAAAGCGCTCCACAATATTCGAGAAGCCCTTCCACTAAAAGAGATCGACTTGATTCTCATCGGCCTTCCTTTAGAAATGAACGGAAAAAAAGGCCCCATGGCGCAAGTTGTGGAAGAATTTGCCAAAATGCTCGGAGAGGCGCTTCAAATCCCCATTCAACTTGTCGATGAAAGACTTTCCAGCAAAGGCGCCGATGCTAAATTGAAAGAGATTTCTTTGAATCGAAAATCGAGAAGTGAGAAGATCGATATGGTAGCAGCGACGCTCCTTTTGCAAACATACTTGGATTCTCTAATATGATAGAATTGCCGTTAGAAGAAGAGGGAAGATCCACCCGCAATCTGGATCCCTGCATTCTTGTGATTTTTGGTGCTACCGGAGATCTGACAGGAAGAAAGCTGGCTCCAGCGATCTATAATCTAGGCAAAGATGGAATGCTCCCCTCCAATTTTGCTTGCGTAGGTTTTGCTAGAAGACCTAAAACCCACGAAGCATTCCGCGAGGAGATGAAGCAAGACATCAATGAATTTTCCCGCACCAAACCAATCGATGAACCGTTTTGGAAAAATTTCGAATCGCAGCTTTTCTATCACCAATCGGAATTCGATTCTGATGAAGGATACGAGCGTTTAAGAGAATTTCTCGATCAGCTCGATTCGCGCCACGCTACAAGAGGCAATCGGATCTATTATCTTTCAGTTCAGCCAAAATTTTTTCCCATCATCATTGAAAAACTATCTAAGCACGGCCTCATTTACAATCCTAAAGAGGAGACAAATCGCTGGTCGAGGGTCATCATCGAAAAACCTTTCGGCCATGACTCTGCTTCCGCTGCTGAGCTGCAGCAAAATATCGCAAAACATTTGGCAGAATCGCAAATCTACCGCATCGACCACTATCTCGGCAAAGAAACAGTCCAGAATATTTTGGTTTTCCGGTTTGCTAACTCGATTTTCGAATCGCTTTGGAATTACAAGCATGTCGATCAGGTGCAGATCACTGTCGCAGAAGATATTGGAATCGGAACAAGAGGACACTTTTTCGAAGAGGAAGGACTTTTACGCGATGTCGTTCAAAACCACATGATGCAGCTGCTCACTTTGGTCGCTATGGAGCCTCCTGTATCTTTGAACGCCGATGCCATCCGCGATGAAAAAGTAAAGGTGCTCAAAGCGATCAGGCCGTTTACCAAAGAAAAACCGTTTGTGCGGGGCCAATATGGCCCAGGTTTCGTCAATGGAGTAAAAGTTGCTGGCTACCGGGAAGAACAAGATGTGAATCCTCAGTCAAGCGTTGAAACATTTGTAGCCGCAAAAGTACTTATCGATAATTGGAGATGGGCGGGAGTTCCTTTTTATTTGCGAGCTGGAAAAAGGCTGCCCAAGAAAGGAACGGAGATCGCCGTTATCTTCAAAGATGCGCCTGGAGTTCTATTCAATTTGCAGGGGCGCAAAAATGATCCGAACGTTCTTGCGATCCGAATCCAGCCGGATGAAGGCATCGCGATGAAGATCAACTGTAAAGTGCCCGGTCCGAGCAGCCCTATTCAACCGGTAAAAATGGATTTCCGCTATGGTTCGTATTTTGGACAAAGTCCGCCAGAAGCGTATGAAAGGCTTATCTGGGACTGCATGCTTGGCGACAGCACGCTTTTTGCCCGCGTTGACGAGGTGGAGCAATCCTGGAATATCCTCACCCCGATTTTGAAGCATTGGGCTGAGCAGCCTGCAAAGAATTTCCCCAACTATCCTGCTGGAAGCTGGGGACCTAAAGAAGCGGATGAAATGATCGCAAAAGATGGAAGGTCTTGGCGCATTCTATGACAACCCAATTTCTTGTAGAACCTGAAAGGATCGAGAGCGAGCTCCTAAAACTCTGGGAAAAGCTTGCCAAAGAAAAAATGCGGGCTTGTCTCTTCAACCTGATTGTTTTCAATAAGTTATCTGCAAGAACCGATTACATCCGCGATATCGTCCAAAAAGTGTCTGAAAAATATCCGTGCAGAGTCCTATTCATTTCGTATGACTCCGAATCGGCCCATCCGTATTTAAAAACAGCTGTTTCCGTTGTGGGCAATGGAAATATCGCCTGCGATTATATCGATGTGGGTGTTTCGGGTCCGGAAATGGAAAAAGTCCCATTCCTTCTTTTGCCTCATATTATCCCCGACCTCCCCATATCGCTTCTTTGGACAGAAGATCCGAGTGTGGAGCATCCGCTATTTCAACCGCTCGCGAAATTAGCGACCCGGATTATTTTTGATTCTGAATCGGCAGACAGCCTGCTTGCGTTTGCTCAAAAAGTCTTGAAATTGAACCAATCCGGCATCGATACAGCAGACCTCAATTGGGCTCGCACTGAAGGGTGGAGAGACTTGATTGGCTCGCTCTTTCACTCGGGAGAAAAACTCGATCAAATTCAAGATGTGCGCATCACTTACAATGCGAGAAAATCGGAGTCTTTTTGCCATTTGAAAGTGCAATCGATGTACCTGATCGCCTGGCTTGCCAGCCGGCTAAACTGGAAATTCCAAAAGGCAAGCAAAGACCTACATTTTACCTTTGAAAACCAAAAAGCGGAAATCCATGCTACGGAATGGGAAAGGCTAGGCTCTGGAACCGTCATTTCAGTCGATCTCACGACTCAAGACGGATATCTGTACAATTCAGCCAGGATCCCTAAGCAATACCACAATGTTTCCATTCAGATCTCATCTAAGGAAAAATGCGAACTACCCTACAATTATATTCTTGGCAGAACGGCAACAGGGCAATCTTTGGTTAAAGAAATCATTACGCAAGGGACAAGCCAGCATTACCTCGCCATGCTCAAAGAAATCCTTAACATGGATCGAGACAAGCTATGTTGAAATCTTGGGACGCTAGGCGCGATTACATCATCCCCGGAGACGCCAAGCAAACAATTGACTTTGCAGTGGAGCATTGGATCCATTCCGCCGAACGGGCGATTCAAAAGCGAGGACGCTTCGCCGTCGCCCTTTCTGGAGGCTCTACCCCAAAAGCCATATATGAGAAGCTGTGCACGAAAAAGCTCGATTGGTCGAAAATATGGCTATTCTGGAGCGATGAAAGAGCCGTCCCCCCCGATCATGCAGATAGCAACTATCGAATGGCTATGGATTTCTTTAAAACAGTTCCAATTCCTCCATCTCAAGTATTTCGTATGATCGCCGAAAGCGATATTGAAAAAAATGCATTGAATTACGAAGAAAAAATTCATCATGTACTTGGCAATCACTTATTCGATCTTGTTATGCTCGGCGTTGGCGAAGACGGACACACCGCTTCGCTCTTTCCAAACACCAAAGGATTAGAAGTAAATAATCGACTTGTCATAGCAAATAAAATTACAGAAAAAAATGTTTGGAGAATGACTCTTACTTTCGATTGCATCAATCAAAGTTTTCACTCTGCAATTTATTGCATTGGCTCCTCTAAACAGATCATTGTTCCTAAAGTTCTTAGCGCTGCAATTATATCAGAATTTCCTTCAAGCCGCATCGGAACAGCAGAAAATAAAGCTCTGTGGATTCTCGATTCGGACGCTGCAAGTAACTTAAAATAATTCCTCGTCTTGTCCTAAAGCATACAATTACATTAAAATATACGGCGTAAATGAAATAAACCTCTGAACAAAAAAAGGGTGAAAAAATTTATGACAACTCAAGCTGTTCAAACACAAGTTGCTTCTGTAGCTGCTCAATCAGCTCCTGCAGAGCAAAAAAAAGTGCAAGATTCTAACGGCCGCGTAATCGAGCCATTTAGACTTCACTATGACAATACAAAAGCTTATTTCAATGCTCCAGCAACATCAGAAAATTCTTTTGTTGCCGCATTGCAAAAAACTGCTTACGTTGCTGCTTCTGCGATCCTCGCTGTTGTGGAAACACTCCGCAATATCGTAGCAGGTCTTGTTGACGTAGCGTTCATCGCTCCAGTTAACTTCGTTGGAAGCTTCTTCAATAAAACTGAAGAGAAGCCAGTTGAGCAACCACCAGCTCCTCCAGCTCCTCCAGCTCCACAAAAGCCAGTTGAATTGACAAGATGGCAAAAATTCCAAGCGAAATGCGCTAACGGCCTCGCATGGGTAAGAGACTCTCGTCCAGCTATCATGGCTTCAAATGCTGCTTCTTACGCACTTGGCGCTGTGAAGGCGAACCCACGCAAAACTGTTGTTGCTGCTGCTTCAGTAGCCGGAACAGCTGCAGGGATCTACCTCGGCGTACCAGGAATGGTAGTTAATGGCATTAAAAATGTTGCTGGTTCAGTTGCTTCATACGCAACATACGCAGCTCCTGCTGCTACTGCTGTTTAAGCAATAGCTTAAGACGGAAGATGATTCTTCTAAAGGCCCCTTTTTTAGGGGCCTTTTTTATTGCCCTTTTCCCGTAAAAAAGAATACAATCCTTGCATTATGTCTTGGATACAGCCCATTCAGCCGAATATGGATATTTCTCTGACCATTCTGGAAGGGAAATTCGAAAATAGTCTTATCGACACGGCTCAAAAAATCGCTATCTATACGGTCATCCCCTTTATGATGATCGCAATCCTCGAAGCGCTCATTAAAAATTTCATTCTGATTGGCCTGGCCAATTGCGCAATTGCCGTATTGAATAGCGGTCATTGCCTCTATCAAAAATTTTGTACAAGCCCATGATCGTTTTAGGAATTGAGAGTACTTGCGACGAGACCGGGGCCGCGGTTGTAAAAGATGGAAAAACCATTTTATCAAACGTTCTCGCCTCTTCTGCTGATATCCATGAAAAATATGGGGGCGTTTTCCCTGAACTTGCATGCCGCCGCCACATTGAAGCCATCATTCCGGTTGTAGACGAGGCTCTTAAAACTGCTCAAGTGACCCCGGATCAGATCGATCTGATTGCTGTAGCAAAAGGACCCGGGCTCATCGGCGCCCTCCTGATCGGGATGAATGCGGCCAAAGGCCTGTCGATTGCTTGGAATAAACCTCTCGTCGGCGTCAACCATGTCGAAGCGCACCTCTACGCCAGCATGATGGAATTGGAAACCGTACCACTCCCTGCTCTCGGAATCGTGATTTCAGGCGGGCACACCCTTCTTCTCAAAATATTAGAATTAGGCTGCTATCAGCCAATCAGCACAACTGTCGATGATGCGATCGGCGAAGCTTTTGACAAAGTAGGAAATCTTTTAGGCCTCACCTATCCGGGAGGTCCTCAAGTGGAAAAGCTCGCAAGATTGGGAAATCCAAAAGCCTATCCGTTTACTGCAGGAAAAGTGAAACGCTCTCCACTTGACTTTTCATTCAGCGGTCTTAAAACTGCAGTCCTTTACGCATTGAAAGGAGATGTAGATAAGGCGAGTATTGCCGCTTCTTTCCAGGAAACAGCGCTTAGAGACATCGCGAATAAGGCCATGATGGCAAGCAAAAGTTTTGACTGTCAGGCGATTTTTTTAGGAGGCGGCGTCACTGCGAACCAGCGGCTGAAGGCGATCATGCAAGAAACATTTCCTCATTTGCCCGTTTTCTGGCCCCAGGGCACGCTCTCTTTAGACAATGCAGCCATGATCGCTGGATTAGGGGCAAAAAAATTCTTCCCTCCTGGCGATCCGCTTGATCTAGAAGCGCGTACGCGCATTCCCATTGTGTAAAATGGCGTTATTCGAGTAATATTTAATGCAAAAAGAGGTTTTTTTATGGCGAAAAAAGGCGCAAGAGAGAATATCAAATTGAAGAGCACAGAATCAAACGAGTGCTATTGGACTGTGAAAAACAAAAGAAACACCACAGAGCGCATTGAGTTGAAAAAATATGACTCTAGCCTGCGCAAACATGTGACTTTCAAAGAAGCAAAATAATTGTTTGAACTATCAGTCGCTTTGAAGTATTTGGTGCCGAGAAGGAAATCTCTTTCTACGGCACTTATTTCTTTGATGTCGGTTTTAGTTATCTCGCTGGTCGTTTGGCTTGTCGTAGTATTCCTGTCAGTCACGACGGGTATCGAAAAAAACTGGCTCAAAAAACTCACAACGCTCCATGCACCCATCCGCATCTCCCCAACAGAGCAGTATTATAAATCATACTATTACCAAATCGATTCGCTAGCAGCAGCTTCCCAATACACCCTGAAGACCATCGGGGAAAAAGCTGAAGCTCAAAAAAGCGATCCTTATTCCGCCGAAGTCGACGCGGAAATTCCTCCATCTCTGCCGAAACCGGAAAAACTCGATTTAGTCAAAACCGCTTTTCATGAATTAAAAGCTCTCGGCCTTCCCTTTCAAGACTATGAAATCGGAGGAGGACTGCTTAAAATCAACCGAGGATCGGGCGCAGTCGTTTCCCAAATGTCCTATCTCCTCTCCTACCCGGAAAACAATCCTCATTTTGAATCTCTCATCCTTGAGTCAAAACCGATGGATGGACCCGATGTGCCTGTGCTTCTTCCCAAAAACTACAAAGAAAGCGGCATCAAGATTGGAGATGCTGGCACTCTCAGCTACGCGGCAATGAGCGCGCTCTCTTCGCAAGAGCAAAGAATTCCGATCAAAGTGAGCGGCTTTTACGATCCAGGGCTCGTCTCTGTGGGGAATAAATGCATCATCGTCCCCAAAGATATCACCCGCCTCATTCATGCATCGACTCAAACCTTTTCTCCCGATGGAACTCCTACAAATGGGATTTTCGTCTGGTTCGATGATTTGAGCTCTGCCGCCAGCGTAAAAACCCGCATTGAAAAACAGCTAAATGAGGCTGGCATCGGGAAATATTGGAAAGTAGATACCTACAGAGATTTTGAGTTCTCAAAGGATCTCATGCTTCAATTTCAAAGCGACCGTACTCTTTTTCTACTCATTGCAGCGATTATTTTGATCGTCGCCTGCTGCAACATCATTTCTCTTTTGGTCCTTCTCGTGAACGACAAGAAAAAAGAAATTGCGATCCTGCAATCGATGGGAGCCTCCTTTAGCAGCATCGCAGCCATTTTTGGAACTTGCGGAGCGCTCATGGGCCTCTTGAGCTGTTTATTAGGATCAACATTTGCTGTTTTGACATTGAAAAATATAAACGGCCTAGTCTCTCTCTTAAGTGCGATCCAAGGCCATCAGGCGTTCAATCCGGCATTTTTCGGCAATACTTTACCAAACGAACTCAGCCATGAAGCGCTTCTTTTCGTTCTCATTGCCACGCCAATCCTATCGCTCGCCGCGGGCCTTATTCCGGCCATAAAAGCAAGCCGCATCCGCCCCTCTTCCGTTTTGAGGTCTGAATGATCCTAAAAGCAAAAAACCTTTATAAGACATATGATAAAAGCCCTATTCTTTCAGGCGTTTCTCTGAGTGTCAAACCGGGGGAAACGATCGCCATTTGCGGCAGATCGGGCGAAGGGAAAACGACGCTCTTGCATATTCTTGGCACGCTCGAAGAGCCTGATAGCGGAGAAATCGAAATCGCCGGCATGAGACTGACGCGATCGAATGCAAAAGAACTACGAAACAGTCAAATCGGATTCATTTTCCAAGCGTACAATCTGCTGGAAGATTTTACGGCGCTTGAAAACGTGCTCATGCCTGCGCGTATCGCTAGAAGAAATCCAAAAAGAGACGAAGGACTTGAACTACTCGCTCTCGTTGGACTTGAGCACAAGGCTGATGTACCAGCAAAAGTATTATCTGGCGGAGAAAGACAGAGAGTGGCGATCGCACGCGCCCTCTGCAACAATCCCAATCTGATTTTAGCCGACGAGCCTACAGGAAACCTCGATCGGGAAAATGGAAAGAAGGTGGGCGAAATCCTAATTCATCTGAAAAAAACGCTCATTCTCGTCACGCACGATCCTGAGCTTGCAGCTCTTTGCAACACCCGATATGTTCTTCAAAGTGGAAATATATTCTAAATTCTGCTACGAATAGACTCTTGCACAAGGAGTAATGAATGCAGATTTTGATGGTGGGAACTGGATATGTCGGACTTGTTACAGGATCATGCTTTGCTGAAATGGGGTACACCGTCACCTGCCTCGATATCGATCAGGAAAAAATTCGACTGCTGGAACAAGGGATCATCCCGATTTATGAACCTGGACTCGAAGAAATTGTGAAACGCAACGTAAAACAAAAACGGCTTATTTTCACCACAGATTATGCGTCTGCCGTCTCTTCCGCCACGATCTGTTTCATTGCCGTTCCAACGCCATCGCGCGATGATGGTTCATGCGATACAAGCTATGTGGAAGCTGCTGCCAGGGAAATCGCGCGGCATATGAAGGGATATACGATTGTCGTCAACAAATCGACCGTTCCCGTTGGCACTGCCCACCGTGTTGCGCAAGTGATTCGAGAAGTGAATCCCAATTTAAAATTCGATGTTGTTTCCAATCCAGAATTTTTGAAAGAAGGGGCTGCAGTCCAAGATTGCTTAAAACCTGACCGGATCGTCATTGGCTCAGACAGCGCAAAAGCGGCTGAGATTTTGAAAGAGATCTATTCCCCATTCACCTTCAATCATGAGCGTATTTTGCTCATGGATACTCTTTCTGCAGAAATGACTAAATACGCAGCCAATGCAATGCTGGCCACCCGCATTTCCTTCATGAACGAGATCGCAGACATTTGTAAACGTGTAGGTGCAAATGTCAATGAAGTGCGCAAAGGGATCGGCTCCGACAGCCGCATTGGATACAGTTTTCTCTATCCCGGCGTCGGATATGGAGGCTCTTGCTTCCCAAAAGACATCCGCGCGCTCATCTCTGTAGCAAGAAATGCGGGTGCGAACCCAGAACTTTTACAAGCGGCCGATTCGGTCAACAATCGGCAAAAAAAAGCGCTCAGCCACATGATGCACCGCTATTTTGCAAAAAAGGGCGGACTTAAGGGAAAAACCATTGCTGTTTGGGGACTTGCCTTCAAACCCGATACGGACGATATGCGGGAAGCCCCTTCCCTTACGTTTATCGAGGATCTTCTCAAAGAAGGAGCCAAACTCAAAGTATTTGACCCGATCGCCATGCCGAATGCCCGCAAGATTTTAGCCGGCCATCCAAATATCGAATGGTGTACTGATGAATTTGATGCAGCCAAAGATTCCGATGCAATTGCACTCCTCACCGAATGGAAACAGTTCCGCCTTGTCGATTTCAATCCGGTTCGCAAAACCATGAAAGGCTTCGCCTTCTTTGATGGACGCAACCAATACAAACCTCTCGAAATGAAAAACAAAGGATTTGATTATCTTTCCATCGGAGTCCCAGACGTTACACACGATTGAACAGCGTTTAAGAGAGCTGATTCCTGCCCGCGACGAGACGATTTTTGAAGCGGCCCGCTACTCCCTTCTTTCCAAAGGGAAACGAATTCGTCCCATGCTCACTTTGGCTACAGCTGCAGTATTTGGCGTAGACCCGCTCACCGCGCTCGATCCTGCTTGCGCTATCGAAATGATCCATGCCTATTCACTCATTCATGACGACTTACCCTGCATGGACAATGATGATTTAAGACGAGGAAAGCCGACCCTTCATAAAGTTTATGGAGATGCGATCGCCCTTCTAGCCGGCGACTATCTACTCACCTTTGCATTTGAAGTCGTCGCGAACGCCAATTTAGGACGCGAACAAAGAGTCCAAATGATCAAAACGATTGCCAACCGCTCCGGCGCACCTGGCATGATTGGTGGACAGGTGATCGATATGGAGCAAGCTGGAAAAGAAATCGATGAAGAGACCCTTTTGCAAATGCATGAAGGGAAAACATCAGCCCTCTTTATTGCCTGTCTTGAATGCGGTTCGCTCGCCGCAGGCTATCCCCCGACTCCCCTTCTTCAGTCTATTGGCAGGGAATTAGGCCTTGCATACCAGTTCCAAAATGATCTCTTAGATACAACAGTCATTCCGGGAAAAAACGCCGGCGGCGATGCCGCGAACCAAAAGCAAACGGCTATCACCCTCTATGGCGCTGCACTCGTGAAGGAAAAAGTCCAATCCCTAAAACACTCTATCCAAGAAAAAATCAAACAATTGCCCAATCAAGGCTCCCAGCTCGCCGCACTGGTTCGGCAGATCTTAGAGGGATCTTAGTCAAAAACAACGCAAACCATTGACAGCTAGCGGCATAAGAACGGTTTAATTTATTGTAACTTTTTAGTATAATATTATAAAAATATAATACTAAATATGACATCAATTTCAAGCATTGCAAAACAAGATGCAAATATAACAGAAAAGAAAGAGTTTTCGCCTCGATGGGTTCACCTTTTGGATCCCGATCAGGATAAGACCGCTTTATTTAAAGAGGCAACAGACCCTCATCCTCGAGGCCGGCTTGCAAATTTCAGGCTAGAAGCTTTGCAAGAAATGATGGAGATCGACCTAAGTCCATCAGAAAATAAAACATTGCTAGAAATATTTGATGAATTTCAAAGTCCTTCTGTCGACAATCTCCATTTGTGCATGATGCTGAGTTTAGATCAAGATTTTGCAGCCGCCCCAAAATATCAAAATTCATTCAGAAAAAAATGCATTGAATTTGCAGAATTGATTCGAAGGGACGAACTATTTAAAACTCTTAAAATAAATCATGAGAAAATAAAGAGTTGCGCGGATTTCAAAAGAACCTTGCAAGTACTCTTAAATTTATGCAATTTTTCTGGCGATTTACAACAGAAAGTAACAGCTAAAGTTAATCTGTGGTCAAAACTTTTAGATTCTGACAAATATCTACACAAAGCGCATTCAAGCTTCTCAAAAAAGTCTACGCCAGAAGACATGAAAGGCAAAAGTTTAAAACCGGTGTTTGCAACCATCGAGTCTTGCGCTGCAGCAGAATTTATGACAGAAGAAGAGACGATCCATTTTCTCATTCATTATTCCCAACTCCTCGAACCTCACTATGAATCGGAAACAAATCTTCAAAAAGAATTCTTCAAAAAGATTAGATTGATATTATTGGAAATCCAAAAAGCAATTACTTCTAATCAAAATCCTTCTAAGTTCAGGCGAACAGCTCTTGCTCTGATTCAGGAAAAACAAGCAGAATTAGAACAGCTAGCTTTTGGCTGCGAAGGGATGATAAGAAAAATCCACACGTTACCCGAAGAAGAACAAATACGCCAACTTGGGCTTATTGCCGTAGTTCACGAACTCCATTCACATGTAAACCGTCTTTGCGCTTCTCTTGAATGTCTCATCGAAAAACAACGCAACTTCCTTATCGGAAACCGTTTATGCACGAATTTACAAGTGTGTTTACAAATCCCTAAGGAAATCGAAATGATTGCAAAAAAAGCGCCTCCAAGCTACCAAAAGCAGATGCGAAATGAATTTTTAGAGCTTGCGAAGAAAATGGAACCGTCGTTCGAGCTCTACGAAACGGAAGAATTTGATGGAATCGAACTAATTTGCAAACGATTCAAAAAAAGTCCGCATGCACCTCGGTTTCTATCTCAGTTTGAGTCTCTTTACGCTAAATACTCAGAAATAACCAAAAAGCTCTCGCAAGAAAAAAATGATATTCATGCGATGCAGCTCAAAAATGTTTACACAAATTTATGTAAAGCATTACTTCCGCTTTTCTTTGTAATCAAAGACGTTCGGAATTTTAGAGACACGAATCTAAACGATCCTTTTGAAGTTGTACCTGAAGAGATCATTGAACTATTTGAATTGGAAGACGACCCCGTTTCGAACGACCCTTCTCCTGAACCGATTGTTCTGCAATCACCTCCGGTAGGCGCGATTTCGACTTCAGTAGAAGAGGCAAGTTCAGCAGATGAATCCTCTGATGAAGAAGAGGAAATCTCGCCAATTCCAGACAGATCTCCCTCCACAACAGTAGCTTTAGCTCCCCCTCCTAGACCTTCTCAAGAACAAAGACAACAAATGCAACCTCAAAGAGTAGAGATTGAAAGAGAAGTTCAACTACCGAAATTTCACAGGGGAATGAAATTGAGAAAATTAAAGCGTGAAATCCAAGAGATGTTCTCTCTAGGAGAAAGATCGAAACACTCAGGGATCTTTAATTCTAAAGGAAAGTTCGTCAGCGCCGTTTCCCGCAGCAGCAAAGGGGATAAAAGAGGGATTCCAATCGGCACCCTCAAGGCAATTCAGCAGCAACTTCAACCCGATTCCTAATTAGCCAAAACAATCGCAATTTAGCCTTCACTAGCTCTCGCCTATTGCTACCACCTTTAAACGGTTTCCTTATCCCCTTCAGAGGAAAAGCATGGGAAAAGAAAATCTGAAGAGTTTTTTACTTATATGTTATTTTTTGATATAAAAAAAACGAATGAAAATCACTTTGCTCTGCTTCTCTTTCTCCTTTCTTTGGGCGCTGCCTCAGGTACCTTTAGTTCGCGAAGGGGATATTGCATTTAGCAATGGTTCCGATCGATCTTTAGAGATATGGGCAACAGATAAAGGAATCATCGAATGGAAAGATTTTTCCATCGAAATTGATGAAAGAGTTTTAGTCCATCAGCCCAATAAGAGCTCTTCTTTACTCAACAGAGTCATTGAGGCAAATCCAAGCCGTCTCTTAGGAAATCTGAAGGCGGACGGGCAGATCATACTCATTAATCCAAATGGAATTTTGGTGGGGGCTAACTCCCGAATCGACCTTTCCAGTTTCATTGCGTCGACTTTAGACCTTCAAAATGATTGTTTTCTCGCAAATCAAGAATTCCGCTTTGCTCAAAATCATCTAGGATCAGTGATCAATAAGGGGATCATACGGGCCGGTGATGGAGATGTCTGTCTCATCGGAGCGCGAGTCGAAAATTTTGGAGAAATACAATCGCAAAATGGGATTGCAGCCCTTTTGGCTGCAGAAGAATGTGTTCTAAGACCTCTACTTGGACCGATTGTTAAAACACAAAAATGGAAGAATGAAGATAAGAATTTGTTCTCCCATGATTTCGTTTCTGATCTAGAAGCTGGTTTTGCCGTTCAGAAAGGTACTATTTTCTCTCAAAATAGCAATGGAAACGGCGGTTGGGTTGCAGTTTTGGGAGATGTGGTGCAAATCCATCCGAATTCTAAAATCGATGTGTCAGGCGCCGGCTCCGGCGGTTTAGTCTGGATCGGCGGAGATTTCAAAGGAAGCAACCCAGATATTGAAAATGCTTCCTTCACATGGGTTGGAGAGGGAGCAAAGATCCTGGCAAACGCTGGCCTAGAGGGAAACGGCGGCAAAGTTATTGTGTGGTCGGATCATGCAACCTCCTATTTTGGGCACATCGAAGCGATGGGCGGAGCAAAACTGGGCAATGGCGGATTGGTCGAAGTTTCTGGAGATATTCTTGATTTTCAAGGAACCGCCAACACCTCAGCTCCGGTAGGCAAAACAGGAGTCTTATATTTAGACCCCCTGGATATCACGATTGCAAACGTAGGAGCAAATTCTAACGTTACACTCGTATCTCCATTCCAGCCGAATGGAGGGGCTGTTTGCATCAATTATGCCACCACTCCCCCGACTGCCGGCAGTTCCGTTCTCAGGCGGGCAACGCTGATTGCCGCCCTCAATTTGAACAACGTGACCATAGACACAACTTGTAATACAGGAACTTGTCCGAGCGGAGCTTGCGCAGGCGGGTGTCCTGGAGATATCCTGTTTCTTCCGAATGCAACATTTGGCCCCGTGCCATTTCTTTGGACTGCTAACACAACTTTAACATTAAATGCATTCAACGACATCTTAATCCTTTGCAATATTCTGAACCCGAATGCTGGGAATATTCTTTTGCAAGCAAATCATCAAATCCGAATCAGCGATGCCACTTTGATAGGCGGATCGGCAGGCGTTTCAGTGGGATCAGCTTTTGGAACGACAACTGTCAATGCCCCATGCGCAGATCTGATTTTGCAAGGTGGCAGGACAGCAACAAATAGTCAATGGTCGCATATAGGTTTTCTGCCCGACACTGGAAATGTGATGGCAAACGGGGGAATCAACATCAATTGCAATAATCTAGTCATGACATCGGGGTCCGCAGTCGATAGCTCTACTCAAATCGGCCATGCCACAATGCGCGTGATTGGAGGGCCGATTCCGGCGATCAACGTAAACGCTCCAATCACCATAACGACCGCTGGGAACCTATCCATTCAAACTACACCAACTCTCAATGTAGGATCTACGTCCTTAATGAATGTGATTGGTCACGGAAGCCAAGATTTGCCCCTAGCAAGCGTCCTCGCAGGGGATATCAACATCAATTGCGGAGGAAATTTTAGCATGACCATGGGTTCTCACAACTCCGGGAATGCAATTATTAACAGAGTTGGCCATGGCAGCACGCACACTGGCTTCAACAATGTTTGTACAGGGAATATCAACATCACGACTCAAGGCAATTTCTTGATGGGATTTACTGTAACCGACCCACGCCCTGGTTGTTTAAATATCATCGGCCACATTGCAAATACAACGATCACGGGAGATATTTTTGTAAGCACTTGCGGTAATCTCACTCTTGCTGCGCTTCCTTTTGCTGCAGGAACAGGGGGCGGGAATTTGATTGGTTCAAGTTTTGTAAATACGACGACCGTAAGTTCGAATATCACTGCAATTGCTGCAGGTAATATCAATCTTGATGGAGGAGATGCAACTAATGTAAATGCTTCTGGGATCTCCTTCAATACCATTGGACAGACAGGGGTCAGCGGCGCCAATACAACTTCTATTTTCATCGGGGACGTTAGAGCCATCGCTGGGTGTTCGATCAATATGACTTTAAACACACCTGTGGGTATACAATTCGGATTCATCAGCAATATCGGCGCTCAAAGTCTAAATCCTGCATCCATTTCCAACACCTTTGTCGCTGCTGGAATGGATATCGCGATCACTAAATTTGGGGGCGGGCCAAATAATGCATCTGTCGGGATCACAGGCGTGAATGACGTGAACGTGATCGCTCTCAACGATATCTTGATCACGTCGCAGCAAAATAACCCTTTGTTAAACGGTTTTGCCTGCATTGGTCCTACTCAATACAATCGCGGCGGCGCCACTCGAGTTTTTGCCGCCAGAGACATCATTTGCTCAAACAACGGGAGCGTTCCAAATCAGGCCGTCATAGGAAGATCCCATATTTTGCCTGCAGCTCCGATCAGCAACTCAGTGCTTGTTAGAGCAAAAGGCAATATTCAACTCGCTTCTAGCATCTACAGCGGGATCGGTACTTCGGGAAATATTTTGATCGAAGCAGACTCAGCATTTGCTGCAGGCGAACTGATTGCCTATAATGGCGCTGATCTTGCAGTTATTGCCGGCATCAACGTTCCAAACGCAACAGCTACATGCAATACAGTCCCTAACTGTCCTACGGCGATTCCAATCCCAAATTGCTTATCATTGAACAATAAGGTCTGTCAGACCTGCTCCATTCCCATCTGTTGCGGCGGCGTCTGCGCTACTTGCAATAATCCTGCGTGCTGTCCGGTCCCTCCTTGTGCAACTTGCGTCAATATCCCATGCTGCCCGAATCCGAGCTGCTGCGCTGCTGCGGTTTGCCAGGCCTGTAATAATCCTCCTTGTTCGGTAAACACGAACATCGGAATCGATTCTGTTGCCATTCTTTCTAATCAAAGAGGGGCTGTCATCATCAATAAAGGGGCCGCTATCGCCCCCGTTACAGCTTTAACGCTTCAAACAACAACAGGAAATCTCTCCATCCACAGCGCCACTCTTCAAAGGGATGGCGTGACAGTGCAAAATTTAAACCTAAGCAATGCTGCAAGTGTTAGCAATCTCAATCTCGTCACTGTGAATGGAAATATCGATGTGAGCGGCACAATTTGTACAGATGCTTTCAATTCAATCACTATAACCGGCCCGATTACGACGACAGGAAGCATATGCATCCGTTCTGTTGCGGCTTTGAACGTCAATTTTCCAATCACTGCAACAGGCGCCGGATCTTCTCTCAGTCTTGTAACAACGCAAAGCAATATAAATATTGCTGCCAATATTTCAACAGTGGGCGGTCCTTTGCTTATCAGCGCTGGTTTTCCTCTGACAGCCAACTGCTGCGGAGCGCCAGCTAGCTGCTGCTGCGATGCAATCCATTGCTGCTGCACGCCGCTTCCTTGTGGAACCGCCACTGCAAACGTTGCCTCCATCACCCAAACAGCTGGTGCAATCACAACAACAGATTCAGGCGCAAATATAGGCACAATCCTGCTTCATGCTGCAACAGACGTTTCTCTTACAGGTGCAGCGACTAGCGTCAGCTCACAGACAGGATCCATTCAATTTTGCGCGGCAAATCGTGATCTGCAAGTGAATCGTATTGTCTCTTCGACCTCTGGCGATATCATTGGCACTGCAGGAAGAGACATCAACATCCAAAACTCCGGTCGAATGGCAACAGGAGGGACTGGCATCATCGATCTGCTCGCAGGAAATAATATCCTCGTTGCGGGTCTTGCCACCTCCCTACAGTCAAACAACGGATTCATCCGCGGGATCGCAAATAATCAAATCGACATCAATCGGATCGTTCAGAGCGCTGCAGGCGATATTACTTTCACTGCAGATAACGATAACAGCGGTTTTGGGGATCTGAATGTCACAGCAAATATTACATCGACCGCCGGGGGCAACATTTGTCTTGCATCAGGGCCTGGGACATTCGGGTGCAGCCAAAACAATTGCAAATCAGGCCTCATATCTGGATTTCCTTTCGGCCTTTGCACAGTTCATATTTCGGGAGGCACTGTTAGCTCGACAACAGGCTCGATCACAATCACTGCAGCAGAAGATATCATTGTTTCGGGCGCAGCTCCATCCATCTCAACAGCTGGTCCGATCGCTCTCACAGCAGGCCTAGGCGATCTGACAGTTACCCAACAAATTATTTCCAGCGGCAGCTCAATCACAACTTTTGCGGGGAATAACACAACCCTTACTCAAACGCTTCCAAACCCAACTCTCATCAGCGCTGTTGGGGAAATCAGGATGATCACCGGTTTAGACCTAAATTTCAGTAAAGATACTGCGGTAGCTTCATCAGCTGGTGAAGTGACGATCGTTGTGGATAATATCAATCCTCAGATTACTAACCCGCCTGTTGCCGCCGCCGATTCGGGAAGACTCTTTATGGACAAAAGAAGCTCGATCACATCGGGACCGGGACAGCCTTTACGTATATTCTCAGCTTATTCAGAAGCTTTTACAGCGGGACCTGGAGTTAACTTTGTCGACAATGAACCCGCCCTATTGAATGGGATCTCTCCCTTCACTCTTGGCTATCCAACCAAAATTGGACAAAACACCGATTTTGAAAGGTGGTGCACTGTGTTTGGGTGTCCAAACAACTATCCATCCCCCAACTTAGGAATTCCGTTTACATTCTTCTATAAAGTATGCGTTCAACTTCTAGCCCAACAAGCACAAATCATTACGACTGAATTCCTACACGATCTTCATCCATACAATGAATTCCCAGGCTGGATGGAAAATTATTGGGTTCGTTACGTCAAATCCACCAATTCATCTAGCCTGTACTACTTAAAGGATGAGCCTTATTACTTTCGCCGCCGCAACCTAAATGTTCTTCTGCATCCGAAAAGTTGGACAGTCTGGATAGAATAACGTCTTCTATTTCACCAGCTGGCTCGAACATACGCCCCAGTCGTAAGGAACGGATTGATCCAGAGTCACGATTGCTTCGCATATTTTTTCCCCGCAGTTGATGAATCTGCGATAAAGCGCGGGGACGATTTCTTTCGGGACTTTCGTGAGAACGGATGCTTTACCAATAAAACTTCCTATTCCGCATGCAGCCGTTTTGCAAACGCCTGCTTTGAGTTGATCAACCCATCTAAAAAAACCGTTTCTTGTTAAATGGAGCATGCACTCTTGAGGCCCCTTTGTATAAGCAGGAGAGAATTGCAATTTTTCAAGCCCCCAAGAATTCACTCCCCAATACGCCAGAACAGAAGCGCAGGTCCTCTCCATCAACGAAGAGAGTTCCAAACCGGTTAAATTCGATTGAGCAACATATGAATGATATGCCTGTTCCCTAGATTGAGTGAATGCTTCTATCTGTTGGCTCTTACCTACAGCATTGAGAATCACAATACCTGTGATAAAGGAGACAGCAAAGACGGCCTGTGCCGATTTCTTTATTTCTTCCTCGTTCTCATTGTACCAACTTGCGACTCTCTCCCATAAATTGGGAGCAGCAGGGCCTGCATAAGAAGCTATTATTTTAGAAGAAACATGATCGAAAGGGCCAGAATCATAGATTTTATCTTTAACAGATGGACGGTTAAATATTGCAAACATGAGAAATATTATAATTAAAATATTTAAAGACAAAACAAAAATAAATTAAATTGTTTGTTAACAAAAACAAACAGAAATTACTTTAATTATATTATAAAGCAAATATTATAATTGCGGGAGGCTTTCTATTCAGCTATAATTTCCTTCAATGAGCTCATTAACCATTCATCAGAATCCTGCTTGGACGGAAACTGCCTCCATCCGCATCTTTTCTATTCCGAAGGCGCTTTCAAGACTTGCGGAAGCGGTCGGGAGAGCTGTCCTATCGTTAATTGCCTGTATTGGCTATTTCGCTACATTTGGGGTATGGAAAAAGGCCTTAGAATTTGCCATAGACCAGCGAGAAATGGCTGGCCATGCCCTGCATGTAAGCTACAAACACATCCAATCCCTCATCTATCCATTTCGTCCTCTAAACCTCAACCCCAATTTGATTGAGCCTCCAGCCGGCAGATTGAATGCCGAAGTGAGAGAAAACAGGGTGCGGGTGGGCGCAGAACGCATTCAAGGGAAATTAGAGCGAGAATGGACGATGGCCCAAGAGCAAATGGGCGCAGAAGAAGATGGTGCATTCCGCTATATTGAAGGGAATTTTGGCCATAAAGAAACAGATAGAGTGGGCGGACTCGATGTAGGCATTTGCCATTATATCGGCAGAAGGCCTGAGATGGAAGATGAGCATATTGCGACTTCATTTCATGTGATGATCAACGGTCAAGTTCATTCTGGAAAGTTATTCGGTATATTTGATGGGCATGGAGGAAGAGGAGCTTCGCGCTATCTCAGAGATCATCTCCAAGCTAAACTACAAGAGAAACTTGAGCAATTCAATTCGGCCGGCCTCACTGATGAGGAGATTTGGAATGCCCTTAAATTGAGCTTCGTGGAATTAAATAACGAATTCAATGAGCAAAGCGGCAGTACTGCCACTGTTGCCATGATTCTTGACGGCCAGTTGTGGACAGCGAATGTTGGCGACTCAAGAACTATTCTTCAAAATGGAGACGAAATCCAACAATTAAGCCAAGATGCAAATTTGGATGATGAACGATATGTCCATGGAATTCGTGCGCGGGGCGGAGAAGTGTGGCCCGTCCGCGGAGTTCTTCGTGTAAATGGAATTCTGGCTGTTGCTCGGGGTTTCGGAGATAAATTCACAAATGGCGCAATGAGCGCAAGACCTAAAATCACTAAATTGCCACTCGATCGCATCCAACCAAACAGCCGCCTCATCTTAGCTTGCGACGGCATCTATGATGTGGCAAGCACAAGACAAGTTGGAAATGCAGCAAGGCAGAACATCTCATGCGAAAAACTGGCGCAAAACATCGTTTCTTCCGCTTACGCTGCCGGATCGGGCGACAATCTTTCAGCCATGGTCGTGAATCTGGGTTGACACACCCAGCCCAAATTCTGTACATTTGAAATAATATATGGCAGAACCGATACTAGTCACCGGCGGCGCGGGTTACATTGGAAGCCACACCTGCAAAGCCCTTGCAATGGCGGGATGGCAGCCCGTTGTATTCGATAATTTGTCCACCGGCCACGGCTACGCCGTCAAATGGGGCCCTTTCATTCAGGGCGATCTCAATGACAGAGCGGCTCTTGATAAAGCATTCACAACCTACAAACCCAAAGCAGTGATCCACTTTGCTGCAGATGCGATCGTTATCGAATCGATGACGAATCCCGGCAAATACTACCGCAACAATGTCGGCAGCACCATCTCGCTTTTAGAAGCGATGCGCGATCATGAAGTCAAAAAACTTGTCTTTTCCAGCACCTGCGCAACATATGGAAATGCCATTTTCAATCCGATTACGGAAAAGCATCCGGTGCAACCGATCAATCCATATGGAAGATCAAAATGGATGAATGAAGAGATTATTCATGATTTTGAAAAGGCTCACGGATTGGAAGCTGTTATTTTGCGCTACTTCAATGCAGCAGGAGCTGATCTAGAAACGCAGATCGGCGAAAACCACGCCCCAGAAACACATCTCATCCCAAACATCATCCAAACAGCGCTGGGAATTAGGGAAGAAATCGTCGTTTACGGAACTGATTTCCCTTCAAAAGATGGCAGCGCTGTTAGAGATTACATCCACGTGATGGATTTGGCGGCAGCGCACGTCGCAGCGTTGAACGCCCCGAAAAACACGATCAATTTGGGATCTGGAAGCGGCTATTCGGTTCTAGAGATCATTCAAGCTGTTCAACAATTTTGCGGCCATCAGATCTCTGTTCGGCTCGAAAATAGACGCGAAGGAGAGCCCGGCATTTTGACGGCCGATTTTGGAAAAGCGAGAGAGGTTTTGGGTTGGAGCCCAAAATTTTCCGATTTGCCAACTCTCATCGAATCGGCATGGAAATGGCATCAGCTTCTGCATGAAAATGCCCATCTGGTAAAATCTGTGCTCAAATGCTAATCCTCGCTTTTCTTCTATCTACGATCGCCCTCATCTTCCAATCGATCTTCCTTCCCCACATTTCGATTCTTGCCTTCTCCCCTTTTCTTGCGCTTGCGCTATTACGCGGCACTTTCCATCAGGCTTTATGGCTCAGCTGCATTTCGGGGTGCATCATGGACCTCATTTCCAATGATCCGATGGGAGTACATGCACTAAATTACACGCTCGTAGCCGCCATTCTTTTCAAAACAAGAAGGCATTTTTTATACGATGAACCATTCCATCTTTCATTGCTCACCGCATTTTTTTCCTTTCTTTCCACAATTTTTCAGGTTCTCATCCTTTTTCTTTTTGACAGAAGAGTGCCTGTTCAGGGAAGATGGGCAATAGCTGATTTTTTTGGGATGCCAGTCATTGACGGCCTCTATGCATTCGTTTGGTTTGCAGGACCGCTGGCCCTTTATTCAAAACAAAAAAAAATGTGGGATCTATTTTGGATCAAACGAAAGAGAGCCTCTCGCACATCACATTGATCGCAATAGAAGCCGCTTTGCTCGGCGGCGAAATCCTTCGCCAAGGATTTGGCACCCACTTTGCCATCAAAACCAAAGAAGGACAGCACAATCTCGTCACAGAATACGATCATAAATCAGAAAAGGCGATCATTGAATTCATTGGGTCCAATGTCAAAGGATCTCATTTCCTTGCAGAAGAGAGCGGCACGTCAGGGGGCGGAGAAATTTTGTGGATCATCGACCCGCTTGATGGAACCGTCAACTTTGCCCATCAATTGCCCATCTTTTCCGTGAGCATAGCCGCGCAAAAAGAGGGAAAAGTGGTCGCAGGCGTTGTATATCAGCCGATCACTCATGAGCTTTTTGTCGCAGAAAGCGGCAAAGGGGCCTTTTTGAACGGCCAAAAAATCAAAGTCTCCGATGTATCGCAGATGGAAAAGGCCATTTTAGCAACCGGATTTCCTTATAATCTGGCCAAAAACCCATTTCATTGCATCGATCATTTCGTGGACATTCTCAAGCTTGGCATCCCCATCCGCCGTCTTGGTTCTGCCGCCATCGACATGGCCTACACTGCTTCGGGGAGATTCGAGGGGTTTTTCGAAGTGGAGCTCGGCCCTTGGGATGTCGCAGCTGGAAAACTGCTCATTGAAGAAGCCGGCGGCAAAGTGACTCATTGGGATGGAAGACCATTCAATATCAACTCACGCGAAACTGTCTTTGCATCGAATGGAAAAATCCACGCTGCAGGATGCAAAATATTGAGCCGCAAGGTCTGACATGCTGCTAGATGGAAAAAAAATAAGCGCAGAGATCCAAGCGGAAATCCACAAGAAAGTAGCAGCTTTGGGAAGAAAGCCGGGTTTGTCGGTCATTTTAGTCGGCGATAATCCGGCATCCAAAACCTATGTGAAAGCAAAAAGTAAAGCGTGCGCTCATGTAGGGATTTTCTCCAGAACCATCGAATTGCCTGCAACGATTGCTCAAAGCGATCTTCTCAAACAAATCGAAATGTTGAATCGCGATCCGGAAGTGAATGGGATTTTAGTTCAATTGCCATTGCCCCAACATATCGATGAAAAAATCATCATGGCATCTATCGATCCGAAAAAAGATGTAGATGGCTTTCATCCGGTCAATGTAGGAAAAATGCTCCTTGGCGAAGAGGGGGGATTTTTGCCCTGCACTCCCCTCGGCATCAAAGTGCTTTTGGAAAGAAGCCGGATTGAAACTTCTGGAAAACATGTGGTGATCCTAGGCAGAAGCAATATTGTGGGAAAACCGCTCGCCGCTATTCTGATGCAAAAAAAAGCGGGTTGCAACGCCACGGTGACGGTAGCTCACAGCCAATCGGAACGGCTCGCCGATCTGACCCGATCAGCCGATATTTTGGTTGCAGCAATTGGCAAACCCCATTTTATCACAAAAGACCTTGTGAAAAGACACGCAACCGTCATCGATGTTGGAATCAACCGGCTCCCCGACGGAAAACTGGTGGGCGATGTCGATTTCAAAGCAGTTTCCGAGGTCGCGGACCACATCACTCCTGTTCCCGGAGGCATCGGACCTATGACTATTGCGATGCTACTCCAAAACACACTGTCGGCATTTCTCAAAATGGCTCTCTTCCTGATTCTTTTAGCCTCCTGCCAAAAGAAAAACCCTTGCACCCATTTCAATGGGGAAGCGATGTCTATGCCTTACCAAATCATTGTAGGCAAATCGCTTTCCAATAAAGAGCAAAGAGCTGTAAAAGAGGTCATTGAACAAACGTTCGCTCAAGTACATGACACTTTTGACAACTGGAATCCAGATTCGGAAATTTCCAAAATCAATCATGCAGAAAAAGAGACGCTCATCCCCCTCTCCCCTCCTCTGCAAAATCTACTCGATCTTTGCAGCGAAATGGTTACTGTTAGCGGCGGCAGATTCGATCCGACTATAGAGCCGTTGAAAGCAAATGCGAATGCCCTCGATCTTGCTGATGCGATCGGCTGGAACCATCTTTCGATTCACAATGGCATTTTAAAAAAGGACAATCGTTCAACTGCCCTTGATTTAGGCGGGATAGCGAAAGGAATGTGCATCGATTGGATCGTAGAGCGGCTGCAAAGCCAAGGCATTGAAGATCTTGTTGTCGAATGGGCTGGCGATATCCGAGCCCTTGGCCACCATCCTGACCAAGGCGATTGGCTAGTTCCGGTCAACCCAGCGCTCACTGTCGGCAAACAGCCGATGGCGCCGATTCCGCTGCGCAACTGCGCAATGGCCACCTCGCGCAACATTGGTCTCATTGATCCACTCACCTTGAGCGCTACAGAGAAAACCCCTTTTTCGATTGTCGGCGCCTGCGTGATTGCCCCCACTTGCGCCTTAGCAGATGCACTGGCCACAGCGGCTATTCTTTTCCCGACTCGCAAAGAGGCGGAAAGCTGGGCCCAAGAAGTGGTCGAAAAATATCCCGATGTGCGCTTTTGGATTTTAAGCTATAGGTAGGAATGATGCTCAAAACAGTCTATTTTGATCTTGGAAACGTGCTTGTTTTCTTCAGTCTTCCCAAAATGCTGGAACAAATGGGTAAATGCACAGGCCTTTCTCCAGAAGACGTAAAACATCTGCTCTTCAACACCAATCTGCGGGAGCTTTATGAAAAAGGGGTGATCCATACCGAAGATCTATTCAAGGCTTTCCAAAACCGCTCTTCAAAACCCTTTAGTTTAGATGAATTCACCCATTCCTTTTGCGATATCTTTACTCCGAACCTCGAGCTTTGGAAGGTCGTGGAACAGCTCAAAAAACAAAACATCCGGCTTATTTTGCTCTCCAACACTTCTGAATGCCACTACAACTATTCTGCCAAAAACTTCCCCGTCCTCAATCTCTTTGACCATAAAGTTCTTTCCTATGAAGTAGGCGCCTGGAAACCGGATGAACAAATCTTTCGGAAAGCGCTCGAACATTCTCGCTGCGACCCCTCAGAATGCTTCTATACTGACGACATCCCCGAGTTCATTGAAAGCGCCCGAAGAATCGGCCTCAAAGGGGAAGTGTTTACCGGAGTAGAAAAGCTGAAAAACGATTTATGCAAATTGGGTTTATCAATTTGAATTTAGGTTGCATGGGAAAAAAGTAATCTCTCCGCCATCAGGGAAATTGCGAAAATAATGTTCACGCAGTTTTTCGAGTTCTATCGGAGAATTAGATGCATCTACGCTTAAAGTTGCATAATTCGAATCAAAAATAAAATCCTTGTCCTGGCCTGTTTTAATGAAGGCGATTGCATGATTTGTATCTTGAGTGCATTTACCCTGAAAAGCTAAATAATAGGCGCCAGAGGGAAGCGTTTGAAGGGTCTTGTTTAGATTTTCTGGCGCGCAAAAACTCCATTCACCGATGCCAATTCCCAATAACTGAAAATGAGGCCTACTCTCTACAAGTTCCACGAGCTGTTTTCTAAACTCTTTCATAATGAATTCAACACATCCCTCGGTCGCTTTTAACTCAATCTCGAGCGAGTGTCCAAAACAAGAACAGACTATTTTCGCGACTCGTTTTATGACATCCAGGAAACAATGAAATAGATACAAACAAATGAACGACAATTTATTTGAAAATTTGGTAAATTCTTCCTTTTTAACAATTACAGCCTCATTGCAATTATAAGCTTCGAGCAGGCTCTGTGCTATTTGAGCCGACTTAGGGGGGCCATCGCGATACAATGTGGAAACTTTTTCAACAGCTTCCCGAGGAGTTGCTCCGGACTGCAGTTCTTTCAAATAGCAATAGATGAAATGAGCGCTCATTCCTCCGCAAAATGCTTTACTTACAGCAAGCTTATCTCGACTTAAAACTCCAAATAGAGGTTGCCAGTCTAAATCTTGGAGCCCATACGTCCTTTGAAAGCTTCCCCATTCCGTGGCGCCTTGCTGTTTATCTGGATACTTTGCATTTGTTGCAAAATCGATTACCTGATCGCCATACTTTTGCCATTTGTGCCATTTCGTGCTCTGCAATTGATATTCGACATAAGAAACTTGGTCTTTTAAGGAAAAAAAAATTGGATAAACCGCTGCCTTAATTATGTTGAGCAGGTCGCTAAAGATAATTCTTGTCCCCTTATAATTCTGCTTAAAAAAAGGGGGTGAACGAGCAGCCAAAAGCTCCTCATTTGCAGCATCTTTTAATCCGTTGAGTCTCATAGCGCGCACAGTATAAACCATCTCTAAGATAATGCTCAATGATGCAATAGGTGTCTTTTCGACCAAAATTTAAGAGATATCTATACACAAATAACCCCCGCTCTTTTATCATGGAGTTATGACCTCAAAAAAACGAAAAAGGGGTGGAGCTAAACCAAAACTAACCTCAAATCTCACACGAACCGTTATCCAATATATTCAAGGAAAGCGGTACACACCATCAACTCTTTCTGAGTTAACACGCTCTCTAGATATACCTGATGTACACCATCGGCTTTTTAAAGAAATTTTAAATGATCTAGTCGACAATGGCGAACTGGCCTTGCAAAAAGGAAAATATGTTTTACCCAATGCGCCAGGCCTTGTCACCGGAACGATCAGCATCCATACCAAAGGCTTTGGCTTTGTCCGCTGCAAAGAGAGGCCGGACGTATTCGTTCCTAAGCATGCTCTTAAAGACGCGGTCGATGGCGATACCGTCGAAGTCGAAGTCAATCCCGTTGTTTCAGCTAAGGGACCTGAAGGCGAGATTGTAGCCATTTTGAAGCGCAGCCGCACTCACTTGGCCTGCATCGTCGTCCAAAAAACGGCCCGCCATGCGGTGGCTTACGCGCCCCTTTTAGGCATTGACAAACCGGTCAAAGTCAAATCGAAGACCGCTCTCAAAGAAGGCGATAGGATCATCTGCAAAATCGAGGACTGGCACGGCAAAGATGACATCGTCGTTGGTGAGATGACCCGTCTCATCGGACACATCACAGATCCATCTATCGATATTCAAGCGGCAATAGAAGAGTTTGAACTTCCTGATGGTTTTAGCAAAGAAGCCATAAAAGAAGCGAAAAAATATGGAAAAACAGTCAAAGTAGACGGCCGCGTTGACTTAACCGATTGGGAAGTTGTCACCATCGACCCAGACACCGCCAAAGACTATGACGATGCCATTTCGGTCACAATCGATGACCGGGGCCATTTTTTCCTGGGCGTCCACATTGCCGATGTAAGCCATTATGTAAAACCTGGCACCCATCTCGATAGAGAAGCTTATCTTAGATGCAATTCGACCTATTTTCCAGGCACTTGCGTTCCGATGCTTCCAGAAGAATTATCGAACGAACTTTGCAGCTTAAAACCCAAAGTCATTCGCCTCACCCAATCTGTTTTGGCCGAATACACGCCGAACGGCGATCTCGTGAAATACGAAATCAAAAGGACAGCGATTAAGAGCCAAAAACGCTTTACCTACAAAGAAGCGCTTGAAGTCTTGGAAGGAAAAAAGAAGAGTCCCCATAAAGCGCTTCTAGAGCGGATGGTGGCCCTTTGCAACGCACTCAAGAAAAAGCGGTTCGACCGGGGCAGCATCGACTTTTCGATGCCGGACGATGTGATCATCGTCGATAAAAGCGGGGTCCCTCTTCGGATTGAGCGGGTCGAATACGACATCACCCACCAAATGATCGAAGAATTCGCTCTTGTCGCGAATGAAATTGCAGCGCGGCACCTTTCAAAACTTGGAAAAAAACTGATCTATCGGGTTCATGAAGAGCCTGCAAGTGAAAGTTTTCAGGATTTTGCCACATTTGCAAGGGCGCTTGGATTCCATGTGCCTGCAAATCCGAATCGGCATGATATCCAAAAACTATTCCAAGAGGCAAAAGATTCTCCAATGAGTGGTCAGCTTTCTATCAGTTTTATTCGAAGCATGAGACTCGCTGCCTACTCGCCTGAAAATTTGGGCCACTATGGGCTTGCGCTCGAGTATTACTGCCACTTTACGAGTCCGATCCGTAGATACACCGACCTCATCATTCAAAGACTTCTTTTTGACGAGCTGCCTGAAGATACCGATATTGATGCGGTAGCGCTCGCCTGCTCCGAGAAGGAAAGAGTCTCTTTCAAAGCAGAAAGTTCGGTGACTTTGTTGAAAAAACTCAGGCTTGCAGCGACATATTTTGCCGATGATGCGACCAAGGTTTACAGAGCTGTTATCACAAAAATCAAACCATTTGCTCTTTTCTTCGAAGTGGCGATGTTCGATTTGGAAGGCAACATCCACGTATCGAAAATTGGGAATGACTATTTTGAGTACAATCCGCACAAAATGTCGTTCCGAGGGGCCCGCACAGGAAAGACCTTTACGGTCGGGCAAGAAATTTTCGTCCGGCTAGAGGATCTCGACTACATTCTTCTGCAAACTCAGTGGAGCTTAGTCTCTCCCCCTTCAACCCCCGCTAAGAAGAGAAGAAATTAACAAGGATGAACAGGATAAACCCTTCGCGGTCGCGAAGGGTTTATCCTGTAGGCTTGCAACGCAAGCCGTATCCTGTTTATATTTATTCCCATGATCCCCCTCTCTTTCTACCAAAATGAGAATGTCGTTGAAGTGGCAAAAGCCCTTCTCGGCAAACTCTTGCTTACACAGATCGACGGCGAGCTCGCAGGCGGCTACATTAGCGAGACCGAAGCTTATGCGGGTATTGTTGATCGGGCTTGCCACGCCTACAATAACCGGAGAACGGAAAGAACCGAAGTGATGTATAAACAGGGCGGCGTTGCCTATGTATATCTTTGCTATGGAATCCATCACCTGCTGAACGTTGTCACGGCAGGCGTTAATATCCCTCATGCCGTGCTCATCCGCGCGCTTGAACCAGCGATCGGACAAGAGATCATGTTGAAAAGACGCGGGAGAATGCCGCTTACCCACGGCCCTGGCGCACTCACAAGAGCGCTTGGCATTACCTTGAAGCAAAACGGAAAATCTCTTAGCGGTTCGGAAATTTGGATAGAAGAGGGAGTGAAAATCACTTCGATCACAGCTGGACCTCGAATTGGCGTCGATTATGCAGGTCCTGACGCACATTTACCCTACCGATTTATTGGGAAATGCGCGATATTTGACTTATGAAGAAGTATTTCCTGACAGGTCTCGTTACGCTCCTGCCGCTCGCAGTTACGATCTGGGTCGTTCGATTTTTAGTTCGCCTGTTCACCGATCCGTTTGTCGGCCTCGTTTCTATTTTGACCAGCCGGCTCCCCATTGCATCGCCCCAATTGACCCGGACGCTCAGCCAAATTCTGGTATTAGTTGGATTGGTTCTGCTCACCCTTTTCCTCGGGTTTGCCGCCCGTAAATTCTTCTTCAGCCAGCTGATTCGCCTGGGAGATCGGATTATCAGCAAAATCCCCATCGTAAATAAAGTGTACAAAACGTCCAAAGAGATCGTTAAATCTCTCTTCGGCTCAAAAGAAAAATCGTTTAGCCAAGTCGTTCTACTCCCCTTCCCCTACCAAGGCGCTTACTGCCTTGGATTGATCGCAAAATCGGCTCCGCAAACCTGCTCAGACGCCGAAAAGAGCGAATTGGTTTCGGTATTCATTCCAACCACTCCGAACCCTTCGACTGGTTACTTGGTTATGTGCAAAAAATCAGAACTGATCAATCTGAATATGAAAACCGATGAAGCGATCAAATATGTCGTTTCCTGCGGCGTCATCCAACCGGAGGCCCGATGAAAAAATACCTGCTCACCGGATTCATCATCTTACTGCCAGCCGTCCTTACTTTGATGGTAATCATTTTCCTCTTCGACTTTTTCACTGAGCCTTTCGTCAATATCGTGGGCCCGCTCGTAGACATATTGCAAGATCAAGTCCATGTCCACTTGCCTCACGGATTGACCTTATTCATTTCCCGTGTCTTGTCCTTGATCTTCCTTTGCATCTTCATCCTTTTCCTCGGCTTCGTAACGCAGCTATTCTTGGTGAAGACGCTCATGAATTGGGGCAACCTTGTACTTTTCAAAATCCCCTTCATTAAAACAGTCTACAAAGTGAGCCGAGATATCTTTGCCGCACTGCTCTCTTCAGAAGGGAAAAAAGCCTTTAAAAATCCTGTCATGATCCCATTCCCCTGCAAGCCAAACCACGGTCTTGGATTCGAGGCTGGAGAGGTAGCAAAAGAGATCAAAGGCGCCATAAAAGAGCCTCTTATCTCCGTCTTTGTACCTACCGCCCCCCACCCGATTTCAGGTTTTTTATTCCTGATCCCCGAATCGGACGTCCATAGAATCGATATGACCAATGAAGAGGTGCTCAAATTCCTTGTCTCCTGCGGAATGATCCTGCCAGAAGCTGACATCAAAAAAGAAGAAGAACATGAGCACTTTTAGCCCAGCTACCCGAGTCATTTTTTTCCAAGTGAATGAAAACGGGAACAAACTCAAAAAAATCCTTGAAACCGCTCAACTTCATTTTGTCAAAAAAGAGCCGATCCTGTTCTTCGTGGAAGAGGAAAAGAGCGAAAAGTTTGTCGATGAGCTTCTCTGGAAACAGCCTGCCGCAAGCTTTCTCCCCCACGTTGCATCCGATGGCCCAACCAACGACTTTGTTGCGATTACGAAATCAAAAAATAATGTGAATCAAGCTAAAATCGCATTTAATCTCTGCCCTACAGCGCTATTATTGAATGAAACGTTTAAAATCATTTACGAGTTTGAAGATCTAACCGCTCCAGTAAAGAAAAACCTTTCATCCCAAAGATTCGATGCTTATAAAAAAGCAGGATTTTTTATTGAAGCCCGCTGAAAATACTTGATTCAAAGCGGTTTCGCCACTATACTTTATAGCTTTAAAGATTGGAGTAGAACCTTATGACCCGCATGAGCAAACAGGGCAAAATCAGAAATATTTCGCCCCGAAGACCCCGCGTGAGCGGTCCGAAAACTGGCCCGAAAAAAGATGCCCTTCCTGCTGGCTTCAAGCCGCATGAAAACGCTCTCTCAGACGGCGCTACACTGAACCGATTTATTCCAAAAGTAGGTTAATAATGACAAGACATGGCAGCTACGGCAAAACGAGCAAAGGCGCAAAAAAGCGCAACGTTCTGAAACGATTTGAGCGAGTCGAAGTACTCCGCAAACTGGGCAAATGGGTCGATGGCCAAAACAAAAAAGTGACCGGCCTTCCCAAAACTCCATCAGCATAACTCGAATTTGTACATTTTTTGACGCACAGATCTGAGGAAGGCGACCGATGATTTTGTTGCATTTTTGCGAGTCCATAGCGGCAACGAACCCTATAGACGAGCAAAAATACAACAAAAGCGCGGTCGCTCTTCTCAGAGATGTCGGCAAAAAACGTACAAATTTGAGTGCAAGTGATCTCCGTTTACAATTCACAAAAAGATTTACCCATCCGCAAGGACTGTGCAAAAGTCCTTGTCGATGCGGTTTTATCTTTTCTAAACATTCCCTTTGAAGAAATTGCAATCTATTTTGTTACAGAAAAAAAGATCTGCGAGCTCCACGATGAGTTTTTTCAAGATCCAAGTTCTACCGACTGCATTTCTTTTCCGCTCGATGAAAAGCACTTAGGCGAAATCTTCGTCTGTCCAAAAGTGGCAATCCAATATGCGGAAAAAAGAGGAATAGACCCATATCGGGAAACAGCTCTCTACGTGATTCACGGGATTCTCCATTTGATTGGCTACGACGATTTAGAAAAAAAAGCAAAAGAGGCGATGCGAAAAAAAGAAAAAAGTTGTATGCGTCATCTAGATAGGTTAAAAATAGCCCTCAAATGATTTTAGAAAGTCCGATCATTCCCATATTGCTATTATTGGGCTCTCTTATTTTGACAGCTTGCAATAGCGCCATCCTCCATTTAGGGAAGTTTAAATCAAAAGAACTTCTCCGTTCCGCTAAAGGCGCCCCCCTCCTTTTTTTCCGTCCCATTTTGCGCAAATTTTTCCGCCAGCATGAATGGGAAAACCTCTATTTTTGCATCTCGATCTCTAAACACATTTATGAACTTGCTTACGCGATCACTGCATTCTTCTATCTGATTTCCGCGCTCCCTGGACTCCACCATCTCATCGATACCGTTCCAACAAACCAAGACTGGCCTCCCCTCCTTTCGGTCGGCGGAAGCATCATCGCCGTCTCTGTCGTTCTTGAATTTACGATGCGCCTCATCGGTAACCTCTGGTGCAAACCTATCCTAAAAATATTTTCTCCATTTGCCTCTATCTATCTCACAATTCTCTTTCCACTCGTAGGCCTTTTCTTAAAACTCACCCGGGTTCTCATCCGTAAAACCCATTTTGAAGAAGAAGGGGAAATTGTTACCGACCAATCCAAAATCCGTGAAATGATCCGCGAATCGGAACTCCAACAGCACCTTGATCCAAGCGATCAAAAACTCATCAGCTCATTTGTCAACTTCAAAGAGCGGGTCGCTAAAGAAGTGATGGTCCCGAGAGTCGATGTCTATGCTTTAAGCGGAGACACTCCATTAAAGGAAGCGGCGAAACTGTTTTCAAACGAAGGTTATAGCCGGATTCCAATCTATCGAGAAACGCTCGATGACATTGTCGGCGTAGCCCTCTACAAAGACCTCTTAAAATGTTTTGCTGATCCAGAGCAAGACCTGAGCGCGACAGTAGAAACGATCGCAAAACCGGTCCTCTATGCGCCCGAAAACAAGAAGATCGCGCTGCTTTTGCAAGAATTCCGCAACAAACAGATCCACATGGCCATCATCGTCGACGAGTATGGCGGCACCGAAGGGATCGTCACTATTGAAGATATCTTGGAAGAACTTGTCGGGGAAATCGAAGATGAATACGACATCGGCGAGGCCAAAGAGTTTTGGGAGCTTCCCGGCGGCAGCTGGGTCGTCGACGCCAAAATGACCTTACTCGATATTGAAAATCAGATTGGGATCAAAATCCCAGAAAACCCCGACTATGAAACCATCGGGGGTTATGTGTTTCACTGCGCTGGAACCATCCCATTGAAGGGATGGAGGCTCTCTCACGATGAGTTTGACCTAGAAGTCTTGAGCTCGAACGAACGATCGATCAAAAAGATCAAAATCATTCCTCGTCCTAAGCCTGCTTTCGAGAGCTGAGATCAACATCTCTGAGCACCCACTCCTGCCCTTCCTCATCAATTTCATATTTGAAGAGCCCCTTGAATGGAACATCCACTTCCCGAATATCGCCATCATCGTTATTGTCAAACCGGATCACCCCCTCAACTTCGCAAGAAAGAGCTCCTTTTTTGGTATCTAGCGACACAACAACCTTGTGGTAATCGTTGGCTTTGCCCATCAGATCCTGGCGGATCAATGCGTTTGTGCCATATTTTTTCTTATAATCTTGCAAAACGAGATCGCCGATGCTTGCTTTCAATCGGAAATTACAAAGCTGAGTCCACCTAGTCACTTTGCTTCGATCGCCGCCCGCTATCTCAAGCAGCCTTTCTAAGAGGACTAATTTTTGCTCATCTGTCCTAGGCGGCGGTTTGATCTCAACTCCATCGATGACGATCTGATCCGGCATGCCGTCTCGACCGCTTCTTTCCGCATCCGTCAAAAATGTTTTCGCTACTTCCAGCTTTGATCCGTCCTTCAAGACCACGATTACACTGGAATAGGGACGGGTGCTTTCATCGAGAAGTTCGCTTACGCTTTTGTGATCTTCTTCTTGAAGCACGCCATCTCCAACGCCTCTCAAGACAATAATGCGCCTTTGCATCTCGATAGCCGGCAAAGGTTCATTTCTGGAGAAAATGAAGCTGACCGCGCTCCAAATCTTCCCAGGAACATAGACGAGATTCAAAGGATTCAAATAGGACCAATAACTGCGGGCCACAGGAGGAACTTCCATAAACACCTTTTTTTGGGCGGAGAATATACAACATTGCTTCTTGCAAAACAATCGCAAAATAGGCAGAATAAAAGCTCACCTTAAGGAGTTTTTTCAATGCGAAGATCGATCTGTTTTTGCGAGCCGAATCATGCTTTAGCCGGAGACCCAGCTACTTGGAAGTTTGTGTACACCACTGCGAGCCATCTTCCGAAAGGAGCAAAACTGCGCTTCGATCTAGAGAGCAAAGGGCGTGAACTCGATTGGCAAATTCCGGGAACAAATCCGAAAGATAAAGCGAATGTGATCTGGGTGGAACTGCCTAATGGCAAAACGATCAGCCCGACACGCGTCGAGCATCCAGAAACAAGTACAGCCTCCTTTGAATTTTCTCTGCCGCTTGAACTCAAGCCTGGCGAAACGATCACCATCGTGATGAAAGACAACAACGCTCAAAAAACCGTACAGCGCCGAAGACCGTTCCACCTCTTCATCGACCCGAAAGGCAAAGGCGATTACAAAGAGAGCGAAACATTCTTCCTCGATGTGCGCGGCAACCACCTAAAAACTCTGAAAATCATCGCTCCATCTCTCGTTAGCCGAAATAAGCGATTTGATGTGATCGTCCGCTTTGAAGACGTTTATGGCAATTTGACTTCGAATGCTCCTGAAGGAACACTCATTGATCTAAGCTATGAACATTTGCGTGAAAACTTAAGCTGGAAGCTTTTTGTTCCAGAAACTGGCTTCATCGCATTGCCGAATCTCTATTTCAATGAGCCTGGGATCTATAAGATTCAGCTGCGCAATTTGAAAACGAAAGAGCAATTTTTTTCTCCGCCCATAAAATGTCTTCCAGAAGGCGCATTAGGGCTTTACTGGGGAGTACTGCACGGCGAATCGGTAAAAGTGGATTCAGCAGAAAATATCGAGGCCTTTTTAAGACACATGCGCGATGACCGCGCGCTCCAGTTCTTCGCCACCTCTTCTTTTGACAGCGAAGAAGAAACATCCAACGATGTTTGGAAAGGAATCTCTGCGCAAGTAGCCGAGTTCAACGAAGACGACCGTTTTGTTGCTCTCTTAGGCTTCCAGTGGTTTGGCGAGCCGAAAGAAGAAGGTTTGCGCCAATTCATCTACTCCAAAGACCAAAAGCCGATCTTGCGCCGCAAAGACACTAAGAGCAACTCGCTGAAGAAAATTTACAAGACCAGCAATCCGAAAGAGATGATTGCGATCCCAACCTTTTCGATGGGAAAGAGCACCTGCTACGATTTCAACGATTTCAACCCCGAGTTTGAAAGGGTCGTCGAGATCTACAATGCATGGGGATCTTCTGAGTGCACAGCGAAAGATGGTAATTACCGTCCGATTGAAGGTGGAAAGAACGGCATATCGGAAGCTGCTGAAGGCTCGATCCAAAAAGCGCTGAACAATGGATGCCGATTTGGATTTGTTGCTGGAGGTCTAGACGATCGAGGGCCTTATCAAGGACTTTACGACGCCGATCAAACGCAATATACGCCTGGGCTCACCGCGATTCTCGCGAAAGAGCATAACCGAACATCGATGATCGAAGCGCTCCAAGCCCGCTCTTGCTATGCAACAACGGGTGAACGGATCATTATCGGCCTTCATATTGCAGGTTTTTCGATGGGTTCCGAACTCGAGACAAAAGCTCGTCCTGGGCTTGAGTTTAACCGGCACGTCACCGGCTATTGCATCGGCACAGAGCCGATTGTGAAAGCCGAGCTGATCCGCAATGGCAAAGTCTTCCGCAAGCTAGAGATCAAAGATGGCATCGTTGAATTTGAAATCGACGATATGGATCCATTAAGCCAAATCGCTCTAGAGCCTCGGGAAGACAAGCCTCCATTTGCCTATTATTATCTCCGAGCTCAACAAGAAGATGGACACATCGCTTGGAGCTCGCCGATCTGGATCGATATTTCTGCGAAAAACGGAACCGCCACAACCGCGAAAAAAATGAAGAAACGGGTCAAAGAAGACTGAGAGTTTTTTAAGAACCCCGTAGAAAGGGGTTCTTCAATTTCTATTCGCTTTGATTTGGAATTGCAACGGAAGCAACAGAAACAACTTGCACTGCAACTTGTTGTGCTTTTGGGCTTAAGGCTTTGGTTGCTTTACTGATTAAATCGCTAGCAGCTTTTTTCCAATCAACTTCCAAGGAATAAGAATAGGTAGTGAAGGATGTGCCGAGCGGCCCCATACCCCAGATCCCATCATCTTGAGCTTTTTCAAAAATAATCTCTGCATTTTTAATCCGTTCGGCTCTAGACAAATCGCGATCGTCAAGAATTTTGCAAATTAGGCCATAGCAAGCTTCCCCATCCGATGGAAAACTATCAGAATAACTACGCGGTTTTACTGCGTTCATAAGAAATTTCCTTTATTATTTTATTGTTGATTGAGTGTCAGATATCGTAGGAGAATGAGTGGGTTTCTTTCCACTTCGAGTCTTCCCGTTTCTTCAACGGATCTGACCCATTGACGCGGCCACCAGAAATGAGAGACAGATTCTCCAATCCTTCGATAGATGCGGTTCCGTTCGATTTCAGTAAGACGTCCGAACGCATTGAGCAGCTGGACTTCCGTCCGTATCTGCTCTGCTAGAACAGGAGCGGGCCCCTGTTGTTCGTGCGGCTGAATAGGAGGCGCTACAGGAGTTTCATCGCGGAAAATGCAGCAGAAGATTTTCTTAAAAATCCAGCCGATCCAATTTATTGCCCAATGAACAAAGGTTTCAACATATCCTTTTTCAGGAGGATTGGCCCCTTGAGCTGACTGAATCGAGCTTGGTGCATCCCCTACCCCTCTAGGAGCAGCAGGCTGCTGTCCTTGCTGGGGCGCTGCAGGTTGTACAGGAGGTTGTTGATGTTGTACTGGAGCTGCCATAAATCATTTTTTCCGGCGTAGATGATAACCTAATGCAGAAATTGAAGTCATCTAGTATCAATTTTTAAGAAATCAAGGGTGTGTAGCACTCACGAGAAACAACGATTTAACGATAAGAATTTATATTTTTTCCTATCATTTCATGGCTTTGTTGCACAGATATAGCACCACAGAGCTAGATACCACAGAGACAAGATCATTTAAGAATCCCTGTAACTTTTTGACATTACCAAGATACTTAAGGACTGCATCAAACGAATGAAAAACAACCTTTTTCTCTGTGGTATCTATCTCTGTGGTAAATATTTGCGCAACGAAACAATACATTTGTTTGCTTAAAGTTTTGCCCTATTTATGAAGCCATTAACAAATACGGTCAGGCAAAAAACAATAAGAAAGTATCCAACTGCGTACTTAAACCGAAATTTTCTATCTTGAAGAATTGAAATTCCCCGTTCAAGGAGCAGGGCAATTATACAGTCGCCAATAAATTTGGCGACTTTAGCGAACGTTTGGCTATTTTGAAGTTCCATTATTGAAAACCAGTGTTTGAGGTATCTGAAGCGCCGTGATGATAACCTGATGCAGAAATTGAAGTCATCTAGTATCATTGTTTTATGGAATTGATACTCGGATCCAATTCACCTCGGCGGCGGGAAATCCTCAACTTCTTCTCAATCCCATTCAAACAGGCAAGTCCAGATTTCGATGAAGCGCAAGTGATTTTCCGAGGCGATGCTGCAGCCTACGCCAAAGAGACAGCTGTACGAAAGGCGCAGTGTCTTACCGACCGTTTTCCCGATGATGTCATCCTCACAGCCGATACGGTCGTCTATCGAAACGGGAGAGTCTTTCTCAAGCCCGAAAGCCTCGAAGAGGCGCACGGGATGCTGAGAGAGCTTTCTGGAAAGGACCACCAAGTCTTTACCGCGGTATGCGTCGCGAAGAAAAATGAACTTTTTTCCGATGTTGAAGAATCGCGCGTCTTCTTTCACGAACTCACTGAGGCTCAAATCCGTACTTATCACAACCATTTCCTCCCGCTGGACAAAGCTGGGGGGTATGCGATCCAAAAAGGCGGGAGTTTGATTGTCAAAAGAATCGAAGGGTGTTATTACAACATCATGGGGCTGCCCATCCACACGGTGCGCCGGCTCCTGCTTAACGTGGGTGTCGATTTATGGGACTATCTAAAATCTATCTAAGCCTTGCCGCCGCCTCTTTTCTGATGGGCGGAGAACTTGATGAAATCAAACTCCACTCGCTCTATCTCATGCAGCAAGGGCAAATCGAAGAGTCGATCGAAAAATACCGCGAATATACCGATCTCACCGGACGCAATGACTTTGAAGTGCTCCAGCAAATGGGGCTGATCCTCTTACAAAAAGGAATCGCATCCCAAGACGGCCCAACCTTTATGATGACTCTCTTTGGCGCAGGCCTTTCCGGCTCGGCCAACGCCTTAGAAATTTTGGAGAGAGGCATAGCCCATCCAGATCCGCAAATGCAGCTGCTTGCGTTACACTTCATTGCCAAAATCGACGACGACAGAACGGCTGAAATCTTCAACCGCGCCATGAGCTCCGATTATCTGGCCATCCGCATGGAAGCTGCCTATTATATGGCTCAGACCAAGCACCCCCATGCCGTTGGACAAATTGAAGGGCTCATGTATCGGCTCCCCCCTGTTTTCAAACCCTTTTTTCCCTCTCTTTTCGCGCTTCTCGGCACAAGCGATGCCACTCATGCACTCCGCAGGCTCATTGAAGACCCAGATCCGCAAACGCGAGTCGAATCAATCCTCCATGTCGCAAGACTTGGTCGGGACGATTTTCTTCCCGCTTTGCGCAAAAGATTGACCCACACGCATATTGCAGAATTAGAAGCTTGCGCATTTGCTATGGGGGCTTTGAAAGACAGCCACTCGATTCAGCGCCTTCGAAAATTAGCCCTCTCTCCTACCGATTCGGTCCGATTATCTGCAAGCCTCGCTCTCTTCCAACTGGGCGACCGCTCACATGTACCGACCATCACCCGACTTGCCAAACAATCGAACCTCTTTGCCATCGCAGCGCTTGGCGGTATTTCCGAAACTGAAGAAACGCTCGCTGAACTTGTGAAATCAACCGATTTGCAAGTACGAACAAATGCCGGAATCGCCCTGCTTCAAAGACGCGATCCCCGCTGCTTTGATACCCTTTGCGAGATTCTGATTGCTGATGCGCGCGATCTCGCCTTCCACCCATTCAACTCAGTCGGCAGAACTCTTTCCGCAATTAAAGCAGTTCCTTCAGCAGAACTGCGAGCCAAAGATCCGACGATGGATCTTAGCTATTCGCTTGCCATGCGCGAACATCTGCTTCGCGAATCGATCCATCTGCCCGAAGATGTATTTCTTAAGTTGGCTCGCCGCATTTTCATGAGAGGACAAAACGATCTCGTTCCTTCCACGATTGCCCTCCTCGAAAACCTGCAAACAGAAAAAGCGATCGCCCTTCTCAAAGAAGGGGCCGAAAAAATACACTGTCCGCTCATCCGCGATTATTGCCATCTCTCTTTATTCCGTTTGAAGCAAGAAGGGCCATATGAAGAATATGTTATGCACTGGGTGATGAACCAAAAAGAGTCGCAGCTGATCCAACTGCGCCAGCTGCTTCCTTGGAAATACCGCCTAGAGCAAACGGATTATACCCTCACCCCCGAAGAAACATCGCGCCTTTTGATCGAATCCTTTCTCACCATTGCGAGCCGCCGGGATGAAAAAAGCATCGCGTTCTTGCTTGAAGCCATTCAAAATGGAAACCCAGCCAACCGCTACGCCCTCATGGGCCTGATGATGAAAGCCACAGAATAAGTTATTGCCTTTCACTGATGCTGCTCTGAATCAATCTGCAATAAAACCGAATGTTAACTATTTTTTTATCTCTTCCACATTAGTAAATACATAAAGAATCTTTAAAGTGTAAAAATGAGTCAATAGACGTATAATAAACGCCTTAAAATGGAGATTTAACATGTCATTTTCAGTAGCAGATGCTCTTGCCCGAGCTAGAAAATCCGGCGCCCTAACGCCCCCCGCTCCTCATCCACGAGCCCCAGTTAAACAAGTAGTTGCCTCAGGGGTTAGCGGAGACAAAGGCTCAATCCAACCAGCCAAATCTCTTCCGATTCCAGATTTCACCGCATTTGATTCTCCAAAGCCAAAACAAGTTAAGCAAGGTGCCGACTCGACTCATCCGCCTCTCCTTTCCTCTCCGCTCCGAACGAGCGGCTCGAGCGCATTCAGCTCTCCTAAAACCAAAACTCCACCGCGAAGGACGGAGGTTCTAGAGCCTGCGACTCCAGACAAACATATCCCGACACCTGAACGAACCTCGGCGAAATTGAGAAGCCCTCACGATTACCATTACGCAAGCCATCTCGAAAAACCGCCAAATAAAGAGATCCGGAACCTGGAAAAACGGCTTCCCAAGAAAACAAAACACACCGTCATTTTAGGCACTTCTCCTCAAAAAGATGTCGCCGCGATCAAAGCAGGAAAATTTAAGCCAAACTCTTACGGAAACATCAGAGTCCCTTCCTCAACACTAGAAGACCGTGTGTGGACCATCCACCCAAAGAATAATCCCGACGGCACAAACCGCCTGATTCCAGTAAAAGGGCCAGGCCTCGTTCCCTTTGATGGAAGTCAATTAAGCTTTGAATTGTCCGATTTCAGAGCTTCCCCTGCCCCTTCACCGACTTTTAAAGACCATGTGGAAAAGAACGTAAAGGTTGTTAAGAGAAAAAAAATCGACGATTCCTCACCTTCATCTTCTTCATCTTCTCACCCAGCCATACTTACGCCAACCCCACCTCCTGTCGACAGCCTTATCTCACAGTTAGTCGATGATCCAGAATCGGACGAAGACGCTAATTCTCCATCAAAGACAAGCGTTACCGTCGGGAATGGATTCAAGCACCGAAAATTGAAAGATTCGGACGAGTGATTTTTGCGTGAAAGCCCTTAGATTCGACGATCGCAAGTTGATTTGTATTGATTAATACGAATCAACTTACGATCTTTCTCGCTAAAAATCCCCCCCCCCAAATTTTACTTGGATAGGTTCATTTATCGAGATATGCCTTTTTTTACGTCGGGTGATCTGAAGAACCATTATAAAATTGAAGGGAAGGGGCCCCGTCTCGTATTCATCCTCGGCACAGAAAGCGATCTTCGCCAAGATATTGAGATATTTAAAAGCCCACTTTGCCATCACTTTGAGCTCTTGAGTTTTGATCCTCGCGGAATCGGTCAATCAACTTCACAGGATGAAAAACGCAATATGTTCACCTATGCGAATGATCTCAATCTACTGATCGATGCGATTGGATAGACGAGCATCTGCATCGCGAATCGATCCACTTGCCTGAAGAGGTGTTTCTCAAAATTGCCCGCCGCATTTTCATGAGAGGGTAAAATGATCTAGTTCCCTCTACTATTCCCCTTCTCGAAAACCTGCAAACAGAAAAAGCATTGCATTCTTACTTGGAGCCATTCAAAATGGCAAGGCCTAATAACGGAAGCCACAGATTGACCAAATTGCTTAGAGCTGAAGGGCTCGCCTTATTTTTAGCCAGTCTCTACATCTATCAGGGGTCTTGGATTATTTTTGCGCTCCTATTTTTCGCACCGGACATCAGCATGATTGGATATGCCTTCGGAAATCGCAAGGGAGCATTTTGCTACAATCTTTTACACACTGAAATCGGGCCCATTATTCTCGCTCTTGGAAGTTTGATTTTTGGCAAAAGCCCTGACTTAGCAATTATTTGGTTTGCCCATATTCAATTCGATCGAATGCTTGGCTTTGGTTTGAAAGAGGCGTCGGGGTTTAAAAACACCCATCTTACCATTTGCCGGCGCTGAAGAGATGTGGGAAAAATTCTTTTCTCGCCCATTCCATGAGGAAAATAAAGACTCCAGGAATGAGCGCAATCCCCCATTGTTTTAAACCGAGAGCAGTGGTTCCAAATACCTTTTGGAAAAAAGGAATATAGAGAATACAGAGGTGCAGCAAGAGAGCTGACCCGATTGCAATTAAAAGATGAGGGTTTTTCAAAAGGCCCAGTTTGCGGAGCGGGGTTTCTTCAGACCTTAAGGTAAAGGCGATCAGCCATTCAAAACAGACAAGGCTTGTTAGAACTATTGTACGAGCCCGTGTTTCATAGAAAATCATGAATGCGCCGAGACCCAAAACAAGGCCTAGCCAACAGATGCGATAGACCATTCCCCGGTAAAGAAGACGAGAGCGGGGGCTTCTTGGCGGCTGCTTCATTTCGGCTCCTGTTTTTGGCTCAAATCCAAGCGGAATAGCAACGATCGAACCCGAAATCAAATTGACCCACAGAATTTGAAGCGGAGTAAGAGGTGCGACGCCCAAAACAAATACAGTAAGAATAAGGCCAAACAGCTCGCCAAAACTCGCAGTGATTAAAAAAGAGGCAACGTTCCGGAGTCTATTGAAGATCGCGCGCCCCTCTTCAATCGCGGCGATGATCGAATCGAATCGATCGTCCGAGAGAACGATATCAGCCGATTCTTTGGCAACATCTGTTCCAGCAATACCCATCGCAACCCCGATATTGGCCGCTTCAAGCGCTGGCGCATCATTGACTCCATCCCCTGTCATAGCAACCACATGCCCCTGGGACTGAAAAGCTCGCACAATCCGCAATTTGTGCTTCGGCTCAACGCGGGCAAAAACAGAAACTTTTCCAATTTTTTCGATCAAAGCTGCATCTGAGGACGATTCAATTTCCGTTCCCGTCATTGCATCGCCTGGAGGGAGATGAAGCATTCTTCCAATGGCAAGCGCTGTGTTCGGATTATCGCCCGTGATCATAACGACCCGAACGCCCGCCTTTTTACATTCCTCAATTGCGGCAATCACCTCTTTCCGCGGCGGATCAATGAGACCAAAAATGCCAGTGAACACAAGCCGGCCCCGAAAACTTTCTTCCGTAAATGGTTCTAGAAAATGGGGTGCTTCAATATAGGCCACTGCAATCAAACGAAGCGCATTGTCAGTCATTTCAGAAATTTGGTCCTGGATCCGTTTTTTCGCTTCCTGATTCAACGGCAAAACTTCTCTTTCAGAAAGAACAGAAGAACAAAAAGAAAGAATCTTTTCAGGCGCGCCTTTCACGCAAACGATCTGTTTGTCTTTATCAATATGTTGGGTTGCCATGTAAAGATTTTCGCTCAAGAAAGGGATTTCGCCCATTCTCGGTAAATTGGCCCGTACTCCAAAATGATCGGCAGCCCTTAAAATCGCCGCTTCGGTTGGGTCCCCGATTGCCCCTTCTTTAGAAAGAAGCGCGTCATTGCAAAGAGTCCCGATTTGAAGCATTTTGGAAAGAACGTGGCCAGGCGTTCGGATTTGATTAAAAGCCATTTTGCCATCGTGGGTCGCTATCTCAGCGGTCGTCATTTGGTTCAGCGTCAAAGTTCCCGTTTTGTCCGAACAAATCACAGTTGTTGAACCAAGGGTTTCAACGGCGCTTAGCTTGCGGGTGATGGCATGTTTTTTTGCCATCAGGTGCATTCCAGTGGCAAGCGTAATACTAAAAGCAGCAGGAAGACCTTCTGGAATCGCAGAAACGGCTGCAGCAACTCCCAAGAGGAAAATATCGACCCAGCTTAAACCTTTATAAAAGCTGACGACAACAAAGAATGCGATCGCCATTCCTATCAAGGCAAGCATCCAATGGCCAAGCGATTTTACGCTTTTTTCAAGCGGCGTCGGCTCTGGCTGGATCTCTTCAAGACTCGTAGCGATTTTACCAAGTTCTGTGTTCATTCCGGTTGCAGTTACAATCGCAACAGCTTTACCATATACGACAACAGTTCCTGTATAGACCATGTTCGCCCGATCGGAAAGGGGCACCATTCCCACACGCGTTTCAGCATCTTTTTCACAAGGAAGCGACTCTCCGCTCAACATAGACTGGTCGATTTTGAGATTTTTTGCCTCCAGCAACCGAGCATCAGCAGGGACCTTATCTCCCATTTCTAAAAAAATTTCATCCCCAGGAACAAGCCATTCGGAAGGGATGATCTTTACCTGCCCATCCCGCTTCACCTTGCATTTGTGAGCAGTGAGCTGCTTGAGGGCGGCAATCGCCTTCTCCGCCTTCCATTCCTGGAAAAACCCAATCAACACCATAAGGCAAAGGGTAAGCAAAAGAACAATGGCATCCATGTGGCTCGAAACCACAAATTTAATGGCTACCGCCACGACCAAAATGATGACAAAAGGAGAAAAGAACTGGTCGAAGAGAACCTTCCAAACAGTGGGTCCCTTAGACCCAGTGATCTGATTGGGACCCTCCCCTTTCAGTCGAAATGAAGCTTCCTTTTCGCTTAAGCCATGCGGGGTGGTCTTCAATCCTTGGATCGTCTCATCCGAAGAGAGTAGGTGCCATTCTTTTCCCATCTTGGCAAAGATAGCAGTTCTTAATGGAAAATTCAACGAATTCCTTACACATATATTAAATATTTTATTTAATATATAAAAATAGTTTTAGTATTAATTAACAAAGAATTTAATTATAATATTTCGCAACATGAATACTACAGAAACAAACCAAGAAGAGAGCTTCTCTTTTGCTGATTATTGGCAAACAACCAGCAATGTTCTTCAATGGGGATTGATCGGAGCCGCCTATTTTGGGGTTGGCGCCGCAGCAACCGTTCCCTTGAGCATTATTTCGGCCGTCGGTTCTGAAATAGCCGCTGCCAGTTTTGTTCCTGTTGATGCCCCTATCTCCTCTGCACTATTGTCATCGCCCACTTTACAAAATCTATTATTGGATGTGCATCCTGTAGCCAAAGCGTTTGCAGAAGCAGTCTCAATTTACCATTTTTCACGCACAGCTCTTAAGCAATTGGGCGAGATTTGGACAGGAATGCGCGAAAACCCTCGTAAAAACTTAAAAAAAGCAGTTTTGAATTTGTTCAATATTGCTTCGAGAATAGCATTTTTAGCCAACAAAGCCGGTCTTATTGATTTCAGTCCTCAGAAAGCTGTTGAAGCGCCCAAAAAAGAGAAAGGCCTATGCGATCCTTCCAAAGAAAAGGGATGCGAGGGACCTGTGCTAAGAAAAATTCGCATCGCCACAGTGTGCACCCAAAATAAAGATGCGAGAGCTCAAGCCATTTGCGATCTCGTATCGGAAAATCACGGTAAATACGCTGAACATTGGGGTTTAAAACACGAAGCAATCACCGGAAACCTCGTTGCAGGTCAGTGTAACAACCCAACACAAAAAGGACTCCAGGAAACGTGCTCTCCCGATTGGAATAAAATCAAATATTTCCAAAATTGGTGCAGCTTGCCACCGGAAGCTGGTACAGAAGAGTGGGCCGTTTATACAAGCGGGGATGCTGTATATACCAATTTTGCTGTGGATCCATCGAGTGCCATCGATCAGCTGCGGGGAGTAAAAGATACAAGCTTTATCATTTCGACCGAGGGAGAAGGGACTCGATACAATGCAGGAGCTGTCAATACTGGAGTAATGATCGTTCGAAAAGACCCGAGAGGCTGCGGCGTTATTGATAGAATTTGGAAGAATAGAAACGCAGTTACAGACCCAAAGAACACTGAGTGCCCCACTTTTGGGCTTTGCAAAGATCGAACCAACGGAGCAGATCAAGGAGCAGCAGATAAATTGTTTCACAGAGATCAGCCTTCGCTGATTGGAACCGATGTAACCCGGATTCTTTCGCGGGATTCGACCCATCCGAAAAGAGGCCACATCGCATTCAATACTCTCAATCGGGGCGGTTGTATTACAGCCTTGCAATCAGATGGTTTTTTAACAGAGGCATACGATATTTCAACTCACGACTTGAAAGTCAATCCAGATGGAATTTGGCAAGAAGGAGATTGGATAGGACAAACGGCAGGATACCCGCTTGCAGGACAAGATCTCTCTCATCAATCTCAATGTATTTCCGACCCTTCAGCCCCTATCGAGCCGATTCGAATAAAAAAAATACAGCAAATGATTGCTGCGGGGGAAAGAAGTTTGGCAGCCGATCCTCGTGAGCCGAGAGAAATTGAACCCTATTATGTTCCCATTCAAGACACGGCTTCCACCCGATATAATTTTACTGCTGGATCAATCCCTCGCTATGATCGAAGAGAGCTTACTTTTGGGGCTGTATATGACAATCACAACGAACCCAATCGAAACGCCATCTCCGATTTCGTAAATCAAAACCATGCCGAATATTGCAAACGTTGGGGAATGCGCCACGAAGTGATTTCTCATGGCCTCTTAAGCGGACTGTGTACAGACCCGGCAACCCAAAAGCCTGCTGATTGCGCTCCATTTTGGAATAAAATTCAAATGTATAGAAATTGGCTCGAAGAACCAGCAAAACCTGGCGTTGAAGAATGGCGATACTATGCAGATGATGATATGCTCGTAACGAACATGGGAGTGGATCCTTATCAAGCAATCGATATCTTGAGAAAAGGGAAAGACACGAGTTTCATCGTCGCTGAAGACGTGATTGATTGGCAAAGATGGTTTTTTGAAACGAGCCACCCTCATTTATCCGTCAATACAGGCGCACTGATCCTTCGAAAAGATCAGCGTTCCCGCGAACTCATAGACGCCATTTGGGAGGCGAGAAATCGGCCCCCTTTGAAGCCGACTCCCGATTGTCCTACTATCGGGATGTGCAAACTCCAAAGTGGAAGTATGCAAGAGCAAGAAGCATTGACTTTAGTTCTAAGAAACAATCCAGATGCTGTTGGAAATGTTGTCACTATCGTTCCTCCAAGGGGCGATCTAGGGATGAACACGTTTTTCCGCGATGGCTGCTTTTCTCGAAAACTTGAAGGCTGGGCACATCAGCCGTTCACATATGAACCAATGGACGAGGCAGAAAATCCAGATGGCGCATTTATACCAGGAGATTGGCTCGTTCAGGCTGCTGGAGTTCCGGTTTGGGGAAAATCTCTTCCCATGACTTCCGGCGTATGCGCAGATGATCCAAAAGTTCCTGAAGGGCCTGTCCGTTTGAATAAACTCAAAGAGCTTTCTCAATTCATCATTCGCGGCGGTCTATACGACGTGATGCCTCGGATCCGTTTTCTTGAGCGCCGTTTTTTCAAATGGCTATCTAGCATTTGAACAAACCGATCTGCTTTAGTTTTTGCAGCAAAAAAGATTACTGCCGTTAACGAGCTGAGAAACTCTTGCTTATTTCAGTTTCTTGACAGTTAAAAAAAAAATCAGTAGGTTTACTACAAAAATTTCTTCATGTTGGATAGGTTCTTGTATGAATCGAGCATTTTTCCTACTTTTTCCATGCCTTAGTTGGGCTTTGCCTCAGTCTTATGAGACGATTTCCGGAACATGCGAAAGCAGAGTGATAAATCCGGAAGTGATTGAACTCATAGTCTCGGACGGAGCTTTTCTTGAATGGAAGCACTTTTCAATTGAAGAAAATGAAACTGCACGTTTCCTACAGCCTCACGCGGAAGCGGTCGCTCTAAACCGGGTAATCAGCGCAGATCCTAGCCGATTGATGGGGCGCCTCGAAGCCAACGGCCAATTAGTTTTAATCAATCCAAATGGAATCGTTTTTGGGAAAGACTCCATTATCGATACAACCTCATTGATTGCTTCGACGTTTGATGTTTTAGGTTCAGACTATTTACAGAAAAATTCGCTGGAATTCAAGATTGGTTCGCTCGCATCAATAGAGAATCTTGGATCGATTTGTGCAAACACGGTTTACCTAGTTGGTTCAGAAATCAAGCAAAATGGCATGATTCAAGCTCCTCAGTTTGCAGGCATCATTGCGGGTAGGGCTACTTTTGAGAAAAACTTTCTTCAATCGGCTTTAGCTCTTCCAAATGAAGAAGGTCGGGTATTTATCTCAGGAAAAATCGATTCGAATGACGTTCTGATTTTGGGCAACTCCATATCTCTTCTAAAAATGTCACAGATTGATGCTTCGGGAGATTTCTGCGGAGGGAGGGTCCGAATCGGCGGCGACTGGCAGGGCATTCATGGAACTCTATTCGGCTCCCAAGAAACAAATATAGCCGATAGCGCACTGATCGTTGCAAACGCCCGGGAATCGGGCAACGGTGGAAGCATTATTGTTTGGTCTGATGGAACTACCCAATTTCATGGAAATATCGAAGCGTTAGGCGGGAAACTCGCAGGAAACGGAGGAAAGATTGAAGTATCCGGGAAAAAGAACCTCGATTTCGGGGGAACCGCATCAGCAAAAGCTCCACTTGGAAAAACGGGGACTCTTCTTCTCGACCCTCCAGACATCACAATCCAGGTTGCAGGAGCTACAACAGGAACATTCAGCCCTTGCGCCCCGCCCAGCACATATACACCTGGGATTGCAGCAGATATACTGACAGTCGCATCATTAACAGGGGCTTTAGCCGGCTGCAATGTCGTCGTCGATGCCGCAACAGGGAATATCACAGTAGCTAGCGCAATAAGTTGGCTGTCAGGAAACTCTCTTACACTAACGGCTAGCCAAAATATTACAGTTAATGCTTCCATTACTCCGACCGCAAGCGGAGCGAGCATTTTTCTGAATGCAGGACAAAATATTACAGTTACGAATGCCGAAGTAGCCAACATAGGTCCTGCGCCAGGAGCAGCCGTATCAGCCATAGCAGCAACAGGCAATATTCTTATCCAATCTAGTAGTGCAAATGCAAGAATCGGAAATCAATTCGGCAATATTTTAGTGGAAGCAAACGCTGGAAACGTAATTTGCCAAATGAACAATAGCGGTGTTACAAATCGGGTAGCTACGATTGGCAGCTTCTCTCCTACTGTCTTAGGAGATCCATTAGGAAATGTTGGAGACCAGATCGTGGTAAGAGCTGGCAACGATATTCTTTTGAATAATGGGAATCCAAACTCTCCATCGGGATGTTATGTAGGGATATCCAGAGTAGGAGCCTACAATAACGATACAGGATCTGTGAATGGTGATTTTTTTATCACGGCTAGGAGGGACATTTATTTAAATGGCACTCAAAATGGAGGGACGAACCGAGCAACCGCTATTGGTCCAGGCGCTGCTGGAGCAACAGCAAGAGCCATGATCGGCAATATTGAAATCAACGCAGGAAGAGACCTCGTGATTAATACAGGACGAGGAGGATCCAATAACAATACTTTCATCGGTAGTTTTGGCGGAGGAGCGCCAGGTGAAAGCTCTATCATCATCAATACAGGCAGAAATTTGACGATGCAACCCATGATCCCCACGCTTTCTGGCAATTTCGGCTTTATTGGAAACGGCGGAACTGGCGGGGCGATGAAGTCGACTTCTATAGAGATCAATGTGGGCGCAGATATGGTGATGGATGGAAGGCAAGTGTCCAATTTGATCACTCCTGCGTACAATACCGTATCCGCAATCCCTCCTACAATGTTTATTCATGTAGGCGGGAATGTAACTATTTTTGGAGGAGTTTCCGCAGCAGCAACTACAAGAACTGCTATGATACAGCTGACTCAAGTAGATCCTTCAATCGCATTCGAATATGAGCTTTGGGCAGGGGGAAGGATTCGCTGTCTCAATGGAACCTCTACAAATAGAGAAGGGTCTATTTGGAAAGATTCAGATATAGCGCAAGCAAGGATTGATTTACGAGCCAATGGGGACTTAATTGGAGCTGGAGATGAAACGAACTTAGGCACTCTGGGCTCGCCTAGAGAGCTTTTCGTTTCAGCGGATCACTGCTTTGAAAGAGGAGATCTATGGTCCGCTCAAACAGCTCTTGTTAACGGAATCAATGTATTTCAAGGAACTCCCCTTGCCAACCCATCCCCTGCTCTTCCTAATAATGGAGTAGGCGGGTTTGCGCTTGACTGCACCTTTTACGACACGACAAACTGGCCCGTTTCCGTAGCAACGGCGGGAACAGGGACTCATAATCTCGTCTTCCGAACTGGTTCAGGAAATATCACAATCCGTAGCTCTGATACCTTTCAAGGAGATCCATTTACAGGGACAGCGATTACGTCAGGGACTGCGGCCAACTTTAATATCACAGGAATTTTGCCCGTTCCGAATAACTATGGGATCGTGACAACAAGCGGAAATATCGAAATATCTGGTCCTTCAGGGGCCAATTGTACAGGACTGAATTCATTCAATAACGTATCCGTTGCGGCTGGATCGATAGCGAATCCATGGACAAGCGGCTCGATATATATCAGCGCAAACAACAACCTCTCGATCAGCGACGACATTGTAACAACTGGCAGCCAGCCAATTTCGCTGATTGCCGATTATAACGATACAGGAACAGGGATACTCACGATCAATCCGCCGGTCTCTTTAATCCAATCAAACGGAGGGCCTATCCTTCTGGACTCTGGATTCGATTCTCCAGGAGGATCGAGTTCGATTGTGCAAAACAGCGGTCTCATCGACTCTAACGGCGGGCCAATCACATTCCAGTCAGCAGGGAACATCTTTGTAAGCGGAGCGGCTCTTGCAGTCGATACAGATGGAGGGTTTCTTTCGATCACCTCAACGAACGGAACGATTCAAATCGATCGGGATATGGAAACTTTGATTGGAACTGGTGGCGCCGATATCTCGGCTGGAATCGATGTGATCTTTACGCCGGCAGGAGGCAGTCTTTCGACAGGGTCAGGCTCGATCAACATTACAGCAGGCAACAACATTGTGTTAAATGGCGATCCGACAACGCTTAACTCGGCAACGGGGAATATTGGCATGACTGCTGGCAACGACATTGAAATTTACGAGGTTGTCAATACGGGATCGGGCAATATCTCTTCTTTAGCTGAAAATAACACAACTCTTTTTACTTCTATCGGGTCACCTCTTGTGAGCACTTCAGGAATGATCTTGATGATCACTGGCAATAACATGAGCTTACTGGGGACAAGCAACATCACTTCAACAGGCAATTCCGTAACCTTAGTCGTTGACAATGATTTCCCTGCGATGCCTTTAATCGGAGGCGGCATTTTCACAATGGGTGCAGGGACTCAGGTCAACTCAGGATCCGGCTCTCCGATTCGTATTTTTACTGCTTTGCAGCAAAACGGTTCTGCAAACAATCAGATAGCAGCAGGGGCTCTTTTAAATGGATTTTCCCCCTTCTCCCCCCCTTTCAACTATCCCGGGACTCTTTTTGCCAACACCGCCTATGAAATCTGGTGCACCTACTATAGTAACAATATTAGCGGAAGCCCTTTTCCTGGCTCGCTTGTTGGCGGATTCCCTTTCACGATTTTCTACAAAAATTGCCTTCAGCAAGTCGTTGAACAGGCGATGATCGTCGTTACGGAACTGCTCAGGGATTTTGAAGGTATGGAAAACCCGAACTTCCCTTACCACGGTCTCAATGAATACTATGGCTGGCCAAGCAAATTTATCATTTTCTACGATTTATATTCTCAGGAAGCTGCAATGCTGAACCCGAATCCGGAGCGGTACTTTATCAGAAGGAAAAATGAACTGCTTGTGGTTCCTCATCGCGAACGGCGATATTGATAAGTAGCAAAATCCATTCTTCTTGTATCATACTTTCAAATGAAAAAATTCCCCATCCTCCTGACAGCTTTAACTCTATTTTCCGAGGAAGCATACTGCTCGCGGGAAGATTTGGACTCGGCGAGACAAACGGGGTCCCCACCGACGTCTCGTCGGAAGGGGTATGAAAGCCAAATCGAAGCCTTGGGTTCCGACCGACAAGGCCCTTCCCCAAGCGGGAAAGGTGAGGAGAAGGATCGATTTGGCAAAGTCGCAGCAAGTCCAAATGTTCAAAATCTTCCCGCGAGCAGTATAAACGTCTATTTACGCGATCCGATCTATAAAAATGGCATCCTCTATACAAGCAAAGGCGGGGTGATCCAAAATAACGACATCCGGATCCAGGCCTCTACCATTCAATACTTCCATCGGATGGAAGATGGAAAAATGGTTCAGAAAATCGAGGCGGAAGGAGATCTGCTCGTCCAATACAAGGGCCGGGTTTTTGTCGGCACTGAGCTTGAATTCGACTTCAACAAGATGTGCGGCACGGTCTATGACGCAAAAACCCTTTCCTCTATGTGGTATGTGGGGGGCGATAAAATCGATCTTTCGCCGGATGGAAGCTACCATGTCGCCAACGCATTCGTTACCACCTGCGAGAACAAAGATAGCTCTTGGGATCTCAGAGCCCACAAAGTCAATGTGATCAAAAATGAATTTTTCCAAGCCAAAAAGGTGCGCCTTCGTTTCCTTCAGCTGCCGAAAATCTGGCTCCCCTCTTTCAAACTCAATCTAAAGCGATTTAAAGAGCCCATTTTCCGCTACTATGTGAACTGGAATAAAGGTCCAAAAGTGGGCTTTCGCTATCAGCTCTATTCCTGGCAAGATCTTGCCATCTATGGAAGAGCTGAATATCGGTGGAGAAAAGGTTGGGGAGGCGCTCTGGAGAGCGAATATCTGCCTCCTGACAGCCTCACCACCTTCACAACCCGCAACTATCTTGGCACAGACCGCCTCTTCAATGCCGAAGATGTCGAACGCAGATACCGAGTGCAAGGGGCCTTTCGCTCCCAAAGCCGAAGCGGGAAAACGCACACGGTCCTTACCTGGGATAAATACAGCGATGTGAGGATGCCTGGAGATTTCAAAAGCGAAGATTTTGAAGTCGATACAGCGATGAAAACAATCTTCTACATCCATCATAGGGAAAATGACATCCTCACCTACTTCAAACTGCGCCCAAGAGTCAACCCATTCGAGTCGATCAAACAAGATCTGCCCACAGGCTACGTGATCACCCGCCCAACCGAAATCCGAAATACAGGAGTCATCTCCACGGGCTTTTTCAAAGCATCCTATCTCAATTTCCAGTACTCCGATCAGCTTGTCACCTCGCTGCAAGATTTTCATTCCCCTCGCGTTGAGCTCTACGAAAGCCTCTATCGTCCGATCCACATGAAAGCTCTGACAATTACGCCCCAACTGCATGGAAGAGCCATTTTCTACGGCACAAGCCAAAACCACGAAACGAAATGCCTAGGCCTTCTCGGATATGGCCTCGAAGCCCACCTTCATGGCCAAAGGCAATTTTCTAGATATAAACACGTGATTGAACCTTACGTGAATTACAGCGCTCTCACAAGACCAACTGTCGGACCCGACGAACACTACATCTTTTCCATCCAAGACGGCTACCAAAAAATCCAACAAGTGGCAGGAGGAATCCGCAATCTCCTCTTTTCCAGCCGCCGTCCCTGCAAGGAAGCGAGCTTTACTGCGGATCTTTATGCAAATGCCTTCTTTTCCGATCCCGTGATACCGCAAATTGTTCCGAGAATCTACCTTTGGCTGGGCTGGCGGCTTCCAAGCGTCCACATTACGCTCCACAATTGCTACAACTTCCGCAATCAGATCTGGGATTTTTCCAATTCTAGGCTCCGCTGGACGGTAAGTGAGAATGTGGCGCTGTCATTTGAGACGCGCTATCGTTCAAAGTACGATTGGCGTAAAAGCGATCATGAAAATTTCATTCTCGATGTAACCCGCAGCCAAGACGAACTGCTCGCCTCTCCCCTATCGGACCGCCGGATCACTTTGCTTTCAAATCTATTCATTCGGATCAATCCATTTTGGCACTTAAAATTCGAATGTCAAAATGGATTTTATGGGTTATATAAAAACAGCATCAAAGAAAAACCTTACAATGAATTTAAGGTCCACCTCTATACATGGCTAAGCCAATCTTGGAGGCTTCATTTCTACTACGGCTACACATTGCATAACCACTTCGACTGGAACATCGATATCCAGCTCGTGAAAAAACCTTTCTAAAAACCAATTAAAAGTTTTCAACCCACCTTGTTTTAGTTTCCTAATTAGCGTATAATATTTACGCGCTAAATATTAAAAAGGTAATATTATGATCGCGACAAGTAATGATTCAAAAATATCAATTGAGCTTGTCAGTCCAACAGAATCTGCTTCGCAGCCTTTAATTACCAGCAATAGAAGTCGTAGAGGGTGGGGAGGATGTTTTGAAGCAACTGTAGCCACGGTCTCGGCGATATCCGGATTGGCAACAGCCGTAAGTGGCATTTTATCTAAAGCTGAGCCTTATAATCGCAATCACGAGACAAATGCAAAATATTGCGGGATTGTATGGGCAGTTTCAGTTGGCGCTGGGGCGCTTCTTAGCCTAAAAACGGGTAGCTTTAAACCTGTGGCGCTAGCGATTGGCGGACCTATTACAGGCGCAATTGGGGTGTGCTGCTTAATATGTCATTATTTTACCAATCCTGGATACTAAAAAATATAATAAAAACTTATCTGCATATAACCAATTAAATAACGCTTAATGAATATAGACAGTCGGGAGCGTTACGCGAACTTCGTCGCTCCTCCCCCCGCTGCCCGCGGGGTCCCTTTCAGGGCCCCTCTCCGCGGGCAGAAATTTAAGCCCTTCGGGCTTTTATTCCATTGCTAACAATACTGCTAAAGCAGCAACCAAACCTATAACTTTGATGCGAATACCAGTCTCGGTAATCGCATGAATTTTCCGAATACGTTTTGTTTTAACGCCAAATAGTTTAGGTAAGGGAAGCCTTTTCATAAACAAGCCCGAAGGGCTAAGTCTCTGCGCGCGGAGAGGGGCCCTGAAAGGGACCCCGCGGGCAGCCCAAGACTGGTTAGCGACACGAAGTGTCGCGTCCGGCAAAGAGCAATCGCGCCGTATAAAAACGGCGGAGCTGACCTCTAGGTCGCTTAGCACGCAGGCGCGATAGGGAGCGTTTCGATAAAAAGACGCCACGCAGTAGGCGGCCATGATTCTCGCGCGACTGATGATCGAAGCCGGAATCCAGGCACCGCGGGCAGCGGGGGTGGAGCGACGAAGTTCGCGTAACGCTCCCGACTGTCTATATTTCTTAATCGTTTTTTAATTTGTTATATGCAACTCCGATTAAATAAATATTTGACAATATTTGAAGTGGCATTCAAGTCTTAAGAAAAAGAGACTCTATGAAAGCCATTGCGATTGTCCCTCACACCAAAACCGTTCAACTCGTAGATCGGGACGACCCCAAAATCGAAACGCCTACGCAAGTGAAAGTAAAAGTGCTGCAAGTCGGCATTTGCGGCACCGACCGAGAAGAGGTCGCCGGCGGCAGAGCCGACGCCCCTCCAGGGGAAAAAATGCTCATCATCGGCCACGAAGTGCTAGGCGAAGTGGTGCAGGTGGGCGATGCGGTCAGGAGTTTGAAGCCCAAAGATCTCGTCGTGATCATGGTGAGAAGACCATGCTCTGAATGCGAAATGTGCAAAAAGGGCTGCTCCGATATGTGCCAATCGGGGAACTACACCGAGCGAGGCATCAAACAACGGCACGGCTTTCATCAAGAGTTTGTGATCGACGAGGAAAAATACATGATCTGGGTTCCGCCCGCATTGGTTGGAACCGCTGTCCTTACAGAACCGACTACTGTTGTGGAAAAGGCCATCGATCACGCTTGCAGATTGCAAGTAGCAAGACTACCTGTAGATCCCGATCCGAAAAAATGGCTCCATGGCAAGAAAGTGTTGGTTGCCGGCCTCGGGCCGATCGGTCTTTTGGCGGCCATGGTGCTGCGATTGAGAGGCGCGAATGTGGTTGGAATGGATATCGTCGATCCTCATAGTTTACGTCCCAGAATTTTGGAAGAAATGGGCGGAAAATATGTAGTTGGAAAAGAGGGAGCCATGAAAGGTCAAAGCTTTGATCTGATTTTAGAGGCGGCCGGAATTCCAAAACTCGATTTTCAATTACCGCAATTTTTGGCCAAAAACGGCGTTTATGTGTTGACTGGCGTCGCATCAGATGGCCCGCCCCTTGCTGTTGATGCGGGCAGATTGATGCGCGATCTAGTATTGGAAAATCAGATCGTTTTCGGCAGCGTCAACGCAGGCATTGCTCATTTCAAGCAAGCTGTCATTGATTTGGAAGAAGCTGAAAAAAAATGGCGCGGAGTCATACCGCAGCTCATCACAAGCAAAACGCCATTCACCCGTTTTGAAGAAGTGCTCGAAAAACGAAATCCCGACGAAATCAAAGCGGTTATTGAATGGGCATGATCTACGATGCAATCATTGTTGGAAGCGGCGCTGGGGGCGGCACAATTGCCCGCCAATTAGCTCTTGCCGGCTGGAATATTTTAATCATCGAACGAGGCGGCTTTTTACCGAGGGAAAAGGAAAACTGGGACGCTGAAGAAGTCTTTCAGAAAGGACGGTACAGTCCGAACGAAACTTGGCTCGACAAAGATGAAAAACCGTTTGTTCCAGGGACGCATTATTACGTCGGAGGGAACACCAAGTTTTATGGAGCAGCTCTTTTAAGACTGAGGGAGCGAGATTTTGAAGAAGTAGAACACTATGGAGGAATTTCTCCTGCTTGGCCTCTCAAATACAAAGATTTCAAGCTTTATTATCAGAGGGCAGAAGAGCTCTTCGAGGTGCATGGGGCGCGGGGCGAAGATCCTCTAGAGCCCCCTGAAGAAAAACCGTACCCTTATCCAGCAGTCAGCCATGAGCCGATCATCGCAAATATCTATAGCAAGCTAAAGAAAGAAGGGCTCAAACCGTTCCATTTACCGCTTGGAATCAGACTCAATGAAAAGCATCGGGAAAACAGCCTCTGCATCCGCTGCGATACTTGCGATGGCTATCCGTGTTTAGCCGATGCAAAATCAGATGCTCATCATATTTGCATCGCACCCATTTTAAAATTACCGAATGTCCATCTGCTGACAAATACAAAAGTCGAAAGGTTGATCGCTAAAAACAATGAAATCGCAGAGGTGGAAACCGATACGGGAAAACGCTTTCAAGCAAAACGGTTTATCGTCTCTTGCGGCGCGATCAATTCAGCTGCCCTGCTGCTCCGTTCCGAGCTGGCCAATCGAAGCGGACAGGTAGGACGGCACTACATGTGCCATAACAACTCAGCCATCGTTGCCCTATCGAAAGAAAAAAATAACGTGACTTTCCAAAAAACAATCGGGATCAATGATTTTTATTTTGGAGCAGAGGATTCAAAACTGCCGCTCGGACATATCCAATTGCTTGGCAAAGTGAAAGGAGCCATGCTTGCAGGCGATGCGCCTTGGTTTACGCCAAAATTTGCGACGGAGTGGATGGCGGATCATGCCATCGGTTGGTGGATCACTTCGGAAGATCTTCCCAATCCAAATAGCCGAGTGATGGTGAAGGGCGATCAAATCCACCTTCACTATCAGCCGACAAATTTAGAAGCGCATAAACGGCTCTTGAAAAAGCTAAAAATGATCCTCAACTTTTCAGGCCATCGAATCCATTTTCCAATGACCGCTTATCTGGCCAAAAAGATCCCGATCGCAGGGGTTGCCCATCAAGTGGGAACATGCCGTTTTGGCCATGATAGCCATACATCGGTGCTCGACATCCACTGCAAAGCCCACGACTTAAAGAACCTTTATGTCGTGGACGGCAGTTTTTTTCCATCCGCAGGCGCAGTCAATCCAGCACTGACCATCATTGCCAACGCGTTACGAGTGGCTGATCATCTTATCGCCACTTCTTAGCGTTAGAACGACCAGGGGTTCCTGGGAAATAATATTTCTGTTGTTGTTTGCCCGCTGGATGATACGTAGGTTGTCCTTTACTCCAATGGCGGTGTTTATGCCTTGGCGCTTTTTGTTGGAGTAATGCCGCAATTTCCTGATTGACTTTTCTAACCTGTTCAGGCACTAGTTGGAGCTCGCCGCTTTCCCTCATTTGTTCGCGAATGGCGTGGAGTTGTTTTACTGAATATCTTATCGGTTCCGGCTCATCCAAAACGGCAAAATAATTCGATGTGTCAATCGGGGGACGTCTATCAATCCAAGTTGTCATATATTCCTCGTGTAGTTGTAGCATTCAATTGTAAAGTAACCTGCGGATGAAGTCCGGATATTGGACCCAATCCGCTCTAAGAGCGGTTTCCAATCTGCCGGATCCCAAATCGAAAGTCCTGTATTCGGATCAAAGAGAAAGGATTTTTCTATTCCTCTAATGAATACAAAACGGTGCGCTTTCCCAGGATGATTTTCATCTCTGGAAAACCCGACTAATATCGAGTAAACGCCCGGATCCAAATCAGGCATCGGCGGAAAACGGCGGGCCGACTCATGAGACCAAATCCGCCGTTCAGAGATGGATGCAGGGATCGTGTTTTGACGATGCATCTCAACGGCTGCCATTGGCGCGCCATCTTGAAACTCAAGCGCGATTTCCTCTAGATTCCTTTCTGGGTTTGCCAAATATGCATCGATGAACCAATAGGAGCTTCCACGGCAGCATTCTTCGTAATTATTGCTTGGAACCAGGAAGCGAAAGCCATAAGACCATAGCCCCGTGAATAACGCATCGCAGCCAGCTAGGTACTGGATTCCCTTACACTGAAGGCTTTTTCCAAATTCGGTCGCACCGAAAAAAAGAAGTAGATATCCTAGAGTTTTAAGAAATAGGCCTACGATCGCTTTAATAGGGGCGAGAGGAATCTCAAAGAGCGGTCTATAAGGAATGGAGCAAATCGGGGCAATCGTCATGGCGTTTCAAAAAATCGGAATTATCGGCCTAGGTCTCATTGGAGGTTCAATCGCTAAAAAATTGCAGCAGAAAGGATACTCCATCTACACAGTTAAATCCAAGTCCGCCGATATCCAGAAAGCCAAACCCATTCTCGCCGGCATTTTCCCAACCCTGAACGCTCTTGTAAAAGAGGTCGACCTGCTCATCATCGCCACTCCCCTCTCAACCATCATCTCCATCGCAAAAAAAATCAAAACTGACCATCCGCTTCTCGTCATCGATGTCGGAAGCGTTAAGGGAGACATTGTCAAAGAATTTGAAAAACTAAGCGGTGGCAATTTGGAATTTCTTTCCACGCATCCAATGGCAGGAACCGAAAAAAAAGGATTTGACGCTGCAACCCCCGATCTTTTCGAAAAGGCGCCCTGGATCATCATCCCTCACAAAAAAAATAAAGCCAAAATCGAACCGCTCCTCCGCAAATTGGGAGCAAAACCGATTACAATGAACGCAAAAGAACACGATGAAAAAGTGGGCCTCATCTCTCATTTGCCTATGCTTCTATCGATTGCTTTATGGGATTTTGTGCAAAAAAAAGATCCGAAGAGCATGGAGATTGCAGGCCCTTCCTTCCGCACTATGACTCGCCTAGCCCATGGAAATGAGGAACTCTACAAGGACATTCTCAAATTCAATAAGGCCCGAATTAAAACCCTCTGGGCCAAATTCCTAATTGACCTAGAGTCAAAGTTTTGATATAATCATAAGTATGACAAAGCAACACTCTAACCAAATCCTTGCCGGTGCAAAACCAGCAACCGTTGCTGCTGTCTATTTCTATTTCTATTTTGGCGCCTAAGCGCCATTCATAACCAACTCACTATCAGATTTTTATTAACTCCAGAAAACAAAATAGGAATAGAACATGTCTAAAAATTTATTAACAGCCCCAAATGGGGGTAAAACAATTCTTGAAGTAGGCCCTGTCCGGATCGGCGGGGAGGAAATCGTCCTGATTGCCGGCCCTTGCGCCGTAGAAAGCGAAGAGCAACTGACCCAATCGGGCCTTCATTTAAAGAAAGCTGGGGTCTCTATTTTACGAGCCTCCGCCTACAAACCGCGCACTTCGCCATACAGCTTCCAGGGTCATGGCTTAGAGGGGCTGAAAATGCATAAAGAGGCCCAGAAAAAACATGGTCTTCTGACTTCAAGCGAAGTGATGGATCCGAGGCTCGTGCAAGAGGCAGCGGAACACGTCGATATTCTTTGGATCGGCGCACGCAACATGCAGAATTTCGATTTGCTTAAAGAGGTGGGTAAATGCGGGAAACCAATCATTTTAAAACGGGGCGCATCGGCCACCGTTGAAGAGTGGATTATGAGCGCTGAATACATCATGGCTCATGGAAATCCGAATGTGATCCTTTGTGAACGAGGGATTCGCACCTTCGAAACATCGACCCGCTACACGCTCGATTTAAGCGCGGTTGCAATGGCCCGGTTAAAGACGCATCTTCCGATCATTGTCGATCCAAGCCATGCGGCAGGACGCACCGATATTTTGGATGTTCTTTGCAAAGCAGCGATCGCCATCGGCGCTGATGGGCTGATTGTTGAAGCGCATCCCAATCCCAAAGAGTCGGTTTGCGATGCAGCGCAAGCTCTGTCGCTCGAACAATTCGAAGAGATTGCAAAAGGATTAAAACCGCTTGCAGAATCTGTCGGGAGGAAAATATGTCTTTAAATCTTTTGCGCCAAGAAATCGACATGCTTGATGAGGAAATCATCAAAACCATCGGAAAACGGATTGAACTCGCTCGGCAGGTTGCCCGCGTGAAAAAAGAAGAGCGCTTGCCGATTCTCGATGCAAAACGGGAGGAAGAGATCCGCGCCGCCATCCGAAAACTCGCCAAGAAGGAGGGGCTGAGCGCTCCGATCATGGTAGAGATCATCCAGCTGATTTTAGACTATTCGAGGATCGAGATGGGGCTCATATGAAAATCGTTTATCAAGGAGCTCCCCTTTCCTATAGCCACAAGGCGCTTGAAAAGATCGACGGGGAAAAAGCGGGTCTTGCCACGTTTCGCGACGTCTATGAGGCGGTCTCTTCCGGTAAAGCCGATCTTGGGCTTTTGCCGATTGAGAATGCTCTCATTGGGACCATTTACGAGACAATCGATCTTTTAGCTGAAGGCGATTTGAAAATCGTGGGAGAATTGACAACTAAAGTGGATCACTGCCTAATGGCTTTGTCAGGGGCAAAAATCCAAAAAGTCATCTCCCATCCAAAAGCGCTTGAGCAGTGTACGAATTTTATCAAGGAGCATCCTGAATGGGAAATTGTTCCCTATTATGACACTGCAGGCGCCGCGATAGCCGCATCGAAAGATCCGTCTCTTGCAGCCCTTGCGCCGGAAGGGGCGGCCCAAGAATATGGACTTGAAATTGTTCAAAAAAATATGCAAGATCACGAACAAAATTACACCCGCTTTTTCCTTATCTCGAAAACAGCGGCTGAAGGCAGGAAGAAAACGCTTTGTTTTACTTTGGAACACAAACCGGGGAGCCTTGCGGCGATGCTGGCAAAGTTTGCTGAGAGCAATTTGACCCACATCGTTTCCCGGCCGATTTTGGGGAAGCCATTCGAATATCTCTTTTATGTAGATCTCGAAGGGCCAATTCCAAACATAAATGCAAAACACTTGGGGAGCTATGAAACCATCAGCCACTGGCGCGATTAACGCAAAAGCCGAAGAACTGCGCCGCAAAGGGCGCCGGATCTATAATTTTGCCAAAGGCGATCCCGTTTTACCAAATCATCCCCTCTTGATCGATGCGGCAAAAAAAGCTTTGGGAGAATCTCCTTATGCGCCGATTGCCGGACTAACAGAATTACGAAAGGCTGCAGCCGATTGGATGAATAAAAGGTACGGCTCCACATTTAAAGAAGCACAAACAGTTGTGACTAACGGCGGAAAATTTGGCATCTATGCGGCTTTGCAAGTTTTGCTAGAGCCCGGCGATGAGGTGATCATCCAAGCTCCTTATTGGGTTTCCTATCCGGAAATGGTGCTGCTCGCAAAAGGAAAGCCGGTGATCGTTCAAACGCGTTGGAAGCTGACGCCAGAACTCCTCAAGCAAGCGATCACATCAAAAACAAAAGTTCTCATTTTGAACAATGGCTGCAATCCAACAGGCATTCTCTATTCTCAAAGCGAGATGGACGCCCTTCTGAGAGTAGCCGATGAGGCAAAGATTTGGATCATCTCCGATGAAGTATATAGCGAAATCGTCTTCGATGGAGCAAAGTATATTTCTTGCGCTACCCATTCAGATCGAACGATCATCATTGAGAGCTGTTCGAAAAATTTTGCGATGGCAGGCTGGAGAGTCGGTTTTGCATTTGGACCGAAAGAAATCATCGATAAAATCATTGCTCTGCAAAGCCAATCAACTACCGGTACATCCTACATCAGCCAAAAAGTGGCCATTGCCGCACTTGAAAATTCAAAAATAGTAGCAGACTATGTCAGAGAGGCGCTTGCAAAACGGCGAAAACTATTTTTCGATCTTCTAGGCAAAGAAGCGCCGCCCGCAGGCATTTATTACTTTGCAAAAATGGGAAATTGCGAAGAGATCTTAGAAAAAACCGGCGTCGCCCTTGTTCCGGGCGAGGCATTTGGCGCTCCCGGATATGCCCGCTTTTCCTTTGCTGAAACAGAAGAGGAAATCAAGAAAGGTTTACATGCGCTGGAAAAAATTGTATGAAATTTATACTGTCGATCGCTCTTTACATTTCATTGAATGCACAAAGCGAAGCTGAGAAACTTTTCACAAGCATTTATGAAAAGTGGCCTTGGTATGAAGAAGGCTTTTCCATAAGCGGTTCGCAAATTGAAATCACGCAAGAATACGTCGATTTCCTTCAGCAATTCCTCAAAGAAAATCAAATTCGAACAGTGGTCGATATCGGATGCGGCGATTGGTCATTTTCTCGTTATATTGACTGGAGCGGAGTTGAATATCTCGGCATTGACATTGTTAAAATGGTCATCGATCGAAACGAAAAGCTGTTTGCAAATGACTCTATCCAGTTTATTTATGGTGACGCCAAGGAGATAGATTTGCCAGAGGCCGATCTCATGGTTTGCAAAGACGTCTTCCAGCACTTGAGCAATGAAGATATTCTAGCTCTATTGAAGCAAACTCATAAATTCAAACATTGCTTGGTCACCAATTTTGTGGATCCCAACACTCTATCGAGTTCGAATCCAAACATAAGTACTGGTCAATTCCATTATGTCGATTTATCGACGGTTCCCTTCAACATAAAAGGCGAAAAGGTTTTAAACTTTATCGCAATCTATCCTAAGCAAACGTTCCATTTTCGAGGACGCGATTAGAATCCGATTTCTATCCCGCCGCTAAATCCGCTTGCAGTTAAGTTGCCTCGACTTGAGAAAAAGCTGGGCCCTTCAGCTCCTCCAGACCCGGAGCCTCCACCAAAAGGAGAAGTGTTATTCGGAAGCAGAGTAAAATCGTATTGATAGTTCATGAATTGATTTTGACTAAAGAAGATATTCTGATCATAACCTGCCCAAACACTAAAGCATAATGTATTGGAACGTGCCGTTGTATCCCATCTTAAACCCAATCCAAGGTCAGCGATCGAAGAGACTGAACTCACTCGATTTGAATTTTCAAAAGAATCATTGAACGCAGGAGAGGAATTCACTTGAAGATTCATGCCAACAACTGTAATGCTTCGAGTCAATACTGGCTTTTGATCCATTAGTTTATATCGAACTTTGAATCTGCCTGTGAGTAATGAAAAGGCTGCGTTTCCATAGACGCTGAATCCTTTCCCTAATAGCCACTGTGAGTTGAGACCAACTCTCGGCCCTATTCCCCAAAAATTATTTCTCATTAAGGCTACGATTTCACGACCATTGCCTTCGCCCGAAGGAGGGATCGAAGTGGGAGATAAATTGATATTAGGCGTTTGAAAAAACAAACGATATTGTTGATGAATCCATCCAGCTCGTAATGCAATGAACGGTCTCAATGAAAGATATTGACTCACCAAGAAGCGCCGCCCCAATTCTAAATCAATTAGATCAAGGCCCAATTTCCACTTTGCACTTGCAACATTCATTAAACCTGGAGCAGAAAACAATTTTGCGATCCAAAGCGGGCTAATAAATGTGCCTGTGCCAGATCCTGTTGTAATATCGTTTGGATCTGGGTCTCCAGAAGTGTGGATCGAATCATGTGTTTTATGATGGAAATCTGTCCAATAAGACGAAAGATCCCAACCATCGTAAGGAGTATCATAAGAGGCTCCAACACGGAATCCCCAATTCCAATCAAAGTCCGGTTTATGAGTCTTACCATTCGTCACATCCATTCGGTAAAACAAAGGAATTTGCGTTCCAAATATGTCCTCGCTGACTGAGTCAAATTCAAAGGAATTGGTGATCGCATATTCGAGCCCTTCTTCTGAAACTCGCCAATAAAGAGGCGTCACCGAAAAAAGAATTCCCTTCCCTGTCCTTGCGCAAGGTTTGAACGATGGTGTAATAGGTCTTTGTTCTAGTGCTTCGATGCGCGACTTTAACTGCTCATAGTCATTTGGCTCTGCAAATAAGCATGCTGTCAAAGATAGGAGGATTGCTTTTTTCATTTCCTTACCTGGGATTTCATTTTCTTAAGCGTAATCAATAGCACAAACTCTTTCAAGATTTTTGTTGCGCCCATTGCAAAACCAAATTTTCGTGGATCTAAATTTAATAGATCTATAAATTATTTCCTCCTTTTGAAAACTTAAAAATAAGGAATAGAAATATGGCGACACAAATACGTCGGACACAAGCGCAAATCGAGCAAACGCTAAAATCAAAAGATGATGATTGCTGCGGACTTCACACTTTATGCAACTGGGCAAAAGTCGGTCATTTTGGTCAGTGGTTTATCAATGAACACAACGGCGGACCGAAATCATGGAAAGACTCATGCAAATGGGCTTGCGAGTACGGAAAACAAACGCTATTTTGCTGCAAAGCTCACCAGCCGCCAGCTGAAAGCGATGAAATGGCAGCAAGATGCAAAAGATGTGCTTTGTGCTGTTTGGCGACTGCGACAGTATTGCCTGCATGCTGCACCACCTATAACGCACACCAGCAAGCCACTCTATACTATTCTAAGCCGCCCGCCCAACAAAGAATGGTTTAAGTATCAAGACGGTCTGAGGGAAAACCTCAGACCTTATTTCTAAGGATTGTATTTTTCTTTTTTCGGTGGACGATTACTGGATTGCCTTAAGGATTTGATCTGAGGAAACAAATCTGGAATAATCCAAGTTTTTTCCTGGCACTATTTTGCAGAGTTTATAAATGTCATTCTGGTTTGCAAAATGGCACTTGCTCCTTTCGATCACATCATTTCGAACAAAAAACAGATTGCAAGTACTACTTTCGTGGTACACGAGAGAATATCCAAGCTTTTGTCCCAATCGAAAGAATGCCAAAATGCTAGCTCCGTAGTTCTGATCATAAGCCCATTTTCCCGCTGGGTCGTATTTGATTACAAAATCTTCATCGAAATCGAAATGTTGATTGCACTCAACGATTACAACTCTGGGCGTATATTTTTGAGCTATTGCAAGCCACACATAAAAATCATTGTAGTCAATATCTATGGAAAGTAAATCGAATTCAGTCGGAACGTTGTATTTTGCAAATAAATCGCAAACGTTTTCAGCAGTAATAAATTCATTACGCAAATTGATTGGGATATTTTCAGGAAAATTACAATCGATTAACAGTCCATTCCAGCAGTAACATTCCCTTAAATACTTCGTATTTGAGTATAGGTGCCCATCCCATGCGCCAAATTCTACATAAAATTGGTCATGCTCACCGATGGTATCAAAAATTTGCCTAATGATCCCATCTTCACCGTGTTCTGAAAACACCATCCTTTCATAATCTTTCAAATCACATTCAAATACACTTTCTTGATTAGCAAATAAAACTACATAACAAGGTAGAAACAAGAAAAACAGGACTTTCATTTTATCTAAGGATTGTATTTTTCTTTCATCGCCTTGAGGATAGGCTCGATTTTTTTCCGCTCTTTCGGATCCATCCGATCGATATGCAAAACGCCATTGAGATGATCGTTTTCATGCATGAACATACGCGCCCGGAAATCGCGAAGCTCTTCTTCAATGAATTCGCCTTTCATATTTTGATAGCGCACATGGATCGATTCAGGACGGACAACAGGAACATGAAGGCCCGGCAATGACATACACCCCTCCAACATCTCAACACCTTCTTTTGAGGGTTTTGAGAGCACAGGGTTGATGATCACTTCGGGCGGGCCAAAATAATACTGATTATTCGGAAGGAATTTTTCCTCCCGAATGACAAAAACACGAAGGAGTACGCCGAGCTGGGGGCCTGCAAAACCAATGCAATTATCTAGGGAAAGCATTTTGGCAAGCATCCCTTCGCAGATTTTGATCACTTCTGGCGTAAGTTCTTCGATGGGCTTCGCCTTAACCCGAAGATCGGGATGACCGTAGTAGCGAAGTTCAAATTCCTTCATCGGCAGGTGCCTCTGTCTCGGTAGGCATCATCGGAGCCATATGCGATCTTCCTAGCGACCCGCTCCACAAAGAGAGGATCAGACAGGAAAGCAAAAACGCTCCAGCCAGATATCCGGTAAAGCGCTTAAGCACTTCCGCGGTCGATGTACCAAAGAGCGAATCGCTGTTATCTCCTCCGAACGAGGCGCCGAGGCCTAAGCTTTTTGCTTCTTGGATTAAAATCACGAAGCAAAGGAGCAGCGAGGCCATTAAAAATAGGAATAAAAATAGGTAAAATAGGAATGTCATTCTTTCTTCTCTTTCTTAGTTCTTGGGGCTCTTTTTTTCGGAGCGCCGCCGGATATATTTTGGATGATGGATGCAAAAGTTTTTGGGTCAAGCGATGCACCGCCCACTAAAACTCCATCGACATCCTTCTCATCTCCAATTTCAAATACGTTTTCAGGTTTTACGGACCCGCCGTAAAGGATGGGGATTCCTTCCCCAATTTTTTTGCCGAATAGCTCGCAAAGTAGATCGCGGATAAAACCATGGGCCTCTTGGATTTGAGCAGCTGTCGGCGTTTTGCCGCTGCCGATCGCCCAAACAGGTTCATATGCAACGATCAACTTAGATGCTTCTTCTTTGGGGACCCCTTTCAACGCACCTTCTAGCTGATCTTGCAATACTTCCTGCGTCTTGCCTTTGCCATGATGGTCAGCCGTTTCGCCAATGCAAAGAACAGGTTGGATATCATCTTGGAATGCGCGAATGAGCTTTTTGTGGATGAAAGCATCGTCTTCTTTAAAAACATTTCGCCTTTCTGAGTGACCTAAAAGAACAAACGCCGCACCCGCTTCTTTTAACATAAGTCCTGCGATCTCTCCTGTAAACGCCCCTTCGCGGGAATCATTCATATTCTGTGCGCCGATGATCACTGGAGTTTCTTTGGCATACTGGACTGCAGGATGAATCGAAGTGTAGGGAACAGCTAAATAAACATTTACTTTAGTCCCATCAATCAGAGGAAGCAGCGCTTCGATGTAATCGGTCGCCTGGCGAGCCGTTTTGTACATCTTCCAATTCCCAATAACCGTAAATGATTTCGCCATTCAAGACTCAAAATTTTTCCTCTAGGATAACCGATTCGAAGCATGATTGGCAATGAGAAAAATGGAACACATTCGTTACAATAGCCGAATATGAAAGTTTTTAGCGTATCGGAACTGACCTTCGCAATCAAGGGAGTGCTTGAACCCAATTTCCGAGGAATTTCGGTGAAGGGAGAGATCAGCAACTTCAAAGTGCAAACTTCCGGCCATCTTTATTTCAGCCTGAAAGATGCAAACGCGCAAATTTCTGCTGCCCTTTTTAAAGGCAACGCAGCCCAACTCCCCCGTATGCCGAAAGAGGGCGATCAAGTAGTCGCCACAGGCGAAATCAGCCTCTATGCGCCTCGAGGCCAATACCAAATCATCGTTCGCGAATTGCAATTTCTGGGAATGGGAGAACTCCTTCTCAAACTCCACCAGCTCAAAGAGGAACTGGCGAAGCGCGGCTGGTTCGATAAGGACAAGAAAAAACCCCTTCCCAAACTCCCCCGCCGCATCGGGGTCGTAACCAGTCCGACCGGAGCCGTTATTCAAGATATTTTGAATATTTTGACCCGCCGTTTTGCGGGGCTCCAAGTCATTCTCAACCCGGTCAAAGTGCAAGGAGAAGGGGCTGCCGCCGAGATTGCTCAGGCCATCTACGACTTCAATAAATATAACTTGGCCGACGTCCTCATCGTGGGGCGCGGCGGAGGAAGTATTGAGGATCTTTGGGCCTTTAACGAAGAAATCGTTGCCAAAGCAATCTTTGAATCAAAAATCCCTGTCATTTCGGCAGTCGGGCACGAGACCGATTTCACGATCGCCGATTGGGTGGCCGATATGCGGGCGCCCACCCCGTCTGCTGCAGCAGAGATTGCGATTGCTGAAAAAGCTGCGCTCATCAATTTCTTAGACGGGGTCAAAACCCAATGCCGCCACCGGATCCAGCAGCAGATCGTTCAAGCAAGACAGCATTTAAACGCCCTGAAAAAGCACCCTCTTTTGAGCTCTCCGTATGGCGTATTGGCCCCAGCGATCCAACGGCTCGACGACTTTGCCCGCCAGCTGGAATTGCTCAATCCGAAAGGAAAAATCAAGGAATACCGCGACCGGCTGAATCGGCTGACGCACCATTTGCGATCCTTGCACCCGAATAATGTGTTAAAAAAAGGGTATGCCATCCTCTTTTCTGAAGACTCCGTCGTCGTTTCGGCAAAAGATTTAAAACCCCATCAAACAATCAGCGCCCTTTTGCATGATGGCAAAGCTGTGGCCAAAATCGAGGAAATTCATGAATCAGGAAACTCTTTCTTTTGAAAAGGCCTTTGAAAGGCTTGAGCAAATTTTGAATACGATGAACAGCGGAAAAACAGCGCTTGAAGACTCTCTAAAATTATTTGAAGAGGCGGAAAAACTCATTGGAACCTGCAACGCAAAGCTAAATAGCGCTGAAAAACGGATCGATCAGCTGATCAAGAACAAGGCTGAAGTGGCCGTTGATGCGGCGGGACAGCCAATGACACTACCTTTTTAAACCACACTGTAAATTGTTCGGGGTGCGACTCGATTTCAGCCGCCAAAGCTTCCCTGTCGATCCAACGAAAAGCTGAGGCCTCTTCGGGGTTTAGAATCGGATCTCCATCAAAATAGCCGAAAAAGACATGGTCGAATTCATGCTCGGTAAGTCCATGGTCCAGCTTAGCCTCGTAGATAAAATCAAAAACTTTTTCGAGGCTGCAGGCGATCCCCATCTCTTCCATGAGCCTCCTGTGAGCAGCCGTCTCCACTTTTTCGCCAGGCCTTGGATGGCTGCAGCAGGTATTGGTCCACAGTCCTCCCGAATGGTATTTTGAAAAAGCGCGCTGCTGGAGAAGCATTTTTCCCTCTCTGTTGAAGATAAAAACAGAGAATGCGCGATGGAGTTTTCCCTCCAGGTGGACGGCCATTTTTTCACCCGTTCCAATCTGGTTGTCTTCGCGATCTACTAATATAACTTCTTCCATGAAAATGACTTTTGACTCTAAAATGTTCCCATGCGCTTATCACAAATATTCCCCGTTAAAAGATCCGAATGGACTCTTTTTACCCTCATGTTCTTCATCGTTTCACTGGTCAATATCAACTTCAGCATCTTAAGGAGCATGAGGAACGCCCTTGTGGTCGCCGATTCCGGGGGAAGCGCCGCTTTTATCCCCTATTTTGAACTGTTTGGGACTTTTCCTGCATCGATTCTTTTGACTTGGATCCTCTCCCGAATGATGCGGGTCTTTTCCTTCCGGTTTACCTTTTCGGCAACGCTATTTGTTTTTCTCGCTTTCTTCATCGCATTCGCCTTTTGGATCTACCCTCATAAAGAGCAGATTCATACCCTGATTGAAACTAAGCTGAAATTCAAAATTCTCTTTACCCACTGGCCAGATCTAGTCTTTTACATCATGGCCGAGCTTTGGAAAGTGGCCATCCTTTCCGTGATCTTCTGGGGATTTTTAAATCAAAATCTGACTCTCAATGAAGCGAAGAGATTCTATCCGCCGCTTCTCCTTGGAACGAGCGTTGGAACTATGCTTTCGGGACCGATCACCGTCTTCTGCACATCTCAGTTCAGCTGGAATTTCCTTCCTTTGTCCGAGCAAAGATGGCAACACTCTTTGATCCTTCTCACTTTCTGTCTTGTTATATGCGGTCTTTTAACCCACCTCTTATTTTCAGGACTCTCCAAGCAATTCCAACTTCGCGGACCCAAGGTCCATAAACCCGAAACTTTTTCAAAACGGCTTTCCCTCTCATCAAGCCTTCGCTACCTGATTGAATCCCCATATCTCCGCTCTCTGCTCTTAATTGTAGTCGCTGAGTATATTTGCTATACCCTCGGAGAACTGATTTTCCTCGAAACGTTGAAGGCGAAATACCCAACTCCTGCTGAATATTGCCAATATATGGGCAATCTCTCCTTCTGGATGGGCGTTCTGATCGCAGTGAGCGCAATGTTCATCACACCCTATCTCCTCCATAAATACACTTGGAGCCAAACATTTCTCATGGTTCCGATTCTGATGGTAGCCGCCACTTTTGCCTTTTTCTCCGTTGTCTGCATCACCAAATACGGCAATTTCACCGGTGCTATCCCAATCGCTATCCTTTTGGGCAGCTTCCATTTCTGCATAGGAAGAGCCGCCAAATACACCCTCTTTGATGCAGCAAAAGAACTCGCCTTCATTCCCTTAAACCAAGAGGGTCAAGTGAAGGGTAAATTGATTATCGATGGGATCGGATCCCGATTGGGAAGAGGGGCCTCCTCTTTTCTCAGCATTCTCCTCTTCGCCCTTCTAGGCGGACCCGGAGAAAGCGTTCTTTTTGCGGGAATTTTAGCGATCTCTTTCGCTCTCATCATGTTCCCTGCCAGCCGCTTAGTAGGCACTGAACTGGAACAATCGACGCAGCAACCTACCGTGTAACTCGCATTTATGAGAAAATAGGATTAGAGGACCACGATGCCGATCATTGCCCTATTTCCGAATGAGAAAAAAAAACAATCGTTTGAGCTAGCAACTAAGATCCGCGCCTTTCTTGAGGAACAAGGAGTTACGGTTGTTGCTGAGGATGAAAAAGCATCATCGATCGGCGCTATTCCCATATCCGAAATCGATCAAACCAAAATTACTTTCCTCATCTCCATGGGGGGAGACGGAACTATTTTGCGGCTTTGCCATCGGTATAACCACCTCGATGCGGGCGTCCTCGGAATCAATTTAGGCCACCTCGGTTTCATGGCCGACATTCCTGAAGACGACATCTATCCGAGCCTTACCGACCTCTTGAATGGCGCCTATACCATTGACCATCGCCTCATGATCGAAACAGGCGAAGTAAGGGCTGTGAACGACATTGTGATGCACAGAGCCCACAATTACAGCCTGATCGAACTGGCCATTGAAGTAGACGACGCCTACGTCAACACCTTTACTGCCGATGGGATCATCATTGCTACGCCGAATGGATCTACAGCCTATTCTCTCGCTGCAGGCGGACCGATTTTGAGTCCCAATTTACAGGCGATCGTCATCACGCCGATCTGCCCTCACACAATTTCCAATCGCCCAATCGTCCTTTCGCCGGAACGAAAAATCCGGGTGAAATATTTAAGCGAATATGGACCAATTGATGTGCGCGCTGACGGCCTCGACGCGTTCCCTCTCAAGTGCGGCGGAGAAATCGTAATTCAACGCTCTTCACGCACATTTAAGCGGGTCAATCTGCACCGCCATGAATATTTTGCTACTCTCCGAACCAAATTAGCTTGGTCAGGCAAGCTTCGTTAATAATTTAGTGAGGCAAACGGAGAGTTTCATGTTCCTTTGCACAGCCATGCGGGCCTGATCTATCGCCTTTTCAATTTGAGGCAAAGAAACTGGATCCATTTTTGGTTCATCAGGGAAAAATAGGAGCTCTTCCCGCGCACCTATTTGCCTTAAATGCTGATCCCGATGCCACATGAGAACAGAGGCGAAAAGATGTTCCACCCTTCTTGCTGCCTTCACCGGGTCTTCTTCTTCTTTTTCATCGAATTTGGAAAGGTGCAAAGCTAGTTCAGGATATGAGGGCCTCTTTGCCATAAGTTCGAAAAGCAGTTTCCGTTGTTCTTCGACTCCCTCGTGTTCGGCCAGCTCAAACGCCCTTCCGGCAGAGCCATGAGCTAGCTTTGCAAGACGTTTAGGATGGCCTTTTTCATGCAAAAGAGAAGCGATCATTTCTTCGGTTAGCGGCTGAAAATGCAAAACCGTGCAGCGAGACAATATGGTTGGCAGGATCTCCTTTTCATTGCTCGTCAAAAGGATAAAAGTCGTCTCCGGATTGGGCTCTTCAAGAGTTTTGAGCAGGGCATTTGCGGATGCAGGCTGCATTCTTTCGGCATCTTCCAAAAGAAATACCTTCCCCTGTCCCTCAAAAGATGCCTCATGATCTTCTGCGATCAGCTCTCGAATCGTATCAATCGCATAAAGCCCGCTTTTTCCTTCAGGCCCATAGACATGCAGGTCGGGGGAACCATTTTTTCCAAGAAGAGCTGCGGCCACAGCTTTAGCAAAAAGACTTTTCCCGATTCCGTCAGGGCCTGCGAATAGGAGTGTTTGCGCCAGGCGATTTTCAACGATTGCCTTCTGCAAATAGGCCTTGATCGGCTCATTGCCCAAAATCCCGCTAAACATGTTGATGCACCAGTTTCATTGCTTCTTCAAATACTTTAGCTGGGGGCAAATTGGCGTCAATCAAATGGAATCTATGACGCTCGGCTCTATGAATTTCCAAATAGGCTTCGCGGATTTTCTCATGAAACATGATCGTTTCGGCTTCGATGCGGTCTTGTTTCCTCTCTTTGGCAGCTCGGGCAAGTCCTATTCTCGGATCGAGATCTAGATACAAAGTCAGCTGCGGCTCGACGCCCTGCGAAATGAATTTGCAAAAAGCGCTCACTTGCTCCATCCCTAACCCTCGAGCAGCCCCCTGATAAGCAACTGAAGAATCATTGAATCGGTCGCAAAGGACGATTTTTCCCGCTTCCAATGCAGGCCCGATCACTTCCATGATGTGCTGCGCACGCGAGGCAAGAAATAACGACAATTCGGCGTATGCCGAGACAGGCTCTGTATGCTGCAAAAGAATAGCCCGAATATGTTCGCCAAGTTTAGTGCCTCCTGGCTCTCTTGTTTTGAGGACATGGTGCCCTTCCTTCGATAACTGGCGCGCCATCTCTTCAATCAGAGTGGTTTTTCCTGCCCCTTCCCCGCCTTCAAAACTAATGAAAAATCCACGCATGCATCAATCATAACCCTTTACGAAATAAATTTCACAAAGTTAAAATCTACCGAAGTGAAAAAACTTTTCTTGGGTACTGCATTTTTCTTAACCCTAGCTGCTGCGTTTCTATTTTCGCGGGATGAGGGTGAAATCACCAAACCTCTTCCTCCTTTTGCATCAGTTCGCAAATCGAGCTTTCCGTACTTCACGGGCGATACGTGGCGTTTTTTTTGCGACTGGCGCCTCACTGAAAATGAAACTTTTGCCCCCCAAAAAGTGCAGCGCGGCGACACGATCTTCGTCGAATATCAACTCTTGAGAGATTTCCGAAAATTAGCCCGAAAAATCAAACACCCTTTCATCGTGATCTCGCCCAATGTGGAAGGTTTTTCAGATGGACCGCTGCCAGGCCCGCATGAAAAACTTCTCAATATCCCGAATGTAGCCGGATGGTTTGTTCCCAATATCGATTGCCCGCCGAGCGATCGCGTTTTCCCCATTCCGCTCGGCCTTTCCAACACTTTTTGGCAGCGGGAAAATTTTAAAACAATCCAAGAAAAAAAACGGGACATCTTTTGCTACGTGAATTTTTCCATCGATACGAATCGGGAAAAAAGAAAACCCTGCTGGGACCATTTTGCAGATAAGAACTGGGCTGAAAAAGTGCGGGGAAAGAGCGACCAAGAGTATTTAGAAGATCTTTCAAGGTCAGTTTTTGTGATCAGCCCGCCCGGCAATGGCCTTGACTGCCACCGCACCTGGGAAGCGCTCTATCTCAAATCCTATCCAGTCGTTCTCAGCACAACCCTAGATCCACTTTATGAAGGGCTTCCTGTTGTGATTGTCAACAGTTGGGACGAAGTGACTGAAGAATTTCTACAACAGAAAAAGGCCGAATTCGATGCAAAAGAATGGGCTTTTGAAAGGGCCTATATCCCTTACTGGTTTGAAAAGGTCGAAGCTTTGCAAAATAGCCTGCGCAGCTCAAAACCTACGTTTTGGGAACATCTAAAATCTATATTTTAAGGGAGCAAAAAACCTAAAAGAAACGCTTCGCTTTGAATCGTTCTCAGCCGATCTTCAACTCTCTGCAATATTGCAGATCTTACTTCTTCGGCAAATTCACTGCCTGGCACATATTCCTTGAGATGGAGCAGTGTAGAACAATCAAGGACATCAATGACAGAGAGAATTAGATTTGCTTTTTTTTCGACAAACTCAGTGTTATCTCCCAGTATCCCAACTTTACCCAACTTTTTTAGCAAAGCCGCAAAAAGCTCTTGTTTCGGTTCATCCGATTCGATGACAATTTGAACTAAGGACCTGTTATAGATGTCTCTATAATTCATTAAAGTTTCAGCGCTCAGTTTTTCAACAAGCGCTACAGAAATTTTTGATATGCCGGCCAGGATAGAATTAAAAATAGGAGGAATTTCGTCTTCAAAGCCCCGAATCAGCTGCTCTTCAGTACATTCCTCGATGATTTCTAAAGCGATCGCATCTTTTTTCAATTTGCAAGCGAGCGCTACAAGCCCAGCAGGATTTGTAAATTGACCCAGATGATCATATGCAGCTAAACCTAACTTATTTTTGATTGCAGCATACACATCCATTTGATCTTTTTTTAAAGATAAGTAAAGAGGGGCAAATCCGCAACGATCGCTGATTTCAATCAATTCATGAGCAGTATGATGGTTGACCAAATTCAATGCCTCAGCGGATTTACCGCCTTGAATCGATGAAACAACCTGAGGATTTGCTGGAATATGACCTACAGAATTAGCCCCTTGAATGGATAATACTGCCATAAATTATTTAGGGATTTCTACTTCTTCTGCAACCGCTTCAATCTTCTGCGCCCCTACGACGAGATCTTCCTCATCCTTGAGGTTCACTAGCCGGACTCCCTGCGTCGATCTGCCCATCACGCGAACTTCGCGCATTGGGATTCGAACTGCCTGTCCTGCTTGGGACATGAGGAGGACGCCATCGGAATCGGTGACGCTAAGAGCTGCTACCACCATGCCATTCCTTTCGGAGGTGATGATCGAGCGAACGCCTACGCCGCCTCGGTTTGTTTGACGGAATTCTTCGACCTGCGAGCGTTTGCCAAACCCATTTTCACAGACAACCAAGATAGACTCTTGCGGAGTTACCACCTCACAGCCTATTACTTTGTCTTCCGCGTTCTTCAGGGTTACGCCGCGAACGCCGCGAGCCACCCTGCCGACAGCGCGGACAAGAGATTCATCGAAGCGTACTGCCATCCCATTTCGGGTAAAGAGCATAATTTGTTGAGAAGGACGCGTCATACGGGCTGCAATGAGTTCATCGCCTTCGTCGATGTTGATCGCGTAGACCCCTTTGCGTCTTGGATTGCTAAATTCAGAAAGCTCTGTCTTTTTCACAACGCCTTTCATCGTGGCAAGAAGGATAGATGCGCCTTCTTCTTCAAAGGTTTTGACTCTGAGAACAGCGGCTACTTTTTCGTTTTCTTGTAAATCTTCAAGGAGGTTGATGATCGGCCGTCCTTTCGTGCGGCGTCCGCCCTCTGGAATTTGCCAAACTTTCGTCCAATAGCAGCGCCCAAGTGTTGTGAAAATAATGAGCGTATCATGCGTGGAGGCAACATAGATGTTTTTCAAAACATCTTCTTCTTTCTTCATCTCCATGCCCATGACTCCCGCACCGCCTCTGCGCTGTTCGCGGAATGTGTCGATCGGCATACGCTTGATGTAGTCGTCATTGGAAATCGCAATCACAACTTGCTCGTCTGCGATTAGGTCTTCCATCGCAAATTCGCCTTCGGCTGCTACAATCTTTGTTTTGCGTTCAGACTTGTTTTTCAGCTCGCCGAGCTCTTCGCGAATGATGCCCCTCACTAGTTCTTCAGAAGCTAGGATCGCTTTATAGTGGGCGATTCTCTCGAGAAGGTCTTTGTATTCTGCGTCGATTTTCTCCGCTTCAAGGCCAGTTAACTGATAGAGTCTCAAATCGAGAACGGCATTGGCTTGTTTCTCAGAAAGGCCAAAACGCATCATCAGCTCTGTGCGGGCGGCATCGCGGTTTGAAGAGGCGCGGATCACTTTTACAACCTCATCGAGGTGGTCAAGAGCCTTGAGATAGCCTTCGAGAATATGGGCTCTCGCCTCTGCTCTGATTAGCTCATAGCGAGTTCGCTTGCGGATCACATCAATTCTATGATCGATCCAAGCCGAAATAAACTGTTTGATGTTCATGGTTCTTGGCAAACCATGATCGAGCGCCAACATGTTGCAGCCAAATGTGACTTGCAAATCGGTATTTTTATACAGCTGGTTGATCACTACATCGGGGATCTCGCCTTTCTTGAGCTCAAGAACAACGCGAAGTCCATCTTTATCCGACTCATCGCGCACATCGGAAATCCCTGTGAGCGTTTTATCGTTGACGAGATCAGCAATGTGCTTAACGAGGTTGGATTTATTGACGTTGTAAGGAATCTCATCGACCACGATCTGCTGTTTGCCGTTTGGCATATCTTCGACCCGCATCTGGGCACGCAAAATCACTTTGCCGCGGCCAGTATGGTAAGCCTCTTTAATGCCTCTATAACCGCAAATGATCCCGCCTGTTGGGAAATCGGGTCCTGGCATCACCTTCATGATTTCGTCGATCGAAACAGAGCGATTGTCCAAAACAAGCAATGTTGCTTCGATCAGTTCGTTCAAGTTATGGGGTGGAATATTCGTCGCCATCCCAACAGCAATACCGGTCGATCCGTTGCAGAGCAGATTGGGGAATTTCGCAGGAAAGACCGTCGGCTCAAGTTTCGTCTCATCATAGTTGGCCACCATATCGACAGTATCTTTGTCGAGGTCTTCCATTAAAGCCATAGCAGAAGAAGTAAGTCTTGCTTCCGTATAACGCATCGCAGCGGGTGGATCGCCGTCGATCGAACCAAAGTTTCCTTGACCGTTGATGAGCGAATAACGCATCACCCAGTCTTGGGCTAGGCGCACCAAGGTCGGGTAAATCACTGTTTCGCCGTGCGGGTGGTAGTCGCCCGAGGTGTCGCCCGAGATTTTGGCGCACTTACGGTGTTTTGCGCCTGGGGTCAGGTTGAGCTGCCGCATTGCATACAGAATGCGCCGCTGGGACGGTTTCAACCCGTCTCTCACGTCGGGAAGAGCGCGGGAAATAATGACCGACATCGAATAGCGAAGGTAGCTCTCCTTCATTTCTTCTTCGACGTTACGCGGGACTATGTCTTCATCTTGTGTATACGACATGCTCAAATTCCTTAAATATCCAAATTCTTCACAGAAAGGGCGTGGGTCTCAATAAAGGCTCTGCGCGGCTCCACCTCTTCACCCATCAGCATCGAGAACATCCTGTCAGCTGCAATCGCGTCAGGAAGAGTCACTTTAACGAGAGTCCTAACAGCAGGATTCATCGTCGTCTCCCAAAGCTGGTCGGCGTTCATCTCGCCAAGACCTTTGTAGCGCTGTACTTCGACGCCTTTGCGGCCGTTGCCTCGGATCGCATCAATCAGCTCGCGCAAAGTATGCCAAGTTGTTGATTTGTCACCTTCTTCAAGCACCTCAAAAAGTTCTCCGTTCGCCACTACGTACTGCTCAAGCTTCAAATGATAGCCGGTTAATTTTTCCTGTAATCCGATCAATCGGTTCACATCATAGAGCTCCATAAACGCAAGCGGCTTTTGAACAAAAGTTTTCATCTCTTCGGTAAGTTCTTCCGGCGGAATGGAGGCAAGGGTCTCTTCGTGCTTCAATTTTTCCGCTTCGGCATGATCTTTTTTGAACTCGATCAATTCTTCTTCGGAATAGACAAACTTCAGCTTATCGCCGAGAGAGATTTGATATTGCGGATAACGATCGTTTTGCTTCGCGTCAATGAATTCTCTGAATGGAACACCTTTGCGCTCAATCGAGCTGATAAAGGTCTCTACGTCCATGATCAAGTTCATCAGTCTTTCGGTTTCATCTTTGTCATACGACTTCTCTGAACCCGATCTGCGTACCAAAATATCGGACAGACCCAGTTTGAGCAGGTATTCATCCATTTCTCTTTCAGAGTGAATGTACTGGCTTACTTTCTTCCTCGTTACTTTGAAAAGAGGAGGTCTTGCGATGTAGATGAAGTTATTTTCAACGAGCGCCGGCATGTGGCGGTAGAAGAATGTGAGCAGCAGTGTGCGGATATGGGATCCGTCCACGTCGGCGTCGGTCATGATGATGATTTTGTGATAGCGGAGCTTTTCCAAATTGAAATTCTCTGCGCCGATTCCACAGCCCAAAGCCGCTACCATCGAGCCAACCTCGGTGTTTTGCAAAATCTTTTGGATTCTCGCCTTTTCCACATTCAAGATTTTACCGCGGATCGGTAAAATCGCTTGGAATCTTCGGTCGCGTCCCATTTTAGCAGAGCCGCCCGCAGAATCTCCCTCAACGATATAAATTTCGCAAAGGGCAGGATCTCTTTCTTGGCAATCAGCCAATTTCCCTGGAAGTCTCGCGCCATCGAGCGCGGTTTTTCTGAGCGTCAGTTCGCGCGCTTTTTTCGCAGCTTCCCTCGCCTGAGCCGCAATGACCGCCTTCTCGACAATCAACTTAGCAATGGCAGGATTCTCATCTAAATAGACAGTCAATCCTTCACCGACGATTGTCTGAGCGATACCGGCCACTTCACTATTGCCGAGCTTTTGCTTTGTCTGGCCTTCAAACTGAGGATTGGGCACTTTCACAGAAATGACCGAAGTCAATCCTTCGCGCATGTCTTCGCCGCTGACGCTGATCTTATCTGCTTTCACGAGAGCATTGCTCTTCATGTAGTTATTTAGAACGCGGGTCAGCGCTGTTGAAAATCCTGTTAAATGCGTACCGCCCTGTCTTGTGGCAATGTTGTTGACGTACGTATAGATGTTTTCTGTGTACGTATCATTCCATTGCATAGCCACTTCAAATTCAACGGGCCCATCATGCCCCTCTTTCACACCGTGGAAATAGATCGGCTTTGGAAAAAGCGGGATCTTCCCTTCATTCAAATAGCTCACAAATGAAGATAGGCCGCCCTGATAATTGAATCGAATTGGCTCGCGGTTTGGATCTCTCTCATCTTGGAATAGGATCGTGATACCTTTATTTAAGAATGCAAGCTCGCGAAGGCGTTTCAATAAAATGTCATAGTCATAGGTTGTGACAGAAAAGATCTGATCGTCAGCCCAGAAAGAAACTTTTGTGCCTCGTTTCGTTGTTGTTCCCAATTTTTTGAGAGCGCTAGTCGGTTTGCCTCTTTCAAAGGTCATTTCATAAACGTGGCCATTTTTACAAACAGTCGCAATCAATGTCTTAGATAGGGCGTTGACGCATGAAACACCGACGCCATGCAAACCGCCTGAGACCTTATATGTACCTTTGTCGAACTTACCGCCTGCATGCAAAATGGTCATAACCACTTCAAGTGCGGTTACGTCTCTGCCCTGTTTTTTTGATTCTTTTTCGTGCACTTCAACTGGGATACCGCGTCCGTCGTCCTCGACTGTGACACCGCCGTCTGCGTGGAGAGTGACAACGATCTGCGAGCAAAAACCGGCAAGAGCTTCATCGATACTATTATCGACTACTTCGTAAACGAGTTGGTGCAATCCATTCGTGTGGGTGTCTCCGATGTACATTCCGGGACGTTCGCGCACCGCCTGGAGCCCCTCCAAAACAGTGATTGCGCTTGCGTCGTACTTTTTTTCTTCAGCCATTGTTTCTGCCATTCTTTACCCCACCCGAAATACGAGATTTCGGATTGAAAATTTCTCTTGTAGCGATTTTAAGAGCCGTCCTTTTTCTGGACCTGCTAGTAAACTGTAGAGAGTAGAACTTTTTACTTTCACCGTCAAGACCCCATCGATATAGGATACGGGTTCGGTGAAGGGAGACATTTTTTCTCCCATGAGATTTTGCCAAAATTGGAAAATTTCAACTCTTGGATCTCTGTTTTTTTTGCTGATATCGACGAGAATTTCAGACAGCATTTCTGCTGCATTTTTTACCGGATTTTCAGTGCCCGAATAATTTCTTCTTGTGCGAGATCTCATGTTTCTTAGCATACCAAAATTGAATCAAAAACACAACGGTTATAGATACGCTCTTCTGTTAGAAAAAACCTATCGAATAAAATTTCTTTTAGGTATGCTTTTTTGAATGAATCTTCGGCTCTTTTTTTTTCTACTATTTGCGAGCTGGTGTTTACAAGCAGACCTATTGCTGAACGATGTTAAAAATGACGCGCCCGGGCTTGAAATAGCTAACAAACCTATTTTTGTAAGCCTCGGCTCCTCCTGTGTTCCAGCAGGAATATTGAGACAAGCTAGATTAAGAAGCGCCGCATTTCCTTTAGATTGGCTTTTTTCCCTTGATAATCAAGGCTTGATTAGAGCGATCAGGGGGGATTTCGAGCATTTTTTGAATGATGATTTCCTCATTCCCGACAACTTTCTCATTCCGGAAGCTAATGGAGCTTCTCTTGTCCATTTTGATTATCATTTTCAATTTTTGCATGAAGGAGATTTCTTCGGGAGCAAATATGAACAGCACATGCAAGGGTTGAAAGAAAGGTATCAAAGGCGGATCGAACGTTTTAGAGCTCTTGCAGAATACCCAGGAACAGTGATTTTTCTCAGATGCTCTTATGAATTCGCGTTAAGCGATTTCAGAATATATTATAAATGTCAAGGGGCGCTCGACATTTCTGATGAAGATTCAACGAATCTTTTTTTGGCTCTTAAAGAACGATTCCCAAAGATGAAAATGAAGCTGATCATTATCAATCAAGGAGCTCCTCCTTTGAATGGAATTGAGATTGAGAAGATTTTGCAAGGTGAAATAATCAAAGTTAGACATTACTACCCTACTTATAGCGAAATGTTTAGCGGTTTTGGCGACTTTCTTATTCAGAATTTCCAATATTTGCCTTAGAGACTGTTAACGGAATTAGTTTCAGTCGATTTTTCGGTTCTTTTGGCCAAAAGAATCCAAAAACTCGACGAAAAACAGTCTCTTAGAGAAACAAGTTGCTGATTCCCCAGGCAATCACAAAGTAGATGGTCATTGATAAGAAGTCGTTGAAAGCGGTCACGATCGGACCTGCTGAAATTGCTGGATCAACTCCAATTTTCGAGAAGAAAAGGGGCGAAAATACGCCTAAAAACGTTCCGGCAAAACATCCCCCGATCAGTCCAGAGCCAACGATCGCTGCAACGGCTGCCGGCGTAGTCGGGCCCAGCGCGCTGCCGCTGATGAAATCGAGCAAATAGATCAAAAGCGCGCATCCGACCCCAAAAATGGACCCAGTAAAGAGTCCGCTGAGGAGTTCCTTTGTAATAGTTTCTTTCCTGCTGCCCACAGAAAGGCCTCCAAGAGCCATGATCCTGACGAGTACCGTACTGCATTGAAGGCCGATATTTCCCGACATTCCGTTGATGAGAGGAACAAAAAATAGAGCAAAGGTCAGCACCCCACCCTCATGTTTTTGGAATGAAGACATGACGCCTACATTCACAAGCCCAGCAAGAAGCGTGACAAGCAGCCAGGGCGCCCTCGTCAAAAAGCGGCGCAATATTGGATCGTGCGATGTGAATTTTTCATTCGTACCGGCCATACGGGCAATCGTTTCATCGGCCAAATCTTCCATGGCCTCTACAATGTCTTCATGGGCGATGACGCCGATCAGCTCATTGTCGATATCCACGACGGGAAGGGAAGAAATTTTATATCGCTCGACGATATCGATTACCTCTTCGCGGGTTGCCTCGACCGTTACTTTGTGGAGAATGGGACGCATCACCTGTCTCAGCGGGATGGCGCCTGAATTGATCATCATGTTACGGGCGGGGACATAGCCTTGCAATTCGCCTGTATCATTCAAAATAAAAATACCCTTCGTGAAATCGATGCGGGGGTTGTCCCGAATGTAGTCCGCTGCCTCGCCGATGGTCATATCCATGGTGAAGGCAAAGAATTCGGAAGTCATTAATCTTCCTGCACTCTTCCTGTCGTGCTTTTTCAGCTCGCGGATCCGATTCGCCTTCTTCGAGTCGATCAGATCCATCAAGCGGCGGAAACGTCTTTCAGGCATGTCATCGACCACCCAAACCGCTTCGTCAGTCGGCATCCGCTCAAAAATCTTCTTCAATTCGACATCATCGATCATACGAAACAGGGCAAGCCGGGTGTCGCTATCGGTATTGATTAAAAATTTGATTTTGTCGTCGCGGCTAGGCAGGTTCTCATATAAGACGGGGCGGACATTGGGAGGAAGATGGGATGCGGCGTAAGCAAGGTCTATAGGAGAGTGCTCGCACGCAATCTTAGCGATGTCGTGCAGCCGCACTTTGGACGTTTGCTTATGAAAAGCCTTTTCGAGCTTTTCTTTGAGCAAATCGTCAATGCGCCCTACTTGGGACTCTGTCTCTTGCTCATCCATGATTAACTCTTGACCCAAGTATAATATAGACTAGAAATTAAACCTACAATGATCTAATATCGAAGTCCATATGCACGATCCAGAAAAAATCCGCAACATTGCAATCATTGCACACATTGACCACGGGAAAACTACACTTCTCGACAATCTCCTGAAACAAGGAAATATTTTCCGCGAACACGAAAAAATCCCTGAACGGGTCATGGATAGCTATGACCAAGAGAAGGAGCGAGGCATTACGATTTTTGCCAAGCACACCTGCGTCATGTACAAGGATTTCAAAATCAATATCATCGACACCCCTGGCCATGCCGACTTTTCCGGCGAGGTCGAGCGTGTGCTCGGAATGGTCAATTCGGTTCTTCTCCTCATCGACGCCCAAGAAGGGCCGATGCCGCAGACCCGTTTCGTCCTTTCTCAAGCCCTGAAAATGGGTTTAAGGCCGATTGTTGTTTTGAATAAGATCGACCGGCCTCACGCGAACCCCGACCGAGCTTTGAATTTGGCCTTCGACCTCTTCATGGAGCTCGGCGCTAATGATGAGCAGCTCGACTTCCCATACATTTATGCTTCCGGGTTCAATGGCTATGCAATTGATAAAATTGGCGATGAGCCAAAAGATTTGACCCCCCTCTTTGAGATGATCTTGAGAAAGGCTCCAGCTCCCTCAGGGAATCTCGAACTGCCATTCCTCATGCAGGCAGCGACCCTTCAATACGACGACTACGTCGGCAGACAGGCGTGCGGTCGAATTTTGGAAGGCAAAATCAAGAAAAACGACATGGTGACCCGCGTTGACCGCAATGGCAACCACACCAATCATAAAATTGTCCGAATCGAAGGCCACTTGGGGCTGAAAGAAATTGAAATCGAAAATGCGGGAGCCGGCGACATCGTCGTCCTTTCAGGCATTCCCGAGATCGAAATCGGCGATACGATTTGCGATCCGAATCAAATCCATCAACTGCCGCCCATTACTTTGGCAGAACCGACCGTTTCCGTTGAGTTTTTAGTCAATACAAGCCCATTTGTTGGCAAAGACGGGAAACATGTGACGATGAACAAATTGCGCGAAAGGCTGCAGAAAGAAAAACGGGCTAACATTTCGCTCAAGATTGAAGAAATTCCAGGGCGCGATGATTCGATCCGCGTTTGCGGAAGGGGCGAATTGCACCTAGCCGTTCTGATTGAAGCGATGCGACGCGAAGGCTATGAAATGGCTATTTCAAAGCCAAAGGTCATCACAAAAGAAGTCGATGGCGTGGTGATGGAGCCGATGGAACGAGTCCATGTGGAAGTTCCCGAGCAATTTTCCGGCACGGTGATTGAAGACCTCTCCAAGAGAAAAGGAGAAATGCGGTCTCTCGAAACATCTGAGCACGGCCTGACAACCATGCAATTCCTCGTTCCGACTCGAGGCCTCATGGGATACCGCAACGACTTTTTAACCCGAACATCTGGTCTTGGCGTTCTCACTTCGATTTTTGAAACATTTGCTCCTTGGAAAGGCGAAATGGCAGGAAGAGCGCGAGGCGTTCTCATCTCGAACAGCCCAGGCAAAGCAAACGGATACGCCCTTTTCAACTTGCAAGAGCGCGGTTCTCTTTTTGTGAAGCCAGGCGATGAAGTTTACGAGGGAATGGTTGTCGGCGAACATGCGCGCGATAACGATCTCGTTGTCAATGCGACGAAAGCCAAACAGCTCACGAACGTGCGGGCAGCTGGAAGTGATGAGAATATCATCCTCACCCCGCCGCGCAAATTCACCTTGGAACAAGCGATCGATTACATCGCTGATGATGAACTCGTCGAGGTAACGCCGAATTTCATTCGTCTACGAAAAGTGTATTTGACGGAAAACGAGCGCAAACGGCAATCTCGTTGAGATGTCCAAGAAAACACTTGTGAGTTTGATCTTATTGGGGATGGTTGCATTTCTCATCCCCTTTGAGCACAAATACGACAAGCTCTTTCGTTTCTATTCCCTGACTCTCATTCCTAACGGCTTAGAAGTATCAGGGCCCTATGACAAATTGATCTATTTTTATGTCTCCGATCTAATAGCAATCATCCTTACTTGCCTCGGGTTATTTGCATTCCGCGTCTCTCTAAAAAAGTGGTTTGGCCATCCTCTTTGGATTGTTTGGGTTTGCTCTTTGGCATCTATTATCGCTTCCCCATTCTTCCACTATCCAATCCCCTACTTTAGGCTCTTACAGCTCTTAACACCGATCGCCCTCTTTTCTTTCATCACAAACTTTGAAGAGCCGCAAAAAATCACCCGAATCATCCTCACCTGTATTGCAGCTGCAGGACTCATTGAAACAGTCGTGGGCATCGCACAATATTTCCATCAAGCTCCTCTCGGTCTGCGATTTTTTGGCGAAGTCAATCAAACATCCTTCTTTTACACAGCAGATGGAAACCGTTGGTGGCTCGATCAGTTCTTCAACTATACACCCAAATCGGTCATTTTGATGCGAGCGGCAGGAACTCTTCCTCACGCGAATGTCTTTGGCGGCTTCATGCTCTTTTCCATACTTGCTACCTATTATCTTTCACAAAGAAAAAAATTTTGGCTCTACACCCTTCCATTCCAGTTTTTTGCCCTCGCAGTTTCCTATTCCCGCGCAGCCCTTTTTGCTTGGGGTATCGCCACCTTCCTGTGGCTCTGCTTTTCGAAAAAACGTTTTTCTGTCGCAATTGTGATGACTATAACTCTTTGCCTCACAGCTGGCCTTCTCTATGATCAATATTCCCAAAGAGGCGGAGTGGTGAACTACAACAATTGGGTTCAATATTCAGACAACGTGCGAAAAGTGCAGCAAGAAACTGGGGTGAAAATTGCAAAAGACCACTCCATTTTCGGCGTCGGCTTCACTCAATTTTCTGAAAGATCGGGCTCCTACTTTGGCGATAATATCCAAAGCTATATCCGCGCGACGGCCCCACACAACATCTTCCTCTTTTTGGCTTGCGAAACAGGCTTGATTTCTCTTGCCGCGTTTCTTCTTTTTCTTGCCTTATGCGGCTGGAGATTCCTCCGCGCTCCAAAAACAGAAGAGACAGTCCTTTTCTTCTCTCTGCTATCGGCTTTTCTCTTTATCGGCCTTTGCGATTTTTATCCAATCCTATTCCAGCAGGGCAAACTGATGTTTTTCCTGATCGCATCCCTTCTAGTTGCAAATAGCCGAAAAATTATATTCGCACCCAAACCCGCGTAGCGGGAACCTTCCGACCACTTGACACAAACCTATTAAATCGGTTATAAAACCTATTAAATAGGTGCAACAATGCTTGAGTATCTTTTTGCCAATAAAAACGTCGAAAAAGTCCTGATGTACCTATGTCTACATGGGAAAGCCAATGCCACTGAGCTCAGTCGTGCCTTCGAATCAGCTCTCGATCCAATTCAAAAGACGCTACGGAAACTGGAAGCCGGCGGTCTTCTTGCGAGTTTCACAGAAGGAAAGACCCGAGTATTTCAGTGGAACCCGCGCTACCCTTTTCTGGCAGAAATCCAAGCTCTTGCTAAAAAAGCATACAGTTTCCTTCCGCCAGATATTCAGGAAGATCGGTATCAATCGAAAAAGAGGAAACGACCTCGCAAAACAGGCAAGCCGCTGTAAAATATATGGATTTTTCAAATCCCGACCTCAAAGAACTTGCCTGTTTAATTTGCGAGACGTTGAAAAGTAGCGGAATTAAAGCTGTCTTAGTCGGAGGCTCCTGTGTCTCTATTTACAGTCATAATCGATACCAATCATCCGATCTTGATTTTGCAACTTACGAAGAATTAAAACCCATCGAAAAGGCTTTAGCCAAGCTGGGATTCAAAAGGGCGGGACGTCAATTTTCTCATGACAAATGTCCCTATCTGATTGATTTTGTGAACCCTCCAATATCAGTCGGCCGTGAAGCAGTTCATCAATTCAACACGCTAAATACTTCCGTTGGGTCTCTACAATTACTCACACCAACCGACTGTGTTAAAGATCGCCTTGCCTCATTTTTCTACTGGAATGATGCGCAGGCTCTAGATCAAGCTCTATTAGTTGCCGAAGATCACCCCATCGACATAAAAGATCTTAAGCGCTGGGGAAAAGCGGAAGGATTCGAGAAGAAGCTTCGGGAATTTTTAAAACGATCTACCAAAACCATTTAAAATAAGGAGCTTCCCCCCTTTCGAACCTATCTTAATAAAATTTTATTAGAATCAAATATTGCCTTAGGTATAGACTCCCTAAACTCAAAAAAACGGAGAAATCTATGTCTTTTGTGAACGGACCCATTTTTAATGCGATCGTAAGCGCCGCAAAATATCTCGATAACAACTCCAAAGGCGCTCATAGAAATGTCCTTGTACGCACGATTGTCGGGTTTGGAAACACTTTATCTGGAGCTTCACAGCTCGTGATCGGACTCCTCTTTAAATGCTCTAAAGATCATCAATACAATACAGTTCAGTCAAAGGCGCACATCGAAAGAGGCATCCGCGTATTCAAACAAGGGGTTATCGATGTAGCTCCCGCCGTATGCATTGGATCAGGCGCCTATTTAGGAGCTAAAGCCTGGAACAGGCTGTAATTAATATATTTTATACAAGCAATAGTTTATTTAGTTTGTTTTATAATTACCAACAAACTAATATTATCACCATAAAACAAACAAAATGGTGATTATGGCTATCCAGTCAATTAAACTTTCAAGTCCTACTTTCTTAACTACCGATTCAACACCAGAGAATGCAGATATTGATCTCATCATACAGATCAGAGAGCAAATTCTTGCCGATCCTACACTTTCGGATGCTGAGAAAAATTTAGTTTTACAACTAGATCTTGAGTCTGACATTACGACTGGAGATATGGGTTCGATAAAACAAATTCTCAACAAATTAGTTACTGAGCATCAAGATAGTCCATATGCTTATTACTATCACAGTTTGTATGGGGTAGCTCTCCTTCAAGAAAATCCAAATCAAGCAATTAAAGAGTTTGACGTATCGATTAGCCTCAATCCAACTTTCTCGTTCTCTTACTGCATGAGAGGACTGACTCGCTTAATCCAGGGCGATATCCAAACAGCCATCCAAGACTTAGTGGTCGCAGCGCAATTGGGCAGCCAAACAGCTCAAGAGCTCTTAGCTCAAATGGGCATAAGAAAATAATTCTATGGGAGGGGGGAACTGAAGTTCCCCCATATTTATGGAAATTTCAAACTTACGCGCTTTATACATAGATCAGATCAATCGGTTATCAAACCAAAAAAGATTTGGGCTGAACCAAACTTTTATTTCTTCCCCATCGAGGGCGGGACTAAGACGTCTCAGGACTGAAAACGCAAGCACAATACCCACATATCCTTCTGTGATTATCGGAGGAGGCGTGGCAGGGCTCATGGCCGCCACATATTTAGGACAAGCGGGCGTATCTCCTCTTGTGATTGAAGGGATGAACCCAGGAGGCGCCATCATCCAATCCGAACATGTGCGCAACTGGCCTGGATTTTTAGATATCTCCGGCTATGAATTGATTGAACGAATGCACGAGCAGGCAGCCTCCTCAGGCGCAAGGTTCGAAGGGAGCAAACTCGTCGATATCGATCTCAATTCCTGGCCCTATGTTTTGACTTTAGAGAATCTTGCAACCGGAAAAACCTATCAAATCAAAGCGCAAAGCGTCGGGATTTCGATGGGAACAAGTTCCAAATTTCTTGGAGTTCCGGGAGAAGAGCAATATTGGACGCGCGGCGTATATAACTGCGCCCTTTGCGATGGTCCTCTTTATAAAGATAAAAACGTCGCCGTCGTTGGCGGTTCGAATTCTGCAATTACTGAAGCTCTATATCTTTCAAACATCGCAAAAAAAGTGACGATTTTGATGCGCGGCCAAGAGCTGCGAAGTTTAGACGAGGCGACGAAAAAAGAACTTCTATCCAGACCAAATGTAGAAATACGGCCCCTCACAACAGTAGAAAACGTCGAAGGCGACGGAGAAAAAATGACCCATGTGATTCTCCAAAATGGAGAAAAATTGGAATTGGATGCTCTCTTTTTAGCCATCGGCTCTACGCCGAATACTGAAATTTTCAAGGGAAAGCTCAATCTAGACGAAAAGGGCTACATCATCACTGATGAAATCATGCAAACATCAGCCAAAGGGATTTTTGCTTTTGGCGATATAACACAAACTCCCTGCAAGCAAGCTGTTTGCGCAGCAGGACAAGGAGCAGAAGCAAGTATGTATATTACAGACTATCTCAATTCAGTAGAAAAACCCAAACAAGCCTTGCTCGGCGCAAGCCCGGAAGTGATCGAAATCACAAGCCTTGAGCAATTCGAAGAGATTATGAGAAATTCCGATACACCTGTGGTTGTCGATTTTTACGCCACGTGGTGCCCTCCATGCAGAAGAATTGCGCCAATCTACGCGGAATTAGCAAAACAATACGATGGCAAAATCAAATTCTTAAAAGTGAACGTCGATGTAAGCGAATTAGCCCAAAAATTCGAAGTCCGCGCGATGCCTACCTTTCTTTTCTTCAACGAAAACAAAGAAATTGTCGACCGTTTGATCGGCGCGAACGAAGCTCATCTTCGGAATCAACTCGAACTCCTGATCGCTTAATTTTTTCAGTATACATACTCACTCAAATGTGGTAAAAATATTGCCACATTATGAGTGATCCATCCCGCGATAAAGTTTGGAAAATGTTCGATGCGATTTCTCCGACGTATGATCGGACAAATCGGATTATTTCTTTCGGAAGAGATCAACATTGGCGAGCAAAAGTGGCCGAATTCTTGCCCCCCCACAAAAATCTCAAAATCCTCGATTTAGCAACTGGTACAGGCGATCAAGCATTAGCCCTCATCAAAAGCCAAGCTTCCATTCATTCAATTACAGGAATCGATCTTTCTAGCGAAATGCTCGAGATCGCGAAGAAAAAAATCCCCTGCAAAATGCAGTTCATGATTGCAGATGCAGAAAAACTTCCCTTCAGAGAGCAATCGTTTGACGCAGCTACTTTTTCTTTTGGGATCCGTAATGTTTCAGATCCGCTCACCTCTCTAAAGGAAATTTTCCGAGTTCTCAAACAAAAAGGGCGTGCGCTCATTTTAGAATTTTCATTGCCCCCGCAGCCGATCCGGGCCTTTTTTCTCATTTACTTAAGGCATGTGCTGCCAAGAATCGCCGGGCTCATTTCCAAGAATCGAAATGCCTATCAATATCTCAACCGGACGATTGAGCATTTCCCATCAGGCAAAGACTTTTGTCATTTGATGCGCGAAGCCGGTTTTATCCGACTGAAAGCAATCCCTATGAATCTCGGCAGCGTCACTCTTTATGTCGGAGAGAAGTCTTGAAGGTTTACTGGTCCGATAGAGAGGGCCTCTCCCCTCCTCCCGAATCAAAATTCCATTTCCATCCTTTCGATTCTGGCGAAAGTCTACAATTTACCCCTGAATTCGTCCAATTGCCCGAGCCAAAATCATATAAAGTCCTAAAGAGAACTTTTCTCCCTTCTTTTTCCGAATGGAAGGAAGGGATTGAAAAAGCGCTCGATCTCATTGCCCAAGAAAGTCTTCAGAAAGTAGTGCTCGGCCGCATTTGCGTCTTAGAGCTTGCAGAAACGCCAGACCCATTTGCGATTGCAGCCGCGCTCAAGCAAAAAGCGCAAGGCGCCTTTGTCTTTTGCGCTCAATCAGAAACGATGAGTTTTCTAGGCGCAAGTCCTGAGCGGCTTTTCAGCCGCCGTGGCAAAAAACTCTTTAGCGAAGCGATCGCTGGAACGCGTCCAAGAGGGAAAAATGAAGCGGCAGATGAAAAATTAAAGCGCGAGTTGATGCAGAGTTTGAAGGATTTGCGCGAATTCACCCCCGTTCAGCAGTATTTGCAAAAATCGCTATCGCCACTTTGTCAAAACCCACTCATCTTCTCTCCGCTCTCCGTCCATCAGACTCGGAATGTTCAGCATCTTTATAGCAAATGTTCGGGGATATTGAAAGACAGTACAACAGATGAAGAAATTCTCAAAAACCTCCACCCAACCCCAGCACTTTGCGGTACACCCACCGAGAAAGCTTTTGCTCTCATTCGAAAGCTAGAACCTTTCCAAAGAGGTTTTTTTGGCGGAGCTATTGGATGGTCGACTCCAGAAAGTTCAGAATGGGTCGTCGGAATCCGTTCCTGTATGATTAAGGAGCGAACAGCCACACTTTTTACAGGAACAGGAATCGTAGAAGGCTCCGATCCGGAAGAAGAGTGGGAAGAACTCAACCAAAAATTGAGATTGTATGATCGAATCTTGGATGATTGACCAGCTTGCGCAGCAAGGAGTCGCCCATTTTTGCCTAGCGCCAGGATCGCGCTCCACTCCCCTTGCATTAGCTGCCATCGAACACCCCAAAGCTGAGACCCATGTGCATTTCGATGAACGAGGTCTTGGCTTTTTGGCCCTTGGAATCGCTAAAGCTTCCCAAAAACCTGTTGCACTGATCGTCACTTCGGGGACTGCGGTGGGAAATTTGCTTCCGGCAGTCATGGAAGCGCACCATACCAATACGCCTCTCATCCTCGTGACCGCAGACCGGCCGCATGAGCTGCGTGATTGCAGTGCAAACCAAACTACAGACCAGGTAAAGATTTTCCAATCTTTTGTCCGCTGGCAAACAGATCTACCGACTGAAATGGATGAAAAGTTCTTCCGTTCGGCAATGGCCCAAGCCTATTTTGCTTCCATGAAAAATCCTCCAGGGCCTGTTCACATCAACTGCCCGCTTAGAGATCCTCTGTATAGGCCCGATCTGAAAATCGTCGAAGGAAAACCCTTTCAGATGACATTGCCTCGCCATGCGATCGATGCCTTCTGCACCCATAAATCGCGCGGAGCGATTCTCATCGGCCGCCTTCCTGATCGAAAAGATGTCCTCCCCATTCTCGATCTTGCAAAACGTCTTCAGTGGCCCGTCTTGGCCGATATCCTCTCGAATGCGCGCTGTTATCCAACTCCCAACCAAGTGCGCTACTTTGATTATATAGAAAAACCAACGCCTGATTTCGTTCTTCATTTCGGAGAAAAGATGACGTCCAAGCGGATTTTAGAATGGCTGAAGAAAATCAGACCTGAAATGGTCCATGTCAGCCCCTATCCAGAACTCCAAGACCCGGAGAGGATTTTAACCGGCAGAGTCCAAGCCGATATTCTTGAATTCTGCGATGTTTTTGAAGCAAATACAGCACCAGACTGGCTTGAGTCTTGGAAAGATCAAGAGCCCGAGTTTGAGGAATCCGGCGCTTTTACCGAGGTACATGCAATGAGGAAAATCGGCGAGGTTTTACCGCCAGATTTTGGAGCTTTTTTCGGAAACGGCATGCCGATCCGCGATGCCGATCATTTTCTTTTTCCTAAAGCTCCGAAGGCTTTTTTCTCCAATCGGGGTCTTTCAGGGATCGATGGGAATATTGCAACCATCGCAGGGCTTGCAAATGAAATGCCCATGCTCGGCATCATCGGCGATCAGGCAGCTCTTTACGATCTCAATTCATTGCCGCTCATCCAAAAAGCCAAATATCCTGTGATTCTGATTATTTCGAATAATTTTGGGGGCGGGATTTTCCATCATCTGCCAATCGCTTCATCGCCCCACTTTGAAAAATATTGGGCTTTCGCCCACGATCTGGGATTTGAAAAAGCGGCCGAGATGTTCAGAATTCCTTATGGGAAATTCGATGCGCTCGCATTCGACCGCACCATGATTATCGAACTCATTACGGATCGCAATGAAAACGCCCGTTATCAGAAGTCATTTCAATCGGCCTACGCTCATAAGTAAATAATGATCGATGCGCTTTTTGGTGATATCGAATTTCACCTTCGCAAAACTTCCTGAGGTCCCGATAGTTCAATCTGTTTTTGTGTGTATCAGAAACCGCTTTAATCGCATCAAGGACAATCGCATTTTGACCGAGTGTAAAGTGACGCATATTATCAGGCTGCACGATTTCCAAGCATTGAACCAGTTTATCTTGAAGTCCAGGATGCTCTGCATTCACCTTCATCCAACTCAAAATTTCATGCATGCAGGAAACGGCCTCATCTGTTCCGCCGCTTTTAAGTTTTTCCATGAAGGGATCAAGCCTTTCATCAATGTTTTTCACCCTCTTCAAATAAATCAAACGCTCGGTTAAATGTGCATCTAACTTGTCAAATGCTTGCCGATCTTGTGTGAAACATTTCTTTCGTTCCACCTGACATAATGCATCTGAAAATTGGACGATTTCCCCTAACGAAAATTTACGTCCGCCTGCCTCTTCGCAAATCGCTCTAAGTCCAAGATGAAGCCCGATCGTCTCAAAACCTTTTGGATGATACAAATTCCAAGCCAAAGCTTCTCTCACCAGATTTCCTACCGCATGAATGATTCGGCCTTGATCTTTTGAGTCTCGGGCATTACCAAGTTGTGTATGCCAATAGTCATGAAGATTGTGAGGAATAATTTGATAAAGCTTTATAGACGCCATTTTTATTATATTCTCCGCTTTTTAGCAGACATTATAACACAAATAAATTAACTAGGGGATAGAGAACCTACCCCCCCAATAAGTAAAAAATTATTTTACTTTTTCGTAAACGTCTGCAAGTCCTGGAGCTGTACCAAGCCATTTGCCTTCATTTTTGAAAAAGACGACATCGCCGTGATGGAACAGCCGAACATATCCATACCCCGGACGATCATCATCGAAACGATAAGGAATAGTCGTTACAAGATGAAGAGGATCTTTTTCAGGTAGATATTCTTGTTCTGGTGCAAATTCGAGGACCATCGTGAATCCTTTAACATAAACAAAATAACCCACCTCAGGATCTTCCGATGCAATCCGCTTTGCTTCTTCGATAGTAATCCCTCTTTCTACGCGCACAGCATTTGCGTAGTCAGAGCCTTTATATTGAGCTAAATTTGGAACGCAATGAAACTCTACAGCCTCATGAACATTTCCTATGGTTTGAATATCATCGCAATACATTGTAACTCCTTTTGTTACGCTGCAAAGATAGCGAAATCACAAATCCGAAAGCAACTCAAATAGATTTTACAACTCGTTGTATCTAAATAAATTCGAAAGAGATTCTCCATTAATAATGTGAGTAATCGCTCTTGCAAGAAGCGGCGCCACGCTGAGTTGTTTGATGTTGTTTGGAATTGGGCCTCTTAGAGGCACTGTGTCAGTCACAATGAGTTCTTCCAAGCAAGATCCCTCAATTCGCATGCAAGCAGGACCTGATAATAGCGGGTGTGTGATGCAAGCAAATACTCTCCTAGCGCCATGATCTTTGAGTTCTTGCGCCGCTTTGACAAGCGTGCCAGCTGTGTCGCAAATGTCGTCGACGATCACAACATCGCTTCCTTGGACTTTGCCGACTAGATTCATCGTTTCAACGACGCCCGCTTCAGCGCGCTGTTTCACAATCACCGCCATTTTTGATGGAACGCCCAATGATTGGAGACCTTCGATAAATGTTTTCGCTCTTTCTACACCGCCTGCATCAGGAGAGACAATCACTGGATCATAGAGGCCGAGTCGAGCAATGTATGGGACAAAAATGGTAGAAGCGAAAAGATTGTCTACTGGCGTTTCGTGAAAGAATCCTTGGATTTGACCGCAATGCAAATCGATCGCAACCACATGATCCGCTCCTGCAACTTCGAGCAGCATCGCAACGTCCGATGCAGAAATGGGGACTCTTCCTTGAGTTTTTCGATCCTGTCTTGCATAACCAAAATAAGGAATGATTGCCGTTACGCTTTTTGCGGAAGAGCGCTTCATCGCGCGGATCATCAAGTATAGCTCCATCAGATTGTCATTGACGGTGGAGTCTTTGCTGATGCTGGTTGATTGGAGAATGAAGACGTCGCAGTTTCTCACATTTTCTAAGATCTGAATCCGAATTTCGCCATCGTTGAATTTACTGATATGCGCCTTATGCACCTTTTGATCTAAACATTCTGCAACAGCTCCTGCAAGTTCTGTATTTGAACTTCCGTTAAACAGCATCACACCAGGCGCGCAATCGGCATAAAAACAGGAACAAAAACATATCAGCGCAACAATCATCCTTGCCATCCCAATCTCCTTTTGCAAACGACAGGAAAAAATTTTAGTCTCTTTGCACATAGATAGCTAGGGAAATATTCGATTAAAAATGGGAAATTCTATAAAGTTTTTTAAACGAGGCAATGCATGATGGGCCGTTTTTGGTGTTCGATCCTTTTTCTTCCCTTTACCTTAACAGCTCTACCCGAAGGCGCAGAAGTGAAAGCAGGGAATGCTGCCATTTCGCTTTCAAACAATGCAATGCATGTAGAAGCTAGCGACTCGACAATCATCAATTGGAATTCTTTTTCAATCGATCCAAATCAAGTGGCCGCTTTTTTACTTCCAAATTCGCAATCGGCGATCTTAAATCGAGTGACGGGAGAAAATTTAAGCTCCATTTTGGGGAAGCTCGAATCGAATGGCCAAATCTTTCTGATCAATCCCAACGGAATTGTGATTGGAAAAGAAGGGATTATTCAGGCTGCTGGATTTATCGGGGCCTCACTCAATCTTTCGAATGAGCTTTTTTTATCAAAGGGCCCTCTTTTATTCGCGGGGACAGAGTCATCGATCGTGAATGAAGGAACGATCATTGCAAGCGAAGGAAATGTTTTTCTAGTTGGAGCCGAGCTTACAAATCGGGGCAATATCCAAGCATTGAAAGGAATGGCAGCTCTTTGCGAAGGAGATCAAGTCTATATTCATCTGAATAAAGATGAACCGATTTGGTTTCGGATCCAATCGAATGAGCTGGGCCCCTTGCAAAGTGAGGGAAGCATTCGTGCAAAAAACATCGAATTGCACGGAGTATCGATCACCCATTCGGGTATCCTCGATGCAACAGGGAGCATTGAACAGGACGGACGCATTTATTTAGTAGCGAATCGCGACCTTAATTTGGATGGATCGATCACCGCGCCAGGCGGAGAAACGCGCATCCTGGGAAAAGATATCATCTTGAACTCTTCAGCTCGAATTGATGTTTCGGATCAAATAGGCGGCGGCACTGTGCTGATCGGCGGGGATTTCAAGGGAGCAAATCAAGAAATAGCAAATGCCTCAAATGTGTTTGTATCTGCTGGGGCTGAGATTAAAGCGGATGCTCTATATAGTGGAGATGGCGGAAAAGTGGTTGTTTGGAGCGATGATACTACGATTTTCCGAGGATCAATCAGCGCACAATCTACGGGGGAAACCGGCAATGGAGGTTTTGCTGAGATTTCAGGAAAAAACCACCTTTCTGTATCGGGCCCTGCCGATTTACGTTCTAGAAATGGCCAAATAGGAACCCTCTATTTAGATCCGGGCTCTGTTTTAATAAAAAATGGGCCAAACGCTGCGCCGCCTGTCTCGATGGATGTATTCAATGATGGCTACATTTCAAATCAACTCAGCATGGGCAATCTAACGATTGATACTGCAAATAGCACAAATGGCGGAACCCAAACGATCACGATCAATAGCAACGTCAACGTCAGTTGGGCTACAACAAGCATTTTGACCCTCAATGCAGGAAGAGACATTGTCTTCAGCGGAGGAGGCACTTTTAACAATACTGCAGCAGGACAGATGATCTTCACAGCCAACACCCCTGTTGCTGCCTCTTATGCTGGAGTCGATTTGAATCAGTGCACTCTTTCCACTGCTGGAGGAAGTATATCCATCACGGGAGGAGGAGGAAATAACGGGGCAGGTCCAGGGATCGGTCTTCTCTCCGCCACGTTGACTGCCACAGGAGCCGGAACCATTACTCTTACAGGAACTGGCGGAAGCGGGGTGGGCAGTAATTATGGAATCCAATTTAATTATGGTGGCGCCGGAAAAACTCCCCCATCCACTTTGTCTGTTGAGAATGGAAACCTGGCTTTGACCGGCACTGCGGGAGGCACGGGAAATAACAACATCGGGATTCTGTTATCGAAAGCCACCTTCTTACCAACGGGCAGCGGCGCAATTCACTTGAGAGGCACAGGGGCGGGAAGTTTAGGGAATTTAAACAATGATGGCATCAATTTTGAGGCCAATACCGTTTCATTAGCGTGGGGCAATGGGGAGGTCCGGATTGATGGAATTGGCGGCCCGAATGGCGAGAGTTCTGGCGGAATCACAAATTTAGGACCCGGATCGATCAGCTCAACGGGCGGAAATATCATCATGAATGGTACAGGACAGTCTAACCCCGCAGCAGGATCTGGTGTCGGAATTTTCTGGAATGGGAATATCACCTCGACGAGTGGGAATATTTCGTTAACCGGCATCGGAGGAGGTAACGGGAATGCTAGCGGATATGGGGTTAACTTTCCTACAGGGGCCACTGTGACAACTGCCGGCAACATCTTTATCCAAGGAACTGGTGCGGGAGACAATGGTACTGGAGTTACTGTTCAGAATGTGATTACAACCGGTGCCTCTTCCACAATTACGATTGTTGGGATAGCATCTCTACTGGGCATGATGCAAGCACATGGGGTCCTTGTAGCTAGTAGCGGAAATGTGAGATCAATCGACGGAAACATCTCGATCACAGGGACAGGTGCATCAGCAGCATTATTCGGCTTCGGGGAAGCAATTCGCATAATTGATCAGGCTACAGTCTCCTGTACTGGGACAGGTTCCATCTTTCTTGAATCGAAAGGTTTCAATATTCTTAGTAGTCTTGGTGGGATCAACTCTTTAATTTCTACAAATAGCGGTAATATTTCCATTTTGGCAGTAAATGGATCCAGCGATATTTATCTCGCAGACTGCACTTGCGGAGGAAGTTTCATCGCAGCAGCCAACCAAAGCTTCACTCAACAAGCTGGATCGACATTGCAGCTGACAAGCATGACAGGCAAATGCACGATCATTGTCGACCAACTAACTCCCAATACTTTGGGACCAGGACAATTCATTAACAGCGGAACTATTACAACAACCTCGGGAGATCTGGCGATCTATGGAGTAGGCGGACCAACAGTACCTCCTCCGGGCCCTTTACTTCCAGGCGTTCCGCCCAATCAGGTAACATTCGGTAATCTAAACCCGCCGATTGCTGATTGGGACATGGCGATCGCACCCGATTTTCTCGCTTCGAAATATTATACCTCTTGGGATCTAGGAGGTCCCTATCACGGGGTCGGTTTCGGCTCGGTATATACCCCAGGCACTGGAGTATTTGGGAGCAATGTCGTTTGGTATAAATTCCCATTCCCGAATCCACCAGTTCCTCCAAATCCTCCAACTCCTTCTCCAATTCCTCCGGCACTCGCAGCTCAAGTCATCTCTCTTGTGCCTAAAGTCTTTCAGCAACTTTGGGTGAACACCCAAGTGAATGAAAACTACTTTTTCTATCCTTATGAATTTTGCAGAGGATTCCCTTGCATCTGGATCAATGAAAGGAATACATGTACAAAGCCATTTTAATGACCTTATTAGTCTCGGCTGTTTTTGCTGAAGAAAAGCCATGGCTTTCTGCAGTAAAAAGCATTGATGTCGTCGAAGATTCTGAACCTTCTCTCCAAACTGATCTTCAATTGCTTTTAGAAGAAGAGTATGTTGGCGTTTCTTTTGATTCAGAAAAAGCCGCTTTATTGAAGAAAACGATTTCTCAATTTTATGAGGAGCGGGATTTTTTGGTCGAATCGGTAACTATTCCTCCTCAAGATGTGACAGATGGCCAGCTCGTTGTAAATGTTCTCTTAAGCAAAGTAGGTTCGGTCACTTTTGTTGGAAATCAGCATTTTAGCGATAAGCTTCTATCCAAATACTTCCGTTCCCATGAGGGTGATGAAATTCGGTTAGATCGGATCACTTCGGATCTTTCTTGGATGAATCGGAATCCATATAGACGCACAGGCGCTGTATTGAGCCCAGGAAACAGCCCTGGAACCACTGATATCGAACTGATTACCCAAGATCGAACCCCTTTTTCGGTTTACTATGGATGGGACGATCGAGGAAATGATTCGATCGGCCTATATCGTCAATTTGCCGGATTTTCTTGGGGTAAGTTTTTTGGTACCGATCAAACTCTTGCTTTTCAATTCACAAATTCTGCTTGGAACAGCCATCTACTTGCATATTTTGTCGATTACGAAGCGCCGCTTCCCTGGAGACACCTTCTTTCGATTTATGGAGGATATTCCGAGGTGCGCTCGAAAAAATTCGCAGATTTTTTTCACAATCGAGGCAAAACTGCATCAAGCAGCCTTCGCTACACCATTCCTGTAACGTGGTCTGAAAATGCAATCCACGAATTTTCCTTTGGATCCGATTACAAATTCACAAACAACAACCTCCTTTTTTCTGAAACTCCCCTTTTCTCAAAAGATACAGCTCTATTTCAATTTAGCCTCTCTTGGAGCATGGACTTCAAACCGACGAATGGAAAAACTTTCTTTTGGATAGAGCTTTTTGGCTCTCCTTTCACGAACACATTGCCGCATCAGACAAAAGACGAATACGATTCTCTAAGACCATTTGCCAAGGTCCGGTATCTTTATGGGCAAGCCGAATTTGAGAAAAACTGGATCTTGCCGCGCGAGTTTTGTCTAAGATTTAGAGCTCTCGGACAAGCAGCCACAACGAACCTGCTTCCTAGCGAACAGCTCGGTCTCGGCGGCGCAGACACTGTTCGAGGTTACAGAGAGCGAATTTTCAACGCGGACGCGGGAGCCATAGCAAATCTCGAACTCTCTTTCCCCACATTTTCTTTCTTGAAAAGACTCTGTTCTTTTTGCAACGCCTGCTCGCCATGCTCCTTTATACCTGAAATCCCAACTCCAAAAGCCATGGACCGAATGTCGCTTTATCTCTTTGCCGATTACGCTTACGGATGCGTTTATCATAAAGTAGTCGACTCTGCAAAATCGGAAAGTCTGATCGGAATCGGACCTGGCTTGAAATATGCAATGGATCCTTATCTGAACATCCAAGTCGATTGGGGATTCCGTTTGCGCGCAGTTCAGCTGGAAGACAGTCTCGGCGGCCGCCTCCATTTCCAAGCTATCGCTCGATTTTAATTAAGGACCTTTTCCATTTTCTGAACCATTTCTCCTTTGTCAAAGAGATAACCAGTTTTTTTCAGCTGGTTGAATAGATAGCGCACTTCCTGCGGAATCTCTTCTTCTTTCATTTCGGAAAAAACGCCGGAAATGAGTGCCCAAATGAGCTCTTCTTCAGGGTAAAGGCGAACAATGTTTAAACGATCTGCAATTCCTTGTCTGTCCCATTTTCTTGGTTTCCAAAAGTCCTCTATCAGTTCGTCTCTATTTCTTTTCACAGTAGTTCGATGAGCTAAAATTTCTAATTCTCCAGGACATTTGATACAAAGATCATTTGGCCAAAAGGGACCTTTGGCACTATTTAATAAATAGTTCCATTGATCTGAAAGCCTGGGCGCATAATCTGTAGCACCGCGGCAGAGCCAAAATTTTTTTCTTAAAGGTGCAATTCCGAAGTTGAGGGAATAAAAATATTGCGCTTGCGATGCATCAAGCCATTTCATCCAGTGGTCTACCCAATCTTCGGACATATGCTGAAATGAACCGATATTGATGACCCATTCAATCGGCAAACGATGAAGTTCTCCTTCTCGTCCGATCGGGCAGAGCAAAATATATGGAGGCGCAAAATGTTCAAACTGCTCGGAACACATATGAACGACGGGGATATTCTTCAAGTTGGATTTTAAGAAAATCTCAGCAAAAAACAGACACTCTGGAAAATCGACTAAAATATAGACGCCTGGAGAAAAAATGGGGTTTTGCATCCAAAGCAAAGCAGAAAATCCATATCCGCTTCCAAGATCGCATACGATTTTTGGCCTTCCGACGGTAAGATTTCGAAAAAGAGCCCAGCATTGAAAATAAAAGACATTGCTTACTTTTCTGCCTGAATAATCCAACGACAAAGATTCGGTGTAAGGAGATTCCGACATTTGCCTTAAGTCATCAGCAAACATCGGAAATTCAGCTCTCAGATCAGATTCGCAATATGCAGCTCTTTCAGGAGAGATCCTTTCACGATGATCGAAAGGAATCTGGGTTTGAGCAAAATGGATAGCCTCTCGAACCGTTTTAAAACGGGAGATTTCGGCTAAGCCAAAAGCCAAATACTTTGGATATTCTTCATCTTTTCTAAAAACAGATTTCGGACATTTTGAAAGGTGTTCTCTAGCCTCATCAAGAATATCACCATTTAAGCAGCAAACTGTCAGAAGAAAGACAGGAATTCTCATTTGCAAATACCGGAAAAAAATGTATCATTTGCATGTGAAATTAGCTAGCAAGCTTTTAAAATCAGGTTCTGGCACTCCGATCGTATTTCTTCACGGTTTTCTAGGCAGATCCGAAGATTGGCTTCCCGTTTGTTCCTATTTACCATCTTGCACATGCATCGGCTTCGATTTACCCGGCCATGGCGATTCGCCATTCGAGCCAGATTTTACAATCGACATTCCAAAATTCCATCTCGTCGGTTACTCAATGGGCGGACGAATCGCGCTGCAGCGTTTCCGGACTCAAGCTCTCAGCCTCACACTCCTTTCGATAAACCCGGGTCTGAAAACAGAAGAGGAAAAGCAAGCAAGACTAAAAAACGATGAAATGTGGGCGAATCTCCTTTTGCAACTTCCAATTGACGAGTTTCTAAAACGTTGGTACGATCAATCCATTTTTAAACCCTATAAACCCGATTTTGCAACAAGGCGAAACCAAAACGTTGAAGGACTGGCCAAGGCGCTTATGCATTATAGCTTAGCCAAGCAGGAGCGCATTGAGATCGATGGAGTGCTTGTCGGAGAATGGGATGTTAAATTCCGCGCCCTTTTCAACCATCCAATCATCATTCCCAACGCAGGACACATGATCCATTTAGAAAACCCAAAAGCCGTTGCAGAAATCATTCGCATGAGAGCCGCCCTATGACACCCTGGATGCCTTACGGATCGTATACAGACATCAAATACCACAAAATTGAAGGGATTGCCAAAATCACGATCAACCGCCCTGAAGTGCGCAACGCCTTCCGCCCTCATACCGTCGAAGAGATGCGGCACGCTCTCAATGACGCGCGCAATGACGGCCACGTAGGCGTGATTATTTTGACAGGCGAAGGTAAACAGGCCTTTTGTTCCGGCGGAGACCAAAGGATCCGTGGCGATGCTGGCTATTCCGATCTGCATGGCGTGCACCGCCTCAATGTACTCGATTTTCAAAGAGAAATGCGCGCTTGCCCAAAACCGATCATCGCGATGATCGCAGGCTATGCGATTGGCGGAGGCCACGTGCTGCACGTCATGTGCGATTTGAGTATTGCTGCTGACAATGCCGTTTTTGGCCAATGCGGACCGAAGGTCGGCTCCTTCGACGGCGGATTCGGCGCAAGCTATTTGTCCCGTATCGTAGGACAAAAAAAAGCGCGAGAAATTTGGTTTCTCTGCAGACAATATAATGCTCAGCAAGCTCTTGAAATGGGTCTTGTCAATTGCGTAGTGCCGTACGAGAAGCTTGAAGAGACAACCATTCAATGGGCGCGGGAGATTTTAGAACATTCTCCGATTGCAATCCGCTGTTTGAAAGCGGCGCTCAATGCCGATTGCGATGGCCAGGCGGGACTGCAAGAGCTCGCTGGCAACGCCACCATGCTTTATTACATGTCAGAAGAAGGACAGGAGGGACGAAATGCCTTCATTGAAAAGCGCAAACCCAATTTCCAACGCTTCCCCAAGCGCCCTTAAAGCTTTTTTGCTTGCAAGCCGGCCAAAAACTTGGATTGCATCAGTAAGCCCTGTGTTGATTGGCGCTAGCTTAACGCCTCGATTGGACGGAACCATATTCCTCCTTACGCTTCTTTTTTCTCTTTTCATTCAAATCGGCACCAATTTTGCGAATGACTACTTTGATTTCATCAAAGGAGCCGATACAGCGAAACGGCAAGGCCCCAAACGAGCCACCCAGCAAGGATGGATCTCCCCTCAATCGATGTGGATAGCCTGCCTTGTTGTATTTGGCTCAGCGGTGCTTTTCGCTATTCCGCTTATGATGATTGCTGGAATATGGAGTTTTTTCCTGGCAGCGCTATGCGTAGCTTTTGGAATTCTTTATACCGGGGGTCCCAAACCGCTCGGCTATTTGGGCTTGGGCGAACTCTTTGTTTTTCCATTTTTTGGTCCTATTGCAGCCTGCGGAACTTATTTCCTGCAAACAGGAACAGTTTCCATGTCAGTTTTAATTGCAAGCTTAGCTCCTGGCTTTTTATCCTGCGCGATCCTCGTCGCCAACAATCTGCGCGATGAAGAAAATGACATCGCTGCGGGTAAAATGACTCTTGTCGCCCGATTTGGACGCACGTTTGGAGCCATCGAATACACGCTCTGCGTTGTATTTGCAGCATGCGTCCCCTTATGGATGATGAACAGCTACCCGAAAGTTCTTTTTGCCTCATCCATAGTTCTACTCGCTCCCTTTAAAACCGTGTTTTCTTCTTCCGATTTGATCCCTGTTTTGCCAAAAACCGCGCGGCTTTTGATTCTCTACACCCTTATTTTCTGCATTTCCGTATGGTAAAAGAGCTATACCGCTATAAGCTGCAAAAAAGGGAAGGGCTCATCCTTAAATGGGATCATGGATTAGGAGAAATCGCTCCCCTTCCTGGTTTTAGCAAAGAAACGCTCTTAGAGGCTGAAACAGAACTCAAAGCATGGGTTTTGGAGAATCGCTCCCCCACTCTCCCGTCCGCCCGATTTGGAATTGCCTCGGCGCAAAGACCCTTGGAATCAGTGAACCTTCCTCTATGCGCCCTTGGCTCCAAAAAGGGATTTCCAACTGTGAAACTGAAGACAGGCCATTTATCCATTCCAGATGCGATCCATCTTGCAAAAGATCATCTAAAACTAAAACCCCGGCTTGATTGCAATAAGGCGTGGAGCTTGGAGCAGGCGCTTGAGTTTGCAAGCCATTTCAAACCGACCGACTTTGATTACCTGGAAGAGCCTGTCAAAAGCGAAAAAGAGCTGATCGAATTTTCCAAAATCACCCAATTTCCCATCGCTCTCGATGAATCGATCCATATGGACTGGTCTCAAATCCCCTCTCTCAAAACAATTGTCGTGAAACCGACCATCGTCGGATTTGTTCCAAAAATCCCTCTGAAATACCGGCTGGTTCTCAGTTCCTCTTATGAATCAGGCTTAGGCCTCATCCACATTGCCAATCTCGCCAAGGGTCATCTGCCGATCGGCCTCGATACAGTGTTCCAAGACGACCTTTTATTGAATCCAATCCAATGTTCCAACGGCGAATTTGTATGGGAAAAATCCGACCCTGTCATTGATTTTGCAAAATTATGCCGTGTCCTTTAAGAGAAGCGGCCGCTGATGCGCCGAACCAAATCGCAATCCTTTCGAAAGACTATTCGCTTACCTATGCTGAGCTCGATCGCCTTGTCGATGAGGTTCCGATCGTCAAAATGTTTTCCGCTTGGCGTAAAGGGTTATCTTATTTTACTACGAATCCACGATTTCCCATGCCGAGCATTGAAGGACCGCCTAAAACGCTTCTTCTCTATACTTCGGGCTCTACCGGCACGCCGAAAGCAGCCATCCTGTCTATGGACAACTTGCTTGCGAATGCAAAAAGCGCTATCCCCGCACTCGATCTAAAACCGGGCGATCAGTGGAAGCTCTCCTTACCTCTTTATCATGTGGGTGGGATTGGGATTGTGATCCGCTGCATCCTCGCAAGAGCCACCATCGTCTTAGACGACAGCCCCGATATTACACACCTCTCCTATGTCCCAACCCAGCTCTATCGATCTACGCCTATCTATAAAAAATTACGCTGCCTGCTTTTAGGAGGGGCCCCGATTGTCTCCTACCCTCAAAACCTTCCCATCTATACAACCTACGGGCTCACAGAAATGGCTTCAATAGTCGCCCTCAACGGAAAAGTCTTACCCGACCGAGAACTTAAAATTGAGAAGGACCAGGAAATTTGGGTGCGAGGGCCAACACTATTTCAAGGATATTTTGGCGAGCCTCCCCAAATCGGCTGGTTCCCCACCAAAGATTTGGGAGCATATATCAACGGCAAACTTGAGATTTTGGGGCGCAAAGACTGGATGTTCATCTCCGGCGGCGAGAATATCCAGCCTGAAGAAATCGAAAAGCATCTCCTCGCCTTCCCCGAAGTCGTGGAAGCAGCTGTTGTCCCAATCGATGACCCCGAATGGGGCAAAAGACCCGTCGCTGTCCTGGCAGCAAGAAAAACTTTTTCTCTCCAAGAAATGCAAGCTCGTTTGCGAGAACATTTACCAAAATTTAAAATTCCCATCGCGCTCTATTTTTTAGATGAATTGCCTAAAAAAAATAATTTAAAATTGAATCGATTTTTCTTGGCGCAATTTATTAAAGACCAGGCAGATCGGAACATGTCTGTGCAAAAAAATGGGCCTTATCTATAATCCGCTGCTTTGTCTAACTTGGTTCGGACTAATATATGACCTTGCAAACCCCCACTCCTTTAAGACGGATGTTCGCCCGGTTTTTTCCTCGAAAAGCGGTAGCCGCTTCGGCGCTTCCGCGGGAAGCGATTGAAGGGGATCATTTGCCTGAGGAACAAAAAAAAGAGTTGGCGCTCCGCTACCTGATTGAGGGCGAGATGGCTCTTTTGCAAGGCAATTTGAGGGCGCTTTCCTGTTTTGAGGCATCCTCCAATCTCGATCCGAACAACCCGCAAGTTTGGTACCGCCAGGGTCTTGCTTTCTTCGAGTATGGCTCGGAGGAAGGAAAGGAAAAAGCGCTGCTGTTAGCGGGGAAAAATTTTAAAATCGCGACCCGCCTAAAGCCCGATTTCTTTGATGCATGGCTTGCTTGGGGCAATGTCCTTCTCCAACTGGGAAGGTTCCATGAGGAGCACCATTTTCTACTGGAAGCGCGAGAAAAGTATCAAAAAGCATTAAACCATTCAGCAAGCCAGCCGAAAGAAATTTTAGCTGAGCTGTATTGGGACTATGGAATTGTTTGGTCGGAGATTGCGCAGCACTCGGGAGAGGCGCTCGATGTGCGGCTTGCCATAGAGGCCTTCCAAACCTCAAAAAATTTCCAAGAAAAGCCGTCGCCTGAATTTTGGAACGATTGCGGCAAAGCCTATTTGGAAATGGGACTTCTCATCAACGACTCGCGCCTATATCTCCAATCGATCGAGTATTTGCAAAAGGCTGTTGAGGGATCCCCCCAATATTTTGATGGCTGGATGTCGCTCGCCGAAGGATTTTCTCAGCTCTACATCAACACGCTTGATGAGCGCTATGTTGCGAAAGCGTCCGATGCATACGCCATGGCTGCAAAAATGTCCCCATCAGATCCTGAAGTTTGGCTTGGCTGGGGCCAGCTCCTCGGCGAATCGGGCAAACACAATAGCGATGCGAAATCTTTGCGCCTTGCGATTGAAAAATGCGCACGCGCTGGGCAGCTCGACAAAGAAGATCCTGTCATTCTCAGTCAATGGGTTGAGAGTCTCTCTATTCTCGGGATGATTACGAACCGGCTTGATCTGATTGTAGAAGCGGAACATAAGGTCATCAAAGCGACCGATCATTTTCCCGACGATCCCGATCTTTGGCATGCTTACGGAATCTGCCTGATCGCCTTCGGAAAATATTATGATGATGCCGACTTTTATGAGATGGCGATTGAAAAACTCCAATACGGACTTTCGATCGACCGGAGCGATCCAGAACTTTGGCATGCTCTCGGGCTTGTCCACAAACTCTATGCCGAACTTACGCAAGATGAGGATCTCATCGAACGGGCGACCCGCTTTTTCTCAAAAGCGATGGACCTAAAACCTGCATGTCCTGTGCTGCTCTACGACACAGCCTGCTGTCTTTTCGACTTTAGCGAAATTCTCGACGATCTCCCCTCTCTTGAGCAGTCGATTCTCCTCTTCGAACTTCTCTTAGAAAGCCATAAGAGCGCCCTACTCCATCATCCAAAATGGCTTTATAGCTATGCATCTGCTCTTGAATGGTTTGGTCATTTTTCTGATGAAGAGGCTCATTTTGCCCGGGCGATTGAGATTTTCTCTCATGTTCTTCTCATCGACCCAGACTTTCCTGGCATTCACCATAAAACAGCCTCGTGCTACGTGCAGCTGGGTTTAATCGCTGGCGAATCGGAATATTATCGGCGGGCAATCCATTTCTATCGGCTCGCCATCCGGGAAAATGAGGAAAACGATCAGGCTTGGCTCGATTGGGGCATTTGCTTGATCCACTTGGCTCATCACACACTCGATACTGACTTCATGCATCAGCTCTATATGGATGCAGAACTAAAAATCACCAAAGCGGGAACCCTCGGCAATGAGGGCGCCTACTACACCCTTGCCTGCCTCTATTCGATTTTAGGCAGAACCCACGAAGCAATGGACCTCGTTCAAAAAGCGCTGCAAGCGCGCACACTCCCGCCCATCGATGAACTCCTCGACGATGATTGGCTCGACAACTTACGCGCCACCTCCGCTTTCGTCCACTTTATCAATGCCCTCGAGGCAAAGCTGCAGCAAACCCGCGAAGAATAGAGCATTTCTGAAAATTTGTTGTTCTGATCTGCAGCCATAATCTATATTCTTTTTTTAGGATGCGAGCGTCTAAAGGTACTCTCTTTTCTTTTATATATATTTTAGCTCTTTCTATCCTTTGGCTTTTCTATGCCGACTGGGAAATCAATCGATTTGAGCATCTAGCAAAGGGAATAGGCTCATTTTTTGGATTTGTAGGCTACACATTATTCTCACTGTCCTTCCTTTTATCTTCTCGCTGGAAACCGCTGGAAAATTGGTTTGGAGGACTCGATAGAATCTACCACTTTCATCGCGTCGTAGGAATCTGTGGGTTTTGTTTCACCCTTTTTCACCCGTTGATCATAAGCTTGAAATGGCTCTATCTTTCATTTGATAAATTTTTGTGGTTTACGCTTCCGATGCATGGACGCACGTCCGTAAATTTGGGTTCATATGCATATTGGTTAATGATTTTGATACTTGGGATCACAATTTTGAAGCTTCTTCCATATGACAAATGGAAAAAACTTCATAAATTCATGACTTTAGTTTTTATTCTAGCAACGTTTCATTTTTTATTTTCTCATCACCTATTTCCTTCATATGCTGACTCAAAATTACTGCTTAGCATTCCATTATTAGTCGGATCATTTGGCATTATCTACAAACAAATTTATATCCCATTTTTTACAGAGTCCCCCTCATATAAAATCACCAATTTTGAATACATCACCGATACGGTTATGGAGATTTTTTTGAGACCTGAAAATAAAAAACTATCATTTATCCCAGGCCAATACGCTTTTTTTACTTTTCAGGGAGAAAACTTATCGTCCGAATCGCACCCTTTCACCCTTTGCGGCCAACCTGATGGAACAAATATATCCATTTTGGTTAAAAATCGAGGCGATTTCACAAATGCCCTTTTGCGAAACATTAAAAAGGGATACTCAGTTTTTATAGAAGGACCATATGGACGATTTGATTACACAAAAGGAAAAAAGTCTCAAATTTGGATCGCCGGAGGGATCGGCATAGTCCCATTCATTGTTTGGGCAAAACTTTTATCAAGACAATCTCAAATTGAAACAACTTTATTTTATTGCACTCACAGAAGAGAAGATGCAATCTATCTAAATGAATTCGAAAATATAAGCAAATCCAACCCTAATTTCCGCGCACATTATTTCTGTTCAGAAGAAAAAAATCGTATAAATGGCAACAAAGTTTACGAAATATCTGAAGGGCTAGAAGCTAAAAGTATCTTTATGTGCGGCCCCAAAAGGTTTACCAAGGATTTAAAGCGGCAATTCTCCAAATTAAAAGTAGATAGACGCGACATTCACTTCGAGGATTTCGATTTCCAATAACCTCAGACCCAAAGCAAGAGACGAACCTATCCTAGTAAAATTTTGGGGGAATTTTTAGCGTGAAAGCTCCGTAGAATCGACGATACGCGAAAGCTCGCAAGTTGATTCGTATTAATCAATACGGGTCAACTTGCGATCGTCGATTCTATGGGCTTTGACGCAAAAATCATCCTAAAATTTTACTAGGATAGGTTCACTGTTAACGGATTAATTTTTCGTCGCTTTTGTTTGTCCCAAGACCTAAGAAAATTTGCAACATTTCTAGAATTTTGATATTCTTAGACAATTATATTGAGAGGCCCATGGATAAACGTACCATTCTATTTATGCTCTGTGTCAGCGTCGCCTTCTTCGGCGTGCAATACTTTTTCAACCCCAAAGAAGCCCCTAAACAAGCGGTTCAACAAGAAAAGGTCGTCCAGGCAGAACCTCCCAAACCTTTGATTGCCCAAAGTACATCTTTCTCAACATCTGGAAACGAAACATTTTATGTGCTTGAAAACGAATATCAGCAGCTCGTTTTCTCTAGCCGCGGCGGAAGCTTAGCGGAAATCAACTTGCCGCTAGTAAGCACAAGCCCGAATAGCTATGTAAATGAAATCGATTTCGATAGAGAGATTGTGCGCAACTCCCCTCAAAATGCTAGATTCCCTCTCAATGCTTACCAAACCCCTGGCGGCGGAAGCGTAACGGAAGGAAAACTCGGCGGCTACTATCCTCTGCTTCGACGCGGGATCAACGGGAATAGCCTCCCCGCTGAATACTATGCCCTGAACGTAGTGGGAGACGACCCAAACATCGCGAATGCAAATTATCGGGTGACCCGGTTTGAACCCAATTTGATCGAGTTCCAAGGCTCAGTCGGCCAGGCTCAAATTACAAAAACATATTCGATCCCAGCCGAGCGAAATGGACCTTACTGCTTCAATTTGGATATTCGGGTCGATGGCGATGCAAGAGGTCTTTGGCTCTCCTCAGGTGTGCCTGATGTTGAAATCGTGAGCAATTCCTACAGCCCGATTTTGCGCATCCAGGTAACCAAGAATAAATCTTCCGATGTAGACACAATCGATCTCCCCAAAAAAGGGCCGATCCAAACGATGAATATTTCCCCCAATTGGATCAGCAACTGCAACGGCTTTTTGGGAATCATCATGGATCCGCTAGATCCAGTAAGTCCAGGATACAAAACCACCCAAATCGATGGGACATTGGCGCCAACCCGCCTGACCCTGATCGACCCAGGATACAGTTTATTTAAAGCGGCCGATTATCCAGGCTATGCGACCTATCTGCCATTAAAGAGCGGAGTTACTCCTTTCAGAATCATGGCAGGGCCTTATGATACTTCTCTTCTGAAGGAATTGGATGCGCTTTATGATGAACCGCTCAAAAACTATAATCCAGAATACACTGCCGCTTTGAGCATTCAGGGCTGGTTCTCTTTCATTTCTCAGCCTTTCTCAAAATTCCTCTTTTGGCTGATGGAAATCTTTTACACCATCACACGTTCATGGGCGATGTCGATCGTACTCCTTACGATTGCATTGAGAGCCATGATGTATCCTTTGAATAACTGGTCGATCCGCTCTTCAATCAAAATGCAAGAGATCGCCCCAAAAGTGAAATCGATTCAAGAAAAATACAAAAAAGATCCAAGAAAAGCTCAAATGGAAGTGATGAACCTGTATCGCGAATCAGGCATTAATCCGCTCACTGGGTGCTTCCCCGTGCTGCTCCAAATGCCTTTCTTGATCGGAATGTTTTATCTCTTGAAGTCGAGCTTCCCTCTTCGTGGCGCAATATTCATTCCTGGATGGATCGATGACCTTTCCGCTCCAGACATCTTGTTCACCTGGGGACAGCCCATTTGGTTTATCGGCAATGAGTTCCACTTGCTTCCTATTTTGATGGGCCTGTCGATGTTCCTGCAGCAGAAATTCACTTCTAAATTGCCAAAAGACCCCAGCAAGCTGTCTGAAACACAAAAGCAGCAAAAAATGATGGGGAACATGATGGCTGTATTATTCACCGTGATGTTCTATAACTTCCCCTCGGGGCTCAACATCTACTTCATGCTCTCGACGCTGCTTGGAATTGCTCAGCAGGTTTGGATGACAAAAAAAATGCAGGCTACAGCTCCCAAAAAGGCATGAAAGAATGGAATGAATTTCTTTCTGAGCTAGAACATGAATTGGGATCCGAAATGGTGCAAAAATGGATCCCAAAACTCATCCGCTTTGATGCAGCGAATGTCTACCTAGAAGCAGAAGATTCATTCCAAGTTAGCTGGTTTGAAGAGCATGTCCGCCCTAAATTGAAAGGGTTTGTAAACGTCAATCACCGCCCCATCAAGGTGCATCTCGCAGCAGAAAAGAAAGCCAAAGAAAAGAAAGACGAACAGCTTCTTTCTTTCAACCCAGACCCTCTCGATCCTGAAATGTCTTTGGACCATTTCATCCCTTCGGAAAAAAATCGGATAGCTTATCAGCTTCTCAAAGAACCGATTCAGTTCAATCCAATCTACATATATGGCCCTAAAGGGGCTGGGAAAACGCATCTTTTGATGGGCGCAGCCCTCCATTTGCAAAAGATGGGAAAACGGGTCTTCTTCGTTCGAGCAGAAAAATTTACAGAACATGTCGTTCAAGCCATCCGCCTCGGCCAGATGCAATTTTTCCGAAAAATATACCGAGATATCGATGCGTTAATCATCGACGACATCCACATATTTTCTAAAAAAGCAGCGACTCAGGAAGAATTTTTCCATACATTCAACACCCTTCATACACAAGGAAGGCCGATCTTGATTGGCGCAAATTGCGCTCCTTCTCAACTGCAAGAAGTGGAAGCGCGTCTCATCAGCCGTTTTGAATGGGGAATTTCGCTTGAAGTGGGAAAAAGCGACGGAGCCGCGATCATACGCAAGAAGGCGCAGCTGTGGAAATTGGCTCTCTCTGATGATTTGGTGTTATGGCTGACAGAAAAGTTCCCAAACGACCCCGTCCTCGCTTTACAAGCCTTGTTGCTCCGTTCAAAAGGGGCAAGCATTAGCATCCAAATCGCGGAAAGAGTTCTCAAAGACCTTCTTGAAAAAGCGGCGGAAAATGCGCTCACTTTTGAAAAAATCGTAAAGGGCGTTGCTGCCCATTACGGCATTACCTCGGAAGACATTTTAGGAAAATCGCAAATGCGCTCTGTTGCGCAGCCAAGACAAATTGCGATGTATTATTGCCGGGAAAAATTAAAACTCCCCTTCCAAAAAATCGGAGAACTTTTCGGCAGAGATCACTCGACAGTCATGAGCAGCATTAAGCAGATTCAAAAAGGAGTAGATGAAAAAACGATCGATCCTATAGAATTTGCCGTTCAATAAATTTCTTTACAGTGGGAGGAATGGTATGAATCCCATTCCAAATCTCCTCTCTGCAAAAACCATAAAGCCATCTCAAAAAGACGACGAACTATTTCTCATCGCTTTCAATGAATTTGAACACCCAAAATATCATGTAAGAGTTCAAAAAAGCGCCCCCTTCTTCAAATTTCGATATTCAGAATTGCAAGTTATATTGGATGACAAAGTGACATCTCTTTGGATTTCAAATGCCGACCTGATTGGAAAATTTATGTCTCTAACGTTCGAGGTCGAAAAAGTGATATCCCGTTTTCCTCGATTCATGGCAACTCTTTTAAAAGATTCAATTTCTCGATGCACCGAAGAGGCCATTTCCGAAGAATCGATCTATCAAACCTTAGTCGTAGCCAATCGTCATCTGTATGACGAGCAAATGAGTTGTTACAAAAAACGAGAAGCGGTGCGGACTTTCCTTGCGGGCCAAGGAAGATCTTATCTTCTTTTTACAAGACACCAAAAAAAGGGGGATCGCATCATTGGAGGCGGAGCAACAAAAACAGGAAAATTGGGTATCAATCTGCAATCAGGTCAGTTCCATGCTTTGCTCGTTTGCCGAAAAGCCTATTTATCCCACGAATCCGAATGGAATCAAGTCCTCAATGAAGTGGAAATTTTAAAAGAGCTAAGAGGTACTCCGGGAGTTTTACAACTTTATGATTCTGTTGCAACTCCCGAAAAGATTTACATGGTTACGGAGTTTTTCAACCGTGGCGATCTGGAAAAAGTTTTTCTTTCAAAAACATTTTTATCTTTGGGTGATAAACTCTCCATCGCCTTCCAAATCACGCTAGGGCTTTGGAATATGCATGTAGTCTCAATCGTACATCGCGATTTAAAACCCCCTAATATTTTACTCTCCATCACATACCGAACAATCAAAGCTGTTATTGGAGATTTTGGCAGTGCCTGCAAAACAAATCATCTCGCAATGGCGCAAACAGTCACAGGTTCTGTAGCTTACATGGCTCCTGAAAAAGTCAAAGCTCTTGGAACCGATGAATGGGCGGCTACATCGACTCCGGAAGCTGATGTTTGGGCGCTGGGATTGATCTTTTTCTCGCTTTTCCATGAGAAAATGGGAACTCTAATGTCTTTTCAAATCGAAGACGATCTCGAATCAGCCATCAAGAACCTGAAAAATGAATCGATCGAAAAAGAGCTCGATGCATCAGGGATACATGCTCCTATCGCTTCTCTTTTAAAGATGATGCTTCAAATCGATCCAAAGGAGAGAATTCCCCCTAAAACGATCTTTAAGTTGCTAGGTTCTGCTCAAGTAGAATTGCCCCCGGAGCTCGGGGGCTTGAAAGATTAGATTTTGATGTAGCGTTCGCCTGGTTTCGCTCCGCCGCCAAACGTTGCCGCTTGATCTGGAGGAGGTACTGGGAACTGGAATGGACCTGGTTCTTCGCCGGCAATGATCTTGCTAACGATTTCACGCCATTTTTCTACAGTCTCAACAAAGAGAGGCGCAAATCTGCGAAGAGCTGCAGCATCAACGCCGAGTCCCATATCAATGACGCAGTGCATCAGGATCAATTCTTCTTTCGGAGCGACCCCAATTCCGCCGCCTGCCATTTGACCGCCGAGCATAGAGCCTTCGAGAAGTCTCTCAAACAGTTTCAGCCGGATTTTGTCATCTTTGGGAAGTCCGTCGAGAATTGGCGAATAGAGGTAGAGACGATCTGAATTCGGCTCATAAGTAATGTGAAGCGAAAAAGTGTTGTCGATCCCGAGAATACAGGTGTTGTTTTCGTCGAAATCTAAACCCTCCAGGTTTAGCTCCTTGCCAAACTCCCTAAGGTTCGCTTTGGCGTTTTCATAGGACATTGGGTTCCTCCTAATGGATTTATTTAAAATTGGTCAAAATACCTAAGAGACATTCTCTGATTTAAGCTTCTGTCGATTTTCGGGTTCTTTTGAGCCGATTTTCGATTAAACATTGAGGGGTAATATCAACTTCCCGCATATGACCCCCCAATGTTTAATCGAAAATCGGCCAAAATAAGTCCGAAAATCGACGAAGCCTTAATTCAGAGACTGTCTCTAAAGAGCAGAAACTTTTATAAATCTTTACAGCCCTTAGCTGCAAGCGAATTCTTCAGAAATCGAAAAATACGCCCCATTTTCCGCTCAGACAGGTTTTTGGGTAATAATATTTTAGTTGAAACTAAACTAAATTTCAAGCTTAAAGAATGTTAAACAGGTAAATAAATATTTGAAAATCTGCACTGGCGTTCCAGATCCGCTTGGCTTTTCAATCCAGAATGGGGCCGCGAATTTCGCTCTTTTCTCAGCGCATGCTGAAAAAGTCTTCTTAGGCCTTTTCCAAAATGACAATCCCATTAAAGAGATTCCGATGGAACGCACAAAAGACATCTGGCATATCGGGATCTTCGATTTTCCTGAAAACGTCGAATATGCCTATCGCTGCGAGGGCCCCAAAGACCATTTATATAAGTCCGATGCCTGGCTAATCGATCCTTACGCCAAAATCGTCCGTTCCGGAAGAGCTGCTGCAGCCCTTCCTGCCCCATTTGACTGGGGCGGAGATAAGCCGCCAGGCATTCCCAAAGAGGAGCTGATTATCTATGAAATGCACGTACGGGGCTTTACCAAAGATCCATCGAGCAACGCATCTCATTCAGGCTCATATCTGGGTATTATTGAAAAAATCCCTCATTTAAAAAAGCTAGGAATCAATGCAGTCGAACTGATGCCGATTTTCGGCTTCGATCAAAACTACACCAAAAAGATCAATCCGAAAACCGGCCAAAAACTGGTCAACTATTGGGGATATAATCCCCTCCATTTTTTCTCACCCATGGGCTGGTACGCAGAAAAAGATCCTATCCTCGAATTCAAAACCCTCGTTCGAGAACTGCATAAAAATGGGATCGAAGTGATCCTCGATGTCGTCTATAATCATACTGGCGAAGAAAATGATCTTTCCTACTACGTTCATTTCCGGGGCATCGACAATTGCGTCTATTATCTCTTATCTGCCGATGGGCAATACCTCAATTACACCGGCTGTTGGAACACAGTGAATGCGAACCATCCAGCGGTCACTAAATTCATTCTCGACTCTCTCCAGTTTTGGGTAGAAGAGATGCATGTCGATGGATTCCGGTTTGATCTCGCCTCAATCCTCACCCGAGATCCGATGGGAATCCCCCTCTCCCACCCGCCTCTTTTAGACCGCATCGCAAAAGACCCTGTCATCAGCAAGGTCAAATTGATCGCTGAGGCGTGGGATGCAGCTGGCCTCTACCAGCTCGGTTCATTTCCAAAGTGGGGCCCATGGTCAGAATGGAACGGAAGATATCGCGATACGGTGCGCAGATTTTTAAAGGGCGACGCCGAACAGGCAGGGAATTTTGCCAGCGTTTTATGCGGCAGCGAAATGATTTACGCCTCTTCAAAAACGCCTCTATCTAGCATCAATTTCTTTGCCGTGCATGATGGATTCAGCCTCTATGATCTTGTCACCTATGAAACCAAGATGAACATCGAAAATGGGGAAAACAATCAAGATGGCAATGATCAGAATGACAACTGGAATTGCGGCGTGGAAGGAGAAACGACCGATCCTGCCGTCAATGCCCTTCGCGAAAGACAGATGCGCAATTTCTTTCTAGCTCTCTTTCTCTCCCAAGGAATACCGATGTTCCATATGGGCGATGAATATGGCCATACCAGGAAAGGAAATAACAATCCTTATGGCCAGGACAATGAAATTAACTGGTTTCTTTGGAATAAACTCGACGAGAAAAAACTAAACTTTATTTCTTCCTTAATCGCCTTTCGAAAAGCGCATGAGCAGCTAAAGCACACAAAGTTCTTAGTCGACGAAGAGGTAAACTGGTTTACCGATTGGGATTCTCGTTTGGTAGCCTATCAGCTCAAAAACATTTATATCGCTTTCAATGCTAGTTCAGAGAAAACTCGGATCGTTCTCCCTAAAGGCAATTGGCGCACTGTGGTCAATACAGCAGACGATTGGCTATTTCAAACAAACGGCCCTCTTCTAACCTCTCTTGACCTCCTCCCCTACTCGGCGCTGCTCGCAAAAATGCAAGAATAATCTTTTCCTTATTTTCTTTTCTTTGTATAGTTGGAATTTGTATTTCCGGAGGAACTCATGCGAAGAATGTCGATACTTATTTTGGCTGCAGCAGCTGTTAGCTGCTCAAGAAACCAAACAGAAACGTTTAGCCGTTTTCATGAAGATGGAAGGGCAAAACCTACCGTCGCCATTGCCTCAATGATCGACACCACTTCCTTCGACGCCTCTTGGAGCATTTCTGAGGAATTGACCAATGGCATCATGAGCCAAATCGCCTCAACGGGTGCGATCTATGTTCATTCGCAAGAAGAGTCTCCTTTTACTGATAACCCATTCGGCGGCGATCTGACTTGGATGAAACGAGAATTTCAAGGCGAAGAATTTGTTGCATTCCTAGAACTTGTTGAGCATGAATTTGCACCGGTGCGGACAAAAGGAGCATCTCTTCAAGAAGCTTCCTCTAATCTGAATATGGCTGTACGGATCCGCGTGATCGACCTAAGACCTGATAATCCAAGAATCGTGCTGCAGGAAATGATCCGCGATAGCTATTTCGTTCCAAAAACCCTCATACCTACAGATTATTCCGTCGATGTGTGGGGAACTGAAAATTTCCGGAAATCCCCAATGGGCGTTGCACACGCTGGCTTCATCAAAGAAATTGCAAGCCGGATCGCAGATTACGTCTTATTGGCGAAAAGTAGATGAGTTCAGACATCAGCGCGACCATAGCATTTGGGATACTTGCCCTCATGCTCCTATTCATTGGAAGCCGAAGGGGGTTTTTTCAATTCGATCCCCCAGAATGGCAAGTGCCGATTACCCTTTTCCACCTGATCGGCGCCTTTGCGATTTATTTTCTGGTCAGTTCGTTGATCGTTAAAATATTCATCGTCTTTTTCCAAAAACAGCTCATGCTGAATTACATGGCCTATTCTAGCTGGATGAACTTCGGCCTCTCCTTTTTAATTTTTCTTTTCCTCGTCATTTATGTAGCTGTGCTCCCGAAAAGCGTTACGGGTCCTATGCTGCGGCGCCCGACAGATAAACATCCGTTAATCGACGATGTTTGGGCTGCCCTTTACGCCTGGATCATGGCCTTTCCTCTCGTTCTATTTTTAAGCCAAATTCTTGAATGGCTCGTCAGCAAAGTCTTCCACCTCACCACTGTTCCAGAACAAATTGCAGTGAAGTTTCTAAAGTCGACTTTTGATAACCCGGTATTTTTCGTCCTGGCTGTCATTTCGATCATTATTTTGGCCCCTCTTGTGGAAGAAACTCTTTTCAGAGGCTTTTTACAAACTTATATCCGGCAGCATTTAGGGCCCAGACAAGCAATTGTCATTACCTCTGCCTGCTTTTCTCTTTTTCACTACGCCCAAGGACAAGGATTCGGCAACATTTCGATCATCGTTTCACTTTTTGTACTCGCTCTTTTCCTCGGCTTTCTCTATGAAAAGCGAGGCTCGCTCTTAGCGCCGATGGTCCTTCACGGAACCTTCAATGCCATCAGCGTGATCAATCTCTATCTTTTTGGGGGCTTCACGAGCGGAATATGAAACTCTCGGTCTTCGGATTATCAGACATTGGGGTTTCTCGACCGAATAATGAAGATGTCTGGATTGCGATCCCGGAGATCGGTTTTTTTGCGCTTGCCGATGGAATGGGCGGCCACCAAGCGGGGGAAGTTGCAGCCAAAGAAGCGATTGATCATCTTTCGAATTCCGTAAAACAGATCGAATCGTGCGATCCTTTATCGAGAATGCTTGAGTTAAAAAGCGCGATTGAAAAAGCCAATGGCTGGGTCTATCAGCTGAGCAAGGAAGAAGAGACCTTGCATGGGATGGGGACAACTCTTTGCTGTCTGATTTGGGCTGAAGATGCAGTGATTTACGCCCATGTAGGAGATAGCCGGATTTATCGATTCCGCAACCGAAAATTGGAACTCCTCACACAAGATCATTCTCTTTTTGCAAAATGGCTGAAAGCGGGAAAGCAATCCCACACGCCATTTCCCTATAAAAATGTGATTACCCGAGCTATTGGGACGGCTCCAAAAGCCAATCCTGAGGTAGCGATTTGCCGTCATGAAGAAGGCGATCTCTATTTTCTCTGTACGGACGGGCTTACCGACGTTTTGACCCTTGATGATATAGAAAAAATTTTACACGAATCAGCTACTTTGGAAATCGCTTCAAAAACCCTCATAGATAAGGCGAAATTTAAGGGCAGTTCTGATAATATCACCATCCTCATGGTGCAATGCGATGGAGATGGAAGAAAGAATCTATTTAGACAACAACGCGACGACGCAGCTGGACCCGAGGGTATTCAAAGCGATGCTCTTGGATCTGAGCGGTCCCCCAGCGAATCCTTCTAGCGTTCATGCATTTGGCCAAAGGGCGAAAGGTCTTTTATCAAAAGCCCGGGCGCAAACAGCCTCTTTCTTCGGGGCAAAGCCTGAAGAAATTCTTTTTACTTCAGGAGGCACTGAAAGCATCAATTATTTTCTACGGGGCTTAAGCGGCCATATCATCACCACCTCAATTGAACACTCTGCGATCTATAAAACTCTTCAAGCCTCGAAGCTCGAAGTGACTGAGCTGCCTGTCGGTCTATGGGGAGCGCCCCTTCCCGAGCAGATTGAAGAGGCGCTTCGCCCCAATACCTCTGCCATCATCTTATCGGCATCAAACGGGGAAACGGGCGTGAAAATCGATCTCGAATCGATTGCACAAATCGCCTACAATCGGCATATGCCGCTTTTTATTGATGCAGTTTCTTATATCGGCAAAGAACCTTTTGTTCTCTATCCAGGCGTTACTGCTGTTGCGTTGAGCGCCCATAAATTCCACGGGCCGAAAGGAATTGGCGCCCTCTATCTCCGCTCATCTCTTAAGCTGCGTCCTGAAATCACGGGAGGCGCGCAAGAAATGGGCCGGCGTGCCGGCACTGAAAATCTTGCTGGGATATTAGGCTTAGGAGAAGCTTTAGATATCTTAAAGGAATCCCAAGCCCAAATTACAACCCAGCTTCTCGACCTGCGCATCCATTTTGAAAGCGAGCTTGTTCGAGAAATTCCAGACATCGCAGTCAATGGCTTAGGCCCTCGGATTTCCAACACAACCAACATCGCTTTTTTAGGATGCGATGGAGAAACTCTTCTCATGCAGTTAGATCTAGCTGGAATTGCCGTAAGCCACGGTTCTGCTTGCAGTTCGGGGAGTTTAGAGCCATCCAGGGTTCTGATCAATATGGGCATCGATCGAAAAACGGCCCGTTCATCCATCCGATTTTCGCTTTCTCGACTCAACACCCGAGAAGAGATAGATATAGCAGTCGAAAAAACAGCACAGATCGTTAAGAAACTTCGAAAAATGTCTTCTTGATCTCTTCGATGACCTTTTCATTTTGGCATGCAACGCCGAGGCCATGAGCGTGAGGGAAGATGAATTTTTTCATCGGCAGTTCGTGGAAAAAACGCCCCGTTTCTTCCGGATAAGCGACTACATCATGGACAAGAATTACCCCATCTTCTTTCATAAAAGGCTTCCAGTTCTCGTAGTGCTGTTTGGCCGATAAATAACTGTGCGCCCAATCGATGTGAAGGATATCGATTTGCCGAACCCATTTTTTTGCAATATCTTCAAAAGGACCGACGATGAGATGGATATTTTTCGCGTAATGAAAACGGATTGCATTCGAGATATTGCGAAAAGCGGTATCTAGGGCAAAGCATTTTGTAGCATAATTCCCCTCTTCAAACCAATCGATCCCGTAAACGTGTCCTTTATTGCGGTAGGCAAATGCGATTGTGGAAAGTCCTCTATCAAATCCTAAATCTACAACTGTTTGGGGTTTGAGCTTTTGAACGAGCCAGCAGGCGAATCTTTGGTGTCCTTTCCATGTGCTTTCGATACTGCTTAGAAAAGAGAAAACAGCGTCTTTGGATATCGGGAAGGCCTTTTTCTTTCGAAGAGTCGCAACAGAGGACATTTAGCTCCAAGTCGGAAAAATAGATTATCAAGAAAAGCATTTCATTTCAAGATTAAGAAAAACAGGATGGACAGGATATCCCCTTCGCATAAGCGAAGGATTATCCTGACCATCCTAGTTTTCCTTTATTCATGGATGGAGCGGACGGACAATGTTTTTATGCCTCGCAAGGTCGGTTCTTCAACGGTGAATTCAAGATCGCCGATCCGGACCGATTCGCCTTTCACAGGCAAGTGATCCAAATGGGAAAGAATCAAATCGTTCAGCGTGTCCCCTTCCCCTTCTGGCAAGCTGGAATCAAACTGCGTATTAAACTCCGAAACGCTCATTTCACCAGACAGAGTACGCTGAATATAATGCCCCGCCTCTTCTTGAGAGCTCGCTCGCGACTCTTCTCCAAAGATCTGGGCTAAGATTTGATCCAAATTGAGAATGCCTGCCGCCTGTCCGGTAGGTTCCAAAATGACCGCCGTGCTTTGATTGTTCCGCTTGAATTGCTGCAAGAGCTGCAAAATCGATGTATCTCTGGTCACAAACCAGGGAGATCTAGCTGCATCGATCACTCGCTTTTTTTCTTCGAGCGGAAGGAGATCTCTTAAAGTAACAATGCCAACAATGTTATGGGTATATCTATGGTAAATGGGAATGATGGGAGTATAATGGACGCTGAGTAGATGGCGCACATCGGCCAGTGTCGCCTGCGATGGGGCCATCTGTACATCGGAAATCGGGATCATCAGCTGTCCGGCAATCAAGTTTTTCAAGTTAAAAATCCGGCTGACCGCTGCGTTAAATTCATCAGTTCCAGCCTCTTTTTCCTCAAAAGCCATCCTCACCTCTTCTCGTGTTAGGAAGAGAGGGGTTTCGAGTTCTTTGCCCATGATTTTGTGGATTCCTTTTGAAATCGCATCAAAAGCCATGATGATGGGCGAAAGAATTTTCGCTAAAAAAATCATGACAGGGACGCAAAACATAGCCGCTTGCTCTGGATGCCGCCTTGCAGCAAACATCGGAGCAAGTTCGCCGAAGATCACTACAATCGGCACCTGGGTTAAAGGAGCCCAGTCGGGGTTGAGGTTCATCGATTCGTAAAAGCGTCTCGCGCATTCCGACCCGATGACGAGAGATGTAGTGATTCCAATTAGCGTTGTTCCAAAAAGACGCGACGGTGATTTGAGTAGATAATTAAGCCACAACGCCCGCTTTGTTCCAATACTTACGTAATACTGAAGCCTCACCTTATTGAATGAAACGCAGGCCATTTCGAAGAAGGCAAAAAAACCCTGAATTGCAACTGCGAGGAGGGTGAATAATAAATACGAGTGATTCACTTTCTCAACCTCCGGACATAAATCCTTCGAATCCGATTGGGCTCTGCAGAAAGGACGTAAAAAAGAAAATCATCTGTTGCATATTTGGTTCCCGTGACAGGGATATCTCCCAATTGTTCGATCAGCCAGCCACCTAAAGTAACGATATTTCCATCGGACTTGAGATCGACATCGAAAAGTTCTCGGAATTCGCTGAGCTCCATTTTCCCGCTCGCAATAATGACATCATCGCTCGATCTAGTATAAAGACTTTTGGCATCTCTCGCATCGATGATTTCTCCGATGACAGCCTCAACTAGATCTTCTTGCGTAATCAGGCCTGAAATCGAACCATATTCATCGACCACCATGGCCAAATTGATCCCCCTCTCGCGCAAATTGCGAAGGGCTGTCCAGCTCCGGGTCGCCTCTGGCAAATAGTAGGGCTTTCGTAAAATGGGGAGGAGATCTTTCCCTGCAGAAATTTGATTCTTGTGAAAGAAATACTGTTTAGCCGAAAGGATGCCTCGCAAATTTTCCAGATCTCCATCGCAGATGGGAATGCGGCTGATTTCCTTATCGATGAATAATTCGATCAGGACCGAAATCGGTTCTTGAATGTCGTAATATAAAACTTCTTCCCGCGGACGCATGTGCTCTTTTACATGCGAATGCTGCAGATCCAGAGTGCCTCCGATCAAGTCTGACTCAATTGGCAGCAATATGCCCCGCTCTTCCGATGTTTTTAACACATGCCTCAATTCGTCAGCGGAAATCTCCGGCTCTTTGCGCAAGAAAAAAAAGAGTACGCGGGAGATCGCTCCGGTCATTTTGGTCAGCGGGCCTCGAATGACCCCTAAAACTTTCGACGCTCCTTGAATCCAGGGAGCTACTCGATAGGCGATCGCTGTGTGATTGGGAAGAGCGATCGATTTGGGGAGTACTTCTCCAAAAATCAGGGTCAAAGCGAGCGGTACGCCGACCTTCAAAACCCAGCTCTGATACGCATCAAAGATCGTAGATACCGTGTTTTGGATCAAAATATTGGCTAAAATATTCAAGATCAGGATCGTAACGAGCACCTGCCTTGGATTTTCCATGAGGCGGCTGATCAGATTGAGTCTTAGATCCGTTGCATTGCGATACGATTTGATCGTCAGCGGAGACAAAGAAAAAAGCGCTGTTTCCGAACCCGAAAGCCAGGCAGAAAGCAGTATCAAAAGAACCAGAAAGAAAATCATTTCTTGAAGTGTACTTTGAGGAAGCCTTCTGGCACAACACCTAATTCGCGGATCAAAACCATCTCGATCCAAGCAGGATCATTTTGAGAGGCGATCCGAAGCTGCAGATCTTCTTTCATCTGAAGAGCTTGTAGCTTTTCTTTTTCCATTTCTTCTAAGCGGTTTTGCAGCTCGTGAAACGCCAGTTTTTTTTCTTTCGAAAAATGAACGTGGGCAAGAACAGCTATGACACAGAAACCAACAACCCACCAATTTCTCTTCATATCTTTCTAAATACCACGGTTCTTATATTGTCGGATAGGTGATTTCCAATTGCTTCATGTACTTTCCCTTTCGGTCCGCGTAAGAGACTTCGCAAGACTCATCGGCCAGGAAGAAGAGAACCTGCGCCAACCCTTCCCCTGCATAAATTTTTGCGGGCAAAGGAGTTGTGTTTGAAATTTCCAAAGTCACAAATCCTTCCCATTCCGGTTCGAAGGGAGTAACGTTGACGATGATGCCGCATCTAGCATAGGTTGATTTGCCGATGCATAAAGTCAAGACGTTGCGTGGGATGCGGAAATATTCTACGCTTTTAGCTAATGCGAATGAATTGGGGGGGATGATGCAGACTGAGCCGCGTATATCGACGAACGAATCTTTTTGGAAGTTTTTCGGATCGACGATCGTATTGTGGACGTTTGTGAAGACTTTGAATTCTTCTGCCACTCGCAAGTCGTAGCCGTAGCTTGATAAGCCGAAGCTGACAAGTTTTGAGCCATTTTCTTCTTTCACCTGACGATCGGCGAAAGGTTCAATCATCTTATGTTCGATCGCCATTCGGCGAATCCATTTATCTGATCGTAAAGTCATAATTTTGCCGGGGGTTCATTCTTTAGCGTAGCGTTTCAAATGGTTTTCTTGCTACAGTTTTCTGATATATGAAAGAAGGTTTTATCGAGTCCTCTTGGGCCAAGCCCGACGCACCTTTTGAAAACCCGCTCAGACCTCAATTTTTGCATGAATTTGTTGGACAAGAAGCGGTGCGCGCTCGATTGGAAATTTTTGTAGAAGCTGCAAAATCGCGCAAAGAGGCGCTTGGACATGTTCTTTTTTCAGGCCCGCCTGGTCTTGGTAAAACAACTCTTGCGCATATTATTGCAAAATCAATGGGGACTCAACTGACCGTAACATCAGGCCCATCCATTGAAAAACCAGGCGATCTAGCAGGGATTCTCACCAATTTAAAACAAGGCGATGTCCTTTTTATCGATGAAATCCATCGCATGCCAAAGGCTGCGGAAGAATATCTCTATTCAGCAATGGAAGATTTTTCTCTTGACCTCATGATTGATTCTGGGCCGAATGCCCGCACGGTTCAAGTGAAACTCAATCCATTTACTCTTGTTGGAGCCACTACTCGTTCGGGCCTTTTAAGCGCTCCGATGCGGTCCCGTTTCATTATTTCGCTTCGACTCGATTACTATACTCCCTTCGATTTACAAAAAATTGTGGACCGGTCAGGCAAACTTCTGGGATTTGAATTATCGTCCGATGCTTCGCTTGAAATTGCAAAAAGGTCGCGCGGCACGCCGCGGATTGCAAACAATCTCCTTCGATGGGTGCGCGATTTCGCTCTTGTGCAAAAGGCTCGCGATATCGATGCGAAACTCAGCACTAAAGCGCTCGATATGTTAGCAATTGATGCGCTTGGATTAGATGAAATGGACAAAAAAATCCTAAGTGTTATCATTGATCATCACGAAGGGGGCCCTGTTGGCCTCAATAATTTGGCAGCCGCTTGCGGCGAAGAGTCTCATACCATTGAAGAGGTTTATGAGCCTTTTTTGATTTTGCAAGGGATGATTCGACGAACCCCGAGGGGGCGCGTCGCAACAGCTACTGCCTACGAACACCTTGGCCGAAAGCCAAAAAATTTGGAGTTTTTTAAATGAAGACTTTTTCATTCTTAGCCGCAGTCCTCCTCTGCAGCGGTTTTTCATCGGTGCAAGCAGAGGAATTCTCATCTTATGAGCGCATCGCAGAGCCGATGGCGCCGCGAAACATTCAGATTCTGATTGAAAAAGATAGCGAAGGAGCTCTCCTTGAAGTAAAGGGTCCTTATTATATTTTCAATCCGCATGATGGTTCCCGCGTTGCTTCGGGACTCTTGGGTAAAAGATTCATGGTCCACGAATTGGAAAACGGCCTCAAATGGGGCGAAGAATTTCCAGGGATCCATCAGCTCTACATTAAGCCCCGCTCTTCTGAAACATCTGTGTTCATCAATGGAATCCAATATTCAGGCGCGGTTGCAATTTATGGAGTTGCTGGAAAAATCAACATCGTCAACGATATCGACATTGAATCGTACGTAAAATCAAAGCTCACCTCGCAGTTTCTTGCACCACTGGAGCCTGAAGTGATGTCGGCGCTCGCGATTTTGGCCAGAACGGATGCATACTTTTATTCTACTCGGGCCAATTCAAACAGTTTTTGGCATGTAAACGCAAAGGACATCGATTATCAAGGTTCAGCTCTTGTCGTCCACAATTCTCTGATCGATCGGGTTGTTGAAAGCACGCGGCATCTGATTTTGCTGCATGGAGAGGATGGAAAAGATGTTCCTTTTGCAACAACTTGGACAGAAAACTGCGCAGGAAAAACAGCTCCTTATTCACAGATTTTCCGCAAAGAAGCCATGGCTCCTCAAAAAGGTGTTGAAGCTCCGCACGCAGCCCTTGCTCGCGAAGATTCTAAGTGGAACTACCAGATTGGCCGCAAAACATTGGCCCACATGTTCAACTTAAAGCAACTTTCTGCATTTGAGATTTTTGTCGATAAGACATCATCAAAAGTTTATGGAGTGCGCCTCAAAGACGGCAAAGAAACAGTCGACATCGACTTTTTCACGTTACAGGATCGTCTAGGTACAGCACATATTAAGAGTTCTGACTTTACCGTGTCTCTGAAAGAGGATTCTGTGGTTTTCACAGGATTTGGAAAAGGACATGGAGTCGGATTGTGCCTCTATTCTGCCAACGCTCTTGCTCAGAATGGAGAAAATGCAGTCAAGATCTTGAGCAAATTCTATCCAGAGACCTATCTCTACAATTTGGACGCAGTTCCCAAATAGAAAAACAAGATAGACAGGATTACCCCTCGCTTATCGCGAGGGGTTTATCTTGTCCATCTTGTTAAATATGGGGCCGCCTGATAGAATTCTTTTTGCCGGGGACCTTATGGAGTAAGCAATCTGAACCAGGTCAGGGCCGGAAGGCAGCATCCTTAAGGAATCTGCCTTATGCCATAGGCCATCTCCGGCGTTTTTCTATTTAATTTTTTCCTCATACGCCAAACAAATTTTTCGAAGAGCGCTCTCTGCCTCAATCCCCTTTTGCTCTGCTTCCCTAACAAGATCCCAAAACCGCTGGCCAATGTCATCTGAAATTTTCTCTTCAATAATAGGATTCTTTTTACGACGCATCTTGCTGATCACTTTCTGAGCGCGGGCCAAAGCAGGCAAGGTGGGAGGAATGTCGGCAATCGGGCTCTTTTTCCCCTCTTTTTTCTTTACCTCTTCCCAGTTGCTCGCAACATCTTCTGCTGAGGAAATTTTTTTCTCGCCAAAGATGTGGGGATGGCGCCTAATCAGCTTCTCAGCCACAGTTTGAATCGAGCGGCTTAATGTAAAACTCCCCTCTTTCTCACCCAATTTGGCGATGAAGATCAATGCATAGAGGACATCCCCTAGCTCTTCCATTGTTTTTTCTCGATTTTCTTGATCGATCGCTTCGATCAATTCATGGGTTTCTTCAAGCAGATAGGGCTGTAAAGTAAAAAATGTTTGTTCAAGGTCCCATGGACATCCATTGGGTCCAAGCAACCGGTCGGCAACTGATAAGAGATGTTCAAATTCTTTCATAAATATTTCTTGCGTCCTTGTAGAGAAAAAAATACAATGCTTTGCTCAATCATTTCAACGAGAATTTAACTCGGAAATGAAACGGAAGATAGAGTATAATCTTTGCCACTATGATTGAAGTTCAAGCACCTGTCCAGCCTGGCCAAGCAAATATTAGAGAGCCTAGCAGGCTCTATGACCGCATTTGCGCTGCTGGACAAATGGCCAAGCGCCCCATTGAGTGGTTGAGATGTGCCTGGTCGCCTCGTGAAAATCCATCAGGAACCTTGAGACGGATTAGCGAAGCGGCTGATCGAGGCATTCAAAAAGCCAAAACCGGCGGCGTTGCTGTACCCAATCGCGCTCCCGACTTAAATGCAGCACTCAATCAAGCACTAGTCCAGCGAGGAATCGGACCCGAAGCCCGCCCAAGAAGGCTGGAAGTTGGAGAAGTCGCCAATCTCGGAGCTTTGGCTGAGGATCATGAAGTCACTCTTGTTCCCAGATTGCAAGACCGAGTCGATGCAACCAATTGGCAAGAAAGGCAAAAGCTTTTGCAAGAAAAGCTGCGAGATAAATTGAGCGTCTTTACCGCCCTTTGCCAAATGCGCGACCGCGCAGGGATTGGCGAAGAAAACAACTTGAAGATTATGAATTTGGTCAAACAAGCGACTGAAGGTTCGAATCCTGTCTCTGTTTGGCACCTTTTTACGAGCAATTACGACCTCAGCTTCTTCCAAAAAATGTTTGCTGCGTGGTTCTATTGGATCTATTACATGACTTCGCTCATCACCAATACGATCGACGCCTATTTAGGATCTTTCATCAACCGAGTCACTGAGAAATTGACCACTGACAGCGATGCAACCCGTCAAAAAGTGTTCCGGACTTTGATCGAGAATACCAACGATTTCCTCGTACAGGATTTCAATGCGACAGAAAAGTTTGCAAATGGACTCGAACCCGGTTTATTGAGACAGGTCAGAGATCGCGCCATTGAGAGGCATTACGGATTTTCTCTTTCAGCTTTATGCGAATCATTCAGCACTTATATTGTTGAAAATGACCGCCCTCCCACCGTCAGTTTCTTCAAAGATTTGCAAGATATTCGGATTATTGGAACTGTTTTTTCTCTGTTTCAATATGTGGCCAATCGGTTCATTCAATGGATCATGAAGAATAAGATTTTACCCGCTACTCTTGAGCAAGCGGTCAATAAAGGACTCGAAGCCACCCAGCCTGATAAACTCCCCTTTTCGATCGCCTTAACCAAGTTCTTTACAGCTCAATTGGAACGCTTACGCGTCGCTGTAGAAAATGATGAGGGAACGCCAGACACTAATACTGAGCACTTCCCAGGAACAGAAATGCTTCCGCAAACCATTCGGCTCCTCATGCAGGCGCTCGATATGGAAGGGGATATGAATCCTCAGGAACTTAAGGATAAAATCCTAGAAATTCATAGAAAAAAAGGATTTTTGGACGACCCTCTTGGCGTCGATGGAATGATTCGCGAAGGTATCGAAAAAGGCGTTACCGGAGCTGTGAATAAATTATTCTGGGAACTTAACCGATCTGCCCGCTCCCATGAGCTTTTCGCCAAATTGATGGAACTCACTCTGGCTCCTTTCTCGGATGAAGGAAAGACTGAGGAAATGCTAAAAGCGGAATATGAAGAAGAGCAAAACAAGTTTCAAAGGACCGCGAGCTCTGTCTTTAAAACGCTCGTTCGAAACGAGGTTGCCAAAATCTTTAAACGGGGCAATTCCGAGCATCAGGCGCAAGCAGCTAAAGATTCTCTTTCAACGCAAAAAGTGGTAGTTCATGAACTCGTTGAAAAGATGAGCTTGGTTTGCACACGGATTGCAGAAAAAATCAACGCATCCAGAGAAGCCCCCACCGAAGCCAATAATGTGCAAAGCGATGTTGCTGAGCTCCTCCAAATCATGCAAGTCTTGAGTTCCCGTAAAGAGCTTCAAAATCAAAAGGAACAACTCGATTCAATCCATCAAAATGAAATTTGGAACCGCCTTGCGCCTCTTTACGAAAAAGCAGAAAAGATGCTGGAGCAGTTACTGCAGCTTCAAGACAATCAGCACCAGTATACAAGCCACCATTCAGTGCTCACCTATTTAACTGAAACAAGAGCTCTCTTAACAACAATTCAAGACGAATTCCACGTTCAGCCAAGATTGCTTCAAAATCCTCTGACTCAATCTCTCAAGCGAGCTGCCGACGAAATTACAAGAACATTAGGCGCTGACGCACCGATTCCGATCCGCTTGAATCAAATTGTAGATGAGACAACTAGCCGTTCAACCAATATCGCCAAAGAGCAAAGCGTCATCGACGCCGTACAAGCGCTCTATCCGCCGCTCAGAGAATCTGACGGTCTCATTGATCAACTCCACAGATTCCAACGTGGTCAGGTTATCCCCGGGTTCAGACCAAGAGATTGCATGGCAAAAATCGCTGAAAATCTTGCGTGTTTCCCCCTCGATGAAGAAAGTCAGCATGAAAAGAGAGAACTTGAGAGGGTCATTGGAGATGGATCTAATATCCATGGCAAGTTAAGAGAATTGGGCGGCTTATTGCAAAGCATCTATGCAAGGCACAGACAAATCAAAACCCAAGAAAAAGCGAATCTGGATCACATTCTTGATGAAGCTAAGAGATGGATCAATGAAAAGATTGTGATTTATCAAGGCATCAAAACACAAAACCATGGGAAAATGCGTGAAGCGCTTGGAAAAATTTCTGCAAACATGAAAATCCTCCAGAAAAAAGCTTCAACTCTTTCGACATCCCTCACAGTTCCTATCTCAGATGGAATTCTAAAAACAATGGCCGCAGCTTGCCCAATCATTGGTACATGGGCTGGGGGTCCTGTAGGCCCTGTATTAGGAGCAGCGGGCGGAATAGGGCTTAGACTCATGCAAGGTTCAAGCAGCGGCGAAGGCGAAGGCGAAGGCTTCCTCCGTTCCACATTGAAAAAAGTAGGCAAAGTAGGGGCCGCGGCTCTATTTTCTTGGGGAACCCCAAGCTGGTTTTCACAATTTATACCAGACTGGGCAACGGAAAAACTACAAGCTATACCAGGCTGGGCTTTGGAAAAACTTCCAACATTTGAAAATGTTCAGCAAGTAGCCAAGGTTGGTACCGGGCTTCTCGCGGGCTCCGAAGTCATTGATTGGGGACAATCGGGAATCGAAGCACGGGTATTCAATAGCGTCTGGAAGATTTTTGAACGGGGTTATGACCTAAGCCTCGATCCTAGAGTTTATAAAGCTGCCTCAACTAGAGCCTTGAAAGCCATCGTCGAAGCAGGATAATGGAAAGACAATTCACCGCCACTGTTTATATTTTTCATGAGAAAAAGGTCTTGCTCCACAAGCATGAAAAACTCAGCAAATGGCTTCCTCCAGGCGGACACTTAGAGGCCAATGAAACGCCCCCTGAAGCTGGGCGCAGAGAAGTGCTCGAAGAAACGGGACTCGAAATTGATTTCATTGAACAAGAAAACATAAAAATCGACGCCTATAACGGGGTCAGCCTAGAACGCCCCTTTTTGTGCCTCTTAGAAAATATCCCAACTTATAAAGACAAGCCTGCTCACCAGCATATCGACTTCATCTACCTCGCTACACCGCGAAAACTCAAAGAAGACTTGGGCCCGTTTAAGTGGATTGCGTATGAAGAACTCCAGCACATCGAGGTGTTCCCCGATGTGGCCGAAGTTCTTCGACTTTTATTAAAAGAAAATAAGCTAGATGAAATGCTTTACCAGCGGCGGTGCTGTCTTTCTTGATTTGGCTGTGTTCTCTCTCTAGTATCCCAGCGATATGGGGTTTCTGTTTGAGGATATGCTTTCGCTCCACGATCTCCACGATCATCGCAACGAGTATTTCCAGGACAATAACTTTGATCGCAGCAAGATGAAACTGCAAAAGCAAATGCCAATGCAATTACTGCTAGAATTAATTTCTTCATAAAATCTGCTCCTTATAACCAATTCCGGTCTTTAATCTTTCCTGTAAGCATTGTCTTTTTTTTAATCAATATGTATATTTCTAAATTATGAAATCATTCTTCGTAGCAGCTACAGGTCAGAATGTTGGGAAAACCACGACCTGCCTTGGGTTAGTTTCAGGGCTGAAAAAACGGCATAAATCAGTAGGCTTCATCAAACCTGTTGGGCAGGAGCACATTGAAACGGAAACTGGCCAGCATGTAGATAAAGATGTTCTCCTTTTTAAGAGTCATTTTAAATTGCAGGATCCTTATGAGGAGATGAGCCCGGTGCTTTTCCCAAGAGGTTTTACGCGAGATTATTTGGACGGGAGAGTCGATCATCGAGAGCTCATCCAAAAAATCGCCCATTCTTTTGAAGCGATTCGGAAACGCAACGCTGTAACCGTAAGCGAAGGAACGGGGCACACGGGGGTCGGCTCAATCGTCGATCTCAACAATGCACAAGTCGCCGCGATGTTGAAAACGCCCGTTCTTTTAGTGGCGTCCGGCGGGCTGGGATCGAGCTTTGATGAGCTCACCCTCAACTACATCGCTTGCGAAAAATATGGAGCCAAGGTAGCTGGGGTTATTTTGAACCGTGTTCTTGATGATAAGCGGGAAATGATTTTAGACTATGTCCCAAAAGCGCTTGCGAGATGGAAAGTGCCATTGCTTGGCTGCATTCCCTACACTCCTTTTTTAAGCACGCCGACAATGAGCGATTTCGAAATTCTTTTTCAAACGAAAATGCTCTCTGGAAACGAAAACCGGCTGCGCCATTTCCAAAATATCCGGCTTGTAGCAGGTTCCGTAGAAATGTACCGTTCCCAGATCCTTCCGAATCAGCTGATCATCACTCCGGCAGGAAGAGAAGATATAATTTTGGCCACTTTAACGAGGGTTTGGGATTTAAAAATTTCCCATCCTGACGAAGATTTGGAGCTCGGATTGATTTTAACAGGCAAAACTCCCCCGAAAGATTCGATTATCGAACATATTCGGAAATCGAAAATGCCGATGATCTATGCGCCGCTCAGCAGCTTTGTAGCGATGAAAATGATCAACAGCTACACATCCAAATTCCGCAAAGACGATAAGCTCAAAATCGAAGAGGCCGTCAAAGTTGTAGAAAAGCACATTGATTTTGAAAGGCTTGAAAAAGCGATTCAGCACTAAGTGTGTGTAGACGCACTAAATAAGTAATACAAAAAATAAAGAAATAGGTTAAAATGAGGCCATAAGTGGGTTGGGACTACCTGGCCGGCGCTTAGCCTCAAGGACTACCTTGGGGCTTTTCGCTTTTTGGAGGGTATAAGTAAAGACCGTACCCATTGATTTCGCCTTCCGTGCTCTTATGGAATTTCCTCTCAAGGATTTGGAATGCGCGATTAATCTGGTTCGGTCGAACCACCGATAGGCCAACTGGGCGTGCCGCCAGATCTGCGAATTGGAGCCCTTCGGAATTAGTCTTCTTGTCTGCAATAATGAGTTCAAATGGAAGAGGTTTTTGCAAGGAATTTTGACCCTTGCAAACTCTAAGGAAGTCTAATTCCAGATCTTTATCTTCAGTACGTCCTCGGGCCTCGCATATAACGTGTGTTAATCGAGAGTCTTGTTTTTTGGACTGGAGGAAATGATATAGTTTTTCTAACCCAATTTGCATTGCTAAATAGTAGATGTGAGTCTCTTTTGTATTTTCCTTCTTGAAGCGATGCTTGTCGATGACCGCAGAGATCAAAGTGAAATCTGTTTCGCCTATTAGTACATTTAGTTTCTCTAAGAACATGTCCCGTTTGTCTTTTCCCATCATAGAAAAAGCGCCTGCTTTTTTTCTGATATCCATTTCGTGCAATATCACCATATCATGGCCAAACGTTGCAAATTTTAGCCTCCTCAGTGAAGGAGTGACTAGATCGGAATAGGAGTTTTTTTCAAAAATGCAAAATGAAAGGACAAAAACAGGATATTCCATCATCAATGAAGACGAGACTATGGTCTCCGCTTTCATCCACATAAACAATGTAATCGCTGTACGATAGCGATGAAGCACCGTCCACAAAATTTCCCGTTTCAAAAATGGAAATATTACCTGCGAAAAGAAAATTTTTCTAGAGCGATGAATTCAGTCTAAATTCCGCAAAGACGACAAACTCAAAATCGAAGAGGCCATCAAAGTCGTAGAAAAGCACATTGACTTTGAAAGGCTTGAAAAAGCGATTCAGCACTAAGCTCTTTCATACATGCCCCTGTCGGGCAGCTTCTTAAAACAGGACATTGTTTCTCAAATTTGCGTCCATAAGGGCAAGGCCCTTGGACCGCCACATGCTGGGGGCCGATCGGTTTAAAAATATCTGGCGATGTGGGGCCGAAAATGCTGAAGCTGGGAGTATGCGTGGTAGCGCAAAGATGCAAAGCTCCTGAATCGACTGCGATGACTAGATCCACCTCATTCATCAGATTTTGCCATGTGGGCAGAGGAAGTTTTTCCACGACAACGCCATTTTTAAGTTGGGCGGACAGCTCTTTGCAAAGCTTCTTTTCGGCCTCATCTCCCCAGATGAGAAGGAAACTGCAGCTGCAAAAAGCTTCGATTTTTTGTAGTAATTCGACCCATGTCGATTCTTTTAGCTGTTTATTGACCCATTTGGAACCGGGGCAGACCATAATCGTGAGGCCAGGGGGCAAAGGAGGCAGTACATCATCGATTTTGCCTTCCATCCGGAACCGAACCCCTTCCATTTCCCTCGAAATGGGATTTTGGAAATACCGCTCGATCAACTCCAAATAAAATAGCCGAATGTTCTGCTGCTTAGATACCTCAAAGCGGACATGGGTTGCCAAAACATTTGGCCATTCCCGCACCGATTTGATCCCGTAGCCCACCTTTACTTTGCCGCGTGCAAGGAGAGTCACAACCCCCGATTTGCAGTTGGACTGCAGATCGAAAACAACATCGTATTTTTCTTTGCGCAGGGTCTTCAACCCATTTAGAAGATTCTTTTTCCCTTTAATATCGAGGGGGATCGTTTTAGAAATCATGGGGTGGGCGGCTACGATCGGAGCAAAAGAAGCTTCAACGGCCCAGTCGATCTGTACATTCGGGAAACGCCGTTTTAAGTCGTTTAGAACGATAAATGACTGAACAATATCGCCGAGAGAGGAGGTTTTAACAATTAAGATCCTTGATGGGAATGGAGAATCCATATACATAGCAGTTAATAGGAGGAAACAACTATGTTCTCAAAACACCCTAAAGAGCTTTGGATCTTATCTCTCACAGAACTTTGCGAGCGCTTCGTCTTTTGGGGCGTCGGGAACCTTCTTGTCCTCTACCTCATTGAATATTACCAGTATGCCAATGAAAATGCCACTCACATTTACGCGATTTTTTCTGGCTGCGCCACTTTCTTGCCATTCCTAGGCGGCTTTGTGGCAGACCGATGGAATTATCAAGCTCCCCTGCTCATCGGAGCCATCGTAAATGCATTGGGCTGCTTCCTTCTAGCTATGGGGATCCACTCCCTTCTTTTCATCGCTCTGACCATCATAGCGTTGGGATATGGGATTTTTACTCCCAGCCTTGTGACAGTCTTGAACTATTCCTATCGAGAAAAACCAGAACTGCGCGAAGCAGGATTTTCCATTTATTATGCGTCGATCAATATCGGGGTCTTTTTGGCCTTGCTCTCTTTAGGGTCGATTGGAGAGCTGCTCGGCTGGAACCTTGCCTTCTTGATTGCAGGATTTGTCCAGGTAGCAGGTCTAATTCCATTGATCTACTACCTAATCAAACACAAAGAGACCTATCGAGGGCTTCATGAACACCGGAAATCTGGCCTGAAAGAGCCGCTAACTGCGCATGAAAAAAACCGGATTTTTGTGATTGGGATCTTTTGTCTTGTTTCTATCTTTTTCTGGGCAGCTTACAACCAAGCGTTTTCTTCTATGGAGGTCTTTGCCCACTCGTTTATGGACAAAACGCTCTTTGGAAAAGTCATTCCTTCGGGCGTATTCTTATCGAGCGAGAGCTTCTTTTTGATCCTTTTAGCTCCATTTTTAGCCGCTCTCTATACGAAACTGCATAAAAAAAACCTCGATCCTTCGCCTGCAACTAAAACTTCGCTAAGCCTCTTTTTCTTAGGCGCCTGCTTTTTAGTGATGGTACTCGCCACCCTCAAAATCCCTGCTAAAGCAACAACAGCGAATGTTTCTTGGAACTATCTTGTATTTGCCTACTTTTTGATGGCGGTAGGAGAAATGCTTTTAGCTCCGATCGGACTATCGGCAATGACTCGCCTCGCGCCAAAGCGTTTTACAGCGCTCAGCGTTGGGATTTGGTATCTTTGCGTGGGACTTGCGTTTTACACTGGCGGGATGCTGGCTGGGCTTATGCAGAAGATGGGAGGGCTTTCAAACTTCTTCAGCCTTTTCGTATTTATCACAGTCATTCCTGGTTTGATCCTTTTCTTCTACTCGAGAAAACTAACCAGAATGTCTGGATCGCAATAAATGCGCCCGATTCATATAGGTCTATCGGTCATCGTCGCGCTCCTGTGGGGCTTAAATTATGTGGCGATTCCGATCGGCCTTGAGAATTTCCCCCCGATTTTTCTCTCATTCTTGCGCCTTTTGCTGTCATCTTTGACACTTATTTTCTTTGTGAAACCGCCCAAAGTTTCCATGAAAATGGTTTTTTTTTACGGGCTGACCATGTTCTCGATGCAATTCGGGTTTTTATTTTCATCGCTGCGTGCAGGACTAGGCCCCGATTTAGCACCGATCATGCTTCAGACGCAAGTGTTCTTTACCGCCGCTTTTGCGCTCATTTTTCTGAAGGAAAAACTCACCGTATGGCAAGTAGCAGGCGCGCTCATCGCCTTTTCAGGCATTATTCTAGTGGGGACATCTAAAGTGAATGCTACTTTCTTGGGCATCATTCTCGTTCTCGCAGCTGCGATTTCTTGGGGAATGGGGAATGTGATCGGCAAAAAGATCGGCAAAGTCGATAAAATAGCGCTTGTTGTCTGGGGAAGTATATTGGCATTTCCTCCCGTTTTGATTGCTTCTTTATTCATTGAGGGGCCGCATGAAATACTAGAAGCATTCAAAACAATCGATGCGGCTTCAATCGGGTCGATTCTCTACTTAACCTATGGCTCGCTTCTTTTGGGATTTTTGATTTGGAATCACCTGATCTACTTATATCCTCTTGCAACGATAGCGCCATTTACTCTTTTGGTTCCGGTATTTGGAGCGCTTAGCTCATCGATTGCCTTTACAATTCCGATCCATGCTAAAACAATCATAGCATTCGTCTTAGTGATTCTGGGTCTTTCTATCGATATGTTCGGCTATCACAGGAAAAAACGGTCTGGATAACCAGCTTCTCGCAAGACATTTTGCATATCTGGAAGAAGCGGCGCTTTGACATCAATCTCTTTGCCTTGGAATGAAAAGCGCAACCGGGATGCGTGCAGCATGATACGCGAACAAGATAATGGAGAACGGAAAATTTTGGCATATTGCCGATCGATCAAGATGGGATGGCCCATTTCAGCCATATGGACGCGGATTTGATGGGTTCTACCTGTTTCAGGCTCCAGTAAAATCAACGCTGACTGTTTTGCAGAAGCTAGCCGCTTCCATTTTGTGATAGCTGTCAGCCCTTTTGGCCCCGAGCCCCAAATGGTCTGTCCTTGATAAGCCCCCTTCTTCAGCAAAAAACTGCGGATTTCGCCGCTTTCTTTTTCGGGCACTCCATCCACCAATGCCAGATACTCTTTTTCAACGCTTCTCTCTTCAAACAATTTGAAAAGCGCATCGAGATGCCCTTTTTTTGCTAAAATGAGAGCTCCGGTCGTCTCTTTATCAAGCCTATGAACTAAAGAAAATCCCTTTTCTACATTTTTTGGATCGCAAACCCACCCAGCGGGTTTATTCACGATCTTCAAAAAATCATCTTCGTAAAGGGTCGTAAATGTCCAATCGCTCTTCGGAAGATCTTTCCACTTGGGAGAAAGCTCTATAACATCGCCGCGTCTTAGCTGCCTTGAACCAAATCGTTCAACTTGGCCATTGATACGGCAGTTGTTCGCGTCCAACACTTTACGCAAAAATTTTCCAGAATAATCCCTCAAACGCCCTTGCAAAAAGGCGATGAGCTTCTCTTCTCTTTGGGCCCGCCACATCATGCGCGGTTTTTGAGAAATTCAATGAGGAGGCGCAGACCGTGGCCGGTGCCTTTCATCGGGTTATAGTGTTTTGGTTTAGGAATATAGGCAGGGCCAGCGATATCGAGGTGGGCCCAGGGAATTTCGCCTACATATTCTTTCAAGAAAAGAGCTGCTTTTATGGCTCCTCCTTCCCGGCTTCCGCTATTGACCATGTCGGCGATTTCCGACTTATAGTTTTCAAAATAGTCGGAATGGACGGGCATCCGCCAAATCAGCTCATCGCTCATTTCCGAGGCCTGCATCAACTCTTCTGCAAGATCATCGTTATTGGAAAAGAGGCCAGAAATATCGTCTCCGAGAGCAACCACGCAAGCGCCGGTTAGTGTCGCCAAATCGATGATTGTATCTGGCTTTAAATTCTTCACAGAATAGGCGAGAGCATCGGCCAGAACAAGCCTTCCTTCTGCATCGGTATTTGTGATCTCTACCGTTTTTTTAGCATACGAACGGTAGACATCGCCGAGCTTATAGCTTTTTCCATCGATGCAGTTTTCTGTGAGCGGCATGACAGCTGTCACATTGACATTCAAGCCCAATTCAGCTGCCACTTTGACAACCCCTAATACCGTTGCAGCGCCAGCCATATCGCATTTCATCGTGAGCATGTTGTCGGTCGGTTTCAAGCTCAAGCCGCCTGTATCATACAGAATGCCTTTTCCGACAAGAACGACACGACCTTTTGATTTTGGGTTGCCTGTATAGGAAGCTTGAACAAATGCCGGTTCTACTTCAGAGCCTCGATTGACTGCTAGCAAAAGGCCCATCCCCTCTTTCTCAATCCGTTTTTTATCAAAAACAGTGGTTTTCACTTTGGGATGGAGCTTTTTCGCCGCCTTCAAGATCGTTTCAAGCTTATCATCGGAATTTCCATTCACGAGATCGCGGACGAAATGGACGCCATTCACGACCGTCTCGACCTCATCGATCAATTTTAGCTTTTCTACGCCAACAAAACCAACTTTTTCAAGCAAAACAGGAGGATCTTCTTTGATGGTGTCGTGCTTATACGTGAAAGAATAATTCGTTAGAAAAATCCCTTCCGCGATTCCTCTCAAAAACTCTTCCTTCTGCTTGCACTTTGGAAAAAGGATTTCAATTTTTTTCAATTTTTTTGAGACGGCTGCTCTGACAACAGCAGCATATGCCTTTCTGAGCGCTTCGACGCAGGCTTTGTCTTGTCTTCCCAATCCGACTAAAAGGAATCTTTGACCGGCAGTGTAATAAAAAGCGGTCTCTCCATTTTTTCCTTTAAAGTCGTCTAGGACGCCAGTCATAGGGACAGGCAAATCTGCAGCTTCTTTAGGACCTTCCCAGAAAGGGAGTACCCAAACATCAGAGGACTCAAAATTTTTTGAAAACGAAATCTTCAAAAGGGAACCTCATCATCAAATGTTTCACCTTTGCCTTGAGGAACGCCCTTCATATACGGGTTCATCGGAGCCTCAGCTGCAGGAGTTGATCCAAATGGAGCCACAGGACCTGCTGCATGCTGTTTGTGCTCGCCTTCAGCTCCCTGAGACGACTTGCCGCCGCCGCCGAATGGGCTGAATTCAATGTGGACAGCAGTGATATCCAAGGAGACTTGCGGTTTTCCTTCTCTGTCGGTGAAAATTTCTGGTTTATGGACATCGCCATAGACCATGACGGCGGAACCTTTTTTCAAAAAAGAAACCATTTTATCGAACTGTTCACCCCAAATGGTGACGCGCCACCAAATGGTTTGCTCTTCGCCATTTTTACCTCTTCTAGAACGGGTAGCGACTTTCAGTGTGGTGACTTTTTTGCCGCTTGAGGTAAAGCGTACTTCTGGGTCAGCGCCCAAATGGCCAGCGATGTGGATAAAATTCACGGATTCCTCCAATAAAACATTTACCTCATTATCCTACGGAAAAGGAATCGGGTCAAGGCTAATCTGAAGAACCTATCCAAGTAAAATTTTGGGGGAATTTTTGGCGTGAAAGATCCGTAGAATCGACGATACGCAAAAGCTCGCAAGTTGATTCGTATTAATCAATACGGGTCAACTTGCGATCGTCGATTCTACGGGCTTTGACGCAAAAATCACCCCAAAATTTTACTCGGATAGGTTCGAACGGCTTCTAAAATATAAAATAAGACCTATTACGATGAGAGGAATGCTTAAGAATTGACCCATAGTAAGACTAGAATTGAATAAGAGCCGGCTTTGCTCCATTTTCCAAAATTCGATCAGGAACCGGAATCCGAAGACCAAAATTAAAAAAAGTCCAATCAGCTTCCCTTGCGTTTTCAAATAATATGTTTGAAAGCTAAGTTTCCAGAGCAAGAAGAAGACTGCAATGTAAAAGAGCGCCTCGTAGATTTGCACGGGATGGCGCGGGAAAGGGGTGCTATGATCGGCTGGGTGGCCAAATACAACCCCCCAAGGCAAATCAGTCGCCGTTCCCAAAACCTCTTGATTGATGAAATTGCCAATGCGTATGAAAAAGGCTGCCAAGGCTGCGGGTACAGCAACAAAGTCGAGAAGGCGCACCCACGTTAATTTGGGCGAAAAGGCTCGAACCCGCCAGCTGAAAATCATGAGAGCGATAATAATCCCAATTGCCCCTCCGTGGCTGGCAAGCCCCCCTTCCCAGATCCGAAAAAGCTGCAGTGGATCAGTTAAATAGTGTACTGGACGTTCATAGAAGAGAAAATGACCAAGCCGAGCTCCGATGACTGTGCCTAAGATCATATACAAAGTCAGCCGGTCGCCAATTTGAACCGCTTTCTTTTTATGCTCCTTCCCGCCTAAATACCGAGTCAGGATGCCGACAAAAATGGGAAAGCCGATAGCAAAACCAAGGGCAAAGAGAACGCCGTACCAAAGAACCGGCCAATCAAAATAGGGAATGCGGAAAATCTCTGGCTTAGGGTCCCAATAAATAACGGAAAGCTGTAACATACTCTCAATATTGATAGAGTGAATCGTGGTAAAAGTCAAAGTTTTTAGTATAGGCAAGAGCAAAGAAGAGTGGCTCAATTTGGCTTTGGCCGAATATGAAAAGCGGCTGACTCACAAAATGTCGATCGATTGGATCTTCGTCAAAGACGACAACGCGCTCATCGAAGCTGCTGGAAAGGAACCTTGCATTGCGCTCGATCCTCATGGAGAGCTGCTAAGCAGCGAAATTTTAAGCGAAAAAATCGGCAAATGGGGATCCAAATTGACTTTCATCATTGGCGGGGCCGATGGAATTCCTGAAACGATTTTAAAAAATGCCCGATTCATTTGGTCTCTTAGTCCCCTCACCTTCACACACCAAATGACTCGATTGATTCTTATAGAGCAGCTTTACAGAGCTACTGAGATTGAGAAGGGAAGCTCTTATCATAGACACGAGCCACACGGAAGTAAAACATCGCGCCGTTCATGAGAGCAGATCCGACTGCGACATCGATCAATCCGCGGATCTCGAATCCGATCGGGAGATATTTTAGAAGCATCCCCAATCCCATCATTCCCAAAATCAGAAAAAAATAGGAAGGAGCATAAACATCTTTATAACGAATGGGCGCTTTCAAAGAAACGATCCGCATCACGACCCGGCGCACGGTTTTCACAAGGACAAACCTTCCTTTTAAAAAACCTACAACTAAGCCAATTCCCATGTAGAGAGTTTTATGATCCGTCTGAGCAACCGCTAGATATTGGAGTCCTTTATAGAGGAGCATAACTCCGATAACTACCCAAACGATCCCAGAAAAAATAATCCATCCGCGCTGTTTCATGAAACCAATTTAACAAAATTTTATGATGGATGTCGACAAAAATCGAGCTCAGATCTACAATTCCATCAATATTGGAGCTGTAATTCTATGAATCTTGCTCTTGCATTTACCCGCACTCTCTTCATCATCCTCAGCATTTTCTTTATGACCGTCTATATGATCTCAGGACCTGATGGCTACACGGCAGCCAATCTGGCCCTTGGAGTAGGTCTTGGCGTTGTCTTGGGAGTTTTACTGATCGGCTTCGATCAATTATTTAAAAGATTCAATCTCCGATCATTCAACGTGGCGATCTTGGGGCTTTTTGTCGGCTACCTCATGGGCCAAGCGCTTGTGATTATCCTTTCGGCAATCCTAAAAATCAGCGCAGCCTCAATTGTCTTGAATCCGCAAGTTCTCGAAGTGATTCAAATCGCTCTCTTCCTTTTCGGCATCTATCTAGGTACCTTAATGACCATTCGGGCCTCTGACGAACTTTCTGTCAGCATCCCATTCGTCCGATTCAGTCCGACCGCGCAAAAGAAAAAAGATTTAGTGATGGATGGTTCGGTCTTATGCGATGCCCGCATTATCGATCTTGCGGCTTCAGGACTTGTCGATTATCATCTCGTCCTTCCCCGCCTCCTCATTAAAGAACTCTATATCCAAGCAGAATCGGCAGATGAATCGCAGAGACATAAAGCAAAGCGGTCTCTTGAAATTGTTAAAAAGCTTGAGGCTCTGTCCGAACTAGGACTGCGTTATAGCGATACTGATTTCCCGGAAGTGAAAGATCAAATGGGGAAAATGGTTCGGCTTGCGAGGCTTCTCGATGCGAATATCCTTACAGCTGATATTAGCCGGGTTCAGACAGCAGCCATAGAAGGCGTAAGAGTTATTAACTTGCACGTTCTCTCGAATGCCTTAAAGCCGCTGATGCAAGCTGGCGAGCACATCAAAATCAAGATCCAGCGCTACGGTAAAGAACCTCGGCAAGGAGTGGGCTATTTGGAAGATGGCACCATGGTTGTTGTCAATGGCGGAGGAGACTATCTTGGCGAAACGATCGACGCAAAAGTCCTTTCTGTCAAACACACCACTTCAGGCCGGATGATTTTCTGCAATGCCCCCGATGAAGAGGAGGGCTACCCAGCCTACGATGAAGAAGGACACTAGTATTTACGGTCTCGGCAACGACATTATCGAAATCGAAAGAATCCGGCAAAGCATAGAACGGCACGGGCAGCATTTTCTTGACCGTCTTTTTTCTCACAAAGAGCAAGAGCATTGTTTGAAATTCAAAGATCCTGCCCCCCATTTTGCTGGGCGATTTGCGGCCAAAGAGGCAATTGCAAAAGCTCTGGGCACCGGCTTCGGCTCTGAACTTTCTTGGCATGATTTAGAGATTCTTGGAGATGATCATGGCAAGCCGGTCGTACACATTTCTCAAGAGGCAAAAAAACGATTCAACAACCCGAATCTTCTTGTCTCCATCAGCCATTCAGCTTCCCACGCAACTGCGGTCGCCATCTGGTGTTAACGAGTTGTTAGAAAATTCCTGACAAGTCCATTTGGCGACGCAAGACCTAAAATGGGTCCCCAAAACGTATTCACTCCCATATGGAATCCAATGAAACCAAGAATAGAAAATTTTTCTTTTACGATTCCCATGATAACCCCTCCAAGGAATGAATTGACTGTTTGTTGCGGTTGGGCAGGGTCGCAGTGGGCGGCCGAAAAGAGAAGTGAACTCAAGACAATACCAGGTGCAGCTCCCAACGCTGCTACAGACGCTCCTTGGATTACCCCCCTGAAAATTCCCTCTTCAATCAAGGGCGCAGCGATACAAGCCTGTACAGCTGGATCTTTAGGCATAATCCTCTGGAAAAGGGAAGAAATTCTGGAAGGAGAGCTGTCAGATGACGATGAAAAAGTAAGTTTAGAAAAAATTCTTTCACCAATCTGAGTTCTAGCCAATAGAGCCATTCCAAATGAAGAAATCATCCCAATAGGAGACAGCATAAGCCCTGCCCGAAAAGCAGAACTCAATACAGCTCCGGCTGCAATCGTGCCAAGAACTTTGGCGTTTCCAGGATCCGAAATAGTTTTTTGACAAGCGGTCAAAAATCTTGAGCAAACAGAATTCATAGGCCAAAAATAATATCGTTCGGGAACTATTTCTTCAAGATTTAGGAAACAACATCGAGCCTGGATCTTCGGGCGCGATGCGGTTGAGGTGTGTGCGAAGGCAAAACGGGTTCAGGACAAGGAGTCTCTTTATTCCCAAGCATTCGATAGATCTGGAAGCATTTATAAGCACCTGCAGTTAGAGCTCCTGAAAAAGCGGTGCGAATCAGACCTGCAGATGTGATGAGACTGGCGCCAGCGCCGACAACAGAAGCAAAGATCGAACTGGCTTTATCATCTTGAATTCCCCCATTCAAACCATCGCGAAACCAATTATATGCCCATATAGCAGCGCTCCCGACAAAAAGAGCTGGGACAATCCCGCCAGCGGCATACCCAGCCGCACAGGCTCCGATACCGGCAGCGAAGAGGGAGAAGGGGCTTTGGATTTCATCAACCTTCCTTTGCGCCCACTCGCAAGCCTTGTCGAGTTCGCCTTCAGACCAACTAATGAAGTCCCAATTGACTATGTGAAGAGGATTGCATCCTTTATTATTCAAATGATTTTCCACCAGAAACTTCATATTCTTCTGGAATTGGATGAGGCGGAATTTCTTAGATATGTTCTCGCGGCTGCGCTCGAATTCTTCTAAAGAGCATGAGGCAAATAGTTTGCCCATATCTTTTCGGAAATCGGCCTTAAAATAATTCCTGGAAATGCGCCAATCGATCGCCTCAAGCTTATCGGACGAAGGACTATTTATATATTCCCACAGATCTTGTCTTAAAGAATTATTTGAATAAATCGCCATAATTACAATCAATTATACAGCATAATTATAATTATTTAAAGACATAAAATATAGTATAAATTAATTTAAAATGCGACTATCAAACAACAAAAAAAACGAGGAGGTCTATGAAAAAGAGAAATCAATTATCTATAACGAAAAAGGGAGAAGATAGCTGAAGATGAACGCATTCACCTGCTCCGGATAGGATTTAGCAAGAACGCGTCTCATGTAAGAAAACCGGAGAGTTCCGTATACGCCCAATCGATAACCATATCGAACGCCTACATCGATGGCTTTGTAGCGAATTTTGGCATAGCCATCGAAATCATCGATGAAAACAGTGGTATGTCTGCCGTAGCCGTTGGCGCCGTCGGCTAAAACGCCAAATTTATGCCGGTCATCATAATTGGCTTCAAGCGCTAAAATACCTCTCACCCAAGGCGAGCCTCGATTGGCTTGGCCGACAGCGCCATACCCCCAGAAACGCCAAGCCCAGCATTCAGAAATATCAAATTCTTTTCCGAAAGCAAAATTGAGTTCGAAATCGAAATTGGCGTGCGAAGGGCAGCTCACATCTCGTAAAGAGTCGGTGTTTGTAAATCGGATGCTGGCTCCTGTCGCCAAACTGACTCGATCGCCAATGATGTCGTCAAGCCAAAGATATCTCGCCTGCGCAGCTAAACTGCGGAAGTTGAAATTTTGCTTTGTTGTATCGGCAATCTGCAGTTCTGTATCCACGCTCCATTCAGGCGTTGGAGAAAAATCGAGATCGAAATCGATCACATTGGATTTGAATGTCTCTCTGAGTTGAGGCACGCCTCTATCCACCCGGTCGAAGTAACTATATGCGTAGCTTCCGAGAAAATGGAACTCTAAGCAATCGCCAAACCAGGGCTGCATTTCCAAAGAGCTTGCCAAGATCGGAGCCAAGAGGAGAAAAAATTTTCTCATTCAATGCCCATATGGTTGAGCCACCGTTCTGCATCAAGAGCTGCCATGCAGCCTGTTCCTGCCGCAGTGATCGCCTGTCTATATGTCGGATCCTGTACATCGCCTGCTGCAAAAACGCCATCTACCGATGTATACATTGTTCCGTTTTTGACCTGAATATACCCAACATCATTGAGTTCCACCTGGCCATTTAAAAACGCGGTATTAGGCTGATGTCCGATAGCAAAAAAGACGCCGCCGGCATCTTGCTCTTCCGTCTCGCCGCTTTTCACATTCTTAATCCGTACTTTTCGAACTACTGAATCGCCCATGATCTTTTCAATCACCGAGTTCCAAAGAACTTCGATTTTCGGATGCTTGAGTGCCCGTTCGGCCATAATCTTCGAAGCCCTCAGTTCATCGCGACGATGCACGATATAAACCTTGCTTCCGTATTTGGTCAAAAAGATTGCTTCTTCAACCGCGCTATCCCCGCCGCCGATGACAAACAGCGGCCGATTTCTAAAAATCGGAGCAGCTCCATCGCATACAGCGCATGCGGTGACGCCCTTTTGCCAAAACTCGCCGTCTCCCGCCCCTTCAATATCAAGCCTTTTAGCTGTTGCACCAGTAGCAATGATCAGCGATTCGGTAAGCACCTCTGTGCTTGAACCATGAATCTTAAACGGTCTTTGAGAAAGATCAACCCATTCGACGTCTTCAGTCAAAATCTCAGTCCCGAATCTCACAGATTGCTCTCTGAAATTGTCCATCAATTCAGGACCCATAATCCCTTTTGGAAAACCGGGAAAATTTTCAACTTCGGTCGTTGTCATCAACTGACCGCCAGCAGGTCCGCTTTGGAAACCTTCGTACAATAATGGTTGGAGATTTGCTCTTGCTGCGTAAATTGCTGCGGTGTGTGCGGCCGGTCCCGACCCGATGATGACAAGTTTTCGTTTTTTCATAAGACCCTACTTAATTCTATCCTTTTTACATCGAAAAAAGGTTTTTCTCAAGAACGTTGTTGCACAATTATAACACCACAGAGATAGACACCACAGAGAAAAAGGTTATTTTTTCATCCGTTTGATGTCGTTCTTAAGCAACTTCACATTGGAGTTGATCAGCAGGCCTCTTTTAAAGTCGGATAGTTTCAAATAGGATAATAACTGCACTTCATCGTTTCACTTCGCCAAAAAAAATGGACTCAAAAAACTGGATGCAATCAACCGAATGACAGATTTGGTAATGCCAAAAAGTGACAGGTCTGTCTAAACGATCTTTCCTCTGTGGTATCTATCTCTGTGGTGCTATATTTGTGCAACTAGGTTTTTCTCAAGTCTCTTATTGGAATTCTTCGGAGAGTTCGTGAGATCTTTTGGTTGAAGCATTGACCACAGCTTGATAGTGCTCATCAATTTTAAGCTCGGTCATTTTTTTGAGGCCCGCCTCTGTGGTTCCGTTTGGCGTAGCGATTTGGATGAGGAGATTTTGCACGTTGCCTTTTTTGAGCACCAATTTGCCAGCGCCCATGAATGTTTGCGCCGCCATCTTAAGCGCATCTGGATATGGAATTCCCTTTTTTTCTCCCTCTCTTGCCACTGCTTCAATCAAGCGGAAAACAAAACCAGGGCCGCTGCCAGATATTCCGACAGAAATGTCCATCATTTCCTCAGGCACCTCAATCACTTCTCCCATGCATGAAAAAAGCAGATGTGTGATGCTGCGAAAATCTTCCGATGGCTTGCCAGAATAACTAAAAGTACTCATACCCATCCCTACTTCCGAGGCAATATTCGGCATCACCCGCAATATCGGATTTTTCAAATATTTTCGATAAAAGGACATTTTGACGCCGGCAAGCACTGTAACGAACATTTTAGAAGGGTCCAATCCTCTAAGCTGCTCCAAAACCATCTTGGCTTGGGCCGGTCTAACCCCTAAAATGATGAGATCGCTTTTTTTGACGAGCGTCTCCATGCTCGTCGAAGTAATCCCGTAGGTTTTTTCATTTTCCCTCATCTTCTGCGGGTCTCTTTGGATGAAGCTGACCTGAGAACGAGGGATGAGTTTAGCCCTGTCCAGGGCATCGAAAATGACCTTGGCCATGTGCCCAAAGCCGATAAAACCTATGTGCATTTCTGACAACTTCATACAATCCAAAATAGGCGAAAAAAAAATTATTCGCTAGGGCGATTTTTTCTGTACCAAAATGTTATGTAAAATTCCTCCATTGTCGTACAATGAAATCAACGTTTTTTTCGAGGGGAATTGCTTAAGTTACTACACAGAGCTTTTGGGCTGTATCCGGGGGAAGGAACCCTTGCCCTGCGGTTTGCGAAACTCGCCATTTTTTGGGCGTTCGGAAGCTCGTGCCTAGACACCTTGAGCGACGGTCTCTTTTTGGAGAAAATCGGAGCCGAAAACCTCCCAGCAGTCTATCTCTCCATTGCCCTTGGCATGATCGGCGTCTCTTCTCTTGTTCTCTACAGCCTAAAATCGACCAGCCCCTACAGGATTCTTTCGACCGCCATGGCTTTGGGAGTGATTGTTTGCTTGGGGTCGGCCATTTTTGTGGGCTATTCTCCCCCGACCTGGTTCTGGTATGCAATCAAGATCGCCTCCCGCATGTTCTTCGCGGTGATGATCGCCTGCTCTTGGACCTTCACAGACCAATACCACGACCTGCAGGATGCGAAGCGGGTCTACTCGATCTACAGCGCCGCCTACTTTTTCGGCACCATCTTGTCGGGAACTGCCATCAATTTATTGCTTGATAAAATCGGATTTTCAGCTCTTCTTTTCTGCGCCGCCGGATCGATCGGTCTCGGTATGTGGGAGGCAAGAAAAATCGCCCACAAAGCAAAAGCGGTCCACGATGACACGATGGAAGGGGTCTTTTCTGGAAGCAGGGATACGTTCGGCTCCGTGGTCAGACTCATCACCCGCTCTAAATTCGCTATCATCCTCCTCCTCATGAGCCTTTTTGTCCAGCTGCTCATCACTGTGACCGAATTCAACTACATGGAATCGTTCGGCAGGCTTTTTAAATCCTCCGGAGAACTGGTGGCCGAAGGCGAGATCGCGGAGTTTCTCGGTAAATGCCGCGCCATCATCTCATGCTGCAATATCTTTTTTGGAATTTTCTTTTACAGCCGCTTCGTGCGAAGAATGGGACTGAATAACGCCATTCTGATCACCCCCCTCTTCTTTGCCGGAGTTTATTCAGGATGGGTGTTTGAGGACGCAATGTGGCTTGCCATTTTGGGGCTTGTGGCCGTCGACGGCATCCTCTTTACCGTGGAAGACAACTGCTTCAATCTTCTCTCAAACGCCGTGCCCACCAAGCTCAAATCGAAGGTAAGGATCATCAACGATTCTTTCTTCGAGCCGATCGGGATGCTGCTCAGCTCTCTTCTACTCTTTGCCATTTCTGGAGGAAGCAGAGTGCTCGGTTTAATCCTGACTGCCATTTTCCTTGTCCTTGCTCTCGTGATCCGGGCCATTTACTCAAAAGCAATCATGATCAACCTAAAAGACAATGCGCTCCATTTTGAAAGGAATTTGAGAGGATGGCTTATTTCCCTCACCCGCCGCGAGAATAAAGAAGCAAAAAAAGACATTTTGGAAGCGTTGCGCTCTCCTTCAGAAGAAACCCAGCTTCTCGCAATTGAATCGCTTCTGCAGCTTGGAGAAAGCCTGCCTCAGATTCTATCGGTTGCAAAACGGTTTAGCACGGTTTCGAAAATCCATTTCTTGCGTCTGGTCGAAAGCTCCCCCTTTACCCAAGATGCTCGAGTCATCGAACTCGTCGACAGCTGGACGAATGAAAATGAATCTCCCGAGCTCGCGAAGTGGGCCTACCTATATCTTGCCAAAAAAGGGCTTCACCATCCTGAAAAGGCCGAAGACGACCTCGACGATCCCGATCTTTTCCTAAGAGGCGCTGCGATCCTTACGATGAAAAAATCGCTCGCCACCCAATCTCTTGATTATGCCGCTCTCAACAGAACAATTGCCGCAAAAAAACTTGACCTGATGCTCAAATCGAGCCGCATTGATGAGCTCAGCATGGGCCTCGATATTTTAGCTGAGGAAAATACAGTCGAATCAATCGAGCGGGCTCTTCCCTTCCTATCGCATGAGGCGATCCTGGTGAAAAGGGCCGCCGCTCGATGCGTTGCCCGTCTTGCTGACAAACGCCTTGCCAGACACGCCCCAGCTCTCATTGAAGAGCTTGAAGCTGCGCGAGACAATGTATTCCGCTTGAGTATTTTGGATGCACTTGGAAAAATTGCCGACTCGACGACGACGAAAGATATTCTTCTAGCCAGCGTCCATTTTAGACCGAATGAAAGGCGAAAAACCGAGGAGATCCTCGGTCAAATGGGACTGAAGATCGTTCCTCTTCTGCTCACATTCACTAAAGATATTGCTTTGCCAGAGCGGGCAAGACTCCTTGCTGGGAAAATTTTGGGCCGGCTTGCCTTGCCTCAGCTGCAAGCCAATTTAATCGATATTCTCGATATTGAAATCGAGCGGGCCTATTTCTACTTCTATTTCGGCCATACGATCCAAAATCAATATCCGCTCTACGATTTGGAAATGCTCCAAAGCGCCCTCTTGAGCGGCTATCAATCGGTGATCGACTTCATCATCCACCTTTTAGGAGCGGCCGGCTCTTTGGAAGATCCTGAACTTCTTGTAAGAGCGCTGCATAGCCGCAACGAAAAAGTCCATTCCCATGCGGTAGAAAGCTTAGAAAAAACTTGCGATGTGAGGATTTTCACCCTGATTGCCCCGCTTGTCGATGACTTGCCGCTCGAAGAGAAAATGGCTGCATGCCTTAGATGGCAAGGAGACTATCCAAAACTGAGCCTCTCCGAGCTGCTTGGAAAATTGGAACAATCTCCAACCCTATTTGATAAAATTGTCGCGGTGCGTCTGAAAGCAAAGCTGCAAATGCCCAACTGGCGCCAGCAGCTGCGCGAACAGATGAAGCACTCGGACGAATCTTTCCATCAATTTGCATATGAGCTCTTAGAATCATGAAAAGTTTGATTGAAAAAGCCTTCTTCTTGAAAAAAACGCGCCTCTTTTCAGATCTCGATCTGGAAATCCTGCTTGCCATTGCAGAGAAGCTGCACGAAGATGAATACGACAAAGACGAAAAAGTATTCACTCCTGGCCAAGTTGCCAATAGGATTTATCTGATCGCCTCTGGAATCGTCCAAATCTTTGATGCGGAAAGACGTGCTGTTTGCGAACTGGGAACGGGCGAATACTTTGGCGATGAATCGCTATTCAATGAATTGCCGAGAGGTTATGCGGCAACCTGCAAAACAGACACTTTATTTCTCACCCTTTCAAGAAGCCATCTTCTCTCCGTTATTTCTGAGTGTCCTTCGGTTGCCGTCACCTTGCTGCAAGCCTATTCGCTGCAGCTCCCCTGTAGACACATCCGGATGATTGGAGTTGAAAAATGAAGATCCGGACGAGGCTTCTTCTTTTTCTACTGCCCACCCTCGTCTCAAGCATCGCGCTTGTATCGGCTCTTTTGGCCATCAATTGGTACAAAGAGATCGTGGAAGGTTTTCGCACCCGCCTAAAATCGGCTGTTGTGAGCACGGCAGCAATGCGGCCCACCGAAGACCAAATGGAGCAGATCCGCGACCAGCTGCAAGTCAATAGACTCTATTTCGTCCCCGTCCACTCGCCTGATATTGAAACGATCCCAAAAAAATTGCACATCACGCCGATCTATACTGGAAAAGAAGGAACTAAAGTCATCACAGGCTACGCTCCTATGTTCGATCCGAATGGCTATGTGATGGGGCTCATGGCTGCTGATATTCACGTGAGTCTCATCGACAAAAAATTCCATGAAAGTCTTTTCCTCATCCTTTTCTGCGCTGGCTTTACCATTCTGATCGTCGTCATCACGCTCTTTCTCATCGCCAACAAAATCTCAAGACCGGTCCAGAAATTGAATAATTCTGCGCTTGCCATCGCGGCAGGCCATTATGGCGAGTCGGTTCAAGTAAGCGGCCCTAAAGAGATTGCAGAACTTGCCAACACCCTCAACACCATGAGCGAGTGCCTGCATGAGAATATCAACCGCCTCAAGGAAAACTCCCTAGTCCGGGAACGGATGTACGGAGAATATGAATCGGCCATGCTTTTGCAGCATATGATGCTTCAAAAAAATATTGATGAATGCAGATCCGACGCCGTAGCCGTCAAATCGATCACGTTCTTTTCAGAAAGTCCCAGAGGGCTGCTCCTCGACTTCCCTAAACTTGAAAATCCCGACCTCTTTCAGATCCACCTCGCAGAGGCCGAAGAAGAGGGGTTTGAAGGGATGTACCAGCTCCTTACTCAATACAAGCTGTCCAAAGGGACTCTAGGCGATGCCCACACGTCCCTCCTTTTCGATAGAACGACCTCCACCTTGCAGGTCAAAGGCCCCCACCTCCCCTACTTCTGGTCGCTTGATGACAAGAAATTTTTAGAGCCAAATCAGGGTCATCTGAAGGTCGACTCGGGGGATTATATCTTTTTCTTTAATCAAGGCCTCACCCGCTTCTTGAAAGGGCAAAACGGGATATCAGATCTCTTGGCAAAAGTTCTTAAAGTATTCGCCTCCGACGGCTTAGAAACCACAACAGCCATGCTTCAAAAAGAGCTCGCCTTTGGCACCAAACGAATCCATCTCAAAGAAGATATCCACCTTCTCTGCTTCCAAATCCTCAATCCATAAACTAAATATTTTACAAAACATAAACATTTTATTTAATATATATATTTAATACAAAGTATATTATAATTTATATTCGTAAAAACGAATTAAATATAAAGGTTAATAGTATGACACAACCAGTAGATGCAAACAGCCCTCTCTTTCAAGTATTGAAAACTTTCGATGGGATCAGAGGGGAATTAACATATCAACCAGAAAATGCACATGATCACGACTTGCGCGTTAGTCCGGATGACGTGTGCACTGATACGCGGCAACCAACAGTGTGGCTAAATACACAAGCTGCTAAAAATATCAGAGACATCAACTTTCTTGGCGCTACGACCCCTAAGGAAAGAGCAGCACTGAGAAAGCAAGCTGAGGCTGCGATCAAGAAAATTGAAGGGATTAGAAAAAAATTCCAACAAGATATTCAGAAAATTGAAGCGGTAAAAGTTCAAAATAGAACTCGTGAAGAGACTTCAAAGCACAGACAATTGCTTAAAAACCTCGAATTGGTACAAAGAGATGAAGCAATTGCTAAAGCATTTGTAGAGAATCCTACGCTTCCTGGATTAGCGGAACCGCTAAATTGTGTTCAAAAAGCAGCTTCAGTTGCTCTCAAACTATTGCCGTGGGCAATCGCAGCAGCATCTGTTGCTTATGTAGCGTTCTATAAGTAAGAACAACTTCTCAAAAAGCTAGCCAGCAGGAAAAGTCCCTGCTGGCTTTTTTTTATGCATTCACTTTTCGTTTTTCGATGTAATCGACGACATCGGCAACTGTCTTGAGTTTTTCTGCATCTTCTTCAGAAATCTCAAAACCAAAGCGCTCTTCAAAAGTCATGATTAGCTCTGTCAAATCGAGAGAATCGGCGTTGAGATCCTCAACAAACGATTTTTCGAGGGTCACATCGGCGACATCAACACCTAATTGTTCTACGATGATGTCAATCACTTCTTTTTGTATTGTCATAATTTCCCTATGGTTTTCATCAAATTGTTACATCACCATTCCGCCATCGACGGTAAGTACCTGCCCAGTAATGTATCCGGCAAGGTCGCTAGCTAGAAATAGTGCTGCATGAGCAATATCTCGGGGGTTCCCGATTCGGCTCATGGGTATTTTAGTTAAAATGGCCTCTTTTACAGGCTCAGGCAAACTAGCTGTCATCTGCGTCTCGATATAGCCGGGAGCGATGCAGTTAGCCCGGATATTTCGGCTTGCAAGCTCTTTCGCAAGCGATTTGGTAAATCCAATCATTCCCGACTTGGAAGCGGCGTAATTTGCCTGCCCTGCATTTCCAGTCAGTCCGATCACAGAAGTAATATTGATAATGATCCCCCCGCGAGCCTTCATCATTGGCCGGGTGAGAGATTTGCAAGTGTTATAGACTGATTTGAGATTGACGTCCATCACAAGGTCCCAATCTTCCTCATTCATTTTCATGAGAAGATTGTCCTTCGTTATCCCCGCATTATTCACTAGGATATCGATCTTGCCCCAATCTTTAAGGAGCTTTTCTACAACCTCATCCACCTCTTTAGAGTTGGAAACGTTGACGAGAAAACTTGTAAATTTTTGTTCAGGATCTACTTTGCACGCCTCAATCTCTTGGAGAGCTTGGGCCGCCCTCTCTTGGTTGGTTCCCAAAATGGCGACATGAGCTCCATGCTGAGCATAAAGGCAAGCAATTGCTTTTCCAATTCCAGCAGTTCCGCCCGTGATTAGGGCTGTTTTTCCTTTAAGTAGCTGCATGAACCATCTCCAAATCATTGATTTTTTCAATTGAAGCGCATGAAGCAACCCCAATCTTTTTATTGAGGCCTGTGAGAGTCTTCCCGCAGCCGATTTCCAAATAGAGCTCGATCCCTTCTCGTTTCATCGCTTCAATCCCCTGCTCCCATTTGACCGACTGGGTCACTTGAGCTTCGAGATTGCAGCGCACGGCATCGACACCATTTACAAAGTCTCCGGTGACATTCATCACAAAACCGATATTGCTATCTTGAATCTGCGCGAGGTCGATAAACGGTTTTAGCCCATCTTGCGCTTTTTGCATCAGTCCGCTGTGGAAAGCTCCGTGAACGGTCAAAGGAATGACCCGTTTAGCGCCTCTTTCTTTGAGCACAATACCCGCCTTCTCAATTCCTTCTTTCGTTCCCGAAATGACCGTCTGGCCTGGGGCATTGAAATTAGCAACCCATACGCCCTGCAGTCCCTTGACTCCCTCAACGATTTGCTCTGCGCTCATCCCCAAAACGGCGGCCATTGTTCCTGGCACCTTTTCGCAAGCTTCATTCATCAAACGAGCCCGTTCTCTGACGAGCAATAAAGTTTCTTTGAATCCAAGCCGTCCCGATGCGCAAAGAGCTGTATATTCTCCCAGACTCAATCCTGCACATGCCGCAGGTATAAGGTCAGGGAGCTGCTGCTGGGCTGTACGTAAAAGGGCCATACTGACTACAAAGATGGCGAGCTGGCTATTGCGGGTTTCAGTGAGAAGATCCATTGGACCTTCAAAAATAATTTTGGAGAGCCCCTCTTTTAAGAGGTCGTCAGCTTCCTGAAAAGTCTCTTTTGCAATGGCAAAAGAGTCATAGAAATCTTTACCCATGCCGACAGTTTGCGCGCCTTGCCCTGGGAATACAAATGCGATCTTCATTCAGCCCCCAAAATGCCTGCGCCCCAAGTGAGTCCTGCTCCAAATGCGGTGAGGAGGATCTTTTCTCCTGGCTGGAGAGGCCCTCTTCTAAGGAGCTCATCGAGCGCAATTCCTACCGACGAAGCGGAGGTGTTGCCATATTTTTGCACGGTTTTAAAAATTCGCTCTTGCGGCAAGTGCTCGAAGCGCTTGGCAATCGCATCAATAATCCGCATGTTGGCCTGATGAGGAATCAGCCAGCTGATCTCTTTCTCGGTCAGACCTGCTCCCTCTAAACAATCCTTACATGCCGCTTCCATTCTCCGGACGGCGTGCTTAAAGACTTCATTTCCGGCCATTTTGATATAATGTTCGCAACTGGCCACGCTTTCTAAGGTTGCGGGCTTACGGCTGCCGCCAGCGGGCATTATGATGAGATCGGCCTGATCTCCATCGGCTCCTAGCTGGATATTTTCGACGACAAGCCCTTTTCCTTCGGAGGAAATAACGCAAGCTGCGGCGCCGTCGCCGAAAAGAATGCAGGTGGACCTGTCTTTATAATTAGTAATCGCGGAGAGTTTTTCCGCTGCGATGATAAGAACATTTTTATAAAGGCCGCTTTCAACAAATGATTTGGCCATTGAGAGAAGATAAAGAAAACCGGTGCACGCTGCTTGAACATCAGCGCCGGCGGCCTTTTTGGCGCCGATCGAGCTTTGAATCAGACATGCGGTGCTGGGAAAAGCATAATCAGGCGTAAGGGTTGCAACCAAGATGAAATCGATCTGATCCGGAGTCATATTGGCATTCGCAAGGGCCTCCAAGGCAGCCTTCGCTCCCATGTGCGAGGTGAACTCATCATCCTTAGCGATGCGCCTTTCCTTCATGCCCGTGCGAGTGACAATCCACTCGTCAGAAGTATCAACGATTTTTTCCAAATCTTGATTGGTAAGGACTTTTTCGGGCAGGTAAGACCCGGTACCTATAATTTTTGCTTTTCTTCTCGTCATATATGGGTGCGAGTTTAGCCGATTCGCCTTTAATTTGGAAGAAACCTTTCGCCAACTCAATATTTAAACACTCAGCAAAAAAACCTTGATACTTGAAAATTTCGTATATACAACCTAAGATAAATACTTATGGCGCATAGATTCCCGGAAGAGCTTCTCAAACTAATCGGCCTTTTGAAAAAGTGGCCAGGCGTCGGCACGCGTACGGCCGAACGGTTTGCATTTGAACTTCTCTCATGGGAATCTTCTGATCTCCACGCCCTAGGACACAGCCTCCTTTCTCTGAAAGAAAAAGTTCCCCCCTGCCCAACATGTGGCTGTCTTGCCGATCAAGGAAAATGCAGATTTTGCGCAAACCGCGATACGACGCAACTCTGCCTTCTCGCGTCTGCGCGAGATGCCTATTCGATTGAAGAAACGGGACAATACCGCGGTTTATATCATGTGATTGAACATCTCCTCTCTCCTCTCGACGGCCGCCACGCAAACACACTGCGCCTAGATCGCATTGAAAAACGGATTGAAGAGAACAATGTGCGCGAATTGATCATCGCCTTTGATTCTACACTTGAAGGTGATACAACTGCTCTTTATCTTAAAAACCATCTCACCCGTCCAAATCTCTCTATTTCCCGCCTAGCCTTTGGCCTCCCCGTCGGAAGCAGTCTCGAGCACATCGACGGCGGCACTCTCGCCCGCTCCTTCGCCGGCCGCCAAACCATATAAATAAGAAACCTAAAATGAATACAAGAATTTCGCCGTGCAAAGCACTGCGAACGGCGAGCACGCGATAAGTGAGCGAAAGCGAACTGATCTACAAAGTCTCAGATAGGGCCCCTGGGCAGCGGGGGTGGAGCGTGAGCGAAACATCTCCGACTGTCAATATTTCGCCTTTTTTCTTCTCCTCATAATCGATTTAGGATTTGCAGAAATTGTTGAAGATTTCTATAATTGAGCGACTATGCATTTGATAAAGTCTTACGCGCTTCTCTCTATATTGCTTGCCAGTTACACAGCGCCGCTCGCGGCTGCTGAAATCTTTGATGATAAGAAAGTCGGACGAATTGAAATTGTTGTCGATACAGAAGATGGAAGTGGCGCCGATGCAGCTCCCATCTTATCCCGACTGAAAACTCAGGAAGGAGATGATTTTTCCCAACTCACTTTCGATAGCGACTTGAAAAACTTAGCCGATGAATACGATCGAGTCGAACCAAGCGTTCAATTGCAAAATGGAAAAGTCTTCATCACCATCCACATCATCCCAAAACCTATCATTCATCAAATTCTGTGGAACGGCAACACTCAATACAAAACATCCACTCTCCAAAAAGAACTCGAGATTAAGCCGAATACCGTTTTCAACCGCCAAGAGTTCAACAAAGCCTTCAATAAGGTGAAGGAATTCTATTTCAAAAAGGGCTATTTTGAATCGCAGCTCTCTTACTACATCCAACCTGTGCCCGGATCGAATCAAATCGACATCCACATTGAAGTCCAGGAAGGCCGGCCAGGCCACATTCGAAAGATCGTTCTCAACGGTTTCACTAAATCGGAAGAGAGCGACATCGAAGAACAGATGTATTTGAAAAAATACAACTTCCTCATGAGCTGGATGACCGGAACCGGCATCTATCGCGATGAGGCGCTCGAACAAGACAAAATGACGATCATCAATTATCTGCATAATAAAGGTTACGCAGATGCAAGGGTCCAAATCGACCTTCAAGATGATCCAGAAAGCGGCAAGCTCATTATCGAAATCACAGCTCACCGCGGTCAAATTTATCACTTCGGAACAGTCACCTTTGAAGGCAACACGCTGATCAATGATGAAGACGTCGCTAAACGATCGATGGTGCACGAAGGAGATAATTTCTCCCCCGATAAAGTGCGAGATACCGCTCAAGCGATTAAAGATCTCTACGGACAAAAAGGATATATCGATGCCAGCGTCCAGTATGAAACCGTTTTAATGGAAGATGAGCCGGTTTTCGACATCCATTTCACAATTGACGAAGGCGAGCAATATAAAGTCGGTTTGATCCATATCTTTGGGAACTCATCAACCAATAGCAACGTCATTTTGCGCGAATCGCTCCTCGTCCCAGGAGAAACTTTTGACTCGAGAAAATTGAGAGCTACCCAGCAAAGACTAGAAGCGATTGGATATTTCAAAAGCGTCAATGTTTATGCGGTCAGAACTGCAGATGATGACAATTTAGGCGACACCTATCGAGACGTGTACATCGAAGTCGAAGAGACAACGACAGGAAACGTAAGCCTCTTCATGGGCTTTAGCTCGATGGACGATGTGTTCGGCGGACTCGACCTCACAGAAAGAAACTTCAACTTACGCGGCGTCGGCAAAGCCCTAGGCGGCAATATTTCTGCCCTAAGAGGCGGCGGCGAATTTTTCCACGTACGCGGCACAGTGGGCAAAAAACAAAACAATATTTTAGTTTCGTGGATGGACCCATATGTCAACGATACCCTTTGGAGACTTGGGGTTGAGTTGAGCCGCACATTCAGCGAGCTGCAGAAGCATGTCGTGGTTGTGACCTATGGCGGTTCGGTCTACACCAACTATCCGCTTACGAGCTACTGGACTGTCGGAATGCGCCAAAGACTCAGACACTCCAAAGATAACTTGCATTTGGACGCAAAAGGATCTACTCCGGCTGCATTAGAGTCGGTTCAGCTCGCAAAACGAGCGCTCGATCAGCATGGCCTGATTTCTGCCTTCAGCGGTAACTTGAGCTACGATTCAACCGATAACGCCTTCAAACCTCATAGAGGATGGCGCTCCTATTTCGAAACGGAAATGGCTGGCATCGGCGGCAGCTACAACTTCTTCAAAGTCAGCTATCTAAACTCGATCTACTTCCCAGTCTGGCGCAAAGGAACTCTGAAGCTCAGAGGCGATTTCAAGTATATTGTTCCATTTGGCAAGACCAAGAATGGCCAAGTGCCATATAGCGAGAGATTCTTCCTCGGCGGCGAGACCACGGTACGCGGCTATAAGCCATTCCTTTTGGGGCCTGTGGTTGAACTCCTCAACGATTCGAATGAACTTGTTCCAACCCAGACGCCATTGGGAGGCCTTTCTTCATCGCTCCTCTCGTTGGAATACAATCAAGAAATCTTTAGAATGCTCGATGTATTTGCTTTTGTTGATGTTGGAAGCGTCGAGTTTAGGCAATTTGAAATTTCCCATATCAGACCGACTACGGGTGTTGGCATTCGACTTGATATTGGAAACAGAACCCCGATCATCGTCGGTTACGGTATTCCTCTAGTCAAAAAAGACCGAAATGATGAAAAATGGCAGAAAGTCTTCTTCTCAATGGGCGGACAATTTTAACACAATCTAAAGGAGCTATACTATGCATAAATTTTTCCTCTCAGCAGCAACCATCCTTAGCCTAGCGGCAGGATCTGTAGTGGCAGCTGATGCGCCAGTAATCGGCGTCGTGAACTTTGCTACCTGCGTCACAGACTCTAAAGCAGGGAAAAAGGAGCAGGAAAATTTAGAGAACATGCGCAAGCAGATGGCCTCTCTGATCGAAGATACCGATAAAGAACTCAGAGAAATGGCCTCTAAATTTGAGGATCCTGAGTATCTTGACAGCCTCTCTCCAAAAGCTGAAGAAGAGCTAAAGTCGAAATTCCAGACTCGTCAAGAAGATTTAGCTCGCTATCAAAACCAGTTCTATCAAGTAATGAACCACGCTCAGATGCAGATGCTGCAAAAAATCAGCGGCACCATCTCTAAAGCTGCGGAGAAAGTCGCTAGCGAAAGACATCTCGACTACGTGATGAATAAAGAAGCGTGCTTCTATATCCGTCCAGATCTCGATGTAACAACTTCTGTCATCGGTGAAATGGATAAAAGTTTTGAGCTTGATGAAAAAGCAAAAAAACTGACAGATAACAATGAGCAAATGAATGCTATCGATGAAACCACGCTGAATCAGGCTGGTTAATGAGAGCATTTACGCTCAAGGACCTCAGCGCAAAACTTGGCGCTGAACTCATTGGAGATCCGAATCTCTCGATCTCCGGAGTAAACACTTTGGAAGAGGCGTCTTATTCAGACGCCTCATTCCTTGCAAATCCCCGTTACACTGAGGCGATGAAAAAATCGAATGCAGGAGTTATCTGCATTGCGCCTGGCATGCCCCTGCCTGAAGGGAAAAACTTTTTCATCACTACGGATCCTTCCCGAACATTTCAACAAATCGCTGAAATCCTCATTCCAACTGGTGTAAGCGGCTTTTCAGGAATCCATCCTTCTGCTGTGATCCATGAAACAGCCGTTATTGGACCGAATGTATCCATCGGTCCGCACGCTGTCATCGACCGAGATGCCAAAATCGGAGCAAATACCCGCATTGGACCGAACGTATCGATCGGTTTTGAGGTAGAAATCGGCGAAAACTGCCAGCTCCATCCCAATTGCGTAGTTCGAGAGCGCTGCCGGCTAGGCAATGGAGTCATCCTCCAACCAGGAGCCATCATCGGCTCTTGCGGCTTTGGGTATACGCCTGACAAAATGGGCAGGCACATCAAGCTAGAACAAATCGGCATCGTAATCCTGGAAGATGATGTAGAGATTGGAGCGAATACGACCATCGATCGCTCTCGCTTCAAAGCAACCATCATCCGCAAAGGCTCTAAAATAGACAATCTGGTACAAATTGCACATAACGTCGAAGTGGGCGAACATAACGTAATCGCTGCCCAAACAGGCATCGCTGGATCCGCCAAGACAGGCAAATATGTGATGTTAGGCGGCCAAGTAGGGATCGTGGGCCATGTAGAGCTTGACGATCAAGTGCTTGTAGCTACCCGCGGGGGAGTCAGCAAGTCGCTCAAATCGGGCAAATATCGAGGAAGCCCAGCTATTCCTATCACTGAGTTCCATCGCCAAGAAGTGCATGTCCGTAAGCTCGAAGAGTATGTAGAGCGCATCAAAGAGCTCGAAAACAAGCTGCAGAACCACTGTGGTTAAAAATTCCCTTTTGTCGTAGACAAGGGGTATGATCGAAGTCTATTTCAAAACTGTTCGCGACAGCGCATTTAACCAGATCTCAGAGATTCGTCCTGGAAGCTGGATCTATGCAAAAGAAGCAAATCTAGAAGACCTTACCCGAATTGCAGAAGTTACTCAAATCGACATCAATGACTTGCGCGACAGCCTCGACAAATACGAGCTGCCTCGTATTGAACATATCGATGACAATATTCTCTTCTTCGTTCGTCATCCCGCCAGTCATGAATTTGGCCTGTATACTGAAACTCTCACAATGATCCTCACCAATTCATATGTTATCGCCATCTCGCCTCAGCGCAGCGAAATTATCGAAAACCTCATCGCAAGCAATACAAACCTAGGAACGACACAGAAGGCGAAGTTGATCCTGCATATTCTTCTAAAAATCACACAGGATTATACCAACAGCATCAAGCGGGTCCGCGCGAGCATTTTAGGCGCCGAAGAGCCGCCTAAAATTGTCGACAGCAATTCGATTGTCGTGCTGACGAAAAACGAAGAGATCCTCAATCAATATCTCACCTCGCTAGTTCCCATGCGCAATCTCCTTGAGACCATGGCTTCGGGAAGATATCTCAATTTCTATGAAGCCGACCTTGATTTGCTGGAAGACTTAATGATCGCCATGCACCAATCGGAAGATGTGTGCAGCGTCAATATCAAAAGCATTAGAAGCTTAAGAGACTCGTATCACATCATCTTCACCAACGATGTCAATCGGACCATCAAACTTTTAACCGCGGTCACAATCATCTTCACCATCCCTACAATTGTATCTTCAGTTTATGGAATGAACGTCGCGCTTCCATTCCAAGGCCAGCCCTACGCCTTTTTGCTCATCATGGCCATTACTCTCGCCTTCTCTATCATCGCAGTATTTCTTTTCCGTAAAAATCGTTGGCTGTAAAGAATTTTTCCTCCATAATCCTTAACTTTTTTGGAGGTTTTCATGCTCGGATCAATACTTATCGCTTCAGCTCTCATCTCTAGTTTTCAAGAGACTTTGTATCCCGATTGGAGACAAACTTTTTCCGTTGAAGAACTCATTTATCAGGAAAAAACAGACTATTGGGATCTTTCGATATTCGAAAACAAGCTCTTTGGTCGCGTTCTTGCTCTCGACGGAATCATTCAGCTCACAGAAAAAGATGAATATGCCTATCACGAGATGCTGGTCCACGTGCCTCTTCTTTCACACCCAAACCCGAAGTCGGTATTGATTGTCGGCGGCGGCGATGGAGGCATTTTGCGGGAAGTGCTCAAGCATAAAAATCTCGAAACCATTATCGAAGTAGAGATCGATCCGACTGTCATCGAACTTTCCAAAAAGTATTTCCCAACCGTTTCGAATGGAGCTTATGAAAATCCAAGGGCCAAACTCGTCATCCAAGATGCAGCCAAATTTGTGAAAGAAACCGAAGAGACCTTTGATGTGATCATCGTCGATTCAAACGATCCAGAGGGGCCCGCGAAAATCCTCTTCAGCTCAGAATTCTATGGGGATTGCAAAAAGATCCTCAATGCAGGAGGAATTTTAGTGAATCAAAATGGCGTCCCTTTCCTGCAAAAAAACGAACTTCGCATCACTGAAGAAAACCGAAAACCCCACTTCAAAAATGTGACATTTTACGTCACTTCAGTGCCCACTTATGCCGGCGGACTCATGGCGCTTGGCTGGGCATCTGACAAAAAATATAAAGTCTCTGAAAGGAAAATAGAAGAGAGGCTAGCAAATGTCGATGGCAGAATGCGCTACTATACACCTGCGATCCACAAAGCAGCCTTTGCTCTGCCGCAGTTCATGCTAGACTAAAAAAGGCCCGAGGATTTTTCGGGCCCAAATAAAGTTAATTCCCAATCACTTTAGGGTTTTTAATAGCTCGTTCGCATCGATCCAGAACAAAACTATTCAACCATTTGACGCTATCAAAGGTTGTAGAAAAGTGTAAAATAGACGCATGATTTAGAAAACCCTGCATTGAATAATTCTTCACCTTTGAAAATGTTTCTAATGTGTTATCGACCGCTTGTTTTACTTGTACTCCCAGAGCCTCTATTTCTTCTCTAAATTGATCTACTCGGGCTTGGAGGTTTTGCAGCGGTTTACCTGACGAGGTCGCCTCATCGCACTCTTTTTCGAAATCCATGACCGCCTGAGTAAGGACTGTGGCAGCTTTTGACAAATCTTCTGCATTATAATTTACACTAAATGACATACTTTACTCCCCATATGTTTTATATTAATAATCATCTAAACAACAAAACAAAATCATTTTATATTTTGCAATCACCTATTTATAGTTATTTATATATTATAGTAAATTTATTATTTTGTAAATAATACAAAATATTTTAATCAAAAATGCGCAAGAAACGTAAAGTAAACAATTTATTTGACAGCTAGACGAGTAATAGAGAAGGATTTTCGAGGTATTTTTGGATTGTTTTGATGAACTTTGCAGCTTCCGCACCATCGAGGACTCGGTGGTCTGCGGAAAGGATCAAATTCATCCTCTTTCCAACAACTACCTGGCCGTTTTTGACGCGAGGGCACTCTTCAATCCCGCCGACTGCTAAGATAGCCGCTTGAGGTGGATTGATGATAGCTGCAAAATCGGTTACGCCAAACATGCCCATATTGGAAATGGTAAAAGATCCGCCTTTGTATTCTTCCGGCTGAAGTTTTCCCGCTTTTGCTCTTGTAGCGAGTTCCTTCACTTCCATGGAAATTTCACCGAGATTCTTATAATCGGCATGGCGGACGATCGGAGTGATAAGTCCCCCTTCAACGGTGACGGCAATCGAAATATCAATTGTTTTGAAGAGGATGATTGATTGAGTGCCTGAATCAAATCCGCTATTGGCAATCGGATGCTCTCTTAACGCAAGAGCGCAAGCACGAACGACGAAATCATTGAAGGTGATTTTCAGATTCCCATTTTTCAGCTGTTCACGAGCTGTAAAAAGGGGCTCTGCATCGATTTCTTGTCTCACATAGATGTGGGGAATGTAGGTCTTTGCTTGCTGCAGACGCTGCGCAATCACTTTGCGCATTGGGCTGAGTGATTTTTCCTCAAAACTGCCCGGCATTTCCGTTGGCATTTCTCTTTTCCCAAAAGAAACAGTCAAATCGGGCTGGGCGAGATCGAGGTCTCGGGCTGAAACGCGTCCTCCAGGACCAGACCCTTTTACACTTGTTAAATCGAGTCCTTTTTCCTTGGCCATTTTCTTTGCAAGAGGCGATGCAGCCACACGTTTTTTCGGACTGCCTGTTGGGAATGCAAAATCGTATTTTTCTAAGGGAGGCTCTGGAGCGAAAACAGGCTGCTGTATAGCCGTTGTCACAGCCGCTTTAGGAGCTGCAGCCGCAGTAGGAGCAGCGGGTTCTTCTTTCTTCTCTGCTTTTTTGGGGGTCGTTCCTTCTGGTTGATACCCTTCGATGCTCTCATCGGCCTTCACTGTAAAAATAGCGATCGGCTGATTGACAATCGCGCTGCCGCCATTGCCGATGATAATCTTTCGTAAAAAGCCTTCGTCAAGCGCGTTATACTCGACGGTTGCTTTATCAGTCGCAACTTCAACAAGCAATTCGCCCGCTTCGACTCTGTCGCCTTCTTTTTTGTGCCATTTCGCAATGGTCCCCTCTTCCATAGTGGGGGAAAGTTTTGGCATTGTTACGGTAAATGGCATAGTATACTCATTTTAAGCGAGCACTTCCTGAAGTGCAACTAAAATTCTTTCCTTGTTGGGAAGTGTCTCTCGTTCGAGCACTTTTGAATAAGGCATCGGCGTTTCCCTTTGGCAAACTCGTATGAGAGGGGCGTCGAGATCATCGAAACAGTGCTCCATGATTTGAAAACCCACTTCGGCAGAGATTCCTGCAAAAACATGGCCCTCTTCGACAATCACGCAGCGATGCGTTTTTCGCACCGAGGCTGCGACAGTTGCGATATCGAGGGGTTTAATCGTTCTAAGGTCGATCACTTCGACTGAAATACCCTGTTTAGCCATTTCAGCTGCAGCTTCAATGCAATTTTTCAAAATGCGGCTGTAGGAAATGAGCGTCACATCTTTTCCCTCTTTGACCACTTTGGCTTTCCCAATCGGAACCAGATATTCTTCTGTGGGGATTTCCATCTTGTCCCCGTAGCTCAGCTCGCTCTCGAGGAAGATTACAGGATTGTTGCATCGAATCGCAGACTTTAAAAGACCTTTCGCATCATAGGCATTGCTAGGAGAAATAATGATGAAGCCTGGCAAGTTGCCATAAATGGCCTCTACGCAATGCGAGTGCTGGCAAGAGACTTGCGCAGCTGCCCCGTTCGGCCCCCGAAACACGATCGGCACATGGAATCTTCCATTCGACATGTAATAGGTTTTGCAGGCATTTGAAATCAATTGGTCCGCTGCAACAAAAGAAAAGTTAAAACTCATGAACTCAACAATCGGCCTTAGGCCTGTCTGGGCCGCTCCAATAGCCAGTCCTGCAAAGCCGTTTTCAGAAATAGGGGTGTCAATGACCCTTTCCGGGCCCCATTTGTCGAGCAGTCCCTTGGTCACTTTGTAGGCGCCGTTGTATTCAGCCACCTCTTCGCCCATAATGAAGACTCTGGAATCGCGAGTCATTTCCTCATCGATCGCCTGTCTGAGAGCTTCCCGGAATTCAACAGTCTGCATTCCCATTTATTGATCCTCCGGGGCGAAAACACCCTCTTCTAATGTGATTGGATCAGGCCACGGGCTCTCATCCGCAAATTTCATAGCAGCCACAACGATCTCTCTTTGCTCACTATCTATTCGCTTAAATTCTTCTTCTGTGAGCATCCCCGCCTCAATCAAAGCGTTCTTCAAAAATTGAATAGGATCCTTTTCACCCATGATGTCGGCCAATTCCTCTTTGGTCCGGTACAAAGCTGGATCGGAAATCGAGTGGCCCCTAAATCGTTCGGTCACAGCTTCTATGATAACAGGACGGCTCGTTTCAACGACTTCATGAAGGATATCTCTGAACATCGCATAGCAATCAAAGAAATTCATTCCTTCCACTGTGTAAGCTTTGATCCCATAAGCTTTCGCCATATTCTCAGCGATCGGCTGGAGAGCAACAGCCCTTTCAACGGCAGTTCCCATTCCCCATTGGTTATTTTCGATCACGTAGATGCACGGTAAAGACCAAAGGGCAGCTAAATTGAGCGATTCATGAACGGCTCCTTGAACCACGGCTCCATCGCCCAAAAAGCAAAAGCTCGCTTTATTTTTTTCTTTTAAATACTTGATGGTGAAGGCAGCGCCCGTTGCGATGGGAAGGTGCCCGCCTACGATCGCAAGGCCTCCCAGCATCTGCTTGGCATAAAGGTGCATGGAACCACCCCTTCCGCCTGCATTTCCGGTTGATCTGCCATACAGTTCCGCCATAGCTTCATTCGGAGTCACTCCGAGCAAAAGAGCTAAGGCGTGGCATCGATAAGTCGTTGTGAACCAGTGATTGGGGCCTGCGGCAGCAAGGCAAGCTGCTTGAATCGCCTCTTGGCCCATGTAGGAGTGGTAAAAACCGCCCACTTTCCCATGCTGATAGGCTGACTCCCCTCTGATTTCGAAATTGCGAATGAGGAGCATTTTCGTAAGGAATTCAATGAGCTTGTCGCGGCCTAGCTCAGCCATCACTTGGCCAGGGTCGGCCTTATAAAAATGATATTCCGGTTTCATCCTGGCACCTAGCTCAACAGTATCTGATTCAAATAGGATTGTCAATAGGGCCCCTGTTGGTTGCCAGCTCCGCCAATCCCTGGAAGGCCGTTGCCATAGCTTGGAACAACGTGGGGATTATTGGTCACCGGTACAGTTCTGAGATCGTCATCTGGATTATAAGCCTGGAAACACCCTGCTAAAGCCAAGAGCGTTAAGAACAAAAATCGAGACATAAGCACCCTTTTTTTGCATCTCATCATACAGAAACCTACCAAAAAAGTTGAGGAAAAAGTCAAAATTCGGTCTACTAAACCCTATTTGTAGAGAATTTTATGAAGCCTATTTTTTACGACACTGAGACCACTGGGGTAAAACCCGGGAAAGACCGGATCATTGAAATCGCCGCCTATGATCCGACCCATGAAAGACAATTTTGCACCTTCACCAATCCCGAATGCCCCATTCCAGCCGAATCGACAGCGATCACCAACATCACCGACGATATGGTCAAAGATGCACCGCTCATCAAAGAAGCTCTTTCAGCTTTCGTTGAGTTTTGCCATGGCGAAGTAGTGCTGATCGCCCACAATAACGACGCCTTCGACAAACTCTTTTTAGAGTTCGAATTCCAACGGGCGGGGCTCGAGATGCCCAAATGGATTTTCATCGATTCGCTCAAATGGTCGCGCAAATACCGGAGCGATCTGCCTCGGCATAGCCTCCAATTCCTTAGAGAGGCATATGGAATCGAAGCAAATCAGGCTCACCGAGCGCTCGATGATGTGATTGTTTTGCATAAAGTCTTTAGCCGAATGGTAGACGATTTAGAGATGAAGACCATTTTAAATCTCTTGAGTCAAACCGGGCAAATCCAGCGCATGCCTTTCGGAAAACACGCAGGAAAGCTTCTCTCGGAAGTGCCGAAAGAGTATATTCGATGGTTAGCGAAAGAAGGGGCTCTGGACAAAAAAGAAAATGCGGCACTAAAAGAAACGTTCGAAAAACTTGGGGTTTTGGCATGAATATTGTGATCATTGGCTGCGGCTATATCGGCATGGAAGCTGCTGCCATTTGGAAAAAGAAAGGCTTTCACGTCACAACAACAACACGCAACCCTGAGAAATTAGACGCTCTTTCGAAAGTTTCTCAAAAATCGATCCTTCTGAAAGGCAATGATGAAGATGAGCTTATGCCCCTGATTGCAGACAACGACGCCATCGTCGTAACCATCGCTGCCGACAGTCCTGAACATTACGAAAGCGCCTATCTCAACACCTCGCAAATCTTACGCCACCTGGCTCTCGAAATGGACATGCCTCGCCATCTTCTCTATACAAGCAGCTCTTCCGTCTATGGCGATCACAAAGGGCAATGGGTCGATGAAACATCCCCTCTCCATGCCGCATCCGATCAAGGAAAAATCCTGATTGAGACCGAAAAGAACTACCTTTCTCTAGAAGAAATCGGCTGGAGCCCCTGCATTTTGCGGCTTGCTGAAATCTACGGCCCGGGACGCGAACTATCCAAAAGGGTCAAGCAGTTCCATGGCCACATCCTACCTGGCAGCGGGGATCATTACACGAACATGGTGCACAAGCAAGACTGCGCCGGAGCCCTTGATTATGCCTTGCGGCACCACCTAGAAGGAATCTTCAATTTGGCCGACGACGAACACCCCACCCGCAGAGAACTTTACGATGCCGTTGCTCTCAAATTCCACCTGCCCAAAGTGAAATGGGATCCAACCCACACCTCGCTCCATACCGGGAATAAACGGGTCTCTAATCACAAAATCAAGGCCGAGGGGTTTGCCTTCCACCACCCCCACCGCTTGTTGGATTAAGACTATCCCGATAAAATCGTAAAGTATTTTATTTAATATAAATAAAGTCTATTTTTTTATATAATGTTCCTAAAAAAAAAGGAATATTATGTCTTATTCTATCACAATAAAATCAGATTCGCCGATGGAAGTTCAGCATGGCCCGTACGCCGGCGCCGCACAAGCACCTTATAACCCTCAAATTGTCCATCAGCCAGCAGAATTTGCTCCCCCGCTTCAACAGGTTCGGATTAATGGATTTCATCCTCAGCCACCCCGTCAAGAAGAAGGCGCATTCCTTAAACTATCAGCAAAAGAAGTTGCTCTTCTTGGTTTAGTTGTACCCGTTTATTATGCAGCGACATCTGTGCAATCCTCCCTCGATATCAGCTTACAAACTCTTGGGATTGCAGCCGGGACACTGAGTGCAGCCGGAGCTGCAGTATACTATTCATCAACAGTGAGAAATGCTGTTTTAGCTACACCCGTCTGGGTCGGCCGTCAGGCATGGAGAGGCTGCGCAGGCGTTAGCAATTTTTTATGGAGTCATGGACGCGGGCTCTGTCAAGCAGGTGCTTGGGCATTCGGAACTGCAAAACATGCTTTTGGATCTGTTGGCAAGATTGGAACCGCCCTTGTTTCCACTGCTGCAAAAGTTGTAGGAGAAACCTCGAAAGGATTGGGAAATATTGTAGACGCTGCAGGAAACTTTAGCCCTGAATTGACCGGCCTTGCTCTGACTGGAGCTGCAGCTTATTACGGCTACTCAAATTGGGGGGAATAAGACATGACACTGACAGCAGATTACTTAGAAACTCTTAAGGCAGATTTAGATAGTATCGGTTTTGCCTTCCAAGCTCAAGACGCTCAAGCCCCTTACAATCTGGATACTTTGGCTGATCGAATCCAGGCCGTTGGCGCAATCATTCATGAATATCCAGCACTTCAACTCCGATATACTGAAATCACACAACAACTCGATGCGCTTCGAGTACCAATTTCATCCGAAAGATCAGAAGAAAAAGAAAACCCAGATCTTATTGTCGCAGACATGAATCAATACACAGGAAGAAGAGGCATGGATGCGTCTGCGTGCACATCCTGCGCTGCAGCTTTCATTCGAAATGTATTGAGAGGTAACCCTCTTTCAATTGCTACAATCCAATCCTGCATTCGGCAAGGCCAAGCGGCGCACGACCAAGCTTCAGCAAGGGTTGTGAGAGGAGCAAATGCCAATCTTTCTGCGATAGACGTTTTAACGCACGGCGATCTGAATCTTCGCTCAGCAGGGAGACCAATATCAGGCAGAGTGAAATCGACGGCACCTCAAGAATATAGAAACATCATGCGAGGGCTGGAGCGAGGCAGGGCTGCGATTCTAACCAAAGCCCCCTACTCTTCTGCAATCATCCGCAGAGAAAACGACTATGTGTATTTCGATTCGCACGGAGAGCCGGAAACAGGAAATCGAGCCTTTATTCGTACGTTTAGATCCGAGGAAGATCTATGCGGGTATTTAGCACACAAATATGGCTATATCGATTTTGATGATGTTGATTTTGATATTGCAACAGGCCAAGACAATCCGAATATGTATGAGCTAACTTTTGTGGAAGCGGCTCAAATTCAACAGCCTCGCTCCTGCATCCGATCGGTTGCTACGAGAATCTTCCAAATCGGAAGAGCTATCTGGAACCATCCGGTTGCCGCTGCTGTCACTGCCGCTGCGATTGGCGCATCGTGGATTGCTTTAACCTAACTTGTTGTAATCGCGCAGCGTCGAAAGATCCTCTTCAAGCTTTGACAAGTTTTGTGAACTTTCATTTTTGATGTAGGCATTATAGTCTGTTTCCACAAGCGATTCTTGCTTAGTGATTCCAGGCCGTTTGATTTCTTGAACAGCAGAGCGAATCATGCCGAGGGCCTGATCCATGACCCCTTTAAAGTGAGTCTTTTCTTCGGAATCTCCGTCTTTATAGCCATCCAAGGCATTCATAAACTTGATCGCATTGGTATCTAGCTGTTCTTGATAGGCTTGAATTGACGGTTGTTCAGGAAGTTCCTTCCCTTCGCCCACTTTTGTCATATTTCCCTCGTCTCTTGCTCTAAACGGATCGCATGTTCTTTTAAAATGGAGGCTGCTTTGGGATCTTTGGGATGCTTCAAATACCGAACCACATCGTTATGCAGCATTTCGGCCTCTTCTGCCACTTTCCCCCCGATGAGCGCTGCGGTCTTCAAGATGTCTCTCATCTTTATCTCGACTGCGTTTCTAGCATCAGGACGGAAGAGATCTTTGAAAAGATCCCTCAATTCCTCTCCCATTTTCCCATACAGGTCCATGGGATTCTCATCCCACACTGCTATTTTTTTGACAAGAGGCAATGAATTTTCTTTGAGCAAGAATGAGCGATTTGAAACTTTGTTCATTTTTGATGAATCTGAGTACCTGCTCTTCTTCGAGTTGCTCAAGGTAAGAATGATGACGGTGGCAAAGAGCTCTTTGCACGAGGTGGCACAGGAAGGGGGCTGCCGAAAATTCCTCTACAAGGATCTTGCTGATCGCTCTAAAGCCAGCTACCGTATCGGAATCTTGCAGAGCAAGACCGATTTTAAGGGCGACAGATGGCCAATCTTCAAGTTCCTGGAAGTAGGTTTCATCGACCCAGATATCATCCTGGACAGGGATATTATAGAGAAATCCTTGAACCATTCCCCGAATGCAATCTAGAGTGCCGCGGAATTCTCCGATCCGGTTCTCAGCAATTGCGGCAAAGTCCTTGATGAAGTTGCGGGCATGGTCTCTTCCATCGTAGAAAAAGGCTTTTCCTTGAGAAATAGCCTCGGAAAAGGATTGATTTCCACGGACTGCCACCCATTCGCCGCTTAAAGAAAGAAGAGCTCTAAAATCGCTTTGCGAAATAGAGCCTGGGCAAAGAAGCCGCAATTTTTTTCCGTGCGGCTGAATTGTAACAACGTGCCGTTGGTCCTGAAAATAGACTTCGATGGTGGAAACGCCCAAGTCCCAAACTAAAATCGATTTACCCTCTTTTTGCTGCTTTTCATAGAATCCGATAAACCAGCCAATATCAGGAACGCATAAATCGATGTCTGCGGGGTCATTTTCAAGCGATTTCAGTAAAGAATGCAAATAGATCGCGCCTCCAACAGGAGATGTCAAATATGCCAAATAGAAGCGGTTTTCTTTGACTCGCCAAAACTTGAGATGCTCGTTTTGCACATCTTCCCATCCAGCTAGGCAGGGCCTGCGGGTCAAAATCCCCTTTTCAAGGAAATGAAGACCCAAAGAATAATTGCCAGACTTTGGATGGAACCGGCTCGATTCCACAAATCCGTACTCTCCAACAAACTCGAATTTAGGCATCGGCTGGTCCGATTGCATTTTTTCAAGCGCTTGTTTCAGCTGAGCCGTCTCAGGATAGTAAGTCGGCAATTGAAGGATGAGATCAGAATCTCTCAGACAACGCAATCCTTCTTCTGGGATCAAACTAATGGGGCAGTCATTCTGGTAAGGAATCAAGATTGCATTTTCAATCATTGGAAGTTGAAAATCTTCGGGAACAAACGCTATAAAGCGCAGCTCTACATCCGGCAGACGGGCTTTTAACAGCCGATATACTTCCCCGCCTGCTATAAAATCTCCTTGGCCGTCATTCATCACCCAAGTGAAGAGCGTGACTTTTCCCCTTGCGGGCACTTTGGAGTATAGGCTAAATATTGCGCGAGCAGCAGCTTGTCTTTTTAGGCTGGGCAACCCTGAAAAGTTGGGTTTTATCTGCGAAGTTGATGGATGATCTTTGAGATAAAACCTTGGGAGGCCTCGATACACTCTCGGATAAGTCCGGGTCAGCCCAAGTTCGATAAAATCTTTTGGAGGAAATGCTTCCAACAAAGTTTTTTCGAGATGAACAGGTTCTTTCTCTACGAATAAGTGTTGATATCGTTCAATGATTTCATGAAGAGGCCATTGAGAATTTTGAGGCAAATCCTCCCATAGCTCTTTGAGTTTAGGGTTGACCCCGCTTTCCGCAAACTGCTTTTCGCAATTGCGCGATAAGAGCTCAAGCAGCTCTGTGTAAAACGCACCTAACTTCGGACCCTGGCTTTTTTTCGTCACAAAATTCCAATAAATAAGAGTAGGCTCATAATCGATTTTTGAGCCCTTTGTCAATATAAATTTCTATTTGTCAGCGAAAAAAATTTTAGATGGATGCTAGTTCTGAGCGGTGATAAGTTTCCCACATCACGCGGAAAGGCAAGCAGGTTTCAAGAAGCTCTGGCAATTTGCCTTCTGCGATCTTGCGCCCTCTTTCAAAGAAGATGATTTTGTCGGCATGTTCAATCGTGGACAGCCTGTGGGCAATCAAGATCTGAGTGACCTGTCCCTGTAGATTTCGAATCGCAGACTTAATTCGGTTTTCAGAAATCGAATCAAGGGAAGAGGTAGCCTCATCCATGATAAGAATGGGCGCTTTTTTCACGAGCGCGCGGGCAATTGCGAGGCGTTGCTGCTGTCCGCCAGATAGGGTTTTGCCCATTTCAGCAAGCAGCGTATGATATTGGTTCGGAAGGTCTGCAATAAACTCATGAGCAAAGGCTTTTTTCGCAGCATCTTCAATGTCTTCTTGAGAAAAGCTCCTTCCGAAAGCGATGTTTTCGGCAACTGTATCAAAGAATAAAAAGGGTCTTTGAGGAACAAATGAGATTTGCTCGCGCAACGATTTTTGGGTGATCGCATTGAGCGGGATTCCATCGATCCGGATTTCCCCTTTTTGCACATCATAAAGCCTAGGAAGAAGCTGGACAAGCGTCGATTTGCCTGCGCCTGTTGCTCCAACGAACGCTACGACTTCTCCCCGCTTGATGGTAAAACTGACATCTTTGATGACCCATTCATCGCGGTATTTAAACCAAACATGATCGAATTCGATGATGTTTTTGAAATCAGAGATCTGAATGGCTCCATCGCAATCTTCGATTTGCGGCTTCAGGTGCAGCACTTCGAACATCCGTTCTGCAGCGACCACCCCTTTTTGTATGTTGGCATTTTCCTCAGCAAACTTTTTCACAGGCTCATAGAAAAGGTGGAGAAGTCCGCAGAACATGAGAAGCTGTCCAACCGTCATATGGAGGGAATAAAGGCCGAAAAGAACAACAACAGCCAAGCAGCCGGTTGCAACTAAATGGAGGACAGGACGGGTAAGGAGGCCATATTTTGCGCTTTTGCTTTCTAAATGGGCCATCCGATCATTTTGCTCTTTATATTTTCGGAGTGAAAAAGCCTCCATCGCAAAGATTTTTACCGTTTGGATTCCCGCGATGAAATCGAGCAGGACTGAAGTAAAAGTTTCCTGGTTCTTCTGAATTTGCCGTGTGATCCGTTTCACGCGCTTCGTCAAGAAAATAACCGGCATCACAACAAGGGGAAGGCCGAAAAAGATGATGAGCGAAAGCTTCCAGGAAAGATAAAAACAGGCAAGCAGATTCGAAAGAATCGTAAAAGGCGTTTGAAGGTAATTGACCAAGCAGGAATTGATCGATGAGGCGATTTGTCCGGCATCCCCAACGGCTCTTGAAGAAAGGGAGCCTAAATTTTGCTCCTGATAAAAACTCAATGGGAGCGATTGGATATGTTCAAAATATTGCTGGCGCAAATCGCGCGTAACCCGGATCGAAAGCAGCTGAGTCACGTAACGGGAGATAAATAGAGTCACCGCTTTAAAGAGGGCCACAGCGATCAGGATCGTAATGAGGAGGGAAAAATTCTGCTCGACATCGAGATGGGAGGCGACTTTATTCATCACCCAGCTAAGCGGATTGGTATCTTTGCGCCCAGCGAGATAGCGGGCAGCTTCTTGTTTGGTAATCACCCCATCTTCATTGAGATCAATCAATTCCCATCGTTTGGTCACATCAGAAATGCTGATCTTATCTTTGACCTTCTTGCCTTCCGGGGTAAACAATGTAAAAAAGTCAGCGCCCGTATTGGCCATAAGGCCAATTGAGAACATCTCGCATTGATTCGCTACAGTGAGAAACATGAGCGAAACAAACGTTATGATGGCTAGAGTTAGGTGTTTGCTATTTCGGAGAGCCGCTTGGAGCAATAATTTCATGATTCTCTTCAGTCTTACGAGAATCAAATTTGCCCATTTTCCGGAATTTTTGGTAGCGAATTTCTAAAAGAGCATCAATTGGGACCGATTTTAGTGCGCCCCACTGCTCCTTAATAAACGCTTTGACAGCCCGATATGCATCTTTTGGATCGAGATGGGCGCCGCCCAAAGGCTCTGGAATCTTCTGATCGACAATTCCCAATTCCAAAAGATCTTCCACGTGCATTTTCAATGCCGACGCGGCCGTTGCGTTTTGAGAAGCATCTTTCCAGAGAATCGAAGCGCACCCCTCAGGCGAAATCACCGAGTAATAAGAGTGCTCCATCATCCCGATCACATCGCCAACGCCAACGCCTAGAGCGCCGCCAGAACATCCCTCTCCGATCAATATGACAATGATCGGGGTCGGGAGGCGGGCCATTTCCCAAAGGTTATTGGCAATTGCCCAGCCTTGTCCCCTCTCTTCAGCCGTAAGGCCAGGGTAAGCGCCTGGGGTATCAAGTAATGTGATGACGGGAAGATTGAATTTAGCGGCAAGCTTCATGCAGCGCATTGCTTTGCGATAACCTTCTGGATGGGGCATTCCGAAATTGCGGTAAATGCGGCTTTCAGTATCTTTCCCTTTTTCTTGACCGATCACAACATACTTTTCCCCGTCGATCACAGCAAGTCCTGCGATGATTGCATGATCATCTTGGAAGGTTCGGTCGCCAAAAAGTTCAACAAATTCATCCGAAATATTTTGAATGTAATCAATCGCATGCGGCCTTGCGGGGTGGCGGCAAATAGCGACCCGATCCCAAGCTTTCAATTCGGAGTAGACCTTTTCTTTAAGGAGCTGCAGTTTCTTTTCCAGCTTATCTAATTCGGCTGTCGAAAAGACAGGGTTGTTCTTATTTTGATCTTTGAGCTTTTGAAGGGTTTGCTGAACTTCAAAAATCTGTTTTTCATGAGGTAAGATCGTCATGGATGGTACTCCTTCACAATTTCGACGGTGGTCGGCTTTGTGATCACAATGGCAAAAATCTCTTCAATATCATCTGCTGCCATTCGTATGCATCCATCGCTATCAAAAGTTCCGAGTTTAGATTTATCTTCAATCAGCTGGCCATCGGCTCCGCTCACCCAAGGCACACCATGGATGCCAAATCCTTTAGCAGGTTCAGTGCATCCTTCAACTTCCTTTTCGAACGGAAGCCAGCGAGTTCCGAAAACGCGGATCATCTCCACTTTCTCATCTTGGAAGAAGCCGGTTACGCCCGGTTTGTAGATCGCAATCTTTTCGCCCAGTGCATATTTTCCAATCGGGGTCAAAGAGCCGGATGGGCGGTGAGAATCTTTTTTTCCGAGTCCTACTTTATATGTTTTCAACAGCACTTTTTCTTTTCCGTCGAGATAATAAAACCACATCCTCGCTTTCGAAAGATCGACTACGAGATTGAATTTAATATCCTTGCCAGCCTTGAATACATTGAACCGGTCGCCAGGATGAACTTTCTGGGTAAAATAATCGGCTTTCTTGTTTAGGCTACGCGCAATGAAATGGCGGGAAGTTTGAAAGTGGGAGGCGTAATCGGCAATCCAAGCGGGCCGGTCTTTGAGCCAAGGAACCCTACTTGTAAATGAAATGGTTTCAACAATGGGCAGCTCCGAAGAATCGAGAGCAAAAAGCTGAGGGATTCGGTCTACTTCCGGTTCTTCCATTTGCACTGGCGCTGTTTGAATCGGGATCGGAGCCTGAGAAGTTCCTAGAGCAATCTCCTGAACAGTCTCAACAGGCGCCATGGTCTTTGGTCGATTTTTCAACCAGCCAATGATTCCAATCGCACCGAAAAGAAGGATCAAACCAGTAATAAAAACTTTCACAAAAGCAAATCCTCAAACTTTTTCTTGAACCTACCCTATTATCTGCGATGAGGGACTATTTTGCAACAAAAGCAAATGAGGAAAAGATAAGCTAAAATTTGATTTTTATTAGGCTGCGCCCGAAGAGTATACTTCCACAGGAACAACAGACTTGCCATACTTAATAATTGGATCAAAATCGGTCAAATATTGAGCCGTCAATAAAACTGCGCTTCCTATCACTGTCACCGCTAATAATCCTTCTCCAAATCCGCGGATCATATTCAAAACCCCATGCAGGAGATTTTCTCCTCCTGTTGTTGTGATCATGCTAAATTTTTTTGAGCCGAGAGTGATGATAAATCCCACCATGCCGAAAATTGCCATAACGGCTCCTACTACGGCCTGGATTTTGCCAGCAGCAATTCTGACAGGCGTTGAAGCAATTGCTACAAACGGAATCGAATCTAAAATATTAAATACTTTTTCGAATTCATTTAGTGTATCTTCAATTTCCATCTAACTATCCTATTAAAAAAAACAGCATAAATCTCGAAAGAAAATTATGCAAGATGAATGAGGCTATGAACCTATCCTAGTAAAATTTTATTGAGATTTGTGGGTCGAATGGATTGATGAAGTAGTTCAAAAGAAACTCTGTTCCCCAGAAACAATTTTCACCAGCAAGCGGAATCACTTCGAGTTTGAACGGCCGATTTGTTTGTAGAGTAGTTTTTTTTCCAAAGCGCACTTGAGTAGTTTCGCCGACAAACCTACGTAGGCTTTTCGGTTTTAGAATCTCATTTCCGATTTCACAAATCTCTGCCTTTACATAAAAGGCTAAAGAGATTGGATTTTCGGGCTTCACTCCGACAAAACGGAAGTTAAATCCCTTCATCTCAACCCAAACTTCTGGATAGGCTGCAACGCGGGCCCAACCGTCCATTCCTTTGCCGGCAATACCGAAAGAAAGGCCTGCCTGAGGGCCAAATGCCCTAATGTCAACGCCGGCATGAATTACACCCATCGAGGTCCCAAACCCATCCAAAGTGAGTGCGGCAGACATTTTTGATTCCTGAATCAGGGTCAAATTATAGTCGAACCCTGGCCCCTCTATTGGTTCGATGTCCCTTAATTTTGCAAAACAGGCAGCAATTATCTGCTCATCAAATTCTTTCTCAGGACACCAAAGAGTGGGGAATTCTTCTAATTTGAGAAGCCAGGAAGCGAGCCGGCCTGCCTCTTCAGCAAAACCGGCCTCTTTCCATAGAAGAGCAAGTCTGCACTGCTTATGCAAAGGCATAAGCTCCCATCGCGGGACATAGGGCTTGATAATTCTGCCCAATTTTTTTTCGCGCAAATAGGCCAGAAGAGGCCGATAAACATCAGCCTCGCGGCCCTTTAATGGTTCATTAAATAGTTCCATGAGAACTATTCAATGAGTTTGCGCATTTTCTTTCCAGGAGTAAATTTCACCGCTTTGCGCGCTGGAATGACAATAGGCACGGAAGCATTTTTTGGATTTCGTCCAATCTTTTGTTTTCTTTCTACGATTTCGAATACGCCGAAATCGCGGAATTCAAGACGATCGCCTTGCGACAGTGTCTCGGTCATTGCATCAAGGAACGCTTGAATTACGTTTCGAACATCATTGGGATGGAGTCCCTTTGCTGTTGAAATGTTTTGAATCAGCTTCTTTTTTGTGACAGTCGCCATATCAGCGCTCCTATTTTGACTTGGGATACTTGGTTGATTTTCAGACAAGGTGTTTGTCTCCTTCTTTGGGAGTTCATCCCAAAATTTTAACCCTACCTAGATCATTAGGTGTAAGGTGGTTCATGAGTTCAAAATAGCTATTTGCGAATATTTTTCAAATCAATTTTTAGCAATTTTGATCAGGAGACGTTTTTTTTTGCCTGCACTCAATAGAAGAAAAGAATGATCGATGATATCTTTTGCAGAGAATGCAAAAGCCGGATCGTTGATCCGTTCATTGTTGAGATAAGCTCCGCCATTTTTGATGAGTTTGGAGCCTTCTGATTTACTTGGAACTAAACCCACTTTCACAGCGACGTCGACAAATTTTTGTCCGACAACTTCTGACAAAGAAAGTTCTGCGCTTGGCATATCATCAGCGAGCTCTTTCAAAACGGCGCTGTTTAATTTCGCTTCGCTTCCAGGAGCCATGCTCTCAGTGACTTTTTGAGCCGCTTGCAATCCTTCTTCGCCATGCACAAATCGAGTGACTTCTTCTGCAAGCCTCCTTTGCGCGCTGTTAGCAATATTCATACCGGCTTCAATGGCTCGGATTTCATCCATGCTTAGGAAGGTCAGCATCTTTAACAGCTTGATCACATCAGCATCAGGCACGCGGATTAGATATTGGTAGAACTGATAAGGGCTCAATTTATCGGGTGAAAGCCAAATAGCTCCTTCTTCCGATTTCCCAAATTTTTTGCCATCGCTTCTTGTCAAAAGAGGAAAGGTTAAACCAAAAAGAGTTTCACCGCCGAGTTTGCGATTGAATTCAGTGCCAGCAGTGATATTGCCCCACTGGTCGCTTGCTCCCATTTGCAAAGTAACCCCATGCTCTTTGCAAAGGTGGTAAAAATCATATCCTTGAAGAAGCTGATAGCTAAACTCTGTAAAGCTCATCCCCTCTTCCGATTGCAAACGAGTCCGCACCATTTCTTTGGCCATCATGGGGCCGATTCGGAAATGCTTGCCCACATCGCGCAAGAAATCGACAAGAGAGAATTTTCCAAGCCAATCATTGTTATTCAAAATGACAGGGCGAGGTCCTTGAGCGAAATCGAGGATTTTTTTAAAAAATGCTTCTAAACAGCGGACGTTGTGCTGGAGAGTTTTTTCATCGAGGAGATTCCGTTCTTGGCTTTTACCCGATGGGTCGCCAATCAGTCCTGTGGCGCCGCCCAGAATCGCGAATGGAGTATGGCCGAATTTCTGGAACCATGCCAGACCCATAATGGGAACGAGATTGCCCAAATGAAGGCTATCTGCCGTCGGATCAAAGCCAACGTAGACTTTAATCGGACGATTCACCCGCTCGCGCAGCTCTTCATGAGTCATTTGATCGAGAAATCCGCGCTCAGCCAATACATCGATGACATTTTTCATGCTATATAGCTTATAAAATCAGAAAAATTGGATCAAGTTCCAAAAGCTAATTCAGAAATAAGCCTTGTCTCCATCCTCGCTGATTCTGCAGAATGATTTGCACCATCTGCTAAAACATCAACGAATCTAGTATTATTCAAACTCAATGCGACCATCGCTTTGGCAATTCCATATCGGGCCATTGATGTGACACAGCGCAGGACGCTTTCCCCAAGTTGTCCAACAAGGAAACATCGCATTGCAAATGTTTTACTCTGATTCCATTCTTCGGTTATCAAAGCGCCGAAATCGACTTGACGTCCAGCTATTGTATTTGAAATATGGAGATCGCATTTCTTTATCCATGCGTTCCGAGGGCTTAAAATACCCAAGAGAGAACAGCCGAGCATTTGGAACGAAAAACCAACATCATCCCAAGAAAAGGAAGAGACGTGATTCAATGCGGAAGACTGTCCTAAAAACAACATCGCAAGAGTTGTTGCAAAGATCGATCGAGCAATTTTGGCAACAGTTTGGGCGGCATCGATAACGCTTGCCGCAACGTAATAAAGCCTTCCAAAAACTTCATCGGAAATAGTTAACTCTGGCAGAGTCAGTCTGCCCACCATATTTGCAATCATGCGACACCTTTATTTTGGGCTACATTCTAAGTTGCCGCACGATATATGGCAATTCAACTCATTTATTAAATACGACAAATTCTTCTTTCAATTTGTCTGCGATACTCTGTACTTTTTTGCTGACTACTGCTGCATCTTTATTTTGATTAAAGAGTTTGATTCCCTTTTTCTCTATTTGAACTCGGTTTTTAGAATTGTCAGCAATCCATTTATGAATTTTTTCGACTGTATCTTTTAGAGCTTTAGGATTGAAGTGAACTTTTTCAGCTTCCCATTGTTTGATCAGTTTTTCTCTCGCCCGTTTTGTTTTTGCGCTTTCTGGGGCAATTCCTCTACCTTCAAACTCTTTTTCTGCTGTGGCCATTCAAAAACCTCCTTGACCAGAGTTTGAGACTATAAAAATTTGATTTAAATTTCCACATTTTTTTTGTATACTTAGGCCAATATGAGTATAGAAGCTAAAATTGCAGCTGGAAGCAAAGCTGTAGAGTTTATCAAAAGCGGGATGATTGTGGGGCTTGGATCAGGCTCGACGGCCGAGTGTTTTATTCAAGCGCTGATTGAGAGCGGTCTGAACATCCAAGCAGTATCTAGTTCCCGCACTTCAACTGAACTTGCCAAACGGGGCGGGATTGAAGTAGTAGACATCAACTCAGTTCCCCGAATTGACATCACAGTTGATGGAGCAGACGAGATCGATCCGCTGAAACGGATGATTAAAGGGGGCGGCGGCGCTCATGTGCGGGAAAAGATCCTCGCCTCATCTAGCGATGAAATGATCGTGATTGTCGACAACACGAAACTCGTTCCTTCAGTCGGAACTAAGAAATTGCCGGTTGAAGTGATGTTTTATGGCTCGCCAGCTACGCGCATGAAAATCGAAGAGCTCGGATATCAAGGCAAATGGCGTCAAAACCCAGACGGCACGCTCTTAATTTCTGAAAATGGCAACCTAATCTATGACATGCATTTCACATCGCCGCCAAAAGCGCCGGAACATCTTCATGAGGCCCTCATCAATATTCCTGGCGTGATCGATACCGGCTTTTTCTTCAATATGGCCGGCCGGGTTATTGTTGGCTACCCTGACGGTCGAACCGAAATCAGACGTTAAATATACTGCGCGCGGTTAGATTTAGTATTTGATATTGAAGCGGTTTTTAGCGAGCTTTACAAGAGCTGCAACCGCTTTTTCTGCATCTTCGCCCACAGCTTCAACGGAAACTTTCGCCCCTTTTTCCGCAGCAAGCATTAGAATGCCTAAGATCGATTTAGCATTCACAACATAGTTCCGATAGCACAAATTTACCTGGGCAGAGAAATTCGCCGCACATTTGACGAGCTCGGTTGCCGGCCTCGTGTGCAGTCCCTTATCATTTAGTACGACGAATATTGCTTTGGCTGTATTTCTCATCTGCCTTAACTGTGCAGATGTATGTGTTACTCCAAAATTCTTTTTTTTGCAACCCATACTTCGAATTTATTGTTTCATTTCTTCAAGATGATCGACGAATTGCACAGGAGAAAAAAGGTTATGAAATGGCGTTTCATTTGCGCTTGTTGGCGAAAATGGAGTTGGAGCAGGCAAAGTACTTGCAGAACTTCTAAATACGGAAGAAACAGAACGGCTTACAACCTCTTCAGGAACGCTAGACTTTGGAATAAATCGATGTTTTTTGAAATGAGCAACCAAATCTTCGTCATACGAGCTTTCTGACCTAGGATGTTTTCCGTTATTTTTGGATTCTAAGATTTCCATGGCCGCGATGAAAGAACGGTCGATTTCTTTCTTTTTATCATAAATAGCGTCCATTTCATCCTCGATCTCATTCATCTGCGCAGCAACCGGATCGTCTCTCCCAGCTTCTCCAGCTGTATCTGGCTCGATTGGCATGAAATGAAATGTTTTCATTCCCTCCACAATTGAAATTAGTTCCGAATCTACAGGAGAAATTCTATTAGTCATAAATAAAAAATCCGATCATATAATTTCACATATTATATGATCGGAAAACATTTAGAATCAAGAATTAATTTAAGCAATCCTTCAATTCATTAAGAAGCTTCTCAAAGTGGTCTAGAGCGGAATTGACCACATCGGGCTTCTTCATGTCGACTCCCGCATTTTTGAGCAGATCAATCGGATATTTGCTTCCTCCCGATGAAAGGAATTCAAGATATCGATCGCGGGCTCCCGGATTATGCATAGCCTGCTGGAAAAGCGACAATGCTGCGCTAAGGCCTGTTGCATATTGGTAAACATAGAAATTGTAATAGAAGTGCGGGATACGCGCCCACTCAATCTCTAGCTCTTGGTCGAGAACAAGCTCTGGCCCGTAATAATCCCGATTCAGCTCAATATATTTTTTCTTTAAGAGGCCGGGCGTTAAGGGCACTCCATCTTCAGCCCATTTGTGCAATTGCAGTTCAAATTCAGCGAAGAGAGTTTGACGGTAGATTGTCCCCCGAATCCCCTCAATCTGATAATTGATCAAAAATGCTCTTTCCTTCTTCGACTTCACTTTTTGCTCCAAATGCTTCAAGAGCAGCTGTTCATTGAAAGTAGAGGCCACTTCAGCGACAAAAATCGGATATTGGGAATAGATATAAGGCTGCGTCGTTCGGCTCAAAAGGCTATGCATGCTATGTCCTGCTTCATGGGCAAGAGTCAGCACGTCGTTGAGGGTGCCATGATAATTCATCAAGATATAGGGCATGCTATCATAGCAGCCGGATGAATAGGCGCCTGAACGCTTGCGCATATTTTCATAGACATCGACCCAGCGGTCATTGGTTAGACCTTTCTGCAACGATTCTTGATATTTACCTCCAAGCGGAGCAACTGACGCAATAACCGCTTCCCGCGCCTCATTGTAGTCCATGTGGCTTTCCGCATCTTCAACGAGCGGCACATAGAGATCGTAGGAATGGATGTCTGGAAGTTTGAGCAATTTCTTGCGGAGCGCCACGTATTCATGCATGAGCGGCAATCTCTTGCGCACTGATGCAATCAAATTTTCATAGACTGCCCTATCGATCTGATTTGGGAATAAAGCTGCCGCCAAACAGCTATCGAATTTGCGGGCTCTGGCCACAAAAAGATGGCTCTGCACCTGACCTTGGATCAACTCGCAGAGAGTGTTTGCATGCGTTTCATAGCCTCGATGCAAGTTTTCAAAAGCCGTTTTCCTCAGATTGCGATCCGGATCGCGCAAATAAGAAAGGTAGCTGCCTGTTGTTAAAGGATGCTCTTTTCCTTTTGAATCGATAGCAGGCTTGAAGCTAAGATCTGCATTGTTTAATGCGCCGAATGTGCGATACGAAGTGTCGAGCGCCTTCCCGCTGAGAGCCATTAGCTCCTCTTGCTCAGGAGAAAGAGTATGCGGCCTCATCCGTCCGATTTTCTCCAGATAAAATCGGTAGGGGCTGAGCGCGCTGTCGGCCAAGAGCTTTTGAAATTGCTCTTCATTCAAAGAGAGGAATTCAGGCTCAATCCATGATGTCTCCAAACTGAATTCATGGATGAGCGTGGAAATCAAACCGAAATCGTTTTTGGAGCTGTCATTGCCCAGATCTTCGTCCATCCTCAAATGCGCATAGGTATGCAGCTTTTCCAGCTTCCTTTGCACGTTCATATATATGTCGAAAAGCCCAGCAACTGCCTTCGGGTCTTGCAGCTTCCCCTTATATTGGGCGAGCTCCGGCCACTTAGGCCCTTTAACGACCCCGCCGATTTTGGCAAAATCCTCTTTCCACTGGTCCGGGTTCACATATAGGGCCTCTACATTCCATCGATCCTTAACCGGCACTTCATCTCGGGAGACAACCATTTTATCCTCTTTTATCTCTTTGATTTTCAATGTGTTCATACTTCTTCCGACCGTCGGCAGAAACAAGATTAGCAATCCTGACAATATTGTGCTAAATTCTGTTGCAAAAAATCTCATGGTCAGCTATATTCCTTATTTAGAGTTAAGAATTCAATTATCTTATAGGAGAAACAACTTATGGCCCAACAAGCTGTTAAAAAAACTACTTTAAAACCACTCGGAAACCGCGTTCTGGCCCAAAGGTTGGAACCCCAAGAAACGATGAAAGGAGGGATTATCCTTCCTGACTCCGCAAAGAAAAAGCAAGAGACTGCGAAAGTCGTAGCTGTCGGCGACGGCAAGAAACTTGAAGACGGGAAAGTCATTCCAGTTCCTGTGAAAGTTGGCGATCTCATTTTGATGGACAAGTATTCTGGACAAGAAGTGACGCTCAACGACGAAGAATTTGTCATTGTAAAAGCAGACGACATCATCGCAATCATTCAAGAGTAAAAGGAGAACTATGGCACCAAAAAATATTAAATTCAAGGAAGATGCTCGGCAGAAGATTTTGAAAGGCGTGAAAACGCTCGCCGCAGCAGTGAAAGTAACTCTCGGTCCTAAGGGCCGCAACGTTGTTATCGATTCAAAATTCGGGTCGCCAAAGATCACCAAAGACGGTGTTACTGTTGCGAAGGAAGTTGAACTCGAAGACAAACACGAGAACATGGGCGCTCAGATGGTAAAAGAAGTCGCAAGCAAAACAGCTGACAAAGCTGGCGACGGCACCACAACTGCGACAGTTCTTGCTGAAGCGATCTATCAAGAAGGTCTTCGCAACGTAACTGCTGGCGCAAACCCAATGGAAGTAAAAAGAGGGATTGAGCAAGCTGTAAACGTCGTTGTCGATGAGCTGAAAAAAATCTCTAAGCCGATTAAAGATGCGAAAGAAATCGCGCAAGTTGCGACCATTTCTGCAAACGGCGACGCTGATATCGGCGGCATCATTGCAAAAGCGATGGAAAAAGTGGGCAAAGATGGCACAATCACCGTTGAGGAAGCGAAAGGTTTTGAAACAACTCTCGACGTCGTTGAGGGGATGAATTTCGACCGAGGCTACGTATCAGCTTATTTCGTTACCAACGCAGAGACGCTCATTGCTGAATACGAAAATGCTTTCGTCCTCATCTATGAGAAAAAGATCTCTTCGATGAAAGAATTCCTGCCAATCCTGCAGGCAGCTGCAGAGTCTGGCAAACCGCTTATCGTCATCGCAGAAGATGTCGACGGCGAAGCGCTTGCAACTCTCGTTGTGAACCGCCTGCGCGCCGGCCTCAAAGTTGTTGCTGTAAAAGCTCCTGGCTTTGGCGATCGCCGCAAAGCGATGCTTGAAGACATCGCGATCTTGACTGGCGGCCAGTTCATCAGCGAAGAACTTGGCATCCAACTCGAGAAAGTAACTCTCGACATGCTGGGCCGTGTCAAGAAAGTGCTCGTGAAGAAAGAAGACACAACGCTCATCGACGGTGCTGGCGACAAGAAAGCAATTGCAGAGCGCATCGCCCTTCTCAAGCGTCAAATCCAAGAGGCAACTTCTGACTACGATCGGGAAAAACTCCAAGAGCGCCTTGCGAAACTCTCTGGCGGCGTAGGAGTGATCCGAGTCGGCGCAGCCACTGAAGTTGAAATGAAAGAGAAAAAAGACCGCGTAGATGATGCAAAAGAAGCGACTAAAGCTGCTGTTGAAGAGGGAATCGTCCCTGGCGGCGGAACCGCTCTCTTGCGCTGTCTGCCTGTTCTTGAGAAAGCGATTGCGAAACTCTCTGGCGACGTCAAAATCGGCGCAGAGATCATCGCCCGCTCACTCACCTACCCACTTCGCCAGATTGCGGAAAACGCAGGCAAAGAGGGATCGATCATCGTTCAGAAAGTCGCTTCTATGGGCCCTCAAGAAGGTTATGATGCCCGTGAAGACGTCTTTGTCAACATGATTGAAAAAGGAATTGTGGACCCAACGAAAGTAGTACGTTGCGCATTGCAATTTGCTGCATCGATTGCGGGCCTCCTCCTCACAACCGAAGCAATCATCACAGAAGAAGAACAAGAGAAAGCTGCGGCACCAGCCGGCGGCCACCCAGAAATGGACTACTAAGTCGAAAAAAGGAGCCCCTGAGAAAACTCAGGGGCATCTTTTTTCTTTAACGCAAAACGCAAAACTTCCGGCTACGATATCCGTTTCAGCTTCGCCCCCACTTTACATCGCTGATTTCACCCAATTTTTTTTAACAATACGTAAATAACAACAATGTTTGTATAATCTAAACAAACAAACCGGAGTTATTACATGGAATTACCAAACATTAATTCAGTACAGAATAAAGTTGAAATGGTTCAAGTATTGCCGCCTTGGGCTCAAGAGGAAAGAGAAATTAAGGCAATTAAGAACGATCCAAGACTCGTAGAATTGTTGGGTAATGCCGCGATTTTGGATATTAGAAAAATCCAAGGTGAACACGGTCCTAGCTACATTCTTTCAACAGGAATCGGCGAACTGCAAGTCGATGTCCACTATGTTCAAGCAGAACCGCACATCTGCGGGCCCGCTCATTTCGAACTTTTTTTCAATGAAGTGAAATAAATGGATGGTCCCTGGTTTACCAGGGGCCCGTTTTATAACATAACGCACTTCTGAACTGGATATTTTACGTGGATGGGTTCAGGATGGCATTTGGGAAGAATTTGATCGATCTTCCTAATTGTATTATACATCTCAGAAACCCAATCATCTCTTTCATCTAGCTTTGTTTCAGAAATTTGATCCTTGATTGCATTTCTTTGAAAGATGAGATGCCCCTCCATTTCTCTCAACATTGCGAGCTCTTGATCTGTAGCTACCGAAGCAATAATTTCGTAATCTCCAGATCTATATAGGGTCACAGTGTTCGTCAATCGACAACAATGCGCTGCTATATCCTGGGCACTTTTATATAGAGCTTGAACTCTTAGAAAAAGCTGATCCAAATCAGGAGCTTCTTGCTCTTTAGATTTACCCTCGGCATGAGTGGTCTTAGGTGCGCCGCCAATTTTCATATGTCCTCCTTAAATATTTAGGGAGAACAGTTTGGAGCGTCCTCTGTTTTATGAAAAGAATTTTGATCAGCCTCGCCAAAAATATTCCAAGGATTGAGCGCCTTCTTGATCTGGTTTGTAGGATTGATGAACCTTTCAATAAATAGACGCAGTCCTGCGCCCTGGAAGATTTTTGAGATGAGCTCTTTCGTCGGAAACCCATCTTTGCTGTCGATCTCATCGAATTCCATTTGGGCAAAATGCTGCGTTCCTGCAACACCGAGTTTCTTGGCGCCCGGCCCCTCGGTTGTTACTGTCATATTGCGGAGGATCAATTTGTGCACGACCACCTCCCGGTCCCTTGGCCCCTTCGGCATCCCAGCTCCAATATCGGACCAGTTGTTGTCTTTGCCCGTATCATTGTTGATATAAATATTGAGAAATAAATTATCTAACGTGATGAGGTCGATTTCGATCGGATTAGCAGTTAAAGCGTCCCAACGGTAATGGATTTTAGTCCGGTCTACCTCTAAAGCTGTATGGTTTTTATATCCATGAGGATTAGAAATTTTAAAATGGCTGATTGTAGTCTCGCTCGGCCACATACTGATCGATCGAACTTTAACCGGGACGCCCAACTCTTTGGTCAAATAATTCGACATAATCGGCGCTTTGATCAGCCAAAGAAAAACAACCACCGCAATGAGAATCAAACCAATCAAAATCAAAAAACGCTTCATATCAACCTGCTATCGTCAACATGTCTGATTTCTTTTTAAGTTGCAAGCAGCTATACTAAGATTGATGAAAAGGCATAGTACTAAACTTTATAATTGGGCCATCGAGAAGGCCTCTTCAGACAAGGCGCCGCTTTGGCTAGGGGTTCTTTTTGGGTTAGAGCTATTTCTTCTCATCCCGCTCGACGCAGTCATGATGTTTTTCTGCCTGCAAAAGCGAAGCAATATTTTCCTTTACATCATGATCGCCACGATCGCCTCGACGATCAGCGGCCTTGTAGGCTATTTAATAGGCCATTTTTTGTGGGATCTGATTGGAGGGTGGGTCGTTCCCCATCTGATCTCTACCTCCTCATTTGAGCGCATGTCAGGCCACATCCAAGCTTATGAGAACTGGGCCGTTTTTCTCGGTTCTCTCGCTCCATTCCCACTTAAAATTTTAAGTTTAGCCGGCGGAGTCTTCCATTTAGGGGTCGTTCCTTTCATTACCTGCCTGGCAATCGCGAGAATACTCCGCTTTTCCATCACTGGAGTCGCTATGGCATTCTGGGGGGAAAAGGTAAAAACCTTTGTCGACCGCCACTTCCACAGCATTTTCATGGTTTTGGGGGCAAAAATCGCTGGCGCTCTCCTCTTTTTCTGGATCCTTGCAAGGTAATTTTTTACCCGCTATTCTTAAAGCATGTTTGAAAAAACTCTTTTCATCTTCCGTAGAGACTTGCGTTTGCATGACAATACAGGGCTTATCGCCGCATTAAATAGCTCGGAACTCGTCATCCCTTGCTTTATTTTCACTCCAGATCAAATCGAAAAAAATCCCTACCGATCTGAAAAATGCCTGCAGTTCATGCTCGAATGCCTTGAAGATCTTGAAGAGCAGCTCAAAGATGCCGGAGGCAAACTTTATTATTTCCACGGAGATCCATCGAAGATCGTTGATGATTTGAAAGTGGACGCTGTATTTGTCAATCGAGACTATACGCCTTATAGCATCGCGAGAGATAAGAAGATTGAGGCGGTCTGCAAAAAAAACAAAATAGAATTCAAATCCTTCGACGATGTTCTATTGCATCCGCCGGAAGACACTCTCAAAGCCGATGGAAAACCCTACTCCATTTTCACTCCCTACTACCGGAATGCATCGCGGCTAGATGTTTCAAAACCAAAAAGTTCCCGCAAAAACAATTTCTACAAAAAGCCCATCCATTCTGAAACAAAAAAATTCCCAACCACAAAAGACAAATCGATCGTAAAAGGCGGAAGAACGGAGGGGCTCAAAGTATTGCATAGAAAAGTCGATTATAAAAATCGCGATTTCCCTGCTGATGTTAGAGGCACATCCCATCTTTCTCCCTATTTGAAATTCACAGTTATTTCTCCAAGAGAAGTGTACTATGCAAATTCCGATTTGATCCGTTCGCTTTATTGGCGAGATTTTTTCACCCATCTCGCATTCTTTTTTCCCCATGTATTTGGACACGCCTTCCACAAAAAATACGATAAACTCAAATGGAGTGAAAACCGCGCAGCATTCAAAAAATGGTGCGAAGGGAAAACGGGGTTTCCGATTGTCGATGCAGGGATGCGCGAATTGAATGAAACTGGACTCATGCATAACCGCGTACGGATGATCGCCGCCTCCTTTTTAGTCAAAGATCTGCACATCGACTGGCGCGAAGGGGAAAAATATTTTGCGCAGCATCTGATCGATTACGACCCGGCCGTTAACAATGGCAATTGGCAGTGGGCTGCAAGCACAGGCGCAGACGCACAGCCCTATTTCCGCATATTCAATCCATGGGCCCAGCAAAAGAAATTCGATCCCGATTGCGAATACATCAAAAAATGGGTCCCCGAATTAAAACGCGCTTCGGCTAAAGAAATCCACGAAGGACTCGCTTCCGAACCAATGCTGGACCATTCTAAAGAGGCCAAAATCACCCTCAAATTGTATCGCAGCTACTCTTAATTTTTTCTTGTCAAATTTGTCATGCAAGTTTAAGATTTTGCGCTTTTAAACCACGAGGCGTACATGAAATTTTTGACATCCATTTTTCTCTCCGCATGCTCCATTGTCATTGCATTTGACTCTACGATTCCTGTCCTGCATCTTCCCGACTATACGAATGAAGAAACCAGGTCCAATTTCATTCAGAAACTCGAAACAGCAGCCTCCGAAGTGGGCTTTTTTGCTTTGACCGGAACCGGCGTCGATCCCGCTCTTCTCGATGAATCTTATGATCAGCTCGTCGCATTTTTCTCCCAAGATTTTGATCAGAAAATCGCTCTGAAATCAAAAGACGGCCAAAGAGGATATATTCCAGGCGAATCTGCAAAAGGAGAAACCCGCATCGACTTCAAAGAGTTTTACCACATCGGCAGAGAAGATGGTACGAATGCTTGGGCAGAAAATGTATGGCCTGAATACCCAACTAATTTCAAACCAGCCATGATCCAACTTTATGAAGCCATGGATACTTGCAAGCTCGCCATCGGCAATATGCTGACAGATCTGTGCCATCTGCCTTCAGGCGCAATCAATGAAATGATTGGGCAAGGCGATTGCCTGATGCGCGCCATCCACTATCCAGAAAACCCTCCTGCTGATGCAATCTGGGCGGGCGCTCACACAGATATCGATTTCTTTACCATCTTGCCAAGATCCACCGCAAGAGGCCTGCAAGTTTTGAATAAAGATGGCGAATGGATCGATGTGATTGTTCCCGACGGAGCTTTCATCATCAACTGCGGAGACATGCTTGAAAACATCAGCAACGGGTATTTCCGCTCTTCTATCCATCGCGTTGTCGATTCAGGCGCAGGAACAGGAAGGTATTCTGTTGTATTCTTCGTCCATCCCAGATCTCCAGATAGACTCGATCCACTCCCCTATTTCGTTGAAAAAACCGGAGGGATAAGAAAATATGCAAATGTCACCCGCATGGAACTGCTCGCCGAAAGATTGATCGATTTGGGACTGGCCTCTAAAGGCTTGATGGAGTTTTTTGTAAACTCTGGCGCAGTTGAAAAACTACGTGAAGTAGGCAGATTCAGCCCAAAAGCCGAAGAAGCCCTCAAGAAAGCAGGCTTTGAACTGAAATAGGCAATAAAATGGCTGTAAATCTACCTAGATACATCACTCCCACCGTCTGCGCAAACATTCTCTCTATAAAAGATAAGCAGTTTGGAATAACAGAAGAAAATGATTTTGTAGTAGGTCGGGGAAAATTTGTCTCTCTTTCTATAGATAGTCAGACACCCCTTAGGTTTAGAGACATTATTGTATTAGGCCACCTAAAATTCGAGGCTGAGAATCCTGAAGGACCAAAAGCAAAAATAGAGCATCGCAACATTATTATTTTAGGGAAGAATACTGGAAACCATTTTGATCTTCGTGGCGAGAATCTTTATTTGGGAGGAATATATTCAGAAACGATGGAGGCTATTCAAGAACGGTTTCTTGAATTTCTCTTTTATCAACGAGAATGCCGCAATCAGATTGGCCTCTGTTCCATTTTAGCCTAGTCGTCTAGTTCCTTTCGGAAATAGACTTTTTTGCCATCCGAAATATAGCCTTGGCCAGCGTAGAATGCATGGGCCCCGCTAGGGATTCTGTGCGCTGCACTGGTCAGCTCGATCACGCTGCAGCCCATTTCAGATGCAATCCGCTCCGCTTCCCGAAGCAATTTTTTCCCAAGCCCCCTCCCGCGATGTTTTTGATCCACAATCAGGCTCACAATCCGCATGTGTTTTTCTTCTGAATGGAACTGAGGCAGAATATGATAGGCCAAACAACCTAAAAGTTTGCCATCCTCCTCAAGAACAAAGGCGGCGCTGTCATAGTCGATTAGATTTTGATGCAGCTTGTCCGCATCAATCTTATACCCGAGCTGATTGATCAGATCGATCAATTTCGGAATGTCGTTTTTGTGCGGCTTCCTGAACATGGATGATTCTCCTTGCGGTAGAGTAAGCATAAAAACCAGAACCGTTCCATTCTGGATCGCTGAGCTGGCTCAAGCGCAAATAAGGTTTATTTTCCCGAACTGATGTGTGAATGAAGGTATTTGCCTCTAGAAACATCCCCACGTGGCGGATATCGATATTGGAATGGCCCCAAAAAATCAAATCGCCCAAAATAAATGATTCCGCTGCATGGCCGCAGTGCACTTGCTGCCTAGAGTCTCTCGGAAGCTGAATGCCCAATCTAGAATAGAGCATTTGAACGAAGCCTGAGCAATCAAATCCGAAACTGCTTCTACCTCCCCAAGTATAGGGAAGCCCAAGAAATTTTTTACTAAATGAAATCAATTCGAACGGTTCCTGCTCGACATCTCCCCTTTGGATATAGGCCGATCTGCCGTCTGGAAGAAGAATTTGGTGCCAACGGGCGTCTGATTCGAGACATTCCAGCTTGGAACCGAATGGAAGGGTGAAAAGGGGGCCGAATTCGGTGTCTGCTTTTGCATAGACATGAGCTTGAAGCCGGCTCACCTCTAGATCCGGCGAGCAAGGCCGATCCCGGACCACAATCCCCTCGCGGATCCAACCTGTATAATTGTCGGGGGTCTTAATAAAAAACCATTTTTCATGGCTTTTTAGGACTTCGATTGCTTCACCAAAAAGAGCCTGAGAAACCACTCTCGTCTCTCGGGAGGGACCCTCTCTCATGTCGACGCAAGGAAGTGTTATAAAATTTGGCATAACTGCATTTTATTCGGTTGGGACTATTTCTTCAAAGTGCTAGAATAGATGCGGATGGAAGAGACAATTGAAGAAGCAGTTGCAAAACGGCGCACATTTGCCATCATCAGCCACCCTGATGCGGGAAAAACGACGCTGACCGAAAAACTCCTCCTCTATTCAGGTCAGATTCAGACCGCCGGCATGGTGAAAGGGCGCAAAGGGCGCAAAGCCGCCACATCCGACTGGATGGCAATGGAACAAGAGCGGGGCATTTCGATCACCTCGTCTGCCATGCAGTTTTCTTATAAAAATGTGATCATCAACGTTCTCGACACCCCAGGCCACGAAGACTTTTCTGAAGACACCTATCGCACACTCACTGCGGCCGACTGCGCCATCATGGTGATCGATGCTTCCAAAGGCGTTGAGAAACAGACTCGAAAACTTTTTGAAGTTTGCCGTTTGCGGAAAATCCCGGTCCTCACATTCATCAATAAGATGGACATGCCGGGAAGAGAGCCTCTCGATCTCATGAATGAGGTGGAAAATGTTCTCGGCATCCAATCCTACGCCTATAACTGGCCGATTGGCATGGGGAAGGAATTTCGCGGAGTTGTCGATAGGCAAGCGGGCGAGTGTATTTTTTTCACTAAAACATCCATCGGCGGCGCGCAAAAAGCCGACATCGAGCGCAAACCGCTGAAAGAAGCAGGATCTCAAGTTCTAGAAGAACTCGAACTGATTGATATGGCCGGAAACGCTTTCGATAAAAGCCGATTTCTAAAAGGCGAAGTAACTCCCGTATTTTTCGCATCTGCCCTAACCAACTTCGGCGTAGAGCCATTTTTCGACGCCTTTATTGATTTAGCACCTTGCCCTCATGCGAGGCTTGCTGATAAAAATGACGGAACCGAAATCGAAATCGACCCGATCAAAACGCCCTTTAGCGGCTATGTATTCAAACTCCAAGCCAATATGGACCGAAGACACCGGGACAATATGGCGTTCATCCGGATCTGTTCTGGGAAATTTGAGCGCGATTTAACTGTGAAGCACCACCGATTAGGCAGAGAAATCCGGCTTTCCCGGCCTCACGGGATGGTTGCAGGAGAAAGAACGACTCTTGAGACAGCCTATCCCGGAGACGTAATCGGCGTTATTAACCCTGGTCTTTTCGCAATCGGCGATACGATATCCATGACCGGAGGTTTTAACTTTAAACCTCTGCCGCAATTCCAACCCGAAATTTTTGCCAAACTGTACCCAAAAGATGTGGGAAAACGAAAATCCTTCGACAAGGGAGTCAATCAACTCACAGATGAAGGAGCGATCCAGCTGCTCCATTCTTACGAAAGAGAAGGCGATCTCATATTTGCAGCCGTTGGAAAATTGCAATTTGAAGTGATGCAATACCGCCTCAAAGATGAATATGGAGTTGAAACGATTTTAACCCCACTCCCCTACCAGTGCAGCGCATGGATCTTGGGAGACATGTCCAAATTCGAAAGAACCTCGACATGCGCCGTTGTGAAAGACAAACGGGAAAGACCGATGGCCCTTTTCACAACACAGTGGGAAAAGCAATACTGCATGAAACAGAACCCCAACCACCAATTCGTCGACGTTCTAGTTTAAAAAAATTCCTTGAATAAGTATCATGCTCCCTCGTTTTAAAAAAAGAGGGTTTATGAGTTTTCTTAGCGGAGTTGGAAATTGGTTTAGCCATGCGGCAAGTTACGCATCTCAACAAGTTGAAACTGTCAGAAATCTAAGAAAGGAAGACGTAGCAGCGGCTGCTAAAAAAGTATCCGATGCCGGACTCAATATGCTCCAGCAAGTTCAATGCTTCTCTTGTGCGGATGTATGGCAGCTTTTTAATGAGCCTCAAGTTGAACCAGCGGAGGAAGGCGGAGAAGAAGAAGAGGAAGAGCTTGTTGCCGAAGGCGCTGGAGTTCAGGATGCCGAACGTGGCGCTGGCATTCAAGAGCCTGGCTGGGAGCATGTACCAGCAGTGCAAGCCCCCCCAAAAGACGATTTAAATGATCCATACTCCACCGATGACGCACAAGGCGTCAAACGGCGGAGAAAGAAAACGGATTAGCGCCAGGGCAGTTCCATTTCAACGCCTTCTGCATTGTGGATCTTGGAATCAATTCCAAGCACCAAAAGCTGATCTGTTGGCTCATCTCCAATATTGATCAGCTGATGCGGAACATTTGCAGGACAAATGAGAGTCGCAGGCGCAATGCATTCCACTTCGTTATCGCCTACGCGCGCAAGGATTTTTCCTTTCAAAACAATGAAAACCTCTTCGCTTTCATGCACATGAAGCGGGGTTCTCGATCCAACAGCGATGCTTGCGCGCCACACTTCAAATTGCTTTGCGCCCATTGCTTTGGTCGCAACGCCTTTTTGAAAATTGCCATGCATCGAATACTGCTGGATATCGCTATGCGGATAAACAAGAGACTCTCCTGCTTGCATCGCGATCACTGACAAAACACTCATGATAAAAGTTTTCATACGACCTCCGGTTAAGAGCTAAAATCTTCTCACAAGAAATCCATATTTCCAACAAAAATTCTTTGAGCTATATTTGCTCGCGTATGTATTGGCTTGCGCTTATTGTTGCTGGTTTTTTCGAGATTGCTTGGGCGGTTGGCCTGAAATATACGCAAGGATTTACTAAATTGAACCCGAGCCTATTGACTGGCTCAGCTATGGCGGCAAGCTTTCTTCTCTTGAGCTATTCTCTCCGTAGCATCCCGCTTGGGACAGCTTATGCAGTTTGGACAGGAATCGGAGCTTGCGGAACGTTGCTTTTTGGAATGTTGTTCTTGGGAGAGTCTCGCGATCCAATCCGGATAGGATGCATCCTTCTTATCATCGCGAGCATTTTCGTATTAAAGCTAACCCATAAATGACTTCTTTAAATACCAGAAAGAAAGCATGGTAAAGGCATATAAAACGGCCGCTTCGCCAAATTCAAAGGCTTTTTCCCTTACTGTTTTTATGATTCTCGCTTTGAATAAATCGTTCAATGGTCTTTCTGGACATTCCTGGAAGCGCAATAATTGACCCGTTTCTTTGATACATTGCTTGAACATTTCTCTGACACTCGCTTTGAATTTCTGAGTATCGTTGAAATTCATTCTTACAACCTTATGCTGCAAGCTCGACACAAAATGTAAGTCAGTTCCCTGAACTTCAAGCATTCCCTTCTGGCTTATTCCCACATGGGAAAGAGATAAGGTTTTAAAACGGGGCCAATTGTCAGCAAAAGATTCCACTCCATATAAATGTCCGATGTGGTAGGTGCCTGAATAGGAAAGGGTTTCCAAATTTGGAAGCGGGAATCTCTGCAATGCAGGCAAATACAAAGGCGCATCTTTGATAGTGAAGTTGAGCTCTGTAATTTCCTCCATTTTCTCTGGATGGGAAGCTACCCACTGATCGATTTGCTCGATCTGATTCATGTTGGCTTCTTCTTCAGACAGCTGCAATTTCCTGGCAATCATTTTCCACGTCAAAAAAATGAACGGTTTGTCGATATTCGGATTTCTTGGCATGCGTCTTTCTCCGATAAAGCTTAAAGCGGTTTCACAAATGCGTGAACATCCACTGCACAATTTTTGGAACGTTCGCATCGGATGGATGATCGGTGCTGCCGCAGTCGTCAAAATCCCAGCAAGCCCCAAATTCCAAATAGCTTGAATCGGTTGAACACATTGTTTTTTTACATGATCATAGAGCATTTGATCCACTGCAGCTTCAGTGAATCTAAAACTGATTCGATTCGTCATAAAACTAGACATAGGATCTCCATTCCAAAGACAATTTGCGGGTTGCTTCTTTCCTTGCGACCGACTTCAATTGATCCCAATGATTTTTTAAGAAAAGGGCGACTCTTTTTGGATTGTGTTCGCCCAAGACGCGTAGCCACCAACCGATCGACTTTTGAATGAACCATTCAGAGTCTTTAGCATATAGAGATGCCCATTTGAGCGGCCTTTCAGGGTTCCGATTTGGCTTTGCAAACGGCAAGGTATATATTAATGCGGCTCTGCGCATCCAAAAATTGGGATGATTCGTCCATCCTTCCAAAACATCCAAAAGAGACTCGTCATTCAAAACGCACTTCCAAGCTGCATGAGCTAGCGTATCCTCTAATGCCCACCCATCCACTTTTTGCAAAAAACCAACAATCATTTCCCAAAGGGCAGGCGTTGGTTTTATCTTTGGGAGCGCAAGCAATTTTGCTGCTAAAATCATCGGATCAAAAAGATCGGTATCCCATAGAGATCTAGCCAACAGAAGAATTTCTCCAGCAGAATGTTCTTTCGATAAAGCGCGTGCGATTTGATTGCGCTCCGGAGCAGATACTCCCCAATGCTCCCGTTGTGATTTGTGATACAGTTTATCCCAAACCGCTCTGGATTCATTTCGCAAATTTTTCAGCATGCAAATGACTGCATTCTCAGTCGAGATTTTCTTACTTTCTACAAGCATTCTATTTCTTCTAGTTCTCTAATTTTTTCAATCAATTCAGCCTTTGAGTGAGCATTTAATTTTTCTTTCAATCGCTCAATACGATGTTCGACGGTTCTCTTAGACAGGTCCAATTCGATTGCGATTTGACCCGCAGAAAACCCTCTGACTACCAGTTTGGCTACATCGACTTCTCTTTGTGTGATTGATTCAAAATAGGCAAGACCCATAAGTTTCAATAGAGCGATTTTCTTATCCATTTGGACCGATTCTTCGAAGAATCGATTTTCGTAAAACTTCGATCCAATGAGCTGTTTCAAGTTGATCTTATAATCTTGCAGCTCAGAAAAAAGACTGCAGTGTTGTTTTCGAAATCTTTTGAAAAACAATTTTAGTACAGCCAATTCGATAAGCAACAGCTCTGTTTGCTTACTTTCAGAAGAAGGGGACGAAAATCCAACCCCTTCAACTCCACCCTCAATTCCCTCGATTATTAATATCTTTGGATTAATATTAAATCGTCTTTTCGCTTCGGGCAACGACCTTGATTCAGCGAACGATTTAGTACTGCTAAATGTATAGCATCCGTTTCGATAAAATTTTGGATGACAATTAACAGGAGAAAATAAATCGAAATTATTAGAAACATAAAACTCTGACCATTCTGGATTACTGCCAAAATAAATCTTATCTCCATTTTCTAAGATCTTGTAATACCACAACTCATTTAGATTGAAAGCCTCGAAAATCGGAGAGCAAGCCTTTTTGATTTTATTATTATGCTTGACTGTGATGGCTTGAACCATTTTCCAATGCGGGTCCATATACTCCCCTCAAATTTTCTAAACAGCAGAAAAAAAGTAGCTATTTTTACTTAAATTCGATGTTTTACGCAAGAACCTATCTTAATAATATTTTTCGTCGTTTTTTCTGGTTCTTTCGTTCCTCGAGAAAAATTGTTTTGATTGAAATAGAGTAAAAAGTTTGCAAGATGAAAGCGATTCCGATACGATCTGACAACATGAATTATTTCAAGTTGTACGCTATCGCCTTAGCTGCCTTCATTTTAATTGATTCTGTTTGGCTTGGATTGATTGCAAAAGGATTTTATCAAGAGCAGATCGGTTTTTTGATGACCCGCCAGATTCGCTGGGGCGCAGCATTTCTGTTCTATGCTGTCTATATTCTCGGCTTGATCGTCTTTGTAATTTCACCCGCGATTAAAGGACAAAACAATCAATCACCTCTTCTTTATGGAGCCCTTTTCGGGCTTATAGCCTACGGAACCTACGATCTTACCAATCTTGCTACCATAGAAGGATGGCCCATCAAATTAGTTGTCGTCGATCTGTTATGGGGAACCTTTATTTCGGCAGCAACATCCTGGATCACCTATTGGGCAGGGACAATTTGGAAAATATCCCTTTAACCTTTTTGCTAGCCCTTATCGTTCTATTTCTGTACATGAGCACTTGGGCCGGTTATGCGATAGCTAAAAAAAGAAACGACGTGGCCGATCAAGCCTGGGGATTGGGCTTTGTATTGCTAGCTTGGTTTGGATATTTTTGCAATCCAAGTTCATTTACAGGACTCCTGGTCAACCTACTGATCTCTCTTTGGGGGGCGCGCCTCTTCATCCATATATACTTCAGACACCTTCATAAAGAAGAAGATTTCCGCTACCGCAAAATGAAAGAACAATGGAGAACTCAAACTCCTTTAAAAGTCTATGTTAACGTATTTCTTCTGCAAGCCGCTATTCTCTATATCATCGCCTCTCCAATTCTTTGGATCCACACCCATCCAAGCCCCCTTTTTTGGCCAGCGACCCTTATTTGGGTCATCGGATTTTTCATCGAGACGATCGCCGACGTACAGCTCTTTCGATTCCAGCAAAATCCAGCAAATCAAGGCAAATTGCTTCAAACAGGGCTTTGGAATTACTCGCGTCATCCTAATTATCTTGGAGAAATTCTTCAGTGGTGGGCGATATGGGGTCTAACCCTTCCGCTGCCCAACAGCTGGATATTTTGCATTAGCCCGGTTTTGCTCACTTTTTTGATCGTAAAAGTTTCCGGGATCGCACCTCTTGAAGAGAAAATGAAAAACAACCCAGATTTTGTCACTTACGCAAAAAAAACTCCTACATTGATTCCACAAAGTCTCGCAAACGGGGGACTTTACATGCTGTCCTGGTTTCTGATCGTCTATTATGGAGCAAAAGGATCGTTTTGGATTCCATTCGCCTCTTTCCTCGCTGCTGCAACTCTCCAAATCCGCCTTTTTTGCAAATCCGATCCGTTGAGCTATTCTCTATTTTTACCACTGGGTATCTATGGATTTCTCCTCGGACTTTTCCAGGAAATGCTTTTTATCCACTTGAACCTTTTACTCTACCCTGGTCAAGGGTTCTTTCCTCCATTCTGGCTTCTATCGCTCTATTTTCTCTTTTCTCTTACCCTCAACTCTTCTCTTCAATTTCTAAATCGTTCCATTACTTTTTGCTTCATTCTTGGGGGCGTAGGAGCCCTTTTGTCTTATCTTACGGGAGAAAAGCTCCGCGCCGTGGACATTTTGAATCCTATTTCTTATCCTTTTCTTCTGTTATCATGGGGCTTCTATCTGAGCCTTTTGATCGTGTTGAATCGTAAACTTCTTATTCTCTACAAAAAGTACACCAGTCCAATCCGACTCAATGAATTGCTAACTGTTTTTTTCGATAAAAATTGCCCCGTTTGCTCGCGCGAAATGCGGATTTTGAAAACCCGCACTCAAACAGGGAAGATTTGCTACGCCTGCCCAGAGTCTGACAAAGAACTTGGAAGCTACACCGATCGATTGACTATTTCTCAATCAATGGCAAAGATCCATGCGATTGAGGAAAATGGGACGATCCTTACAGGAACTGACGCTCTATCCGAGCTTTATGCAAGAACAGACTTGCTGCTTCTTGCAGTCCTACTCCAAGCGCCGGGACTCCGAATCATATTTAAAATAGGCTACGCTATCTGGGCTAAAGCTAGGAATGGTTTTCTAAGAACATGATCTTGATTCCCAACTTTTGGCTCGATTCTTCATAAATAGAACGGGCGATATCGCATTGTTTCTTGGATTCGGCTCTCATTTTTTCTCCCTCTTCTCGGCTCTCAAAAATCGCTGATTGACACCGTTTGAAATGCGCGTGAGCAGATACATATTTGGCCATTGCGCCGCAGACCATTGCAATATTTCCCGGAGTCAAATCTTCTACTGCGCCCACTATTTTAAATGCGTTAGGTGCGATATTGATAAACCGCATCAAAGAAGAATAGCCTTCATCGTCTCCTCCGTAAGAGATCCATGCTTTTTTATCGATGGCAACCTTAGGCCGCACAAATTCGAATGCTTCTGCTGCAAGCGGCTCTTTTTTTGGGGCAGCCTCTTTTTTAGCGCTTACAATAAGACCTGTGTCAAGACTGATGCGCCGATACTCTTGAAACGCATTCATAGTATCTTCCTGATTATGCGACTCTGCATTTTTTGCTTGGAAAAAGTTTGCAGCTGCTTGGCATATTTTAGAAATATCTCCTAAAGGCGCCGTATCCAATCTACCCGTCACTCTAAAAGTCTTGCCGGTTGCTCGATACAGATTGGCAAAAACATCATAAAGCTCCTTGCCGCCCTCGTAACCTAAATAGTCTTGTTCGCATAGAGGGAATTTGGGTTGAAAATACCACTCCCCTTTTTTGTTTTGCTGGATGCTGCAAATATTGTTGGTCGCCATAAAAATTATTCCTTACAATTTACAATTAATAAATCAGATTTTAATGATAACCAAAAAACTGCAGAACCGATAGATGCAAACAATATTTGAAAAAAATCTTAACTCAGCAATTTATGGTAGTTAATAATATCAACCTTTCATATACTTTTGCATTATGACGGCATTACACCCAATATTTAGTTACGAAAACCATCCTGGATTATTGAAAGAGCTAGCAAAAGCCGCCAAAATAGGCATGGAAGAAGCTCCCCGCAATTACAAGGGGCTTGAGCAACTGATCGAATTCTTTCAAATCCCAGTCTCTTCTTTTGCAAACACGCCTTCGCCGGAAAGTTTTCGGGACCGCTTGGGATCCTACCGCAGATTAGTTCCTCTGTCCGAAAGATGGATCGAAAAAATGATTCCTGTTCAAACGGCCTTAGAAAACCCTAAAACAGAGGAACTAAAGCCCTTGCTTGCGGCGCTTTCAGCAGCTCACAATGCTTTTCTTGTGCAATATGCAACAGAGTATCGACAGGCCTGCCCCTATGAACCGCACACAATTCTTGAGTGCTATCCGAAAACGATAGGGACTTTTCTCAAAGCGATTTATAGCGAAGTTAAAAAACTCTCTAAAGCTCAATATGAAAATTGGAAAGAAAAGGTTCAGGAAAGAAGCGAAGAGCTTCTCCCTGTGTTCACACAGCTTGCAATTGGTTATCTCATTGATCATCCATACGCGGAAATCCCTGAAATTTTTGAGGAGAGCGATATAGCTAACTTGCGGAAAGAAAAAGATCCCAAGACATCGATCGCTCGCCTTGCTAGCTCAATTCAATACGGATCCAAGAGACAAACCTTTAACGGAGTGATCCGCCTCGTCTATGAAGAGGCTGCAAAAAGCTTTCTCATTTTGGATCAAATCGATGGGAAAAAGAGGCCGAAGACGGCAGAAGATGCTTTTCGAATCGTTTTTTTGGCCCTATTGAGACAGCCATCATTGAAAGCAGAAGATTTGCCTATCGATTTCACGAGCAAAGAAAAGACCCTGGAAGCACATAAAAAATACAAAGCTTTAGAGAAAAAGAAAGACTTCGAAAACCTTTTTTTGAATAGAGCTGATGATTCAGATGACAATTCAATTCGGGATCTTCTTCAAGACTGGCCGCCGATTTTTTATGACTGGTGCGATTCTATCAGGTTTCCACTACACGAGTTGGCGTTTGCCCTCGCGCCTCAGCCATCTTCCGATTGAATTCCTCGAAATCATCCTCGTCGTCGTCTTCCGAAGGCTCGACAACAACGACGACTGGCTTATCAACCGCTTGTTCTTCTGGCTGAACTGGAGGAAGCGGTTTGGCTCCTTTATCAAGTGCCAAAGCCGCGTCAGGAAGAGGAATCCATTCAGGTTGACGAATCACCCATCGGTCTTCCTCAGGTTTGCCCATATCGATCGGAAATTCGAGCCGAACTCGCCGGGTGTATTTCTCTTCGATTTTATTCGGATTCACTACTCGAATGCTGTAGTCCGCGATTAGCTTAAAATGAGTCCCGTCGATTTGTTGAAGACATGCGCACTCTTTGTGCGGGCTGAAAAGCATATATCCAATTCCGCCTTGAAAATCCAATATTTGTTCAAGTTCCCTTCTTACATATTCTGGAACAGCCCCTTTATCGATATTTTGGCAGACCGCTTCTTGCAAAGTAGCAAATAGATCATTATCGCCTTCCGCCATCCTTTTGAGATAGTTAAGCAAATGCGGCTTGGCTTCTTCACGCGAATTTTGCCCGGGAAATAAGATTAAATCTGGGGGAGAGGATATAATCAATTTATCGTATCGATGTCCATCTTTCTTAAATTGCGCTGTTACATGTTCTGCATCGCGATCCTCAATATATGCTTTTACTCTTTCATGTACTTGCGGCCGTTGCATCGTACATCGAAGCTGCAAAACTTTATCCGTTACGAGCATTACAAGACTGGAGCCTCGCGCAATAATCAAATCCTTCTTCTTCCAAGCTTCTCGTTCCATTGGAGTAAGAAATGAAAAAGTCCAATCATCCATTTGCCCAATTTGATTCAAAATCTGCATGTTTAGACCCAAACGAATTACAATGCGCATCAAGGCTAGATTCCCATCATCTGCAAGACGCTCCAAAATCGTTTCCAATTCATGAGGTTTAGTTTCAGAAAAAGCTTTTTCAAACCAATCCAGACGCTCTGAAATAATTCTAATGTTATGAATCACATCCGCATTTTTGACCGCAGATTCATGCGCCGCTTGGATGAGAAAGGCTCCTTTCAGAACTCTACGATTAGGAATAAGCTCTCTCAATAAGTTATAAGGACTAACACCTTCTCTTTGGGCGCGTATCAAAACATCAAACACTCGATCAACGGAATCGCCAAGCACTTTGAGAAGGAAAGGAAATCGATCTTGAATAAATTCTGTTCTTTTGTCGCGAGGAATTCGACTTAAACCGGGAAACTTACTCAGTTTGTACATTTGCAGTGCTGCAGGAAAATCAAGAGTAGCATCCGTATCGACTATTTTTTGAATCTCGGACATCGCCTGCACAGCCAATTCTGTTTCTGGACGATCCAGAATATCTATCCAACCTTTACTGAAAATTTCTATATCATCAGCACCAGGCATAAGAAGCAACCGGTCAGGCCGGATACGTTGATCAAAAAGATGGCTGATTCTGCTTTTTGCAAAAGGAGATTGCAGATATGGACTAAAAACAGCAAATTTATGAGCTTTCAGATCCGGATCGTCCCTCAAACCACTAGCAACTTGAATGAAGGCAAATGCCTCGGCAGCCTTCTTGACAATCTGAACATACTTTTCTTTCTCGCGGAAAATCTGAAAAGCACTCAACCCTTTCGATTTTAAATAGGCTTCTGTAAGTTTTTGAACATCGCCTCGAGCCGCCCATTCAACTAGAGCCGGGGCATCTTCAACAGACGTTGCAATCCAACTATATACATCAGCAGCAGAATCATCTAAAGAAACCGAAATAGACATAAAACCATCAATTTTTATATATAATTATACCAAAAATTTCTATTTAATTATATAAATACGCAATCAATTAAAGATCAAACACTTGCACAATGGATTTGAGGTGGCAGATTTATTGGGATAGGTTTTGACATCTCACTCAATTTTTTTATATACTTTTGGAATGAAAAAGCTTTTTGTCTTTTTTGCAGCTGCGACCCTTTGCATGGATGCGCAAGAATGCGCGGTTCCCAATACTCCAGCTAGATTCAACCCCGAATGCAGAAGTTTTGATGGGTTTGTCAATCTGATCGTTTGGACTGCAAGAGAAGCTGGCGCTGATTTCTGGGCGGAAGAACTGACCCTCACAACTTCTTCATCTACTAACAACCTTTTAGAAATCGATTTTGGATGGGATCCTGGCTTTAGAGTAGGAGTTGGATATGGGATGAACCGCGATGGATGGGATACGCAAGCCTACTATACCTGGTTTCATACCCGCGGAAAAGATTCGATTTCGAGTTTGCCTGGAACGATTCATTCCTCATTCGTAGGCAACTTTTATGTGTCGAATCCAAATGGATTAGGCCTTAGCGGCCCTTCTTATCAAAGCGCAAGCATTGACTGGAACATTCATTACAATATGTTTGATTGGGAATTGGGCCGCTCATTTTGGGTGAGCCAAGCGCTTGCTTTGCGTCCATTTATGGGCATAAAAGGAGGATGGATCAATCAATCGATGGATTCTACATGGGAAAATCCCTCTTTTTCAGGGTCTCAATTCGTCAATCCTCAGACCTTTCATAAGGGAAGAGAAAACGTGAAAAACAACTTTTGGGGCATAGGGCCATCGATTGGGATGAACACGAAATGGAATCTCTTTGCAAGCCGATGCCAAATGTTCCATCTTTTAGCCGATTTTTCTGGAGCTCTCATGTGGGGGCACTGGACTTTTCATGACTCCTATCACAATGACATAGATCAACACATCTTTATTGGAATGCAAAACATCAATAGCGGGGCCACCGCAATTCGAGGCTTCTTGGGTTTTGGCTGGGAAATGGTTTTGAGCGATTATCGCATGGCCGCAAAATTGGGCTATGAATCGCAATTTTGGCTGGATCAGCTGCAGTACTATTCATTTGTTAGGGGGAGATTATCGAATGTGCTGACTTTACAAGGAGGAACTCTTGAGTTCTCATTCGATTTCTAAGAGCTTTCTCATCATAGCCATCTTTTTGTCCTCCCATCTCCATGCATTTCCGAATGTTTCAACTCGTCCAGAATGTTCGTCCGGAGGATGGGTAGTCAGCGCTGATTTTCTTGCTTGGTATGCGTCGCAAGAAGTCGCTTCGATCTATGCTGATGTGGTCACCCGCTTTGGGGTGATTCCGGGAAGCTGGGGAGCGCCCGGGTTCAATTTCAAATGGGATTATGGCTTCCGGATTGGAGCTGGTTCTAATTTGACCTATGATCAATGGGACACAACTCTTTCTTGGACATGGTTTCGCACAGACGCAAAACATTCGATTCCTTTTAACCCGAATGCGACTGTGGGAGCCGAGTTTTTTGGGGCTTTTTTGTCATTCGCCCTTGAAAATAACGATGTTTTAAATACTTCTGAGAGTCTAAGCGTCCGATGGAGCCTTCTCTTCAATATGTTTGATTGGGAATTGGGACGGGGATTTTGGGTCAGCAACGACTTGTCCATACGCCCATTCTTAGGCCTAAAGGGCGGATGGATCCATCAATCGATTGATGCAACCTACGATAACCTCTCCGTTAATTCTGTAGCCACACCCAATGTGGGAATCGAACACTTGAAGAATGATTTTTGGGGAATCGGCCCTTCTGGCGGTATAAATACAAAGTGGAGAGTGCGCGATTTTGGATCCCATTTCTTCGATCTATTTGGCGATTTTTCCGCAGCTGAGATGTGGGGGACATGGTCCTGCAGCGACGTGTATAGCACCTCTATACCTACAACCTCTTCTGTAAACTCGAAAAATTCATCTTTAGGTGCTTTGATGTGCCGCGGATTTGTGGGTATTGGATGGGATGCTGATTTTCGAACAAAGCAGTCTCATTTCGCAGCAAAACTGGGTTATGAAATGCAAATCTGGTTCAATCAGCTCCGGATTGCCACTTTCCAGCTTCAGCGTTTGCATAATGATTTAACTTTGCAGGGAGTCACATTCAATTGCCGACTGGATTATTGAAGAGTTTTATGAAAAATATCATCGCAGCACTCATCTTAGCTTTAGGAACTCTCCATGCAGATGGATTATTCAATCCTTCAGTTAGACGCTGCGAACAATTGGGCACCGTTGACATATATGCAAAGGGTTTTTATTGGTACGCAAGCGAAACGCTTGATTGGGCCTTTACCTTGAATCACACGGCGAATACGGTCAATTCAGACTATCGATCATTGGTGTTCGATTGGGCCCCAGGCTTTTCAGTTGGTTTTGGATTCAATATCGATCACGATCAATGGGATGTTAGAACAAGCTATACCTGGTTCAATGCCAAAGCGTCCGATCACACAACCGGCCCCGTCACATCGGCCTTTTTGGGCGCGCGAACCTCTCTGATAGAATTGATCCAACTCTTTTCGGCAGGAAAAGGGAAATTGAATCTTCTCTACAACATGTTCGATATCGATTTGGGCCGCGGCTATTTTTTAAGCGACTGTCTCTCCATACGGCCCTCTATTGGAATCAAAGGAGGGTGGATCACTCAAAAAATCCGCACCTCATGGACAATCGATAATTTTATCCTCACCGGTTCGCCTCTGAATGCCACAGAAAATCTCAATCAACGTTTTCAAGGAGGAGGCCCTAAAGGGGGCATAACAGGAAAGTGGTATCTGAGCCCAAATTTTAGTCTTATGAGCCAATTCGAAGCGGGATATCTTTGGGGGCACTGGTCCATCAACGACACATTTATTGACAATCTGAACACAATTATTTTTGTAAAAACAACCGACCGCAATTATGGCGCCCTAGTCTTCCATAGTTTTTTGGGATTTGGCTGGGACAGCAACTTCAACTGCGATCAATCTCACATCGCTTTGCAAATCGGCTATGAAATCGAAGATTGGTTCAATCATCTTCAGATCTTTACCAACACATCGGGCTCGCAGAATAACGACCTCATCCTGCAAGGATTCAACTGCAGTCTAAATCTTGATTTCTAAAGCAAACGACGCGCGCCTCCTATCTTCAATGCTCAAAAAATTTGATTTCAAAGCTGATTTAGGATAAAAGCAGACATAGTTTTTTAAAGGTGTTCATGCTCCGTTTTGTTTTTTTCGCAAGCGCTCTTTCTCTAAGCGGTTTTGCTGCCGTCCAAAACGAATCGGAAAATTGTCCTGATGGCAAACAACACTATCGAGCTAACCTTCGTCACATTGAAAGAGGGGGCATCGGGTATCGAGATGGTTATACGACTCTTGAAGTATTTTTCGCTTCAGATCCAAGCCAATGGGAAGTCACCCCGTTTTTTGATGCTAGGGGCCACATTTTTGATAATGGAAAATGGGCAGCCAACGCGGGAATTGGGTTGAGAGCTCTGTGGGCAGGCCGCGTTTACGGCATAAACACCTACTACGATTATAGAAATACCGATCATTTCAACGCGAATCAAATTGGAGCGGGCCTTGAAACTCTTGGCGAACTCTTTGATTTTCGAATCAACGGCTATTTGCCTGTTGGGGCAAAAATGAGCCGTCCTTTTGACCCAGTCTTTGCAACTTTCTCCGGCAATTACATGCTTGTATCGCAAAAGTTTCAATCTGCGATGAAAGGGGTCAATGCAGAATTTGGGTACCACTTTGGGAAATCTGATTCGTTTGATTTCTATGCAGCAGCCGGACCTTACTATTTTCTAGGAAAAATCGATCCAGCTACCTGGGGCGGAAAAGCAAGGATATCAGGAACATTCAAAGACATTTTAACCCTTGAAATCAGCGATTCGTATGACAGGACTTTCCATAACAAATTCCAAGGTCAAATTTCCTTAAGCTTTTCTTTTGGGCCAAAGTCAAAGGTCAAAGAACAGGGCCGCACATGCAAAAATGCCAATATATTAAACAATCGCATGCTGCAGCCGGTAGATAGGCAAGAGATTATTGTCATCGACAAAAAAAGAAAAAACGCCGTAGCCATCGACCCCGCCACAGGACTTCCCTACTTCTTTGTATTCGTTGATAATACAAGCAGTTCTAACGGTACCTATGAAAGCCCTTACCACAGCCTAGCTCAAGCGCAAGACAACTCTTCACCAAATGACATCATCTATGTATTCCCGGGTAACGGAACAACTACTGGAATGGATTCTGGAATCATTTTAAAAGAAAACCAGAAGTTTTGGGGATCTGGCGTGAGCCACCTATTGCAAATTTCCGATGGAACCATCAACATCCCTCCGCAAACCACCTCTTCCCCCACTATTACAAACACAAATATAGATACCGAGGGCAATGCTGTCACCCTGGCGGCTAATAACAGCGTAAGCGGTTTTAGGATCGTATCCGCAATCCACGATGCCATCTATGGAACTGACCAGCAAAATTTAGAGATTTCTTCTTGTACTTTCGAGAACAACCAAACATTTGCAATCGAGAGCTCCTTTAACGGAAATGCCTCCATATCCATAACGAACAATCAGTTTTTGAACAACGTCAATGGCATCTTTTTGGATCTTAAAGGAACGTCTATCGTTGACTGCTCGAACAATACCTTTGAAGGTCAAACTTCTGTTTCTAATTTTCCGTTGGAAATATCTGCGGATAGAAACATCCTTTCCGCTTATATCGAAAATAACATTTTTCAGAACAACGTGACTGGCAGCTTCAAACTCGCAGTCAATAACGCTTCAGATATAGATATTAAATTCGTCAATAATACGATTACGAATAACGGAACGGGGTCTCAATCGAGCTTAGGTTCAAGCATTACAATCTTGCCGAACGGAACTACCGATCATTTTTCAATTTTCTTTAAAGGCAATAGATTCTCCGAAAATGGATCGAATTCTTTTTACATGCATCCTAATCCTGGTAGCGTAATTACAAATCTAGAAGTCGCAGCAATCAGCAACACAATGTCCAATAATGGAGGCTCCGGCCTAGTCCTTGCAACCCCGTCTGATACTTTGATGCTGCTTGCAACTGACAATACAATCGCAGAATGCAATGACAATGGAATCGCTGTTATAAGTCCAACGCTTACTTCATCCGGAAATATAATAATTAAAAACAATACTATTGCAGGAATTAAAAACAGTTCTAACGGAATTGCTGTAAACCAAGATTTTTCATCCCTTGATCTAACAATATTGAATAATGAAATTAATGGATGCGACGGCACAGGTATTATCAGTTATGCCAATACCGGCATCGACCTTCTGACCATGAATATTTCTGGAAATACAATAAGCAACTGCCAAAATATGTCGACAAATGCTGCCTCAGGACTGGATATAGAGCAATACAAAACCCTTACAGGCTCAATTAGGAACAATACGTTCATTGCCAATATACCCACCGCAGTATTTGTTGGTTCGGCTCAAACAACCCCTGCGGTCTGCCTAACTCTAACCGACAACAACAATACTGCTAATTATGTTCTCGACTCAGGCACAGGAACCTTCAAATTAGGCCCTTGCGATGTAAACTCTGTCAATACAGGCATGATCAGCCCAACAGGAATGATTACGCTTATCGAATCTTGTCCTGATGCAATTCCGTGCCCTTAAATGAGAATTACAATTCCAGATCAAAAAACTCTCGAACTTCTGAGGCCACCCGGTTGGCAAGACCTTGAAGTTCTCTGATTTGATATCGAAGATCGGCGGGTAAATCCCCCCCTTCGAATTCAGCATCCGCAAGAAGAAAGATACGATCTTCCGCAACAGAAAAATCAAACTGCAGATTTCCGATCTGATCTTCATTTATCTGGGGCACTCTTTCACAAAGCGACAAAAGTTCTCTTCTTAGAGATGCAGCATGGTAATTCCATTCATCAAATGTCCAAGAAGACTCGATTCCTTGAAGATGCATAACAAACAACCCATTATAAGCCAACAATTTACAACAACCTGCAATTCACATCAACAGTTGGTTTTTCAACATCTGGTATAAAAACTGTCTTGTTTGCTACATAGAAGAGATGTTTGAAGCGATCTCTTACACTAAAAGTTCTCATGCTCAAGATCTATTCATTTATGAAAGATTCCATAATAAGTGGGAAAAAGTAGATGGTCTCTTTGTCGATGTCGGAGCTAAAGATGGAATTGAGACAAGCAACACCTATTTTTTCGAAGCCTATCTAGGTTGGAATGGGATTTGCTTCGAGCCCAATCCCCTTTCATTTTTTAAATGTCAAAAAAGTCGAAAAGGGCCGGTTTATCCTATTGGAATTGGGAAAGGAGGGCGCCGGGAATTTTTTTGCTGTCCAAATACCCCAGGATGGTCTGGGATTATTGAAAATTATCACCCAGAGCATAAATCATATGAAGTCTATCTCGAATACAAATCTTCAGAAAATGTGATTCAAATCGAAACTGTTCCTCTGCAAAACATTCTAGATGTTCATAAATATCGTCACATTCACTTCCTAGATGTGGACACAGAAGGGGGAGAACTGGAAATCCTGGATACGATTGACTATCAAAAGACGCATATCGATGTGATCAATGTCGAAAATCTATTTTCTAAGGAGCGGCTCCGCCTCTTTCTCAAAAAACGAGGATTCGTTCTTTTCCATGAATTCCCGAATGATGACCTTTTTGTGCACGAAACGTTTTTATAGGGGGCCTGATGAAGAAACTCCGGTCGTTTGATTCGAACAAACGACCAATGGATTAACAGTCCGTTATATAACAACAATTTACAACGAACGGCAATTCCTAGCAACAATAGAATCAAATACTTAAAGCAAGACATGTTGTCGCAACCACTCGTGACCTGTTGCAGGTACTTGCTACCTACCGCACCATCAGTGAACCATTGACAACCCTGTTTATTGAAGTGCAAGCAAAATGAATATTTATGAGAACTCAGGCTATCAAAATGGATGAGCCTTAACGAACTATGTCCATATCAAGTCATACTGGCAAGTTTATAGCTCAGATATCCGATATTTTCTTCAAACCCTTTTAACTTTACATCTGTCTCATAGCCGATTGGGAAAAAGGGAAAGAGTTTACAATCTAAATATTCTAAAAAGTTATTCATTTGGATTTTGTTATACGAACTTAGTTGCTCATTGAACATGAACTTTGTTGAGTCCACAAAAATCGCAAAACCAAAAACTCGATCTGCACACATCAAATATCCATCAAAGTGATGTCTATCAACCTTGAATCTAGCTTTAATGAAGGTATCATAATAATCATCTACAGATGGTTCCAACTCATTGACGGGCTGGACATAGTCCTTGCCTTCATCCCATGTCCAAATTGGGAATCTTTCAAAATCTACTCGAGTTAGAGATTTTTTCTTAAGCTTTTTGATTTCTTCGTTCGTATTAGAATAGCCTGGAGGGTTTAGAATTATAGTCGGCTGTTCTCCTTGACTGGGCGGCCTGAACTTTCTCACAAATTCTTCTTCAATTTGGGGATCATCTATTGAAACTTTTTGAATGGGGATTTTATCTAGGCCAGCTTGTTGAAACGCATATAACCTTCTATTATCTAGAGTGTACAGATTTCCTTCGTATTCAACTACACGTATAGGTGGGATGTCTTCAGGTTTTGTCTGTTTGTGGACAATTTTTCTAATTAGCTCGTTGATTGTTTTAAACATAGGAACTCATATATAAAGTTACATCATTTCTTTCAAATAATCCCGAAAAGGTGCATCAAGCCAGACCAATCTCCAAGCGGAGCTACTTTTTATGTAACGAAACCATTTCTCCAGGAATAGATTTGTTTCAGCTTCGTCATAATTTTTGAAATCGTTTATTTCTTTCCAACAACATTTTTTCATTTTATTATCCATGAATCATCAATTTGCCAACTCTTTTCTCGATTTACATATCATGCGATCATATTCGTATTGAATTTGGCAAATTTGCTCTCCAAGAGGATGATTCAATGGCCAAGTGTCTATGACAAACCTTGCAATGTTATAATTAAAATCAGATGCGCCAAAACTAGATCTTGAAAGATGGGATTTCATTTCTAAGAGACTGTTAACGGATTTTGTTTCAGTCGATTTTCGGGTTCTTTTGAGCCAAATTTCGACCTTTTTTTCGGGGGTTAATATCAACTTCCGTATATTGACCCCCGAAAAAAAGTCAAAATTTGGCCAAAATAATCCCGAAAACTCGACGAAACCAAAATCCGTTAACAGTCTCTAATAGTACCGAAAAAATAAATTGTAAGTGCTCTGAAGAATCTATTCTTTGATCGCCTTTTTCAATTTCCTGTTTTATTCCATTGATTGCATCTTCAACAAGAGTCAATAATTTGCTTGTCTTGTTCATGGTAAATGAAGATCCTCACGCCAATTTAGTACAAATTTTTGAACTTGACCGCCGGGCAAATAAGGGCCTTGAGGTGCAGTTCTACCTTCTAAAACTATTGCACCTGGTCGAATTTTAAATTGTCTAAATCCAGACATAGTATTCCACTCAGGTCTAACAGCTAAACTATATCGCGAAGCAGGAAATGTTTCAAAAAGATAACTACCTCCTAACGTGAGCAGTTGTAGTTACTTGCCAGCTACTGCACCATCAGTACACCATCAATATCGCTACTGGATTAACTATTGAAATTCAATTTTATTCGAAAGAACTCTTGTCGGGAACGCAAGACAATTTTCCATTTGTAAGAACAAAGTTTCCTGATATCAGTCTTCCTCCTTTAAAGCGAATAGGAGTTGTATATCTTAGCGGAAAAAAGGGGAAAGGATCACAGTTTAATAACTTGAAAATCTTATCAAGTGAGGTCTTTATTAAACCTGGTAAATTCACATTGAATCCAATATCTTCCCCATCAATAAACATTCCATTTGCATGAAAAAAATCATCATCCCCAACTAAATAGCCATCAAACAAATGACCATCTGGTGTAGTAAAAGATGCTTTTATAAATAAACCTGTATAATCTTCGGGGGCAGGGTCTTCTTCTGATATGGGTAGGCAGTTTATATTTTCATCATCCCAAGTCCACACAGGAAAAGTTTCGAAGTCTTCTCGAGTTAGCAATTCTCTTTTTGGTTTATTCAATCTTACCATATGATCTCAAATTATTAAGTTCTGCTATTCTGTCAGAGGAATTCGGTATAATAACAATTTTTTCCCCTCCACAAATCGGTTTAAATTTCTTACGAAATTCCATTTCAATTTTAGGATCACCTAAAGAGACCCTCTTTATGGGTATTTTCTTGATCCCTGCATTTTGGAAAGCTGCTAATCTTCTGTTGTCGAGAGTGTACATTTTTCCCTCATATTCCACGACTCGAATTATCGGAACATCCTCTGGTTTTATTGTTCGATTCCGAAGACCTTTAATCAAGTCATTAATCTCACCCCTGTTGCTAAAATTTTGACTCGCTGTGGGTTGCGCAAATCGAATTGTATGAGGATTAACGTATTCTTGTGCTTGGAATCTTCTGGAAGATGAGATTACTGTTTGACTGTTCAAAGTTCTTTTCGCCACAGGAGCAACTTTGGGAACAGTTTGAGATGCAAACCCAGTACTGAACATTCTACCTGGCATAGGCAATTCCAGTTTCGCTAAGTTTGTGTTGATCCACGAATTGGGATCATACATGGGCGATAATGACGTCCCCCAAAAACGGTCAATGGATGCATGCCCATTAATCAAAGTATCTTGTAACCGAGATGTATTTCGAAATGAGGTATCAGTGTTGAACGAAGTGAAGTGTCTCGAAATAAATTCCCCCGATCGATCGTTTTTCAGCATCTGAGAGGCGAGGTTGCAAAATGGAGATATAGGCTCATATAGCTCATGACAAAGGTAAGAAGTGCTGTTTTTCCACCACATTGGTGCTTGAAAAGGTTCAGATCTCGGTTGAAGCCAAAGCCCATACTCATCAAAGTGATTGAGCGGGTTGTTGTGAACATAAGCATATAGATTCATCCCATCGGTAAATCCAGCAGGATCGGGAGTTAGCCACCTGCCGAAGCCAGGCATGTAAAACCTTCTGCCAAAATAGACGAGCTGGCTTTGACTGTCAGTTCTTTTGGAAGAAAATCGCCAAGGCGAAATCATCCCTCCAACGACCTTTTCCTCACCAAATGCCGTATAATGATAAAACGATGGATCCGCATCAAGAGGCTTTAATACAGCAAGATTGCCTTGCAGATCGTGGATGGGAGCGCAGATAGCGCCATTTAACTCGATGGCAATGGTTGCCCCGATTTCTGCATGCGGCGCATTCCCTAAAACCCTAAGTTCTTTTGGATTGAGATCTTCGTCAAAAGACCCGATTTCATTTTGTCCGTCATAGAGAAAATATTCTCTCTTCTCATTGCCATTTTGGATCGTTCTCTTCGATAGGCACCGATGCAAGGAATCGTACTCAAAAATCTGAATGAACTCGGGCGCCTCAATTCGAAGCAACCGATCAAGCGCATCGTAACTGTAGATCGTGTTGTTGTGTTGAACCGGGTTCCCATTCAGATCATATTTAAAATGGGATGCAATTTGATGCAGAGAATTGATCTCATACATTTCCCCATCTCTTTGGAGCCGATTATTCAGTGAATCAAAGGAATATGTATGATCAAATTGTCCGGTCTCTTTTGTAAGCTGATAAAGATCGTCATACGTATAAACAGTTTCGCCAATACCTCCCCTTCTCATCTTTAGAATATTGCCGGCAGGGTCAAATTCAGTTATCTCTTGAACAAGGGGAAATGAATGAACCGCAAATTTCCGATTCAATGAATCATAAGCATACCTCGTTGGCTCGCTATCGATTCGTTGCTCTGATAGGACATTTCCAGATAAGTCATGCTCTAGATAGGAGTGGCTGTAGATAATGCTCCCATGCATTCTTTTTCTTGTAACAACCTTTAAGTCAGCAGCATCATGCTTAAAATCGATCCAGCAATCGGCTTTTGGGATTTTGCAAGTTTCCCTCCTTCCTTGATCATCATAAGTATTTTCAATGAAGAGACCGCTGGGGAAGGTTTCCTTCACAATTCTGCCAAAAGCATCCGTGGTTCTTACCAGACCATCTGCTGTTTGTAAGTGGCCGAGTAGGTTGTAAGTCATCTCATGTTTCAATGTATCATCTGAAGAGACAAGCGAAATGAGATGGCCGTAATCGTCATAGCTGTATGTTAAAATGATCCCGTTCGGCTTCGTTACTGTTTTAATCTCTTTTCTTGGACTGTAGGTCGTTTTAGTGATTTTCTCTTCGAGAGTTCCTTCAGCTTCGATCAGAGTTTTTACAAGCCCCCTTGAGTCATATTCCCATCGGGTTCTTACTTCTCTTTGTGTTCCGTCAGGTGCAAAAATGGTATCCTTTTGCAGAGTAAGCTGACCGTTGAGATTGTAGAATTTCTTTTGAGAGAATAGGGTCTTATTGTTTTTCTTTTTCTCAATTAGAGAGACTTGATTGAATCCATTGTAAGTCTCGATGGTTTCTAGTCCCATCGGATCTGTGTGAGTCTTTTTGTTCTCCTTATCGGTGTACGCCCATGTTTCTAGGTCCCCTAATGCATTTTTCTTGCTGGTCAGACGGCCGATGGAATCATAGCTCGATTCTTCTCTAGCCTCATGGCCTTGAATATTGCGGATGATTGCTTTTTGATTGCCGGCCTCATCGTATTCGTATTGAACCTTCCTTAAAATGACTCCCGATTTTGTTTCATTTCTCTCTTCCGTCACCCGATCTAGGAGATCGTAATCAGTAATAGTGGTTAAATCAGCCTTGTGGGTTTTCCAAAGTCTTCCCAAAGTGTCATATTCATAAGTTGTCTTTTCCCCGGAAGAGACCTCTTCAATTTTTCTGCCGGCTCTATCGTATTTGTAGGTGGTGACATTTTTTTCAGCGTCTTTCTTCTCTATGAGGTACTGCCCTTCATAGACAAATGTCTCTTCGGCATCAGATACGTTTTTTGTTAACACCCTGCCTAAAGAATCATAGGTGTATTCGGTGACGACTTCTAAAGCATCAGTATGCGTTTTGAGACGGCCATTGAGATCATAGGTAAATTCTTCTTTTGCATCGTCTGGATGGACAATCTCGATCGGTTTGCCGTAGGCATTATATTTAGTTCGCGTAACAAATTTTTCAGCATCTGTTTTTTCAATGATATTGCCTGCGGCATCAAACGTTTGCTGAATGAAAGGATAAACTAGCTCTCCCTTCTCATTTTCAATGCATGGCAGATGGATCTCTTTAGAACGGCCCAACGCATCAGGGACCATCCGAGTGACGTTATCATAGGGGTCGGTTTGCTCGATAAGATTGTGTCGAAGATCATATTCATATGTTTCGATGCGATCGATTCCGTCAGATCCTTTTTCTTGCTTTTTGATCAATCGATTCGAAAAGTCATAATCGTAAAAAGTCTCAAGCTTGCCCGAAAAGTCCTTCGCATAGATCCGGTTTCCCACTTCGTCGTATCTGTAAATCGCTTGCTGACCGATTGGATTGGTTTCACTGGTCAATCTCGATTTTTCGTCATAGGTCATTGCTAAACTGTAACGAAGCTTATCTTCTGCGTCATAAATATCCTTCCCAATGACCGTGGCTCCTGCCCCATAGCGGAAAGTGGTTTTCTTCAACAGGATTTCATTCCCTTGTTCGTCAAAATACACCTCTTTGATTGCGTCTGGCAATCCGATGTAGGGAGCATTTTCTCTCGGAACGATGATTTTGGCTGTATGGGAGTGCTGATCAAGGACTGATTCTCGAACGAGAATGAAGTCTTTATCGTACTCATATTTGTGCAGAATTTGATTCTTTGTTCCAGGGCATATCGTTTTGGTTTCAAGAAGTTGAGCATCGGGCCGGTATGTATAGGTGATTACAGAGTCTGCATCTTCTTCTCTTAAGAGGAGATGCCTTCCATCTTCTGAATAGACCCTTTTTTTGACATAGCTCTCGACACCGTTTGCCGCTGGAAGTCCGTCTGGTCCAATCGCTAAAGGAGTTCCTTTGCCTGACAGGTTCCCATAAAAGGCTTCCTCTTTGATATTCCCCCAGTCGTCATAGAGGTAAGTGCGCGCCCAAACAGGACTATCCTTTGCATCGAGAAGCATTTTGCATTTTAAGTCAGTGTGATCCCAGACAAATCGATCAGAACTTTCAACGTTTTCGCTTGCTGAATAGCGTATCACTTGAGTCAAACGGAGGTCATCATTCCAAAAATAGGCTGTTTTATTGGAATCTGCATCGAAGACGTATGACCTTTTGTTCTCCTTATCAAAAGTAAACGAATGTGTAGTGATCAAAGACTCATCTTTTCCAACAGGAGCAGAGAGTGTTTTGACAAATCGCTCTTTAGGAAAAAACTCACCTACTAACCCAAGATTGGTTATGACATTTTTTTCTTCTTTTAGCTGATCGATTTTTTCTTTGTTTTTCTTCTTGTTTTTTAGTTTTAATTGTTCAATCTTTTGCTCGATTCCCCGTTTACGCAATCCGGTTTGAATCCGCCGAGCATCTGGATCTTCTATTTCACCATAGCCAATCTGCACAGTGCGGCTTTTTGGCAAAGAGAGGGATTTCAGATAGAATTTTTCTAATTTGTGTCCGCCCATCCAAAGGGGTTTTGATTCCCAGTTAAGAGTTTGAGGCGAGAATTCAGGAGAAATAATCTGAGTTTGACTTGCAGTCGCATTGCAAACAAGAGATCTTTCATCGCTTCCCGTAAGAACCGACTGATCTTCATTGATCCGAATACCAACCTCTGCATATGTTTTACTCCCTGAAGGATTCGTCGTGTAAATTCTTTTGAGTTGGTTGTTGTCATCCCAGGCGTAACGGATAACGTGTCCATTAGGCAACGTTTCAGAAACCAGCTTATAGGCGTACGATAGATAAGTGCCCTTTAGCGGCCCTTCTTTTTCGGCCTTTTGTCCTTTCATCCCCTCATAAAATCGATGAGTCCCATCCGATGCATAAAGGGTGAAGCCTTTTGTTTTATCTTCCCGGAAAATAAGGTGCTGATTCTTCAAATGAGTCTGAGCAGAAATCTTGCCCTTTGAGGTATTGGTAATACCCTTTGTGTTTTGTGTGAAATCGTGAGCTACGTATTTGTTAGATTTGTCCTTTTTATCCTTAAAATAGCAAAGAGTCGTTCCATTCGGCTCGTTCACTTCAACACGCCCGACAAAACTAAGCCATAGAGCTGTCAGATGGTTGAAGTTTCTAACGCTTTCACCACTGATGAAAGAATGCGGCAAATGGATCGGTTCCGCTCCTTGAACAACATAGTCTTCTTCATAGGAATAGAGATCGCCAGTGATCACACTGACGCCCTCTACTAAAGAAGAAGGATCATTTTCTGTAACGCTAAGATATGCTTCGTTGGAATAGGCGAAGAGTGCAAAACAAAAGAAAAGACAGAAGAGTCGCATAGATCCCTCAAAAAAAATGAGGTGGGATCTTAGTAAATTGTTGAATTCTAAGGAAAGAAAATTTTTCGAAGAACTTCCGTTTTAGAAAACGACTAAAAAAGACTAGGAAAATCAGAATCTAAAAGCACCATTGAGACGTCTGAAGGTATTACTAGGAATAAGCTATCTTAAGAAACTCCGGGTGTTTGATTCGAACAAACGACCAATGGATTAACAGTCCACTGCTCTACCACTGAGCTAACCCGGAATAGAAATGAAAGAACTATCATATATTTGAAAGCGATTAAGTTGCAAGGGAATTTGCTTGCGGCCCTTCACAGCAACTGCTAAAATTTTTTCCATGGATGAAGAGCTTACAGGCTATGTCGATGCAATTGTCTATTCTCAAGCAGAAAACGGCTTCACCGTAGCCAGGCTCAAAGAGCCCAAAAAGAAAGAACTGACCGCTATCGTCGGATACTTGCCTGGGCTGCAGGCAGGCGAGAATGTAAACCTCAAAGGCACCTGGAAAACCCACCCCTCTCATGGGAGGCAGTTCGAGGTCGCTGAATTTACCGTCGAAGCCCCCTCGGATATTTTGGGCATTCAAAAGTATTTGGAATCGGGCCTCGTTAAGGGAATCGGCCCCGTTTATGCCAAGAAAATCGTTGATCGTTTCGGGTCGGACACCTTGGAAATCATCGACAAATCCCCTCACCGCCTCTATGAAATTGAAGGCTTAGGCAAAAAGAAGGTGCGGCAGCTCAAAGAAAGCTGGAACGAACAGCGCTCCATTCGAGAGGTCATGATCTTTCTGAGGGCCCATGGAGCAAGCCCTGGCTATGCCCAAAAAATCTATAAGCAATATGGCGAAGAATCGATCGCCAAGGTGAAAGAAAACCCCTATCAACTGGCTAAAGAGGTTTTTGGCATCGGTTTTAAAATGGCCGATAGCATCGCCTTGAAGCTTGGATTTGCCCTCCACTCCCCTGAAAGGCTCGCCGCCGGTATCGAGTTCGTCCTCTGGGAACTTGCGAATGATGGACATACCTGCTATCCGCTCACCGATTTTGCCCCGATCGCAGCTAAAATGCTCGAGGTAGACCAAGAGCTCATCGAAAAGCAGGTTCGAGCCCTCATCAATACGCAGCTGGTGGAGCAAGATGGGAAAATTTGGCTAAAACCCTATTTTGCCTATGAGCAAGGAATTGCCAAAGACCTTCTCCGACTGGTTCATGGAAGGCAAGCCATCCGATCTATCGATGCCGAAAAAGCGGCCGATTGGGTTCAGACGCAGCTTTCTATCCAATTCGCTGAACAGCAAAAAAAAGCGGTCATACAGGCCCTTACCGATAAAGTCCACATCATCACCGGCGGCCCCGGTACAGGAAAAAGCACAATCACCAATGCGATTTTGGCCATCTCGCAAAAACTGACGAGTAAAATCACTTTGGCTGCCCCTACGGGAAGAGCCGCCAAAAGGCTCACGCAAATCACCCACAAGCTCGCCTTCACCATCCATTCCCTTTTGGAAATGGATTTTACGACCGGCGGCTTTAAGAAAGGCAAAGACAACCCCATCGACTGCGATTTGATCATCCTCGATGAAGCCAGCATGATTGATACGCAGCTGCTTTACAGTCTTTTGCGAGCGATCCCTGCAAGATCTCGCGTTCTCATTGTTGGCGATATCGACCAATTGCCAAGCGTTGGCGCAGGGACTGTCCTGCGCGACCTGATTCAATCCGGTCAGATTGGAGTGACCCGATTGACAGAAATTTTTCGTCAGGCCAAAGGGTCCAAAATCATCACCAATGCTCACCGGATCAATCATGGAGAGTTTCCAGAAATCAATACCCATGAACGGACCGATTTTCACTTCATCGCAGCCGAGACGCCCGAGGCGATTGGGCAAGTGATTCTGCAGCTTGTTTCTCAAGAAATTCCACGCCTTTGGAAATATGATCCCATAGATGATATTCAAGTGCTCTCCCCGATGAAACGGGGTCTCATTGGCGTTGAAATGCTTAACGATGCCTTGCAAAATCTGCTCAATCCATCTACGAAACCATTGTTCAGAGCCGGACGCCGGTTTCACTTGTATGACAAAGTGATGCAGATTAAAAATAACTACGATAAAAATGTCTATAATGGAGATATCGGCCGCATCTCGCAAGTTACAGACAATGGGATCATGGTTCGGTTTGATGAAAAAGAAGTGGAGTACGACCTCACAGACCTCGATGAGCTAATTTTGGCCTATGCAACCTCAGTCCATAAATACCAGGGAAGCGAATGTCCTTGCATTGTGATGCCCATCCACACCTCTCATTTTAAATTGCTTCAGCGCAATCTTCTCTATACAGCGGTCACGCGCGGCAAGAAACAGGTCTATCTCGTCGGAATGACCAAAGCCATCGCGATTGCCATCAACAACAACCAAGTGCAAACCCGCTATACAGGTTTGGAAAAAGCGATTAAGGAAATGGCCAAAACTTTCCAGATGGACACCCATCATCAATTGGAATTTGCCTGATGAAAAACAAATCCTCACTGTTTCTATTTCTTTTGATTTGCTTCGCGATCGCCTTCGCAGGAAGTTTCGCCACTAACAGCTCTGTTTCTTCTTGGTACCAAACATTAGAAAAACCGTTTTTTACCCCTCCAGCTTGGCTTTTCCCTCCAGTGTGGACAATTTTATACATTATGATCGCCGTTTCAGGATGGATGCTTTATAACTGCAAGCAAAAGACTCGGGCGTTCACTTTTTATTGCCTTCAGCTATTTTTTAATGGGATTTGGTCTTTTCTCTTTTTTTATTTCCGGCAGCCAGTTTGGGCTTTTATTGATATCCTTGCGCTCGATGTTGCGATTCTCGCAACAATCTACTTCAGTTGGTCTATCTCACGTACTGCAAGCATCTTATTATTCCCATATTTACTCTGGGTTTTATTTGCTACTATTCTAAATGGTTCAATCGCGTTTTAAATATCTAAAAATGATCGTCATCCCATGAACCTATCCTAGTAGAATTTTAGGGTGATTTTTGCGTCAAAGCCGATAGAATCGACGATCGCAAGTTGACCCGTATTGATTAATACGAATCAACTTGCGAGCTTTCGCGTATCGTCGATTCTACGAAGCTTTCACGCTAAAAATTCCCCCAAAATTCTACTAGGATAGGTTCATTATAACTCCCCATATCCCCAAAATAATATCGGTTTATTTTTAATTAAAAATGTAATATAATTTTTTGAAATGATTATTACAGATAATTACACACATTCAAAAGAAGCGTTAGGATTCTTAGATCTTTTCACAAATTCATATATCCCATTTACCCTTAAAGTTAATGGGATATGCAAAAGGATTTTCGTTGATGCAGAAAATCTCGCAAGACACTGCAAAATGAAAGTCCAATTTGTTCGCAGTTTATCTTCAAAACAAAACGGATTCAACGAACTTCCAGAGGCTGTTCGGGAACAGCTTGAAATGAAAGAGAAACTGAGAGAAAACCTTAAAAAAATCGCCCCGAAGCATACCGATTGGGCAGATGATCTTTGCAAGCTTGCGTTGAGGGCTAAAAGACAAGGTAAAGATATACGGCTACATGCCTCTAATACTCCCTTGAAAAGAGCCGTGCATATCAACCGCGACGGCAAAATCTATATAGACATGAAAAAGAGCCTGTTTGCATTCGGCACTTTTAGAAAAATAAAACAATGCATCGATCTTTTTGACTTAAAAGTTGTGGCAAGGAAAATCGCAATGGATGACGACAAATGGGATGAGCCTGTCAGAGAGGCTTCCGAAGGGATCGTTCCACTCGATTCTGTTGCTCGATACGTAGACAAGAAAGGACAAAAAAAACGGGCAGAATTTGAACCATTGTACAAAATGAATCTAATGTGCGCTCTGAAAGGAAAAGGGAATTGCTTTTACGCATGGTCTACAGAGCAAAAATTGCATTTTGCCCGTCAGCTTCTAAGCGGATTGAAGACTATCCACGAAACAGGAGTCCATTCCGATATCAAAATCGAAAACATTTTGGTCGATTTTGATGAAAAAAATGTGGCGATCACTGATATCGGACCCTCAGCAGGGACGCCCACCTGGCACTCGCCTGAAAGGGTTGAAGACTGCGCAGCAACAAAGGCAAGCGATATTTGGTCCATGGGGCTTGTTTTATATATGCTCTTTTATGACGACCACCCCGTCTGGATGAATTTAGGTACAGATGAAATTTACGAAAAGATCAAAACCTTATCGGATGACTGGACAAAAGCACATCTTCATCTCAACTTCAAAAATCCAATTGATTCTCTTATCAAAGAGATGCTTAGCATCAATCCTGAATTACGGCCTACCGCTGCTCAAGCAATAGAAATATTTGATAAGCTGAGTAATTAAGAGACCACGCTTCCTGGTGGCAAGTTTTGAATCTCAGGCAATTCAAGCGAAGCTTCCAAATGAGCAGCTAAGACCATTCCTTGGCTTTCGATGCCCATGAGGGTGGCCGGCGCCAAATTGGCCACAATGACCACTTTTTTGCCTACCAGTTGTTCTGGCTCGTAGTTCAAAGCAATTCCCGATACAATTGTCCGCTTTTCAAAACCGAGGTCGACATGCAATTTGAGCAGCTTTTTGGATTTTGGGACTTTGACCGCTTCTAAGACTTGAGCAACCCGAAAATCGAGTTTTGTGAAATCATCGTAAGTCACTTGAGGTTTGAGGGGCTCTAAAGAAGTTGTCGTTTCCATTTTTTTTACTATTTTTCCCAATTTAGCAATTTGTTCCTCAATCTCCGCATCTTCCACTTTGCGGAAAAGGATGACTGGTTCATTCATTTGCTGCCCCGCAGGCACTGGATGAGAGTGGATTTGATTCCAATTGCCTTTCGCAATCTCTCCCGAAAATCCGAGCATTTTCCAGATTTTCTGTGCCGTGTCAGGGATGATGGGCGTTGCAAGAAGCGCCAAATTCTTAATGCATTCGATGCAAAGGGCAATGACTGTATCAAGCTCCTCTTTGCGCGCCGGATCTTTCGCTAAAACCCAAGGCTTTTGAGCATCAAAGAAAGCATTGCCCGCTTGAGCGAGCTCCATCAGTTGCTGAGAAGCTTTTCGCAGATGAAATTTCTCAAAACTTCGCTCGGCTTGATCGACAATATCATTCATTTCCTTGAGAAACACATCATTGTGTTTGCCCAATTTAGGTACTCTTGAGCCGCAATGCTGTTTAGCAAAAACAAGAACCCGGTTGACAAAGTTGCCGAATTTGCCAAGCAGCTCAGCATTGCACCGCATCTGAAAATCTTTCCAACTGAATTCAGAGTCGGAGGTCTCAGGCGCATTGGCCGCAATCGCGTAGCGGGCCTGATCGGCCGTGTAGCGGGTAAAAAACTCTTGCAAATCGATATACCAGCCTTCCGACTTGGAAAATTGGCGTCCCTCGAGCATATAGAATTCATTCGCAGGGATCTCGTCCGGAAGCTTGTAAGGCCGGTCTTGCCCCATTAGCATAGCAGGGAAGAAGACCGCATGGAATGGAATATTGTCTTTGCCGATAAAATGGACCAGCTTGCATTTTGGATCGAACCAATAGTCTTCCCATCGATTTGGTTTGCCGATTTTTTCGGCCCATTCTTGAGTTGCAGAAACATAGCCGATCGGCGCATCAAACCATACGTAGAAGACTTTGTTCGGATAGCCAGGAACAGGAACTCCCCAATCGGAGTCTCGAGTGATCGCCCGCGGTTTTAAATCATTGATGTACTGCATCGCGAAACGAATGACATTTTCTTTCCAATGCTTTTTCTCGATCCATGTAGCGAGCTGATCTTTGAACTTGTCAAAGCGCAAATAAAGATGCGTGCTTGGCTTAAGAGTTAAGGGAGAGCCAGTCAATTTAGAACGGGGGTTTTTGAGATCGGTCGCCTCATAGGAACTTGCGCACCGCTGACATTCATCGCCGCGCGCCTCTTCATATCCGCATTTCGGACAAGTACCTACTACATACCGGTCTGCTAAAAATCGCTTTTCCTGCTCTGAATAGAGGTGATTTTCAGTTTTCTCCTCAATAAGCCCCTTTCGGTTCAAGGCCTCATAGAACTCCTGCGTCGTAGGAACATGTCCCGGCCAGGTAGTCCGGCTATAATGGTCGAAAGAAAACCCTAGCTGATCAAAAAAATCTTCATTGATCTTATGGAAGATATCGACATGCTCCTTGGGCGTCCTTTTGGCTAGGTCTGCGCTCAAAGTGATCGCAACCCCATGCTCGTCCGAACCGCAGATATAAAGCACATCATTGCCCATCAGTCGCTGGAAACGGGCATAGCAGTCCCCTGGCAAATAAGCTCCGGCGATATGGCCAAAATGAAGGGGCCCGTTCGCATAAGGAAGGGCCGATGTAATAAGGATCTTTTCAGCCACGATTTTCTGACGCCCGCTCTTGAATTTGATGGAGGATTTGGCCAAGCGTTGCCTGGGTGCCGCTCATCAAAATATTGCGTGCAATGTTGATGGAAAAGTTGCAAAGGTCAAAATTGTTTTTGAATTTTTTCCGAAGAGTTTCATTCGTAAGCGATTCTGTCATAAATAAAATTCCTTTTTGCGAAAGATTTTAACGGTTTCTGTGCTCTTCTGCAATCAAAATCGATCTGAGAGCATCGTACGCGACTTTCAAATTGTCGTTTACAATATGATAGTTGTATTTCGGAGCAAGGGCCATCTCCTTCTCGGCCCAAGAAAGACGGGTCCGGATCGCCTCTTCATCCTCTGATTTGCGACGGTAAAGGCGGGCCATGAGTTCCTCCAGCGTTGGAGGACTGATAAAAATGTAGATGGCGTCGAATTTGCCCATCAGCTGCATCGCCCCTTGCGTATCGATCACCATGACGACGTGTTTGCCTTTTTCTTGCTGCGACTCGACATATTTCCTCGATGTGCCGTAATACTGATCGAATACTTCGGCATATTCTAGAAATTCGCCCTCTTTGATTTTCTTCTTGAATTCGTCTTTGGTAATGAAATTATAATCCCGACCTTCTACTTCATTGGGCCTAGGCGAACGGGTGGTAAAAGAAATGCTGTCGACCACATTATGAAACTCATCTTTGAGCATTTTGACAAGAGTGGTCTTACCGGTTCCTGCTGGCGCACTAATGACAAAAACAAGTCCCCGTTTCATTCGATGTTCTGTACCTGCTCGCGCACCTTTTCAAGCTCGCTCTTCATTGCAACTACGAGATGTGCAATTTTTGCTTCCATTGATTTGGAGCCGATCGTATTCACCTCTCTCCCCATTTCTTGGAGAAGGAAATCCATCTTCCGGCCAACAACGTCCGCCTTAAGAAGCCCTTTAAACTGATCAATATGGCTTTTAAATCGGGTAATTTCTTCAGAGATGTCCACACGCTCTGCAAAAAGCGCTACTTCTCTAAGAAGCCGCTCTTCCACTTCGCCCTTAAAGACCTCTTCCATTCTTTCGCGCAATTTTGTGCGCATCTTTTCTGTTGCATCAGGCGAATGTTTTTCTATTTCGGCAATCATCCGTTCTAGTTCTTTGATCCGCTGAGCAAGATCTTTCGCAAGCGCCTTTCCTTCGGTCTGCTTCATCGCTACAAGCGCCTTCACCGCCTCTTTGACGCAAACCCGCAGCTCTTCATCCGAAGCCTCATTCTTTGAAGCAGGCAAATACTGCATTAAAAATGGCAGATCGATCCCCTTAGCATCCACTCCCGCTTTTTTAGCTACCTGATCCCATCCAGCCTTCAGACGTTTCAACACTTTTGGATCGGGAAGGAGACGGTCGATCGCATTTAAAGAGGGTTCGAGAAAAATACGAACGGACACTTGTCCGCGCGATATTGCCTCTCCAACCCATTTGCGAACTTCATGCTCGTACTGGGTAAATTCTTTCGGCGAAGATACGAAAATCTCTAGATATTTGCGGTTTACAGATTGGATTTCGACCGTCAAACGGCCGTAAGGGGCATCGAAAGCAGCTCTTCCGAAGCCAGTCATACTACTCAACATAGATAAATGTTATGAGAATGGTTGTTTTTGATAAACTACAAAGTATGCCAGCCTATAGAACTCATGTCGCTGTGAACCTTGTCCTGGGCCTGCCTATTGCACTGGCCGCGCTTAAATATTCGGTGCCTTTTACGCCTCAAGAACTTTTCTCATTTTCGGCCGCTTTCCTCTATGGCACTCTGTTTCTTCACCCCGATCTCGATATCGCCTACAAAATCAAACTCTTCTCCCTCAAAGGACTTCTCACTCTCCCCTTTCGCCCATACAGCTATCTCTTCCGGCACCGCGGCATCTCTCATATGCCTATAGTCGGTACGCTCACCCGCGTTTTGTGGCTCGGGTTCTTCTTCTGGCTTGTTTTTGGTTGGACTCTCCCCCCTCTTTGGTTTGCTCTTGGCGGTCTTGCGACTGCCGATCTTTTCCACATCCTCTTAGATAAAACATCCCTATATTCAAAATAAATTGACTCATCGATTTTAAATATCATATAATTGTCATTATGAAAGAACATCAACACGACCAGCTTCTTTCTCTTTCTCTAGTGGGGCACCACCCCATGTTACGCTCTATTATTTCCATTTAAATCCAAATTTAGCCCACAAATCTAACTCTAAAGAGTCTGATTTTAATGGCTTATAACATTTTTCAACCAAACGGAGTTTTATTATGTTCAAAGAAAAAAAGATCTTAGTTCAAGCAAATGATGAAATTGAGACAGTCCCATTCCTTTGGGATTCAACCATTCCAAGCGATCCTGATTATCCACTATTTTTGCTTAGAGACTTTCTGGCAGCAGAGGGATGCGAGGTAAAGCCATGGCCGCCATGACAGTATGCAAGAGGATGTACTCTTCCTCGCCTTCTTTCGCCTACCTGAATTGTTGGGCAAAAACCAATCAACGCTATGTTGAATCAATGGGAGCTACGGGAAAAAAGATGCAAGGTTCAAAAACCCTTGTTCAACAGATCGTCAAAGTGGAATCAGCGATGATCAAAAAGGGTTATGTCCCATTTGTTCATGCAATGCCTGCAAGCTCAAAAATCGTTATGGGTCTTTACGATGAGTTGAAGGGGCGGAAGGCCTTTTTTAAGTATTTTAGGAATCCCTTTTCCAATGAAATAGATTCTCATGAAAAAATGCTCCAAAAAGTCCCAAATACAGGGTTTCAAAAGAAACCTCACCTCCTCTCGATGAGTTACGCATTAACCTGTAATAATAGCCCGCTCGAATCGGCTGCATCTTGGGGATTTGCCAATCACTATGGAAATGAAACCTATTTTTCAATGGTGGACGAGATTGCAAAACTCAATATTCATGACAGCTTCAAACAAAAAGCTCGAGCTTTAATTCGAGAGGCGAATCGACAACCAATCGGCATATTTTATGTCATCGGGGTTCCGAAGCAGTCTCTCTCTCGGTGGGTTTATGATTCCTTACCCTACAATCTTCCAACTGGGAGAAGTGTTGAGGATGTTATCAAAAATCCAACAGTCGCTGACGGAGGAACGATTGCCTCGCTTGTAATCTCCAAAGAAACGTTAGATCCTGACTCTGGTCTTGTCGTGGTTGAAGCAAATGATCAGAGTGAAGTTGAGGAATTTTGCAAAGGCATGGAATTCCAAAATTGGGATCTCTTCGACAAGACTTTTTGCTTCAATGAATCTTCTGAACCAGGCTCAGGATTAAAGCCAAAAATGGGAGAATTCTTTTCTGATTTTCGATCCTGGCAAAGAAGCGGAAAAGAACCTGTCTACGAAATCGAAGAATGTGTCGCTGGGGATTTCCCTGCACCTTTTCCTTAAAAAAAATGCGGAGCTGAAAAGCTCCGCGCCCTGAGGCTAAAGATCTTGGATTAGATCGAGCTGAACAGGGCATCCCCACATCTTAATCGGCTCAAAAGATCTTCTGTGGATCTTGGAAGGTCCATATAAGTTGATGGCCTTGAGATGCTCTACGGTACCATACCCCTTGTGGTTTTTAAAGCCGTACTCAGGATATTTTTCATCGAGTTCAGCCATAATGCGATCGCGAGTCACTTTTGCAATGACAGAAGCGGCCGCAATCGAAATCGACAACCCATCTCCATCGACGACTGATTCTGTTGGAATGGTAAAATTGGGCAGTTGGTTGCCGTCTATCAGTAGATAATCAGGAGTTATAGGAAGAGACTCTACCGCTTTGCGCATGGCAAGAAATGTGGCTTGCAAGATATTTACTTTGTCGATTGTAGCCACATCTATAATGCCGATACCAAAAGCGAGGCCAGGACATGTTGTGATTTGATGAAAGAGAATTTCCCGCTGTTCTGCCGTTAGCTGTTTGCTGTCATTGAGATTTTCGAAGAGAACGCCTTCCGGTAAAATGCATGCTGCTGCAACAACGGGTCCAGCTAATGGACCGCGCCCAGCTTCATCAACTCCGGCAATTTTATTAAAACCTTCTGCTTTGAGGCGGATTTCGCTTTGAGACATGTTCTGAAGACGACAAAGCTCTGATTCGGAAAGTTCTTTCATGCCAAATCCATTTAAGGTTTAGCATACAAAACTATCGTTTCAGAGCTTTTCTAAAAAGGGAAAAATTCTATTTCTGTTCAGCAGCAGATGCAGCAGGAGCAGATCCTTCTTCGCCGGCTACATACTGTTCACGCACTTTCGCGCCTTTTCCTGAACGTCCGCGGAGATAATAGAGTTTTGCTCTTCTTACTTTTCCAGGACGAACCACTTCGATCGATGCGATACGCGGGCTGTGGAGCAAAAAGACTCTGTCCATGCTCGAACCATATGCATTACGATAGAGAGTAAAGGTTTCAGAAAGTCCTGTTCCCTTTTTCGCAACTACAGTACCGGAAAAAGCTTGCAGACGCTCTTTTTCACCCTCAATAATTCGCGTGTTTACGCGAATTGTGTCGCCAATGTTGAACACAGGGACTTCTTTTTTCAGATATGCTTGTTCTAATTCTTCAATCACTCGTGCGCGGCTCACAACTTTTCTCCTAATAATAAATCGGGTCTTACCCGGCGTGTTTTCTCTTTTGCTTTGGCTTTTCGCCACTTTTCGATCTCTGCATGGTGTCCTCCAAGCAAGACCTCTGGGACTTTCATCCCTTCAAAAATTTCTGGCCTCGTATAGTGAGGAGAATCAAAAATCCCCTCCTGAAACGAGTCCTCTTGGACTGCTTCTGGATGACCGATCACTCCAGGAATGAATCGGACCATCGCATCGATCAGCACGATGGCTGCTACACAGCCATTCGTCAATACATAGTCGCCAATGCTGATCTCTTCATCGATCTCTGCATCTAGCACCCGCTGATCGACCCCTTCATAATGTCCACAAAGGAGGATCAGGTGTTTTTCCGTCGCAAGCTCTTCGCATTTGCTAGCAGTCAACTTGCTTCCTTGCGGCGATAAAAAGATTACTTTCGATTCGTTCCTCCTGCAGCTTCGGATCGCCCTGGCAACCGGCCCCGGACATAATACCATGCCTGGCCCGCCTCCAAATGGGCGATCATCCACTCTTCCATGTTTATTTTCAGCGAAATCACGGATGTTTGTATGCCGGATCGTAATCAGTCCTGCATCGATGGCTCTTTTCAGCATACTCACATCGAACGGGCCCCGAAAATATTCAGGAAAAAGCGAGAGGATCTCGATCTCCATTAATCTTTTTTCTTCTTCTCCCGTTTCTTCGCAATTTTTGCGACTTTTTTCTGGTTCATTTCTTGAACCACTTCAGGAGCAAAACGCTTCACAAGCGATTTCACTCGATCGCTGATTTGAGCGCCTTGGCCGATCCAATACTGGACTCTTGGTACATCGATGAAATAGTTCTTGTCATCAGCTCCGAATGGATTGTACCAGCCAACCATTTCTAAATATTTGCCATCGCGGGGGTTTTTGGAATCGGTGACAACGAGGCGAAATCTCTGCCGGCTGTTGGCTCCCTGCTGTCTCATGCGAATCGTTAGTGCCATTTTTTACCTTCGAATTGTTTTTTGAGTTCATTCAAATCCGGCATGCCGCCCATCTTTTTTGCTTGGGCTTTCATGTCGGGCATATTTTTAAAGAGCTGTTTCACTCTTTTAAATCCTTTAACCATTCGGTTTACATCATCTACAGAAACGCCGCTTCCTTTAGCGATCCGCTTCCTTCTTCCGTGTTCGAGCTCCACTCTCTCCTGTCTCTCTGCGGGAGTCATTGAGAAGATGATCGCTTCCATCTTGTTGAATTCAGTGTCTGAGAAATCCAAATCTCCAAGCGACCCAAAACCTGGCAGCATGCGAAGCAAGCTCTTAAAAGAGCCCATCTTCCGGACCATGCCCATCTGCTTGAGGTAGTCCTCATAAGTAAAACTTGCTTTTTTCAGCTTCTTCTCAAGCTCGCGGCTCTCTTCTTCGGAATAATTTTCCTCGGCCTTTCGAACCAAGTTGATCACATCGCCCATGCCTAAAATCCGGTCGGCCATGGACCTTGGGTTGAAAAGCTGCAAATCCCCTACTTTCTCGCCAACACCTTCAAACTTGAGCGGCTTATTCGTCACCTCTCGAATCGAGATAGCAGCTCCCGCCCGGGCATTGCCATCGAGCATTGTCAGGACCGTGCCAGTAATCTGAACCCGCTTATCAAACTCGGCCGCAGTCTTCACCGCATCTTGGCCCGTCGTCGCGTTGGCCACAAAGAGCACTTCGCGAGGAGTTAGAAGCTTTTTCATCTCTTCGAGTTCCTGCATTAGGTCTTCATCGACATGCAACCTTCCGGCTGTATCGACGATCAGGACGTCAAACCCTTCTTTTTCGGCCAAAGCAAGCGCTTTTTTTGCCATTTTGACTGGGCTCGTCTCTCCTGCTTCATGGAACACAGGAATGCCAATGTCGCCACCCAGCTTTTTTAGCTGATCAATCGCTGCCGGCCTTTGTAAGTCGCAAGCAGCGAGTAAGACTTTTTTGCCTTTCATCGTCCTGCTAATATAGGAGGCAAGTTTCGCGCAAGTAGTGGTCTTTCCCGATCCCTGCAGACCGCATAGCATCACCACTGAAAGCCGCGCGTTCAGATCAAGCGGAGCCTCAACGCTGCCCATCAACGCGATCAATTCATCATGGACGAGTTTTGTAAACTGCTGGCCTGGCGTTACAGATTTCAAAACCTCATCGCCAAGAGCCTTTTCTTTCACCCGCTTCACAAATGCGCTCACAACGGTGAAGTTGACGTCCGCGTCCAAAAGGGCAAGACGCACCTCGCGGACCGCTTCGGCAATATTATCCTCATTGAGAGTCTTTTTCCCTCTGAGGCTTGAGAAAAGGTTTTGGAGTTTATCTGTTAAGGCACCAAACATAATTAGGAAATAGAATACTATAAACCCTTACCGCATTTCAAGGGAAATCCCAGCAAAAGCCCTTCTCAGCAAAAATTTTATTTCTGCAGGAGCGCATACTCCTTAAGGAGAAGATAGAGATAGAGGGCCGTGTCTTCGGGTTCCAAGTTATCTCTAGCGAACTGAGAAGCCTCTTCTGCGATCAGCTTTGCCTCTAAATCGTGTGTTTTAGCCCATTCGATCTTTTCCAAAAGATCCGAAAGATCTTCTTTAACCGGAACATAATGCTTATAAGGCTCAAGCGCGCAGTAGTACCATTGAATATTCGGCGTAACCTGTTTTAAAATTACTGAATTCGAGAGGAGAAGCCAGAAATACCGTTCATAAGAACATGAGTTGCCGTCGACATCCACTAAATATTTGTATTTGAGGTGGTCAGGGCGGCTCACACTTTTAGATACAAGGCCCTTCGCTTTCATCAGCTGAGGCACTTCAGGATCGCATTGGACGACGCTATTGAAACGGGCATCCACAGCATCCGGATTCGCAAGCGAGAGAAGAACCAACTTGGCCCGAGCCAAACGATCCCAGGTAGCCAAAGTGGAATAGCCGCCTGTAGTGGAACCCCGCCAAAAACACTTAGCCTCTTTCTTTTCCCATGGATGGGTTTCATTCGCGTCCGGGATCATCTGCCGCAGTTTGCCATACCCAGCCAAAGCTTTGATGTCCGGAATCAATATCAAACTGGCCACATCGGCCTTCTTAGCAAAAACAAAACAGGGGCCAATCCCCGGATTGCCTTCAAATCCGTCCTCCAAAGAGACCACAAAATCCACATCGGGAAGATCAACATGCTCATTCAACTTTTTGATACAGGCGAGAAGCTCTCTAAAATGCCGAGAGTAAAGATTTTTTTCATCGTGAGCAAAGGTAATATGCCGATCTTTGATCGTGAAGCGCACCAAACTGAAATCTTCTACGCGCTTGCCCGCAAAACCTTCTTCGATCATTTGTTTTGTGATCCCGGACGAATAGGCGCTCAAATCAGCTCGAATTTGCTTTAACATCCAAGCTGGAGGCTCTCCACTCAATTTCTTCCGCAAAACAACCGGATCCAAATCAATCGTTCTAAAACTTCGTTGATAGTGCTTAGCTTTGCTGTAAAAATGGATGGCCGCCCCGGAAGCCGCGGCAAAAAGACAGAACAAAATAGCTGTAAAATATTTCATAACAATAGAGAGTAGCAATTTTTGGGAAATTTGGGTAGCGCTTTCAACGGCGCCAAGTAAATACTTTATTTTATTAATTACCTATATTAGTGGGATATAATGTAATTAACATTTTTAATAAAAAAAGTTAGTTCTTTCTTTAAATAAAGATCACAATTAACTATAATATTCTAAATTTAACAGGTAAGTAATTATGTCAAGCCCAGTCCCCCCAGTAACTCCAACATTAACTTCCTGCGGCGCTAATCTTGACGATCCCCCAACCTTATTACAAGATGTTAGCGGCGTTAGCTCAGATAATAGAGAAACCTCATCTCCAACGCATAGAGCAGCAAGCTTAGTGTTGAACAGCCCCCTATCAAGCCCGGGAATTTCAAGCGCGATGAGCCAACTCAGAACGTCCGCAGGAGGCCCGATCAAGGCAAATCATAGCGCTTTAAAAATCAACAACTTGAACCAAAGAAGCGGCACTGCAATCTCAAGCGAACGATTACGCGCGCTTTCACGTATTACGCCTGTCGCAAGTCCTAAACTATCAAGATCGAAAAGCGGCGCCTCGAATCCTCATTCGTTACCTTCATCTCCCGGAGCTTCCCCGGTTATTTCACCTCCTCGGCTTAAAAGAACATCAAGCAACGCCAACTTAGAGCCAGGATCTCCATTGAAACGGCAAAAAACCCCTCCCGCCTCCCCAAAGAATCAGAGATCTTTGGTAAAATCCAATCTTCTGCCAGATGCATCGTTCTTATCTCGGCCTCCATCGGAAGATGTGGAGGAACCTGTAAGCATTTTTGATTCTGCATTATTGACACCTCCTCCTGCAGCAGCCCAACCTTATGGTCCGCCAGCTTCTTGTTTGGCAAGGGCGCCCACACCCAAATACGATCCAGCTACAGGGTTGCCAATCGATCCTACCGCATCCAAATATTCAAGCTCCTCATCTTGCTCCTCCGCATCCTGGAACACAAATCCCCCCCCTCCAATCGTCCATGTACACCCAGCGCCCAGCTTTAGTCTTCCGGCCAGCGATTCTGTGTCTTTGAGCGGATCAAAGACTATACCAGCACCACCCCTGATGATTCTTACCGAGAATTGCGCAGACTCATTTGAAGCCTATACACATGCAATCAGAGATCCTCAAAATCCGAGCTATGGCGCAAATTTCGTAAATCCTCATAAACTTTCGGCATGGGCTGAATTGCACCCCCCAGCGTGCAGAAAAGCAGCTAAGGTTATTGCAGCGAACGTTCGCTATATAAATCATATAACGTTCACCGATAGATTAAGCCATACGCTAAGGAGCCTGAAAGACCAATTGAATAAAGTTCATGGCCGCTTTCGCTCAGATCTCGACGCCCACGTACTCGTCGAGGGGCACAAAAGCAATAAGTGGGTCGCAGAATTAGCTCTTCAAAACGATGGTTTCCAGGCGGCCCAATACTACCGTTTAGGAGAAAAGCAAGCGCGAGCATTTCTTCAGTCATTGGAAGCTGGCAACACAAAAAAAATTCAACAAGAATTTCAAGGAAAATCTATCGTATTGTTCGATGACGGTTCTTATTCAGGAACTCAAATATGCGAACACATCCGCGGAGTTGTCGAAGCAATTCAGAAATATAATTTACAAGTCAAATCCATCGGCATCGCTGTCCCATTCATGACTAGACACGCATTTGGACTTCTCCAAAACCTAAAAGCAGAAATTGCACATGATTTACACATCCCTCTTATAATCGGAGATTTCTTTAGAATTCCTACATTGAATGATTTGGTTAACACTCATGATGGGGCTCCATTATTTGAATCCACCCTTCGCTCGATGTGGGGATTAGAAGAGGACGATCTTCCAAAATTGGGGTTATATGTGTTTCAACACAAAGTTCCCAACTACCAATCTTTCCCCGATGCATTAGCAAAAGGAAAAGTTTGCGATGAACAAGGCAATCATCACCAGAATGCAAAAAAAGATTTTTTAACATACCCTTTCATCGATAAGCCTGAACAACCTCCATACAAGAAAGATTAATGAAGGCTTTACAAATATCTTTTAAAAAGTTAACGTCGCTGCTCTATAATATGGGAGTATATGGCTTCTAATGTAAGTTCACTAGCAAATACCCTAAGCAGCCTTGACGGGGATTACACTACTTTGTTTACCCCTAAGGAGGGATGTCTCCAATATAACATGCATTCAGGTAATTGGAGCATCAGTCGAATAAAAATACCTCCTGCCAAACGCGATGAGTATTATCGCATGTTGGCAAAAGCTCTTTCAGGTGAAAAACTTGATGATATCAGTAACCCCGAAGGTCTCGCTCTAAGAATCAATCAGGTCTTTCACGAACGGATAGCTTATTCGGAACCAACCCAAGACAATCAAATCCATTTCAAATCTAAATCTAAATTCTCCTATCTGTCGAATTTCCACCCCACACTCTTGCTGTTCAGGGGAAGATTTTACCCTTCTGCTGAGCATGCTTATCAAAGCAACAAATTTTCAGATGAGGAACATAAAGGGCTCTACGACCCTCATCTTCCAGCTCAAAAATTGAAAAAAGCATTTAAAACTAAAAACGGACATCCGCCTTCCCCAGAAGATGATCAAGCCCGCCTTGAATTAATGCAGGCCGTTGTCAAAGCCAAATTCGCTTGCAATCGAGCTCTCAAAGAAGCTCTAATCCAAACATCCCCGTATGAGCTTGTAGAAGCTACCGATTCTGAATTTTGGGGAAAAGGAAGAAGCGGAGAAGGACTCAATCATCTCGGCAAGATTTTAATGGCTCTAAGAAGTGATATCTTGGAAACGTCTAAATCCAACTAAATGAATATATAGCGAGGATGGCCTGCCCAATCGTTTTCTATTTGGGCGGAAGGAAAAAGTTCTTGCAGCCGCTTTGCCTGAGTAGATCCAATTTCTAAAAAAACGTGCGCGTCCTTTGGAAGTGTCGAAGCCAAACGCTCATAATATTCTGTCCCGCTCTTACCGCCAACCAAAGCCAATTTGGGTTCAAAATCTTTCACTGAAGGATCCAGGTTTTGATACTCATCTTCAGTTACATAAGGCGGGTTACAGACGATCCAATCGGCTTTTTGCCCTTTGAAGGACTCAAGCAGATCGCCTTGCAAAAACGTCACTTCAACTCCATTGAGTTTCGCATTTTCGGCAGCAAGCGCAAGCGCATCTTTCGAAATATCGGAGAGAAACACCTGTAAATCAGGATTTGCTTTTTTGAGCGCAATCCCAATGCATCCGGATCCACAGCAAACATCCCACAAAACACCTGATTTAGCCTGCCCCGCGATCTTCTCAACGAGGATTTCTGTCTCAGGCCTTGGGATTAAGACGCGACGATCGACTCGGATTTTGCAACCAAAAAACTCTAGCTCTCCAAGAATGTATTCGACTGGTTCGCTTTTGGCTGCTCGTTTGATCATTTCTCTGATTCGAACAAGTTCCGTCTCAACGAGAGGCTTGTCATATTGCAAATAGAGATCCAATCTTTGGACGCCCAGCACATGGGCAATGATCTCTTCTGCAATTCTTTTCCCCCGTTTCTGCCCAGCTAAGAACTGTCCTGAGAGCTGAATGATCTCGCCCGTAGTTCTCACGCTTGGAGCTGCTCCTGATAGAAATGATTGACGAGGGGCAAAGTAAGATCGTCGAGATCCCCCTCCATCACTCTGTCAAGCTTGTAAAGGGTTAAATCGATTCGGTGGTCAGTGACTCGGTTTTGAGGGAAATTGTAAGTTCGGATTCGCTCAGAACGATCGCCGCTTCCAACTTGAGATTGCCTTAACGCAGACATTTCCTGCTGGCTTTTTCGCCTTAATTCATCTGCAATGCGGCTTTTGAGAAGGCGCATTGCCTTATCTTTGTTCTTATGCTGGCTTCGCTCCTCTTGGCAAGCGACAACTGTGCCTGTCGGCAAGTGGGTGATCCGCACGGCCGAATCGGTCCGATTGACGTGCTGGCCTCCAGCCCCTGATGCCCGATAAGTATCGATTTTGAGATCTTTTTCATCGATGACGATCTCTTCGTCCTCGCCCGGCTCCATAAGGACTGCGACGGTGATCGCGGAAGTGTGGACCCGTCCTTGAGTCTCTGTATCGGGAATCCTTTGAACGCGGTGGGTGCCTGCTTCATACTGCATAAGGCGGAATACATTGTGCCCAGAAAGGGACATAACGTATTCTTTGTACCCGCCCACTTCCGATTCGGAACTAGATAGAATTTCGCATTTCCAGCCCTTTTTTCCGGCATAATACTGGTACATCCGGATGCAGTCGCCCACAAAAAGGGCCGCTTCATCGCCGCCTGTGCCTGCGCGAAGCTCCATGATGATATTGCGGCTGTCTCTGGGATCTGGCGGAACAAGGAGGGTTTCGATTTGTTTTTGCAAGGCCGCTGTATTGACCTCTAGCCGCCCAATCTCTTCCTTGAGAAGGACGAGCATTTCAGTATCAGTCTCCCTTGAAAGAAGGTCCTGATTTTCTGAAAGCTCTTTTTGAGAATTTTGGAGCTGATCCCAGACATCCTTTAATTCGGATAGCTGGGAGTGCTCCTGAGTCAATTCCCGATAACGCTTCTGATCCGATAGCGTTTCCGGTTGGCCCAGCATCCCTTCAACCTCTTGGAGTCTGCTCAAGAGCCGCTGAACCTTATCTTTCATTACTTCTTCTTCTTGCCTTTCTCTTTTTTGGCTTCTTCTACTTTGGCTTGAGTCGCTTTCACCTGCTCAGTTTTCTTTTGATACTTCTTGGTGAATTTATCAACTCGGCCCTCAGTATCCATGAACTGGGTAGCCTTAGTGAAGAATGGGTGAGATGCGGAAGATACTGGAACTCGGTACAGAGGGTATTCTTTCCCTTCGTACATAGTTTTTTCTTTGGGTTGCAGCGTGCTGCCGATAATGAATTTAGAGCCTGTCGAAGAGTCTTCGAACAAGACTTCTTGATATGGGGGATGTGTCTTCTCTTTCATGAGGGTAGATTCCTTTAAGAATTTCCAACTAAGAATAAGTCATAACAGTAGAAAAATTCAAGGATTTCTGATAAAAAAAGTTTTATGATGTCGCCACTCAATATTCTGATCCCTCTTACAATCCTCTTTAGCTTGTGCATAGGCTTCTTTCCGAGCCTTGCTCCCTGGTTTGCCCTCACCTGGGCTGGCATGGAACATTTTTTCCTATGGCAGCTTTTTACTTACATTTTGATCGAGCGCGGCCCGATTTCGGTCAATTTTTTCCTTAATCTGGCGTTCAATATGTACATCCTTTGGGTTTTCGGCATCCAGCTGATCGAAAGGTCCCATGCCCGTCTTTTCCTGATCCTCTATTTCGGAGCAGCCTTGTTCGGAGGCCTTGCAGCCCTAGCAGTCCCACACCCCTTCCTAGCCGGCCCCACAAATGCCGTCTATGCCATTTTAATCGCTTGGATGCTCCTCAACCAAAGATCGCAGCTCCTGCTCTTTTTCTCCTTCCGGATGAATGCGCAATGGCTCATCCTAGGCCTGATCGCGGCCACGCTCCTCATCGATTTAGCAAACAGCTACTGGGCAGGGGCGGCCAGCCTTATCGCTTCATGCATATATGCCTATTTCTTCACCCTCATCGTTTGGCGGCAGCCTGGACCTTTTTCTTTCTTGCGCCGTTTTGAAAAACGGATATTCCAGCTCCTCGAAAGAAAGAAAAAGCACGAAACCTACATCCATTCGAAAATCTTCGACATCAAGTCGGGCGAGCCGATCATCGACGACGATCAGTTTATGGATGCCATGCTTGACCGCATCGCAAGACATGGGGAAGAATCGCTGACTCCAACAGAGCGCAAAAGAATGAAAGAGATCTCCAAAAGAAAAAAATAAGAATTACACCTTTAATCCGAGCGACTCAGCGAGGCTTTGCGCCGACGATTGAACATCAGAGACCATTTTATTCTGAAGAGCATCCCGAAATGGTTTGATGCCACCGTTCGTCCTAAGATAGTTTTTAAACGAACAATTCCAATGAAAAATCCGGGCATGAAAATTGAATCCATATTGCGCAAGCCAATTCCAGTGAATTGGTAAATCGCTTATCGGGCAATTATTTTTATAGATTAAATATGAAAGGACGTTATCTTCCGCAAAGAATTGGGTATTCCACTTTAATATCCATTCAGCTTGATGAGAAATAATATCGATGCCGTGAGAAAACACGACCACCCCCCCATTATGGGCAATTTCGCAAGGAAATAATTCAGAGATCACTTTCGCAGAACATGAAGAAATAACCAAAGGAGTCTTCGATGTGCAATATTCAAACAACTCTCCCAATTGACTCAACACCTCGCAATCAACATCAAGAAAGATGTTTTTTTTGAATGGAGATTCGAGCAACGCAAAAGGTTTTTTAAACCAAGCGGAACGAGAAGACCAGCAGTTTTTATTGATTTTCGTCCATTCTCTTTGCAGTGAAGGCGGAACCTCCTCTTTTGGTCGAATCCATCCCTCATCGAAAGAAAGGGAGATAAGCTGACCTCGCTCAAGACACCATTTTTTTGCATTCTTGGTCATCCCATAATCGCAAAATAGTACTGGATAGTCATTATAAGATCGGTACCGTTCCCACCACCATGGAAGAAGCCATTCCTGATTGGCATCGCACGCGCAAATTATTCCATGTTCTTGAACGGGTTTTCTCTTCCAACTTGTATTCATGCTTTTCTAGCTGAAATTTTCCTGAAGGTTCGAATTAGCAATCTGTATGCGAAGCAGGTTTTTTCCCGATTTTCCCAACCAATGGATAACAACGGGAGATGCCGGTTCCTTGTATGAATAGAACCAATTGTATTGAGAAGGCATTTCTGAAACTGCCACCTTCTTATTCGCAATCAAATGGGCCAACACGTGATCATCTGTGGGAAAAAGGTCGTTAGATTCAACACATGCGCGCGCCCATTGAGAAATAGCCCAAGATTTTCGGCGAAAAACGAAAACCCCGGAATTGTAAATCGGGTAGGAAGTGTGAGGTTGCAATCGATCTTTCACAAGCCCAATTCCTATCTCACCATCTGCATAAGCAAACAAAGGTTGAATAGATCCCCGGACTTCGCAGTCAATATCGACCCAAATCGTTCTAAGAAACGGAGTTTTCAAACAGGCAAACGGTTTTTTGAAGAGAATAGGCCGCGAATCCCAGAAATCTTTCCCGAAATGCTGTTCGAGGATCTGAGCGGCTTTCGGGAGAGTATCTTTTTTCTCTTTTACAAAGTCATTTATTAAGCGCAACGGAATGAGTTCGCCGCGAGCCTTACACCAATCCTTTTTTTCAGAAGACATTCCGAAATCAATGAAAGCGACAGGCATGGAATTGTGTTTTTGATAGTTACTCCACCACCATGGAAGAAGCCATTCCTGAGTGATATCCGTCCCAACGAGAACTCCATCCGAATCTCTAAGCCCAGAGAGACGCCATGCAATACGAGGTTTGTAATCCACCATGTTTTTCATATAGCATCTTTTTCAATTTCAAGAAAAAATTTTCTGTTGATTTCTACCGAATGCGTACGCATGATGTGGAAAAATGGTTAGGCCAAATGAAAAGTCCATCTGAAATGAAAATCATCCAAATTGAATTGACCAATGCATGTCCAAAGCGCTGTTCGAATTGCACTAGACTTCTTGCTCACGCCAGGAAACCTTTTTTCATGGAACTCGACTTCTTCAAAAAAGCGATCGATAGTCTGGATGGATTTGAAGGAATGGTCGGATTTATGGGCGGAGAACCAACCCTGCATCCAGATTTTGAAGAAATGGTAGAATACGCCGTTGAAAAGCGGCAGAAACATTTTAAACCCAGCCGGCAATTTAGAGAGCCTATTGAAGACTTCGGCGTGCATTACGCGGACAGCCTCCAGAAACTCAATTATCCTCTTGGACTGTGGTCGATGTGCGGGCCGACCTACTACAAACACTATGAATTAATCCAAGAGCATTTCCAATATCAGTGCCTCAACGATCATTTGAACGAGGGTTTGCACCAAACGCTCCTAACCACCCGAAAAGAATTGGGAATTCCCGATAAGGAGTGGATACCGATGCGCGACGCTTGCTGGATTCAAAATACGTGGAGCGCTTCGATCACCCCAAAAGGAGCGTTTTTTTGCGAAGTTGCAGCAGCTTTGGACATGATTTACGACGGACCGGGAGGATGGCCGGTCGAGCCAGGCTGGTGGAAGAGGAAACCCAGCGATTTTGGCAGCCAGCTCAATTGGTGCGAACAATGCGGCGCAGCTCTTAAAGCACCGAGGCGCAAAGGGAAAGAAGAAATCGAAGATATGAGTCCTCACCACTATGAAAAACTGCTCCAAATCGGTAGTCCAGCGATTCGAAGAGGAAAGTTTCAGGTCATGGATGTCGAAAAATATAAACCGGAAAATTATGTTCCAGACCCCGATTGGTACATTCCCGATGACGAAAAGCTGAGCCGATACAAACAGAGCAATCCATCTTTGAAACCCAAACGAATCGATGTGCTGATTCTTTCCGAAGGCTCCCCTAAAAGGCTTGAAGAGATTGCAGCTCAGGTCGATAGTGTTACTGTGGTCGCCCCCGAAAAAACTTTGGAAGAGTTGATCAATGAACCTTCCAAAGTAAAATGGATTTCAGCACCCAAAGAAAACAGATTGCAAAAGGGCCTGGACTCGATCAAACCAAAGGATTGGGTTTTCATTTTGAATGACTCAGATCATCCTATTGATTTCGCCAAAATCAAAGACAAGATTTGGAATCCAGGTTGTTTGTATTACACTCCAAATCAATTTTGCATGTTCAATATCTTAGCTCGAAGCCTGCGGGGCCGCGAGGAGTTAAAAGAGGAAAATTTCGTCAAAAATTGGCCGGAAGATAAGCAGATACCCGTCGCGCTTCATTGAGCGGAGGGTGTTTCAAAGAAGTGGCCGCTTTCCAAAACGTGGATTGTCCGCATGCGATTATTTTCTTCAATGTGTGCATGCACTTTCGCATGGAAGACATGGTTTTCAATTTCTAATTTTTTTTCCATCGAAGTCACCGCCCACTCTACAATCTGTTCGTCATATCGATCAAATCTATAGTAAGGCAAATATTCTACACATTTTGCAATGCAGGCGTGGCTCGGGCGGATGTAGCTCAAGTCATATTCTGGCGATGAACGGCAAGGCTTCCCATCTTGAACGTCGTAAAGAGCCCCTACAACATCGTAATTCATTTTTTCAACCCCTTCATGAGCCAAATCTTTGCGCAAAATGCAGTGATTTCCTTCTTTTGAATTCACAATTGAAAAATAGGTGGGCTCTATTTTCATATGATTTCTGAAAAAGAATTGGCAAGACTTGCCGCTTCCATTCGTATCTGCAATAACCGATTCATCTGAGTAGATCGATTTGACATACTCGACAAAGCTTTGCGTCGGATACAAATAGGTATATCGCGAAGAAAAGTAATAGATGCTTTCGTAGTGCGGAAAGAGGGTTTTAAAAATCTGAATCCACAAACAGCCGTCTCTCGATGTGAAGAGAACTCGGCTCTTTTTTTTCTTTTGGCAAAAATCACTTAGATAAAGACTTGCCTGAATGAGAAGAGGAACGTTTAGTTGCGTTTGCTCATTCCACAACAGATATTCAGGAGAATCTTTGGGATAGGGGTTTTGCAAACGAAGAGTGCGCATCAGACAGCCTAATTCATTCTGCCCGAATTCGATCATGGCTTTTTCAATAGCAGTGGGAGTACTGCCTGCATAATGTTGACCTGGGATCTCTTTTGAAAGAGCCATTTCCACATCAGAGTGCAAAGAGTCGCCTAAATGGGAGATAATTTGATGTTTCTTTTTGATGCCTTCCCAGACAGTTCCAAAATATTTACCCGCTGGCGTCGCATAAATATGCACCTTTTTTTTCAGTCCGATTTTTTTTAAAATTTGTTGGACTTGAGAAAGGTCGTAATATGTATCGGAAACAATCAGATCGCCGTGTTCAATTTGGTTTAGAGTTTCATGAATAGGGAAAATTTGATTCAAATCTGTTTGAAATTCGAATTCCATGAGAGTCTTTGCCTGATCATCGGATAGATCGAGCATTTGCTGCATATGGCGATAGATGTCTGGCAGCGTATGATCCGATTTTGCGGCAGCCGCTTGCCTATAAAAAGCAAAGCCAGGAAATGGAAAATGTTTTTCGACAAGATCATACGTCGATTGAGGAAAAAAATGGCGCCGGCCTATCAGGGTATCGAATAAATCAAACGATCGAACTTCTTTCATGAGCTAAAAGGGCGGTTCTTGCAACCATAAGGCCATCTAATATACCCTCTTCATAACGAAAGTGTGGATTTAATTCCAACTGAGGAAAATCATTGGGTTGAAGAAGATCCTCATCCGTCACATGAGGAACAATCCTTTTGGCTACTTTTAGAAGTTTTTCTTTTTGCTGAACAATCAGCTCATCTAAGAGTTCAATCATGGCGTTAAAAACTGGTAGCTCATTAAATTTCTAGGAAACTCTTGTTTCCCAATCGGTTCAACTCCATGAAAGGAGCGGTCCGATTTCAAGAACCCAAATATACTGTTTGGAACAAAAGGTGCCGTATAAATGTTTTGGAATCCTTCAAATGGATGATGCCTAAAACCTTCGCATCTGAAAGAAGGATCGATAGGCCGGTAAACAGAGGTTCCTAGTGTTTTTTGCGAATCATCTTTTGGGAAGTAGAACAAAAGAGTCAGCACTTTTTGCGGATGATCTGTATGAGGCCCTATTGCATAATCAGAATGGTCTGAAACAAGAGAAAGGTCTGGCACAATATCTGAACGTTCAATAGAAAATATCCGCTGTATGGCCGAGATGCACTCCCTTGATTTGAGCGCCTCTGTGAATCGAGACCAAAATAGCTGATGGAAAAAGGGCAGCATTCCAATCCCCTCTTCATCTAAAGAAAGGGACAGTCTTTGATTGTACGTCCCAGGACGAACCACCCCTTTTATAGAGAGAGGTTGAAAATGGTCCTTGGTTGGAAAATACTCAATGATTTCTTGGTAGAATTCATCCGGAAAAACATTTTCTATATAGAAATAAGAAAAAGGTTCCTTTTGCACTTTGGCTTTGGAAATTTTTCCTATTAAGTGTTCAAGCACTCTTTTTTCTCCCGTTGCTTCTGAAAGAAAGTGCGCATCAATTCCGCAGATTCTGCTTCAAGGATGCGCGGCGTAATTTCAAGATTATGGATCGGATGGACATTTTTGAATAGATCGATCCAGCTTCCATTAACTCCGACGCGCAAATCGGGGGCTCCCCAAACGAGTCTTTTAACCCGCGAATTGAGGATCGCTCCCGCGCACATACAGCAAGGTTCGAGAGTGCAATAAAGCGTCGTGTCGGCAAGCCGCCAATTGCTAAGAGCGCCAGCGCCCGCTGTCAGACAAAGCATCTCAGCATGAGCGGTCGCATCTTGGAGCAGCTCCACCTGATTATGCCCCCGGGCAATGATTTTTCCATCGAGCACAAGAACGGCACCGATCGGCACCTCGTCCTTCGCAAACGCTTTTTTAGCCTCTTTCAAGGCCTCTCTCATGAACGCTTCGTCATTCATCGTTTTTGGAGCGCCTTAATCTGCTTCTTCAATGCTTCCGTATCCCGATCATACTTTTTCTGCACGCCGAGGATTTTGTCGTTGAGACGGGCAATCTCGCGCTCTTTGGCAGCGAGAAGCTTTTCTAAACTCTCTCTCCCCTCTTCAGCTTCAGTCTTTTTCTCAAGTTCCACTTTTTCCACTTCAGCCTGTCTTTGCAGCTTCGATCTCACAGACTCGGGAAACACAACGCCATTGAGGACCACAAATAAGAAAGTGGAAACTGCGCCAAATTTCTCCACAGTACCTGCTAGGACTTTTTCGCTTTCCTCTTCAGTTAAAGTTTGAATTTTATCGAATTCGGGGTTGATTTTGGCAAGGCGATCGGCAAAAATCTGATAGAGGTCGCCATTCTTGAATACCCAGCGGTTGACTACCCATTCAGCCAGTTCCTGGTTCCCTTGGATCAGCTCTTTCTCATAGGCGTTGAAGATCTCCTCTGCTGTGAGGCGGTTTTGGGGCCGGCTGCCGAAATGGGTACGGTAAAATTCAGGATCGGATCCAAGATGGTCTTGTTTTATGTCTTTTTTAATTGCGTTGAGGATGACATGCATCCAGTTTTTTAAAGGAACAAATTGGTTTTCCATAGAGCTCACTGGGGTTAAATTTTAGTTGAAGAGAATAGCAAAAACCCACTTTGGAAGGAAGGGGATTGCCCGATTATTCAAAATCCGCTATAATGCAATCAATAAAATTCTAAATTCTAACCGGAGAACCCACGAGTCATGTCTTTAGATAAAGGTACAAAAGAAGAAATCACCAAAAAATTTCAGTTACACGAAAAAGATACCGGTTCCGCAGACGTTCAAATCGCTATTTTGACTGAAAGAATTGCTGAGTTAACAGAACATTTGAAGCTCGCTCCAAAAGACCACAGCTCAAGGCTCGCCCTTCTGAAGCTCGTTGGTCAAAGGCGCAAACTTCTGGACTATCTCAACTCAACTGACACTAAGCGCTACCAAAACTTGATCGTTCGACTGAACCTCAGAAAGTAAATTTTTTAGGGGGCATTTCAATGCCCCCTTGTGTTTTTTACAGCATTCCTTTACGCTTTTATCCTTACATAGATGGAGATAGAAGGAATGTTAAAGCGCGAAACAATCACAATCCCAGTCGGGAACAAAACCCTCAAATTAGAAACCGGCAAAATTGCCCGCCAAGCCAATGGCTCGGTGATGCTTCATTGCGGAGATACGGTTGTTTTTGCCTCAGCCTGCGCAGCCCCGACAGCTAGTGCAGAGATTGACTTCTTTCCCTTGAGAGTCGATTACCAAGAAAAATATTCATCAGTAGGCCGCACCGCAGCCGGCTTCATCAAACGAGAAGGCCGCCCTACTGAAAAAGAAATTTTAACATCCCGCCTTATCGACCGTCCGCTCAGACCGATGTTCGAAGACGGCTATTATAATGAAGTCCAGCTTCTCGCCTACGTCTTCTCTTACGACGGCCAAAACCAGCCTGACGTTCTAGCGATCTGCGCAGCCTCTGCTGCTTTGGTCATTTCCGACATCCCGCTCGTAAAGCCGATCGGCGCCGTTCGAATGGGAATGATCGATGGGGCATTCGTCGTCAACCCAACTGTTGATGAAATGAAAAACTCTAAACTCGATCTCGTTTTGGCAGGAACTGAAGATGCCATCTTGATGATCGAAGGCTTCTGCGACTTTTTGACCGAAGAGCAAGTACTCCAAGCGATCGATATGGGTCAAAAAGCGATCCACGACTTCTGCCATCAACTCAAATCTTGGCGTGAAAAGGTGGGCAAGCCTAAAAATCTCAATACTCTTAGAAAAATCCCGCACGAAGTCAATACTGCGGTCCATGCTGCAGCAGCTACCCTCCTCGATTCAGCTCTCCGTATCTCCTCAAAACAAGATCGGGAAAAAGCGCTCGCTGAGATCAAAGAAACCGTTATTAGCACATTGCTCCCAGAAGGCGAACAGCCAAAGCACTCGAAAGTCGATGTCCTTCTCTCTTACAAGAACTTGCAATCTTCTCTGATGCGCAAAATGGTTCTGACCGAAAAGAAAAGAATCGACGGCAGAGGTCTTGCTGACATCCGCCATATCGATATCGAGCAAAGCATCTTGCCGCGCACACACGGCAGCTCCCTCTTTACCCGTGGTGAAACTCAGTCGCTTGCGGTCTGTACGCTCGGCGGAGAAAATACCGCTCAGCGTTTTGAAGACCTCCATGGCGAGGGGCAGCAAAGATTTTATCTGCAATACTTCTTCCCGCCTTTCTCCGTTGGTGAAGTGGGCCGAATCGGCTCTCCCGGAAGACGGGAAATCGGCCACGGCAAACTCGCTGAAAGAGCGATTGCAGCCACCTTGCCTAAGCAAGAAGAATTCCCATATGTAATCCGACTCGAGTCGAATATTACCGAATCGAATGGCTCCTCTTCGATGGCCTCTGTCTGCGGCGGATGCCTTGCATTGATGGATGCCGGCGTTCCAATTAAGCGCCCTGTTTCAGGAATCGCGATGGGACTGATTTTGGAAGGATCTGACTATGTCGTTCTTTCCGACATTTTGGGTGCTGAAGACGCACTCGGCGACATGGACTTCAAAGTCACTGGAGACCACGAAGGGATCACCGCGTTCCAGATGGACATCAAGGTCGAAGGGATCACGCCAAAGATCATGAGAGAAGCTCTCATGCAGGCGAAAAAAGGTCGCCAGCACATCTTGGAAAAGATGCTCAATGTCTGTCCAAAATCGAAAGAAGAGATGTCTGTTTACGCGCCGCGCATTGAGACGATGCAGATCAAGCCAAGCAAGATTGGTATTGTCATCGGCCCAGGCGGCAAACAGATCCGTTCGATCATTGAAGAGACAGGCGTACAGATCGATATCAACGATTCTGGCCTTGTCAGCATCGCATCGACCAATCCAGATGCAATGGAAAAAGCGAAAGCGATTATTTACAGCCTTACTGCTGAAGCAGAGATCGGCAAGATCTACAAAGGCAAAATTGTCTCGATCGTCCAATTTGGATGCTTTGTCGAAATCTTCCCTGGGAAAGAGGGCCTTTGCCACATTTCCGAACTTTCAACGAAGCGGATTCAAAACATCCACGACGCTCCTTACAAAGAAGGAGACACCCTCGAAGTGAAGGTGATCGACATCAACGACCGGGGTCAAATCCGGCTTAGCCATAGAGCGGTACTCGAAGAAACAGCAACCAGGTAGTTTTTATATGCAGCGGATGCTTGCCAAAGAGGTCCCGAACAGCACGGGGAAGCATGTGGTTGTGCGCGGATGGCTGAATAATCTGCGCGCTATGGGAAAACTGGCCTTTTTGCTCCTTCGCGACCGAACTGGTCTGATCCAAGTGGTCATCGAAGATAAGGCAGAAATTGAAAAAGTTTCAAACCTGCAGCCTGGCTCGATTTTAACAATTCATGGACGCATTGTTCCCTCCAACTCGGCTTATAAGGCCGAGGTGGTGGATCCAAAAATCGTGGTGGAAAATCCGATCCGCGAAGCCCCTCCAATCGAGTATTACAAGCCCGAACTGCACAACGATCTAGAGTTCATTCTCGACAATCGTCCGATTGCCCTTCGCAACCGGCAGCTTGCAGCCGTTTTTAAGATCCAAGCAGAAATCGCTCACGCCTATCAGCTCTACATGCATGATCAGGTAGGAGCGGTTGAATATTTTGCCCCGAACATCATTGGCGCCTCTTCCGAAGGGGGAGCCGAATTTTTCAATGTCGACTATTTTGGCTATACAGCCACATTGGCTCAAAGCAGCCAGCTCTATAAGCAGATCATGGTCGGCGTCAATGAACGAGTTTTTGCCCTCATGCCCTTCTTCCGAGCAGAGCCTTCGCAGACTTCCCGCCATCTTTCTGAAGGGAAGCAGTTTGAGTTTGAGATGGGCTTTTTTGAGAAGTGGGAAGAGATCATGGACGTCCAAGAAGGGTGTCTAAAGTTCATCGTAAAGTATGTCAGCGAACGGTGCAAGGCGGAATTAGAGGTTTTAAACAATCAGATCATCAAAGCGCCCGAGCACGTTCCATTCCCCCGCCTCACCTTTGCTGAAGCGCAGCAAATCTATTTTGAAAGAACTGGGGTTGACGAAAGACATGAACCCGATTTAAGCCCTGCGGCAGAAAGAGAGCTTTGCGCTTGGGCAGGTGAAAAATTTGGAACCGACCTCGTCTTTGTCACCGATTGGAAAACCGAAAAACGGCCGTTTTACGCTTTCCCGAAAGAAGATAATCCGCAATTGACCAATACCTTCGACCTCCTTTGCGCCGGCACTGAAATCACATCTGGCGGCCAGCGGCGGCACACTTACGACTCCATGGTCCAAGGCATTTTGATGAAGGGCATGGATCCTGCCAATTTCGGCGATTATTTGAGTATCTTTAAGTATGGCATGCCTCCTCATGGCGGATTCGGAATGGGCCTTGAAAGGCTTACGATGACTCTCCTCAAGCTCAAAAACATCCGGGAAACATCGCTCTTCCCATCGGATACAAAGAGAATTGCCGGCAATCGAATCAAAGCCCGCATTTTCTTTGGCGGAGAAAACATCCGCAATGAAATCATCCACCAGCTGAAAGCAAAAAGCATTGAATTCGACCACAAAACTCATGAACCAACGCCTACTTCTGAAGATTCAGCCAGAGTCCGGAACATCCGGATGGAAGAAGGGGTCAAAGCACTCATTTTGCGCGGGAAAAACACAAAGAAAAACTATCAGTTCAATATTCCTGCCCATCTGAAAGTCGACATGAAAGCGGTAGCAGAAGTGGTAGGAGAAAAATGCGAATTCGAAGATCCTGCGGTTATTCTAGAGCGCTTTGGATTGCAGGTTGGAGGCGTACCTCCATTCGGCAATCTTCTCAATCTGGAGAACTTCTTTGATGAACAGATCTTAAGCCATGAACGGGCAGCTTTCAACTGCGGGCTCACCACCGAGTCGATCATCATGAAGGCAAAAGATCTATTCGCTGTTGTCGATCCCAAAGTGGGTAAATTTTCGAAGTAAGAACATCTTATGGCAGCAGAAGTTCGTCCGAGAAAACTCCGAAGAACAGACACCTTGCCGATAATCCCAGAGCCCCTTCCTCGCTATTCACAAAAGGGGCGGGATGCCTACGACAAGATGTTGCATCAGACCATCAGGGCCATTCATGACCCTGCAGCAGAAAGCACGAAAGCCTTTGAAAGATATCGGTTGCCGAGCCCGCCCCCCCTTGCTAGAAGAGCAACAGATCTCTCTTCACAGCCTCAAGGAGCGCAGGCAGAAGGATCGAGGCCATATCAAGAAGATCGCCTATTTTATCCTGTAAAAGTTCTCTTAGAACACAAAGGCATTCCCATAGAGGCTACTCTTTTCGGAATTTTAGATGGGCATGGAGATGACGGGAGAGCCGCCGATTTTGTAAAAGAGAATCTAAAATTTGAGCTGGAGAAACGCCTAAACGAAAAGCTCGAAACCGCCGATACACTTGATGCAGCAGCCATCGGCGATGCTTTTACCCAAGTATTTACTCATTTGGCAAAAACCTATCAATATGATTACTATCGGATTGATGGAAAATGCGGAGGCACAACGGTATGCTGCGCTCTTCGGATCGGGAATAAAATTTACTTTCCAAATGTAGGCGATTCCAGAGTCATTCTGATTAAATCGGGAAAATTTTTCCAACTCTCAGAAGATGCAGATTTACAAAACCCTCGCTTTACCACCTGGCATAAAAATCAAGGGAATACGATTGCGAAAGTTCGAGGCGTGTGGCGAGTCTTTAGACCCAACACTCCAGCAATGGGATTAGCTCGGGCGGTTGGTGGGCACACATGGATGTGCTGCCGTCCTAAAATTTCCTGCATCACAATAGGCGATGGAGAAGACGATCCTGAAAAAGGAAAGATATTCTGCAACCATCGCGATGTTCTGATTTTTGTGAGCGATGGAGTTACCGCGAAAATGACGACGCGAGGTATTGTTGAGATGTTCAATCGTTATCGCGATACGGGAATGTCTCATGAGGAAATCGCGAATCAAATTGCAGCTCAAGCAGGAGCATCCGCTGGAAGCGATAACTCGAGCGTCTTGATCGTTCCTATTCGAGCGAATTCTAATTAAGTTTGCCAGCCTCTTTTTCCTAGATAATTTTTTTGAAATCAGATAAAAGAATTATTTTAGGGGTCTTCTCATGAGATATTTTCTTTTTTGTCAGCTACTTCTGGGAGCCGCTCTCGAAGCTCTGCCGGGAAGCCTTGAAGTCTCCTCTGGAAGCGCCGAACTCAATCTCTCTTCTCCTGAAGTGTTAGAAATTCTAGCTTCAGATAAATCAATCCTAAACTGGCAAGAGTTTTCTATTCAGGAAAATGAGAAAGTAATCTTTGCTCTGCCGGATGTTTCGAGTTGCGTGCTCAACCGTGTACTTGGAGAAAACCCAAGTCAGATTTTTGGCGCAATTGAATCGAATGGAAAAATCCTGCTCATTAACCCAAATGGGATTTTATTCGGCGAACGATCCCGGATTGATGTTGGTTCATTTGCAGCCTCTACATTGAACATCAATAACGAAATGTTCCTTGCAAACCAGAAATGGCGCTCAGAAGATGGCGTCGGTTCCGGTTCCATTTCCATTTTGGGATCCATCTCCGCAAAAGGCGAATTATCTATCAAAGCCCCTGAGATTAACTGCGAAGGGTCTATCCGCGTTCCGGGCGGCCGTGTAGAAGTTTTAGGAAACCGGCTTGCTCTTTTAAACAAAGGCTCAATCGATGTGAGCGGACCGGAGAAGGGAGGGACAGTTCTCTTCGGAGGCGATTTCCAAGGGAAAAATCCCGATGTGCCCAATGCTTCTACGGTGTTTTTTGGACCTGAAACATCGGTCCGAGCCGATGCTATCACAAATGGTGACGGTGGAAAATTAATCTTCTGGTCAGACAATCAAACTTATTTTTTTGGAACGGCTTCAGCGCAAGGAGGCCCTCAAGGAGGCAATGGTGGATTTGTCGAAGTTTCTGGACTGGGAGCACTCGTCTATGATGGTAAGGTTAACACCTTGGCTGCTTCGGGAATGGCGGGAACGCTATTATTAGATCCTATTGGATTTACAATTTCCAGCGGAGTGACCGTTTCGATGACGGCGCTGCCAAATAGCTCTCCAACAGCTGCTGGAGCCAACCTAAACAATGCTGCACTTCAAACAGCATTAGGCTCGAACAACGTAATTTTAATGACAAATAGCGCGACTGCAGCACAGGGAAATATTAATTGGCAGTCTACGGGCGGAATTACGTGGAATACAGCAAGAAATTTAACACTGCTGGCTCACAATGATATCACTCTCAATGCCAGCGTTACTAATACCGGTGCTGCTCCAGGCGGATCGATGTATTTTGTCGCTGGTTGGGACGGAGTTACGATGGGGGCCCCATTCGGAGCTGGCACTTTTGGAAATGCTAATGGATTTACTGGGAATATTTTAATTGATGTTCCCGCAGGTAACGTAACTATTTCAAGCACGAATGGAACGATCAATTTTCTTGGCCAAAATATCACTGTTCAAAATACCAGCGCTATCAGTTCGAATGTGTTGATTAGCGCCCCCTCTTCCGCAGGCACAACAGCAATCACAATGCAAGCAACGCAGAACATATCCATACTCGGGGGTACATCAAGCATCGCTGCATCGCTTGATGTTCAATCAACAAACGGAGGGATCGCATTAACCGCGGGTGGGAATATTGGGATCCAATCGGGCAACACCTTCAATAACAATGGTGCTCAAGTTTTGTGTAGGGGGCCGATCAATTTCACGGCAACCGGAAATATTTCAGCAGATCCTGGAGCGTCTGCAGGAAGCACGACCTTGATTCAAACTTCAGGTCCAAACGGACCTGGCGACATCAATTTTACATCCACCAACGGAAATATTTTGATTGCACAAGCAGCGCCATCAGCGCTCATCAATCAAGAAAAAGTTCGTATCCGAAATACTGGAGGTGGATCTATATCCTTCGTTGCTACAAATGGAAGTATTTTTGCAAATACAACAAGTACTGGGCTTCAAATAACTGAAATTGGCCTCTTAGCAACAACTACGAACATCAATTTTACAGCAAATAATTTGATACAAGTCACCACACGCGGACCTAGCGGCGGACAAAACGTTAAAGCGTCGAATTCGATCACTTTCTTAACAACGAATCCCGCAGGAACAATCCTGATTGGAAACGGAACAGGCGTAGGACCTTCGACTACGACGATCCAAACAACAAACGGCCCTATCACTATGACTAGCAACACAATTACTCTCATGGGTGGAACGGGATCGGTGGAAAATGTTCTTGTCACTTCTAATCTTGGAGCTGTTTTACTAAGCGCAACTCCATCCGGAAACCTTTCCTTTATCGGAGGAAGCATGACCGGCAATTCGGGAGTCCTAGTCAGTTCAACCCAATCTACGGTCACACTCCTGGCCCCAGGAGGAAATGTATTGTTCCAAGGAGGATCTACGGCTGGAGCGAGCGCAGTCGCCCAAGCAGATGTTGGAGGCGTAACTGTCACCACTCCCGGAAATGTCTCGCTTTTAGGTGGAACTTCAAATGTGTGCTCAACAAGAATCCTTTCTGCTGCAGGACCGATTGCAGTCACAGCAGGCGGGAATTTGACCCTTCAATCGAGTCCGGTTCCAACAAATGGAACTATTTCTGAAATTTTATCGACAAGCGGAAATATCACGCTTGCAATTGGCGGAAATATTACCCTGACCGGAATAAGTGGTTATGCACGCGTTCAAACTACCTCAGGCATTATCCAAGCGTCAGGAAATAATCTGACGATGACTTCTGGATCTACCGGATCAGGTTTTGGCTTCCCGCCATTCACCTCTTTTTCTTCAAGGAACGGTAGCATCGGAATTACCTTGCTTGGCAATCTTTCCATGACTGGAGGGATTGATCCCCTTGCATATACGGCCATCGGTTGGAGAACCGCAGGCGTTGAAGCAGCTACAGCTCCCATCACTCTCAATATTAGCGGCACCGCGTCCCTTTTCGGCGGACCAAACGCTCTGGCCGCAACCAATTATGCGCAAATCGGTCATATTGGAGGAGGCACTATGGGAGGCGCTGGAGTTCCGCAAACAGGCAGTGCAAGCGCTGCAATCAATGTAATAATCTCAAATACGGCTTTCAATCCGACTGCCCTGCAGCTGATTGGGTCTGATAATGCTGGAACCAACTTATCCTATGCTCAGATCGGCCACGGCGGAGCTTTTTGGAATTCAGGGGCTGCTATGGGCAACATCCAGGTCACTGTGAATCAAGGTAACATATTCATGCGGGGTGGTCGAACCAATGATTATGCCGCAATCGGGCACGTCGCTTTAAGCACAGTTTCAACTAGTTCTGTAACTGGAGCCATCACAGTCAATGTCCAAAATGGCAATTTGAATGTAGTCCCTCCTTTGAATACAGGTTCTACGACAAGCCCGGCTGGAATTTTCCTTTACGCACCCTCTGTCCTCGCTGGATCTAGCATCAACGTCTTTGTAAATGGAAATATTTCTCTAGGCGGAGGAAGATCTTCGAGCATGGCCCTCATCGGCGCATCTGGAAATGCAGCTGGAGGCGTTTCTCTTGATCCGCCTGTTCTTGTTTGCGTCACGAATAATCTTCTTTTAGGAGCTCCGGGCGGGGCTTCAGGTGTCGGACTCGTTGCACCTGGGGTTCCCCTCAATCTAGCTGTTGGCGATGTCACTGTCAGCGTAGGAGGCAACGCAACGCTTTCCCCAACGATGGTCGGCACCAATAATGGCGAACACATTGCATTCATCGGCACTCCGAATGCGCAAGCCCTTGGAGCAGGCCCCTTCACTTCTAACACATTTTTAGCGGTCCAGGGCAATTTATCTGTTCTTGGAGATGTCAACGGCACAGATCTTGTGAATAACAACGCTGAAGTATACGGCTTGAATGATGCCAATATCGGCGTCGTTGGAAGCGTCACCGTTCGCGGCGGATTTAGAAATGCGCGGATCGGCAGCAGGTTACAAGCTCCCCTTTCCACAGTGCGTCTTTGGGCAGGCGGAGACATCATTTTCCAAAATAGCAACTTGGGCGGATTGGGTCAGCTCGGATCTACAGGCCTTGCCGGCCAGGGCGGCAATATTGATGTACGCTCTGCTGGCGATATTCGCCTTTCTTCAAGCATCATTCAAACAGCTGCTGCCGCATCTATTTTTGTTCAAGGGGGAAGCAGTTTTGCTGCAGGAGATTTGATCACCCCGTTAGGAGCCTCGATTACCGCTGTCGATCTGCAGCCAGCAACCGGTTTTCTTTGCGCAACAGCCGCATCCCCCGCAATCGGTCCTGACCCAGGCAATAACCTCGGTACTGTAAGAATCGATACAGCTGGTTACAATAGCGCAGGCACGCTGGTAACACCAGCAGCAGCTCCAGGTATTACTTTGCAGACTATCAATGGCAATCTAACAATCAATTCAGCGGACCGATTCCAAACAAGTGATGCCAATTACGGAATTGCGAGCGGAGCCTTTTCGAATTTGACCCTTGCGGGACCAGGCGTCAATGCCATGGTTCTGCTATCCACATCGGGCAATATCACAGTTGCCGGTCCTTCACCAACAGACAGTTTCCACGATATTACAGTCAATACCGTTCCTTCTCCTTGGACTTCTGGAAATATCTTCATGTCTGCAAATAACAACATGACGATCAATAGCACCATTTCTACAAATGGCGCTGGCAGTTCCATCACCTTGATCGCCGACCAAAACGATACAAACGTAGATGGGCCGGGCATTTTGACGATCAATGCGAATGTAACCACCTCTGCAGGGCCAATCCTTCTCGATTCTGGATTTGGTTCAGGACCTGGAGGAATCAGCTCCATCAATCAAATAGCAGGGACAGTCAACTCCAATGGCGGAACGATTACAGCTCATGCGGTCGGCGATATTACAATCAGCGGAGCTGCCACCTCTTTCTCTTCCGGGGCCGGAAATCAAATCATCCAATCAACTAATGGGAATATCCAGATCGATGAAGACATTCTTTCTACTTCGGGAAGCGTCACTGTCTTAGCTGATGCCGAAAGTGTAACTCTCAGCACAGCGACAGGTTCTGGAGGCAGTATTCAGACATCCTCAGGCCCAATCAGCGTGACTGCAGCAAAAAACATTACAATCAATGGCGATCCTACAACCTTGTTTTCTCTCACCGGCTCGATCTCTACTCTTGCTGGCGATGACACCAATGTAACGACCAATGTCTCGACAGGAGACTCTGTCCTTATGATCACCGGGAATAATATGTCCCTCTTCGGAACTGCGAATATTACTTCTAGCGGCTCTTTTGTCACTCTTGTCGTGGATAACGATTTCCCTGCCGCTCCTCTCATGGGAACAGGTTTCTTCAGCATGGCAGCAGGAGCTCGGGTCAATGCGGCAGGAACTTTGCAGATCTTTACAGCTCAGCAGCCATACAATACAATCCTTGGTCTCTTGAATGGCGTTTCCTTTGCCCGCGGCACACTTTTTCAAGACACGAACACGGAAGTCTGGTGCACCTACTATCCTAGCGGGATCGGCGGCTCTCCATTCACCGTCTTTTATAAAAACTGCCTGCAGCAAGTCATGCAGCAAGCTACAATCGTCGTCCAGCAGTTTCTAGTTACATTGGAACCATTCGTGAATCCCAACTGGCCTTACTACGGTGTAGATGAATACTATGGATGGCCAACCAAGTTTTACATAGTATATCACCAGTTAGAGGATTTCAAAGAGTATCCTTCCGAACCTTATTTTCTAAGAACAGGCAACCGGCTCATCTCAGGTCCTAGATCTGTTTACTTACTTCCTGAATCGAGAAGACCGCTCCGCTGAACCTTCTCAACAGGAATGTTTTGATAATAATGTCGGATCGAGCTTAAAATCGTTGGCTCATTCCAAAAACCGGAGGTTAACTATGTCAGCTGTTACTTTAGAGAGACAACAACAACAACAAGAGGAAGTTCAATTCGAACTCACCGATTTACGCATCCCATTTGTAGATATGGCGGGAAGAGTGTACAAACCTGAAACCGTAATCGTCGCCTTCAAAACAAAAGAGATTATGAGAGCGTTTTATCAATCAGTGAAGCATCGGTATAGCAATTTAGTCGTATTTGACAGGAGAGACGATGAACCTAATTCTATGGGAATTCGTTTGAGTATGGAACATACACAAGACAAAACTGTGAATGACATTTTAAAATTGCTGAGAGGAGATTTAGGCGCAGATAAAGTTAATCAATTTATAAAAAAGTATTATATCTAGGCATTTGCGTATTTTTGCCAGAATGGAAGCATGAGGTTGAGCTGATCCATGAATTTCCAGAGGCCGACGCTATATTCCAGATGACCTAGCGGACTAAATTTTCCACGGGGAAAGGCAATTCCTATGCCAAAAAGACCGGGAGCTATGATCCCGGTTTTATCATCGTAATGCAAATGCTCGTATTGTTTTAAGATCGGCAGCTTTCTGCGCTCAAAACCTACAGCATAAATGGCCTTTGTGCAGGTGGACAGACTCTCTTCAAAAGCTGGGTCGTTCGCCAGCATCCGCTCCAAGCGGGGAGGAAGTTCTCCATCGAGATATTTCTTTGACCATTGAGCAGTGAACCCTTTTAAACCTGTATCATCGTAAAGGATCCAATCCTTGAGATGGACCGCATAGCGGATTGGAGAACGATAGAAATTGATCACTTTCTTCACGGGGGTTTCAAGCAGTTTTGCAAGAACAAGCACAGCAGAGTGGGAAGAGCCGAATACAGCCACGGTGTCGTTGCTTTGAATGGCCTTTTGCAATTTGTTTGGATCAAGAGCAACCTCTAAACCAATTGTCTCCGGGCCTGGGTGAAAAAGTGCTTTTGGATCGGATCCGATTGCGAGAATCACATTTTTCGAAAAGATGGACCCCTTCTGCAGCTTAATCTCCCATCCCCCCTTTTCTAAAAAGAGTTCGAGAGCCATTTCCTCTTTCGCATGCACTTTTTTGCGCAAATGATCGGTGACCCATTGAAGCGGTTCAACTACATACTGCAAAAGACAAGTCTCATTCGGATCGATCTCTTCCATCTTAAATTTTTTGGGCCGGCTTTTGAATGCAAACGCCTGGCAATGTTCAAAATAACGATTGAAGAGTTCGACTTTAGTGTTGCCTGGAACCTGGCTCCATTTTTTGCCCAGATCGCCAACTTGAAAATGGGGATCGATCCATCCGATCTTTGCAGGATCCACTCCTGCATCGATCAATTTCCCGACCGCCGCAATCCCTGCGGGGCCCCCACCAATGACTGTCCATTCCATATGCTCCCGCTATACCTGGGTTGAAGATTATTTAGAAAGACTCCCCTTCAGCCTGGCCGATTATCATATGGAAAACCACATCGAATGCAAGGATATCTCGGATAAGGTCTGGTGTTTGACTGGCCGCAATTGGGACATGTCCAATCGCTGCTCTCCTCTTTCGAAAAATTTCCAAAAAGAAACACAGGAATTGCTGCCGCCCAAGCCATAAGACCCAATCTCTTAAACATATCGTTCTCCCTGATAAAAAATACGAGGAAAAACCATAGAAGGGCTAGTTTTTTTTGACAACTAATTTCTTTTATGGGAAAGCAATTAATAACAGGAGGAATATCTATGAAAGGTAAAAGCATTTTTGGAATTGCCCTCATTGTAATCGGGGCAATCATGCTGTTTTTTTCTGACTATATTGCAGGACAAGTGGCTCAAGGAAAGCTGCAAATTCAAAGCGCCCAAAGCCAGGTGGATACAGCTGATACTTTGTTCAAACAATCAGAGTACACAAAGCCTGTTGGCAAAATATTCACAGGAGGCGCTCAACGAAAAATCGATGAGGGTCAAGCACAGGTGGATTATTATGAAGGTCTATCTAGCAAACTGAAGATCTTCGGAATCATTTTGATTGTTGCTGGAGCAGGCGTTCTCTTCATCGGCAGGAAGAAAGGTTAAGTGGAAGGCCCCTAGCCTTGGGGCCTCCCCGTCTTATTTGCATTATTTTACAGTGATTTTAAGCGGTTTTGTCGCCTTCGCTTTCGGCATGGTCACCTTTAAGATTCCATCCTCAGCGCTCGCTGTTATTTCTCCGCCCTCATCAATCTGTATTCCTTCTATTGGAACTAAGTACGAGTAGCTGTAGCAGCCCGATTTTCCTATGATCGATAGAGCTCTCTTTTCTAAGGTAATCTCAATCTCTTTCGGCTTAACACCAGCCACAAGCGCTTCAACAACGTAAGCATCTTGCGTTTCACTCAATCGTACTCCAGTTGGTCGGAATGCGTTTTCTACTTCTTGGAATAATGTTGCTAGTGACATAGGATCCTCCTGTTTATGAATCCGTTTTGGATTCTATCAAACAGGGAGAAATTTGTCTAGCACTCTCTTGTCGAGAGTGCTAGATTTTCAGTTAAGACTCTTGAGGATCAAGTCCTTGCGGAGGATTTGCCGCAGGGCGAACTTGACTTGGAAGGGGTGGCGGAGGAGGCGGATTTTTGATTTGGAGCTCATCTGCCGTTTTAACTCTAGCCCGCTTCGCTTCGATGTCCCAAGCGCCGCTCATGATCTCTTTGATATCCGTTGCATCGAGCGTTTCAAACTCCATCAGCATATCTGTCATCAGCTGCACTTTGTCTTTGTTCTCTGTCAAGATATCGACAGCGCGTTTATGCGCTTCATCGATCAGCTGGCGAACCTCTTTGTCGATCGCCTTAGCAGTCTCATCGGAGTAATTTTTCTCATGATAACCGCTCATTCCTAGATATTGACCCGACTCGGTTCTTTCATCATAAGTCACCGTTCCGAGGTTATCGCTCATACCCCATTCGCACACCATGCTTCGGGCGATTTTTGTCGCTTGCATGATATCGTGCTGTGCGCCAGAAGACATATCTTTTACAAAAATCTCTTCAGCAGCACGGCCTCCCATCAATACAACGAGTTTGTCGAGTACCTCTTTTTTCCAGTAGCTGAGCCTGTTCTTTGTCGGCATAAAGTGAGTTGCGCCCAAAGAGAAGCCGCGAGGGATGATTGTTACTTTGTCGACTGGATCGCTATGCTTAACCACAAGACCGGCAATTGCGTGGCCAGATTCATGGTAAGCGGTCGTCAATTTCTCATTTTGATCCATTTCTAAGCTGCGACGCTCTTTTCCATAACGCACCTTGTCTGTGGCTTCTCTCACCTCAGCCGACGTCACAGCAGATCTGCCGACTCGGGCTGCAAGAAGAGCCGCTTCATTCAAAATATTCTCAAGGTCAGCGCCGGATGCGCCAGGAGTTGCGCGAGCAACATCATTCAAATCTACCGACTTATCCATTTTGATCTTGCGGGCATGCACCTTTAAGATTTCAAGGCGTCCTTTGATATCTGGCAAATCAAGTACAACGCGCCGGTCAAAACGGCCCGGTCTCAAGAGAGCTTTGTCAAGAATGTCGGGACGGTTGGTGGCAGCCATCAAAATGACTCCCTCTTTCGTATCAAAACCATCCATCTCTACAAGAAGCTGGTTCAGCGTCTGCTCGCGCTCATCATGGCCGCCGCCAATCCCTGCGCCGCGGTGCCTTCCGACCGCATCAATCTCATCCATGAAAATGATGCAAGGAGCGTTTTTCTTGGCAGTGTCGAACATATCGCGAATTCGGCTTGCGCCAACACCCACAAACATCTCGACAAAGTCAGAGCCTGAAATCGAGAAGAAGGGGCGGTCAGCTTCGCCAGCAACCGCTTTTGCAACGAGTGTTTTACCTGTTCCTGGAGGCCCTACGAGAAGCACGCCCTTAGGAATGCGGGCTCCGAGCGAGGTGAATTTCTGCGGATCTTTCAAGAAGTCGACAATCTCTTTCAACTCCTCTTTCGCCTCATCTGCGCCTGCTACATCTTTAAAGGTCACTTTATTGGTCTCTTTGGTCATCAGCTTCGCTGGAGACTTTCCAAAATTCATCGCTGAAGAGCCAACCCCTTTCATCTGACGGGAGAAGATGAAATAGAGGAAGAGAATCACGAGCATCACTGGAAGAATCGTGAAAATATAGCTGAAGTAATTGGGAGCAGGTTCCTGGCTTTTGAAAGTTTTTTCAAGAACGGTATTTCTTGGTTGGTCTGGAGCTCTATAGTTCAACCCTTTGTTGGTATCAAAACTATTCATTTCCTCTTTGGCCTGCGCAAACCAGTGGCTATAGACTTCAGGGTCTTGTTTTTCTAGAGCGCGAGTTGAGAGTTCTTGGTTGTTAAAGAACCAGATTGCTGAGGCTACTTTCGATCTTGACTTGTCGAGGAGCGCTTCGTTTTTCTCTAAATCGGCAACCACTTTATTGTATTCATCAAGTTCTTCCACATAACTGCGGACGCTGCGCAGTGAAGCGAGGCGTACTCCATCGGTTTCTCTGCCGAGATTGCCAATGAGCGGAGTCAATTGATTCAAGATGTTGCGATAGGTTCTCAATTGAAGCTCTGGAGAATGATCGACTGCTGAGGTCAATTGCGTGGCGATCGTCTTGAGTTCTTGCTTAGTCGCTTCATTTCCAATTCCAAGCGCTGGAGATCTAAGAAGGGCAACGAGATCGCGCAGTTCTTTGCCAGCCGCATCAATCGTCTCAATCGACTGCATTTGCTGGGCTAGGCTCACGCTTCTTTGCACGAAAGGCAAGCTCGTTACATCCCGGTCCGACAAGCTGTGAAGAATGACAGCATTGTCTCGGTTCGGGTTATTGAAAAGCGGGCTGACAACGACATAGCCCGAGCGAGGAATCGTTGTTCCGCTCAGATGCAGATAGAGATCAGCTGCATCGCGAACTGTTTTTTGTAGCTGGTCTAGATCTTCAGATAGCCGATTCCCAGCGATCGTTAGCTCATGAACCTTATTCAAATGCTCTAAATAACGAAATCGATCCGAACTCTCCTCAGGCAACTGATCTCTGAACTTCCCTGTAAAGGTGACGAGATTCTCGTTTTGAGCGATTTTTCGGTTCTCTTCCGGAACGGTTAAATTCAAGTTAGTTAAGTGTTCGGCCTGATGACTGAATGAGACTCTACCCGCTGCGCCGGAAGTAAATGTCTGCACCCCAATTATAATAACTATCGCCGCCAGGAGAAATACAAGAAATCCCCCAGGAAAGCCTTTTTTCGGAGTTGGTCTCATTTTGGCCATAAACGCCTTGCTCTCTTTATGTTATAAATTCTTCTAAACGGATTAATTAAACCACTTTTTCAGCTTTAAGTAAAGTGCCAGCGCGCCCCTATGAATACGCCCTGGAATTGTCCTCATAACAAAAAAAGAATAAATTGTCTTTCGTTTGTCTTTAGAACCTTGATTATGAACTCGTTGAACCCTCAGAAAAAATCCTGACCGAGCCGGCGTCAACCAAAATTTTTTTTGTTTTGAGGCATAAAACCTTTGATTTTTCCCCTTTTTTCACCCAATCGAGCACAGTCTCGAGCTGATCGCGGTTCAGAAAAGCCTTTTTTTGAAGCAGGTGCCGCTGTTCTATAGGATCCAAACCATTCAGATCGCAATCCACAAGCTCAACCTGTTTATCGAGGTAAGCTTTTAGTTCATGGGCTCTATAAGACAATAGACAAAGGTTTTTTCTTGTTTCTTTGCCGAACTGTTCATTGAGGAAAGGGAAGATGGAGCTTCTCATACGGGCGCGCAAATAGGCAGGGTCTGAGTTAGAAGAATCTTGGAAAGGGACTAAAGACTTTGCTTCTAAATACTCGAGGATTTCCTCGCGCACCACGCTTAAAAAGGGGCGCCAGAGGGTCATGCCATGTTGCGAGCTCACTTCCTGCATGCCCCCAAGATTGGTTAAATGGGCTCCTTCCAAAATCCGTTTCAAAACGGTTTCGGCCAAATCGTCTGCTTGATGGGCCAATAGAACCGCTGCATAAGAAGGTGCGAGCTTTGCGAAAAAGGCAAAGCGTCCCTGCCTTGCTTCGTCTTCGCTCCGTTCTTTTGGTGCGAGTCTTACCGAAAAAAAAGGAAGACCAAGAGCTTTTGCTTCTCTTTCAATAGCGAGCGCCTCATCCCGGCTCTCTTCGCGCCATCCATGATCGACATGAGCAATATGAGGAAAAGCGCCGGCATCTAAAAGAGAATAGAGAAGGGCTTTTGAATCGGGGCCGCCGGAATAGCCGAGAAGAAGCGGTTTTTCCCGATCCCAATGGACGCTAAGAAATGCTTTTGTTACACTCGGAACATGTCTGTTTTGTGGCGCTACGCTTTGCAAAGTTATCTCAAGGTTTTTTTGCTCTCTGTCAGCACATTCATCGCTGTATTGATCATCGCCCGCTTCAAGGAAATTGCCCGGTTTACAGCTTTGAGCGGCGATTTTGCGATGACCGGACTCTTTATACTTTACCAGATTCCAACCATTTTGCCGATTGCAATTCCCATTTCGGCCCTGATTGCCTCTCTCCTCTTTTTTCAAAGAATTAGTAGATCTTTTGAACTGACTGCTCTGCGTGCATCGGGCCTAAGCCTGAAAAAAATCATCGGCCCCCCTTTGGGTGCCTCCCTATTGCTGACCGTTCTCAATTTCACGATATGCGCTGAAATCGCACCTTTTTGCAGACGCGAGGGGAAAACAATGCTATATCATAAGACCTCTTCCAATCCCCTGCTCCTTTTGCAAAGGCAAAAACTGGTCAAAATCAAAAGTACCTTTTTAGACATGGAAGTCAAAGACGATGAGACGATCAAAGACCTGACTCTCATCGCGCCAAACGCAGGGACGGGCCGTCTGAGCCTGATCTCCGCTAAAAAACTGTGGCTAGAAAAAGACGAGCTGATTGGCAAAGATCTCGCAGTGATTTCATATCTCAGAGCAGAACCTGGCTTCGATAATCTAATCATCGAAAATCAGCAGCTCATGACAACATCAGCGCCCCTTCTTTCCACCGCCCTCAAGAGGAACCGCTCAAGGCTCGATATCAATGCCTATAGTTTCAAAATGCTGCAGCTGCACGCAAAGCCCAAGCAGGCCCATATCGAGATGCTTCGACGCATTTCGCTATCTTTTGCAGCCTTTAGCTTTACTTTCCTTGGATGTGCGTTTGGTATTGAAGAAGGGCGCAACCCTTCGAAGAAAAATCTCTTCTATGCGCTACTGCTCACACTGAGTGTTTTGATGAGCTATCTCATGGGCAAGGGACTAAAAAGCTCGCAGCTTCTGGCGACTTTTGCGTTTCTGCTTCCCCACCCTTTCATTTGGCTTTGCTCCACTATCCATCTCTTAAGAATCACAAAAGGGCGCATATGAAAATTTGGCAAAAGCATATTTTTTCAAAATTGCTCAAAACGTTTTTCTTCTTCCTCATCTGCTTATTTGTCATTTTCGTGATCGTCGATCTCTCCGCTCATGGCATCCGCTTTTTCTCAAAAGTGGGCTATGCAGAAATTTTCCTCTATTACCTCAATACATTTTCGGCCAACCTTGAACTTTTCCTGTCTCTTGTTTTTCTTCTCTCTGCTCTCAGGGTTCTTTTCGAGCTCACTAGCCACAGGGAAAGCGTGGCATTGCAAATGGCCGGGATTTCGAAAAAAAAACTGCTCGCTCCCTTCTTTTTCTTCGCTAGCATTCTTGCCGTTCTGTGCGTGATCAATTGCCAGTGGTTTGCTCCCCATGCGGGCGATTTTTCAGACGGTTTTAAAACGGCTTACAAAGCAAAGAAAAAGCCACACGAGAAGAAGCTTTATACTGTTTCGCTCGATGATGAAACAGAAATCGTCTACCACCGTTTTGATAAAGAAAAAAAAGAGCTCATCGATGTCTTTTGGGTCCGATCTCCGATCGATATTTGGCATATGAAATCTTTGCAGTTAGATGGCTTAGAAGGCCGTTTCGTCGATCATCTGACGAGAAACAGTTCAAGGCTGTTTGAAAAAACAGAGAGTTTTCAAACACGCTGTTTCAAAGAGCTCCCTTGGAACGACGAGACAATTTTAAACAAATTCATTCCTTACGATAGACGTCCTCTTTCCACCCTCTTTATGCAAGCATTCAGCAGACCTGCCGATGAAAGAATCATTTTCTCCCACCTTTACTACAAACTCCTTGAGCCTCTTCTACCCTTCATTATTCTTATCGGAATCAGCCCAATCGTTCTGCGCTACACAAGATCGAGGCCCGCTTTCCTCATCACAGCGATTGCGATTTTTGCCTTTTTGGGCTTCAAATCGGTGATCGACGGCATGCTCATTCTGGGAGAAAATCAGGTTCTCCCCTCGTACATTGCTATATTCTCGCCTGTCGTCATCCTCCTTTCCGCTACTATGCCTTCTTTTGCGAGGCTTCGATGAAATGGATAAAATTGCTTCTTTTCTCCGCATTTTGCCTCTCTATCCCTCAAGTTTGCAAAAAGGACTTTAAAGTACCGCCCATTCATGCCGACATCCCGTTCAATCCGAATTGGGAGATGCCCCTAACCCCTGAAGTAATGGAAATTCTCGGCCAACCCTTTTCCTATTTTGCACAAGGCAATCAAACCACAGTGTTTTTGAGCCAGGATGGGAAAACCGTGTTAAAACTCTTTCGATATAAAACTACCCAATTCCCCCTCTTGCACATGTTGAAAAACTGCTTCAAAAAGAAGCCGAAGAAAAGCTTTCAGGTCAAAATGGACAAAACGCTCAGCGCCGCCCATTTGGCCTGCAATGAAGGAAAAGAGCTGACTCAGGCCATCTATTGCCATCTGAATCTCACCGAAAATACTTTGCCGCCCCTCACCTTGCACATCGGCAAGAAAAAGATCGTGTTGCCTCTCGATCGAACTCGATTCATTCTTCAAAGAAAAGTCCAAGGTTTTAAAGAAACGCTCCTATCCGCCAAAGACAATCCCGAAGAAATCCACCAACTGCTCGATTCTTTCGCGTCGCTTCTCTTAAGTCAGTTCGAGAAAAACATCCGCAACTCAGATCCGAATGTAGGACCTAACTTTGGTTTTTATAATGGCAAAGCGGTGGAAATCGATTTTGGCAATTTTCAGAAAATCGAACCCAATCCTGAAAGGCAAAAAGCAGAACTTGCGGGCTATCTCAATCGTCTAGAAACCGCCATTGCGAAATGGGCGCCTGAATACACAGAATATGGGAAAGAATTGCGAATAAAAACCTTATTTGCATATCATCCGATGGAATGAAGCCGCCAAAAGCCTTTACAGATCTTCGCCAGCTATCGACTGAAATTCATCAGCTCTGCTCCGTGCAGAGTCTTTTACATTGGGATCAAGAGACTTATATGCCGTCCGGCGGGATAGTACCGCGCAGTGAGCAAATCGCCCTTCTATCCGAACTGATTCATGAGCGTAGAACGGGCCGCAAGCTCAAATCTTGCCTAGAAAAACTCGTCAGCATTTCAACGGGCAAGCTCAAGGTAAAACACCTGACAAAACCGCAGCAGATCATGGTGCGCGAGTGGCTCAAAGATTTCCGCCGCCACAATAAACTTCCGGCTGAATTTGTCAAAAACTTTTCTCAAGTGACTGCTGAGGCAACCCAAATCTGGGGCTCGGCAAAAAAAGAGAATAATTTTAAGATTTTTGCTCCTTTCCTGGATAAGATTGTCAAACTCACTCGTCAAAAGGCCGAATATTATGGTTTTGAAGAACATCCATACGATGCGCTCATCGAAACCTACGAACCTTGCATGACCGCCCGTAAACTCGAAACGATATTTGATGGGCTCAAAAAAGAGCTCATGGCTCTTCTCAAGAAGATCAATAAGGCCAAACAAATCGACAATCGTTTTCTACATAGAAAAGTGGACGCTGCAAAACAGCATGAAATGGGAGAGCTTCTCCTATGTGAACTTCCGATGGAATCGGCCTACACGCGGCTCGATGTTTCGAACCATCCCTTTTCTATCGCGCTCCATCCTCATGACAGCCGGATTACAACGCGCATCATCCCGAATCAATTCATGAGCAATCTCTTTTCGATCCTTCATGAAGCGGGACACTCGATGTTTGAAATGGGTCTTTCGCTCGAAACGTGGGGAACACCCCTTTCTGAACCTGTATCGCTGAGCGTGCATGAGAGCCAGTCGCGCTGGTGGGAAACGCTCATCGGCCGCTCCTTCCCCTTCTGGAAACATTTTTATCCTCGCCTGCAAAAAGTATTGCCAACGCAGCTCAAAGAAGTATCTCTAGATCGTTTCTTCCGCGCGATTAACAAGGTCTCTCCCACTCTAATTCGTGTGGAAGCAGATGAAGTGACTTATTGCCTGCACGTCATTCTCCGTTTTGAGCTTGAGAAGGATCTCATCACAGGCAAGCTCAATGTCCATGATCTTCCTGCTGCTTGGAATGAAAAAATGAAGCAAATCTTTGGAATTCAGCCAAAAACAGACCGCGAAGGGTGTCTACAAGATATTCATTGGTCGCTAGGAGATTTCGGGTATTTCCCCACCTACGCTCTCGGCAATCTCCTTGCAGCGCATCTCTTTACTGCTTTTGCCAAAGAAAACTCCGACTGGGAGAGCCAAATGCAATCGGGAGATCTCAGTTTCATCCGCGACTGGCTGAAGAAAAACGTCCACCAGTGGGGCCGCACCTACAACCTTGAAGAATTAGCCAAACATGTAACAGGCAAACCCTTCAGCGAACACGCCTACTGCGCCTATCTCAAAAAGAAATATTCTGAAATTTACAAAATAAGATAGGTCAAGTTTGGCAAGACCCTTCCCGCTTCGCAAATTGAGGAGTCCTATGTGTTTTTCAAACTCTTCTTAAAATGGACCAAGAATTCTTCTGCTGCGACAAGATTGTATTCTCCGTCTTCTCGAGAGATTCCTGTAAAGATGATTGCGTTTGCGACTGCTTGTGCTCTTTTCTTTTGCACAGTATCGATGAATCCCATAGATCGAAGTAGGTTGAGACGAGGAATCACCTTTTTTTCAAACTCTAATACGCCCATATTTCCTACTTCTTTCACAAACATCTCTCGAACTTGTTCAGAAGGCAAATAATATATGAGGGCTTTGAGATACTGAGAATCCTTCCGAAGGATATCCATGAAAGGGACTTTTTCAATTTCTTTACATAATTTTTGCTTTACTATTTCAAAAGGAAGAATATCGTAAGTAATCAAATGCGGGAGGCCGTGCTTATCTATAAGCTCAGAAAATGTGAGTTGTTGCGCTTCTTGCTGCATGATTTTTAATTGTTGAGGATCGGTATAATCAGCTACATGACCCAAATCCAAAAGAGAAATCACTGAAGCAACGACTAACGCTCCCTTGCATATTATTTTATGTGCTAAATCTATTTCTTCCCAAGGGAGTCCGAAGAAACATATTGCCCCAATGAATGATAAACAGAGGCGTCCAATTTTTTCGAACAGAGCTTCATTTTCTGAAGGTTTTTGAAGTTCTCCGTAGGATTCAGTATCTTCCCATTTCCTGTAAGAAATTCCTTCAATTGATTTAATAGTCATACAAAAAATTAATTATTTTTAAAGATTATATAAGTTTTGCATAAATATTGTCCAGTAAAGTTAATTATTTAAGCCACCCTAAAATAAGTGATACATACGCTAGCGAAGCAAAGTCAAATCAAAGGAGCAAAAACCCCGCTCTCTGACAGAGGATCACGATTGCCAAAAGTAGCGACGACGAAGATCGATTTGGCGAAGCCCAATCAGGCAAATTTCCACTTATTTGAGTGCCGGGCTAATATACCGAAACAACCTGAAGAATCGGTTCCTGGCAGCGTCGGACTTCCCTCACAATTCTCATGCTCACTCGCGCCTTGCCTACTCGGCAATGGTCGCTCGCTCCGCACCGCTGACGCTTGAGAATTATGAGGGGCCTCCTTGCCAAATTCCGGATTCTTCAGGTTGTTTCGGTATAACTCAAGCTACCCACTAAATAAGGGGCAGCAAGTTCCTTGCTGCAAATGAACAAATAGCTCGCTTGCCTCGGCCGTGCCACCCCTTCCGACGAGGCGCGTTGGAGGCCACGCAGCCAACCTTTCAGGTTGAGCTGCAACGACCCGCCCCAAAAGCGATGCGTTTTCAGGGACCCCTTGGCCTTTGGCGCTGGCTTCGTCTGACCCAAAATTTTACTAGGATAGGTTCTTGGCATTTCCCGATTTTTGAATCATTCCCGGTATAACTGCTATAACCGATCGGACAGGTATCTAAATGAGGAACCTTGCGGCTAAATGCAGATTCCGTTATTGGTCAGTTAATAATGAGAGTTGGCATGAATAAATATCTGCTTTTTGCTTTTCTCTGTTTGTCTTGTTTTGCATGCAAAGGCCCTAATGCGGTGGCAGGAAGCGAGAGTGGCTGGTATGGGCCGGGGTATTACAACGGAGTCTATTTCGATAGCGAAGAGGAGTACAACAGCTGGCGTCCTAATAACGCATACCCTGGCAATGACAAAATGAGAGATCCAGGCATGGGGGGCCGAGGCAGCCTTTGATGAACGGACAGCTCGCGTAAGCGAACCTGCCGCTCCTTTTGCGGCAGAGGCGTCATATTACATCAATATAGCCCGACCAGGAAAGGGTAGAAAGATGCGAAAGCCAGGCAAAGATCATTATTTAGAGTCATATACTTTTTATTAAGATAGGTTCAAAGAATGAACGATTTATTTCATCCGATAATGGGCAAAGCTCTCAAACAATCGGAATGCTCAGAGAATTTTTTTCTGATAGACACGCTCATTCTGGATTTGATTGCTTATAAAAATGCTATTTTCACCCAAGACTGGTTTCCCTATAGAGGTGCTTGGGTTCATTTTCTGGCTCATGAACAGGTAAAAAATTATCTTGAAATAGGATGTTATGAAGGGCGCTCGACTCTCTTAGCAGCTTCGCTATTTCGCGACGCGAAACTTACAATTATCGATCTGTTCGTAGACCCAGAAGCCGAAGTGCGCTTTTTGGCAAATACCAAGCACATCCAAGATAGGATTTCTCTTTTGCGCGGCACCTCGCAGAAACGCCTTGCGGAGATATCTGATAAAACCGAATTCTTCGATCTCATCTATATAGATGGGAATCATTTTTATCGCCATGCTATGATGGACATTCTTGGGTCATGGCCGCTTCTTAAGACCGGAGGCGTTCTGATTATCGATGATTACAACTGGGACTGCGATGAGTTTGAAGATCTAAAGCCTAAAAAAGCCACAGACCAGTTCCTTACTGCTTACTCTGGAGCCTATGAGATTCTGTTTGTTACTAACCAAATAGCCTTGCGCAAGTTGAAGCCAGAGGCCGCTATGTTTAAAGTCGGCCTGCTTTAAAAGAGTTTCTCAGAGGTCAGGCGCTTCAATCCTCTGATAAAATAAAAATTGTTCGAGGTGAATCATGTTAAGGTTATTTCCTTTGATTGGATGTATGCCAACAGTCTTATGTGGATTGCCAAGCGGATTTCTTCTCGCCGAAGGGACCACCTCTATTCTTTCCGAAGGGAATGGAACATTTGAGCTTTTCGCCAACGATCGAGCTGTCGTCGATTGCTCAGCACAACCCCACCCCTTCCCATTCCAATTTGGAGATCGAATAGCCACTAAATACACATTTAAAATATCGAGTTCGAATCGGGCTAAAATTGCAGTCCTAATCCGAGGTAGCCATAATGCGCTAAAATTCCATCGCCGACCTGAACATCGTAGATGAATTCTCCCGACCAAGCTGTTGACTCACACCGAACAGCAGCGCCTGCGACAAATGTATTCCGATTCGGGCCCAAAATTTGAAGCCTTGAAATTTGATCGAAACCAAGCGGCGCAAAAACGAGATCTGATTTGGTATCTAAACATTGATATTGCCAAGAAGCCCGTATTTGAGGAATCCACCTGACTGCCCCCCCCCAAACACCAGCGATCCTCAAACTCAGTAATGTCTCTAGAGCATTTAAGCTTTGGCTTCGATATGAAACTGCGAAATTTTCATCCCCGTTTTCTCGATACTTGTCTATTTCTGCAAATAAATATTGAGCGCCAATCTCTGGAGTAATCGATATATTCCGAAGTCGAAAATCGTATCCAATTCCCACCAATCCATCAAAAGAATACCCTTGTACTGCTCCGTTCAAAGAGGCAGATGAAGTATTTCTTCTCGTTTTATACCAGTCCCAGGCGCAACCAATGATTCCTTGAACAAATAATTCAGACTTTAAATAAGATAAACCATATATCTCTACTGAGAATTCATCTATATCAAAATCGCCCCAATTCGAATATCCTTCAGCTGATGCCCTCTCATACGCTCCAAATATGCCTAAGGCTTGCCGATTGAATGCATAATCTAACCCGGATCCGATGCCTCCACTCCAATATTTAAAACCAAGTTGGTCTTTTTGATTCGCTAAATTTCCTAAACTACCGATCGGGCTTGTATACCATTCTGCTCTCCGTGGTTTTGAACATTTTGATTCCGAATGAATGGATGGAGATGAAAGCGAGGCAGTCAATCGATCTTCAATCCTACTCAAAGAGGATGCTAGGTCTTGGAGGGCCGAATCAGACTCTTCGATTTGCCAGGTTCTACCCACTCTGCGGAGACGATCAAAACGTCGATCCAAAATAAGATGTCTTTGATTACTCAAAAAGAATGCGGACTGAGCTGCCGATGCTGCAACTTGAACATCACCTGTTTTAGGAAAATCAAATGAGAGAAAAAATGTATTTGGTGTATAGTTTGGCTTCACTGTTATATCTGGAGCTAAATTATTCGTTGTAATACTTGAAAAAATCCCTGCTACCCCCCCTCCCCCAGTATTATTGATTAAGGTTATCGTGTCTCCTCGCTGAAGGACATAGCCAGGAAGGAAATCTACAGTAAGATTGCCAGAAAGAGATACGGAGCCCGTGTTTACTAACAGCAAGTCGTGATTCGATGCTGATAAAATGTTCATGATTAACTCTCCAGAAGCTCCCTGCAAATAGCTTCCGTTGAGAGTGAGTGTCCCGATCGTGTTCTGTGTTGCTGGACTTACTGTTCCATTGTTGATCAGCATCGCAGCTCCGATCCCGATGACCCCAGTGCCTCCTAAAAAGCCCGGGGCGTTCACTGTAACGGTTCCATCAGCCAAACTGCCATTGATCAAAAAAGACCCGCTATTGACGTTCGTCGCTCCGGTATATGTGTTCGATCCGGAAAGTTCCAGTGTTCCCAAGTTGTTTTTTGTCACACCTCCGTTCGAGATGGTCCCGCTGATAATTAGATCGATCGGAGCAGTTCCATCTCCGATATCAAATGCTCTAACAACACCGCCTAGGTTGATATTTCCAGAAATAACTCCCGTTCCATTATTGGTTGAATCAAAAATAATATTCCCAGTTACCCCAGTGAACAACAGATTTCCCGTGATCGAGACGTCTCTCATCGTCAATGGAGTTGTTGCTCCATTGAGTGTTAATTGACCGCCAGCCTGGAGAAGAGATCCTGAATTGAAGGTTAAATTTTGCAACTCTTCGGAAAATCCGTTCATATTGAATGTCCCTCCATCAATAGTCAAATTCGATAGATTCGAAATTTGATTGTTTTGATTGAGCTGCAAGATTCCCGTAGGATTAATCAAAATCAAGGGACTAATGATTGCGTTCACCCCAGTTTTATTGAGCTGTAAGATTCCTCCGTTGATCGTGGTATTGCCAGAGTAGGTATTTGCTGCTGCTCCAGAGAAAACAAGAGTCCCTGTGCCAACTTTTGTCAGGGCTCGAGTTCCAACAACAGTTCCCGACAAATTAAGCGACCCAAGATCGACTCCTATCGATGCATCAGAAGCACTAATAGGTAGAGGATCAACCCATCCGATTTGCACAATGTTTGGAATGGTGTTGATTCCGCTGATGTTTCTCAACGCACCGCTAGATCCGATTCCATCGCCATTGAGACCGATATACTTATCTAAGTTCAGCCCGACGCCTTCGATTTCGAGAGCGCCTCCAGATAGAACGAAAACACCACTCAAAGTACCCGCTCCTGTCACTCCGAGGGCATTATTCGCTTGCACGTTAATCACACTGGCAGAGCCAATAAAGGTCCGGCTCGTATAGCTACTCGTGTTGCCCGTAAGGGTTAATTTTGAAGAGCCAGTTTTGTTTATTCTGCTTCCGCCGTTGAAAGTGCCTCCTGCAGCCCCCCCGAGAATCGTTCCTGAAAAGGTTGTATTTCCAGCTCCGCCAAGTACTTCGAACAGTTGGACAACTGGAGTGTTCAATAGAACTTCTCCACTCCCTTGTAAGCCTGTGAGTCGAACGATTCGATTATTTCCCTGAATTAGGCGGCCGTCAGAATTCACGTTAGCTAAAAAAGCGGCAGGAGTAGCGATACCTGCGTTGATAGTCAGTTGAGTCGTGTTAGCAGCTCCCATCCCGTCGCCAACATTGACTGTTGAGCCACTAGGGAACGAACCACTCGCATTATAGAAAATCACTCCGTTATTCAAATTGGCTGCACCCGTATAACTATTGGCGATCGAAAAATTGATCCTTTGGGGTCCAACATAAGTGATAGGCCCAGATCCAGATATTGCACCCGACAGCGTAAAACCTGCGGCATTTGTGGAATTTTGAGTAATCGTTAACGAATCATTCAACGATATAGGGCAAGAAAGGGTGTGAGCTCCATTACCTCCACCATTGTTGACAGTCAAAATCCCGTTTCCAACTGAAACATCGAATGTTAGTGTATTCGCACCCGTGACTAAATAATTGTTGTTGTCATTGAAGATAACTGTTCCTACAGTAAGATTTTGGCCAAGTGTTACCGTTCGATTATTTGTGATAATCGTTCCGAAATCGGCGATTGCGTCAATTCCATTAGGAAATATTGCGGGAAGCGTCCAATTTCCATTTACATTCCAGTTGGCATTTGCATCTAAATTCCAAGTAGCAGAACTCAAATTCGAGACACACAAACAAAAAGCCATGAGGAAATATCTTCTCATAAAACATCAGGTAGTAAAAAATATTTTACAAAAAAATGGACCCATTGTGTTAAAGTCTCTCGCTATGAAAGCTCTGTTTAGGCATGGCATTATATTTCTGCATGCAACGGTTTTTTCGATAGAGTTCAAAGTTGTCCAGGGCAACGCGATCATCGAAAAGCAAAAAACGAATTCGACCCTTTCATTTTCAGGGTTAACTGTCCTTGAAATGAATGAATTAATCATAAAGCCAGAAGAGAGCCTCGAATTTTCGTCCACAAATCAAAATGATCAGATGCATATCCTCATTAATTCTCAAAACCCTGCTTTGATTCAAGGAAATTTATTTACAAACTCATCTTTAACCCTAGAATGCACCGGGAAACTTGTGGTCGACAAGGAGGCAAAAATTCGAGGATCTGAGAGGCTCAGCTTGCTTTCTTTGACTTCGGAAATTTCAGGTTCCGTAGAGGTGGAAAACGGTGAAATCGAAATTTTGGCGCGAGAAATCAATCTAACTGGCGCACAAATCTCAGCTGCGAATGAATCAAATGCCGGCAATATTTTTATAGGTAGGTCTGAATTTAGAAAACAAACTGCATCAAAGGTCCGAATTGATTCAGACACTTTCCTCAACGCCTCTTCTCTTATCGAAGGAAACGGCGGAACCATTTTGATTTGGAGTGATGACCAAACCGATTTTTTAGGGAGGGTTGAAAGTCGAGGAGGTGCGTTGAGCGGAAATGGCGGGTTCATCGAAGTGTCCAGCAAAAAGGAGTTGATCTGCCAGGGATCTATCGATCGAAGGGCTCCTTGCGGAGTTCCTGGTCTTCTTTTGTTGGATCCAGAAGCAGATATAACGATACAAGCTTCAGGAACCCAATCCGGAAGCTTTGGAATGGGGCCTCCATTTAGTTACACACCTTCGTCTATGTCGAATATCATCCTAATCGGTCCCGGACCAGGGACTCTGCTAGATTATCTAGAACAAGGGGACGTTACGATCCAAACTTCTTATGGTGGAGCTGCAGGACCATTCGGAGGGCGGATCACTCTGAATGACAACATGGTCTATTCATCTCCCCATAACCTTAGTTTGCTTGCCAATGGAGAAAACCTAGTCATTCAAGCTCAGCTAGAAAACAGAGGTCAGGGAGCTATTCTTTTGGAAGCACCGAACGGATCTGTACAGATTTCTCCTTCTAGCGGAAAAGAAGCTACAGTTATGGCTGGAGGGGGTGTATCCATTTCAAATGTTGGTGGAGATGTCGTCCTGCAAGGAGGCTCGGGAGTTGGTGAAAAAGTGATAATTGGAGACACAGCGCCCTTGCCTCCAACTGGAAACTTTTCAATGACAGGTGTCACAGGAAACCTAATTATTCGAGCCGGGGATAGCGCTGATACATCTGCGTCAATTTTGAGCCAAGCTGGAACGATCACGGTTGACGTCGGGGGAAATATAACCATGAGCAGTGGCCCAGTTTTTCCATCTGAGGCTTATATTTCCGGCATCCCGGGAAATGCAATCAACATTTCTTGCGGGGGCGATTTGGTCATGGAAAAAGGGGGCAATGATGCTGCAGACTATATGCTGATTGCAAACGAAACTTTTGATCCAATAACGCTAAATATTGGGGGAATGTTCAGGATGATCGCAGATATAGGTTTCGGCGGGCCAGTCCTTGCCACTTATGGAAATATCACAGCTATGATTGGGACAGATATCGATTGGGAATCAAGTTTAACTGCGAAAGTTGTCATTTTTGGTCAAACTTCGGCTCATTTCACGATAGGGGGTATGGCACAACTTATTAATCCTGAAATCATTTCCAATGACTTCCAAATACTTCCGTGAATTCGAACCTCAGTTGTTTCGAAGGATAGTAATTTCAATGGCACCTTTCTAAAGATTTGCTGAGAGATCATTCGCATCAGGAAGACAAAGACGGAGGCCCCCTTTCCCAGGAAAGGGAAGTTCTTCTCTTTTTTTCTTTTCTTTAGACTGCGCCCTTACCTAAATCTTATCCAACAAGTGCCATTGGATTTCCTATCCTTCCTCATTGCCGATCTATCCCCAACTTAAATTGGAGAATCGGCACTTGGAAGCTCAAAGCAGGTTGATTCTACATGCTTTTGGAAGTCTTTCTAATGGAGAGGATAGCCATTTCGGTTTTCCTAGAAATCGATTCCCATTCTCGCATCGGCTGTAAGTCCGCTTAAAGAAAGATTTGAATATCCTGTCTCAGGAATAAAGATATTTTGAGTGGGTGAATTTTGATTGCGCCATGCTCCCCATATATATTGGGCTTCATACGCTGCTGAAATCGCAAACCATGCACGCTCTTTAAAACACCACTTCCCGTCGATTCCAACTTTGACCGCAGCTTTTGGAATAACCCGTTTTCTTTGCGAATATTCAAAGAGCAAATCTGGAAATCCAAACCCTGCAGTTTCTCCATTCAGTACTATTGACGTCGGATTATGGGCTCTTCCATATAGGAGAGAAATGGATAGATCTGAGAAAACGCCAAAACCGCCTACGATGCTGAGGCGTCCATCCATTCCAACTTTGGGACCAATACCTTCGAAGGCATTTTTGGATTTAATAAAGGCGTTAAAATTATCAGGATTGCCAGCATTGAAATTGATGTAGCTGATTTTTTGGAGTTGATTGATCCATCCCCACTCGGCTCCAAAGTAGGGGTGAAATGTGAAGTGGCCGTCGAAATGCTGCCGATATCCTAGGACTAATTCAACAAAGTCTGTTTTTAAAATCCAGCGGCTTGATGCGCCGCCTAAATTAGCCAACGATCCTCCCACAGGAAAATTCCCGCCTGGGTTCAGTACTTGCGTTCCTAGAATGAAAGGGCCTGAAACGTGACTGAGAGATGTATGATTGAAAGCTGTCCAAAAGAATGTGAAATCAAAAGGAGTGCTTTTTAGAAAATAACCCGTTCCAATCCGAAATCCTGTGCTCCAATCAGATCCTTGTTCTGCAATCAGGATGTTTGGGCTAAATAAATTTAGTTCTTCAGATACATAGCAAAAAGCCATGCCGGGTTGACTTGGACGCCAAAGCAAAAATCCACCAACAAAAAAAATATCATTGTTGCAGCAGCTTTCGCAGCAATTCTGTTCGGCTATCGAGTGGCAAGGTTGGGTTTGAGAAATGTCCGAGATAGAAGGGTTCATTGATGAAAACACAGGAGTTGGTGCTGGATCGCTAAAGAGATTTGCACCAAAGAAGATAATAAGCAGCAAACACCCGAATTGGAATTTTCGCGCACGGTTCACCATAACCCTCCGTTAACAGTCTCTTATAAACAAGTATATCAAAAAATGGTTTTATGATATACCTTAAAAGGGTTATGTGCTTTTTTATTTTTTCTTGCCTGTTTGCGGCTTCGTCCCTTTTTTCGAGTAATATTCCGACATACATCCTGTCTGGCCGGCAAAATCAAGAGATCGCTCTAAGCAATGGAGCGGTTTTCGAGGCCCATTTTTGCTCGGATATCAAAATAAATGACTGGAGTTCCAATGACGAGCTCATGATATTTTATACCGAACAATTTGTAGTCGATCTTAGGAATTTGCCGAATTTTCACTCGCAAAAACCCATAATCCAGTTTCGAAATATTACGCAAGACAGTCGAATTTCGTCTACAATGATCTCCCCCCCCAATTTTTGGCGGCTTGAACATAGCGGCCGTGGATGTGATTTCAGGTCAAGTGACTTTAAGCGACGGCTCCGTCTGGGACACTCTTAAAACGCATATTCGCATTCTTTATAGTTGGGAACCTGGTGATTTGATTCTGATTGGAAAAAATGGAAGCGTAGAAAGATCAGTTTTCGATGCTGTATTGATCAATTCGACTAGGCAAAACTTAGTAAAGAGCAAAGAAATCTGATCTTTATAAATCATTTTCATTTAATAGAGAAATTAAAATAACCAAAGTCGCAGAAAACTAAGTAATTTCAGAAAACAAAATTAGATAAAACATAGACAGTCGGGGTGTTACGCTCCCGCTCCCTCAGGCTAGAAGCTCGTCCATCGGGCCGATTCGCTAGCGCTCATCTGCTCTGCGAGAAAAAGGTCCATTCAAGGACCTTTTATCTCGTCTCCTCAGCCCCTGCTGCCCAAGTGACTGGATTCCGGCTTTGATCACCAGTCGTGCGAATAGGGGCCGCCAACTTCGTGGCGGCCCTTTTTATGCGGCACTCCCTATCGCGCCTACGGCTTACACGACCTAGAGGTCTGTTCCGCTTTTTTTACGGCGCGATTGCTCTTTGCTGGACGCTTGACTTCGTTTCGCTAACCAGTCTCTGGCTGCTCTCGGGTTCCCCATTTCATGGGACCCCTCCGAGCGCAGGCAGGGCCGCGCATCTTTGTGCGCGGCCAAAGCAGTCTGGGAGGCCCCGCTTCCCCAACCCTTCGGGTAATTAGGCGGCTTGCTCAAGAGGGGTTATGCAACACACCCATCAAAAATCACACAAAGAATTTGAATAATTGGACCTTGACAATCAGTTTTTCTACTTTTTCTGTCGGCCTGCGACAATGAATAGCTCCTTTTTTCTATAGTTGTTCGTTTGATTCAAAAAAATAAATTATTGAGACAAATCCACTTCCTCTATATTAAAATTCTCTTAAAATTTATCACTCAATCGCTTACTATTGATAGAAAAAACAAGAATAAAATAATGGCATCAATTTCAAATTTAAAGTTTACAGAAACTGCTCAGAAATGGATCAATGACCCCCTAGCGTCTGGCCCTATCGATCGGGCGCCTCCTGCTGCCCAGCAAAGCTTCTTTGGAGAGATCCGCCGGAGAGATCTCGAATCCGCCTGCCGAAAAACAGGGCTTCCTAACCCAGCCGAAACTGTGGAAGACCAAGCTTTATTAACCGACGTGTTCAATAGCTGGAGAAACCTGAACCTCGACACCCTCCCCTTATTTTTAGCCTTCAGCATCCACGGGGATTTGAACCATTGCGAAGAACACCTAGCCCGGACTCCAGAATACCCGAAAAAAACGGCCGACAAGAAAGCCCTCGCCTCCTTCCATGCAAATTTTTGCAGAGTTTGCATGAAGTCCTTCCAAGACCTATCTGCCGAAATGCTCTACGATAATCCCAACTGGGAGAAGATTGGAAAGATCAGAGAAGATTTTTGCGCCCAGCTCACTAAAATCCAAAAACTCCTCTCCTTAATTCCCCGCTCTTCTCAAGTCGGCGAAATCCAGCAAAAACTTGAATTTTGGCTCCGGATCGCAAGCCAACCCACCTATCCGCAGCTTGCAGCGCTGAATTTCGTTGTCATGGGAACAAGAGAGAGACAAAAGACCCACGAGGAAGAGCTGAAACTGCGCTCGAAAGCTGCAAAAGAACTCAGGCAAGCGCCTAGTATAGAGAGGGCCGCTGAAACCGCTCAGCAATATCCAGCTGCGGCTGCTGCCATTAGAACCCCCATTCAAGAACAAGTGGCCCAAATGCCTACCTTGGAAGAGACGGTTTCGCTCCTCCTGGGCGAGGTGGAATTTGAACTCCCGCACTACCAGGAACTGAGCGCCGAGCTCGAAAAACAAAAACAACTCCTTCACGAAACCGCCGAGAAAGACCAAAATTACGCCTTCCGTCTGCAGATGCAAAAGGTGGCAGATCTCGAGGCAATGATCCAAAAGCTAGAGGACCCAGGAACCTACTTAGCCAGAGTCCAGCGCAGCCTTCGGGAAATTCGGGAAGCCCCGCCGGAGCAGAGAATCTCCCTCGCAGGAACCTTGATCGAAGAACTCGAAGAGAAAAAGATGAAGATCATCGAGAATAGGGAAGGCGGGATGACCGTTATAGAAGGCGCCCTGTCGAAACAATTTTTCCATCTTTTGCACCGGATGACTTCGTCCTTGGCGGTCTACACGAAGAACCTATCGCTCCGCCTAACCGCCCTCCGTCTTCATTGCAATTTACAAGCTCATCTAGACATCCCGCGAACGATCTTAACTCTGGATGGCAATCAAAAGCTCAAGGAAAGATTTTTTGCTCTTCATCAATTCATGGAGAAAAAAATCCAGTGGCAAAAGCCGTTCGAGAAATTGGACAACTCTTTTTCTTCCGACAACTGGCAAGAGCTTCAAACTTTTTGCAGACAGAACAGATTTAAAACATTTATGCCGGCCGAATTTTTGACAAAGTTCCAAAAACTCCATAAACACTATTCGGAAATCGCATCAAAGCTCTACCGCGCGGGCGATCTTAAAGGCGCTGCCGCCCTAAAGAGCGACTATTTTAATCTCTGTTCGATCCTCCTTCCCACTTTTTTCTCGAATTTGGATATCGAAAGTCTCCGGATTGGAGTAAGCTCCGAGCGGGATATCATCATTCCCGACGAGCTCCTCATCTGCTTTGACTTGGAGATCGACGAGTCGGAAGAGGAAGTCGGCCCCCTCAAAGAGATCTATAACGAATCCTCCGACGAGGAACCTGAAGAGCATCTTCCTTCGCCTGCCCCCATGATCGACCCCTCTCCAAGGCAGATTCTCTCCCCAACCCCAATAATTGCTCCCTCTCCTAGGCCGCTTCCTCCGCCTCCCGGTCCGGTCAATCCGGCTCCTCGCGCCAAACCGACCGTGCAAGCTCCGCAGCCTGTCCGGGAAAAGCCCGCATTCTCCCGCCGCGAGATCCCGAAAAAAGTCCGCAAGCTCAGGCAGTGGATCCGGGAACGCTTCCATGAAACGGAAGGGGGCCGCCACAGAAAAATCGTCGATGATGACGGAAAACAAATTTCTGTGATGTCTCGATCTGGAAAAGCCAGTCGCAGAGGCGTCCCAAGAGGGACCTTCAACGCGATGACCAAGCAATTGACGCAGGAGCAATGACTTCGAGCTCCTAGCCATGCAAACTGTTAAATAGTCTCTTAAAAGTGGGAACCTATTTCCGCCTCTATGATTCCCTTCTGCTCGATTCATATGTAAACAACTCCCGTCTAAAGGCGGAAGCTATTCATTCCAGCTCTAAACATCCTTCCATTCCTGAGGGCTGCCGCCTTGGAGCCGTGACTTTCATACAGCGATTTGGCAAAGCTCTAAACCCTCATTTTCACTTTCACTCCTGCGTCATCGACGACCTCCCCTGCGGGATGCACCCTGCTCTTTGATAAAGAGGGCAAATTTTATCCAGTCGATACACTCTCTATAGATGAAATCCGATCTGTTCAAGAGCGCATTCGGAAACGAGTACTTCGGCTTTTTCGTAAGAAAGGTCTTTTAGATTCGGATGTCACCTCAGATATGCTCGAGTGGGAAAATGGAGGATTTTCGCTCAACGCTAATGTTCGTATCGAAACTGAAGATCGAGATGGCCTAGAACGACTCATCCGCTCCTCCACCCCAAAAATGATGCATTTTTGGGGACCCCGGCTGTGCAAGACCCATGTTTTCAGGCCAACGAGCTGAGGCGGTGCTGGCGCCGCTTTTCAGCAGCCTTGAAACGTTCTATTTGCTCAGGAGTTTCGGGAACGACCGGAATGATTTCTACAGGCTTGTCGTCATCGCCCATAGCTACAAATGTAAAATAGGCAGAAAGGATGTCTTTTTGCTCTAAAGTTCGAAAATCCTCGGCAATCACCTTCACTCCGATTTCCATAGAAGTGTTCCAGGTTTTGTTCACCGAAGCTTTGCAGACTAGGATATCGCCATGGCGGGCAGGATTGAGGAAACGGACCGAATCGATGCCCAAAGTCACGCAAACCCGTCCGCTGTGCCTTTTAGCCACAATGGCAGCCAGATTGTCGACAACCTGCATCAGCTTCCCCCCGAAAAGAGTTCCATGGGGATTTAGATCGTTGGGAAACACCTCAACAACTTGGTCGATGATCGCGGATGCGGAGACTGGTTTTCCTTCCATATCTCCCCCATACCAAGAAGTCGAATAAAAAAAAAGAGCCCCATGTGGGGCTCTTTATATGACTTAAAGGAGGAAAACTCTTAACGTTTAGAGAATTGGAAGCGTTTACGAGCACCTTTCTGACCATATTTTTTACGCTCTCTCTTACGAGGATCGCGGGTCAGATATCCCAATTCTTTGAGATCGGACTTGATTGTCTCATCTTCTTGAACAAGGGCGCGGCTAATGCCAAGACGGGTCGCCTCAGCTTGGGCCTCAAGGCCTCCGCCTTTGATTCGGATGATCAGGTCCACTTTCTCTGGATTTGAGAATTTTTGGAGCGGAGCCATAATCAAATCTCTTTGGAGCTGTAAAGGGAAATATTTCTCAAACTCACGTCCGTTGACGTCGATATTGCCCGATCCCCTTTTCATTCTCACTGCTGATACAGCGGTCTTTCTGCGGCCAATTCCAATCGTTTCATCTTGCTTTGCCATAGATTTCCTTTAAATATTTACTGGGGTCGGTTGTTGTGCTTTTAGATCATGAGCTGCGCCTTTGAAGATGCGGAGCTTTTTCACTTGCTGTCCGCCAAGACGTGTTTTCGGCATCATTCCTTTGATCGCCCGCTCAAGAACCATCTCAGGATTACGTGCAATCATAGTTGAATAAGGGACTTCTCTCATCCCGCCGATAAAACCTGTATATTTGTGATAGATTTTACGAGCTCTTTTCATCCCTGTAACCGCGATCTTTTCAGCATTGATGATCACAACGCCATCGCCGCAATCCACATTCGGGGTATACTCAGGACGGTGTTTACCGCGGAGAATTTTTGCCACCTCAGCAGCAAAACGGCCCAAGGTTTTTCCTGTTGCATCGAAAAGATACCACTTACGGGTATCAAGAGCCTCTTTTCTAGTGAGGAGCGGAGTTTTATGTTTCTGGTTCATTCTTAGAGTTTCCTAAAATACAAATTGAAAACGATATCATAGCCGGGCTTAGGATTTTTTGCAAAGACGATTTTTTCTTTGGAAAAGTAGAGGCCTCTTCGCTAAAATGAATGGCTATGAACGAGCCAAAAACATATTTTATTCGTACTTACGGCTGCCAGATGAACGAGCTCGACACCGAGATCATGGCTGGCCAGCTGCACAAAAAAGGACTTATCGCCGCCTCCGATGAGGAGAACGCTGACCTACTAATCTTCAACACCTGTTCAATCCGCGACCTCGCCGAACGCAAGGTCATGGGTAAGCTCGGCCGCATGGGCCGGGGCCACAAGCGCAACCAGGTCATTGGGGTCACAGGCTGCATGGCCATGGCCAAAAAAGAGTCCCTGTTCCGAAAATTCCCCCACCTCGACTTCGTGATCGGAACCAATAATATTACTGATCTTGGCACCGTTCTCGATGAAGTTCTTTATACCAAGCGGCAGATCGTAAAAACAGACGACCGGTTCGAGGAAAATTTAGATTATCTAGTCGCCAAGCGAGACAATAAAATCAAAGCCTTCGTCTCCATTATCCGCGGCTGCGATAAATTCTGCACCTATTGCGTTGTCCCTTATACCCGAGGCCAAGAGGTCTCAAGACCCCCCGAAAGCATCGTCGAAGAATGCAAAAAATTAGTTGATGCCGGCTACAAAGAAATCACCCTCCTCGGCCAAAACGTAAACAGCTACGGAAAAGACCAGCCTGAATGGAACTGCCTCTTCCATGACCTCCTTGGCAAGCTCGACAAAATCCCCGGTATGGAACGGATCCGGTTCATGACTTCCCACCCAATCGACATTACGAAAGAACTCATGGAAGCGATCCGCGATCTGCCTTCGATGTGCGAATTCGTCCACTTCCCGATCCAAGCAGGCTCCAGCCGCATTTTGAAAAAAATGCACCGGATCTACACAAAAGAACAATACCTTGAAAAAGTCGCCTTGCTTAGAGAAATCGTACCGAATGTCTCCTTAGGCACCGACATCATCGTCGGCTTCCCGACAGAGACAGAGGCAGAATTCCAAGAAACTTACGATGTATTAAAAGACATTCGTTATTCATTAGCCTTCATTTATGCATATAGCCCACGGAAAGGCACTCCAGCAATGCGCTGGAAAGACGATATTCCCGAAGAAGTAAAGCTCGACCGGCTCCAAAGACTCATGGCCCTTCAAGACGAAGTCAGCAATGAAGAAAGAGCTCGAATGCTAGGCAACACCTATGAAGTGCTTGTAGAAAGGTTCAACAAAGACGGCAAAATGCTCAAAGGTCGCACGCGCTGCTGGAAAAAAGTGATTTTTGATGGCGACGAAAGCCTTATCGGCACCTTACAGCAGATCAAAGTGCACAGTTTTAGCCACGAAACACTCATTGGCGAACTAGCAAAACCGCAAGGCCATCTAAAAGTAATATAAATTACCTGAGTTGCATATAACTAATTAATTTCAAAAGAAAAATCTCAGGGTAATATAGACAGTCGGGGTGTTACGCTTCCGCTCCCTCAGGCGAGAAGCTCGTCCATCGGGCCGATTCGCTAGCGCTCATCTGCTCTGCGAGAAAAAGGTCCATTCAAGGACCTTTTATCTCGTCTCCGCAGCCCCCTCTGCCCAGGTGACTGGATTCCGGCTTTGAGCACCAGTCGTGCGAATAGGACCGCCAACTTCGTGGCGGCTTATTTTAGATGCACTCCCTATCGCGCCTGCGGCTACGCGATCTAGAGATCAGCTCCGCCGTTTTCTACGGCGCGATTGCTCTGTGCCGGCCGCTTCCTTATCAGTCGCTAACCAGTCTCGGGCTACGCCTGCGGCGTAGGAATAGCCGCGC
>JAIBBX010000002.1 GCA_019694475.1 Parachlamydiales bacterium
AACGGAGTTTTTTCCCAGCTCTTATCCTTTCTCGGATGTTCTTCAAGTCTTCCATCACAATCGTGGTGCAGCCGTTTCTTTGAGCTTCCAGAATGATCTGCTTGGAAATGCAGTGATTGACGCATTTGACGTGACGCTCCTCTCGGCCGGAGATTTTCCTCAATCGTTGTTTAGCAGACTGAGAACCGTTGCTTTGAAGACGTCCACGCATTCCCAAAAATCGATCTCTATGCGCTCTCAAGAGCCCTCCTCCAAACAGCTTCCCTGTGGAGGTTGCGGCCAAAACATTTTCTCCCAGATCCAACCCCATCGCGCGACCAGCCTGCATCGGCAAGACATCGGGAAGGTCCAGAACCACGTGAAAAAACCACCGCTTTCCTTTACGAACAAGTTCTGCTTCTTTGAGGACTCCAACATCGAGAAAACCTTGGTGGTATTGGCTGATTTCCAAAGGGACACGGATCCTTCCACTCAAGGTAAACAAGGAAAGCACATTCTCTTTCAAAGAGTAGGTTCTCTTGTCAAAGTGGACAGAACACCCCCTTTTAAACAGAATCTGATTAGGCCTTTTAAGAGCCTTCAAGCAGGCTGCGGTTTTCGCAATCACATTACAACTCATCTGAGAACCCAGCCTTGGCAGAGTTTGTCTCAAATCCCGATAGCACAGATGGTGCAGACGGATCCGGTTACGCTCTTTTTCAAGAGCAGCTACTGTTGCAACTTGGTTGCAGCCTTTTGCGAATATCTCTTGCAATTCGCAAAGAGCTTCACTTTGCTGATCGGATATGTTAAGTTTGATCGCGATAGTTCTTTTCACAAGAAAAAGTTTACATTGCAGAAGTGTATTAATTCAATATTTAGGGAGCGGCAATTCCTCCAAGCCCTGAAGGGCTTGGTTTCCTTGCCGTCAATAAGATGAAAACACCCTACCTCTTCGACGAATTCTTCTCTTCCGGCCAAGAAGAGAGCATTAGTCCATTTCTCACTCCCTCTTCAAGAAAATGGGGGAAAAATCTCCACCTCCGAAGCGCTCTTTGCTCAAGCCTTCTGCTCGCGATCGCCTTTGCATTTTCCTTCACCTCCCCTCCCCTTTCCCATCTTCTTCTAATCCTCGTCTATTTTCTTTCCGGGATTCCGGCGCTCATCGCCTCTCTCAACGACCTAAAAAATCTCGAAATCAATATCGACGTACTCATGACTCTTGCCGCATTTTTGGCCCTCGCCATCGACAGCGGTTTAGAGGGAGCTCTCCTTCTCGTTCTTTTTGAACTATCGCATGGGATGGAAGACACCGTTTCAACAAAAGCAAAATCGGCCCTCCACAATCTCAACCACATTGCTCCCAAATTCGCTCACATGATCGATCGAGAAGGGATGCAGTATGAAAAATCGGTAAGAGAAATCCAAGTCGGCGAAAAAGTCCTCGTGAAACATGGCGAAATCGTCCCGCTCGATGGCATCGTGGTCGAAGGAATTTCTTCCGTCAATCTCGTCCACCTCACAGGCGAAAGCGTGCCTGTCACAAAATCTGTCGGAGAAAATGTGCCAGCAGGAGCCAAAAATTTAGAAGCAGCGCTTGTGATTGAAGTCAACCGGACGAGTTCCGATTCAACGCTTGCCCGGATCATCCAGCTCATCACCGAAGCGCAAAGCGCAAAACCGCGGCTGCAGCGCTGGCTCGACCAATTCGGCAAACACTATGCGACAGCGATCATCGCGCTCACTTTCTTATTTGCCTTAGGGCTTCCCCTTTTGGGTCAGATGAGCTATTTCGGCCATGAAGGATCGATCTATCGAGCCCTCGCCTTTCTCATCGCTGCATCGCCATGCGCGCTCATTATCGCAACGCCTACAGCTTATCTCAGCGCGATCAGCGCCTCTGCCCGCAAAGGGATTTTACTCAAAGGCGGCATCACGCTTGATGCGCTCGCCAGCTGCTCTATCGTCGCCTTCGACAAAACAGGCACGCTGACCACAGGCGAGCTCGAATGCACATCGGGAGAATGCTCTGATAAAGCATTATCGGTAGCCTACGGATTGGAGAGGCAAGTGACTCACCCGATTGCCACAGCCATCTGCAAACTAGCGCAAAACAGAGGTCTTCAGCCCGCTGCGATCACCGATTTCAAGGTGATCCCGGGAAAAGGAGTAGAAGGCATCGTAGAAGGAAGACGGGTGGCCATCGGCAAACCCGATTGGGTTGGCATTCAGGTTCAAAAAGAGGGCGTTTTGGCAGCCATGCTTTTCGAAGATAAAATAACTCTCTTCCGCTTTAACGATCAGGTCCGCACAGAGGCATCTAAATTGATCAAAAACTTGCCGCTTCGTCCCGTCATGCTCACAGGAGATCACTCGCAAAGCGCAAAAACCGTTGCAGAAATGCTTGGCATTTCTGAAGTTTATGCCAATTTGCGCCCCGAAGACAAACTCGACAAAGTGGCCGAATTATCTGAAGCAGGCGGCCTTGCCATGGTAGGCGATGGAATCAATGATGCGCCAGCGCTTGCCCGAGCAACTGTGGGCATTTCAATGGGCCGCATTGGCAGCGCAACCGCCGTCGACGCCTCCGATGTCGTTCTTCTCAATGATGACCTGCACCTTCTTTCTTGGCTCTTTAAAAAGTCGAAAAAAACGCAGGCGATTGTGAAACAAAATCTCACTCTTGCCCTTGGAGTCATCGTTCTCGCAACCACGCCCGCCCTGCTCGGCCTGGTTCCTCTTTGGCTCGCTGTTATCCTCCACGAAGGCGGCACAGTCCTCGTAGGCTTGAACAGTCTGCGGCTCCTCAAATAAATAGACTCGCTAAGAATTTTTGGAACGATCTTTTAATTTTGATAAAGCTTATCAATAGTGACTGTCAGGAAATCGCGCCCTTGATAAATTGACTTGATTCGTTCTCTTTCTTCTTTATAAAACTTGATTAATTTCTGGCTTTCATTTTCTTCGATGATAGAAAAAATAGGGATTCGAAATGGTTTGTTGTTAAGGACACACTCTGCTTTTAATCTCGGATCATTGTTTTCAGAAGGCCCTAATGATTTACGGCATTCATTGTAAAATTTGCTTGCATTTGCATATCCGTAGCCAAATAAAATTCCTTGGGCTTTATGATCGAGTAAAAGCGTATGCCAAAATGATGTTTTGCCTTTGCTAAAGGCTATAACTTCTTGCTCTGGATCAAAATCTTTACCCACAATCTGTTTAAAATCGTCATAATATTTCAACAAAGTCTCAACGACTGCTTTTTTGTTCATAAAAACACAATAATGACATCCATTTAGATCGATTTCTTTTAAAATAAAACGTGAAGACTTCTTCATCCTCGTTTTCCATATATTCCAACCTTCTTCAAATTTGCGTTCTATCCCCCCTTGAATAGTCTCTATTTCTGGATGTTCTTGTAGATATATTCTCACTTTCTCGAAGTCCTCGTTAGAAATAAGATCTTCTATCGTGATGGGTTTAGAGCCAAACAATGTGTAAGCACCACCATGCTCCAATAGTAATTCTTCAAAAAATCCAGTCACTTTTTCCGTTTCATCAGCGGAAAAAGAAAGATGACGATCACAACTTGATATAAAGATTGACAGGAAACATATGTTTTTGAGAATTTTATACAAATTTTTTAGCAACCTAAAATGAAGGGATCTTATGAAAGCATTTTTGTTGTTTGTCACTTTAATTACCATTTATTGCGAGGCTTACAATGATTCAAAAGTTAGCAAAAATAATCCATCATGCATCAGAGAATGTCAAGAAAATCGAGTCTATCTAAATCCTCAGAATATTATGATCTCGGACGAAGGGATTTTTCTGATTGATGATGCGAACCAAAAAATTCCATTATTATTGCTGTGCAGTGACATCCAAGGGATTTATACATTGTACGAAACAATCGGTTCGGATCTCGCTGTAGCTGCATATCCAGTTTGGTGTCGAACCTGTATGGCATGGAGGGTCATAGGACCTGGAGGAGTTTGCAGCAAATGCGGTAACATTCCTTAAGCAACTATCTCACTCTCGCCCTCGGAGTGATCATGTACGAAGACAGCACTGTTCTTGTAGATTTGAACAGGAGCAGTATGCAACCAATGGGTTGGATTTAGGCATTGCCTGGAAGTTCTCCTCTTTTTTCTTATCTTTAGAGACTGCTCCGCTACTTATTAACCCGAGCCTCAAATAGGTGGCAGCCTGCTTGCTGCGGCTTAGCCAAATCGATTTTCTTCGTCGCCCTTTGCCTTTGGGAATGGTGCCTCTCATTCAGAACGAGGGCAAAGCCCTCTTCAATTTGGCGTTGCCTCGCTGGCGCATACTGTCACCTATTTGAGGCTCGGGTTAATAAGGGGGTGATTTGGATCTACTCTAAGAAGAAAGTCTTCCACGGGCATGCAAAGGATCTCCTTTTTTTTATAACTCGTTTTACCCCTATAAAGAAGGATCGGAGTGCATTCGGGATAATCTTCTTTGAATGCCTCCAGACTATTCAAATCTTGAGGGTGAATTGTTTCTCCATGTTTGACTTCAATGGCTAGTAATGTATTTGGGCCATAAACAATGAAGTCTACTTCTAACCTGGAACGGGTGCGCCAAAAAGCTAACTCATAGATCTCCGTTTGCGCTTCGACCCAAGATTTTAAGTGCTGGCAAACTAAACCTTCTAAAGCAGCGCCTTGGATTTCTTGCGGAACATCCAATGGACGTAAGGGTCTCAATGATCGATAAACTCCAGCGTCAAACAAATAGAATTTTGGTCTTTCACCTAAAGCTCTCTTTGCTCTCTTTGTAAATGGAGATAAGGTATAGCCAAGCAATAAATCTTTTAAAATTTCAATGTAATTTTCTACAGTTTTTCTAGCTACATAACATTCCCTTGAGATATTTGAAACATTGAGTTCATAGCCATGAGAAAAACTGATTACTTCCAAAAACCGGGCAAAATCGCCAATTTGACGAACGAGTCCTTCGGCTTGAACCTCTTCTTTTAAATAGAGCCCGACATATGTTTTGAGAACTTCTTTCGGATCTATAGATCCACGAACAAGTGGAAGAAGACCCAATTCTAACGCTTCAGTTAAATCAAAATTCTTGCCAAGTTCGGCAGCAAAAAAAGGAGGCATATGTTTAAGAATCGCTCTACCAGCTAAAAGATCAACCCCCTCTCTTCGCAATTTGCGAGCGCTAGATCCCGTTAAAATGAACTGAATCCCTCTTTTTTCTTCTATCAATGAATGAACAACGGAAAGAATGTCGGGGACTTTTTGAACTTCGTCGATGACGACCACTTTTTGATCGGGATTCGCATCCAATACTTCCCTTAAATGTTCTGGGGTCGCACTATAGACGAGCAGTTGGTCTAACTTCAGCAAATCGACCCAAAAAGCTTCTGGAAAGTGCTGTTTTAACCAGGTCGACTTACCAGTTCCCCGAGGGCCAAACAAGAAAAAGCTCTGCTTGGGGGCCTTAAAAAATCGAGGGATAAGATGCATATTTTCCCCTAAGTTGCCATTTTGAGTCTCATTTTGGCATAATTGGGTTAAAATCGAATTATGTTTTTATAACTAGCTCATAATGATCCCTTTGAACGAGCAGCTCGGCTTTAATCTCGCTCCTTCAGGGCCGAGATTAAAGCCGAGCTGCCCGTTCAACACAAAAGAGCTAAACTAAAAAAATTGAATATTATATTAAATTTTGATATTATCTAATTATACGCTCATTTGGGCGGGTTAATAATATGAAACTTGCAAAGCAAAATCACGCATTTCTCTTTGTAGACAGATCCACGACAGGGTCCACTACAACCACAACGGGAAACGTGGATGCTACATGCACGTTTTCTTGTTAAATTTCCCACTAACCGCCCGATTCATAAAATTATAAAATAAACATCAACAACCCTCTCCCCGGCCGGTTAATGGTCTAAAAGGAGTTGTTTGTTTATGAAAATTTTAAAATTTGGGGGCTCTTCTGTAGGGTCTCCTGAACGGATTCGAAAAGTCGTTCAAATGATTCAGAAGGCCTATGAGGAAAACCCTCAGATCGGCATTGTCGTTTCTGCTTTCGGCGGAGGCACTGACCAGTTGATTGCTTTAGGGCAAATGGCTGCAAAAGGCAAAGATTTCCGTGCAGAACTAAAAGGATTCTTTGCGCGCCATAGCGAGGCTGCGAAGGAGCTTGTTCCTGAATTAGGAGCATTCTATCAAGAAGACTTTCATCAGCTTGAAAAGGCGCTTAAACAGATTGCGGGAGAACTGAGTCTAAAATCTTTGGATCTATTGATGAGTTTTGGAGAAAGATTATCCGCCCTCATCATCAGCAAAGCCGTGCAAAAGGTGATCCCGAATGCAAAATTTGTCGATGCGAGAGATCTCATCAAAACCGATCGAAATTTTGGGGCCGCCAAGGTCGATTTCATTCGATCGAATGAAGAGATCCGAAAACGATTGAAAGACTTGCCTTTTGTTCCAATCATTCCCGGATTTATCGGTTCATCAAAAGAAAATGAAGCGACAACTTTGGGAAGAGACGGATCCGATTATTCGGCTGCAATCATCGGCGCTGCGCTGGAAGTAGAAGCGATTGAAATTTGGACTGATGTCAGCGGGATTTACAATGCAGATCCGCGTAAAGTGCCAGATGCGATTCCATTTGCCCAGCTCAGTTATGAAAAGGCGATGGAAATGGCCGAATCTGGGGCAAAGGTCATTCACCCGCCATCGATTGTTCCTGCCAGAGAAAAGAAAATTCCGATATGGATTAAAAACACTTTTCAGCCAGAAGATCGAGGAACTTTAATTTCATCTGAAAAACCAAAGCAAGTCTTCTTGATAGGGGCCGGCCTCATTGGATCCTCTTTGCTTGATTTGATGCGTAGCAAGAACCTGCGGCTTATTGGGCTTGCGAACAGCCGTTCCATGGTCTTCAAACCGGAAGGAATTCCAATTGAACACTGGAAGGGTTGCTTAGATTCCGATGGAGAAGAGATGAATCTTGGAAAATTCATCGACAAAATGGTGGATCTTGATGAAGGCAATGCGATTTTTGTCGACTGCACTTCGAGTCAAGAGGTAGCAGATGCTTATGAAAAGATCCTCGATGCTGGGATTGCCATTGCAACTCCCAATAAAAAAGCCAATTCTGGGACATATAAGCAATACAAAAAACTCCAGAAAAAACGGTCCTCGTTTTTTTATGGAGCCAATGTGGGAGCGGGGCTTCCTATGATTGCCGCAATCCGCGATCTCGTAGAGGGCGGAGACCGAATTCATAAAATCGAAGCGGTTTTGTCAGGAAGCCTTAGCTATATCCTCAATAGAGTCTCCGATGGCGTCTCTTTTTCTGAGGCTGTCCAAGAAGCGCAAAAAAAAGGATATACTGAACCAAATCCGCAAGAGGATTTAAGTGGATTCGATGTTGCCCGCAAACTATTGATTTTGTGCAGAGAAATCGGTTTGCCGCTTGAAATGGAAGAGATTGATCTAGAACCGGTTTTGGAAGAACATTTAAAACCAAATCAAAGATACATCGCATCTTGGGATCAGGGCTGTCCAAAGGTTGCCCTGCAATCCATTGGGCCAGACCACCCTTTTTTCCAATTGCAAGCCAATGAAAATATTTTGGCGATTTATTCCGACTTCTATCCAGAAAGCCCCCTTATCATCAAGGGGCCAGGCGCAGGGGCTAAAGTCACTGCGGGAAGAGTATTGGCAGAAATAATGAGGGCAAAATGAAAAAGATTCCAGTCTGTATTCTTGGGGCAACCGGTATGGTCGGACAAAAATTTGTCGAACTTCTTTTGGATCATCCCTGGTTTGAAATCGCAGCCTTAGCGGCCTCCGATCGTTCAGCGGGAAAACCGTACAAGGAGGCGATTAAAGGAGCGATGCAGCTGCCCGACCCTATTGCAGAGATGAAAGTAGTTCCCTGCGTTCCGAATATTCCCTGCAAACTCGTATTTTCAGGGCTCGATTCGAGCGTAGCTGGAGAAATCGAAGAGCAATTTGCGAAAGCAGGCTATTTTGTGATCTCTAATGCGAGCAATCACAGGATGGATCAAAGTGTTCCGCTATTGATTCCGGAAGTCAATAGCAGCCATTTAAAACTGCTTAAACCGAATTCAGGCGCCATCATCACAAATCCGAATTGCTCAGTGGTAGGAATCTGCATGGCTTTGAAACCGATCCTCGATCGATGGGGAATTGAAGCGGTCCAGGCAGTGACTCTGCAAGCGCTATCGGGCGCCGGATATCCAGGCGTTGCAGCTCTTGATATTTTGGATAATGTCATTCCATACATTGCCAATGAAGAGTCGAAAGTCGAATCTGAACCTTTGAAAATTTTGGGGTCTTTCGAAGATGGGAAAATCGTCCCATATCCAATGCGCCTTAGCGCACAGTGCAACCGCGTGGCTGTTGCAGATGGACATATGGCTTGCGTATCAATCAAGCTGAAACAAAAAGCAAGCCAGAGCGAAATCCTTGCTGCTTGGAGAGATTTTTCTTCTGTGGCGCAAAATCTCGATTTGCCATCAGCGCCAAAGCGCCCTGTTGTCTACCTCGACGATGAAAGGCATCCTCAGCCGAAACTCCATAGAAATCTGGAAGGAGGAATGTCAGTCTCGGCGGGCCGCCTTCGAGAGTGTCCTTTATTTGACTGGAAGTTTGTTGTCCTTTCGCATAACACCATACGAGGCGCTGCCGGCTGCGCGATACTCAATGCAGAGCTGATGGTCAAAATGGGGTATATATGAAAGAAATACGCGTTTTTGCCCCAGCCTCGGTTGCAAATGTTGCTTGCGGTTTTGACATTTTCGGCTTTGCTCTAGACGAGCCGGGAGATGAGATCGCAGTCAAATTGGTTAAAGAACCTGGCGTTCGGATTGTGCGGATTTCTGGGGATGAGGGAGTTCTTCCTCTGGATCCGAGAAAAAACACTGCCGGAGTGGGCGTTCTGAAGTTGCTAGAGCATCTGAAGAGCGAGGTGGGTGTCGAAATCGAACTCCACAAAAAAATGCCGATGGGAAGCGGTTTGGGCTCCAGCGCTGCAAGCGCTGCAGGAAGCCTTTTTGCAGTGAATGCACTCTTAGGCTCTCCCCTATCCCCTAAGGAGCTCATTGCTTTTGCAATGGAAGCTGAAAAAGAGGCCTGCGGGAGTGCTCATGCAGATAATGTGGCGGCAGCCCTTTTGGGAGGATTTGTCCTCATCCGTAGTTATGACCCCCTGGATGTAGTGCAAATTCCTGTCCGCGCAGAGTTGCATTGCGCCGTTTTGCATCCAAAAATCGAAATTCGAACTGAAATGGCTCGAAAAATATTAAAAAATGAGATTTCCTTATCTCAACTAGTCGTGCAATCAGCGAATGCGGCAGGTCTTATTGCAGGCTTGCTTCAAGGAGATCTCGCTTTGATTGCAAAATGCTTGAAAGATGTGGTCGTCGAGCCTGTTCGAGCCGCCTTGATCCCTCATTTTTATGACATTCAAAAGGCGGCTTTAGAAAATGGGGCTTTGGGATGCAGCATTTCTGGATCAGGACCATCGATCTTTGCGATAGCAAAAGACCGAAATGAAGCTGCCCAAATAGGATATGCTATGAAAGAAGAAGCGCTTAGAAATGGGTTAGATTGCGATTTGTATCTCTCTTCTATCAACCAAAAGGGGCCAAAAGTTTTATGATTCAATTTTATAGCACCCAAGGCAAATGCGTAAAAGTTTCTCTAGAAGAGGCTGTGATGAAAGGGCTTGCCGATGACGGCGGGCTTTATATGCCGGAACATATTCCCCAGCTGCCCGATTCATTTTTCCAAAAAATCAGATCGCTTTCCTTTCAGGAGATCTCATTCGAGGTGGCAAAGACTTTGCTGCAAGGCGCAATTCCTAAAAGAGATTTAAAAAACATCATTGAAAGGGCAGTCGCATTTGATGCGCCTTTAGTCGAAATCTTCCCTGGCATCTACTCTTTAGAACTCTTTCATGGGCCCACTTTGTCATTCAAAGATTTTGGTGCCAGGTTCATGGCAGAGCTGATGGGATATTTCGCAAAGCAAAAAGGAGAGATGCTGAATATTTTGGCTGCGACCTCCGGAGACACAGGAAGCGCTGTTGCCCAAGCATTTTTAGACGTGCCGAACACTCGTGTTTGGATTCTATATCCAAAAGGGAAAATCAGCGAATCGCAAGAAAAACAGATGACCACCTTCGGTCAGAATATTGTCGCCCTCGAAGTAGAGGGAACGTTTGATGATTGCCAAAAACTTGTAAAACAGGCTTTTTCCGATCAAGATTTAAGAGAGAAAATGGCGCTCACTTCTGCCAATTCGATCAATATTGCCCGCTTGATCCCTCAAACGTTTTATTATTTTTATGCGTATGCGCAGCTTCAAAAACCGGACTTGCCTCTTATTATTTCAGTTCCATGTGGGAATTTCGGAAATTTAACAGCAGGGCTGATTGCAAAGCGGATGGGATTGCCCGTAAGCCATTTTGTTGCAGCAACCAATGCCAATGACTCTGTCCCAAAATATCTCAAAACTGGAATTTTTAACCCGCAGCCTTCGATTAAGACCCTTTCGAATGCAATGGATGTTGGCAATCCGAGCAATTTCGCAAGAATGCTCTTTTTGGACAAACAATTGCGCCAAGATCTTTTTGGAGCGAGTTTTTCCGACCCAGAAACAGAATCGGCCATGCGCGAAGTTTTTGAGCAAAGCGGCTATTTACTCGATCCGCACGGCGCTGTTGCTTATTTGGGGCTGTCGGCCTTCTTAAAACAGCATCCAGGAAAAGCGAATGGAATATTTCTTGAAACTGCCGATCCCGCTAAATTCGCGGAAGATGTCAAACAGATTACCGGCCAAAATCCCCCGATTCCAGAAAGGCTTAAAAAGGTTCTTGCAAAAGAAAAACAGACCCTTGTCATCCCTGCAGAATATGACAAATTAAAGGCGCTCTTATGCAAATAAAACCCCCAGATTCTAAAACTGAAATCTAGGAACCTATCACAATCACTGCTCGCCTGTTAGAAATCTTTCCCTGTCTCTAACATCAGGATGTATGATTGAAAAGAAGATCCGAATTCACCCTGAAAATGAATCGAACCGTACGGGAATTTGGGATCGCACGGAATGAAATTACAACTCACCTCAGCGACACCAAGATTTTGCACCTTACTGCTAAATGTTTCGATACCGAAGGATGAGATAGATCCAACGAAAAATGCTGAACTTGTCGAGGTACCAAAAGGTGCTTTATTTACATAGCTCCCCTTCTCTTCAAAAATACATCGTCCCCATCCGCATTTTATGATTTCATAAAAACGGACTCCCGCTTCACTGCGGAGAAGAGAAGCATATTGGTTGCTCATTACAACATTGAAGCCAGAACTCCCGTGCTCGCGGAAATGGCTTTGCCAGTTGTTGGCCCAATCAAACATCGCAAACGGTTCAGCCATAAACCATCCGTTTCCTCTGTTGTACAAAGGAACGGCTAGCTCGAGATGCGGACTTAAAGCCCATCCGCTAGGAGTTGATCTGGATGTAATATTCGGGAAGCTGTGCCGCTCAAGGCTCGATTGATAGATGCCTCCCCAAAGCGCAAGATTCATAAAAAAATGGTCTTTGTTAATTGACCCATAGACCAATGCGAATTCCTGATTGATTGAAGCATGCCCTATCCCTCGCCCAAAATGGACATAATTGAAGGCGTAGGCAAATCCACCCCCGACTACTGCATTTTGAGTGCCGTTGAATTCATATTCAAAAGCGGCAATCGCGCCTGCAATCTCATTTGTAAATGTGGGTATTTTTTGTTCTGCTTCTTGTCTGACATAATTTCCAAAGAGCCCTCCCCAAAGAGAGAAATTGCCATTTTTGCAGCAAGGTTGATCCAACCCGCCTTTAAAATGGGCATCTGCCAGCAATCCTATTTCACTTGAAATGTCATTTCCGGTCGATCCCTCTAGCGCATCAAATGTTTCAGTTTTGTGATGAATCATGTAGTGGCTTCCCAGAACTTGGGATAAATCAAACAGCACATTTGGGATGCTATTGAACAGCCCCAAACTTTCAGGGACAACAGCCGCCAATATGCCAGGAAGAGCTAGACTAAAAAGATCTCCAGTTATAGGAACCGATAGAAGGGTCAGCGTGGTATCTGGAGCAACGAGTGCAACATAAGGAGCTCCATTATTGAAACCTCCAATAAGGCCGATTCCTTCTGGAGAGATAGCGGTCTTATAAATATTCGCATTGATCGTGGGAAGCCCAGTAATCACTTTTGCAGTCATATCAGGATAGACAAAAGCGGCAAATGCTGAGGAAGGTAAAGGCGTTTGTTGTCCTCCTATAAGCGTTGTGCCTGAATCGTTGATGGCTGCACCATAGAGGATTCCGTCAGGTATTGCGGCAGTGATAGAATCAATGCGTGTTAAGTTGCCGCTCGAGTCGACAAAAGCTGCGTAGCCAGGGTTAGTCATGGTTAAATCAACCCCGACAATCACCCCCGTTCCTGACGAATTGATCGCAACACCGTAGATCTGTCCCATAGTGGGTAAATTGGAAATACTTGTCAGAGTTTTATCTGGATGGACAATCGCGCAAAAGGGAACCGAACCACCATTATCTCCCCCTACTAGTCCCAGCCCTGAATCATTGATCGCAACGCTATAGAGAGATCCCAATGCTGGAAGAGGGCTGTTCATAGAATCAAATCTGGTGAAGCTTCCGCCGGAATCAACAAGCGCAACAAAAGTTGGATTCGGGCTGCCCGATCCTGCCGCAAGACCAACTCCTAAGTTATTTAGTGCAACGGTAGATACTTCTGCATTCAGGCCAAGGGTTGGAAATTGGATCAGTACCCCACTCGCTTGGTCGACCATAGCAATATAGGTGTCGGCAATATTTGTATTCTGCCCTCCGATGAGCCCCAATCCTGAAGAGTTGATGGAAACAGCGTAGATCTTTCCTTGAGGAAGATTGATTGGAATGGGATTCACGCTGCCACTGCTTGAGATATATGCAGCAAATCCTGCATTCATGGTATCGCCACCTATCAGGCTTAAACCGGATTGGTTGATAGAAACGCCTTGAGTAGAGGAATTGGGGGGAAATAGTGAAGAAATCGATGGAGAAAGGGTGATTTCATTTCCATTTAGGTCGAAAAGACCCGCGAAAGCTGTCGGAACTCCGTCTTGCCCGCCGATGATCGCGAGCTCTGCGCCATTTAGTGAAATAGAAAACAATGTCAGATATCCTAACAGGGATCCATAGAAACAACTCGTTTTCACAAAGCGTACCTCATACTTTTAAATGGCCAGCATAATGGAATGGCTTCTCGACTGTAAATACATTTTTTACGCTAAAAGATTTAACTGCCCACCCAAAATCTTTAACGAAAATTAAAGATTTCCTGACAATTTATTAACAATTAATGTATTCTTTCAATAAAGGAGAAAATAACATGACCATACAAAATATTTCTTATTATAAACCAAAAACAAAAGAAGATATTGAAATTCGGGTTGGTCAATCTTATTTCATATTAGATATAATTCGGAATATTTTGAGCATTCCTGGAAAAATTCTCCTTTTAAATAGAAATTTGAATTCGGGGAATGTTTCTAAAGAAATAATTGATAAAATAAGGGACTATCTTCATGAGAATGGACTTCACGATGTCGATGTTTCAATCAATGAGTACAATCCTATAAAAATTTGGAAACGAACGTTTTCAAATCCAAAAACAAGCATTCTTTCAAAATGCACCCTTGGGATTTTATATGCCATTTTTGAAACATTAACTATTCCAAAATTAACCGGCATGCTAAGTGATTCTTACAACCCGCTAACAAACACTGTCAACCTTATTTCAAACGATTTATCCATAGCCCTTCACGAATGCGGCCATGCTAAGGACTTCAATTCTGCAAAATATCCTACACTTTATGCCTTGGCAAATGCGATCCCTATGATTGGTCCGGCTACCACCCTTTATCAAGAGTATCAAGCGAGTGCAAATGCAATCGAACATTTGCGCCAAAAAGGAGATATTGAAGGGGTCAAGGAAGCTTGGAAAACACTAACTCCAGCTTTTTCCACTTATATGGCTTATGCGGGCGAGATGTGTTTCACAATTTCATCGCCATTGTGGATCTATTCTCTGATGAATATTGGACTGGGGCATTTGGTTGGTCAGTTCATGGCGGCAAAAGAAAAAACTCCAGCCCCCGAAAAGCCGCTGAAAGAGGTTGCTATCAAAGCACCGCCTCCCGCCGTAACGGCTGCTCCAACCCCTGTTCCAACAGACAAAAAGACTCTCTACGAATTTTGTTTCGTTTGATTCTTTTTCCTTTCGGGGTGCATAACGACAACCAGTATATGCTCCTCGAAAGAAAGTCGAAAAGCGACGAGCTCTTGATTTTTAGACACCCTCTCACTAAAAGGAGGGAATGCGCAGTGACCCAGACCCCTCTTTGCCCCCAGAAGAATTAAAAAAAGCGATCGACATTGAGATTAAAGCCTTTGAAGAATCGTTTCTCTGGCTGCAAAACCACATGCCAAAGAGCTTTTTAGAGACGGTCGATCAAGAAATGAAAATCCTGATCGCCAGAAACTTAATGAGTTTTTGCCTTCAGGACCATTTTTCGCCCATTTATTTCAAGCACAAGATCATCGTCCTTTGCCAAGACGCCCCTGACGCCGACCTGAAGGTGTTCAAAAAGTTCAAAAACTACGTGATCCGCTACTACAGGGCTTTTGTTTCGAATGCCCCTCCCCCCTGCGATCCGAGCGGCAAAAAACTGCGGATTGCTTTGCTCTACTTTCACGATCTTTCGAAGAATGAAAAATTGCCTCATGAGAAAAAGAGCGAACTCTTTGCCCATGCAAGAGAGCACAATCCAAATCTCAAAGACGAAGAACTCGAGTCGCTGGTGCATGGGATCACTAATAACTTCCTCAATTCGATGGCGGGAGAAAGGCTCTCGCTTGCCCTTTCCATGTTCTTCAAAGCCAAGAACGAAGAAAAATGCCAATATGAAGTTAGGCGCAATGAAGATTGGAAAGCGAAAGACGCGCCGTCCTTGCAGCTTGTCCTTGCTTGGCGCAATGTTCCCAAGTCGGGCTTCCTCTACCACCTTGCCAAAGTGATCAGCAACCACCATCTTGCCCTTCGAAAAGTGGTTGGAACATACATCGATTTATCGAGCACTGAGACGATTTTGATTTTGTCCTTGGGACTCCATGGCAAATCGGGCAAAGCTGCTTGGGAAGAGGCCGACATCGACGATTTTTTACGGGAATTAGTGCTCGTTAAGTATTTTGATACCGATGATAAGGTGGGCTCCACGTTTACAGACCCTCATTTGCTCACGGGCAACGAAGCCCATTTGGTGCGCAATTTCATCAGTTTTACCCATCAAGTTCTCGTATATGCCGACCCCAACTTCTATTCCCATGAAAATGTGATCGAAGGGTTTTGCCGCCATCCCGAACTGACTGTGCAGCTCGCCAAAGCATTTGAGGCGAAATTCCATCCGGAAAAAAGAGATTTAACTCAGTATGAATCGCTTAAAAATCAGTTTTCTCAAACACTAGAAAAACTCGACACGGGTCAAGCGGTCAATGACGTTAGAAGAAAGAACGTTTTGAAACAAGGGCTCAATTTTATTGATCACACGTTGAAGACCAACTTTTATCTCAGCAATAAAAGTGCCTTTTCATTCCGGCTCGATCCAAAATACATGGACAATGTCCCTTTTGAGAGAAAGGAAAAATTCCCCGATCTGCCCTTCGGCATATTTTTCGTTAGAGGGATGCACTTCATCGGCTTCAACATCCGCTTCAAAGATCTTGCCCGAGGCGGAGTAAGAACAGTCATTCCGGAACGGATGGAATCGTATTATCAGGAAAGAAATAACATTTTCTCGGAAGCCTACAACCTTGCCTACACCCAGCAAAAGAAAAATAAAGACATTCCCGAAGGAGGAGCCAAAACCGCTATCCTTCTAAAACCTTTCGAAGTGTTTGCCGAAGAAGAAGAAATTTACAAAAAAGAGATGAAGGCCGATGGCATCGATTCCAACCTTTGGGAAGAAAAGTTAAAAATCTATCGGCGCGACCATAAGATGGAATACATTTACGCGTCGCAAAAATCTTTCATTTCTAGCTTGATGACCCTGATCAATTGCAATGAAAATGGAACTTTGAAAGCGGAATCAGTCGTCGACTATTGGAAAAAACCAGAATACATTTATCTCGGCCCTGATGAGAACATGTTTAACGACATGATCGTCTGGATCGCCGATTATGCCGTGAAACACAACTACAAACCGGGCAGATCGTTTATGAGCAGCAAGCCCGGCGCAGGGATCAACCACAAAGAGTTTGGCGTTACTTCCTACGGCGTCAATGTCTATCTCGAACAAATGCTCCTATTTTTGGGAATCGATCCAAAAACAGATCCGTTCACTATCAAAATTTCAGGAGGACCTGACGGAGACGTAGCAGGCAATGAAGTTCTAAATCTCGGAAAATACTATCCGAATACAGCTAAACTTCTTGCCCTCACAGATGTTTCAGGAACCATCTATGATCCAGAAGGGCTCGATCTCAAAGAAATGGCCAATTTGTTCCATAAGAGCTTGCCCATCCGCAGCTATCCTCCGGAAAAACTGCATGAAGGGGGCTTTCTTCTCGATGTAAAAACCAAACGCGAAGAGACAGCTTATGCCCAAGAAACTCTCATTTGGCGCAAAAAAGGGGGCAAAGCTGTTCAAGATTGGATTTCGGGCAATGAGATGAACCACCTCTACCGTAGCAACGTGCACCAGGTGAAAACAGATGTGTTTGTTCCCGCAGGAGGCAGGCCCAGAACGCTCAACGACACCAACTACTCCAGCTTTCTCGACGATACGGGAAAACCAACCTCAAAAGCGATCGTTGAAGGAGCCAACCTCTATCTTACCCCTGGCGCAAGAAGGGCGCTTGAAAAACTCGGCGTATTGATTTTCAAAGACAGCTCCTGCAATAAAGGGGGCGTGATTTGTTCTTCCTTCGAGGTGCTTGCAAGTCTTTGCATGAACGAGGCCGATTTCATCAAAGAAAAGAAAGAATTCGTCCAAGAAGTTTTGGCAGCAATCGGCAAAGCTGCGCTCAACGAAGCCCAGCTTCTTCTGAACACTCATCAAAAAACGGGGCAATATCTAACCGATCTTTCCGATTTAGTCTCAGAAAAGATCAATCTCTTTAAATATCAGCTTCTCGATTATCTCACGCCCCTTCGTCTCGATGATCCAGCTCTCATCCGCTGCCTTATCCAATATTGTCCGCCGCTTCTTAGAAAACGGTATAAGGAACAAATCCTCAAAATGCCCGATATCCATAAAAAAGCAGTGATCTCCTGCTACATTGCATCGCATCTCGTATACAAAAAAGGGCTCGATTGGAGTCCCACTATTGCCGATGTTCTCCCGATGATCGCGAAAGATCCAGATATTATTGGCCCTGAATAAAGAATCAATCAACTTATTTCTGAAATCGCTATTAAATTTACAGTATAATATAAAAATAATAAAATTAAATCGTGGTTAAAAAAGATCACAATAAAAATAAAAAAGGGAATATTATGGAAATCAACAAAGTAGACTTATCAGTATTTTCACAACAAACACAAGAACAACTCAATCACGCTGCAGCAACAGCTAGCACAAGCGATGTGACTTATACACAAGCAGACGCAAACTGCATGTTCACGCTCGTTAACTGCTAATTGAAAAATAGCCCTGCAATTTGCGGGGCTTTTTTAAAGCCCAATATTCACGGCCCTTTGCCATTCATTTTGAGTGAAGAAAACGAATTTGACTTCGTCAAATCGTCCCGGATGGTCGTTTAGATATTGTTCAACAGTCTGGATCGCAACTCGAGTGGCTGCTTCGAAGGGATAACCGTAGATGCCTGTGCTGATCGCAGGAAGTGCGAGCGTTCTCATTCCGCTTGCATGAATCAGATCTAAACTGTTTTTGTAGGCATTGCTCAAGAGTTCTTCACCATTTGGAGGATTGAGCCGCATGTCAGGTCCCACAGCATGAACAATTCTTTGGATGCCTCTAGCTGCTAAATTGCCTGATCCGGTAATCACCGCATTCCCAACTTCGCATCGAACGCCTGGCCGCACTTCTGGAAGTCTTCGGCATTCAGCTAATAAAGCTGGGCCTGCAGCAGCGTGGATTGCATGATCGATTCCGCCGCCGCCCAAACAAGCTGGGTTAGCCGCATTGACGATCGCTTGAACGGCAAGGAGGGTGATATCGCCTTGCTCAATCGAAATGGTTGTGGCTCCAATCTGCCTTCGAACTGGCTGGTTTACTGCTGCCAGCGCCTGTTGCCTTACAATCGGAGGATGGCCTTGGCGCTGCCAAGCAGCATTCACTTTTGCCAAAAGAGCAGGTGGGACATTCGCTTCAGTTCCGATTCTTTGGGCGATCGTCTTCAAATGGGTCGAGGAATAAAAACCGAGCCAACGGAAAAATTGCTGGAAAAAACCGCAAAGCCCCTCGAACTTCACCACATCCCATCCATGAGACTCGGTGTAACTCAAATAAACCCAATGCTTCTTGCCAATTTTGTCAAAATCAGCGATTGCGTGGTTGGTGAGAGCTTGCTGCAAAGATACAGGCATATTTTTCCTCTAAGAAAGATCAAAGAGTAAAAATTCTACGTTTGCACTCGTTTTAATCTCAACGGCTTTCTCATTGCTTACAGATGCGCCATCGCCTGCATGCAAAGGAGCGCCATTGACCGTTGCAGTCCCTTTGATCATTTGGATCCAAACATGGCGATTTGCAATCGGCAAAGAAATTTCTTCTGCTTTTTGGAATCTCCCAAGATAGATTCGCGCATCTTGGTGAATTTTAAGAGACCCTTCTTTGCCATCGGGAGAAACAACCAGTTTTAGGCCTTGGATGTGTTCGTCATAGCTTTTTTGCTGATAAGAGGGTTTTAGACCTTTTTGATTGGGCTGGATCCAGATTTGAAGAAGATGGACTTTTTCTTTTTGGGAAGGATTGAACTCGCTATGTTGAACTCCTGTGCCGGCAGACATCAGCTGGAATTCCCCTTTTGTGATTTGAGATTGGTTTCCCATCGTATCTTTGTGAGCAAGCGTTCCGTTGATGATGTAGGTAAGAATTTCCATATTGTCATGAGGATGCGTGTCGAATCCTTTTGTAGCCGCTACGATATCTTCGTTAATCACCCTCAGCGCGCGGAATCCCATGTATTTTGAATCATAATATTCGCTAAAGGAGAAAGTATATTGAGTGGAAAGCCATCCATGATCTCCCTTGCCTCTCTCATCGCTTTTACGGACTGTAACCATTTCCCCTCCTTGAAGAGCTAAAGCTGCCGTCAGAAAAACCCCTAACTTTTTCATGTCCCCTCGATCGTTTTGAGTGAGAATAGCAATAGTAAAAGAATTTAACAAGATAAGCAGGATAGATTAAATTCCAGCCTTTGGCTAGCGCCGCCCCAAGAAGGCGGCGAATCAAAATTCTTAACCTGCGATTGCTTTAGAAGAGAGCCTTTTAAGAGGCAGTGCACTTGTGATCGCATAAGGGCCAGACTGCATGCCGCCCGCGGCATCGGAATATTCGAAAGGAACCGCTAAACCGCTCAAAGAATAGAGTGTTCGACCTTCATTTTCGACCTTTTTTTCCTTGGTATATACCGGCACGCCCAGGCTTTCCCCTAACTGGATTGCATTCTCATCCAAGATCCGGTCGATTTCAGGGTTGGGGAAGGTTAAGTAATGGGGCTCAACAAATAGAGCTGGACTTTCTCCGTCCCAGAGCAGGCGGACAACCGCGCGTGCAACAATCCTCTGGGTTTTAGGATCTTTCAACACGATCGCCCGATTTTTCCCGTCCATGACGTAGGACAAGGCGCTTTTGTTTAAATGTGGCTGTCCATAGATCGATTGACAGCCCCCGCTTTCGGCAGCCAGCAGGAGGAGATCCTGAGGATCGTCTGTAACCAAAATGCTCAATTCCCGTTGATCAGGTTGATGGCGCAAGATCGATTTTTGTTGGAGGAATTCCCTAAGATCAGTGAGAAGCAGCGCATGGTCTGGAGAAGCTAACGCCGCGATTTTAGAGCGAAGCTCTGATATATCCGATTCTGTCATGGCCTTATTTTGCAGGGCTTGTAATATGAGAGTTTCGACCTCGACATGAGAGTCTTCAAGCGCAGCTTCAACCGTTTTTTCATCGTTTAAAAAGCTGTAGAGAGAGGGAACTTTTGCAGAATCGAGGTGATGGAATTGAATGATAGATCGTTTTAGGGCATGAATGAACCGTTCGCCGAAAGTTTGAGTGAGGATGGGATTGCGCACTGTAATCTGTTCAAGTTCCCGTTTCGCTGCCCAATTTTTGAGCAAATCGTCGTAATCTCCCAAATAGCGTATCGTTTGTAAGTGAGGACTATTCTCATATCGGCATAAGGGATAGCGTCCCTGGACCAAATCAACGAACCATTGCTGGTAGGAAGCGATCATGGGCACTCTTTCATCGTCAGGAAGCTGCTTGAGTTTGCCTAGATAGGTAAAAATTGCATTCCGGTCGCGCCAACGAGCAATCTCCGCATCGGCCTGCTCTGGCGTCACTTTATTTCCTAAAAATTCTTGAAAGATCGATTTTCGCAGCGCCTGCAATTCTTTAAGCGGTAAATGGCAAGAGTCAAGCGCTTTTTTAGGGTCTAATAGCTGCAAATCTCCTAGAGCAATACATCGTTCGTAAGGGCTTTCATCGGCTTTAAACAGACCTTCGAAAATTTGAAGATATTCCTCCAGCTTGAGCGCTTCATCAGTATCGCCATTTCCTGAATATGGATCGGAAAGCAGGTCGATCATGACCTTTGCTTTTTTCCCATCTTTGAAAATTTCTCTGATTTTTTTAGGAACAAGACGTGCATCCCATTCTTTTCTCTTTTGAGCGTCAGGACAAATTGCAGCATACAAGACAGAAGGCAATAGGCTATGAAGAGGAGCATCTGTATGTTCTTTTAACCACTCGGCAAAAAGCTTAGGTTGTTTAGCAAAATACTCTATGCAAGTAAAGCACGCTTTAAGCTGCCTTTCAGGCCTTGGGTCGATAAGAGAATCCATCAAATTCTCGAATACTTGCACTTCCTTGTCATTTAGGGTCATCCCGGAAGAGTAGGCGATGCGTAGTTTTTCCAATTTTGCCAGCATGGCAAGACGGCTCGAACGATCTAGAGTTGGCATCCGGGAGTTAGGATCGAGAAGTCTTTTAAAGAGCCGCCCTTTCGACAATAGAGGCGAGGCTTCTATGAAAGCCTTTGCCTTTTCGAATGAGGCGCTTTCCCAGTCGAACGAATGGAGAATCGCGAGAGTAGCTACAGCTTCTTCTGAATGGATAACGGGTTGCTCAGCACCCAGCCGCAAAGTATCGCGGACAGTGTATTCAAACCAGGTCTTTTTCGCTGAGTTGATGAGAGCATTTGAGTCGAGGTTCGGAACAGAGCGAATCCAAGATACAAATCGTTGAAGAGCATTTCCTCCATAGAGAAGTGGCGATAAAAGATCGTGAGGCAGATTTGAATTAGGGTCATAAATTTGATCCATCAGCTTCACAACAGTATCGATTTCCGCTTGTGTCAAGTCGGATGCCGCCGCGATCATTGCAAACCTTGATTCGCGCTGGATAAAATCGTTGATTTGGTTTTGCGACAGCCCCCGTTCAATCAATTTGGCCAAAAGCGGTCGCATCATTTGGGGATGGGCGTTTAACAGTTCTTCTCCTTGCAAATTCTGCAATTCAAGCATTTGTTCCAAAAATGGCCAGAAATCGGGAATGTAGCGGACTGGATGCTCATCAGGAAGGTAGTCGAGAAACCTGCGAACATTAAATTTGAATACTGTTTCTTTGGCAAATTCTCTCAATTCATCTCTGATCGATCCATCCTGAATCAATTCCAAACATTCTGGAACATCATTCAATAAATGGCGGTTTTGACTAATAGCTTGGCGGATAGCATCGCAAATCGTCTGTTGTCCCCAAATCGAAGACAATTCTTTTAAGTGTCTAAGCCAACATTTTGGACGGCTTGCGATAAGAGAAAGAACTTCTATTTGCTCCGATGCACTCAAGAATGAAGGAAATGGAACCTCTATAAAGAATGGATTTTCTTTGACCGATTCTTTAAGCAAGTCGACAAATTCTCGTTTCAGTTTGGTGATATCTTGCGGCTGTGCATGTTTGAGCTTTTCTTCGAATTGCTCTATTTTACCTTTGAATGAATCTGAAAGAAAACAACTGCGACAACTCAATCTTTTGAAACTTTCCTGAAGGTTTTTCAATCCTTCCACATCTTTTTGGATTAGACGTTCGTAGTCATGGATTGCAAGATAGATGGTCTCGATCTTATTTGATCGTCCGTCTAGCACTTCAACGAGAACCCACTGTCTATTTTCTATCTTGTTTGGGGACGCAGATTGGGGGATTTGGGATAAAAACGAGCAAGTGAAAGCAGCTTCCTTTTGACTAAAATTGCCCGCCAAATTGTCATTATATATTAAATCACCAACAAGAATCATATAATTAATATCTCCGTATTATACATTTTATATTAAGTTATAATATAAATTCAATAAATTATTTTAATAATCACACCTGATTATCGAGTCACCCACACCTACTAACCACCCTTTTTTACACAAATCAACTCATTTACAATGAGTGACTTACAAAAATTATTCAGCAATCGAAACGAAAGATTGCTAAAAATCTTGCTAGTTCCTATGATTTGGGGTATAATGGTTAGCAAAAGCCTATGAAGAGTGCCACATATAAGAAACCCCTCCCAGCCAAAAAGCTCCCCAAAACAGACCGGGAGCAAGCGGTCTTACTCGGCATGATCGAGCTCTATTTAAAGAGCGGAAAGCCGATCGGGTCGCAAACGCTGCAGGAAAATGGGTTTGATTCGCTGAGCTCCGCCACCATCCGCAATTACTTTGCCAAGATGGAAGAGGCAGGCTATTTAAAACAGCAGCATACTTCCGGCGGAAGAATTCCGACGGAAAAAGCATTCCGGTTATATGCCGATACCCACTTCAATGATGGAGTATTGGAGAAAAACCAGGAAGAGGCTCTTGAACATGTATTTAAAGAAACGGGACGCGAGGTAGCGACTCTCCTCAACAAATCGGCTGATGTATTGAGCGAACTGACAAAGTGCGCGGTGTTCGTATCCGCACCCCGCTTTGACCAGGACTTCATTCAAGATGTTCGGCTTATTCGTTTAGGCGGCGAAAAGATACTCACAGTATTGATTACCGATTTCGGTCTTGTTCGGACTGAGACAGTCTATTTGGAAAAAGAGGCTGATCCCAGCTTTTTACGGACAACGGAAGAATATTTTCTCTGGAGAATGAATAAAGGGGAAAAACCTCTTTTCAGAAATGAGGCGGAAGCCAAGTTAGCTCAGCGCATTTACAATGAGATCATGGTGCGCCATGTCGTTGGCTATGCAAACTTCCCTGAAGAAGATGTGATCCGCACAGGACTTTCGAAATTGCTTTCCTACCCTGAGTTCAATGATGCGGCGGCGCTGGCGAGCAGCTTGTCTCTTTTGGAAGATGATAACCAGATGCGCGCGCTGCTTCGAAAATGCACGAAAGAAGAGCAGATGGCTCTTTGGATTGGCGATGAATTGATTCCATTTGTTCCGGAAGGGGCCGAATGTGCGGTCGTCACGATCCCCTACCGAATCAATCAGGCTGTAGCTGGAGCGATCGGCATTTTAGGGCCGATGCGGGTTCCCTATCGGAATCTTTTTGGGCTGATGCAAATTTTTAGCGAAAACTTAAGCAAGGCGCTCACAGAGAGCCTTTACAAATTTAAAATCACGTTTAGACAGTCCACAGGGTCTAAACAAATTGAGGTAAAATGACAGAAGAAACTGCTGTAGAAGAGGAAAACTGGAAGGATAAGTACTTGCGCGCCCTAGCTGAGCAAGAAAACATGCGCAAACGGATCCAGAAAGAAAAGCATGAGATGGTCACTTTTGGCATCGAGAATGCGATTTCCGAATTTTTGAGCGCGATCGACAATTTTGAAAATGCGCTCCGGTTTGCAGAGAACGGATCCAAAGAAGTGAAGAATTGGGCCATTGGTTTCGAGATGATTTTGTCCCAATTCAAAGAGATTCTCCACAATCACGGGATCGTCTCATTCCACTCAGAAGGAAACTCTTTCGACCCGCAATATCATGAAGCAGTCGAAATCGTTGAAACGATGGAACATCCGGATGGAACCATCATGCATGAATTTACAAAGGGGTACAAAAGCTCCACCCGAACGATCCGCCCAGCGCGCGTCAAGGTAGCAAAACACCCCCAGCCAGCTGCAACAACAACCGCAGCTGAAGAAGAAGCAATAACAAAAAGAGAATAAAATTATGGCAACAAAGAAAAGAATCATTGGTATCGACCTCGGAACAACCAACTCCTGCGTAGCAATTATGGAGGGGGGTTCGACTGTGGTGATCACGAATGCGGAAGGTGCAAGAACAACTCCTTCTGTCATCGCATACAAAGGCAATGAGCGTCTTGTTGGGATTCCCGCAAAACGCCAAGCCGTGACAAATCCCGACAAAACACTCTTCTCAACGAAGCGTTTTATCGGTAGAAAATATAACGAAGTTCAGTCAGAAATTGCGACTGTTCCTTATAAAGTGACCAAAAACGCAAATGGCGACGTCGTTTTCGAAGTCGATGGCAAAACCATCACTCCAGAAGAGGCTGCTGCCCACATTCTGACTAAAATGAAAGAGACAGCGGAAAGCTATCTCGGCGAAAAAGTGACCGAAGCGGTCATCACCGTTCCTGCCTATTTCAACGACTCGCAAAGACAGTCGACTAAAGACGCAGGTAAAATCGCAGGTCTCGATGTAAAACGTATTATCCCAGAACCAACTGCTGCGGCTTTAGCATATGGTCTTGATAAACAGCATACAGACAAAAAAGTGGTCGTTTACGACTTAGGGGGCGGTACATTCGACGTATCGGTTCTCGAAATCGGCGACGGCGTTTTCGAAGTGCTTGCGACCAACGGCGATACGCACCTTGGCGGAGACGACTTTGACAACGTGATCATCCACTGGATGCTCGACGAATTTAAGAAAGAAACTGGCATCGATCTTTCCAAAGACAAAATGGCGCTTCAACGCTTGCGCGATGCGGCTGAAAAAGCAAAAATCGAGCTCTCTGGCGTATTGACAACGGAGATCAACCAGCCGTTCATCACGATGGATGCAAGCGGCCCAAAACACTTGGCCCTCACCTTAACAAGAGCCAAACTGGAAAGCCTTTGCCACAACCTGATCGAAAGAACAGTAGGTCCTTGCCAAAAAGCGATGAAGGACGCAGGCCTATCGAACAGCGACATCGGCGATGTGATCCTCGTCGGCGGTATGACTCGTATGCCAGCCGTTCAAGAGAAAGTAAAAGCCATCTTCGGAAAAGAGCCGCATAAAGGGGTCAACCCAGATGAGGCCGTGGCGGTTGGCGCTGCGATCCAGGGCGGTATCTTTGCTGGAGACGTAAAAGACGTTCTCCTCCTTGACGTCGTTCCTCTTACACTCGGTATCGAGACTCTCGGCGGCGTAATGACTCCGCTCATCGAGAGAAATACGACCATCCCTTCGCAGAAAAAACAGGTCTTCTCAACAGCGTCTGACAACCAGCCTGCTGTGACGATCGTTGTTCTGCAAGGCGAGCGCCCCATGGCTAAAGACAATAAAGAGATTGGCCGGTTCGACCTCTCCGATATCCCTCCTGCTCCTCGCGGAGTGCCTCAGATCGAGGTGGCTTTCGACATCGACGCGGACGGAATCTTGCACGTTTCTGCGAAAGACAAGCAGAGCGGCAAAGAGCAGAAGATCAAAATCGAAGCAAAGTCAGGTCTTAGCGACGAAGAGATCAAGCGCAAAATCAAGGAAGCAGAACTTCATGCGAAAGAAGACCAAGAGCGTAAAGCTGAGGTGGAAGTACGCAATGAAGCAGACACTTTGGCCTTTAGAGCGCAAAAATCTCTCAACGAATACAAGGATAAATTGCCGGGCAATGTGGTTTCCGATATTCAGAGCCGCATTGACAGCTTGAAGAAGGCGCTGGAAGGACAAGATTCAGCCCTCATCAAGACAAAAACGGCAGAACTCCAGGAACACATGCAGAAGATTGGCGAAGAGCTTGCGAAAGCAGGCCAAGGCCAACAGCAATCTGCAGGACCTGGACCGCAATCGCAGCCTAAGTCTGATGTAGTCGAAGACGCCGAGGTCGAAATCCTCGACGACGAGAAGAAGTAATCTTCAAGGGGGGCATCCGCCCCCCTTTTTTTAACGCAGAACGCAGAACCAAAAAAACTGAATTCTAAAAAATAATCCAATACAATCGCCTCTTCTTAAGGAGAGCTTAAATGGGCGATCACAGTATCTCGATATTGAAAAGCTTGGTTTTTTTCGCTTTCTTCCTCTTGCCATCGTATCTATTTGTTCCAAAAGGATGGCAGTCTTGGCAGCAATGGAAGAAGACCGGTAAAGTCATATACTTATCCAATACAGTTACAGCGGCAGCAGCAACTCTTATCTCGTATGCTGCAGCTATAACAATCATCATCGCACGAATTTTAGGACCGATATGAGACATTTTGCTCTAAAGAGGTCATCCCGCCCGTCTTTTTTCATCATTGATTGCAATTGGTTAGAGTGCAGGCATCGATCGCTTTGAAACTCGGCCGATCTTTGTACATCGTAAATTGCATCCGCACTGCAGGATATGTGTTGGTTTCTGGAACCCCTCGGTAACGTAGACGCTCCCGGTTAAAATCCCCCTCAATAATCAACTCCTGATACATGTTCCCATAAAAGCGCTGGCTTTGCTGGGTCATATCCTCATCCGACTTAATCACCTCAGTCTCATACATCGAATCAACGGTAAAATACCGCTCGCCTTGCATGACGGTGATTTCGGCTGCGCGCTGCTTCGCCATCCGCTTCGCCTCGGCAGATGAGATCCCATCCATCACAACAACTACAGCATACGTATCTCCATCTAGTTGATACTCAATGAGACGATCGCTCAGCCGAACAAACGCCCCTGAATTTGTATTCATGCAAGCCCCAAACAACGAGATAATTGCAATCAAACAAACGGGCATATTCATAAAACCACCATAAATTAAAGCCTATACTTATATAATCAATATGTAATTAAATTTTCAACTTTAATTTAACACCGCATAAGGTTAAAGGACGTGTAAATTTTTCTTTAAAAAAAATTGCTTGATAGAGTACAAGTATCGGCACTCATTAACCTTCAAACCAAAAGAGGTTTCTATGTCAGCCCAAGCAGTGCAACCAGCACCAGCAGTACAAGTAAGAATCCCAGCATTCCAAACAGCAGATGCGGTTACAGAACAAGACTTTTATTCTGCAGCCCAGAAAAAAGCCAATGATGTATTCGCGGCCCAATATAAAGAAGCTCAATCGCAGCTCGCACCGGAGATGGATGCTTTGAACGTCACCTGGACTTCAACCCAAGCGACAGCTACGGAAGAAGATTTGGCAGGAAGAATCGACACAGTGATTGCCTATCAAAAGAAAAAAGAGGACGCGATAGCCGCTCTTAAAAAAATTGAGGATGCATATACAGAAGCGATTGCTTACTGCCAACCTCCTGTTCTCGATGGTGCGACGATTAAAAAACTCAGAATGATGAACATCAATGTTCAGCAAATGGAAGTCTTGTATGTCAAACTGTTCGATACACAGCTCAAGGCTTTGGTTGCTCAGAAAGACAAAGTGATCGAATTAGCTGCAAAAATTGAAATGGCCTACAAGAAAATGAAACTAGCCCTAGAACCCACAGCCTACCGTATAAAAGGCGGCTTCTTCGGCGCTCTCAGTTATGGTACAAGCTGGGGAGGCACTCCATATGTCGACGCCCTGCGCGATGCACGCAAGAAAGTGATGGGAGCTATTCCTCAAGAGGACCACAAAGAATAACCTATTGTAATGAGACGGGCAGTTTGCCATTCGGCTCATTCAAACCCAGAAGGACGTTCAAAACGGCCTTCTGGGCTATCGGATCATTTTCATAGCCAATAAGAATCGTTTTAGCCTTCATGCCCTTCAATGCGTATGGGGTGGCAAAATGGCAAACAATCGCTTTATCGCTATATCGAATAATGGTTTCCAAAACTTCTGGGGTGAGCGCTTCTTTCTGATGGATGGCGATCACAACCGTACTGGCCTCTTCAGGAGAAAGAGTCTCGAATTCCTTCCCAAGCACATCGCCGGTGCCGAAACTGATATAGGCAGCATCACGAACCTTTGGCTTCTCGCCAATCAGCGTAACAGCCTCTTGAAAGAGCTTTTGCTTCAGCTCCATCGCTTCTTTTGTGTTCAATACGCCCTCGCTAAAGCCGCCAATCTTTTCCTTTTTTTCCAGTATCATGAGGACAGTTCGGTCTAAGTCTTCCACTCGCAGATCCCCAGCTCTATATGCTTTCTTCAATGCAGATACTGCACGAGGAATGGTATCTCTGATGATTTGATTCACATTGGGATCGATATGATCGCCGTAGAGGAGCAGATCGCATCCTGCTGCGCGAGCCATGTAAGCCACTCGTTCCGGCGAATACCTTTCGCTGACCGCCCTCATATTGAGCGCATCGCTAATGATGAGTCCTTTAAAGCCGAGAATTTCTCTCGCAATTCGCAAAGAATTGCCAGAAAGAGATGTAGGCCACTCATGATCGATCGCAGGAACATAGAGATGGGCTGTCATTAAGGCATCTACTCCTTCATCGACAGCTCTTTGAAAGGGAACTAACTCAACCGTCTCGAGTCTCTCTCTCGAATGTTCGATCACTGGTAAGTCTCTATGGGAATCGACATGCGTATCGCCGTGTCCTGGGAAATGCTTTGCACAAGTGAAACAGCCACTCTCCTGCATTCCTTTAGATACTGCAGCCACGCAGTCAGCAACATGGTTTGGATCTTCTCCAAAAGAGCGCATATGGATGACGGGATTGAGAGGGTTATTATTGACATCGGCAACGGGAGCCAGGTTCATATGGATGCCAACCAATCTCGCCTGCCTGCCGATTTCAGCTCCGAATTCTTTTAGTAGAGAAAGATCTTGAATGGCTCCTAGTGTCATGTTGCGCGGGAAAGCGATCGTATCAGCCATGCGCATAGCGAGGCCCCATTCTGCATCCGCAGTAACAAGAAGAGGCAAAATAGATGCTTCTTGAAGCCTCTTTAGAAATTGGATCTGCGTCGCAGGATCGGATTGTTTTACGATGACATTCCCGATGTGGTATTCGCGCATGATCTTGAGAAGGTCTTCAAAGTGATCGTCTTCTCTTCTGGGGCATACCGGCATGACGAAAAGCTGGCCAATCTTCTCTTCCAATGTCATTTCAACAAGCCTATCGGTAGCCCAAGAAGCGTGCAAAAAAAGGGGAAAAATGAACCACAGAGATAGAAACCACAGAGAAAATCTTTTGGGGAGCGCGAGGGGTTTCCCCTCGCCTCTGTGGTTTTCTATCTCTGTGGTAAAAATCCTAGAAAAATTTGCTGAAAAGACGGGAAATATCATGATACGTCACAAAGATGAAAAATCCAATCATCAACACCACAAACGGAATAATCAACCGTTCCATGGTTTTTGCACGCAGAGGCCTTCTAGTAATCATCTCGATAATCGAAAACATGATGTGGCCGCCATCTAGCACAGGCAACGGGAGCAAATTGATGATCCCGAGGTTCAAGCTGATGAGCGCCATCCAGAAAAGAGCTTCTTTCACGCCGATCATCCAGCTGTGATGCACGATTTGCACGATTCCAACAGGACCTGCCACATATTTCGGATTCGCTGTACCGCTGAAAAGTGATGCGAGCGTACGATAGGTGTCACGCAATACTTCGACAAATTGAGATTGAGGCGGCGGATTGTAGCGCACTTCCCGGTCAGCAAGAGGAACTCCCAGCACAAGCCTCTGTCCGCTTTTTTCATCTACTTTAGAAAACTCAGAAAGCGGTTTTGGTGTAATCGGCGCCAAGAGATGCAAGTATCCAGCATCATTCACCGCCTGATCCGTCCCGATGGAAGAAACAATCTTTTGCAAATCAGCAGAACTAAAATCGTCGAATTGCTCATCTGCTTCTGTCCAAAGCACCTTTTCTTGGATCTTTGGATCGCGATCTACGATCACAAGCATTTTTCTTGTCTGAATTTCAGAAAGAAGTTCATAGGGCGTATTGATCCGTTTTCCATCCACAGCCAAAATTTGATCGTTTTCTTCCAGCGGAGTGAAAAACGCGCATCTTTGGCAAGACTCAAATGCTTTTTTCTGGTCTTCCTCATCGATGAATCCAATCCGGCTCTCTACGTTGAGTGTTGGAGAGAGGTTGTATGGAATGAAATAAAGATCGTAGAGCGAGCCTTTCAAGCCTGCTTCATGCTGCCAATCGTCGATCTCACCCTTTTCAGGCGGAGTCATTTTCAGGTCAGCAAGTTTGATTCGCGGCGCTTTGGTTTGAAAAACAGAATCTCCTCTTCTCACGGTGAGAAGCGAAGTTGAATCATTCGTCAAAGCGCTGAGCTGCTGGTGGGAAAAAAGCACTTCGCCATCTGCCCAAAGAATGCGATCTTTGGGTTCAATGCCGCTTCCCAGCATTGGCGAGCCAGGCAAGAGGCTAGGGCCTTGATAAATCAGATAGCTTGCTGGCGATGAAACCCCAATTGTATTGAGTTTTTCTTTCCCCATCATTTCGGGGCTTTGATAGGTCTTTAGCGTGTAGTCGAAATGGCTCTTTGTTCCGTTCAAATAATCGACTTTGGTCCCTTCAATTTGAGTCGTATCCCCTTTCATCAAAGAGGTGATCATCAAATCCTTGATCCCAGTGAACGGCTTGCCATCGTATTTCTCAATCAGATCGCCAGGCCTTACCCCTTTCGCATATAGAGCTGAATGAGGATCTACCCAGCCGATCCGGTGGGTGAAATCAAAAAATGGCTTGTCTCTGCCGCCTGAAATCCAAATGAATGTGAATACAAGAATCGCAAATACGATATTGACCAGCGGGCCTGCTAAAGCAACCCAGATCCGGTCAGCCGGCTTTTTCCCATAAAAGCCGTCGTGGATTTCATATGGCTCGAGAGAGCCCTCTTTTTGCATGCCTGCAATTTTTACATAGCCGCCGAACGGAAGCATGCAGATGTGCCATTTAACGCCGTCTCTTTCCCAAGTCCAAATCGGTTTGCCGAAGCCGATAGCAAAAGCCTCTACCCGCATTCCTTTTCTTCGGGCAATTATATAATGACCCATTTCATGGATGAATACGAGAAATCCCAAACCCAAAATGGCTAGAAAGATATAAAATAAGCTCTCAATACTCAAACAACACTCGCAATTTCACGCGCTTTCGCGTCTACTTCAAGAATTGCCTCTAAGGTTAGCAGATTTTGCGGATCGTGTGAAGAGATTAATTTCTCGAGCTTCTCTCCGATCTCGATCCATGAGATTTTTTTCTTGAGGAACCTGTCCACCAGCACTTCATTGGCTGCATTCAGGAAGCAAGGATAGCTTTTCCCAGCCAGCATTGCATCGATCGCAAGGCCAAAACAGCGAAATTTTTGTTTGTCCGGAGGGAAGAAAGTCAAGGTCCCATTTTTAATGAAATCATAAGGGGGCAAAACCCCTTCCATCCGCTGCGGATAGGTAATCGCGTATTGGATTGGGATGAGCATATCGGGCTCGGAAACTAAAGCCATCACCACCCCATCGATGAATTCGACGCAGCTTTGGATCCTTTGCTGCGGATGGATCACTGCCTCCACCCGTTTCGGATCGACTCCATAGAGCCATTTAGCCTCGATCATTTCGAGGCCTTTATTCATTAAGGTTGAGCAGTCGACTGTGACTTTCGGCCCCATTCGAAAATTCGGATGAGCCAATGCCTCATCCAGGGTCACCCGCTCTAACTCTTCTTTCGTCTTATGGAAAAAGGGTCCGCCCGATGCTGTCAAAATCAGCCGCCTCACCTCTTCTTTTCTGCCCCCTTTAAGGCATTGAAAAAGGGCGCTATGCTCGCTGTCGACAGGGATGATCTCTACCCCGTTTTTCTTCGCGAGGTTTGAAATCAATTCCCCAGCAGAAATCATTACTTCCTTGTTTGCAAGGCCGATCTGTTTTCCTGCTTCAATTGCGGCAATCGCGGGCAAGATCCCAAGGCTTCCCGACATGGCAAGCATCGCGAAATCGCCAAAACCTGCCGCCTCTCTCAAACCATCCATTCCAGAAACGACCCGAACCTCAGGAAGTCTTTTGCGCAAAGCCCTCGCAGGCCCCTCTTCATATACCGCCACTAATTCGGGCTTGAATTCGCGCGCCTGCGCTTCCAAAAGATCAATATTTGATTTAGCTGCGAGCGCAGCAACCGGCAGATTGAGATGCCTTGCAATTTTGAGGGTGGCCGAGCCGATGAAACCTGTGCTGCCTAGGATGGCGAGTTTCTTTCGCATACCTTGAGTCTAATGGAATGAATCCATTTTGAGAATAGATAAATCAGACCGATTAGGACCGATACAATCCCACCTGTGGAAAGAGCCAACCCAAAAAAGTCGAAAGCGATGCGGGACATCAACACCCCTATAACGGCAGAAAAAGCTCCAATCGCAGGGGTAACTAGCATCAGCCATTTGAGACGATGGCAAAAAAGACGGGCCGTCAGGAAAGGACCTACTAAGAATGAAAGAACAAGCAGTACGCCAACCGCTCTAAATGCCCCGATGCAAGTGGCAGCGGTCAGAAAAAGGAGAACAAAATGCAAAGATGGAATCTTTAATACTTTGCCTAAATTCGGATCAAAACTATTCAATTTAAGCTGCCGGTAAAAAAGGGCAATGACCCCAAGATTAATTCCCACGAGAGAAAGCGAAAGTTTTAAATCGCTCATCTGCAAAATATCGGCATTCCCCATCACCGCTTCTAATCCGAGATGAACATTTTTCATGTAGAGGGTAACCACGGTAATTCCAAGAGCAAATAGAGCCGTAAAAACAAGGCCGATGCTTGCATCTTCTTGAAGCCGGAAGATCCGAACAAGCCCGCCCGTAAAAAAAGCAGTCATCATAGCGGAAATAAATGCTCCAATGAGAAGCGTCCAAAGATTGAATGTACTGCCAGCAATGAGAAAAGCCAATGCAATCCCAAGCAAAATCGTATGGGACAAAGAATTGGCGAACATGGTCATCCGCCTTAAAACGAGAAACGGACCGAGGAGGCCGCAAGCGATCGCCACTGAACTAAGAACTCCGATTTGCAAAAGATCGCTCATATATACTTCTCCGGGATCGGCTGTTGGTGCGGGTCGTGTTTCGGATTTTCGAGCAGTTTAGTCAGTCTTTCTTCCATTTCCGGAGTGATGATGTGCTCCATTTCCTCTGCGGTTCGGTGCACTTTTTCAATTTGAACGCCGAGTTCTTCTGTCAAATAAAGCTCCCATAGACGGTGGAGACGGACGATGGCGGCCGCTTTTTTCATGCCATCGGGAGTCAATGTGCGAAGCGGACCGACCCACCCCTCTTTTTGAAGGCTCCAAAGGGCGATTTTGGCAGCCCAGGAAGGAGTCGAAAGAGTTCGTTTTTTCCAAAGGGTTTTGAGCAGGTTTTCCTCCAAACAGCGAAGGCGGAACGCCCAAATTCGATAGAGACGGAAGAGAAGACCCCGTTTTGGCGCAAATAGAAGAGATAAGAGAGAAAAAGCAGTTCCGATGAGAACAATGGCCGGTCCCGTTGGAAGATTGGCGTAGACAGAAAGCATATTGCCTAAAAGACCGCTAAACGCGCCGAATAAGGCGGCCAAAACCAAGACGGTTTGTAGGCGGTCGCTGAATTGCCTTGCTGCAACAGCCGGCGCAATCACCATTCCCGACATTAAGATGACGCCGACGCTTCGTATTCCTACAATCAGAGAAAGAAGTAGAAGCCAAAAGAGGATTTTTTCAAGGGGTTCGACCGGAATTTTTGCCGATTTAGAAAACTGCGGATCGAAAAGAGATGCTTGCAATGGGCGGAAAGTGAGGCAAAGAAATAAAACGACAGCCATCGCAAGAGAGCCATAGATCCAAATATGCATATCGCTCATAGTGGCAGCTTGCCCAAAAAGGAGCATTTGCGTTTTTTTCGCCGTCTGAAAAGCGCTTGTGATCAGAATGCCAAGCCCTAAAAAAGTGGCGAGCACAAGCGTAAGGGCCGCGTCTGGAGAAACTCTGCTTTTTTCCAATTTTTGGATCGCCTTGAGTCCGAGAAGGGAAGAAAAAAAGGCGCCGATTAAAACAGCGACAAATGTCCATTCTTCAAGAAAGCCAAAAAGGGCAATTCCAAGACACGCGCCAGGATAAGTGGCGTGAGAAAGAGATTCGCTAAGAAGCGATTTTTTCCGGAGAAAAATAAGAACGCCCATGAGAGATGAAGCGATGCACATCAGGATGCAGCCCCACGTCGGCGCGCGCAAAACGGGATCTGTGAAAAATTCGAGAATCATAAAATGCCGCTGATGCTTTTTGCCGACAGATCTGCCGCTTCTGAAAAGAGCGACTGGTTTTTCCCAAAAGCTTTGGCCAGCATTTCGCGTGTAAACATTGTTTCAACAGGACCGCAAGCATGAAGCCGCGTATTGAGAAGGAGCACCCAGTCGAAATACTCTTCAACGCTCGGCAAATCGTGGTGGACAATCACAATGGTTTTGCCTAGCTCTTTTTGCTTTCTCAAAATCTCCATGATCGCCTTTTCTGTGGCAAGATCAACGCCGGCAAATGGCTCGTCGAGAAGAAGAATGTCTGCATCTTGAACGAGCGCCCTTGCAATAAAAAGGCGCTGCTGCTGCCCGCCAGAAAACTGGCTGATTTGCCGGTGCGCTGCGCCGCTGAGGCCCACTTGCTCAAGCGCAGCAGAAGCTGCTTGCCTATCTGCCTGTTTCAAACCGCCAAAAAGACCCAGTTTCCCATACCTGCCCATGAGGACTACCTCTTCCGCGGTGATCGGAAAATCCCAATCCACTGTTTCGCGCTGCGGAACATAAGCGACGCTTCCATGAGCGGTGATTTTGCCAGAAAGAGGTTTGATGAGGCCGAGAGCTGCTTTGAGAAGCGTACTCTTGCCGGCTCCATTCGGACCGATAAGTCCAATCAGAACGCCTTTCGGAATCTGAAACGAGACATCCCAGAGAACTGATGTCTTCCCGTAGTTGATATTAAGCTCTTCAGCTTCTATTGAGCATTCCATATATTAACTCAGGAGGTAAAAAGGTGACCATATGCGCCAGCGAGGCAAAGCCAAATTGAAGGTGGCGAAGCCACCGCTCTGACCAAGGAGCTCCATTGCCAAAAGGCAAGGGTGACGAGGAAGATCAATTTGGGAAAGCCGCAGCAAGCAGATTGTCACCTTTTTACCTCTTGGGTTAATAACAAATATTTGGCTATCGTTTCTGCATTCTTCCGCATCATTTCTATATAGGTCAGCCGGCTCATCGAATCTCCATAAAGGGGCTCCGAACAAATTTGGATTTCGAGCCCGAGTTCTTTGCCAGCTGTTGCAATCTTGCGGATCGAATCGCGGCTCACATTGGACTCAGGAAACAGCACAGAGACTTCTTTGGCTTTGAGGTAGTCTATGATTTTTTGAATATCGCGAGGGTTGAGCTGTCCTTCGGGAGCAAGACCTTCAGGAGCCGCAAACCGGAGCGCCCAATCGGTCTCCCCAGGTTCGGCTAAATAGGTCTTTGTAAAATAGTGGAACGCATCATGGCTCGTGACTAGATAGCGTTGCTTTGAAGGAATTTTTTGCAAAATCGAGCGCACCTCGATATGCGCCTCTTCCATTTTTTCAGCAAGCAGCCTGCCGCGCTCTTTATAATAGGAGGCGCCTTCAGGGTCTTTAATTGAGAGGGCTTCTACAATAGGGTCGATCCCCTGCTTCCAAAGAGAAATATCCATCCATATATGAGGATCAACAGTTCCCTCTCTCATCAAAACTTTTTCCGGATGAGCGGATAGGATCTTTTCTCCCACTGCAATGGCTTTCGGAGATCCTTTTAATACCGATGAAAGGCTCGCTCCATGTTCGAGGCCAAGGCCATTATAAAAGATGAGGTCGGCTTTCTCGATTTTTTCCGCATCGCCTTTGACGATCTCATAACTGTGAGGGTCAAGGTCTCCTAGAATTAGGACAAGGCTATCTACTCTCTCTCCCCCCACCTCTTTCACAAGATCTCCAATTTGACCGATGGTAGATAGAATTTTTACTTTCCCATCGTTCGAAAACCGTTTGGGGGATTGGCACCCCACCATCAAGAGGGGAATCAAGAAGCTCAAAATAACTTTTTTGAATCGGGTCATAATTGTATATTCTTCGAGAAGAAACCAGATTAGAATGTTCCAAAAAAGAAAAAAAGAAAAATCGTAGTTTCTTGCACAAAAAGAATAGGGTCACTATAATCCTCAAATAATTTTGGACCAATCCTTGCGGATGGTTCAAGAAGTAGATTGCAAATAAATCTCAAAATAGGATAAACCAAACATTCTGTTTTGAAAAAAAATTTAAAATTTCGAGGAGACCCCTCGACAATGATTAGGACGGAACCAATGGTCGCAACAAAAGAAGAAACAACATCGAAATCCGCAAAAGGTTTGAAAGAAGTAGAAGAAGTGATTGCAAAAGCAATCAAGAAGCTAGGCGCTAAAAAAGAAAATGAGCTTTGCAAATACCTCCCAATGAAAAGTGGCGGCTATATGCACCATTTTACTTTGAGAAAAATGAAATATAAGCAGCCTCAAGAACTTTCTGCAATTATCGAGCGTTTTGTGATCAATGCAGACCGTCCTGTTGTGATTGCTCCGAAACAGCGCGCAGCCCGCGGTTCCCGCAAGAGAAAAGATCATTTGAACTTTACCCGTGTACAACTCGAAAGAATGCTCAATATCGCCCGCCTTGCTGGAGATAAAGAAATCATTACAATCTTGAGCCCGCGCAAATCGCTCGCGAGCTGCAAAAGAGAGCTCATCCAAGCAATCCGCCACAATAAAGTGGAGTCTGAGCTCTGGGCGAACTACTGCGAAGCCATTCAAGCTCAGCAAATGATGAGCGAAGCACTCGCTGCAGCAGGCGCTCAAAACTAAAAATTTTCCTCCTTTGTTTGTAGCCCCCAAGGTCTCAATAATCTTGGGGGCAATTCTTTTAAACGCAAAATTCAAAACGCAAATCGCAAAAGTAAAATTTTCCTTTAAGCCTCCCACTTGCCTCTTGCATTTTAATCGAAATGGCTTATTATATCTGGTTGGTTAACATTAAGAACTTAAACTTGGAAAATCCATGTCAACTGACGCTAAGAAAGGCCAAGAAGAGTTCTCCGGATGGAGAAAATTACTTTGGCCGATTCATTCTCATGAAGTAAAAAAGTTTTTACCCATGGGCATCATGATGTTTTGCATCCTGTTTATTTATACAGTGTTGCGAGACACCAAAGATGCTATCTTGGTAAACGCTCCAGGCGCTGGAGCAGAAAGCTTGGCCTTTGCCAAGGGGATTGGAGTTACCGCAGCAGCGATTCTCTTTATGGTCCTCTACACCAAGGCAGCAAATATTTTTAAACGGGAAGGATTATTTTACGTTACAGCTCTCCCATTCCTCCTTTTCTTCGGACTCTTCCCTTACTTGATTTATCCGTTCGTAGACTCCTTCCATATGAGTCTCGATACCATCCAAAGTTTGCAACAGAACTATCCAAACGTTAAATGGATCATCCCTCTCGTTGGAAACTGGACATATACTCTTTTCTACATTCTGTCTGAGCTCTGGGGAAGCGCTGTATTGTCGCTCCTGTTCTGGCAGTTTGCTAACGCCATCACTCCTGTTAAAGAAGCAAGACGCTTCTATGGAATGTTCGGATTCTTGGGCAACTTCGGTCTTCTTTTCTCAGGCCCAATGATCATTTACATCACCAACCACATCCATGGCCTTGGAATGGAAAGAAACATGGCCACAGGCTTGATGCTAAAATATTTGATGGCTTTCGTAATCGTAGCCGGCGTCATCCTGATCTCTACATTCTACTGGATGAACCGAAAAGTCCTCACCGACAAGCGCTACTATGACCCAGAAGCGATGGGCGAAACCAAGAAGAAGAAAGAAAAACTTTCTCTTGTCGACAGCTTCAAATACATTTTGAAGTCGCCTTACATCGGTTTCATCGCAATGTTGGTTCTCGCTTACGGCGTATCGATCAACCTCTTCGAAGGCGTATGGAAAGGTCAAATCAAAATTGCATACCCAACTGAAGTTGAGTACAACCGTGTGATGGGCGGTCTTTCAACCGTCACAGGCGGTATCGCTGTAGTTCTCATGCTCGTCGGCAGCAACTTGCTGCGCAGATTCAGCTGGAGAGCTTGCGCTTTGATTACTCCTGCAGTTCTTCTAACAGGCGTTTTGATCTTCTTTAGCGTGATCTACTACAACAACACCCTCCTTCCAGAAGGTGTAAAAATCGTAGATGCGATTAAGCAAGGCATTATCAATAAAGACCTGATCGTCTTTGTAGTTGTTCTTGGACTGCTTGTAAACGCATTCGGCAAAGCGGTGAAATACTCCCTCTTCGACCCAACAAAAGAGATGGCTTATATCCCTCTCGATCCAGAGTTGAAAGTCAAAGGTAAAGCTGCTGTAGACGTAATCGGCGGCCGCGGTGGAAAATCTTTGGGCTCCTATACACAAATGGGCTTGCTCACTGTCTTCACTGGCAGCGCCCTCTATCAGCTGGTGCCAATCATCGCGCCAGTCGTATTAGGGATTGTTGTACTTTGGATCTTGTCGGTCTTCGGTTTGAGCAAGCGCTTCACAGCCTTGACTACTCAGCAAGCTGAAGAGAAAAAAGCAGCTGATGCTCAAAAAGCATCTACTGCTGCGAAAGAGCCAGCTAAAGCAACAGCTCAAGTCGGCAACTAATAAGAACACCTTTTTGTTCTAAAATCGGGCCTGGGGAGAAATCTCCAGGCCTCTTTTTTTATATAGGCAAGGGAGATACTTGCCGATAATGCGATATCACCGTTCGCTGCAGAGGCAAAGCCAGCATATCTGATCTGAGCTGCGTCACCCGGTCATTGTCGCACTGATACCAGCCTCCTTCTACTTTCACATAGGCAATATAGTGGGCCAAAGCTCCATCGGGCCTTTTCTCAACAAACGCATTGAGATCATAGTACTGCCCCGGATCGGCATATAACTGCTTTTTAAGGCCGGTTGAAGCAATGAGCAGGTCTATAGTGCGCGGCCGGAGGAGAGCTTCATAAATGCTTCGATACACCGTCCACTTTGGAATCAGCAAGCGGATCAAAGCTTCTACAACTTCTTTTAGAGATAGATTTGGGAATTTCAAGCCAAAGAGCTGCATAAGGCCTAACCCATTTGCAGTTGAAGTCGACCTTCCTTCCGCCAAATCCTGATGATACTGATCAATGAAATCTTGAATGGAAAATAGGCTGCGGGGCGCAATCGAAAAACTCTCTGCAAAACCGGGCACATAGAGAATGAATTGCATCAGCGCATTCACCCACCCTTCTGGATCGGCAGGCATAAGGCCGATCGGAGTCTTGCGAGGCAACGGGGTTTTGCGCAGCTTGTTTTTCCGCTTTTTTTGCATCGACTCCATTTTGCCTGCCTCAAATCCCGGCAATAAAAACGAAATGATCTGCGACGCACTAGCTGACGGAAGAAGCGCCCCCTTGGTCTGTCCGATCTTCTCAAGCACGAGACCTCGCACTTTGGAATCGATCGGATTTTGCACCTCGAGTTTAACCTCATTGCGAGTCCGTTCTCTCGTCTGCAAGACCGGGGTAATGGAAATATTCATAAAAAAGTTTTTTGAGTTAAGATCTTTTAAATGAAACGTGAAATTTTTGCAAGCCCCAAAGTGGAACATCCTTGCAAACATATCTCCAATCGCTTAAATTTGAAGGATATGTTCAAATACGATCGTAAATTCATCCGCAATTTTTCTATCATCGCTCACATTGATCACGGGAAATCGACTCTTGCCGACCGCCTTCTGGAACTGACGCACACGGTAGAAAAAAGGGAAATGCAAGAACAGTTCCTCGACAACATGGAACTGGAAAGAGAAAGGGGCATTACGATTAAAGCCCGACCTGTCACGATGTATTATCAAAGCCATAGCGGAGACATTTATCAGATCAATTTGATCGATACGCCTGGCCACGTCGATTTTGCCTACGAAGTTTCCAGGTCGCTTTCCGCTTGCGAAGGCGCGCTTCTCGTTGTCGATGCGGTGCAAGGCGTGCAAGCGCAAACGCTCGCCAACGTGCACCTTGCCATCGAGCGGAATTTGGAAATTTTGCCAGTCATCAATAAGATCGATCTGCCGGCAGCCGACCCAGATGGGGTCAAAAAACAAATTGAAGATGTGATTGGCCTCGACGCATCGAATGCTCTTCAAATCTCTGCAAAAACAGGCATTGGAATCGAAGGCGTGCTAGAAGCGATCCTCACAGCCATCCCCTGCCCGAAAGAGCCAGTCGACACCCAATTGCGAGCCCTTGTTTTCGACTCGCATTATGACACTTATCGAGGTGTGATGGTTTACATCCGAGTCATGAGCGGAGAAATCACGAAAAAATCGCTCATCAGGTTTATGGCAAACCAAAAAACATTCGAAGTGAACGAAGTGGGCATTTTCTCTCCGAATGAAAAGCCAACCGATGTTTTGCGTCCTGGCGAAGTGGGATTCTTTGTCGCCAACATTAAAAATACAGCTGATGTAAAGATTGGCGATACAGTCACTTTGCATAAGAGCCCAGCACCTACTCCCCTCCCTGGCTTCAAAGTGATAGCTCCAGTCGTATTCGCCGGTATTTATCCGGTCGATTCATCTGATTTCGAACAGGTTCGCGATTGCCTGCTCAAATTACAGCTCAATGATTCTGCCCTTCATGTAGAACAAGAGAGCAGCCTTGCCCTCGGCTTTGGATTCCGCTGCGGCTTTTTGGGCCTTCTCCATCTGGAAATCGTCTTTGAAAGACTCACTCGGGAATTCGATCTCGATATCATCACAACAGCTCCAAGCGTCATCTATCGCTTCATGCTCAATAGCGGCGAAATCAAAGAAATCGACAACCCTGCTCACGCTCCTGATCCTGCTTATATTGAAGCGATCGAAGAGCCTTGGGTCAAAGTGCACATCATGGCCCCATCCGATTATCTTGGCGCAATCATGAGCCTTTGCATGGACAAACGCGGAGTCTTGCAAAAAACTGAGACGATGAGCGCAACAATGCTCCTTCTCACCTATCGCCTGCCGATGAACGAGATCATCACCGACTTCAACGACAAACTCAAATCAGTAACCCGCGGCTACGGATCTTTCGATTACGAGCCGGATGGTTATAGTGAAAGCGATATCGTAAAACTGGAAATCAGGGTCAATGAAGAGCCAGTCGATGCATTCTCCTGCCTAGTTCACCGTTCCAAAGCTGAACAAAAAGGAAGAGCAATCTGCGCTAAATTAAAAGAAGTGATCCCTCAGCAATTATTTAAAGTGCCCATCCAAGCAGCGATCGGCGGCAAGATCATCGCCCGCGAAACGATCAGCGCACTCACCAAAAACGTCACCGCTAAATGCTACGGCGGCGACATCACCCGCAAACGCAAACTCTGGGAAAAACAGAAAGAGGGTAAAAAGCGGATGAAAGAGATAGGAAAAGTCAATATCCCGCAAAGCGCCTTCATGGAAGTTCTCAAAGCCGAATAATTCAGAAAAAAGATCTCGCCTGTCAAGCTTCTAGGTCGATAGAGATAAATTATCACACCCCAACCTTAACTGAATATTAAACAAAAACTAAACATTATCACACATAATTATTTTTCAACAGCTGTAACTAGATTTTAATTATTTTAAATGATATAATTATCGCAATTATGGCTTCACCAACATTAGCACCATCAACACCTCCATTTCATCCTCGCTTTCATGAAGCATCGCCATTGAAGCATAAATTGATACGCTCTCCAGATACCACCGAAAAAAAAATCCGCAAAGCTGTTGGGGCAAATATTTGTCAACTTCGGAGAGCAGGAGATGGCAATACTGGGATTACTTTAATTGGCAGCGCCTCTGCAGAAATAATCATTGGAGATTCAGAAATCCCACATGACATGCCGATTGGTTTTGTTTTGAAGTGGGCCGAAGGGGCGGATAATGAGATGATTTGCACTCGGATCGCAAAACATTTTGGATTAGAGACGCCGGAAATGGTATTGATCCATCCTACAAAAGTCGCTGAAGTGGCAAAGGCAACCAAAAAACTCGCCCCTAGATTTTCGAAGAAAAATAGTCATGACTTGATTCTAATGAATCAAATCAAGGGCGCTAATTTTTCCTCATTTTGCAAAAGCGATGAGATTCTAAGTCTATCCAAAGAATCTTGGAATAAAATGATGCATTATTTTGGCAAGATTTCGGTATTTGATATTTTCATTGGAAACTATGATCGTTTCGTCCGCTTCAAATTGGATGATGAAGGCGTATTTGTTCTTGAAGAGAGTCCAGAAGCAAATGCTGGGAACATCATGCTTCAAGCGACACCGGAAAAAAGACGAACTCTTTCAAGAGTTGCTGTCATTGACACTTCATCTCTCGCTCCTCAAGCTTCCGAAGAAAAAATGGCCATGGAAGAAATTACCAAATTACCCAAAAGATCGCTTGCGCCAGGTTTGCATGAATTTTTCAAAACGATGATGGCAAGAGGACCTATGGCATTAAGCGCGCATGTTTCCACATCCATTACAAATGCTATGAGACGCGCAACACACGCTGATCCTGAAAGACAATCGGTTATCTTTGAAAGAATGCAACAAGCTCTCCCCAAATTATCCGTTGGAATTGTAGAAGGGTTTGCGCAGATTCAAGATCCCGCCTTTCTCGCGAAAGCGCAAGATGCTGCTGAAGGATCCAGACCGCTTTCGGAGCTAATCCGTCTCAATTCTCAGTATCTGAGAGAATCTGAGTCTGCTCGAGAATTTCCTCAACTCTAAGAACAACATTCCCCATTTCTTTAGAAATTCGGACTGCGTAATCACTTCCAATATCGATAGAGTCGAATTTCCCTAAATAATTTTCATCCAAATGAATTGCGAGATTTTTTCCGCCTTTTTCAACCCAATTCTGCACCCATTCAACGATCGCCTTGGGGGGAATCTCGTTATATGGGCCGGTCAATTTTAAAACCCGCAAACTTGGAATAACTGGAGGCATCGTTTCAAAAAAATTGAGGCTGATGTCGAGCTCTTCAACAGGCAAATAAGCGATTTCTTCTGGCAGTTCTTTCAGAAGATTATTCGAAAGGTTCAACCTTCTGAGTCCATTAAAATAGGCAATTTCTTTGGGGACAAAATTATAGACTTTTCCTGGGATTGCAAAAAAACTAGAGGCAACCGTATCGCGAACATTTACACTCATCAGTCGGATATTTTCAATTTGAGCCACTCTTTCAGCAGCTTCAGGGTGTTCTTCGAGCCATTTCTTCATCGCTTTGAATTTTTCCCTGCTGGTCTTTAGTGATTTTACCTGAACAAGCAGGTCTTGGGCTTCGGGCATGGCTTGGAAAAAGGGCAAAAGCCCAATCGCTTTGCAAGCAAATCTAGCATCAGCAAGCTGAGATTGGCCATTTGCGCATAGCACGTTTCCAATCTTCTGGATCAACGCTTCGCCTCCCATGAGCCGTTTCGTTTTTCCTATCAAAGAATTAGCTCGCCTTTGGATCTCTATTGCCTCTTGGCTTCCTTGAGAAGCCTTGTAGGCATCCATTACCTGGGAGTTATCTTTGCAGCCCTGCACATAGCATTCATAAACACGCTGACGCGATTTATCGCTAGTTGCGGCAAATTCTGATAAATCGTCTCCATCCAAAAAACCCAATATGATTTGATGGGTATCTGAAGGCGCTCTATTAAACGTTGTAAGTTGTTGAACTGACATCTCCGCCCTTCCCTGTCCAATTGGTATGGAAGAATTGTCCGCGCGGTTTATCAACCCGCTCGTAGGTATGCGCGCCAAAATAGTCTCTTTGCGCCTGGAGCAAATTGGCAGGCAGCTGCCCACTGCGATAGCCATCGAAGAAAGATAGCGCAGTGCTAAAACATGGGAGCGGCACGCCCATGAGCGCTCCTTCCGAGACTACTAGCCTCCATGCTGGGATGCATTTGGTAATCTCTCCAATGAAGAATGGATCGACAAGCAAGCTGGCAAGCTTTGGATTTTTGCCAAATGCTTCTTTAATTTTGCCTAAGAACTTGCTGCGGATGATGCATCCGCCTCTCCACATGAGAGCGATCGAGCCGAAATTGAGTTTCCACTTATTTTCCTCAGACGCAGCGCGCATCAGCATAAAACCTTGCGCGTAGCTAATGATCTTTGACGCATATAAAGCTTGGGCAATCTGGTCTGGATTTGCTTTGAAAGCGTGTTTCGGCGCTTCATAATGGTGGCTCGCCTCGATCCTTTCCTCTTTCAAGGCTGACAAACATCTTGCAAAAACGGCCTCGCCGATCAAAGTCAGAGGCATGCCTCTGTCCAAAGCATCGATGCCGGTCCATTTACCAGTTCCTTTTTGACCTGCTACATCCAAGATCTTATCGAGAAGCAGCTTGCCGTCAGTATCTTTTTTCGTCAGGATCTCGGCCGTAATTTCGATTAAATAGCTATCAAGAGCGCCTTTATTCCAAGCGGCGAAAATGGGGGCTAAATCTTTTTGTCCGCCCTTTTTGAGAAGGTCATACGCTTCGCAGATGAGCTGCATGTCGCCATATTCGATTCCATTGTGGACCATTTTGACATAGTGGCCAGCGCCCCCTTCTCCTACCCAATCGCAGCAAGGTTCGCCATCATCGGATTTTGCAGCGATATCTTGAAAAATTTTCTTCACGTGAGGCCAAGCATCGGGGTTGCCTCCAGGCATAATCGACGGACCATGCCTTGCGCCCTCTTCGCCTCCGGAAATACCGGTGCCAATAAATAGAAGTCCCTTGGCTTTCAAGGCTTCAAACCGTCGTTGCGAATCGGGGAAGTGGCTGTTGCCGCCGTCGATGATGATGTCGCCCTTTTCAAGCAAAGGAACTAATTGGTCGATAAATTCATCGACTGGATCTCCGGCCTTGACCATGAGCATGACTCTTCGGGGCCGCTTCAACTTGGCGACGAAATCTTTTAATTCGTGGGCGCCGACAATCTGTTTGCCTTTGGCGGGGCCTTTCAAGAATTCATCCGTTTTAGATGCGGTGCGGTTAAAAACAGCGACGGCATAGCCGTGGTCAGCCATATTGAGGACCAAGTTTTGGCCCATGACTGCGAGTCCAATTAATCCAATGTCTGCTTGCATGAAAAAAAGCATAGCATCCTTGAGAGTAACAGTACAAGTCTTTATACTACTCCGCTTTGTCCTTGTAGCTCAGTGGATAGAGCGGTCGCCTCCTAAGCGACAGGTCGCGGGTTCGACTCCCGCCTTGGACGAATTGAAAATGAGTCCAAGAGAGAGCAAACTGCTTTGCTCTCGTGCGGGATCGAAATGAAGCGCCTTGCAAGGCGCGAATCGGCCCCGAAGGACGAGTCTCTCGCTCTGAGGGGGACTCTAAGCCTTGGACGAATTGAAAATGAGTCCAAGAGAGAGCAAACTGCTTTGCTCCCCTTGCGGGATCGAAATGAAGCGCCTTGCAAGGCGCGCCCGGGGTCCCCAAAAATGCATCATTTTTGGGGTGGGAATCGGCCCCGAAGGACAAGCCCATAGGTGAACAGTGACTGCTTTTATTAACGACCCCACCATCCCTAAACGCAAAATTGCGGAAAATGAACGGGCTTTTGCCTTCCTAGGGCAAATGCCAATTGTTCCTGGTCATACTCTCATTTGTCCAAAGCGCGTTGTAGCTAGGAGCGAAGAGTTGACCCTCGAAGAATGGCGAGACATTTTAAAACTGAAGGAATTGATTTGCATTGCCATGAAAACCTCTTTGGGCGCAGAGGGATTTAATTTTGCCTGGAATGAGGGAGAAATGGCCGGGCAAAGCGTCCCCCATTTCCATCTTCATGTCTTGCCCAGAAAGGCTGGAGACGGAGGAATCACTCAGTACGAACCCCGCTCTTTCCTCTATCGTCCGGGAATCAGAGATATATCTCCCCATGAGGAATTGGCAGATTTAGCTGATCTTTTGCGAAAACATATAGCTCAGACTATCTAGCTTTGCGCCAACGGGCTTTGAAATAGCCATCAATGCCGTCGGCAATCCCCTGCGCGATTTTTTCTTGATAATCGCGCGATTTGAGAAGAGCGCGCTCTTTTGGATTTGAAATGAATCCGCCCTCAACAAGAACTGCAGGCATGCTCGTTTCTCGTATGACGTAGAAATTGCCCTTTTTCACCCCGCGCGAATTCGCATCTGTTTTTCGGATGAGCCGAGATAAAATTGAATCGGCCAATTTTTTCGAAGCATTTGCACGGTTTTTGTTCTCCTTGGAGTCAAAGAAGAAAACTTCGATCCCCTTCGCTTCAGGACTGCGCGAAGAATTGTAGTGAACGCTGACAAAAATATTCCCTTGCGCCTGTTTCGCTATTTCTACACGACGGGGTAGAGAAATAAAATTGTCGGTAGATCGAGTCATGACTACATGATAGCCAAGCTGCTCTAGGTATTGCTTTACAAGCCGAGCAGTGAGAAGCGTGATTCTTTTTTCTTCGCAGTATGGATTGCCTGCTTTTGCCCCGCGATCTGTACCTCCATGACCAACATCGATGACTACAGTCGGCGCATCGGCTGTATTGATTAAACTGCCTGCAGGAGTTGCCGACATCAGAAGAAAGCTGAAGAGCAAAAGAATGATTTGCATTCCCTTAACATCTCATAAATCGGATAAAATTGGTATCTTTTGAAGAACTTTCCCCCTAAAAATAAGGGGGAGATTCTCCGCTACGTTCAACCTTTCTTGTGGAAAAATATCGCCCGCTCTTCTACGGCAAAAAGCGCATGTTCATGAGAGTACGGATTGGCAATCCCAATTTTCGAATGAACCAAATCTTCGCCCATGTAAACGCCTACGTGGGTTGCCTTATTATTTCTATCCAAATACACAACTAAGTCGCCAGCATTCGGCTGTCTTACTGGCTCATATCCCCACTGATTCAGCCTTTGGAAAATTTGATGCATAGCGCTGTCATCGCGCACCGTCTTGAAAACAAGATTTGCCGCCTGAATTACTTTCGCCTTTAAGAGCGCAAAACTAAGGCAATTAATTGTTGCAGGATCTGCTGTTACATCCCTTTCTGCCAATCCCCAGGCAGCTAAATCTTCACCTGCAAAACTGACAGGTGCTTCGCTTTGCTTCATTTTTAATTTGGAATAGAGAAAATTATTTGCTTCAGCCACCGTCTCTTTTTTCCAATTTTCTATGTCATTTTTATCATAGGAAAAAATATAATCTTTGGAGAAATACTCAGTAGCCCATTTCTTCGCTATAGCAACAACCATAGCAACGTTTTGCTGACTCAAACCTGTAATCGCAGTCACTTCAGTCATTTTTTCTTTATCCACTTTTCCTTCCGTCGGAACATCTTTCCACTCATTGATGGCGCGATGAATGAGAGGCGTTCTTATTGCAAACCCAAAGCCTCTTTGACTCGGTCTAGTTGATTTGATTTTTTGAAGGGCTGTATCTCCAATGCGCGTCAAAACGTCAGATAAAATTGACCCATATACTTGAAACATCGCCGACCCCCCGCTTTTTTGCGGAGAACAAACGGGGTATTCACGCTTGCCGATTTGTACCGTGCCTAAATGATGATCTGCAAATCTAGATGCTTGAACTGCTGACATATATTCCTCAAAATTATTAAGCGAAAGACTATATGCCTGAAAATTAAATTAAATCAAGGAAAGAACGATTTCAGCATCATCGAAAGGAATTGTTTGTTCTGCAAAAATCTGGACACGCTCATGCCCTTTGCCCGCGATCAGAACAAGATCGTCTTTCTCTGCCATTCGGATGGCCATTTCGATCGCCCGCTTTCGATCCAGCTCAACAATCGGAGTCTTTGTAAATCCAGACATGATTTGTTTAGCGATTTCCTGAGGATCTTCTTTTCTCGGATTGTCATTCGTGATGATGGTCAGATCTGCAAATGCATCAGCCGCCTTGGCCATGCCGGTTCTACGCTGCGGATCCCGGTTTCCTCCGCAGCCAAAGACGACGATCACTTTTCCCTTAGAGATTTCTTTCAAGGTCCGAAGAACATTCTCCAGAGCTTCTCCGGTGTGGGCAAAGTCGATGAAGACATTTCCAATCCGCTGCAGCCGCGCAGGCACTGATCCAAATGTTGCAAGCGCTGCGGCAATCGCAGGCAATTGGACGCCTCGGTCTAAGCCTACTGCAATAGCAGCCAAGGCATTATACACATTGAATTTTCCGATCAGCGGAATGCAAAAGGGAACGCCATTTACTTTAAATTGCGTGCGGTCAGGACTCAGAACAATTTCTTCGGCTCGGATATCCCCTTTTTCGATGCCGAAGGTCAATCCTTTCCCCATGAACTCTGACCATGGACTATCGGCATTGAAAATCCCTTTTTCGGCCTTTTCAAAAAGCTTTCTCTTGGCTGCTGCATATTCTTCCATTGTGGAATGATAATCCAAATGATCAGGATAAAGGTTGGTGAAAATGCCAAGATCAAATTGGATTTCTTCAACTCTCGCTTGCGCAAGGCCATGCGACGAAACCTCTAATACGGCTCCCTTGCACCCTTTTTGAACCATTTCTCGAAGCCATTTTTGGTTTGAAATCACATCGTGCGTGGTAAGGGTCGAAGAAAAACGGCTCTCTCCGATCACTGTCTCCACGGTGCCGATGAGCCCTGAGGAGACTCCGATTTGATCGAGCAAGTGTTTGATCAAGTAAGTCGTTGTTGTTTTCCCTTTCGTGCCGGTCACGCCCACAATATAGAGATCTTCCGATGGCTCGCCGTAATATCGAGCGGCCAACTTCGCCTCGATCGATTGGGGGGAAGGATGGATGATTTGAGTCACTTTCAAGAAAGGATCGAAAATGTCGGTTACAATGGCAACCGCACCTGCGCTGAGGGCTTGAGGAATGAACTGCGATCCATCATAGGTCTCTCCTCTCTTCGCGATAAAGAGATTGCCCGGGCCTACAGTCCTTGAATCAGAGGAAATGCCAGTGACTTCAACGTCCTTGCCGCCTTTAACCTCTAAATCTAAACCTCGAATCAAATTTTTAAATTTCATCGATTCCATTTATCATAGAGCTGCTTCAGCGCTTCTACTTCTGCAGCCCAATCGGCCCGCTTTGGATCGCGGCGAGGATCTCCAGCAGGAAATCCATAAGGATCATCAGGGGTCTCCCCTAAATATTGCAAGGCTTTTGTGGCGATTTCACGAAAGACGGGCGCGGAGGCGATCCCACCCATTTGCTGTTTGCCAACGCCCGGAATGACTTTTCTCTCAGGATCATCAATCGTCACGATGAGGACAAACCGGGGGTGATGCGCTGGGGCAAATCCGATGAATGAAGAGACATTGTGCTCTTTGGAATAGGTTCCATCGACGATTTTTTCGGCAGTTCCCGATTTGCCAGCTTCAGTGTAGCCGGGAATATCGGCTCTCTTAGCTGTACCGCCCTCTTTCGTCACAAATTTCAGCGACCTCACAACTTGCCGCGTAATGGCAGGGCTAAGAACCTGCTTATTCGCTCGATAACCCGTATTGTCGATGATGATTTGACCATTTTTCTCGATTTTCTGGATGAGATGCGGCTGCACATCAAGCCCGCCGTTGGCAAGAATCGCATAAGCGCGCACAAGCTGCATGCTTGTACACAAAATATTGTGGCCAAGAGCGAGAGAATAGGGCGTTGGGAGCGACCACTCTAGTTTGCCATTCGGGTGCAGCTTGCCGGGCGTCGGCAACAGCCCGATGCTCTCTGCTGGAAGCTCAACGCCTGTTTTCTTTCCAAAACCAAACGTTTCAAAAAGGGTTTTGCGGTACCACTCGTCGCCCATCGCTTCAACAAGACGGTGGATCAGCCTTGCCATATAGATATTGGACGATTTTTGCATCCCAAGATCTAGGTTCAAGAAAGGATAAGTTCTAGTGACCTCTTTAATCGGAGTTGAACGGCCCGGAAACCAACCGTTGCTGCATGGGATTTTTTCTTCGGGAGTGAAAATCGGCCCCTTTCCCCTTTTTGCCAGCTCTTCATTGGCTTTCAGACTGACAGCGATTGTGATGGCTTTAAAAATTGATCCCGGTTCAAAGCAATCGGTCACCGCTTTGACTTTGGTGTAATCGGTGAGTTTTGGATCATTGTAATATTCTGTGTAGCGCGATGGATCGAAAGAGGGCGTTTGCGCAAGAGCAAGGATTTCCCCTGTATATGGGTCCATCATCACAGCCCAGCCGCCAAGGCCGTTCACCGCTTTCACACCTTTTTCAAGCTCTGATTCGGTGACTGCTTGCAAGTAATGATTGATCGTCAGATAGACATCGGCCCCGTTTTCGGGCATCGATAAGATTTTACCTGTATCGAGCGGATGGCTAGGAGACCGGACAATCAGCCTTTTCCCCTCTTTTCCCTTTAGATAGGAATTGAGGAGCATCTCAAGCCCGCCTGTGGGGCTTACCTGGTCTTCTTGCACGGTATGCAAAACAGTGCCAAGCATCGAACCAAAGGGATAGGAACGCTTGTATTCAGAAGTAAAATAAATTGCGTTGCGCACGATCTTTTCTCGGCGGGAAAATTCACCCCACCAAGCTTCAATCTCAGCCCTTTTTTCCCGCGTCAGCCAGCTTGCAATTTTGCGGCTGCGGCTTTTCTTGTAAAATTCCTCTTCCCCTTTTTTTACATCGGGGAGCAAAGCAAAAAGCTCTCTTGCCATCTTCGACTTTACAGCTTCTGGAATGGAATCGGGATCGATGAAGAGATGGAATTTCAGTACGTCGACGACAAAGGCTTGTTTTTCCCCAGGATGCCCTTTCTTCACCGAAGTGTTGGAGTAAAATGTGCCGCGCATGCACGGTTCTGTGATCACATGCTGGTGCTGAGCCAAAGCTGCAGCTGCCCACTTGTCTCCTTCAATGATTTGGATCCGATAAAAACGTATGATTAAGAGACAGAATAAGATAGAAAGGAATACAGCGACAATGCAGAGCCGCTTGCGAAGGTTCGAATCTACCATTTTTAGTTACTAGCAAATGCCTCTGGAACAGTTAATATTTCTTTTATGAGAGGATGTTTGAGATGGGCATATTCAGGGCGATGGGCCAACTCAATGAGATTTGCCGGGCTTTCGAATTGTTCGAGTTCGTACGCAAGACGGCGATTTTCTTCCTGAATGAGACGAATCTCTTTTTCAAGGGCAGGCAATCGGATTTTCGCTTGAGTCACCTCATTTTGCATATTGAGATACGAATAGAGACTCAATGCAAAAACGATCAAACAAAATCCTAATCTCAAAGTCAGATTTCTCATAGCACCTCTACCGCCCTTAGGAGCTGCGAAAGAATAAAATGAACGATTTGACCTGCGCGAAATCGTTCATTATATTTTTTCGCAACTCCTTAGTTTGCTACTTCTCGATCTCGGGTTCGCCCGGATCTCTTCTGCCGTGGGACCAATCGGCTTTTTTGTAAGAATTTTTACTCTGTCTTTCGCATCGCGGAAGACGTTTTTCACAATCCGGTCCTCCAGACTGTGAAAGGAGATTGCGGCAACTCGGCCGCCGGAGCATGATTTTTCAATTGCAGCTTTTAAGCCCCGCTCGAGCTGCCCTAATTCGTCGTTCACCTCGATCCTGAGCGCTTGGAATACCAGCGTTGCAGGATGGAGTTTGCCTCGCGTTGCCACCGGCTTGATGATTTCCACAAGTTCCCCCGTGGTTCGAATCGGCCGTTTTCTTCTCGCATCGACAATCGCTTTGGCTACCTGCCTGGATCTTCTCTCCTCTCCATACTCGAAAATGATCCTGGCAAGTTCTTTCTCCGGATACCGGTTGACCACTTCAGCTGCAGTCAGCTCCCCTTCCGGATCCATTCTCATATCGAGCGGCGCATCGCCCATAAAACTGAAGCCCCGCTCCCGCTCATCAAACTGCATCGAAGAGACTCCAATATCGATCAGAAATCCATCGATGCATCCATCCACGGCAGCCACCTGTTCGGCATACTGGCCGCGGACAAATTCCACTTTTTTCCCCCAAGGCGATAAAACCTCTTTTGCGATCGAGTGGGCTCTCGGATCCTGGTCGCAGCCAATGTAGCGCTCAATTTCCGGATGCGCTTCTAGTATGGCCTTGGCATGGCCTCCAGCTCCAAGAGTTCCGTCGAAAAATGTTCGCAGATTTTGTCCCGCAAACACTTCGAGGACCTCCCGCAAAAGTACGGGGATGTGTTTCATTTCGTGGTTTCAAAATAGAGTGGGTTCATTTCAGCAGTCGGCTCAACGGTAGTTTCCGTCTCGCCGCCATGGAGAAGTGCGAATGCCTCTTCGGTCATCTTCGCTAAGTTCATATCTGATGATTTGCCATCCAAAAGATCTCGCAAATTGCGCTCATAAACTTCTTTCGGCCAAATTTCGATCTTATCGAGAACACCCGCAACAACAACCTCTTTGCCAATCCCCACTGCGCTTCGCAATGTGGCAGGAACAGAGACTCTTCCTACTTTGTCGCACTCAGTTGGATGCAATGTAGAAAAGAATAGGGTGAAAAATTTTTGAAACTTCGCCGCATGCTGATTTTGTCTAAATTTCGCGACAATCCGATCAATTACGCTCTTCTTATATATGGCTAAACATCCGCCAAGACCAAGACCAATTACAAATTCGCATTTCCCATCTTCAACAAGGCCATAGCGCATATCTTGAGGAAGAACAAATCGTCCTTTCTCATCGAGTTTCGCTACATCAGATCCGCTGAAGAAGTGCCCGCTCATTACGTTTTCCCACGTTATCCCACATCTTAGCCACCTTGTTGAAATCTGCGCAATTTATTTTGTAAAATTAACCCAAAATTTTGAACGAAACATACTCACACACAAAATCTTAAGATCGTTAAAAATTTTTGTGGGAAATTGTGGGAAACTTGTTCAAAAGTATGTGCAAAACCATCAAAAAAAATCTATTTTTGAACATCGTAAAATTTTGAATATCAGTTTTTTAAACGCGCTTTCGAGGAAAGTGGGAAAAGTTGTCGACAAGTGGGAAAACAAGATTCTTTGTCAGAAAACATTCCGTTGCTACAATGGAAATAACAGAGGGATCTATGACTGTTAAACCGCGCACGATTGACAACTTAGGGATTGAGACATCTTCCCGATACGCAAGAGACAAAGCACAGCTCGACACAAAAATCATCGAAGAATCGCGCTTCATACCATTGAAGACCGAGGTTTCGGTAGTCAAACCTTATTTACCGACCGAATTCGAAGAATATCTCATGCCGGGCAAGCTCACATTATGGGCTGCCTTCGAACCGCCGCCTGCCTATTTTGGCCTTACGAGCTCCTTATTTAGTTATCAGTTGATCCCAAGCCTTGGCGGATATGAGAAACAAGAAGCGGACACCGATAAATTAGAAGCTTTGGAAGACGCCATCAACAAGAAATTCAAAGACGGCAAACGAGATCAGCAAGAGGGACAAGAAGAAGAAAAAGAGCGCAAAACGGTGCTCGAATTGCTCCAAATGATTGGAAAACTCGACCGGACCTTAACTTTTATCAATTCCCGCCGCAATCAGTATCAAAGGGGCTAGCATGAGTCAAATGAATTGGCTGGAAATCCTTGGCTGGGGCGAAAACGAAGTCAACGACCTTCGATATGTAGCCTACTCCTATATTAAACAGGGGATCTATGATGTGGCCCTCACCTTCTTTGATGCAGTCACAGTTCTTTCCCCTCCGATAGCCTACGATCTTCAAACGATCGGAGGACTGCATCTGCAGCTCGGCAATGGCATAAAAGCTCTTGATTTCCTAGATCGAGCGCTAAAATTAGAACCCAATCACCTATTGACTAAACTGAATCGTGCAAAAGCCCTTTTCATGCTCGGTTATAAAAGACAAGGTCTTGTCCAAGTGCTCGAACTTGAAAAATGTCCTGATCCTGAAATTGCAACGCAAGCTAGCGCCTTAGTTTTAGCTTATCAGTAATTTCCCTTGCGCCCATGCCCTTTTCCTTGGTAGATTCGTATCATGCTTGATTGCGAAGTAAAAAGTAGTTGGACTCAATTTCTCGAGTTTATCGAAAGCAGATGTTCCTCTGCAGAATTCCAAAACTGGATCGCTCCGATTCGTTTGATTGAAGCGACGCCGGATAAGGTCATTCTCGAGGTGCCGAATGTCTATGTCCAAGACTATTTGCTCGACAATTTCAAAGAAGTTCTTTGCAATTTTCTCCCCTTGCTTGCATCGGGCGAACCAGCGATCCAATTTCTCATCGCCACAGAAAAACCAACCACTTCTACAACAGGATCTGCTCCCGAACCAGTCGAGGAACTTCCTTCGAATGAACTTTGCTTAAATCCCCTCTATACTTTCGAAAATTTCATTGAGGGCCCATCCAATCAATTCGTAAAATCAGCAACGGTCGGCATTGCAAACAGACCCGGCAAGTCCTACAACCCTCTTTTCATCCATGGCGGCGTAGGTCTTGGAAAAACCCACCTTCTTCACTCAATCGGCCATTACGTGAAAGAACACCACAGGAAGTTAAGAGTTCAAGTCATCACGACCGAAGGTTTTATCAATGATATTGTCGATCACTTAAAAGCCAAATCGATCGATAAAATGAAACGGTTCTACCGTACTCTCGACGTACTCCTCATCGACGATATTCAGTTTTTGCAAAACCGCCTCGGTTTCGAGGAGGAATTTTGCAATACCTTTGAAACGCTGCTCAATCAGAATAAGCAGATCGTCATCACCAGCGATAAACCGCCCGCCCATCTCAAACTCTCCGAACGGATGGTCGCAAGGCTCGAATGGGGTCTTGTCGCCCACATGGGAGTGCCCGATTTAGAGACCCGCGTCGCCATCATCAAACATAAATCAGAAAGACGGGGTCTCAACATCCCCAACCAAATCGCCTTCTTTATCGCCGAACACATCTATAATAACGTCCGGCAAATCGAAGGGGCCATCAACCGGCTTTGCGCCCATTCCAAGCTGATGTCGGAAAACCTGACCGAAGAGATCGTTGAAAAAATCCTCAGCGAACTCTTTCAGCACAACGCGCCAAACAAAAAGATCTCTGTCGAAGAAATCTTAAAAAGCGTGGCCGCCGTGTTCGAGGTGCGCGTTTCAGAAATCAAAGGCGAATCGCGCCATAAAGAAATCGCTCTTGCAAGACAGGTCGCTATGTATCTCGCAAAAGAGATGATCGATGATTCTCTCATGAAAATCGCATCCTCTTTTGGCGGAAAAACACACTCCACGCTTCTCCATGCATGGAAAAAAATCACCGATCAAGTCCAAATGAATGAAATGCTGCGCCGTCAAGTGCAGATGATTCGACGTAATATAGAAACTATTTGAGTTGAACAAATAATCCTCCGACCCGATAATTATCTTTCTTTTTCAACGGAGGTTAATATGAAAAAGACTTTCACAACCGCATTTTTGACAATTGCTGCTGCATTTGGATTTGCACAAGACGTGACTCCAGATGTACGCCCGAATCTGACACAACTCGAAGTGACTCCAGCTCTTCCTTCTCTTAAGGAGAAGGTGACTCCGAAGAAGTCATTTGGATATTTGAGAATGGGTGTATCGGACACAGAATTGAACAAAACAGATATTCAAGTTCTGCCTGGCGTTGGACTTGGATACCGTTTGGTCGCTGGCTCGTCTGCGATCGACCTTTCTGCATCATTCAACCGCCGCAAAACGGTTTCTGATGAAGGCAGAGAAGAGACTTGGCACTACACAGTACCAAAGGCAAACTATCTCTATTATCTGAGCGCAGAAAGCAACAATAGCTTCTATGCTGGCGCAGGTCTTGCATGGGGCGGTGTTGACACAAGAAACACTGATGGCGACAAGAGCTCATTCATTGGACTGATTCCAAACGTAGCTCTTGGCTATGAGCTGAACCGCACAGGAACATTGCGCAGCTTCATCCAGTTGGATGTAAGCCAGCCAGCAATTGCAGCAGTGAAAGAAGGGGCATTCCCAAAGACTTTCGCTGAACTCGCAGTAGGCGCCGGCTTCTAATCATCGGGGGGGGCCGATACGGCCCCCCATCAGGACTCACCAGCAGCTTATCTTAATCCGGCCTTCGCTTCTTCATCTGACAGAATGTGCGTTAGCGTTGAATGCTCCAATTGATATTCGACAATTTCTGGAGAAAATGCTTCCAATCTTGCATCTGCATAACTATAACGAAGTCCGATAAACTCTACCCCCCTCTTTTCAGCCTCTTTTTCTATACTTTGGAGATGGGTAATTTTGTCATCGATAGCAACAAGGCGCTTTGGCTGGATGCCGATTCGATCGCAGAATTGGAAGAACGATTTGCCTTTTGGTTTTCCAGAAGTGAAAAGGATTCCTTGCCGATAGAGAACTGTATGATCATCCACTGGAAAACAGGTATCTTGAGAACAGGGGGAAGTAGCCGCTAAAACGATCCCCTGTTCTTTCAGCTGCAAAACAGTGCGTGTTGCAAGAGCAAGCCCCTGAATCGTCACTCCCATGATGGGAATCTTTTTCGCTTGAAGCGCCCGAAGAACAGAATCAATCTCAGCTTCGGCCAGTTTCATTTTCGTCAGATGCCGGATTGCTTCCCATTCAGCCAGTGTTTTTTCTAGAGCAATAGGGAATTCCCATTGTTTTTGATGATCCTTAAGCCGATACTCAAACCAAGCATCGCTCCCCAGCATCTGAACAGGAACGATCAACGTCTCATCAATATCAAGAAGGACGATTGTATTTGGATCTGAGTATTCAGCTAACTCATGAAAATGGGCCACTTCTCGAATCTGTCCGAATAGAGAAATGGATAAAAGTAATGCGCAAAAAATATGAAACATTTCCAAAAATTTACTCCTTATCTCAATTTGCAGCAAATGAACGTCGCTTCATGCGTATCTGGATTTATGAATTTGCTTACTCGAAATCCTCGTTCTTTCAAAAAATTCTCCATGAGCTTTGGGTCTTTTAGAGCCCATGCATCTGATAAACTAGCGTTCGGCACCATGTTTTCTTCGTCTTGTCCTTCACAAAGAAAAGAAACCACAAATTTTCCACTTGGCTTTAAAGAAGCGTAGACCGAATCGATCATAGGTATAACGAGGCTGGGCGATTCATGCATCAGGTTGCCGACTGACCAAATTGTATCAAAGCTCCCGTCTCTCGGTAAAACATTGGGCGATAGCGGCTCATTCAAAAGTTGAAGCTTTTGAGGATATATCCTCCTAGCTTCTGCCAAAGGAGAATCTATCCTAGAATCGACAGCAAGCACTTTACATCCCTCCTTAAGGGCGACTAAAACATCAGTCCCCGCTCCACAACCTAAGTCAGCAACTTTATGTCCGATCCTGAAAAATACCGGAGAAATTTTGCACGTCTCATCATCCATCCCCTTTCTTTGATCGACCAGCTTAGGATCCGGAATTTTTTCTAATTCATCTCTCAACTCCTCGCGAGCAAGATTTTTAGGAAGAAGCGCATGACGGCAAGCAACTGCTTGAACAATAGGATCTGATTTTTTCCTGCAAACAGACCTATGCGCCGGCCAGTCCTTACTTTGACAATCGCTTCCGCAGTAAGCAACACTCCGACAGTCCGCACAGACTTTAAACGGAAATTCTTTTGCATGGCATGCAGCGCATTCATTTAATTTTACAGAATTAATTGACATATTCTCCTTAAAAAGCAGGAAATTATATCAATTAAGGGAACTATTTTTCGACAGGAATCGGATATGGAACTGATTTCTTTTTCATTGCGTCGTAAATCGACATTGCTTCGACAACCATCGAGCTTGGGTTTTGCAAATTGGATGGAAGGATGATTGTATTGGTTTCTTTCGCCAGTTCTTTAAAGGCTTCGATATATTTTTCAGCGATTTGCAAAGAGGCGGCTCTCTCTCCCCCGACTCTGCCAAGAGCTTCAGCGATCCGCTCGATTCCTTGGGCTGTCGCGTTAGAGAGGACGATGATCGCTTCAGCTTCCCCTTTTGCCCGATTGACCCGATCGATTTGCGCAGCTGCGGATTCATTGATGCGTGCTTGCGCCATACCTTCAGACTGGTTGATGTGGGATTGGCGAACGCCTTCTGATTCGAGGATGCGGGCCCGTTTTTGCCGTTCCGCTGTCATTTGAAGTTCCATCGCTTTGCGGATATCTTCAGGCATTTTAATGTCTTTGATCTCGTAGCGAATGCAGCGGACTCCCCAGGTAAGGGCAGCTTCATTGATTGCATCGACGATTTTTGCGTTAAGCGATTCCCTCTCTTCAAAAGTTTTATCGAGGGGGATTTTACCGATTTCAGAGCGCATTGTGGTTTGAACGAGCTGCGTTAGTGCATGAATCGGATTTTTAACGCCATAAGTAGTTGCGACAGGATCAGATACTTTTACATAGACAATCCCATCGAGGATCACATTTACGTTATCTTGCGTGATGGCTGTCTGTTCGGGCACATCGATTGCCTCTTCTTTGAGGAAGACTTTGTTGGCAATGGCATCGATAAAGGGAACAATCCAGTTGAGTCCAGCCTCTAGCTTGCGCGTGAATTTGCCAAAGCGCTGCACAATCCAAACCTGCTGTTCAGGAACAACTTTGATTCCCCTAAAAAGCACCCCGAGAAAAATGAAGAGGCTTAGAAATACTATCAGCATAAGGAAATAATGATAGTAAATAGATCCTTTTAGGGAAAGCTTCTGACAAAGCAGAGGCTGCTTTTTGTAATTGAGCAAGTGGGTTGCTCACATCAAAAAGGAGCAATATTTGATCGTCCTCTAACCGATCTTCATGATAATCGCAGGTAATTTTAAGAGCCTGAACGAGCGGAAGTTTTAGAAAAGATGCGAATGCAGCGGCTACCTGAACGGAATCGGGCATGGGAATAACTGCATCTGGCATGGGCCATTCGAGCTGGATCCATTGAAAAAGAGCAAAGCCAGCCAATGCATCAACGGCCTCTAATCCCATCATACGTGCCGGCGATTCGGGATCGAAGACATAGGCTCGAGGAACTGTCAGCAATCGTTTTTGGCGGCAAGTAGCGCAAAGCTCGCCTCTTTCATCTAATACTTCAAAACAGTGGCGGCATCTGCCAACCGGATCTGGCAGCTCGCAAGTCAGCCAGCAGCTGGGACAAAACAATTTTGTCGCGCAAGTTTCTCCGCAGGAAATACAGATAGGAGGAAAAAGCAGATGAAGAATCGACAAATACAAAGTTAGCTTAAAAGTAATGGTCTACGCGAAGGATTTACCGCATCGACAAATTCAGCATATTTTTTGATGCTTGCCTCTCGTTTTACGGATATAACAACATCGCTTTTTTTAGATCAGGAATATACTGAGCCATTGTTTTATCTTCAACGTAATCAAGAGATTCTAAAAAGGCGTTTGGCTTTTCCATTTTCCTTTTATCCAGACAAAACTGCGCCGTCCTCGACCAATAATGATGAACTCTCAGCATTTCGGGTTTGGGGTGTTTCTTTCTATATCCGGGATTTAAATCGGGTGCATGGTGGATGCTTACATATGGAACCGTTTCAGGTCGATGGATGCATTTAGTGAATGCATTCATAGGATGATTATCGGCAGCCCTCCAAGTTAATTCTTCAATTAACAAATCGCCTTCTTCCAGATTTTTAACATCAGACGTCCCAAACATCCTCCAAGACAATTCGACGCTTCCTCTATTTTTATCAAGCTTTTTCATGAAGTTATGAAAAGATCGAACTCCATTAACCGGCACAATAAATTCATCGATATCAATCATTGCCACCCATTTGGCTTCGCCGACAATCCTTTTCATACAATGGTTATAAGCTCCCAATTGACATCTCTGATGATCATCGCCAGCATTGGGGAGCTGGTGGGATGGATCCGAAGTATTCCATTCTACGAGTTCCACTATGCCTTTCTCTATAAAAGGCTTTAAAACAGCCCGAAAGTCATCCGTGCTGTCGTTATTGTAGAGATAGAAGTGCTTAAACCCCATTATATCATGATGATAGACGATCCATTCTTTTAACCAAGGTGCTTCATTTTTAAAAATCGCGCAGATAGTGAAATCGTATTTATGTGTTGGAGGATTACTTTGGCTGAAATAGTAGCTGCCGCCAAACAATAGACCCATAATCAATACAATGAAACTCACAATTTTGGAGAATCTTGCCACAGTAAAACCCCTTATTTTTGGGAAATTATTGTGTGAAACGTAACGGATTATTAGCAATCTCAATTTGGGGCGAAACCCAATCAGGGCAGAGGAGGAATTTATCTGGCGGTTCACACGTCGGCCAGCAGCTGGGACAAAATAGTTTTGTCGCGCAAGTTTCCCCCCAGGAAATGCAGATAGCAGATGAAGAATGGATGAAAACAAGTTATGCGCTCCGAGAGCTCAATTATCTACATCAGGCCGAAGAACCGTTTTTTCTTTAGGTGGTATTGCGGATTGTCGAGCGCGCCATCAATGGAAATGATGAGCGACTCGGTGATTTTGAGAAGCACAAATTGCTTCATCTTGATGAAAATTTGCAAATTGCCATCGAGGTCCATACGCGGCGGCGGATCGGTTTCGAGGAAAAATTGCGAGCGCTCCCCTTCGCTGAATGCATTGGATAGTTCAAGGAGATTGAAATACCCATCCTTGATATCGAAAGTCAGATCGCCTTTTACCGGAATGAGCAGATCAAGGTCAAGCCCCACAATGCGGCTCAGCACATTCGCCGGTAAATCAAAGACCGTCTCTTCTCTTTTATATGAATTGATGAAATGGAGCTTTCCTTTCGCCGTATATGTTTTTCCGTCATCCAGTATACCTTTGAAATCGGAGATTTTAAGCTCGCGGACTACGAGCGGATTAAGTGGGCCGGCCGTTCCGCCAGGACGGACGAGGAGGCTCGGCCGCATGTCCAGAATGGTCAAGTTTGGAATGGAGATTGTCCAAGGCGCTTCATCTTTGAGTAGGATTTCATCGATTTTCATCATGCCGGCGCTATCGCTGATTTTTACATCATAGATGCGCAAAGCGCTTGGGCCAAGATCGACTTGGGCGAGAAGAGTGCGGAATTGGAAGCCGAAGAGCTCAATCGCTTTCCCGGTTAATATCCCCCGAAAAGATGGAAGATTGTTTTGGATCTGCAAACGACCTTTCAATTCATAACCTTGCCCCATCTTGATTTCATCAAAAACTTGCGCCACATCAAGTGGAAGAAGAGGCGCAAGCGCTGTAAAATTAAGATGCGCGCTGCCGACAAGCATATTCGGACTTTCTGCATGGAAAGAAGCTTCTAGACCGCTAAATGACCCTTCGATCGATTGGACATAGAGTTTATCGTTGTATTCCCAATCGATGGTGAGAGGCATTTCTTCTTCGCCCATTGTAAGCCGGCCAGTGATTTGATCATCAAACTGCATGCCAAGTCTAAATAAATGGCCCAGATACCGGAATGCTGCTTGACACTTGCCCCCTTTCCAATGAAGATCGAGATTCTCGATATGATGATAAGCCCCCTGATAAGGAATAGATCCTTCATGCATAGTGCAGCTCAATGAAGAAAAATCGGAAGCGAGATCAAAATCGGCTGTGAAATTGAGATCTTTTTCTTGATCTAAGAATCGGGTGAATTTGTGAGTAAGCAGAGTTGCCGGGATGTGGATTTGCGCATCGTGCAAAATCCAATGGGCCCTTTTCGCATCATACTCCAAAAGATCGACCACACAGTCGAATTTTCCGTGCAAATGGAGCCCTTGCAATAAAGCGCCTTGATTAGAATTGTACGAAAGATGGATTTGCCCTTCATTTTCTAGCGCATGATCCAATGCAATGAGGCCTGTTAGAGAAAAATCTAAATCAGCATCGATCTGCCCATTGTAGATAAAATGGCCTCCCCCTGACACAACTCCTTCGAGTTTGATCCAATCGATGGTTTTGAGATCAAAAGATGTATTCGAAAGAGCGAATTCGCAATGCAGAGTTGGATCAATTTTTCCCTCAAAAGCTGTTTCAAAAGCTGATTTCCATTTTCCAACGCCTTTGATGTGGCCATTTTTCAATTGAGCTGTGAGGGAGAGATCGGAGTTGAGGTTGAAATTCCACTGATCTGCTGCATGATGGGCGCTGAAAGAAAAAAGGTCTCCTTTTCCAGATAGATCGATTTCGCCTTCTTTATATAGAAAATGGAGTTCCGTTTTTTCAAATGCGGGCAATTTTTTGAAGTCCACATTCCATTCTCTGAATATTGGCTCTGCGGCTAAGACAGATTGCCATGGTAGCTCAACTGACAAGTCCAGTTCGTTGATTGGACAAGGGCGGCAGCAAAGTGGCTGGCCTAGCAAATGGCTTGTCGGAAGATAGACGATCCCCTTTCCATCATAAATGAGGTTTAAGCGAAAAAAATCCCATGTCTTTCTCTTTCCTCGGAAATCGAACGACCAAATTTTTCCTTCTTGGGCAGTGATAGGGCAATAAAATGGAATGCTTTTTTGCAAAAATTCCCACGAGCCTTCGATCATAAATGAGGCGTTCAAATGGGGATCGATCGATCCTTTTCCTTGAAATTGCAGATCGGCCATTTGCCCTTTTTGAATATCGACTGAAACTTTTTCGCCATCCCACCCGCCCTGAAGAGTGAGTGCTACTTCAGAAATGCGCGCTTCCGCATTCCAATCGTCCCACATTCCCGCAAATTTCAATTCATATGCATCATCCAAAATAATGAAGCTGCCTCCTTCTTGAGTCAGATCCGCAGATCCATTTTGGCAAGAAAATCGAATACCGCCCTTTTCGATTTCTAGCTGATTCGCCTTTAGCTGCGCATTCCAAGAAGCGCCGCTGAGCGTTGCTTTTCCCGATATGATGCCGTTTTTCATAGTAATCGAATTGCATTCGGGGAAAAATAGGCTGAAAGCTGCCTGAAGCCAGCTCGCTTCGCATGCACAAACCGATTCGCATTCAAGAGAAACGCGCATCTCATCGCCTGTTACTTTGCAAAACGACTCATCAAATCGAATCTCCGATTCGACCCAAAAATTCTTAAAAAATCCACGTCCGGTGCTAAAAAAAGGAAAAAGATGCCCATGGATTTTTCCAAATCCCTTGCAATCCCACTTAGCTCCTAGCCCCGCATTGTAGCTAAAGGTTCCCTGAAGCCCATCCGCTGCTCCATCAGGAAAAGCCACGCTCCCATCTAAGAGCTTTAAATTGGCCGAGATCGGTTTTCCATCCAAATGGAGAGCAACCCGCCCCGTTACGGTTCCCCCTTGAATTTGGAAATAGGGAATCCAAGGCGCGAGCAAAGGGAGTTTGAATCGGTCAAGGACAGCTTCTGCTCTCCCTTCAAGCAAATTGATGTGGGCGCTCCCCTCTTCCCAATTCAGCGAAAGATGGCTTTGCGCTGCATTATGATCGAGAGCAAAGTGGACAGGACCTCCCCAATCAAGCATTCCATTATTGACAGAAAGGGAAAACTCAAGCCAACTTGGCCCCGGCTTTGATAGCGGTCTGTTTTTCGCAATCGATAATCGAGGCGAATCGATAGTCAAATGCCCTTTGAGCTTTTTTGGAAACGAGCTCCAATCAAAACGGAAAGAGACTTTTTCCATGTGGACATGAAAAGTAGGATCAAAAAGAACGACATCAGAAAGTACGAGCTGCCCATCCTCCCATAAAAAAGTACGGTAGGCCAATTCGCAATCTGTTTTGCTTTTAACGATCCATTTGACGCCAAAACCAATGATGCTGGCCGAAAACAGAACGCCAAATAGAAAAAATAGAGCGATACAGAAAAAAATTCTCTTCACGCTCTCATTCTAAAAGAAAAACAATTTTCTAGCTAATCAACGAATGATATTCTTTTTCGGTCATGAGGCTATCAGCCTCTTTGGGATTCGAGAGTTCGATTTGAAAAAGCCATCCGGTGCTTTCTGGATGCCGGTTGATCAAAGATGGATCTTTTTTCAACGCCTCATTGACAGCGACGACTTTTCCAGAAACTGGCGCATAGACATCAGCCGCCGCTTTTGTTGATTCCAATACGCAGGCCTCGTGCTTTGCCTTGAGCATTTGGCCTACTTTGGGCAATTCTATGGATACAATATCCCCAAGTTCTTTCTGAGCATAAGAGGTAATCCCAACAGTACCAATTTTCCCCTTGCACTCGATCCATTCATGGGACTCGGTGTAGCGCATCATTCTCCATCTTTAAGAAGTTTGAGGGTTCCCCAAGTGGCCGGATGCTGCTCAATGTTGTATTCTTCTGAAGAAACGGCAAAATGCTGCGCGGGTCCTTCAAAACGGTTGATCCGATAGGTAAACCCAATGCGGGAGAAACTGAGAGGATCGTATCCATGCAAGCAGTGTGCAGGAATTTCGATCGAGAGACGGTACGAATCTTCGTCAACATCGGCAATCACTTGCAAATCTTCCGGGTGGCAAAGGCGATGAGTATCTTCATTGCGGAACCGAGTGATCTCTTGGCCATAAAAGTTCTTTACCTCGACGGGGAAAAAGACAAAATGGTGGCAAAAGCGGGTCACAACCCCTTTCGTTTTCAAATCTCGCGTATCAATGAATAGCTCTATGCTATCACCTTTGCGAAAATCGGGCTCTCCCACCTTCTGAAACGGGCGGTGCACAGCAAAATAAAAACAAAGCTTTTCAAAATTCCACGCGGAATATACATCGGCGAAATTCTCCTCGTCCAGCAAATCGGTGGTCGAGGGCAAAAGATATCCTTTTTCTGGTTTTAAAGAGCCGCGCAAAAATTGTGAATCTGCAGTGAGTCCAAAAAATTGAACTGGCGAAAGAGCGGGAAGGTCTTCGAATAGGCTCATTCATCCTCCTTTTGAACAGGAATTACAATCGCATGTTTCTTTTTTACCGCTTCAAGCAGTCTTTCTGTAGCATAAACCTTAGCATCTGCTGACAATGTTTCTTTGCCAAAGGCAAGCTGATCTAGAATCGGTGCTGTATTCGTCTTTCTCTCTTGTAGATAGAAGAAGACGATTTCGCCATGATCGGCAACATGTATGGGAGACCAGAAATCAGGGAGCATCATAAACGCTTGTTCTTTCATCCAATCCTCCTTAGAACTTCTCAAGATAGCTTGGCTTTTTGTTTCGAGTTTAAATTGATCCAAAACTGGATCTGTTCCGCTCTGAATCCATCGGGGATCTTTCGGATCTTTTTGCAATGAACTTAGGGCTTCCTTGCTAGCTTTAGCAAAGAGAGTTTTTTCCTTATCAAATTCTCCCTCAGATTTGGGTACGAGTTTTGATAGAACATCTCTTGCTTCATTGAATGTCAGAATGTGCTTGTCCTTTACAACTTCAAGTTCTTCGATGCGATAGTACACACCGTCCGCTTTCAAAGCCGGGTCGCGATCACCAATCACTTGCCAGGTTCTTTCTTGAAGATCTGCAGCAGCCAGTGCTTCATTGATCCAGGCTGGGTTCTCGTCGACGATCCGTTCGCGAGCCCAAGCATCGATTGCACTTCGCTTGCCCGACTCATCGAGAGTCTTAAACCGCTCTTCCTTGCCTGTTTTTTGGGGCAGTGAAAATTCTTTGCGGACCTGTTCCCAGTTCTTATCCTCTGTTTCCCAATCCCAAACCTGTTTAATCGTAGCGCGAAGACCAATCTGTTTTTTGCTCACTTCGGCAACTTTAGCTTTCACTGTTTTTTGAACAAGCTCTGGAACTTTTTTCTCCACTTCTTCCAATTTCAAAACTGATTTTGGAAGATCTTTGCCACCCGAAACGGCCTGGATGTAAAATTGCAATTCAGCCAAGTCTTGCGCAGAAGATATTTGGATGGGCCAGCGATACGACTGAACAAGAGCTGTCTCATTCGCATATCCAGCAAAATCTTTAAAGGGCAGCTTATCTACAAAAGCGGCATCGCCCACATCTTGGAAATATCTGCGGAACAAGAGCACTTTTCTCCACACTTCGCTTGCAGATTTTTCATCAAATCCGAGCATGCGCAAATGAGTATGGAAATTCATTTCAGGTTTTGCTTTCGCCTCTGCCAGCTTCGTCATCGTCTCTTGGAAGTGGTGGATCAAATCCCCTTTTGCTTCCTGCAAAGTAACTTGATATCCCTTTTCTTCTGCAGCAGCGGCGCCATTTAAGATAAACTGAGCTACGAGGTCGACAAAATTATGGCCGAACCAGTCGCTTGCCGAGTGGAATCCGAAAATCGCCAAATCCTCATACGAGAGACGCTGATCGATGGTAAGCCAAGGATATTGACGATGCTGATAGATCAAAATTTGTCTGAGCATTTCTGGCTGCAGGCGCGTTTGATACAAATAAAGCTTTTCTAAATGTGAAAAGATGGCTGGTTTTACCTCATTTTCCGCCTGAAGAGCAGTAATTTCTTCATTTAGGTCTGGAATAAAATGATCCCAAACAGTCTTAGCACTTAAGAAAGGAGCTTCAGGGTGCGCATAAGACTTATACCGCTTTGCTTTATCGAGCCGCGATTCAAAATCGGGCTTCAACACATCGAAGTACTCAGCCACAATTGCGTTTGCAAGTCCATCTTTGATAAAATCGTACCGAATGACCCCATCGTTGCAGAAATTGGGAGGGACTCCCCTTCCCTGCATGGAATCTTGCCGGTCCGTTGCAATGAAACGGGCCAGTTTTTGCACTTCGGACAACATCATCGCTTTGCCATCGATCATCTTACCGATCGATTTATCTGGCCGCTCTTCGCCGCCGGCAAACGTGCTGAAAGTCCCGAAGAAAACAAAGGATGAAATCACCATCACGGTGATCACAAGAAATAAGTACTTCTGGTACCTACGAAAAAACTCGAGCATGCGATCTCTCTTAAGAAATGAGAGATCATCTTATCAAAAGAAACCCTTTCGTATCAAGTTTTTGAGCGGGCTGCCGATTGGCAGCCTCTCATAAAATTAAGCCTGCTGGTTCCAAATCCAGCTCGTAAAGAGATGGACAGGGAATCCGATTTCAAATTCCTCATTAACGTCCATTTTTTCCATCGGATATGTTGCATCGCCGTTCAAAGCTTGAATCAATGAATAGATCTCTTCATCGCCGTTAAACGTATATACAGATTTCATCTGATCATAATAGGCAAGAGCTTCTTCTGTTCTACCCGCCATGGCTAGAGCCGCAGCATGAAGCCTAATATGCATTGGCTCAGACATCGTTTTTTCAATGACTTCTTCATATCGTCCGGCAAAAAAGAGAGCCATTGGATCATTCTCATCAGCTGCAGGCGTTGGTTCTAGGAGAGAAAGTTTGCATTCCTTATCTAGCAGATGATAAACGAGAACACCGGTGATCGATTTCGGCTGATGCGATCGAAGAATCTCAAAAGCCTGTTCTTTCATTCCTACATGAAGCATCAGACCCGCTTTGCGCATCGCTAAAAAGTTCATCGGATCAACTTCCATATCATTGAATAATTGATCGAGAAAGGTTTTATGGTTTTGAATCTCGGCAGCAGCATTTTCAGCTTCGATCAATGCAAGCACCATCTGGCCCATTTCTTCATAACACTTCGACTTTAGAGTGAGAAGAGCTGCACGAACAAGAGCATCCAATGCAGGCAAATGCTGATCTAAAATGATATCAATGCCTTTAACAACATGTTCAAATCTTCCCGCTTCCCAATCTCTTTGCATTTGATCGTAGAATTGCAAGAGATCTGTATTTCCTTCGTAACGATAACTCGTCGCTTCCGATGCGAATCTCTTCCAAGATGTACTGGTTGAGTTCGATGTCTCGGGTTTCGATGTTGCATGCGTTGCAAATGCTGCAAGTGTTTGCGGCTTGCTTGTTGAACGAATTGATTGAATTTCCATTTCCCTTCCAAAATAATTTAATTCTCAAACACATCTATAATACCAAAACAAACAAAATCAAAAACAGTAAAGTTAATTTTAAATTCATGACTAACGCATCAAATATTTGAAATTCAATCAGAATAGCGACCACAGAGATCGAAAGCACAGAGAGGGAGAAAGTTGTTTTCTCTGTGGTATCGATCTCTGTGGTTATTTTTTTGCTTAGGGAAGTACAGCCTAATCGAACTTTTAATAAGATTTTGCGAAGATCACGCGGTAAGGACTTTTTTCTCCGGTGAAAATGCATTTGCCTGCTTGATGGGGCAAATGGAGCGGGATGCAACGGATTGTCACATTGAGCTCTTCTTTCACTTTTGCCTCGATGGCAGGATCGCCATTCCAGTGGCAAAGGGCAAAACCACCATGGATTTCATCCCCTTTGGATGCAAAAAAGTCATAGAAAGATTTTTTGTCGTGGATTTCGACGGTATGCTGGTCGCGGAAATGCGTTGCTTTTTCAAGTAAATTGGATTGGATTTCTTCAAGAAGAGCCACCACTCCGTCTTCGGAAAATGGCGTCATCTCCTTATGCGGCTTGTCGCGTCGGGCTACTTGCAGTTTGCCCGCTTCGATTTCGCGCAGACCCACTTCAAGTCTGAGCGGAATTCCTTTCTTGATCCAGCCCCAAGCTTTTTCGCCGCCGCGCATATCGCGGGTATCGACGATCACTCGGAGAGGCTGACCCTGATAAGAAATATTCTTGAGACGATCTGACAATTCATCGCAATAGCTCATGATTTTTGCGCGCGCGTCTTCATTGTGAATGATCGGAATGATCGCTAGGTGCGCAGAAGCAATGCGGGGGGGCAGAACAAGTCCATCATCATCGCTATGAGCCATGATCATGGCGCCAATTAAACGAGTGGTTGCGCCCCAAGATGTGGTCCAACCATACTCCTGTTCTCCATTTTCATTGCGGAATCGGATCTCGCAGGATTTGGAAAAATTTTGGCCGAGGAAATGCGAAGTTCCCGCCTGCAGCGCCTTTCGGTCTTGCATCATAGCTTCAATCGTATATGTATTGACAGCGCCTGGGAAACGCTCCGACTCGGTTTTTTCTCCGCGGATGACAGGCAAGGCTAAATATTGGTGGCAAAAATCGGAATAGACATCGAGCATTCTTTTTGTCTCAACGATCGCTCCTTCTTTTGTCGCATGAACTGTATGCCCTTCTTGCCAAAGAAACTCAGCGGTACGCAAAAACATACGAGTTCGCATTTCCCATCTGACAACGTTTGCCCATTGATTGATGAGAAGCGGCAGATCCCGATACGATTCGATCCATTTGGCAAAAGTGTGGCCGATGATCATTTCAGATGTTGGGCGCACGATGAGCGGCTCTTCCAGTTCGCCTGCAGGAATGAGTTTTCCGTTCGGCCCCTTTTCAAGGCGGTGGTGCGTCACAACGGCGCATTCTTTGGCAAATCCTTCGACGTGCTGCGCCTCTTTTTCCATGTAGCTGAGCGGAATGAACAAAGGAAAGTAGGCGTTTTGGTGGCCTGTCGCTTTGAACATGCCATCCATGATGCGCTGGATATTTTCCCAGATCGCATAGCCCCAAGGCTTGATCACCATGCACCCGCGTACAGCGGAGTGTTCGGCCAAGTCGGCCGCTTTCAATACCGATTGGTACCATTCTGGATAATTTTCTTCACGAGTTGGAGTGATGGCTGTGCGAACTTTTTGCTTTGTCATAGCCTATGAGTTTAAGGCCTCTTGGAGTTTGGCTGCAAGGAGTTTCTGGAGATCGATACGGGTTTTGGCTAAGAGATGCGCCTCGATAGGGGCAAAAGTAAAAGTCGTCATCGCCTCCAAAACATCTTTTTTGGACTTGAGAACTTCATTTAGGAGTTCTAGGTTTGGGACGCAAAGCGAGATTGTCCCCTGATGCAGATAGCCTTGCCGGCGGCGCCTCTGCGCGGCCCCAGCTATTTTGCGTCCCTGATAAACCACATCATATTGGGTCGGCTTGGCCATGCAGAAATTTTGGCAGTCGGGCCCCAAAGCAGCCGCATCTTGAGGGATCAATTCAGGAGTGAGAGAAAAATACGATTGCACAGTTTCTAAAACTGCCCGATTTACAAAACGGTAATTATCCAATGTAGATAGAGAAAATTGAGGATGTTCAGATGGCATGAGAAATGAAAAAGCCAAGTCCCAAATATGGAAAACGATCCCCCCGCCTGTCGGTCTGCGTGCAAAATCAATGTCCGGATGTGAATTGAGATGGTTTTCCGGACGGATGAAATATCCAAAGGTCGCCGATGGACGAGCCCAATCATATAGATGGAGGATCGGATCTCCTACCGGATCGAGATTTTCAAGCAGCTTTTCATCAAAGCGCATATTCTCTTCCGCGGGCGAGATACCCGTATCAAAAATTTGCATCATAAAAATTTCTCTTCACAAAGAATCCTGGAGTCCGTATTAGAAAGAGTTTTAATGTTATCAAGGGCCAGACCGTAGAGTCGAGAAAAAACTCAAGATGAGTTATAATAAAGAAAAGGGATCCTCATGTTTGATAAATTTACAAATCGCGCTAAACAGGTCATCAAGCTCGCCAAGAAAGAGGCGCAGCGCCTAAATCATAACTACTTAGGCACAGAACACGTCCTTTTGGGCCTTTTGAAATTGGGCCAAGGGATTGCAGTTAATGTCCTTAGGAACATGAATCTCGACTATGACGCCATCCGCGCCGAGGTCGAAAGAATTGTCGGATTTGGGCCTGAAATCCAGGTTTATGGGGACCCTGCTCTCACTGGAAAGGTAAAGAAAGTTTTTGAATTTGCAAACGAGGAAGCGGCCAACCTGAACCACAATTATGTGGGAACGGAGCACTTATTATTGGCTCTTTTGCGCCAAACCGATGGCGTAGCGGCCCAAGTTCTTGAAAATCTGAATGTGAACCTCAAAGAGATTCGCAAAGAAGTTCTTAAAGAACTTGAGACTTTCAATCTCCAATTGCCGCCGATGGGATCGGCACAGCCGCCAGCTCCTGGCAGCCAGCCTGGCGCTAATCCCCGCCAGCCGCAGCAGCCTCAAGACCGAACTGCAGCTCAGCCTGTTAGCAACGACAAAATGCCGGCGCTGAGAGCCTATGGCCATGATTTGACCGAGCTTTGCCGGGAAGGAAAAATGGATCCAGTCATCGGCCGCCGCGATGAAGTGGAACGGCTTATCTTGATCCTCTGCAGACGCAGAAAAAATAACCCAGTCTTAATCGGCGAAGCAGGCGTTGGAAAAACAGCCATTGTCGAAGGCCTTGCCCACGCGATTGTAAAAGGCGATGTTCCCGATAATTTAAGAAAGAAGAAACTGATCTCCCTCGACTTGACGCTCATGATCGCTGGAACCAAATACCGTGGCCAGTTCGAAGAGCGAATCAAAGCAGTTATGGACGAGATCAAGAAGAATGGCAACGTTCTTCTTTTCATCGACGAAATTCACACCATTGTCGGAGCGGGCGCTGCAGAAGGCGCGATCGACGCATCCAATATTTTAAAACCGGCGCTTTCCCGCGGAGAAATCCAGTGCATCGGCGCAACTACGCTCGATGAATACAGAAAGCACATCGAAAAAGATCCAGCTCTTGAAAGAAGATTCCAGAAAATCATCGTCCAGCCGCCAAGCATCGAAGAGAGCGTGCTGATTTTGAATGGGCTGAAGCCAAAATATGAAGAGCACCACAAGTGCAAATACACCGATGGGGCTGTAAAAGCGGCTGTATATCAATCGGAAAGATATATTTCAGGAAGGTTCCTGCCAGATAAGGCGATCGACCTTCTAGATGAAGCGGGAGCAAAAGCTCGCATCGAGGTGATGCACCAGCCTGGCAATCTGACTGAACTGGAAGCCAAAATCGAAGAAGCCAGAGTCTCTAAGGAAGAGTCGATTGGACGCCAAGAATATGAAAAAGCAGCCAAACTCAGAGATAATGAGAAGAATTTGAGAGAAGAGCTGCAAAAAGCGCGTGCGGAATGGGAAGCCCATAAAGATGAGCATCAGCCGATTGTCGATGAAGAAGACATTGCCAATATCGTCGCAAAACAGACCGGCATTCCAGTGACAAGGCTCACTGAAGGCGAGACTGAAAAAGTTCTCAAAATGGAAGAAGAGCTCAAGAAGAAAGTCATCGGCCAAGATGATGCGCTCAGCACGATTTGCAGGGCGATTCGAAGAAGCAGAGCCGACATCAAAGATCCAAATAGACCGATTGGAGCCTTTTTATTCCTCGGGCCTACTGGCGTTGGTAAAACCCACATGGCTCGATTGCTCGCTACGCATATGTTCGGCGGAGAGGACGCTCTCATCCAAGTCGACATGTCTGAGTACATGGAGAAATTTGCGATCAGCCGCATGACTGGATCGCCTCCGGGCTATGTAGGATACGAAGAGGGAGGCCAGCTCACTGAGCAAGTCAGACGGCGCCCTTATTCTGTGATTCTCTTTGACGAGGTGGAAAAAGCGCATCCGGATGTGATGAACCTCCTCTTGCAGATTTTGGAAGAAGGAAGACTCACCGATTCGGTCGGCCGCAAGATCGACTTTAGAAACACGATCATCATCATGACATCGAACCTCGGGGCGGACCTCATCCGCAAATCGACCGAGGTGGGCTTTGGCGTGAAAGAAAACGTCATGGACTACAAGTCGATGCAGGAGAAGATCGAAGGCGCTGTGAAAAAACACTTCAAGCCCGAATTCATCAACCGTCTCGATGGGCTTGTCATCTTCCGCACACTGGACAAAACATCATTGCGTTCCGTTGTGGACCTCGAGTTCAACAAACTCAAAGTGCGTCTCGAGAAAAAACGGATTTTCGTCACGATCGACGATGCAGCTCGCGACTTTTTGGTCGAAAAAGGGTATGTGCCTGAAATGGGCGCAAGGCCGCTTCGCCGCGTGATCGAGCAATTCCTCGAAGATCCGCTCTCCGAAAAACTGCTCCAAAACCCGAATGATGAGAAGAAATATCTCATCTCGGTCAAAGAAGGCAAAATCACCTTCATTGAGCAAGGCGGAGAAGCTCCCGAGAAGAAAGAAGGCGCTCTCGCGAAAACCTAGAATTCATCTGTGATCGGTGAATTGCAAAATCGTCCAAGATTTAGGATGATTGAGGTGGATTAAGTGCCGTCTTCGCAAATAATAGGGCTCTGCCATTTCAAGATCTTGATCGATCATCATGAATTTTTCAACCCAGCCAGGAAATTCATTGGCTGGGTGAAGATCCACTAAAAATTCGCTGACCACTACAAGTGCTTGGTTGGCCACAAGCTGCAAGCAAGGTTTGTAAAAAATCATAAAGGGAAATGCATTTCCGATTCGTACAGGCGAGCATCCAAAACAACCGCAGCAACTGCACCACTGCTCATATGAGCTGTCTTCAAAAACTGTTCCAGGAAGATAGGGAGCTACACCGTAATTAAAACCATTTAAGGTGCCAAGGATTACAGATGAACCTTGAAAAGCCGTATAAATTTGGATTGCCCCTCCTGTCATCGCAGCGGCAGCTTCCATATTCAAAATCCCTGGATTGTTTGAAAGCCTGCAAGAGGAAAGAGAGTTTGGACAGCAGTTATTGTTATCGACAACAATCCGGATAGTTCCTGGCGCGTTGAGGAACGAAGAGGAATAAATATTCGTATCGTTCCCTGAAATCGTAAAGATGGAGCTTCCAGAAATTGAAACAGAAAGAGGGGCCTGACTTCCCATATTGATGTTATTCCCCGCAATCATGTGGATAAATCCCGCTGTGCTGACAGCAAAACCGGTAGAGGAAAGAAGATTGATATCGGATGCTGCGGACAGCACAATGTCTCCAGATGCTGAAGTGATCTGCGACGGTGTATTTTGTGTGATCGAGCTGCTACCCGTTCCATATACGCCTGCTTGCAAGAAAATAAGGCCGCTTCCGCTAGTAATCGCACTATTTGCTATGAGATCCCCGCTCCCGGTCCGGTCATTATCAGAAACGAGCACGATACTGCCGCCGGTTGTAGTGAGAGGAGAATTGTCGGTGAGAGTATTGTTGGCGCTGATATAGATGCCCCCGGCAGGCTGCGTCGGAGATAGAGCTTGGTTAATGGTGATATTATTGTAAGAGTCAATCCCGTAGATATTATCGCCTTGGCAAAAATCTGAAACTCGAGGACCGCAGCCGCTCGTAAATCCAGATATGCAAATGCTTCCGGCAGCTGCGATATTCAGCTGAGTGCTAGTTCCTGGCGCCGCCAAGATCAGATTGGCCACTCCCAAACCGCCATTCGATGCGCTATTGATCGTAACACTTCCAGCAGCTGCAAAAACAGGTGCTACGGCCTGCGGGGATGTATTGAAATAGGTTCCTCCATCGGTATCTGACGGGATGGTAGGATTGGTTTGGAAACAGCCGAATACTTCATTGGCAGGAATGGGGAAAGGAAGCGCTGCATTTGCGATCGCATTCAATGTTCCTCCAGAAAAGTTCCAAAGAGAACCCGGCGTTGAACCAGCTGCGCCCGGAGAAAATCCAGTATCAGCTTCAATGAAGATATTACCGGCTGCTGGTGTTGGGCTGATCGGGAAAGAGGCTGAGACTACGATGTCCCCTGCTGCTCGAATCGTAAGGCTGCTTCCAGATGATATCGTATTTGCTGCGGTAAAACCAGAGCCGAAATAAGATAGAAAAGGAGATCCTGTGGTTTGACTTGCTAGTACATCGTTTCCAGCATAAATCTGCGTCAACCCCGTCCCAAAAGATCCGATGAATGTTCTTCCAACCGTATTATTATTCGACAAAACCACATCTTGGCCAGCTGCTACATATACATCGTCTCGACCTTGGATAGCGACTTGGATGGCTGGAGCCCCTGCAGAATTGGTCAAAAGAACATTATTGCAAGCTGCAACAAAGACAGGAATAGGGTTCTGAGTCGTATCCCAGTCAACTCCAATACTGCAAAGCCTTCTTGCCAAACCGGCGGGGTTATTGACTAGAGTGACATCAGTCGCTGAAATAACTTCAACGCTACCGCTGATATAGTTTACGATATCTGTGTTGATCATTTGCTGCGTTCCAATCATCACATTATCGCCCATCGATCGCATATCCACTAAATTCGCTTCAACATGCGTATGTCCCTGAACGAATTGAGGAGTAAACCCACCTCCCATTCTAGATAATCCGTTGGCAAAATGTCCGATAACACAAAAACTTCCATTCCCTCCTCCATTTAATAGCAGTGTAGAGGTTGTAAATACATCGATATTTCCGTTCGTAGTGAGAGAAAGGGCTGAAAATCCATTTGAAGCGATAGAACCATGCCCAATCCAACAACCAGAAGAAGCTGTCCCTAATGAAGAATCAAATGAGATCAGCCCATTAGCGGAAACTAATATATTCCCAGAATATGTGATATCAAAGACCGGCGGGACAAAAACATTTGAAATAAACTGCTCTATACCATGCCCGATATGCGCGTTGGTTGAAACTTGAGAACTACTGTTAAAGAGGTTTATTGATCCATTTGCTCTTACGAGAATATCTCCATTGCAATTACCTGGGAGAGAAGATCCTGGAATTAAATTTCCATCATAAAGGGCATCGCCGTGCCCAATTTTTGCATAAGTACCTTGAGCTGTGCCACCTCTGACAAAAATGTCTCCGGCAGCAGTGACAGTGATGTTTCCAAAACTGTTAGTAAGCTGGGTTGAGTCGATCTCAACGCCAATGGCTCCATGGCCGATTTGCGCAGGCGCTGTATGGTGTGCAGGTCTTACAGGAGCATTTCCACCAATCAAGGTAATATCTCCAAGGGAATTGACCGTAATCGAACCAATGTTTGTCACAGAAGCTCGGTCGCTGTTCGTATTTCCCATACTGTTATGCCCAATTTGCGCTTGAGCAACAAATACAACTCCGGGGATTGCAGGATTGAAAGTGCCCCCTTGCAAAAGAACATCCCCAGCTGTGATATTAATATCTCCTTGCGAGGTTCCGATAGCCGCCGCCCCAGCTGCTATCGAATCATTTCCGTAAGAATGTCCAATGGTTGCTGGGCTGTTTTCATCGATACCCCCTGTCAAGCTAAGAAGACCCGCACAATTCACTGTGATGTTACCTATTGCCGAAGATGTCCCTCCTGCGATAATTGGATACAAATGGCCAATCTGAGATCCAAAAAATAGAATTGCATGTCCTGCGGCCCCTCCTCCCCCCGTCATATTGAGAGAATCGCAATCGACACGAATATCTCCTTGAACAGCAAAAGCTGAAGCGAGAGTAGGAATCATCAGATATCCATGCCCAATACGGGATACACTATTTGGAATCGAGCCCCCCGAGATATTTAAAGCTGCGCAATCTACACAGATATTCCCAGTAGCAGTTCCTGCTGCAGCTCCAGGAAAGGCAGTCAAAAGCCCTCCCAATTGAGCTATAGTATTGGCCGTGGCGATTCCTGTAATATTCAGATCAGCTAAAGGAGCGCAAACATTTGTGAGCCCATTTCTAGATCCGATAGCAGCTGTAAGCGAGCCGGCAGTTGGAGTCACATTAATAGTGCCGGCACCCAACATATTGATACTAACATTCCCAGCAGCTGCGCCTACGCCCGTATTTTGGACAATCGTATTTACAAGGATGCTTCCACCAGCTGGCGCAATTAAGAAAAGAGTTGTAGCAGCAGCCCACTGAACAGTCCCAGAAAGAAATGAAATCGTCCCAACTCCTGCGCCGGCGGCACTCGCATCAAGAATAACGTTTGAAGCGGCTAGCTGGCCAGCTAGTGTTGCGTTATTGATATTGAATCCCGCGCCGCCAGATGGATAATAGAGGCAACCCGCTCCCGGCAAAGCTAAACTACAGGGAGATCCCACGCAAAGAGTTCCCATGCATGAAGCAGCAAAGTTCAGCGTTCCTGCACCCGTTGAGATCGTAATATCGACCGGGTCGAACCGGAGAGTACCATTTTTGCCATTCGGAGAGGTTAAATCGGCAAATCCTTCATAAATGAGGCGTCCGTTAGTTGAAATATCGACATCGGCTCCAACAGATCCTCTGCCTGAGATTTTTCCGTAAACTGCATTCAGATCCTGCGCAAAAATCGTTAAAGACCCAGCTTCTGCAGAACTATCGATGTAAATCCGAGCCTCTGGCTCCATCAGCACAGCTTTAGTCGATGGAGAGCCTATCGCAAACGTTTTTGGATGGTCCATTCCGTGCAATAAAGAGCCATTGAATAGGGTGATTTCTTCTGCAACTACAGAAAGAGATGGAGAATGAATCGATCCATTAATCCCGCACATCCCCCGATCGATTTGAATGAGCACTTCTTCTGCTCGAATGTTCCCCTCTTGAAAAAATGCGAGGCTGCTAGAAATTCCAGGAGAAACCGCTTGAAATTTCATCGCGTCTATAGATCCACGATTTGAGATCGTATGCGCCTCCCCAGATCGGACGTGGAAACGAGAATCGAGCTGCTGCAGCTCTCTTGCGGCGCCAAATAAAACAGATCCTCTCGGCGCAGATAAATCGCCTGTATTTTCAATATGGGCGCCAATTAAATAAAGATCTCCATTTGTGACTACAATAGTACCGGCATTTGAGATCAACTCTTGAGAATCCCCAGCAAATGAAATCCATTTCCCTTCAGAAAAGAGCCGGTCGTTTAGGTCCAATGTTGATGCGATGAAGGCGGCTGTATCAACCTGGCTATTTTTCCCAAAAATTACACCATTGGGATTAATGAGGAGAACTTTTCCGTTCGATTCTAATGTTCCTGAAATCAGGCTAGGCAACGAACCAAGAACTCGATTGAGAATAGCACTGTCCGATGAGGGTAAATCAAATCGAGTTTTTTCTCCTAAGCCTACTGAAAAAGTATCCCAATGAAGAATCGTTTGATCTCCTGCTCGGATGATCATATCGTTTCCATCCGCAAACATTGAGGCATTGCCTGAGTGTACCTCAAATGAACCCGGAAGGGAAAAAAGCACGCAAGGAACTACTGACAGAAAAAGAAAAGTTTTCATTTCATGAAACATAACAAAAAATTGAATTTTTTGTGTAGCTTAATGCACAAGAACTAAATTGCCATCAGCTGCTACTCGCTCCATAACAGGCTCAACTGCCTTTTTCCTATATATGCCCAAAATCACAAGGATGAGCCGGTTCCATTTCCGGTAATTATCGGCGTCGCCCAGAGCATCTTCTCCGTTATTGAGCGGTCCCGCCAAAAGTTCCCCTCTTTCTTGTGCAGAAAGGTTCGGGTTTTGCTCGACCCAAGTGCGAAGATAGTTCAATATCCGGCTTTGGCCCAGCTGTTCCCGATCAATCCCCAAAGCATTCATCGCATCGGGAATCCTTATCTCAAACTCTTTCTTCAGCATAGCGCGGAAAGGTAAAAGGAGCGATTCATTGAAAAGTAGTTCGGCAATTGTAAATTCATTCTTCTCTTCGTCATCAAGCGGATAAAATCCCCGTTTAATAGACCGGGTCACAGCTGTATATAAGTGAATATCTTCCGCAGTATCTTGAAATTGTTCGCTGTCTCTCATAAATCTCATCACTTGTTGGAATGCTCCTTGAACAGCCCGGAACCTTCCATTTTGGAATTCGCGCATAATTTCACTTTCAAGCTTTTGCAGCGGTTCCATTTGCGCTTCTAATTCAACGATCATCGGCGTTGTAAATCCCTGCAAAACTTCATTGGATGCCCGTCTCATGGCAAGAGAACAGTAGTCCCCTCCTTCAACAGCAAGTTTCAACAGCGCATCTTCCAAATCGACTGGCAAAATATCCGGACGCAGCAGGAAAGGAAGGATTTTTGAGGTGTTTTCAATCGCCTCCCGTAAATATCTCTGCTCTCCTTCGATGGGTCTATTTCCGCTGATTTTGTTCACATAATGCTTCAATTCCTGCCGGATATAGTTCACAACAAACTGTTCTTTTGTAATCCCCCGCTCTGCAGCAAATGGTTCGATCCACCCTTCTATATCGCCCAGGTAGTTTCCCCAAGCTACTTGATATTGCTCCTGTTGATTCAGATGATGATTGTTGAAATCATATTCAAAAAAGAAACGTTTAGCCTCAGGGAAACGATTTTTAAGGAAGAGAATAAACCGCTTATCGTCTGCAAGGCGCTTAAGGAGGCGTGGATATTGTCCGATCCACCTTTCCCCGACTCGATCCCAAAGATCAAGCAAGGATTGAAAATCTTGATTTTCTTCGAGTTGTAAAAGAGGCTCGACATTTTTTGTTAAGCTTGCTGGATTGAGTTCATATTGTTCATCATTACCTTGAAGGATTTCACGCACCTCATCAACACGCATGTCTTTGCGCTGAACAAGGGGGGCTTCGCATTCTTCCAGATCAGGGAATTTTTCAATTTCTGCAATCATCTCGTTCAATTGAGGGGGACGTCTTCCATCGCCGAATCGATCAATAAACCAATGCATCAGTGGTTCTGCGATGGAAAGAATCGCCTTCCGAACAACTTTCGATACTTTATGATGCACAAATGTATGTACCTCTGGAATCATCAGTAGCAGAGAGCCTGCTGCCATGATTTGCGTCGTCACCGAACCTACAATCAAAAGGCCTGCCATCGAAACAACCGGCATCCACTTTTCCATGAATAGGCTTACTTTCTGCGGGATCATTCCCAAGTCATGGTCTAATGTCTCATAGGTCACAGCAAGCAACGTCCCCGCCGCCAGGGCTGTATGTCCGAAATAAAGGAACACAACTCCTGCTACAGCGATTGCAATGCGGATCACAGTGCTTAAGTGTTGATTCGCAAAGGTCAAAACTTGAGATGCGAGCCTGTTCAGCCTTGTCGGCAATATAGAGCATTGAATGAGTTTCTGGCTCAGCATATTGACAAAACCGGAAAGTCCGACTGTAGGCTGTCTCACATACTTAGCAGTGGCAAAATGTCTCTCTACTCCATCAATGATGAACGTTCTCGAGCCAGGTTCGGGGGCAGAAAGCTCCTCTCCGGTGTCATAGAAAAAGGTTTGCTCTTCCGTTGTAATCTTGACACATCCTGGCACTTCATGATCGATTTCATTGAGCAAAACATGGCGTTCCCATCGGGGATTGGCCCAATTAATTTGATTTAATAGAACGGCTTCAGTGACAGTTCCTGCGATCGGGGCATCCACTTCATTCAACAATTCGAAATAATGGGTCTCGCCAGCCTCTTCCCGTTTTACATATTTTTTCTCAGCTGCTTCAAATTCAAGCCGAATCCGAACCACTTCACCATCCAGCTCAACTTCTCTGCATCGATCATCAAAAGCTTCATTGGCAGCCAATCTATGGAACCAATGTCTTTTTCCTCCATCGACAATCGTGCCATTCACAAACCAGTCGATTTGGCTTCCTAACAAAAAGTGGCGCTCTGTTCCATCGACATTTAAAGTCACAGTCCCTTTGACAGCCTCATCCACTTCAGCTCCCCGCTGATAAAATTTGGTGGCGGGCGCTGATGTGGCTTTTATGCTTTGTTCATAAAACCCTTCTTTGGCAGCGCAAGAGAAAATAGAAAGAGGAAAACTGATGAATGGACTAAAAACGATACGGAAAAATTGGGCGATTGCATAAAGAGGTCCTGAGACAACGGCTGCTACTTCCGCCATCAAGCTTCCAGCCCACATCGATTGAAGAGCGAGAGGAACAGCTGCCAGAAAATCGTTTCCGCCTTGCCGCACATTGCGCAGTTCCACTCGGTGCATCGTGCTTTCGAAGGCAGGCGCCCATCCAGTGACAAATCCAGAAATCCCCTGCGTCATATTCACCTCCGAAATTTTTGAGCATGAGATTCTATGAAAAAGGAAAAATTGATGTCAATTTTTGTTTGACACTGATAAGATTTTGGAAATTTTGACCGGAGAATCCATGTTTGCAAGTCCCAATGTCGTTTACGATCTTCCTGCTTCTTCCTATGTATCCGCTCTATCGAAAATTTCTCCCTCTACAGGCGAGCTCGCGGCTTTTTTTAATCGGATTTTCGTAGAACAGTTGTCTCCGCAAGATCTAACTTGGGTAGGTCTTTTTGAATCGTTGGGAATTCATGACCACAACCGCTATCTCGACGACCTATCAATCGATGGGCTGAAAAGACCTTACGATTTGGCAAAATCGCATTGGATCACCTTGCAGACTACCCTTCCCGGCGAAGATGATTTTTCAAAGCAAGTCGTAAATTGGAATCTGCTTCTCATTTTGAACGGGGAAAAATTCTTTCTCCATCAATACTTCATCAACCAAATGAGAGGAGTTCCTCAAGAAATCGCCTCCATATTCATGAATATGCATCCTCTCAATCACCCAGAAGATGTTGAAAACTACGTCCTTCGTCTCGAGCAAATCCCAATCCGGTTCAAACAATTGATGGAAACGATGGATGTCCAAAGAGATCTAGGTATTACCGCGCCCCGCTTTGCCATTGAAAAATCGATTGCAGGATTGGAAAATTGGATTTCTTCCCCCGCAGAAAAGCATCTACTGATTTCTCGATTGAAAGATCAGCCGGATGAAATCGTGCAAAGAGCAAAAACGGTCGTTGCAAATGAGGTCATTCCCGCCTATCAAGAATTGATCGATTATCTTAAGAAGCATATTCCTCAACATGAGAATGGCGTTTGGGCCTTGCCCGATGGCGATGCCTTCTACGAATATTGCCTAAAAAAACACACAACGCTCGATATTTCCGCAGAAGAAATTCATGAAATCGGCCTTAGAGAAGTCGCCCGCATCGAAAAACAAATGGAGGGAATCCTCAAGCAAGAAGGTCTTTGGAAAGACGGCCTCACTGTAGGCCAGCATATGGTTGAAATCGGCCAGGACCCAAAATACTACTTTCCCAACACAGATGAAGGACGGGAAGCCTGCCTCAAACGATTTGAAGAGATTTTAGAGCGATCCCGTAAGATTCTGGGGCCCCTTTTTGCCGATCAGCCAAAATCTCCTGTGATCATCAAGCGGGTCCCTTCCCACGAAGAAAATGGCGCTCCTGGAGCATACTACATGGGCCCAAGCTTCGATGGTACGCGTCCCGGAATGTTCTTTGCCAATTTGAGCAATCTTAAAACCCTTCCCATGTACAAAATGGAGACGTTAGTCATCCATGAAGCAGAACCTGGCCACCATTTCCAAATCGCTTGGGTTGTCGAATCGGATTTGCATATCTTGCGCAAAAACATCTTCAATGCAGCCTATATGGAAGGATGGGCTCTTTATGCCGAAAGCCTCGCTTACGAACAGGGATTTTATTCATCCCCTCTCGACCAGATCGGGCATTTGAATGAAGAGCTTTTCCGGGCGGCGCGTCTCGTTGTAGACACTGGAATCCACTGGAAGAGATGGTCGAAAGCCGAGGCTCTCGATTATTTCTCCCGCGTTACTGGAAATCATATTGAGTTTGCCACAGCAGAAGTGGAGCGCTATTTTGTCTATCCAGGACAAGCATGCTCTTATAAAATGGGACAGCTCAAAATTCTCGAGGCCCGCAAACAAGAACAAGAGAGGCTCAAAGAACAATTTAACCTGGTGAAATTCCATTCTGATTTATTCAAGAATGGCGTTGTCCCCTTATCGATGCTGTAGCATCAAGATCAACAAAATAAACAAGATGGTTCTAATTTCGGCCGAAGGCCGGCGCCGCTTCTGAAGGGACCAATCTATCATCCTTATATCCTGTTCGTTTGTTTTTTCTCGATAATACCAAAAATGTATTAATTAGATTAATTTATATCATGAAATAAAAACCATCTTGTTATAATAAAAGAATAGGACATTCAGATCATGAATAATTTCAATCTCACCCAGATCTATTCTTCCCCAATAAACCAACCAACAAGTTCGAATTCAGTAAGTTCGGCGATTGAACTACTCTTCCTCTTTTTGACTGCGATGATGCTAAGTTTTAAGGAAAAATCGAAAATTGACGATGAAAAAATGGAGGAAATCATCCAAGAGCTCCAAAAAATTATGAAAGAGCTTAAGGGATTGATGTCTTCAAAGGGAGGAGATCTCTCCAATGCGTTAGATTCACTTTTGAGTGAACTAAATCAAACTGAAAAAAAGTTCAACGGCACAAAAAAAGATTTGCTCTCTCAATTAAAAGGCATACAAAATGCTATCTCAAAAGTCATGGATGCAGTTGCACAAGCCTCTGATCCAAAACAAGGAACTCTTCTGCTAGAATTATCCAACCTGTTAAAAGGCCAAATAGAAAAAGATGAAAGTCAGCTAGAAGATAGCTCGAAGAGCTTTAGCAATACTTGCAACGAACTAAAAGATATAATGCAAAAATTGATCCATTCAGATTCTCCCTGCGCGGCTAACCTTTATTTGGTGGAATCGCTGCTTTCTCAATTTGCAACTCCCGAGAATTCTTGCTAACGCAAAGCCTCTTCGCGAGGTTTGATGTTCGCTTCCCAATTCTTGATGTACTCAAGAAGCTGCGCTTTGTTCGGATGTCGTCTGAGATAAGCTAGGTTTTCCGCTTTGCTGCTTAGGTGGGCAAGTTTTGCAAGGAGATGCAAATGGCGCTTATCATCGCATGCAAAGAGGAAAAACAGTGTGTGAACAGGCTCTCCATCCAGAGCACCATATTCGATCGGCTTTTCTGGAAAAACAACCGCGATCACATCATAAGATTCTTGTAAGAGAAAATCGCGCGTATGCGGTACACCGATTCCATTGGAAAGAGCTGTAGGCATCAGGTTTTCCCGGTCGAGGAGAAGCTCAGTGATCACCTCAGCATCCAGATGCAGATCTTTCGCAATTTCGGTCATCGCGTTGCGAATCACTTCTTCTTTAGTATCGCCTGGAATATTTGAATACACGCCCCCTTTATGGACGGCTCTAAAAAGTCCGAATTGCTGCGTTCCAAGCTTTTCTCTTGTCGGCTCTTCCTCTTCAAACGGAGAAAAATCTCCGCCCTGCTTACAGCTCAAAACCCAGTTTTCAATTTCAGATCTGCTAAAACGGTACTGATTATGCAAACGATAGTACGGAATCTTACCATCAGCGATCCAACGCTTAATTGTTGCCTCTGAAACATTTAATAATTCAGTAACATCTTTGATTTTCAGATCCATTTTTCCCTCTCATAGAGGCTATTAACGGATTTATTTTCGTCGAATTTTTGGATTATTTTGGCCAAATTTCGATTTCTTTTTCGGGGGTTAATATCAACATTTCGTATATTGACCCCCGAAAAAAAAATCGAAATTTGGCTCAAAAGAACCGAAAAATCGACCGAAACTAATTCCGTTAACTGCCTCTTAAAGAGAACCTATTAGAATTGGGAAAAAAGTTCAAGCACTTCTTCCGCGCTATCTGCATTTAAGAGTTTTTTTCGCATTTCAGTGTCGCGAATCGCAGATGTAAGAAGAGAAAGAATTTGCAAGTACTCGGTTTGCCTGTCTTCTGGACCGCCGATCATGAAAATGAGGCGGACAGGAGCTTTGTCGAGAGCATTCCAATCGAGTCCCTTTTTGGGTTGAATGCCAATGACAATGAAAAAATCGGTCAAATCTTTCAATTTGGCATGAGGAATGGCAACGCCCATGCCGATTCCTGTGGAAACAAGCTGTTCCCGATGGAAAATGGCTTTCCGAAATGTTTCCTTATTGGGAAGATGATCCTCTTCATCTAGAAGAGAAATGAGTTTATCAATCGCCTGATCGCGGGTTTCAACATCGAGAAATGCGATAAGCCGAGAATCCAAATAGTCGGAGATTCTCATGTGTTCCTTTTTTCTAACCGTTCGTTGAAAGGGATTAATTTTTGCCAGTATGGCCAAATTTTCCTTCTCCACGTTGAGTTGTTGATAACACTTCCACCCGAATGAATTCGGCTTGAATGACCGGACAAAGGACGAGCTGGGCAATTCGCATTTTCGGAGTGATGACAAATGGCTCACGGCCAAAATTCATCAAGATCACGCAGATTTCTCCCCGGTAGTCGCTGTCAATGGTTCCCGGCGTATTGAGCACAGTAACCTGATTTTTTGCAGCGTATCCGCTTCTGGGACGCACTTGAATTTCGTATCCCGGAGGCAATTCGACCTTGATGCCTGTCGGCACGATCGCAGATGTTCCAGGTTGTATAGTGAGCGTTTCCGCAATCGAAGCGCGGGCGTCGCAGCCTGAAGCAAACGGCGTTGCGTAGGCTGGAATGAGCTCCTCATCCACAACGTGGACAGGAACAGAAACTTTGTTAGACATGGATTCCTTCGGCGATCTTCAACAGCTCTTTTAACGCTCTTGGCATTTTTTTGGCAAGATCATCTTTATCAAAAGATCTTTCGTTGCCTGTGAAAAACTCGATAAAAAAGGCAACACGGGATTTGAGCTCGGAACGTTTGATGATGCAGTCAACCATCCCCTTTTCCAGGAGAAACTCCGATTTCTGCGCGCGAGGCGGCAATTTTTGGCCAATCGTCTGCTCCACAACACGCGGTCCTGCAAAAGCAATCAACGCATCAGGTTCAGCAATGATGACATCTCCAAGCGTTGCAAAGGAAGCCGTGACGCCGCCTGTTGTCGGATTGGTCAAAACAGATATGTAAGGAAGTCCTTCTTCATGCAATTTCGCTAAAGCTGCCGATGTTTTGGCCATCTGCATCAAGGAAAGAATCGATTCTTGCATGCGAGCGCCGCCCGATGCGGAAACAATGACTAGCGGCAGCTTGCACTCGAGAGCAAGCTCGATCAGCCGAGTCAGCCTCTCGCCTACCACCGACCCCATCGAACCGCCCATGTAGGCGAAATCGAGGATGCCGAGGGCCGTTTTACGGCCTTCAATTTGGCAGGTCCCAACGCAGGCCGCATCATCGCGTCCGGTCTTTTTTCCAGCATCTTCAATGCGTTTTTTATAACTTTCGGTATCAACAAAGCCCAATGCGTCTATAGGCTTGATATCAGTAAATAGCTCTTGGAATGTCCCCTCGTCAGCAAGCAATTCAATCCGCTGCTTCAAAGGCAAGCGGTAATGATAACTGCATTTCGGGCAGCAATTGAGGTTTTGTGCAAGCTCGTTCGCGTGGACAAGCTCATTGCAGCCGCTGCATTTGATCCAGCCGCTGAAACCATCCTTTTTGGTGGTTTGCACTTTAATTTTTGGTTTACGAGAAAACAGTCCCATAATTTATCTGGCTATAATAGAGATAAGTCTCCTATAGATCAAGAGCCTATTGCTTTGTTAAATCTTTCTTCGATATGTTTCCAATGAAAGATTTGCCATATAGCCTTCACATAATCGGCTCTGACATTCTTATACTGAAGATAATAAGCATGTTCCCACACATCTACGCCTAAGATCGGCACCAGGCCTTGCGTGCTGAGCGGATCCTGATTGGAGCAGATGGCAATTTCGAGCCGTTTTTGCCCTTTATTGTAACCTAGCCACCCCCACCCGGATCCTTGGATCGCCGTGGTCGCCGCGTTAAATTTTTCTTTGAAAGCATCAAATGAGCTGAAATCGCGTTCTATCATCTTGGCAAGCTCCCCCTTGGGCATCCCCCCTCCTCCCTTCGCAATAGGGGCCAGAATCGTCCAAAAGATGCTGTGGTTGATATGGCCGCCGCCATTGAACTTGATCGCCTGCTGTAAAGCAATCATTTGAGCAACATCATTCTTGGTCTCGGCCTCATGATACTTCTCTAGGGCCGTATTCAGATTGGTCACATACCCTTTATGGTGCTTCGTATAATGGAGCTCCATGATTTCAGCAGATATTACAGGTTCTAGAGCCTTATAGTCATATGGAAGGTCGGGCAGTTGGTAACTCGTCTGTTCAGCCATAAAGAATCTCCTTTTCTTAATTTATCATTATATCTACTCAAGCATTTTTCTCCTTAATTTTCTGCTAGCACCATCCACCTCCGCAAACATAATATTTTAATCTTAACAATATAATTAAATTATGATATAATTTTTACGCACTAGCAATAATAAAATTATGAGAATAGAAAACAGACAAAATCACCATAACAATCAACAGCAAGCTCCAAGATTTGAACCAAGACCGCTGTACGGGAGAGACGTTGCTTGGATTGCATATGATGATGATGAATTTCCCGTAGATAATTGCTGTAATGCACTGGTATACACTCAAATCACTGCAGCGATTTCTTGTTGGGCGTATCTTTTGTACGAGTATTTCCCTTGGCAAGAAGTGTTTTCTGGTCACAGCAGATAATAGGAATATATGGCAAAACCAATTGATAGAATGAATCCACAAGCGCCCTTAATCAAGGCTCAAGACCAAAACGGCCATTTGGGTGAGCGCGAAGTGAAATTGATCGATGACCCGTGGGATCTCTGCAATATAATGGCTGTCTTCAATATTACTGCCTGCATTTCCTTTTGGTCGTACATGCTGTATCAGCATTTCCCTTGGGAAATTTTTCATTCCCCATTCCGTTAATTAGCCCAGCACTCAAATAAGCGAAAATATGCGCCAGTGAGGCAAAGTCAAATTGAAGGGGCAAAGCCCCGTTCTGACAGAGGAGCACCATTGCCAATGGCAAGGGCGACGATGAAGATCGATTTGGCGAAGCCGCAGCAAGCAGATTTTCATTTATTTGAGTATCGGGTTAATAGTCTTTTTTCTGTAATCGGTCCGATCGCCCTCAGTTTTTTCCCTTCGGGCAACTTTCCATAAATGCGCAAAAACCCTTCAACTGTCGAAGGACTAGTGAACACGATTTCATCAAAATCATCTAAATTGGGAATCGGTTTAAGACATTGAAAATGGGTGTCGTAAAGTTCCAGCGCAAAGAATGGGATCTTTTTTCTTTTCAAAAATTCCACGAGATTGGGGCGAGCTCGCTTGGAGTGCGGCAAAAAATAATAGCCCTTTAAATTCGAGATCAGCTCCATAACCCCTTCTTGCGTGGCATACGGAGCAACCAGAGGAACCGAGCCGACTTTCCTCAAAGCTTCCGCCGTAGCATCGCCAATGGCAATCACCTCTTTATCCCAAGGCCCAGGCCAATATTCAACTGTTGTTTGACTTGTGAAAATGATGTGCGTGAATTTGGGCCAGAGGGCAAGTGCAGGTTCGATTGAACCACACTTTTCAGTTCGAATGACCGGGTAGTGAAAAGTCCCCGGTTTAGGCCTTAGACCTAAATACAAAGTTCGAATCATCGCGCACCACAATCGCAAGTTTACCCTGCATCGGAACGGTTTCTCCTGGCAAAAAGATTCGATTGAGATGGGTTAGCCCCAAACGGATGAGCGCCGCCTCTGCTACGACAACTCCATCGACATCTTTAGCGAGCCTTTCTTGAATGGTCCCGCGCAAATCGATGAATCGGCAATTCGGATAAAGCTGTCTTACTGCATCTTCTCTCCGCTCACTCGATGTAGCAACCAACTCTACCGGTTCTCTTTTGATCACCAAACTATCGCGCGGATCGACTCCTTTGGAAATAGCCGCAATTTTAAGTCCTTTTGGCAAAGGTTCAGGCAAATCTTTTGCAGAATGGACAGCTGCATCAATTTTTCCACTCAAGAGCATCAGATCGAGCTCTCGAGTGAAAAAATCGGTTTTCCCCATGGTGCGAAGTGATGTTTCTTTATCGCGGTCGCCAGTCGTTTCAACCCATACTATATCGAAATCAATCCCGAATTCCGCTTTCACTTCTTCAACTTGAGCGCGTGATAAAGGAGAAGAGCGGGCCCCGATCAACATAAAATGCTCCGGATCGCCTCATCGACCAGTTCCACGCCAATAAGAGAAATCTTTTCCCCAATCTGCGGCGAAAGACCTTTGAGATTTTTTTTGGGCAGCACGCACTTTTTAAACCCCATGTGAATCGCCTCTTTTAGTCTTGTTTCTATACGACTCACTCCCCTCACTTCTCCACCTAGACCTACTTCGCCGAGAATGATGCAATCGGAGGGAATCGCTTTGTTGGTGTAGGAAGATGCGATAGCTAAAAGAATGCCAAGATCAATTGCAGGTTCCACGATTTTAAGCCCGCCGGCCAATGCAACAAAAACATCGTGATTGTACATGTGGTAGCCAAGACGCTTATCGAGGACAGCAAGGAGAAGGCCAAGCCGGTTCGAATCGAGTCCCGCTGATCTGCGGGAAGGATTTGGGAATGAAGTTGCAGTCACAAGCGCCTGAATCTCGAGCAAGAAAGAACGAGCTCCCTCAAGACCTGGCACAATCGCCGATCCAGGGATCTCTTTCATCCGCTCTTCCAAAAATGCTTGCGATGGATTGGGCACTTCCATCAAACCCGATTCTTTCATTTGGAAAATCGCAATGTCATCCGTTGTTCCAAATCGATTTTTAATCGCGCGCAGCAATCTAAATCCATGCTGCCGATCTCCTTCAAACTCTAGCACGGTATCGACCAAATGCTCCAAAACGCGCGGACCTGCTAAATCGCCCGATTTCGTCACATGGCCAATCAAAAATGTAGTGATCCCGTGACCTTTGGAAAGATGCATGAACTCAGTTGCAATTTCCCGCACTTGAACAACGGATCCTGGCGATGAGGGGAGCTCTTGTTTATAGACGATTTGCACCGAATCGACGATCGCAACGTCAGGTTTCACTTGATCGATCTGCGCCTTGATGGCTGTAAACCCGGTTTCGCTCAAAAGATAAAGATTTCCGTCGTCGATCCCTAGGCGTCGGGCGCGCAGCGATGTTTGTTCCGCAGACTCCTCTCCGCAAATATAGAGAACGGTGAGCCCCTGCTTTGCAAGCGCATTGGCAATCTGCAGCATCAAAGTCGATTTTCCAACACCAGGCTCGCCCCCAACAAGAAGCAACGATCCTTCGACAAGCCCGCCGCCGAGCAACCGGTCCAATTCGCCCATATTCGTTGCCATCCGCTTAAACTCCGATGCATTCACATCCTTAATGCGGACCGCTTTGGCTTTATCAGTCTTTTTTGAAACAAAACGTTTTTCTTCTGGAATTGCCTGTTCTTCAACAAAACTATTCCAGTTTTTGCATGTGGGACAGCTGCCTGTCCATTTCGATTGGGAATGACCGCATTCCCGACAGGACCAAAACACTTTCATATTGTGGGTATTAAACTCTTTTCTACCATTTTCAGCAAGCTTGAAATTAACAGGCAACACAGATATTATATAATCATGATTCTAGAAAAAATTATTTCATTATCGTTAATTTCTTCTTCAATAACCGCTAATTTTCATACAATTCCAGATTCTGCAATTGCTCAATATTCATGGCAAGGCACTCTTGGACAGTGTGAAGATGGGTTTGTCTATCTCGACCTAGACGATGCATTCGTTCATGATTTGGTCAAATACATCGAGCCGGATGGGTTCGTTGAGCCGCCATATTTTGACAAAACGGGGCTGATTGGCGCCCATATTTCGGTTTTCTATGCAAAAGAAGCGCCTCAAGGTCTCATTGAAGAGCTCGGTCAAACTTATTCTTTCACTCCGACCCATTGCATGGCCGTGCAGCCGCTTCATTGGGATGGGATTGAAGAGGTTTACATCATTGAAGTGGAATCCCCCGAACTCGATGCGCTTAGAGCCAAATACGGCCTTCAGCCGTGGGAATTCGGCTTTCACATCACGATTGGGGTAAAGCCCTCTTAGAAAGGGCGTCGAAAGCAGCTCTTTGTTCCGCTTCTTTTTTCGACGACCCCATTCCTATTCCAGCCTCTTGATCGTTGAGGAAAACCATGACATGGAATATTTTTGCATGATCGGGGCCCGACTCTTCGACCACTTTATAAATAGGGATTTTTTGAAATTCTTTTTGCGATAGATCTTGCAATTCGGCTTTGTAATTGCGGGGTGGAGAGCCAATGGCTGCTTCAAATTCATTCTCAAAATGGAAGATGAGAAAGGACTTTGCGGTTCCTAAGCCCCCATCGAGATAGACCGCTCCCAAAAGAGCTTCAAATACATCGGCCAAAATCGAGGTTTTCGCTTTGCCAGCAGACATAGCCTCCCCTTTTCCCAGCAAGATGTAGGAGGTTATATTGAGTTTTTGCAAGTACTGGGAACACGAGTTGGCGTCAACCAGCTTAGAGCGCAGCTGCGAAAGCTGCCCTTCCGGATGGCCGGGCAGGCGATGGTAAAGGAAATCGGCCACAATCAGCCCAAGCACCGAGTCTCCTAAGAATTCGAGCCTTTCATTGTGCTGCAAAGGTCCTTCTCGGTACTCGTTGATGAAGGAGCGGTGGACGAAGGACTGGATTAGATGGTCCTTATTCTCAAATGTATACCCCAGCTTTTCCTCAATGGGATGGAGCTCGGACTGCAATTTTTCAAGCGGATTCATATCTATATTTTGTTTCACTTGTGTGTTAAGGACAAGCAGTTTATTCTGTTTTCCATGACAAAATTGAATCTCAACTATCACAAGCTCTCCGGCAACTACCTCTTTCCTGAGATTGAAAAGCGGGTGGAAGCTCTAAAACAAAAACAACCCCATGCTGCCCTCCTCAATTTAGGAGTCGGCGATGTCACTCAGCCTCTTTTTCCGAATGTAGTCGCCGCTTTGATGGCCGCATCAGCGGAAATGGGGGATAAATCCACCTTCCGAGGGTATGGGCCTTCCGAAGGGTACCACTTTTTAAGAAAGGCTATTGCTGAGCATGATTACAAAGATTTTTCACCTGATGAAATTTTTATCTCGGATGGCGCCAATTCGGATCTCGCCGATCTGCAAGAGATTTTTTCCGTAGAAAACCGGGTCGCTGTCATCGACCCAGCCTATCCTGTCTACGTCGACACCAATGTCATGGCCGGAAGAACCCGTCCCCTCTTAAAAACAGGCCGCTATGGCGGAATCGTCTACCTGCCCTGCAATGAAGAAAATGGATTCCAGCCTGAACTTCCGAATGTGCATGTGGATCTGATTTATCTTTGCTCCCCCAACAACCCCACCGGCATTGCATTGAGCAAAGAGACTTTAACGAAGTTTGTAGACTATGCGAAGAAAAATGGCTCAGTAATTCTTTTCGACGCCGCTTACGAAGCATTTGTCACAAGCGGAGCTCCTCGGTCCATCTATGAAATCGATGGCGCAAAAGAAGTTGCAATCGAAGTGCGCAGCTTCTCCAAATCTGCCGGCTTCACCGGTTTGCGATGTTCATACACTGTTGTTCCCCATGAATTAAAAGTGTATGACGCGGGCGCTTTCCACTCGGTCCATGCTCTTTGGAAAAGAAGAGTCGATACCAAAACCAATGGCGTCTCCTATCCGATCCAAAAAGCAGCCGAAGCCCTTTATACAAAACAGGGCCAGCAAGCGATCCGAGATGCAGTAAAAAATTATGCCGATCGTGCAAAAAATCTACTCAATGGGCTGAAATCGATCGGATATACTGTTTATGGCGGAGTCGATTCACCTTACATTTGGTGTAAAACGCCGCCGAAAGTGGGATCTTGGGAATTTTTCGACTTCGTGTTGGAAAATGCCCACGTGGTTACGCTTCCAGGCGTTGGATTTGGTCAAGGCGGCGAAGGATACATTCGCTTTTCTGCGTTTGCAGACGTCCAAGTCATTCAAGAAACCATCCAGCGATTTAGAAAATTGGCATGAAACGGACCCTTTCAGAGTCCCAAACTGCGTTCTATACAAAAAATGGATTCATTGAATTCGAAATCCCGCATGAAATCCCCTTTTCCTTTAAAAGAGACCAATGGAGAGAAGACCCCGAGTTAAAACAGTTCATTGTAAAAACTCTAGGTCCGATTGCTCTAGAATTGACCGGAAAGAAACAGCTCCGTTTGGGATTTTCTGAATGGATCACCAAAGAAAATCGGCAAAAACAGGCAGGCAAACTAAAAGAGTGGGTCTCGATCCAAAATTTGGCGATCGCGATCGCTATTTCTCCGCATCCAGTTATGCCAGACAAACGATCTCCGCTCGGGATCCTTCCTCTTCCGACAAGCTCGACGCAGATCCTATTTTTCAGACCTGATCTTATTCTCGATTGGCCTCACGTCTCTTCCGATCTATTTTTGGTTCTCCTAACCCTGTCCAACGGGGTTTATGTCCACAATCCAAAAGACCCGCAAACAGCCTATCTAAAGACTCTCGGCTTGAACTACGGTGATACGCTCCGAAGCGACACACATCCCTTCATTATTTAAATAAAAGCTTACAGAAAGAACAGCAAGAAACTGCTCTATTTTCTTCCTTCGGTAGAACTGCTAAAATTCATGAAGGCTTTCGTAAACTCTGTCATGTTCTGATACATCAAGATGACTGTGATTCCGTTTGCCTCATCATCAAAAACATCTCCAATTTCTTCCTTCGCCAGGCGCTTGGTCTGCCCTGTCGGCCTTCCAGAAGACTTGTATCCACAGGTAAAAAGTTTTTGCATCGAGATATCGCAAGCACTAAGAGGCATCTCAACCAAAACGCGGTCATCGCCGGTTGGGATGATTTTGAACGGAGAATCTTCTTCAGATAGCAAATCGCGCATGGACTGGTTCACTTGCCCTAAATCTTGGTTGGAAAGCCGCCTTTTCGACAATGAAGGGCTCTGAACTGCCTTTGCCCTTCTTCTTGCGATATACTGAAACATCGATGTCTGAGGACTGAATGGTTTTTCGATGCGCCGTATTTTCCCGCCTTCTTCATCAATAACCTCCAATGTAGGAATGACTCGTTGCTCTTTTTTCGGATCATGGCTGCGCACTTCAAAAAAAGGAAGAACAAAGGATGTTCCGATCGTACGGTTTTTATTCGTGTAAACGACTCTTGCTTCCCCGTTTTCTAATCCAATATAGCGGCGGCTCTCCTCAGGGTCTTGGCTAGCATCATTGATCGGATTCTGAAGAACCTGATCTATGGCACGAATTTGCTTGTCAAGAGTCGGACAGACTTTGGAGAACGTGGAAATTTTTTGCTGAAAATCATCTTTTGATGTTTTGATTGTGGCGCTAACCGGAGCCATTGAGGCAGTTTCCGTTTCAAGTCTAGGGTACCTCACTACAGCTTCAATGTGGCTTTTCTCTCCTGCATAAGAACCTCTCCCATGTTGGGGATATTCATGCAGGCCAACTAACGAACCATTTCGATATTGAGCTTCAGATAAATGATTTGGATCCAAGTAAAACATTGCCTGAAAACGGTGCAACAGATTTTGAATATCCAGAACATCTTGAAAATTACAGACAGATAGGAGCTGTTTTAACATCTTATCAGTCTGCACTAATAGGCCCTTGTTTTCCAGAAGGCATATCATTCGTGTTCCTTGATAGGCGATGTGGCTAAACAGGAGGTCGCAATATTCCTCTATATTTTTCAAATCGATCTTCCCTTGAGCGTAAGCTTTGGGAATGATGTCCATGCTCATTGCCCTAGTTCGAGGGTCCGATATTCCATCCTTAAGACAGTTATGCAGATTCATATTATCGTTATCTTGCAGGACTGGGAATACATCGAATTCGAATTTCTGTTTCACTAATAAATAAACAAAATCGTCGGCGAATATTTTTTCTGCTTCCTTCGGGTTTACCTTATGCAGCCATCCTAAAAGGAGTTGAAGAGCGAGCGTACGGCTTTTAATGTCTTCTACTGGGTTAGCAAAATGTCTTTGATTCACCTTCAATTTTTTGACTTCATCATGAAATTTATGTGGCTGTTCTTTTATCATATTAACAAACTCATGTATGCAAATGAGCGCTTGATCCTCTAAATCTTTCGCACCCAATCTGTTCAGGAGGGTGGCAGCTAGAACTGATGCCGGGTCATCACTGTCGATCAAACAAAGCAATTCAAGTTTTACTCCGAATTCTTTCAGGAGTGAATCTCTTGCTACAGGAGACGGCGAGCCAAGAAAATTGAATGGGCTGGGCGCGGCAAGCGATTTTCCTGATTTGGATGGTTCTCCTGATGAAGGAGAAGGAGTTGAAATATTTAATGTGAGATGGCCGTTGCTTCCCATTGAGCTGGGAGTAAAAGCTTGTTCTCCCGACACTCCAGATTTAGAGGGAGGAAAAGAAAGGCCTTCCTGAACCAGAGATACTGGAGGAGGCAGCAATGGCGGCGGAGAGAGAGCAGGAAACTGTTCGCCCGACGATCCGGATTTAGAGGGCGGAAGAGAAAAGTCTTCTTGGAAAAGAGACCGCGTTTGTGATGGAAGTCTTACTACAGTGCCTTCTTCAAAAAATCCCTTCTGATCTACGTCCATTCTGTCGCTGAGCGGACTGAAAATCTTTTGCCCAGAGAAACTGTGCACCAAATCGGTTGTAGGACTTTGTAAAATACTGATTTCTCGTTTCGGGGCCGATTGGACTCTCACAGGCGAAGAGAAAGCAGAGCGGTTCGGAGAATAAACGTGGGCAGAAATCTTAAGTCTTTTGCTAGCAGATGAGGGTTTCTCATCCTCCGAGGCGGCGCTCGAGGTCCTTTTCAGTTCTAGACGCGCGGGCCTTTGAGGACTAGGGGCTGATGGGGGCAATGAGTGGGTCATTTATTTCTCCGAATAAACTAATTTGTTAAGTAAAATATTTAAATTTAAAAAAATGAAAACAAAATATATAAGCAATTTAAATAAATTTGAATATTAATTATACCATCTCATTTGTAATTGTTCAACATTGCTTAAATGTTATATTAAGCTTTTCTAAACTCAAAAAATATTTATAACTTTTTCCAAAGCAAGAGGCTGGCCAATAAAAGGATAATTGCAGAGATGGGATAGAGTGCGTAGATGGAGATATCGGCAAGAAGACCGCCAGCCAGGGGGACCAGCAGTCCGCATAGAGAAAAAAACGACTGAGAAAAGCCCATCGCTTTTCCCTGATATTCTTTAGGGGCCGACTGAGAGACCAGATTGAACAGGTTGCTCAAGCTGACAGGAGAAAGGAGGGCTGATAGGGTGAAGAAAACGGAGAAAAGCATGTAGGTTGTGCTTAAAGATGAAAGAGCCACTAAGCATCCCACGACCAAAATGGTGGCAAAGGCGAGTTTTAGGCTCGAAAATCGTTTCACGAGGACTGGATTGAGAAGGACTCCGCCGAGAGCCCAAAATATGCCAAGAACGACTAAACTCTTCGTAATCATCGGTTCTGTAGCAGAAAAACGTTCCATACTTACTGGCGTGAACCACTGGAAATTGATGAACCACCCTGTCCCCCAAACAAAAAGAATGTAGAGAAATGGGCGCATCTCAGACACATGCAAGGCTTTCCCGATTTCATGCAGCGACTTGATCCAATCAAATGAAACGTGATGAAGAGGCTTGTGTGTTTCTGAATAAAGGAAGTAGACAATTCCAAATCCCAAAAATGTGAGGGCCGCTGCGATGTAGAAAGGAAGATATGGGTTGAAATAGAGGCTTCCGCCGATCGCCATCGATAATATGAACCCAATCCCCCAAAAAACGGTCAAAATGCCAAAATTGCGAGCCTTGAGCTTTGCATCATGGCTGATATCGGAAACGATCGCCATGCAGATGCTCGCATTTCCCGAAAAGAACCCTGCAATCGCCCTGGATATAAGAAGAAAAATAAAGCTAGAGGTAAATATTGCAAGAGCCGTTAGGAGATGGCCGATTGCCGTCCCAATCAATGTGTAGATCAAAGCTTTGCGCCTTCCCCACCGATCGCCCACATCGCCCCAAAAAGGGGCTCCGAAGAATTGGAAAAAAGGAAATGATCCCATGGCGATCCCCAGTAGGACGTTTTTTGTTCCAACGGAGAGGGATTTGGAGAAAAAGCCATATTCCGGATTGAGAATGAGAGGAGCAAAAAGAACAAGCACAAGACTTAAGCCAAAATTGTCGATAAAGGCAACCGCTAAAGCGGAGATGAAATTTCTCATAATCTGGAAAGTACTGAATCAAAATTTATTTCACAAGAAGACTTAGAATCGCTATCCTTTTCTGCTTTTCGGAGGCAGCACATGTTTGGACAACCGCCAATGACAGAACAGGTTTATAACGTGACAGAAAACGAAGACGAAAAGATGCTCAAGAGCAACTTCCCCCTTTTTTATGAAGCTCTTGTGCAAGCTAGATATATCCCCGATGCAAAAATGGAAATGATCTATGGCATCAAGAGGGCCCTTTCCGGCATTTCAAATCATTACCAAAACGCCCTTTTGGGAGTGCCGCAAACCGAAAAAGAATGGGATCGATGCATCGAAGAACAATTGCAGTTTTTTAAGGCAAAAAAAGTTCCATTTGTCTGGTATGTCGATGATGAAGCAAGCCCAGAATTCAAACAAAAGCTCATCAGCCATGGGTTCAAAAATGAAGGGACTTTCCGCGGAGTCATGGGAGAGCTGGATCAACCCATTCCATTCAGCAATCTCCCAGAGGGCTATACTTTAGAGCGGGTAGTCGACGAAACGGGGTTGAGAGAATTTGTTGCATTGATTTGCCAAACATTTTCTATCCCCGATCGAGAGGCTTATTTCAAAGCAATGAAAAGAGCCGCTGAAACAGACCCTCCTCAAATGTACCATTGGGTTGCGAGGAAAAAGGGCAAAGTGGTCTCTGCCCTTTCGACAATGATACATGGCAATCTTGTCAGTTTTTGGAACGGGGCCACGCTCTCAGATGAGAGACGCCATGGCCTTAGCTCCGCTTTGCGCCAAATGGCGCTTAGAGACGCGATCTCTCGAGGCTGCACATATGGGGCATCTTATCTGATGGCGGAAGGCATGGCTTTTGGCATTTGCTCCAAACTGGGCTTTGAGACCCGTTGGTGCTTCAATGCCTTCACCTCGCCCCCCTTATTCTAGCATTCCCATCCTCTCTTCTAGAGAATGCATGATCGCTGCAGCGATCAGCGACTGCGATTCTTTTTCCGTCGGATCGATCGCAGCCCCGCCGGCAGCATCCCAAATGAGCTGATCGATTTTTACCCGGACATCTTCCGGCAAGCTAAGCAATCCTTCCATTCCCTGAACGATCCGGCCGAAAAAAAAGGCCTCGGCAACAGAAACTTGATGCCTTAAAGCATCTACATATTCTTTCATTGCATGCGATAAAACTTCTGGACTCATGCTCCCACCTTCGCGGCAAACCGCATTATTTCATCGATCTGAACTGGATTCAATTGCTTAATCGGCTCTAGCGATTGAGCACTTAAAACTTGTTTAGCTATTTCATTGATCGTTCTTGCAAAAGAATAAGGCATGCCAGGCAGCGGCGCTCTTGCAAGCTCGAGTACAATCGGAAATACAAACTGGAAATGCAGATGCTCCGCTAACCTGCGGATCGATTCAACTTGAGGAGAATTCCCTTCTAAAAGAGCAACTCTTCCCTCTAAGTCTACAATCTGCTCAGCGAGCTCTCCTGGAGTCAGCTCATTCCACTGTTTTTGAATTCTTCGCGCCAATTCGCGCACATCAGCAAGAAGAGCCGTTTGAGGGCTTCCTTGCAACTCAGGCGTTTTCATAACCTGATCGACTTTAGATGCAGTCTCTTTAGCAGCCGAACTTTGATTCGACTTTACCGATGAACCTGTTGCAGGAACTCGGTTAGGACTATTAGGATTGATAAACAAACCCATAACTCCATCCTTTTAGTTTATTAAATTACGAGGAGTTTTCAGATGAAAATAATTCACCTTTATTTATATTAACTCATAATCAATTATCATTCAATTCGTAGAAAATATTTTAACGGGATAACGAGGCAAATATTTATTTGATAATAGATAAAATAACGATTATAATTAGTGTATAAGAACGGCATATGGAAATTAATTACTCTCCATTTTCAGATCAGCCTATTAAAGGGCAATTGCCGCAATCGGATATGAACACGGCGATCCGCACTGTGATCCAGGATGTCCTTACGAGATATTTTCTCTCCTCCTATCCCGATTTACAGGCCACTCTTCCCGCGATGATTCAAGACCTTACTGCAGCGCTTACGGGGAAAAATCCAGAACCTTCTGCTCCACCTATGGAACCCGGAATGAAAGTTCCAACAGCCCCGCCTTTAGCTCCTTCCACGAATGCTGCGCCCGCTGTCCCTCAAGCGCCTTCCCCTCAAGCACCGACGCTTCAAACACCCCCTCAAAATGCCCAAGCTGTCAGGGTGGCCTTTGGCAACCCACCACCTGCAAATCCTTCTCCCAATATTCCTGCATCGCCGCAGCTTGCGCAAAGAACGAATTCTGCAGCCGCCAATTATTCACCGAGTTATCCAAGTCCAAAAGAACCCGTCATCCAGAATGCGACAGTATCTGTAAAGCAAGCTGAGTCATTCCAGCAGAAAGAACAGAAGTCTTCTGAAACGAAATCATCTGAATCGAAAAAGCCAACTGAACCGCAAAATCAAAAAGAAGCATCGACTCCAATCCCGTCTGTTGATCTGATTGAGAAAATCATTGAATTGATAGAAGCGGATGGAATCATCATTGAAATCGCGAATGAGGAACGGACCGCGGATGAAGTGGACGCGCATTCGCAAAAAGAACAATCCGATGATTCGCCTATTTCTAATCCAAATGAAACAAAAAGCAGTGAAAAAGAATCGACCAAGCCTCGATCTACTTCTGAATCATCGACGAGCTCGAAGAAAGAAACTGAAAAAGTTCAATCTTCTCAAGAGACAAAACCCAAAGAGAACTCTCCTATTTTAGAAAAGACCATCACATCGATGATTTCAAATTCTGCCTCGCCGGCGAGCCAACAAGAAAACGCTTCATTTTCTCCTTCTTTGCCGATGCAGACTGGGGAAACGAAATCTGATGCGATGCAGCAAACCAATCAACCGATCACAACAACCAGTGCGCCGCAATCGAACCCGTCTCCTGGGCTCAATTCTCAATCAACATCCAAAAGTGCACTTCCAAATCTACCGCCTCATCCTGCAAAAACTGAAGCGCCCATAACGATGATTCCGAATGTTTCAGCGCAGCCATCTCAAATTCCGGCTCCTCAGCCAATGCCTACTTCTTCAACGGCTCCGCAACTCTCAACAACAGGAGCACCGCAACAAGCGCCAAATCCCACCCCCTCTTCTCCAGCGCCAGCAGCAATCCAGGCTCCTGTCAATCAAGCGGCTCTTCCATCCAAGACTGAAACTCCATTGAATGCAGTGGTTCAGCCGACGCCCCAAGCGGGAAAAGGAGAAACAAATCCTTCCAAGCCGAACGCAAATAATGCCATCGCGCCATATTCTGCCTCGTCTCAAATTCAAACAACCCCAGGGTCATCTCGACGTTCATCAACTCGTCCTGTCGACGCAGTTGAAGAAGAAGAGGGCGAAGAGGAAGAAGAAGAGGGCGAAGAGGAAGAAGAAAATGAAGAAGAAGACGAAAACTAAAATAATTCCCGATTAGAAATCGTAGGCGAAGCGAAGGTAGGCTGCGTTGGATAAGTATCCGCTGCCAACCATTCCTTGGTAGGTTAGAACTGTAGAAAACCGTCTCCACCGATAGATCGCTTCCGCCGCATATCCAAACATGTGCTGCATCGGAAGATGCATCGAAGTTTTGGTAAAATCAATGCTATCGACCAGTTTCGAGCGCAAAGTATAGGGAACGGTATAGCGATTGACATAAGATGCTTTTAACCGATAAATAAGTATTCCTTTTTTCTTAAAATCGAACTGCTCGAAGAAATTGGCTCCCGTTTCGCTCTGAATGATCGTTGTGACCAAAGAATCTGTCGCTGTGTTGAGGGAAATTTTGTTCGCGCAGGCATTCGGATTTAAGAAATTATCTCCCGTTTCGGTAATCGATTCTGCGAAAGAGATGGAACAATCGGAGAGGAAAAAGGGAACTAATGAAAGAGAGCCGAAACCGAATTCATAGTTGAAATCGACGTGAGGAACAACCTGATAAACATTGTATTTGGAAAACGAAGTCCCTCCAGGAACACCCACCCCTTGAAATGTATAGACAGATTTAACACCGAGAGGCGTCGTCGATTCGATCGTAATCGTCTCCCCTTCAATCGGAGAGAAAATGCGGGCAGCCGTATTATGATTGTAGCTTCCCGTCGCAAGTACGTTGAAAAAGAAATGGCCGAAGGTAAAGCTTGAATAAGCTGTGCCGAATCCGCTCCAGGTTTTTTGCCCTCCGCCATTTTCTGCTACATTCAAATCGGTCCAGGCAAAGCTGGCTGCCCCTCCTATCAAAATGGTCTCCAGACCAATATAATCAAATCCTAAAATCGCGCCGTAAGACTGGGTATCATACGCCGGCACAACGGCATTCGAGGTGACAACCTGACCTTGATTTTGAAACTGTGCGAAAGGGGTCAGTGAAATGGAATAATTCGGGGTTTGCTTCTTTTGCGAAAATAAAGAAGGCAAGAGATGTTTTTCACCCTCTTGCGGCTTTTGAGTATCATCCAACTCTCTTATCGGCTGCGGAATTGGGGGCGCCGCCTCTTCTGAGGATTGAGCTAAAAGTTGGTTTTTCTGTTGATACCATGCAGCTACAGGACCGGATGCAGGCGCAGCTTTCGCTTCGCTTTTTTTCAAGCAATTCGCATTGATTGAGGCTGTCAAAGATCCTAAAGTTTGCGCGGACAATACAGTCTGATTGGCAAAAAATTGAGAAAGAGCCGCCGCACCTTGTCCAGGAGCTAATAGAGAAATCACGATGATCCCTGCGCAAGGATCGTAAAGCACGGTGCTTTGGAGAGTGATCGTTCCTAATACAATATTGGCTGTTGATATTCCAAAAGGAACGTTGACTGGCATTAGGACCGAATTGGGCGCGCTTAGAGGGGAATAAATCACGGTTGGCGGATCCAAAGGATTGCCGAGTCCAAATGTGGCTCCAAAACTGCCGGTTACGACGATATCTTGAAAGCGCCCATCAAAGATCTCTTGGGAAAGAACCAATGCATAAACCGTCGGAGCTGTATAGCTTCCCGGAACGACATCTACATACAATGTGGCTCCCTGGATATTCCTTGCAGGAGCAGGAATGACGAAATTGGCCATCATTACGGAGGCTGCCTGGGTCGGTTGAACGGAAGTCATGATCTTCGTTCCAGTCTGAAATTGAGTTTCTCCTAAAAGGAGCAAAATACCTGGGGATGGAGCGATGGTCGATCCCTGGTAATAGGCCGTTTTCCCGTCGCCTGCGAATATCAATCCGTTTCCGCTTAAAGTAGTTCCACTCATGAATGTCAGATCTCCGATCGAGCCAAAAACAGGGAGCGGCAGAAGAACTCCATCAGGAGTCTGTATGACTTGTCCGTCTAGATGAAAAGTGCCTTGTTGGATCGTCGTGTCTTTCATAACATAATAAACAGAGGGAGGAAAATCTCCGCTCGGAGGGGCCGTTGAAGTGGTGCTCAAAGAAACAGTTCCAGGCCCATTTTGAACAAGCGGCCCTCCTATTAAAAAGGCGTCTGTAAAAGAAATCGTATCCGAAACCAGTGTTGGATTGAACTCAGTCACCGAATCGCTATTCGGAGAAAAGATCGTCCAACCAAGATTAATATTGGGTGGCGGAGGTGGATTTCCCGGCTGGAGCGTGCCGTTAAAAACAGCAGAGCCTTGCACAGTAAAAGGAAAACCGGTCAATGAAACTCCTCCCCATGCAAAACCGCCTTGATTTTGATTGCCGTCTCCACCTTGAGCTTTAGAATTAAGAAACTGCACGTCTTGAATCACAAACTGGAACGCCGGCGGCGGCGGCGGCGGTGTGAAAAATGTGAGAAGAGACCCGCCCCATCCAGGATCTCCAGGAATTCCTGCCCCCATGCCATTGGCTCCTAGCGCTAAACAATTTTGGAAGGTGATGTTTTGAAGCATAAATGCAGGAGTCGCAGTTAAATCTAGATCATTAATCACCAAACCTGGATAAAGGCCCCCTCCATCTACGATGACAGGATTGCCTCCATTGAAGCCATCGATGCCGATAAGATTTGAATTTGCGGCATTCAGTATGGGCAAGGGGGAAAGAAGGGTAATGGTACTGGGTCCCGCTATATTGAAATCGATTTGGCTCATCGGCGGAGGAATAGGAGGAGGGGGAGGCATAGGAGGGAGGGTCCCATTGAATTGTTCGATAACATATCGCAAAGTACCCGGGCCCGAATCTGCATTCGATGTGACCGTCACTGCATGCATGCATTCAATAGCCAAAACAAAAAGGAGCCTTCTCATCAGCGCCTAACTCCAGGCGACAATGTTGGACGAATCATATTGGAAGGCGGACTGATGAAAATATTTGGACGCCTTGAATAGGAAGTGACCACAGCATACTGCTCCATCCCCTCCCCGATCACAACCGTTCCGCCCGCATTCTGGATTTGCACTCGCCCTTGAGTGCAAGCAACGTATAGGGCTTCATCTGCCATTTCCGCTTCCAAAAGAGTACCCAAAAGGCCGATCGTGGCGTTCGGCGTCTTGATATTATACTGCTCAGGATCGGGTTTTATCGAACCGCTTAAGAGGCGGAATCCGCCCGCAGCGAGCTCTGAATTGTTCCGGTCCTTCCCCTTGCCATATTGATATTCTTTAATGATGTAGGTGGAGTTGGGCAATACATCTAATATGGAATTGTCTATGAATTGCACCTGCACTGTAGAGCCATCGCTCGTCTTGATTGTGTCTTTCACGTAGATCGGAGAGCCCACTTCGAGAGTTCTACCTGATGCGGTTGCAGATCCTTCCAATATGGTCACCTTGCCTACTTCTGACTTTGCCCATAGAGAGCAAAATCCGAATAAGATGAGAAAAATCCAGCTATTTAGTCTCATATTTTTGAACTCCATCCCAATTCGGCCCCGGCTGAGATCCCGGGGGCATCCTTTCGAGGTAAAACTTACTGTTCAGCTGCGTCCAAAGTTTCCGGGCATGGTCCCAATCGCCTTTGCAATAAGCGTCAAGCGCTTCCGTATGCAAATCGATCTCTTTTTGCAATTTTGGATCGGCCTCTTCGATAGGGCAAATCGGTTCGAAAATAGCCACGGCCCGTTCCTTTCCTTTCACTTGAACTTTATCTAGTTTTCTATACAGAAAACGATCGCTTGTAGCAAGATAAGTGTTTTCAGAAACGATCACCTTGACTCCGTAATGTTTCGTAAGGCCTTCAAGGCGGGAGCCGAGGTTCACAGTATCTCCCATCACGGTGTAAGATCTTCGGAATTTAGAACCCATATCGCCGACAAACATATTTCCCGTTCCAATTCCGGCGCCAATGTGGATGTTTGAACCTTTTTGCTTGTTGAACTCATCGAGTTTTTTCTGCATTCCCAGAGCAGCCTTTACTGCGTGATAAGGATTCGCGCTGTCCTCAATGGGCGCGCCCCAAAAGGCCATGATCGCATCGCCGATGTATTTATCAATCGTTCCCTGATTCTGGAAAATCACCTCGGTCATTGCTGTAAAATACTCATTGAGGAAGGAGGTCAGCTCTGTTGCCGACATCTTTTCTGACAAAGTGGTAAACCCGCGTATGTCTGAAAAGAGAACAGTCAGATCTTTGCTCTCCCCCTTCATTTCGATATCGAGCCCTTCTTTCAAAATGAGATCAATGTGATCGGAAGAGACATACTGGCCAAAAATGTTCTTAATCGCTTGCCTCTGTTTTGCCTCCGCAACAAATCCATAGATGGTGTTGAAAAGAAAAAGGACGACGATCACCAAAATAGGAACAAAAAATGAGAGAACCATTGTTTCATGGCTCCACATCCAATAATCCAAGAGGAAAAGCGAGCCGATGGATCCGCCTGAAACAAAGAGCATCGGAATAGGGCCAAGATGAGGCAAAATAATGGACAAAACAATTCCGAATAAAAGAATCAACGCTACGCTGACTCCTTTTTCCCAGCCCGGTTTGAAGGGCAAATATCCGTCGATGATGCTCTGGGCAATCGTTGCATGGATTTCAACTCCATTGTAGCTTCGGGACATTGGAGTGGCGACCAGATCGCCGCTTCCAGTGGCTGTAGCTCCGATAAACACCAATTTGCCTCGGACTGCATCTATTGGAACCCGTTTATGCAGCACATCTGTTGCAGATAGCACAGGGAAGGTATAAGCAGGCCCCCTAAAGGGAACCAAAATTCTTCCTAATGTGTCTACTGGGATCGAGCGCTGATCGAGCTCGATGGCCTCTAAAAAATCCATCTCCTGGTACGGTTTGGCAATCAGATTGATTTTTTTCGCATTTAGATATTCACTGACAGCGACGAGCGCCAAAGACCCAAAAACTTCAGAGCCGAAGCGGTAAACAAGGGGAGAAAATCGAATGATTGCATCAGCATCGGGAGTGCTGTTTATAAAGCCCCCCTTTTTCGCCGCTTTCTGCAAGATGGGAATATTGCCGAGATAGCTATTTTTCTCTGGAATAAATAAGTTTTTGTTCGTGAGGGTCAATAGCGGCGGAGGCAGCATTCCGATGGACTCTTCATTTCGCGTTAAAACCATTCCGAGGATAGAGTCAACTTGGCTCAGACTGTTTGCAAAAATGGCGTCGTATTCAAAATCTTTCGTGTCTTCTCCCTTTCTTTGGAGCTTTTCAAAAACCTTGATCGCGATATTCGGCTCCTCAGTTGGGAACAGGAAGTCGAGTGCGATCACTTTGGCTTCGAGCTCTTTCAATCGATCGATCAAAGAGGCCATTTTTTCTCTAGACCACGGCAGCCTTCCTTCTGTCTTCAGGCTTGCATCATCGAGTCCTACAATGATGACATCGGGGTGTTTTGAAAGGGGCTGATAGATTTTACTTACTTGAAAATCATAGGTTTTCGCTTCAATGAACTCCAACCAACGGGAAAAAGGGGTAGCCTTAGAATAAAGAAGAAATGCCGCGAGAAGAGAAAACAAAATTCCTATAAAAATCGGAATTCGTTTTTTTCGATGGCTAATTCGTTTCGTAGTTTTTTGCCTCTTGAGTCAATTGATGAACTACTTTTTGAAACCCTGGATCGTGCATCATCGCTTTGACGGTTTGGTGGTAGATTTCAGGATCCGACGTGCCGATCGGTATTTTCCCAGCATAATCGAAAAGGATTTTTGCAAATTCGATCGTTGTCGATTTAAAATTGTATTTCAAAAGATCGAAATACTCTTTGAGATAGGGACTTTGGGCCCACTGGATGAAGTTATTGAGCCAGACGATATCTCCCGTCGCATCCAAATTGCGCGCCGTCAAATAATCTTCCCATGATTGAATCATGACAATCGCAATATTTTGCTCTTCTAAAACCGAGGTGCAGGAAGAATGAATCTCGTCTCCCGGATTTGAACACGCCTTTTTCAAATTGGGATTGTTGGAATAAAAACTGGCCAAATAGACAGGCCTTGCCTTCGTGCTGCTTGCAAGAAGACGATTGGGGAAAAGCCAGAGCTTATCAATCGACTGCTTCGTTGAAAACACCCGGATCAAACTTTCGGCCTCATGCAGAGTCACAGCCGAAACTGCCAAACTCAATCCAATCAAGATCACGGTCACAGAGGCTAGAATGGAGATGAACACGTTGGTTCTTGATTTCGGAAACTCTTCAGGCTTAAGAAACAGAGCGACAATGAATGCAATAAAGATCACTGAAAAGAGCAAAATCAGGATCATATGCGGCGATGATAGAATGTGAATCATAGAGAACCTCTATCTTTCAAATAGCAGCTCTTGAATTTTAGCAGAAGTTCAAACCAATCTTTTCCCTCTTAGGATGCAGCCATCGACGGATAAGCCTTCTGTATAGCCGCAGCCCACTTCCATTTGGGGAATTGCGTTTTTGGCTAAGAATAGAGAGGAATAGATGGGTTTGGCGCCAATTTGGAGATGGCGATCCAATGCAGAAAGTGCTGCTTCGAGAGGATGAGTCTCTTCTTCGCGCACCATGAAAGTAAGGCGGCTTTCCCCTCTTTGGTTTTGTTCTGGGAAAATGGCTGAGTCGAAGACAGCTCCTAGAACCGATTCTTTTTCTTGAGTTGGGATGAGGTAGCCAAATCCTTTTTTCTTAAGCACATCTCCCTCGAAAGCGAGATTAACGACCCAAATGGATTTTGTTGGAAGTTTGGGCGGCAATGCAGAAATCACATGATCGGCAGCCCAAGTCTTGCCGCCGGCTATCACTTCATGATCATCGAATTTCTCTACTGCGCAATTGAGGACTATGTCGATATCGAGCCTTTTTTCAAGCGCCTGGATAAGCGTTTCCATGCCTCCTTTGAGAGTGAACAACCCTTTTGCTTTTTTGGGCGAAGAAAAAAGTCCTTTCATCACAGATCCTTTATCTTTTTCCCAATTGTATAGAGCTGGAAAGCAAGAGCGGATCGAGAGTTTGTGGATATCGCCTGCATAAATGCCTAATGTAAGCGGATCGAAAAAGAGGTCAGCAATTTTCGGACTGAATCTGCGGGATGCAAAATCGTAAATGGATTCATCTTCTTTTTGTCCTTTCGGAATGAAAAGTTCCCGAATTGCGTATGGGATCAGCATCGGCAAAAAGGAAGCTGGAGTGCGCAATTTGCCTTTATAGAGGATGAAGCGTTTGGCTGATGCTGGATTGGAACGGATCAATTCCAGTTCCAATTCTTGAATGAGGGAAATGAGATGAGGGCTGCGGCCGGCTTGGAACGTGCGAGGCCCCTTTTCAAAGAAAAAGCCACCATCATGAGAGCTGCGAATCCATCCGCCAAGCCGACTTTCTTTCTCAAGCAAAGTAATTTTGGCGCCTGGATTCTTTTTCTTAAGAAACCAAGCGGCGGAAAGTCCGGTGATTCCGCCGCCGAGAACGATAAAACGCATTTATCCCATGAAATAATTTCCTGCTTGCGTGAGAGAAAGCTCTTTCAGAGCAAGAAGGAAGTTTTGTTTCGTATGATCGTTGTGTCTTCCATAAGCGCAGGGCTGAGCCGAAAGATCGATCGTGCTAAAGCAGCTATGCCCAACTGCCGCAGGAACTAGCACCTGGCCATAACCTACTGCCTGGCTGCTGACTCTGATGCGGGCTCCTTGCCCTAAGCTGGATGAGCCTGTCGCAAATTTCACAAATTCCCGAATATCGTCTTGCGGAGTTGCTGGATCTTGCAGCCATTCTCTGATCCATTCGACTTTTTGACGAAGGTGCGGGGTAATAGCCGGACCTTCATTGATTTGAAGGCTGTTAGCAATCGTGGCTCCATCAATCCTTCCCTGGATTGTGTCGCTGAATACGCGCCAATCAATGGCTTCGCCAATGATATTCCATCGTCTTCTCGTATCGGTGATTCCCTTCGCAATCGCATGAATTGGAGCCAAATATCTTCCGACTTCTCCAAATAAAACAGTTCTCAAACCTTCCAGAACTTGCCGTTCATGTTCGGCATTTCCCTGTTCAAATTCAAAATCTGCAGGCCAACCTTCTGTCATCTCAGCGATCGCCGCCGCCTCAGCCCATCCTGCTTCATCTAAATGAGCAGCTTCCAAAAGATCTACAACGCGCGTATTTGCCTCTCTAGCTTGCAAAATCGCTCTAGACATCCTCAATTTTGCTGCAGGCGTTAAATTCGCAAACTGCATATCTGCCTCAGCAGGAGTTAAACTAAAGGCGGCCCTAAATAATGCGTCCTCAAACCGTCTACCGACCAATAACGCTCCATTCGATCGGTAAGCGAGCATCATCGCAGCCCCCAATTTTTGGTAAAGAGGCCTTTCTATTTGGCTAATATCGGGAAGACGGTTGTTCCGGTATGGATCAGCAGTCACAGGCATGCGGAGAGTTGCATTAGCCTGAGCAACGAATCGGAGCTCTCCTTTATTGAGCAGCAGCCCTCTCATCAAATCATCGAAATAATCTCTCCTAGGACCACCTGCATCAATTCCTTCGTCTCTATCCAGTGAATTCGTTAAAAACTGTAAGTGCAAGGAAGGAGTTCTATTGCCGACTTGCAGCTCTCTTCCGAGCTCATCGAGGTGATATTCTGGAATTTCGCACAAGCCTCTTCGAATCACCCGGATAGCAATATTGTCCCCTTCTTTGAGGTAGTTAGAAGAAACTTCAAGAGACTTCATGAAGCAAGGATACATGCAAGCTTCATACTCAGGCGGGAACACCGCCTGATCCACTCCATCGACTTTGATTGAAAGGACCTGGCCTCCTTCCGCAATCTGCAAGCATAGAGTTGGGTGGCCTTCTCGATTCATATCTTGCACATTCACTGTTTGGGTTGCTTGATCGAACCAAAGACTATAGGCAAGATGTTCTAAGAAAACTTGTGCTCGGTTTTCCGAAGAGGTGGCCAAACGGAGCGCGGATCGGAAAGTAATGAGATCGTCGGCAGTAAAATGCGTACTGATTAGCTGCAAGCCGCCGCCTGAGGCCTGAGCGCCAAAATAGGAACTGACTACTTCAATCACTTTCAAGACAGCCCAAGTCACGGTTTTAATCACAAAAACGGCGGCATTAAAAACGAGGAACAGTCCGTTTTTAACAATCAATTCTGCTGCTGCAATCAATGCTAAGGGAACTGCATACACAAAAGCAGCCACTCTTTCAGCCAAATATTCTTGCGCTGAATATGTGTATTCCATATTGAGCTCAGCATAATCTAAATTGAATGGCCGGTTAGCTGTAATTCCGCATGTCATTTCACACCTCGTTTTTTTATGAGGTGGAAATTTTAAATAGAATTTAAATTTCTGACAAGATGCACAAACTCTAAAAAACAGTTAACGATTTTTTGGTGCGTCGATTTTCGGGATTATTTAGCACCACAGAGATAGAGATTATTTTTTCATCCGTTTGATGCCATCCTTAAGCATCTTTACATTGAAATTGATCAGCAGCCCTCTTTTATATTCGGATAGTTTAAGATAGGATAGTAACTGTGCTTCATGAATCCCTGCTACGCTGCTCACTGACTTCACTTCTACGATAACTTCATTTTCTACAACCAAATCAAGACAATACCCACAGTCAAGCATCACATCCTTATAAAATATTGGCAGCGGGTTTTGGTGTTCGACTTTTAGCCGTCTCAACCGTAGTTCATAGATTAGACAGGCTTCGTAAGCAGACTCTAAGAGGCCAGGTCCTAAAAATCTGTGAACTTCAATCGCTGCGCCAATAATTGTGCCAGTGAGAAGGTCTGTATCATTTGTAAATGGTTGCAGACAAGAATTTTCTTGCATGGTGAGAGCTTAAATGATCTTTTCTCTGTGGTATCTATCTCTGTGGTGCATATCTCTTCATTTTTGCTAAATTTCGTAACAGACTCTAAACGGCTTTTGAAAAATGCCCTTTACTTAAGTATGCATCAAAAACAGATGCAATATTCCGGATGAATAATCTGCCGATAGGAGTTGCTAAAAGTTTATCTCCCCTCTCTTCCAGAAGTCCTTCTTGAATTAAAGGCTCCACAACACCAATGGATCGAACCTCTTTGCCCACTTCAAAATGACACATCAAAGACAATATAATCTTTCTTCTTGCCAAATCGTCTTCAGTCAAAACATATCCTTTGGCAACGGGCAAATGGCCGCTTGCCACAGTCGATTGATAGATCTCGAGCTCTTTGATGTTTTGGAAATAGGCATTTTCTAAATATCCGATCGCAGTCAGTCCGAATCCAATCATATCCTCGGCCATCTGGACAGCATAGCCTTGGAAATTGCGCGTGAGTGTTTTGTTAAAGTATGCCTTGGCCATCGGATCGCCGGACAGAGCGAAATGATCCATTCCAATTGCCGCATATCCGCCTTGCATGAATCTAGTCCGCGCGTCGACATAGATGCGGAATTTTTCTTCCGTTGAAGGCAATGTTTCATCAGGAATAGCTTTTTGATGCTCTTTGAGCCAAGGGACTTTTGCATAGGAATAAAAAGCGATCCGATCTGGCTTTAGCTCAATCAGTCGGTCAGCCGTTTTGGCAAATCGCTCGACCGTTTGATGGGGAAGGCCATAAATGAGGTCGATGTTGATCCCCTCGAATCCCAATTCGCGCGCTTTATAATAAGTCGTTACGGTCATTTCTTCACTTTGCCGCCGTCTTACAGCTTCTTGCACAACTGGGTCGAGATCCTGCACGCCAAAGCTAACCCGGTTGAATCCAAGCTGGCGCAAAAAAGTGAGCTTCCTTCCCCTGTCGGCAAAAACAGTACGGGGATCTACCTCGATCGATATTTCGGCATCTTCTGAAAAAACAAAATGCTCATGGATTTTTTTCATGAGCCGGTCAAATTCTTCTTCATTTAGCGAGGTTGGCGTTCCTCCTCCCAAATGGAGCTGAGTAACGAGCCGCTTATTTGAAATATTGCGCGCTACCAAATCAATTTCCTGGCAAAGATGGTCTAAATAAAGTTGCTGCCGCTCCGGCTTCCGATTTAACACCACCGAACAGCCGCAAAAAAGGCACATCGATTTGCAAAATGGGATATGGAAATAAAGCGATAGAGGTTTATTCGACGCATCAAAGAGGCGCAAATGCCGAATTGCCGCGGATTCATCGATCGGTTGAAATTGCGGGGCTGTCGGGTAGCTAGTGTAGCGGGGAACGGCCCGATTTAGTTTGGCAAGAAGTTGAGGATCTACTTGAACGAGGTCATGCATAAAAAAGACTTTAGCATTTCCTCACCTTTAGAAAAACCCCCGGTTTTCACCGGAGGTTTATAGGATTAGATTTCTTCGATAGCAGGTCGAGCTGCAGGGCCCATCAGGAGCGGCTTTTGCTGCACGTCTGAATAAGCAACCAACATGGCATCCATAACAGTCTGCATAGAAGTTCTGCCGGCTTGCACAACAAATTCATTTTGCTCTGGCTGTGCTATAGCTTTCTTCAACAAGCCCAGTTGACGTTGAGCAATGTCTACTGCAATCTTCTCTCGAACTGAAGCGAACATAGAGTCAATCGCGCCGCCTCTTCGAGCTAATTCTTCCCGCTCTTTTTGCCCCATTTCGATTCGAGTTGTATTTTGTTGAATCAAATCTGCAACACCCTCTTTTTCCTTAGCGACCTGTTCTTTTGCCCTTCTGTGAACTGAATCGCAATCATCGATTCGACGTTGCAGAACATCCGCTCTAGCTTCATTTCTCAAAATTCTTTGGCCTACTTTGAATGCATAACTGCAAGCCAAAGTAACGCCTGTAGCAATTGCCAATGGAACATAGATCGCAGGTTGTGCAACGGTTGTTGCGCATTCCTTAGCTGCGGCAAGAGCCATAGATGCAACTTGTCCGCACTTAGCAACAAGAGCTTCTCTATGGACAACGCCCAAAACAGGCACAGTCACATTTAAAGCATGCTGGCCAATTGTTGCAACTGTTCGCCAAATTTTCTTTGTTAACGGATTTGTGAAAGAAAACAGGGCGATTCTCCCTTCATCTCTGATTTGCTGTTGAATGGCTTGCCTTTCTCCGAAAAGTTGATCTCTTTCTTGAGTATGTTGAGAATCTATTTGGCTTTCTCTCTCATCAATCTCTTTCCGGCTTTGCTCGCCAGCCCTAATTTGTTGAGTAGCAGAGGAAATACCTGCGCTTACCACTTCACATCTTTCTTGGATTCGAATTGCTTCTTCAGCAGCACGCCCGATTTTATCAAGATCTCCCCGCCTTTCTTCAAGCCATTTTTGTGATTCTTCACCGCTTAGATACTTCATTCCTGCGACCAAAGCTTGCCGGTCTTCAGGCGAAAAACCCATTCTTTGTAAAACTGGGCTCATATCAACTTGTTGAAACGGGACTACCGCGCTACTAAATGCCATGTTTATATCCTTTTATAATTAAAAATCTAAAAAATTATATACGAAAACCGCTTAAAACTCAATTTTAAATAATTTTTATTATTATATAATATTTATTGAAATTTTACGGTGTCGACGAGGCACTTAACTGCCTCGAAAGAGACATCTTTTTTGACCCCGTGGCCTAGATTGACGATGAAACCTGGATCGCTTCCCATTGAGTCTAAAAGTTCTCGGGTCTTTTGCCGGATGATCGGCAGAGGTTGGTAGAGCAAATCGGGGTCCAGGTTTCCTTGGACTGCCATGGGAACTTTTGGGCGAAGTTCATGGAGCGGCCTTTCTGAATCGAAGCTGATTGCGGTGGGGTGGAGTTTCACCAGCTCATCGACATAGCGGCAGGAGCCGCGCATGAAGACTATCACAGGCACGCGGGCGCTTTGAATGAGCCTTTGAAGATAGGGCGTATATGAGGGAAAATCAGCCATCTCCCCTGCCCAGGAATCAAAGATCTGGATTGCATCGACTCCTGCAGCTTCCTGCATGCGGATGTATTCGAGAGTCGCTTCTGTAATCGGCTCTAAAAGCGCAGGATCGCCTCCCATATATCGGGCAACGGTATAAGGCCCGCCGCAAAAGCCGATGAGCGGAACTTTTGTTTGAGCCTTGATCATCCGGATTGTTTTGGCGATTGGCTCCAACACTTCGATAGACTCGCGTTTGAGAGAACCTTGGATTACGGGCCCTTCATTAAAATCAAGCGACATGCCTAAAGGCAATGCTACGACAGTGATGTCGGAAAAGAGGATGGCTGCGTCTACGCCGAGCTGTTCGATTGGCATGAGCGTGATTTCGGCAGCAAGTTCTGGAGTGAAAAAAAGATCGCGCAAGGAATGTTTTGCGCGCAGCTTTTGGTAGGAGGGCATGTACCTGCCTGCCTGGCGCATGAGCCAGACAGGAGGACGATTTCGATTTTGGCCTTTAAGCGCTTCGAGGAACATTCAGAAGCCGCTCCACGATCGCATCTGCTGTAAATCCAAATTCTTGGGCAAGGTCTGCAGCTGGAGCTGAAAGCCCAAAGCTTTCCATGCATACGGCGATGCCGTGGCGGCCAATATATCGGTGCCAGCCAAAATCGCTCGCCGCTTCAATCGCAACGCGAACGCCAAGATCTCCTTCTACAACCGACTTTTTATATTCGGAAGACTGTTTTTCAAAGAGGGCCCAGCACGGCATAGAAACTACGCGGACGCTTTTGCCCAGCTTTTCAAGACCTGACGCAACTTCGAGAGCTAAAGAAACTTCAGAACCGGTTGAAAACAGTGTATAATCGGCTCTTCCCTTTTCTTTTTTGATGATGTAAGCGCCTCTTCCCATCCCTTGATCGTAGGAAACATCGGTTTCTTTGAGTTCCGGCATCGCCTGACGCGAAAGGATGATCGCAGTAGGGCCTTTGTATTTCAAAGCAGCAATCCAAGCCATTTTCACTTCATGCGCATCGCCGGGGCGGATCACATGCAGATTGGGCAGTGCGCGCAAAGCTGCTAAATGTTCGATCGGCTGGTGAGTAGGGCCGTCTTCTCCAAGGAAGATCGAATCGTGGGTGAATTGATAGATCACATGGTAAGGCGACATGCAAGCTAAACGAATCGCGTTGCGCATATAGTCGCTGAACGTGAGGAATGTGCCGCAAAATGGCTGAATCATTCCCGTTAAAGAAAGTCCCGCAGACATCGCGGCCATCGCAAATTCGCGCACGCCATATTTCATATTGCGTCCATCGAAATTGCCAGGTGTAACGATCGGATAATCTTTCATCATCGTATCGTCAGAGCCAGAAAGGTCGGCAGAACCGCCATAGAGCTGCGGCAATTTTTTAGCGAGCAGCTGGATGCAAGCTCCAGACGAAGCTCTGCTTGCCATCGGCGATTTGAGGGTCATTTTTTTCAATTCTGCTTCTAGATCTTTGGGCAGATAGTAATTTTGCATTTTCTCATATTCGGCAGCGAGATCGGGATATTGCGCCGCCCATTTGCGGAACATCTCATTCCACTCTGCTTCGAGGGCAGCTTCTTTCGGCAGTTTCTGTTCAAAAAACGAAATCACAGCTTGCGGAATATAAAATTCTTCCTTCGGAAGGCCGAGAGCCTCTTTCGTGGCTGCCACTTCATCTGGCCCAAGCGGAGATCCGTGGACTTTATGCGTTCCCGCTTTGTGAGGCGAGCCTTTGCCGATCACAGTGCGCAAAACGATGAGAACAGGTTTTTCCTGCTTGTGTTTGATTTCGGTGAAAATGGAATCCATCCGATCGAAATCGTAGCCGTCGCATTCATAAACATCCCAGCCGTAAGCTTTGTAGCGCTCTTTGGTGTTTTCCGACATGCACTCTGCAAGCGGCCCATCCAAACAGATGTTATTCGCATCGTAAATGAGGACCAAATTATTGATGTTTAAATGACCGGCAAACGAAGAGGCTTCGGAAGAAATGCCCTCCATCATGCAGCCGTCGCCTGCAACGCAATAGACTTTGCTGTTGAAAAGAGGAAAATCTTCCCGATTGAATTTTGCTGCGAGCAGTTTCAGACCGAGAGCCATTCCCACCGCATTGCCAACGCCTTGCCCAAGCGGTCCTGTCGTCGCCTCTACGCCATCAGTGTGGCCGTATTCGGGGTGTCCGGGAGTTTTAGAATGGAGCTGGCGGAAGCGTTTAATCTCATCCAAAGAGAGTTTGAAACCGGATAAGTGCAAACAAGAATAGAGCCACATAGACCCGTGGCCTGCAGAGAGGACAAGCCGGTCGCGGTTCGCCCATTTGGAGTTTTTTGGGTTATGTTTCAACAGAACGCCGTACAGGTAAGCGCCGAGTTCTGCGCACCCCATCGGCATGCCTGGGTGGCCAGAATTTGCTTTTTGAACCGCATCGATCGAGAGCTGTCTAATGGTGTTCGCGATTTTGCCAAGCTGTTTCTTGAGATCTTCGTCCATAAATTCCTATTTAATTAAGCACCCATTTTGAGCCACTTTGGCAAAACGTTCAAGGATTATCACCAATTGACTTTTCAGAAAATCCCTTCTACAATGGTTTACCAACCATTAGAGGAAGTTATGTTGTCTCAAGAAATTCGACGTGCATTTTTGCAATATTTTAAGAAGCAAGGGCATGCTATTGTTCCTTCTTCTCCTGTTGTTCCCCACGATGACCCTACACTCCTCTTCATCAACGCGGGAATGAACCAGTTTAAAGACGTTTTTTTAGGCAAATCGAAGAGAGACTACACACGAGCGACAACGACTCAAAAATGCATCAGGGTCGGAGGGAAGCACAATGACCTTGAAAACGTGGGCCACACAAGCCGCCACCTCACCTTTTTTGAAATGCTCGGCAACTTTTCCTTCGGCGACTATTTTAAGAAAGACGCAATCGGCTATGCATGGGATGTGACCCAGCATGTTTTCGGTTTTGATCCCGATAAAATTTGGGTCTCCGTCTTCCGCGATGACGATGAGGCTTTCGCCCTTTGGGAAAAGCACATTCCTTCAAAGCGGATCGTCCGCTTCGGAGAGAAAGAAAATTTTTGGGCGATGGGCGACACAGGACCTTGCGGCCCTTGTTCCGAATTATTATTTGATAGAGGCGATACATACGGCCCAGCAAAAAGTCCTGTCGAAGACGCAACCGGCGAACGTTACCTTGAATTTTGGAACCTCGTCTTCATGCAGTTTTCGCGCGATGCATCGGGCAAAATGGAAAATCTTCCAAAGCAATCCATCGACACCGGCGCAGGACTTGAGAGGGTTGTGTCGCTGAGAATGGGAGTCGATGATGTCTTTAAGACCGATATTTTACGCGGCCTGATTGCTCAAGTAGAAGAAATCTCCGGCAAAAAATACGAAGGCGAAGCTCCTTTCCATGTGATTGCGGACCACATCAGAAGCCTTTCTTTTGCAATCGCCGACGGCGTCCAGCCAAGCAATACCGATCGCGGCTATGTTTTAAGAAAAATTTTACGCAGAGCTGTCCGATACGGCCGTATGCTGGGACTGCAAAAACCGTTCTTAGCGCAGGTATTCCCAAGGCTTAATTCGCTCATGGGCGATGATTTCCCCGAGCTGAAAGCTGCTAAAGGCCGCATTGAAGAAATTTTGACTCTGGAAGAAGAGGCATTTATCCGCACGCTCACCCGAGGCGGCCAGCTTTTGGGACAAGTGATTGAGCGATCGAAAGAGAAGAAAAAAATCAGCGGCGACGATGCGTTCAAACTGAAAGATACTTATGGATTTCCGCTCGAAGAAGTCATGCTGATCGCAAAAGACGAAGATCTGACTGTCGATTTACCCCGCTATGAAGCGCTTGAAGAAGAGGCGAAAGAAAAATCGCGCAAAGCCCACAAACAGGCGACCCAAGAATTCGATCAGAATTTCTTTAATGATTTTACACGCACTCACAAACCTTGCGTCTTTGAAGGCTATCAAAAGATTGCGCTTGATGCGCATGTCATCGGCATGGTGGTCGACGGCCAGTTTACCGATGAGATCAAAGAAGGACAAGAGGGACTTGTCATTTTAGACCACACTCCTTTCTATGCGGAAATGGGCGGTCAAGTGGGCGACACCGGAACGATTGGCAAATTCCAAGTTTATGATTGCACAGCTCCATTCCCCGGAGTGATTGCTCATCTCGGAAAAATGGGCGCAGGCACTTTGCGCAAAAATGAAAAAGTGCATGCGGCGGTTGATGAGGTGCGCCGGAAAGAGATTCAAAATAATCACACCGCGACTCACCTGCTCCACTGGGCGCTGCAAAAAGTGTTGGGCACCCACATCAAACAGGCTGGCTCTCTCGTCGATGAAAAGCGGCTTAGATTTGATTTCAGCCATCATAAAGCGATGACAACAGATGAGCTGCGCACGATTGAAAACATGGTGAATGAAAAGATCCGGGGAGATCAGCCGGTCAACACCTATGAAATCAAATATGAGGAAGCGCAAAAGCGAAATGACATCAAGCAGTTTTTCGGTGAAAAATATGGCGATAAAGTGCGGGTGATCGACATCGACTACTCAAAAGAGCTTTGCGGAGGAACGCATACGAAAAGCACCGGCACAATTGGTTTATTTAAGATTGCCAAAGAAAGCAGCATCGCGGCAGGCGTGCGCAGGATTGAAGCTGTCACAGGCAAATATGCAGAAATGTATGTGCAGCAAGAAGAAGATCTGTTACAGAATTTGGCGCAGATGTTGAAATCTCCAGTCCAATCGATGACAGAAAAACTGCAAATGCTGCTCGATGAGAATAAGCTTCTAACTCAAGAGTTGAAGGCATTTAGGAAAGGCCAGCTGAAAGGACTTATTGAAAGTTGCCTTTCCCGCAAAGAGAAAGTGGGCGGCATTTCTCTAATTGCTACTGAAGTTTCAATCAGTTCTGAAGAACTCACTGAATTTGCAAACGATTTGATGATGCAGCTGAAATCGGGCGTAGTGGCTCTTGGCGCTAAAGTGGGCGAAAGATGCCAGCTCCTTGTTGCTGTCAGCGCAGACCTCGTTGAAAAGCAAGTGAGCGCAGCAGGGCTCATCAAAGAAGCGGCTCCTCTCATCCAGGGCGGCGGCGGCGGAAAACAGAATTTGGCGCAAGCAGGCGGCAAAGATCCTCATGGTTTGCCAAAAGCCCTCGATAAAATCCGCCATCTATTAGCTAAAGCATGATGAGATTAAACAGGATGGACAGGATAAAAAAGATAGGTAGGATGAAAAAATTCCGGCCTATGGCCGGCGCCGCAACAATTGCGGCGAATCCAACCCATCCTGTATATCCAAATTATCCTGTATATCCTGTTCCATTTAAAATCTTGTATGAACTTACCCGATGAATCGATTCTAATTGAAGGGCTTTGGGACTCTCCCAAAGCTCTTCTTGCAAGCGAAGCGGCAAAAAAAAGATCCGTGCTGCTCATCACTGGCGGTACGCGTGAAGATCGATTCTTCGACAATTTAAGCTACTTTTGTCCAGGCAAAGCCGTTGAATTTCCGGCATGGGAAACGCTGCCTGGCGAAGAGATCCCTCCCAGCCCCGACATCATCGGCAAAAGATTTGAAGCGCTCCACACGCTCATCCATGCGAAAGAACCAAAGATCGTCCTTTGCCCCCTCGCCTCTTTGCTGCAGAAGATCGTTCCGAAAGAGGCCGCATCCACTTTATTGCACCGCTGGAAAAAGGGAACCAAAATCCCCTTTGATTCTCTTCCTGAACTTCTAACCAATCTTGGCTACAAACAAGCAGCCGTTGTCTCCGATAAAGGAGAATTTGCCGTGCGGGGAGGCATCCTCGATCTATTCCCCGTCGCATCTCCCGATCCGTTCCGCATTGATTTTTTTGGAGATGAGATTGAAGAGATCCGCACTTTCGATCCTGTCGGACAAAAATCGATCGGTAAAGCCACTGAAGTGTTTTTATGCCCAGCTCAAGAAATGCCCCTTTTGCAAAAAGCCCAAAGACTGGTCAGCATTGCCGACTATCTCGGCGATTTCACCGTATTTTGGGATGATTTGCTCGCGATCGAAGATACCTATGTCGGTTTAAAATCGATGCCGGCATCGAAATCGCTCTTTTTTTATTCTTTGAACGACCTGCTCAAAAAGTGGAACGATCGCCAGCACATTTTCTGCACCGAATTCCACCTGGAAGAACGTTTTGAGATGTTCGATCACAAGTTTCAGGCGAAAGAATATAAGCACCGTTTCTACAAAGTGGAACACTGCTTCAATCTGGAAGAGTCGCCCGATCCGAGTTTGAAATTCCTATTTTTGAATGCGAATGACACCGAAGAAGAAGAGGTCAAAAAGCAGCTAGCGAACATCACGCTTCCTAAAAACACCCGTTGGGAAAAAGGATATCTCACCTCGGGCTATTGCCTCGACGGCCTCGTTGTTGTTCCAAATGTGGAATTATCACACAGGGCTCGCATCCGCCGGCAGAAATGGCGCAGCACCACGCATACGCCTGCCGCTGAATTCCATGAACTGACGCCCGGCGATCTCGTCGTCCATTTCCACAGCGGGATCGGCCGCTATATGGGTTTGGAAAAACAGACCAATCACCTTGGCAAAGAAACTGAATTCCTCACTCTCCAGTATGCAGAAGGGAGCAAACTCTTTGTTCCCCTTTCGCAAGCCTATCTTGTTTCCCGCTATATCGGAGCCAAAGAAGCGCCCCCCTCGCTGAGCGAACTCGGCAGTAAACGCTGGCAAAAAGTGCGCGCAAATGCCCAAGCGCAAATCGTCGGCTACGCGAATGAACTGTTGCAGCTTTATGCAGAACGGGCGGTGCATGGAGGCTTTCGCTATCCGCCCGATGGAGAAATGCTTGCCCAGTTCGAACGGGATTTTCCTTATGTTGAAACGCAAGATCAGATGTTTGCGATTCAAGCGCTTAAAGCTGACATGACTTCGGATAAGCCGATGGACCGGCTCATTTGCGGCGATGTGGGATATGGCAAAACGGAAGTCGCCATGCGGGCTGCTTTCAAAGCTGTTGCCGATGGGAAAAAACAAGTGGCAGTGTTAGTTCCCACTACTGTCTTGGCTTTACAGCATTATGAAACCTTTGCAGCGAGAATGAGCGGTTTTCCCATCAATGTAGGTGTAGTTTCCCGATTCCATACTCCGAAAGAAGTGAAAAAGACCCTCGAAAAAGTAGAAAAGGGCGGCGTAGACATTTTGGTTGGCACGCATAGGCTCCTTTCCAAAGATGTCCATTTTAAAGATCTCGGACTGATTATCATCGATGAAGAGCAGCGTTTTGGCGTAAAATCCAAAGAGCATTTGAAAAAATTCAAAAAAGGGGTCGATTGCCTCACCCTTTCAGCCACCCCGATTCCCCGGACCCTCTACATGTCGCTCGTCCATGCCCGAGATATGTCGGTGATCAGCACGCCTCCGCAAGATCGTCTTCCCATCAAAACCATCATCGCTGAAACGGAAGATGAAGTGATCCAAAATGCTCTCCTGCGCGAATTTGCAAGAGGAGGCCAGGCTTTTTACATCCACAATCGCGTTGAATCGATCTACACGCGCGCCGATTACATCCGAAAACTTGTTCCTACAGCCCGAATCGGCATCGTGCATGGCCAAATGGATGCCGATGCAGTGGATGAGATTTTCCATAAATTCAAGCAAAACGAACTCGACATCCTCTTTGCCACAACGATTGTCGAAAACGGCATCGACATCCCCAACGCAAACACCATTTTGATCGACCGCGCAGACACATATGGACTTGCCGATCTTTATCAACTCCGAGGAAGAGTCGGCAGATGGAATCGGGCCGCATATGCTTATTTCCTCATTCCGAAAAATGTGCGGCTGCCGGAGCAAGCCCGCAAGCGCCTAAATGCTCTTGTCGAAGCAAGCGGCTATGGCGGAGGGATGAAAATTGCGATGCGCGATTTAGAGATCCGCGGAGCTGGAGATATTCTCGGCATCGCCCAATCGGGACAAGTCTCAGCAGTGGGATTCCATCTTTATTGCAAAATGCTCAAACGGGCGATCGATGCGCTGAAAAAACAAGCTCCGATCTCGTTTACCGAAACGAAAATGGAATTCAACTACGACGCAAGGCTGCCAGAAGATTATATTAATGAAGTCTCATTGCGCATGGAAATTTATTACCGGTTTGGAGAAGCAGCTTCTCTCAAAGAAGTGGATGATATCTATGCAGAGCTGAATGACAGATTCGGCTCTCCGCCTACTCCTGTCCTCTGGCTTTATCACCTGACTCGCATCCGGGTTGTTGCAACAAATGCTCAATTCACTCTTCTCAAATTCAGCAATCTGAGTCTCCTCGCAGAACAGCAGCTAGGGAAAGAACTCAAACAAGCAACGATCCTTTTGCCGAAGAAAATCCAATCGCCCCAAGAATTGGAAAAGTTTGTAACAGATCAAATTATAGGCAAGCCACTGCAGGGACGAAAGTAACCGGACAATGATTAACAGTCTCTTTTACCCCGCCCCCGCAGAGATCAATCAAAATATAGCTATACCGGGGACAACATAATTGTTTATAGCGGGGACAACATAATTGTTTATAGCTCGCGCAGCAAGGCTCCCAATCCCAATTAACCTAAGCGCTAAACCAGAAACTTTAGCCACGTCTGATAAACAGCTTGTGAATATGGGTACCGCTTTGTTCAATTCATGCAACCCCCCACCGATAACTGCCCCAGCAAATATACCTCCAAGCTGAAGAAGAGTAGGGTTGATACGGCCAACCTGATTGAGCGATCTTGCAACTGCAGGAACTGATTTTGCAATAACACTTACACCTAAGCCACCGAGGAGCCAATTTATTTCAGAAGGCACCCAATTTAAAGGATCATTATAACCATTTATTAAGCAACTCATTTTAAAACCATATATTAATTAGCCACATAATTATAGTTAGTTTTGCATTAAAATTAAATGATTTTTCACCCAGCAAGACAAGGAAGACCGCAAACCGCCTCTCGACTGTAAAGTTAAATTTTTTATACCAGCAGTCCTTATAGGATTCTCGGCATCGCCTTGGGAAAAAGGCCGCACAAAGAACCGGCCTCTTTCCCAAAAAAAATCCAATCGCCCAAAGAATGCAGACTTACGTCATCGGGCAGTTAAAAAATTAACTTTTCTCCTCGGGCGCTAGCAATTCTGCAAATTTTTCAAGAGCTTTGATTTGAGCTCTTGCATTTCCTCGGCCTAATCGGTTTACAGCGTGATGAAGATATCCGCGTACTGTCTCGAGAAATTTCAACTTTAGATCAGGCGGAAGAGCTCTAAATTTTTCATGCAATTCATTTAAAGAAAATGGCTCTTCTTCAGGTTCATCCGGTCTATCGAGACGAGTTCCGATCAATGCGCCATTATACCACATGTAGAGCCGGTCATTAAGCTCTCCCAAACTTTTTAAAGCATCGATCCTTTGTTCTGATATATCTCGGCCAACCATTAGTAATACTTGACAGAAGGCCCTGCTTGTCAAATTTTCCCCCAATCGTTCCAGCTTGTTCAGAGCATTGGGATTGTTTTCGAACTTTTGAATGAGTTTAAGAATATCGGAATAGAAGTTATAAAATAATGACTGTGTAACTAGGCTGCTAAACAATGAACGCTTTTCCATTTGCTTGAGAGTCGTTTGAGCAGACAACACGCGTCTCAGATGAAGCTTTACGAACACATTAAAGGTAGTAGCGATGTACTGCACCATCTCAATTTGCTTGAAATCTGTATACAGATCTTTCTTCTTACAGAAATCGACCACTGTTTGAAATGCGTTTTCCGAGACCCGGTATGGTCCTGATTTAACTGCATGGCCAGGTCCATAATCAGAATAAAGAATTTCTCCATTTTTAATATTTCTAGACGCACGAACGATTATCTCTTGGCCTTTGCCGCCAGAGTTATCAGTATTTGGCGGCTCATCATTAATAAAACCGGCCAAATTCCCGCTTACGCTTGGATCGATCGCTACTCGTTCAATGCCTGTGCTCCGTCTGTATAGTCCAGAACGCCAATTTTTTGCGTCGCCAAGAACAATCTCTCCTAAATAAGAGCAAATCTTCGCTCCTTTAGGAATATCCTCTTGAGCCATGACTCCATACCCCATCCCGTCTTGCTCTACCAAACAGATTTTATCAGAGAAATCTCCCTCATCCGATTCGGGCACAAGCTGACTTGAGAGCCTTTCAACTAAATCAAGTGCGGCAAAATTAGATCTGACAAATCGCACTCCGGTTCTTTGCTGAAATTCTTCCTGAGTCAAAGGAAGGATCTGCCTATTATTTTTGTCGTACAATTTGCATACAACCTCGTCAGGCTTAGGAACTGGCTTAAAACTTGCCAAAATTGGACAAGTCGCTTTATGGACCTTCCAGGCAGCTTTTTGACAATCTACGCTGCAATAAGAAATGTGATGGCATTTCCCGCATTTAGGAAACGGTCTTTCGGTCGGTAGTTTGTGACAAACTGCACAGGGAGGTGAAATGTTCATTTTTAGCGTCCTTTTAAAAAAACGCCAATATTTCACCAGAAATTCGAATATAGATCTACATTAAATTGACAGGAGCACCACGAACAATCCAATAATTTCTCCCATAATCATAACAAAGCTGCTCTCCTTTCCGGATTTCTTTCAGCGCAATAAAAATGCAGTGGTAGAACCCATCAATAAAGGCATAATGGGGCTTTAAATTGGGGCAGTAGCTGTGGTTGATGAACCGAGTGAAATTCCCTGATGTTGCATCGATGACGTAGCTTCTTCCTAAACGATCTGCGATTGGATATTCGTAGCAGTAATTATTCAATGGTGCAAAATAAATCCGCCGATTTTCTCTGACGATCCCCGTATATTCGCCAATAAAACTGCCCTTTTTAATAACGCCATTTGCAAAAACTCCATGACCCACTTCATCGCTGACGAACCGAATTTCAACATTCGGATCATTGGGCGATTCGATCTGCTTTCGATATTTTTGTCCGAGAGCAAGCGCTTTTTGTGGAATCTCACCTCTTTGATGCGCCGCCAATCCCCTTTGCAGAATTTCGCATCTTTCTTCTTCACTTTGAAATGAGATTTGAGCAAGAAAGTCCATGGACTCCTATTTTGAAAGGAAGGAAATCACAAGCTTGCAATACTGCTGCGGAATCTCGAGCTGCGAGTTGTGGCTCATTTTCGGGAAAACGTGCATCTTGCAGCTCTTTATTTTTTTCGCAAGGCCTTCTACATCTACGTATGGGCAAATATAGTCTTCTTCTCCGCCAATAATTAGAATGGGAACGGAAATCTTATGCGCCCATTTTGTTGAGTCGAAACCAATCAATGCCTCAGATTGCTTTAGCTGCCCTTCCAAGCTCATCGGGAAAGGATTGGCCATCATCTTCTGGATAAACCCTTCTCGTTTGTCTTTGTTTGCTATAAACGCATTTGAGAATACCCAAGGCACCATGGCTTCCATCTGGGAGCGGACCGATCCATTTTCGACGCGCAATTGGGTGATATGCCCTAAAGCGGCGATGGATACGGGACGCAACTTCATAAATGTTTGGGATAAAACAACTTTTCCAATCAGTTTTGGGTATTTATAAGCGATAGTTTGCACAATCGCCCCGCCCATGGAATGGCCGATCACATGGGGTCTTTTTAATCCCAGCTTCTCGATCAAACCGACCGCGTCTTTGGCCATATCGAGGATCGTAAAGGATTTGGTTGGGCATTCGCTTCTACCGGAGCAGCGGTTATCGAATAAGATGAGATCGAACTTGCGGGCAAGCGCTGCGCGCACCGTATCCCACCAAAAGATGTCGCAGCCATAGCCTCCGATCAGCAGCAGCGGATGGCCTTTCCCCTCCCGCTCATAATACAGATTGATCCCGTTCACTTTTGCAAATGGCATAGTTTTCTCTCTAACATTCTTTCCCAAAAACTGTCCAGTATGGGATAAGAAAGCCATGCAAAAGGCCATTTCAAGACTCTTCCCTCTCTATGCCGTAGTCTTTTTAGCGAGCATTGGCTACAGCTCGATGATCACGATTTTCACTCCCATGATGATGCGTGAAAGATGGGGCATGGTCTCCGAAGCAACACCGATGACTGTGAGAATGACTCAGCTCGGGATTCTTCTAGCTCTCTATCCATTTGGCCAATTTATCGGATCCCCGCTCATCGTCGCACTCGGGAGGCGTTACGACAAAAAAAGACTGCTCCTCATCTCTCTTTGCATCACTGCAATCGCCTATGGATTTCTTGCTCTATCGCTTGAAAACTTAAGTCTTGGGGCTGTGATGGCAAGCACCTTCCTGGCAGGGCTGTCGGAAGCGAATGAATCGATAGCCGAAGACACGATCGCTGAACTTGCGGCGAAAGAACATCACAAAAAGCTAATGAGCACCTTGCATGTCAGTTCAAGCGGGGCCTTTTTATTCGGCCCGATTCTCTCAGGCATTTTAGCCTTTCAGGGCCTTTCGATCCCTTTTTGGGGGATTTTTGCTCTCATTATGATCGGTTTTCTTTTCGTTTTATTCCTAGGCCCGTTGCCGAGTCAAAAACTACCCGTAAGCGCATGGAAACTGGTCCGCGATCAATTTTCCGCTTTTTCCTTCGAAAGATTCCATTTCGCATTCGGGGTCAATTTTCTGATCTACTTTGCAATTTTTGGGTTTTTCAGGGCTTATCCGATGCATCTTGTCGAATCGTTCGACATGTATATTTATGAACTGTCCCACTACATCGCTTGGGTTGCTGTGCCAATCGTCTTCCTCAATCTCTTCGTCACTGCCCGGCTTTTAAAAACGTTTCATTCATCCACACTTCTCACGTGGGGATCTTTCGGAATCGGCGTCTTTATTTATTTTCTTCTTTTTGCTGCAAAAGGGCCCAATCTTTGGATTTCGCTCTTTCTCGTCGCAGCCTGCATTGGAATCTGCCTGCCCACTTCGCCCGTCTACATCGCCCGTTCGGCCCATCAATCGATCTTAAGCGAAATTCTAGAAAGCGATCTTGCGGTTTTGAAAGGAGCAGAAGCGATTGCTTCTTTAGCAGGAGGTGCGCTTGCAGCTTTCTTTGTTCCGCTGCCGCTCTACTTTTTTGGCGCGATTTCTATCCTCGCAGCCCTTTTGCTTTTTTTTAAGAAATGATCTTGCGCATAGAATTCCCTTCAAAAACCTGCATTGCAAAGGGAAAATAGTCGAGAAGTACAGCTATCTGTACATCTTTGAAATACGATTTAGATTGAATACCGAGGGATTCAGGGGCATCCACAACCCGTTTGAGATAGGGTTCTGGATCTGGGCGGCGTCCTAGCAATTTTTGCTCCAAATAATCGGCCAATGCTAGATCTTCGTCCCCCGTTTTAGTTCCAGTGATCACAAAAGTTACTTTTTCAGGCATCCATCGAAGGATTTGCCGATAAGTCGCCTCTGCAACGGAGAAACTTGCCGTTAGAATCTGTTTTGCATTTTTGCTTCGGACAACGCCTTGCGTGCCCGCTGTCGTTCTTTGCACAAGCCGCTTTCCCGTCAAATCGGATTGAGAGATCTGAACGGGAGAATTGCCGAAATCAAATCCGGGAATCGGCCGGCCCATATCTTCGCCCATCAAAAGCAGATTCGGATCTTTTTCTTTCATTGCAAACGCTTCTTCGATGGTCGAAACGGTCAGAATTTCCTCTGCGCCCGAACCAAAAGCAAAAGCTGCGGTAGTAAAAGCTCTGAGAACATCAATCACTACAATGCAGCCATCGGATAGATGACATTCGTGAAGGGAAACTTTGTTAATTTGGTGTGGTTGAAACTTCTTCGCCATTGATGTTGCGGTGGTAAGCGCCTTTGATATGCTTGGACTGCATTACGCGTGCATGCTTAAGGATTTTGACTCCCTTTTCAACATGATCAGCGGTAAAATTATCGAAAACCCACTGCGAACTTTGCTTTGTTTTCACACCGTCTTGATTGAGCGGCAAGTCCGAAACAAGTAAGAGTGCGCCCAATGTGAATTTGCGCTTATAGCTTGCAGCAAAAAGAGTTGCGCATTCCATTTCAATGCCTTGCGCTTTCGTAGCTTTCAGCCGGTTCTTAAACTCTTCATTGAATTCCCAAAAACGCATGTTGGTCGTATAGGTAATTCCAATGTGGTAAAGAGCTTTCTCGAGATCGAGCACCTCAGTGGTAGCTCTCTGCATCAAGAAGTTGGCTAAAGCTGGAACCTCGATTGGGAAATAGAAATCCGACGTTCCCTCGCCTCTGATCGAAGCGACAGGAACGAGATAATCGCCCACTTTGTAGCGGCGGCGAAGCCCTCCGCACATCCCAAGAAGGATGCTTGCCCGAATCGGCAAGAAAGAGCAGACATCGACAACGAGAGCTGCGGCTGGAGATCCAATTTTAAAATCGAGGATGCTGACATCCTCTTCTGGGCAGTGAGCCACTTTGAACATCGATCCCTCAAAAACCGGCACATTGCGGCTCTTTGAAAAATAATCTACGTAGCGAGGAAAATTGGTCAAAATTAAATTTGAGCAAAATTGACCCGACTCGCAACCTGAGTAGCGCTCGAGAGTCTGACGCGCGATTTCTGCTTCTTGGGGATTCTTTTCCATATTGGGTTCATTTTATCTGGAAAAACCAATAATGACAACCCTGAAAAAGGAGAATTTCCCTTTATTAAAAAGTTTACTTGCAGCATAGTGAGACTCTAAAAAAAGCAAGGAACCTTCTATGAAGAACTACTGGCTCTTACTTCTCATGTGCACCTCCCTTTTTGCAGCTGACGCAGATAATGATGGCGACTCCGACATCTACAGTTCTGAGGAAAACTTCAAAAAGTGGATTTCGGATGCTGAACTGTTCTACGAATACTATTTAGCCGATCAAAGGGACATTAATGCATCTGTAGATTTAGGAACCCCTGCCCGCCTTACCAGAACGCTGAATCCTCCCGCCCTTCCAGCTCCTCCACCCGATCCAATAAATCCTGGCGGAGTGGCCAATTACTTGCCTTTCATCATCGTGAATAATAGCGGCATTCCCGACAACATGGTCTATATTACGATCATCGGAGCGCAATTGATTGGAACCACGGCCCAAACACAAAAACTATACGTAGACCTCGCTATGGGAACAGGAATTGGAAGTTATGTTCTAATTCCAGCGATGGGCAACGGCAGCGTGCCAAATTACCTATTGAGCGATTTAGCTCCTGTAATGGGACAGCCCAACACTTACGCCTTTTACATTCCAAACGGAATTGCCGACATGAATTCCGATGGGATTTCCGGCGCAAGGATTTACTTCCAGATGAAAGACTCTACACAGCTCATTACCTACAGTAGCGGCAAACTCACTGAACCAAGCGTTCTCAACCAGTCGCTCACTTCCTATTCGATAGTCTTCGATAAGTTTGAGTTTGCATACGTTCCTGCAGGCAGCCCGCAAATCGCTGCTGATGGCACCGCCGTCGATTTCTTCAGCATTCCGCTTTACGGATATCTATCAACACCAGATGCTGGATCGCCAAGCCACTCGGGTCTCTATGAGTCGCAAAGCTTCATTATGCAAACAATTGTTCCATACTTTTTCAACAATGTTTGCACAAGCGGCGCGATCTTGGCTCAGTGGAACAACTTGTTCTCGCCCACCCAAACAAGCCCTATTCGCGTTTTATCGCCAGCATCGGCAATGAGTGTTGGATCGAGCAGCACCTTCCCCAACAAGTTCGATCCGAATTATTTTGATAATGCGGCAGCCTACGGATTTAGCTTCATTCAATTCCTTTGGTCCGGCACAAGCGCTTATTACAAAACCAATCCGCTGAACATTGAGATCCTCGCATCGACGAATCCAGCATATTCTGGCGGCGTTTTCACAGCGAGCATCGACGGAAGCAACAATATGAACTTCAGTCCTGCTTTCTCAACGGATCCATCTTATTTCCCAGCACCGACGACATTCGACGCAACGGCACCAAAGACAACCGGACCTACTTCCTTTCAAATTGCAGCAGCTCAAAACTTGAATCCATCTTTTGCTGCCAACTTGCAAGGAAACCAGGTGAGCAAATTGTTTGAAGAAGCCCTCATGGCAGGCCTTTTACCAGCTTCATTTCCTTCTGGAAGTCCGTTGAGCAATAGCTACCTACAGGCGAATTCTTCAAATTACTACAACAACAGCGGCAGTTTGCCTGCAACAGCTGGCGGTCCTTGGTACAGCGTCTACTCTCAAGCGCTGCATTATTGCGGCCCGATTTACACGTTTGGGTTTGATGAACCGCTTTATCCAAATGTATTGATGCAATGTACGTCGCCATCGCTTGGAGCGATGGGCTCTACCTATATCGGCATTACGATTGGAACCTGTGATTTAGTACCCTAAAGAGGAATAGAAAATGAACCCGTATAAATTTTTGGCAATCAGCCTGACATTATCAAGCCTGTCTCTTCCTGCAGAAGAAGACCAAACAGCGTTTTCAGGACCGCCTAAGAAAAAAAGTAAAGATATCGCTATGTGCGATGAACCGCCTGCGCCTACATGCTGCGTACCCATGTGCCCAAATGAGCATCGGGTTCAAGTTGGCGGCAACTACACTTATGCTTGGGTGACTCCAGCTGAAAGGCTCACAACCAAAGGCAGCCTTGGTGGCGCGCAAGGTATTTATGAATACCGCCCTGAAAATTGGCTTTATGCTGCAGTTGCCTTCAACTACCGGCAAGGAAGCACGGATAACGATATCTCAAAACGAAAAATTCTCGATTTTGACTCGCAAGAGCGATTTGGATATACCTATTCAAGCACCTGCCCATTCGATCACAAATATAGAATTGCCCTTTTTGCTGGACTCGGCGGACGCTATATGGGAGAAAACGTCACATTGGGCAATACATCGGTGGACTATAATTATGCTCATTTCTATGTTCCTGTGGGCGTCGCGATGGACTATGAAGTCAACTGCTGGCTCAACTGGGGTCTAAACGGCCAGTGGAGACCTCAAATTTATTCAGTTGTCCAGATTCAGCCGCTGGACGGAGCTTGGTGGATCTTACCTAAACACATCGACAATATTGTCGTCGATATGCCGATCACTTATAAGTACAACGACAGCTTTTCGGTCATTGTAGATCCTTATTTCGAATGGTGGCACGATGGGAAAAGCGAAGCATTTACCCCAACTGGGCTAAAGCTCAACCTTCCTGGCAATCGCTACTACTTTGCAGGGGTGAACGTCAATTTCGGCTGGCAGTTCTAAGAGCTTATCTTTTAAGGGGGGTTTACAAAGCCCCCTCCTTTCTATATAGAGAAATTTTACAAGCGAGGACATATATGCTGATAAAATTTCTAACCATTCTTGCCCTAGGAACATCTTGTTACGCAAATTCCGATGAGGTAGCTCTTTTCGGCAAAAAAAAAGATTGCAACGCCACATATAAGGATGCCAAAAATAGCTGCGATGAATCCTATGATGACTGCGAAGATCGGGCAGAAAAACAAAAGGAATCTTGCAAGAAGATCAAGGACAAAACCAAACGAAATAAGTGCTATCAAGACGCTAAAGCTGCCAAACAGGCTTGCAAGCAAAAGTCGAACGACTGCCAGCAGAAAGCCAAAGCCAACCGAGATAAGTGCAAGGGCAATAAATAGATTGTCTTTTAAGCTCATTGTGATATAATCGCCCCTTTATTTTAAGGTGATTATGTCCTCAGTGAGCACAAACGAAATCCGGATTGGGATGAAGGTAGAAGTCGAAAAGGACCCATACCTCATCGTTGGCAACGAATTTGTCAAACCCGGCAAAGGCCAGGCCTTCAACCGGATTAAAATGAAAAACATGAAGACGGGCCGTGTAATTGAACGGACCTACAAGTCTGGCGAAAAGATCGATCTCGCCGACGTAGAGGAAAAGGAAATGCGCTTCCTCTACAAAGAGCCAGATGGCGCTGTTTTCATGGACGACAAAACGTTTGATCAGCTCACCATCAATAATGAAATGATCGGTTCCAACGTTCAGTGGCTGATGGAAGAGGTCGTCTTCCATATCGTCTTTTATAAAGGCGAGCCCATTGAAATCGTCCCCCCAACCTTTATGGAAATGCGCATCACCGAAACCGCTCCTGGGATACGCGGTGACACAGCTTCTGGCCGGGTGCTAAAACCCGCTACTACAGAGACAGGCGCCAAGATCCAAGTCCCCATCTTTGTCGAGGAAGGAGAAAAAGTGAAAGTGGACACCCGCACCTGCGAATATGTCTCCCGCGTTTCTTAAAGCTCCGATTCTCAAAGATCGGGCTCAAATGTTAGCTCGCGCTCGCGCTTTTTTTGCCGAGCGCGGCATAGTAGAAATCGATTGCGGGGCCATGGTCCGCAGAGCTCCGCTAGACAACAATATCGACTGCATCGCTGTCGACCAAGACGGTGGTTTTCTCCACACATCCCCTGAATACGCCCTCAAAAGACTCTTAGCCGAAGGGATTGGCGATTGCTACTTCTTGGGACATGTCTACCGCAAGGGCGAAATAGGGCATTTGCACAACCCTGAATTCACTATGGCCGAGTGGTATCGGCTCGGATTCTCTTTTGAAGAAATGATCCGGGAAACAGCTCAATTTTTATTCCTGTTTTTCGAGGAAAAGCCGCTCCGACTCCTCCCCTACCGACAAGCTTTTGAGCAATACGTAGGCATCGACTACCAAAATGAACCCCTATCAGGGCTCCAAAAATTAACAAACAGTTCTTGGGACCGAGAGACCTGCATCCACTATCTCGTCAGCCATCTGATCGAGCCCAAACTAGGCCGTAACGAATTAACAGCCCTCACCGAATTTCCTCCTCATGAAGCAGCCCTTGCCTGCGTTAGAGAAAAAAATGGAGAGCTTGTCGCTGAACGATTCGAACTGTATTACGAAGGAGTCGAACTAACCAACGGTTATCATGAACTATCCGATGCAGCCGAACTGGAAAGACGGTTTGACAAAACCAACGCCAAACGGGCACTCGAAGGCAAAGCTCCCTACGCCCTCGATGAACAATTTCTTGCTTCGCTAAATCGCCTCCCCGATTGCTGCGGCGTCGCTCTTGGATTCGACAGAGCTATGATGCTGCGCCATAAAATCCGATCAATCAAACAAGTCATCCCCTTCGCTTGGGATGAACTTGTAGACGAATCCAAAAATTCTTGAGGCAATTTCTAGCCGCTTTGACGCCGAAATTGCCCCAAGAATTTTTGAATTGATCTACTAGCATGAAAACAAAAGATTGTGTTAAGATCCCATTATGTTGATCCGATCCATTCTGCTTTTATTATTCTTTGTTGCAGCCCCCATATTTCCTCAGTACATTCCAGAAAAATCAGTTTCTAAAGAGAGGCTGTCGAATCAATATACCCCTCAATTCTTGCGCCTGCTTCAGATAGCATTTGGAGACGACTCGATTCTTTCTCAAGGGGGAACTGAATCGGTCGATATCATGTTTGAATCTATCGATCTCAATAACAAAAAGGTCCTTGATATTGGATCGGGATTTGGCGGAGTAGAAATCTATTTAGCTGAGAAGTTTGATCTAGAAGTGATCGGCGTAGACATGGAACCGTATATGGTGTCCATGGCAGAAAAATTTCTGGATCTGCATAAAAATTCGCTCGTAGGCCGAGTCTGTTTTCATACTTTAAAAAAGTCGAACAGTCTTTCGGAATTCAAAGACGAAACATTTGATATTATTTTCAGCAAAGAAACCTTTTACAATGTCCCAAGATGCGATAAGCTGTCATACTTAATTGAAGTATATCGAAAGTTAAAACCTGAAGGGATTGTCATCATCGCCGACTGGTTTCAAGGTACGCCTATTCCGGGGGACGCCCTCAAGAGAGCTGCGACAAATGAAAAAGTTTGTCAGTTTGTGACCCCAGAAGCTTTCTGCAAGATGCTGAATGAGGCTCGATTTGAGCACATCCGGTATGAGGATCATACCCAAGATCATATCCGATATACAGAAGAAGATTGCGAAAGGCTGAGAGAACATGCAACGTATATCACGGAGCATTTTGGAGAAACAATGCACAAGGCAACTCTCAGAGACTGGATTTACTGGCTAGAAGCGCAGCAAGTGGGAGAACTTGTTTCAGGCACATTCTTTGCCAAGAAACCACCCAAGAACTAGTAGTCCTTAACAAAAATTCTTGGAGTAATTTCGGCGTCAAAGCGGCTCAAATCGACGATCGCAAGTTGATTCGTATTGTATTAATACGGATCAACTTTCGAAGCCTGTCGGTCGTCAATTTCAGCCAGCTTTCACGCTAGAAATTTTCTCAAGAATTTTTGTTAAGGACTACTAGGCTTGCGGCAAAAGACGCAGCGCACGGGAGCAAAGCCATTTTGCTCTAAAATAGTACATAAGCACATTCGATCCATGCATTAGGCTCAAGGCAAGCCAAAAATATTTAGGGCCGATGCCGAATTGTTCAATCATCAAATACATATATAAAAAGCCATTGAACCAACCAAAAACGCCCATAAACGCAGAAAACAACATATCTTTGAACGCCAAAATATACCCAAGAGGAACGTAAAGCCAGGTGAAAAAGGCAAACGATGCCCAAAGACCCGCAAAAACAGGGCGTATCATCTCTGGATCAAGAGAGATTTTTGGGAATAATACCTCTAAGGTTATCCCAGGAAATAAGAGCAAAGGGATCCCAAATATGCCAATGCAAACGGTAGAACAGATAAAACCTGGTCGAAGAGCGCCTAAAAGTGCTGAAAAATTTTTAGCTCCTACAAGCCGCGATACGATCACTGTTTGAGCTTGGCAAATGGCATCGCTTAAAAACGGAAGAAACAAAAATATCACTCCGCCAATCGAAAAAACCAAAAGATGGGCTTCTGTCTTGGTAATGATCATATGAGTTATCGAAGTCCAGCAAAGGGTATTTAAGATCCTGTTGCTGGCCCTTAAGAGCCCAGGATGGACGCAGCTCAAAAAAAGCTTCAGACGAAATCCAAAATTTCTAGAATCGTACAGTTTTGCATACTTGTCTCTTAAAAAGACGCCAAACAGAACCAAAACAAAAAGGCTTTGCGCCAGAAAAGTGCTAATCACTCCCCCATATAATCCCCACAGCGGACTTATTTGAGCGAGCGCAGGAATGATGAGATAAGCAAGACCCACTTTCAAAACTTGTGCAGAGATCGAGGAAAAAAGCACCAAGCGCGTTTTCCCTTGAGCGATATAGAAGCAAGAAAGTGCCGTTCCCAAAGGATAGAGAAAATTGATTAGAAGAATCCAAAATAAATAAGGGGTTGCTATTTCTTCAAATGGCATCCCCTTTAAATAGGCCGTTCCATAAATGAGGCCGGCCGGAACTACAATACAAATTGATAATATAGAAAACCAAATGTATTGCCAAAGACAAGGACCCATGTCTTTCCAATTTTTTTCTCCATATTGCTGACCAATGAAAACTTGCGACATCATCGCGATCGCAACTGTACTTAACTGGAAAATCTGCGCAATGTAAGCAACTGCTACAGCCGCTTCCATGGCTACAGTAGAAAATGCCCCGAAAAGGAGCTTTTCCACCATGAGATACAAAGAACTAGTGAAAGCAATTAACAAAACGGGAAAAAATAATGTGAGGAACTCCTTAGTTTTTCCCGTTTGAACTGCTTTAGAAATCACTTAACTTCCAATTTATTAATCGGAGTCGGTTGATGTTTTTCACAGTGCATCATTAGATACAGAACATCTTCAATAGAAGCTTCTGGTGGGCATCCGCCTCCGCCAGTATTTTCCCATTCCCATCCTTCTGGAGTGAGTTCGATGGTAAATGGTTGGTGGCGAATGCTCAAATCTGGGAGAATGAAAGAAACATAGTAGTCAGCTTTGTTTCCAGTCTCTTTTTCTCCTTTGCGGAGGAGAAACAGATAAGGCGTTTTTCTGCCTCTTAACATTTTTTCAGCTACGAGGCCAGACAAATTGCCATACCAGGCTTTATGAGATCTGATCTCTTCGTGAATCGCAGACTCTACGAGTTTTTTTGCTGTTGTTGACATATAGACCCTCCTAAAAAAGTCCTTTAGTTATAATAACTTCTTCCAGGATTGAAAGGCCCAGAAGGATTTCGATACATGACTTGCAACTTTTCATTCACGATTGCTTGCGCAGGCTGAAAGAAAAGGGGGATCACAGGAACTTCCTGTGACAGTATCTTTTCAGCTTCTATAAGGTATTTAGAACGCTGAAAAGGTGCGATTTCTTGTTCGCTTAATTCGATCAAACGCTGGAATTCAGGATGTTCCCATTTCGAAAAGTTGATCTCGTTGCTCTTTGCTTTGTACATCTTCATCGGATAGATTGGATCATCCACCCAAGAAGTCCATCCAAAGAATCCCATCTGAAATTGACCTTTGCTTAAACGGTTAAAAGCTGTTGACCAAGTCATCGGTTCTAACATAACCGAGATTTTAAAGCAATCTTCAAACTGTCTTTTCAAAAAGTTTGCAATGTGACCATGAATTCCCACTTCAAGGAATATGAGACTGATTGGCGCAATCTCTTCTACTTTCATATTGAGTTCTTCAAGACCTTCTCTGAATAATTGAGCGGCCAAGCTTCTATTATAATCGGGGAACAGATACGTGTTTTTATCGCGATAGTGAGGCAGACAGAATGAATGAGCGGGAGAAAGCGGCATATCTGCGTGTTCGATAATTTCGGAGCGTTTGATTGCATAGCAAAGCGCTTGTCTAATTTTTGGGTTGTTGAATGGAGGGACGTTTACATTGATCGCGTTGCAAAGCAGCCATGTATTGGAGAATCGGAGCAGCTTATTTTCTTTGGAAGACAAAATATTATAAGATGGGTGCCAATATCCGAATGGGTTGCCCACCCAATCGATCTGTTTCTTCTGGAATGCATGAATCGCCTGGAGTGGATTCATGTTTGTTAAGATCACCTGATCGAGCTTAATTTTATTTGCTTCCCAATAATAGGGGTTCTTGATGAGCTGATAGCCCTGATTCGGCTGGTTCATCTTCAATTGGAACGGTCCATTGCAAGGATAATATCTTCCCGATTGATAAGGCCATTGCGGGAACTGCTGATCCACCAATCGATGCACAGGCGAAAAGAGCGGATGCGCGGTCCATTGCAGGAAATGAGAAGTAGGCATCACTAATTCGACTTTCAGAGTCCGGTCATCAATGACTTGGATGCCGACATCATCCAATGGCACAAGCCCCTCTTTGGCCTCTTTCGCATTTTTGATATGGTAAAAGTGGTCGGCGAAAGGGGTTTTAAAGTCGGGAGAGAGAATTTTTTTCCAGCTGTACTCGAAATCATAGGCGGAAAGCGGAGACCCGTCATTCCAAAATGTGGGGCGCAGCTTGAAGATATATTGTTTTAAGTTCGATGAGCACTCAATTGATTCAGCAACGCCGTTTTCAATGATTCCATCCTTGCTGAATCGGGTCAATCCTTCAAAAAGGAAACGCAGTATGTCGCCCGATGCAGCTTCACCGCCGATTCGCGGATCCAGAGATAGAACAGAGTGCTCCAAAGCAATCCGCAAAATTTGCTGCTGCTTTAATCTTTGGTGCCACTGTTCAAGGTAGTTTTGGATTGCTTGGAGCAGCCGTTCCGGATCTTGCGCTTTTGGCTGCAGAAGAACACCATTTAAATAGGTTCCTCCTGGCATTTTCACTACATTGTATGTCGCATCCAATTCATCGAACTCATCGTTTTGGATCACTTCGGTAATCAGCTCATTCAGAATCTCTTTTTCAGCTCGAATCAAGAAGAAGATTTGCCGGTCGTGCCGATAAATTTTGAAGGAATAAGGAATATCATTCTTTGGCGCGGGCTCCTTCGAATACTGCAAGAAGTATTTAAAGAGCGTAGAGAGCACCTCTGGAGGCAATAGAACTTGTTTTTCCAGCGGCATGATCGCGTAAAAGAAGTGTTCCATGCTCTCTGGGTCAAGTTTTAAGACTTCTGGGAAGCTGTGCTTCAAGGTATCGAGCAGCTCTTGCTGCTTGATCAAAATCCCGCCATTATAATCTCGGAATTCCCCGATCGCGCCAAAGATCAAGCTCACCACTTTTTTCCGAGCCGCATAGAAATCCAATGAGCCGTCTGTGCGCAAAAGATCCAGAGTTCTTGGGAATGACAGCCTAAAAATATGGGCTTGAACGGAGTGCCCATCCAAGAATTTAACCGGTGTCAGCCTCTCCGAAATAAATGTACAATCAAAAAATCTCTCCTTCAAAGAGAATCGATGGAAGGGAGACATGAATACAAGAGAGACGCGGAAAATGATCTCAGTCCCCGTTTGCCTGTCGAATGTAATATACGCCTGCGGCAGATCGTGAGTGGACTGGATTTCTTGGCTCAACACCAGAATCTGCTTAAAGACCTCTTCTTCATTCAAACGGATGAAAATCGATGGAGAAAGGGTCTGGATGCTATTGATCAGCTTTTCTTCCAAGCTTGTCTTTAATAAGGTCTGCTCTGCCCCAGACAAAGGAAGAGAATCTTGCTTTTCAATCTCCAGATAAAAAATCCGCAAGCTGCGGAATTTGGAATTATGGCAATACTTGCTTTCTCTGACGAGCCTTAGTTCAGGCAGGTGTTTTTGCAGAGCAAGCAAAATATTTTCTTCGTCGAAAAGTTCATATCGGTTGAGGATGTTGAATCCAATCAAGCATCCCAGCACTGGTTTTGAGGTAAATGGGAAGATCAAATGGGTTGGAATCCATCGGATTTTCAAATCCCGCTGGTTGGAAGAAAACACCTCGGCCCTCAGCAGCTTTTTCTGCATGAAGTGAATAGACAAAACGAGCCTAAACAAATGGGATGGAGTCCGGTGTTCCAAATACTCGCGAGTGGCCAAAAGATAGAACAAGTACAAATCATTGAGGATCGAGCTATCGATGGCCAACGGGAACCGCTTTAGGGCTTTTTGGATCCGCTCATGCACTTGGAAGAAGCTGGGGTGAAATGAAATAGGCACATTGTGATGGGCCTGTATCAAATCTAGCGATTTACTGACGCTGACGCACATAGCTCGCCTTGTAGTTGAGGAGACACTATTTCATATTGGTTAAAATCATGTCTACAATTTTTTTACAAAAAATTATTGCCACTTTTGGACGATCGGAACGACCCGACCTTTGCTGAATGCTTTTTCAGTGACGCGGATAGAAATGGGCGCTTGGCGCCTTTTGTATTCGTTGCGATGGATTTTATGAACGATGCCTCGCACAAATTCGGAAGAATGCCCCCTCTTTTGAGCGATCTCTTCTACAGAGAGCCTTTTCTCTATATAATCTTCAATGATCGGGTCGAGAACTTCATAGGGAGGAAGAGTGTCGAAATCGGTTTGGTTTTCTCTAAGCTCGGCGCTCGGAACCTTTTTAATAATCGCTTCTGGGATTACTCCAACATGTTTCGCAAGCGCGTAGATTTGCAGCTTTGTTACGTCATGAAGCACTCCGAGACCTCCGGCCATATCCCCATAAAGAGTGCAGTAGCCCATGGCCATTTCGCTCTTGTTCCCCGTATTCAAGAGAATATGACCGAACTTGTTGGAAAAGGCCATCAAGATCATTCCTCTAATGCGCGACTGCAAATTCTCTTCCGTTTCATCAACCGACTTCCCTTGGAACATTGGTTCCAGAAGATTCAAATATTGCTTAAACACCGTCTCAATTGAAATTTCCCGAAGCTCCACTCCCAATGCTTTTACGAGCGCTTTTGAATCGTCCACGCTGCCGCGGGAAGAATAGCGAGAAGGCAAAGTAACAGCCAAAACATTTTTTGCGCCAAGCGCATCTTTAGCAATGCATGTAACCAGAGCTGAATCGATGCCGCCCGAAAGCCCAACGAGCGCTTTTTGAAATCCTTGTTTATGAAAATAGTCGCGCACTCCCAGCACCAATGCCGAATAGAGATCTCCGATCGGATCTTCTTTATGTTTTTCAGCCGTTTTCTGATGGAGATCGATCCAAAAATCTTCCTCGACAAATCCCTTGGCCATTCGGACAAACTGTCCCTTTTCATCGATGAAAAGGCTATGTCCGTCGAAAACGAGCTGATCATTGGCTCCGACTTGATTGCAAAAAATGACTGGGCATTTCAGAGTTTTAGCGGCAGTCTGGAAAACGGAGACTCTCGTTTCCTTGCGCTTATAATAATAAGGTGAACCGGACAGGTTAAGCAGCAGATCGGGCCTCTTTTCTTTTAGATCTTGAATAGGGTCTCTTCGATAATCGGTGTAACCATCGAGCATGCCAGCGTGCTGCCAAACATCTTCGCAGATCGTGACGGCAATCCGTTTTCCCTGATATTCCCAAATCGGCTCCTCCCCTCCCGGCTCAAAATATCTTCTCTCATCAAACACATCATAAGTCGGCAGAAGCGTCTTATTTTTAAACCCGAGCAATTTGCCATCAGCAAACACGGCTGCGCTATTATAAAGGGGTTTTTCTTTCCCAGACTCATTCCATCTGGCAAGTCCAATGACCGCAAAAAGCCCCTTTGTCTTCGGACGGATCTCTTCCAGTTTCTTTCCCATCGCATCGATGAAAGTGCGATCCAGCAGAAGATCGTCTGGGAAATAACCGCACAATGTGAGTTCAGGAAAGAAGACAACATCGCCCCCTTTAGCTCTTTGGAGCGCCTCGATGACTTTTCGGCTATTTCCTTCTAAATCGCCAATCGTCGGATTGATCTGGGCAGCTAAAATGCGCATATCTGGCATATATAGCGAAACCAACAAACGAGCAAGAAATTTTCAGCCCACCGCACCTATAAAGTAAAATATTAATTAATAACATTGTTTATTTAATATATATTAAATTAACAATCGGTTAAAATAACCAAAAACAAAATGGATGGTCATGAATTCGATAAAAGAGCGCGGTTTTTGCGAAAGAGTTAATCATTTTATTCACGATCACGGCTTCGATGGGGCAAAAATTGCCGCAGCAGCCGGCATTGTTACAAAGACTTGCGGGCCTGTTATTGCAGGACTTGGTTTATTGACCTATTCGGGCTATCAGATCTATAAGAAACTCACCAAACCCCATCCTTACGCTCCCCATCTAAAATCGCAGCTTTTTAGAAGGCTTTCTCCGCAGGTTCAAAAGCAAATCGTAGCGAAAGTAGAAAGACTGCCCCCACTGGACTTAGATACGATCCAGGCCTTGCGAGAAGGTAACGCAGATCATCCGGTCTTCAAACAAGAAAATTGGACAGATGTGGCGATGAAGGCCTATTTCGAAAACCAAATTGAAGCATCGACTCTGCACAGGCTGATGATCTTTGCAGCTTGCAGAAATGAAGTGCATAACCATCTGAAATCGAATAACCATGCGATTTCAATCAATGAATCGAATCAATGTGTGACTTCAGTTAAAGTTTTCGAGCCAGGAGGAAGAGGCATCAAGTTTTTGAAACAAGCCTTAGCCCACAACACTTTATCGGATGATGATGATGAAAAAGAGGGAAATGGAACGATTGATTCCTTTTTAAATGAGGATCAGTGGAATCAAGTCTTATCAAGATTGCCAAAGGATGCCCAATTTTTTCTCGTCCCTCTGGGGGATCCAGAGGATACCCCTGAATTATATAGTGCGATTGAAAATATCAAAAGGGCTTTAGATAAAAAGCGAATATTCCTCGTTAAGATTCAAGAAGGTAATCTTAAATGGGCCATTTTGCCACCAGACCTCTTGATGGAAATTTTAAAGGTTAAATACGGGGAAGAGAACGTTCCAAGAGCATTGAATGTTTTTGGAGAGCGAGAAATAGAGTCTCTTTCAGGAAATAGCCGTCCGGTTAGAGTCCCCGGTCACCCCTATTCACTTTGTCCAAAGATCATTCATGAAGGGGCTCCTGCAACCGATTTAGCATTTTATTTGCATGATATTTTTTATCATCTCCTGATCGAATCTTCTATGGGACAGGATCATAGGAAATTATGGATTGATTTGGCAAAATGGGTCAAAATGCAAAACCCCAAAGCGTTTCTAAAACTATTAGATAAAGATATGAGAGAATACTCTCAAGCAAGCAAATATTCTAAGAGTGATAGATTTTGGTTAACATTAGCCAGAATGGACCGCGAAATCCCTGGCATAACACATCTGATTCTTCTCTATATTTTCAAAGGTAAATGCGAGGGTATTAACTTCGAGCAATTCCACAAATTAAATGAAAGAATTATGGGTCATCACGAGTCGAGGTTCGCGCCTCAGGCCAAGCCCGCGTCCGAGTCCGCGTCGGAGTTAAGGATCCAATTCCAGAACATAAAGGACTGTATTAGTGTTATAGAAAAGATGCCTGGCATTGCGGATATGGAGTATCAACGCTATCTCGCACGAGTCAATCCGCCTCGGAGACCTTGACAAGAAGGGTTTTTTTGCCTTTAATAATTCCCTATGAGACAAAATACCTTATCTATTCACTCAGAAAACATCCTGCCGATCATCAAAAAATGGCTTTATTCCGATAAGGACATTTTTTTGCGCGAGCTCGTCTCGAATGCATGCGACGCCCTAAATAAAGTCCGGATCGTCTTGGGCGATGAGGGCGAGTTCAAAATCTCGATCGCCATCGACAAACCGAATCAGACAATCACGATTTCCGATACCGGCATTGGGATGACAGAGGATGAGGTAGAAAAGTACATCGCACAAATCGCCTTCTCTGGCGCTGAAGAGTTTGTAGAAAAATACAAATCACAAACCGAAAAAGATCCGATCATCGGCCACTTTGGCCTCGGCTTTTATTCTGCCTATATGGTTGCTTCGAAAGTCGAAATCGACACCCGTTCTTACCTGCCGCATAGCGAACCTGTATTTTGGAGCTGCGATGGAAGCTCTTCCTACACAATTGGCGCCGGCAATCGAGATGCGCGCGGAACGAAAATCACACTTCATATCGACGCCGAAAGCACAGAATATTTAGAAGAGTCGAAACTGCGGGAGCTTTTAGACCGGCATTGTTCCTTTATGCCCTTCCCCATCGAACTCAATGGCAAATCGATCGGCAACCAAGAGCCGCTCTGGCTAAAAAGCCCAACGGAATGCACAGAAAAAGACTACTTGTCCTTTTACAACAGGCTTTTTCCCATGGACCCAGATCCGATTTTCTGGATCCATCTCAATGTCGACTATCCATTTCATCTCCAAGGGATCCTCTACTTCCCCAAATTACACCGTAGATTCGACTCGAATGAGAGCACCATCAAACTATTTTGCAACCGAGTCTTCGTCTCCGACAATTGCAAAGACATTCTTCCCGATTATCTGATGATTTTGAAGGGGGCGATCGACAGTCCTGACATTCCGCTCAATGTTTCGCGCTCTTATCTGCAGGTCGATAAAAATGTGAAACAGCTCAGCTCCCACATTTCCAAAAAAGTGTCGGACAAACTGAATTTGCTTTATAAAAATGATCGGCAAAAATTCATCGATTCTTGGCCCGATATTGAAATGCTCGTCAAACTGGGCATTTTGCAAGATGAGAAATTTTATGAACGGGTCAAAGACATTCTCATTTGGAAAAACAGCCAAGGAGAATGGGCTCCGATCGACGCAGAGCAAAAAAAGGTATTCTACTCCACAACCGAAAACTCTCCGCTCCTCAAGCTCTATAAAGAGGTCATTTTTGCAATTGCTCCTATCGATACAGCCGTGATCCAATTTTTAGAGAATAAACTTTCCGTTACTTTCCAGCGGATTGATGGCGCTCTCGATGAGAGTCTCATTGACCCTGAAAAAGAAAAAACGCTTCTTGATGCTGAAGGAAAAACAGAGGCTTCGCGGATTGCGGAATTCATTCACAAAACGCTCGGAGATGTGGAAGTGGAAGCAAAAAGTCTTGCAAGCGAAAGTCTGCCAGCTCTTGTTATCCTCGACGAAAATCAACGCCGTTTTCGCGACTATATTCATCTGACGCAAGGCAAAAAGGGCGACACCAAGAAAACCTTTGTGGTGAATACGAACCACAAGCTGATCCAAGCGATTTCCCGCCTTCACGCTAAACAGCCTGAAGCGGCCGCTTCCTTAGCTAAGGGGATCTACGATCTTTCGCTTCTTTCGCAAAAAGAAGTGGGCCCCGAAGATTTGGGACCCATCGTCGCGAGACAGACAGAAATGCTGGAAAAAATTTCTGCGCTCATTAGCTGAGGACACAGCAAGATTTTGCTGGTGCGAGATCAGCCAAAACTGCATTCCCAATTTGTATATATTGAGCTGTCTCTGCATCGCACTGAGCTTTGACGTCTTCGGGAACGTTCATCAATGCTTCCACATAGGGCGCAGCAAAATCGCGTTCTAATGTAGCTGAGACCTCTTTGAAATCCAATCTAGGGAATTCTGGATTTTGCAATGTCACTCGAAGAGCTTCCATAAAAATCTGCCTGTAGCGAGCGCTCAGAGGACAATGCTGCGCGTATTTTTCTACATAGACCATTCCTTTTGGTGGATTATGGTGAAGACAAGCATTAGAAAAAATGTAACGATACATATCGGCCTGTGCAACATCCCAATTCGCCTCTCCGCTCACATACGCTTTGACCGAATCGGTCATCATTCTCAAAAATCCAAAATTAGCATGATCCGCCCGCTCAATAATTAGATTATCCATTTGTCGGTTCATAGAAATTGCTGATCCCATTGTCGTTTCTCCTGTTAAGAAATTAAAGAGGAGGCAGAATACAAACGCTCACAATTTTGGTACAAACAAAAAAAATCTTTTGATACGTTGAGGGAATGTGGCGGTATATTCTTCTACTCCCCTTCTCGATCTTTGCGAATCTTTCAGCGCTATATCTTTCTTGGTATGGCGATCCGACAACAACGATGACAATCCAATGGCACACGCCAGCTACCGAATACGGCGATTCGATTTGGATTGAGACGCTTGATCAGAATTGGGAAGAGATCGAAGGCGAACATGCCGTTCTCGATTCAACATTGATTCACAAAGTACATCTCGATTTTCTCGATCCAGGAACTGAGTATCGGTTTCGGATTGGCAGCGATCCAAAAATCTATCGATTCAAAACAGCTCCCGCCTCTCTTGACGAAGGACTTCGCTTCATTATCGGCGGCGATGTCTATGCGAACACCAAACTCTTCCGCCGGATGAGCCAAACCGTGCTTGAAAATGATCCCCACTTTGTCGTTCTTGGCGGCGATATCGCCTACGCAATAACAATCTATCCTTTCCGAACCACGGCGATCCGCAAGTGGCTCTCCTTTTTACGCGACTGGAAAGACTACATGATTGCAAGCGACGGGACGATCATCCCGTTCCTGATCGTTCCTGGCAATCACGATATTACGCCTGACAACTACGATCTTTTCTTCACCCTTTTCGCCTTTCCGGAAAAACAGCTTTACCGGACGATCGATTTTGGCTCCTATCTCACCCTCTTTCTTCTCGATACAGGACATTTTCAGCCGATCGAGGGCCGCCAAACTCTTTGGTTAGAAAAGGCTCTTTCAGCCCGTAGCGAAACTCCCTACCGTTTTGCCATCTATCATGAAGCGGCCTACCCATCTTACTATCCCTATCATGGCCTCATCCCGAAAAAGATCCGGGCCAACTGGGTCCCTCTCTTTGAAAAATACCGTCTCCACGCTGCCTTTGAAAACCACAATCACGCCTTCAAAAGAACCCATCCGATGAAAGCGGGACAAATCGACCCTACGGGCATTGTTTATCTCGGCGACGGCGGATGGGGCGCTCCTCCCCGCAGCACCAACAACCTATGGTATCTCGCAAATCGCCAAAAGAAAAACAGCATCCTGCTTGTCTCACTAACCTCCGAACAAGCTGACATTCAAGCGCTTGACCTCTTAAACCAACCGCTAGACCAAGTCACATTATCCCCGTATAATTAAATATTTTATTACTTTATCTTTATTGCAAATTTCATTATAATATTAGCAATTAACAAATAAAAAGTTATGCCAACACCAGCATCATCACGTCCTCCAGCCGACCATCAAGTGCCGCCAGACCAAGCGCAGCCGCCTGCGTCTCCCCCTCCTCCCGCGCCTAAGAAGGGTTGGTATGTTTTCAGTAATGGGAAGATGCAAATATTTGAAGATGCCCCGGACAAATATGATCACGCTCAAGATCTTTTCAGAAAAGTTGTAGGCAGCCAGCAAGCATCTCTCGAAAACGTTCGCAGTTTTTCCCTATCTGGCGATGCAACAGAAGGAGGGCGCGTATCCATCATCACTCGTGATGGAGAAATGCATAGTCAGCCCATGACACAAGACATTGCACAAAGTTTGCCTTATTTAATGGGTGCCACTTCAACACCGCCAGCCGATCAACCGACAAGTTCAGATTCAGATCAACAAGAGCAGCAACCGCAAGATGATTCAAGCCCGCCTACTCAATCTCCCTCACAGCCAGGACAACCGTCTGGACCATCTCAACAGCCTGGATCATCTCAACCTTCCGCCTCACCAGCACAACCACCCGTTGCTCCCCAACAGAGTCAAGATCTGTTAGACAGATTGAACCGTATTGAACAAGCCCTGCAACGTCAAGCAGCACCACCGCTTCCGCAACAACCCGTTTATATTCCTTACCCAATCGGCGCTCCCGCATTGCAAGGCCCTATCCCAGCCCCACCCGGTATAGTTCCCCCTGCCCCAGGCGTGAACAATACTGCTACACAAGGCTTTTTGACAGGCTATTTGAGCGATGAATTGCCACAATTACGAAAAATCTCCGAACAAATAATTGGCAGAGACCACGACGAATTAGATACTTATATAACACGTATCCAAACACAATCTCAGGACCGTGCGCATAATCGTCCTCTAACCTATTCTTCAGGAGAGCTAGAGCAATTTCAAACTGGCGTTCAACGAATCGTATACGAACATTTACGCACACAAATGCAGGGATTGAACCAAGTACCTCAATTGCAACAACACTTGCAAAATCCGCCAAATTTACCTGATGGTCAGCAACAATTGCTTACGCATCTATTAACTCCGGCTGCTGCTGCACTGACCCCTCACCCAGCATTAGATATTCTTCTTAAGGTTGAATTAGCGATAGCTAATCGTTCGAAACAATTTTTACTGCAAAATATCGACCGAATAGAACAAAATTTACAGCAGCGCTTACAAATTAATCTTCCAGCAAATCTTGTAGCGCTGCGCACTGAATTGCAACAACCAACTTCACCAACCTTGCAAAGAATTGGAACGATCAATCAATCCACAATACAGTTTTTTAAAGAAGCATTAGAAGCACAGATCAATAGAATAACAACACAGATTGAGCCTCTCCAAGCACCTTTCCAAGTAGCTAACCAAATACCGATCCCAGCAAACGCCACATTGAATGATCTTTTGCAGATTTCTCAAAATCTCCGGCCCCGCTTCCACACATATTTAACGCAGCAAATAGCGAGAATCCCCGCACAAGCACGCCCTCAAATAGATGTGAATCAATCTCTCGATGAATTACTTAATATCCCAGGTCAGATAATTGATAACTATAAGCAGCGTCTTAAACAGCAAATTGATCGACTTCCAGAAGCCCTTAGACCGCGAATTGCTATAGCAGCAGACGCAAACTTACCGCAGCTACTTCTGATTCAGCCGCAGATCGATCCTGCCTTCAATCAATATATCCGAGAAAAAATAGCTGAAATTCAAGGGATGGCATTGGATGGAGACGACCAAGCAGAACTACAAAGAATCCTACATAGGCTTATGCCAGCCGGGCGAAGGACATTGGCTCAGTTAATAACTTCACTTCAAGCTGCCCCGGCACCTGATAGACGCCGTCTTTTCCAGGTTCATGGCCTTATTCAAGAATTCATAGAATATAAAGCTGCAAAACAGCACAGAGCAGCACAACGGCAAACAGCAACTAGGATTACGAAAATTACAATAGGGGCGCTTATGGCGGTCGCTTTGCTTTATATCGTTTGCACAAAGTTTGCGAGCGGCAGCTCCCCTACAATGGGTTTTTCAGATTCTGAAACGTGTTTAGCGGGACAAAATATTGTCTCAAAACTCGCTGGACGCTTCTTTACGTGATTCTTCTTCGCTAGCAGCAGAAACGTCGGTAATCGCAGCCTTCAAAAACTCGATCTTCGCTCCATCTACCATCTTCAAGATCACTGTATGATCATGGATTTTTTCCACACGGCCAATGATTCCCATCGCAGTCACGCGGTCGCCTTTCTTCAATGAGCTGCGCATCTGCTCAGCCACTTTACGTCGCTTTTGCTCCGGGCGCCACAGAATGAAATAGAAGAACACAAGCGCGATCCCGATCATGATCAGGGTTTGCGTAATGCCTCCGCCTGGAGACTGAGATGCGTCTTGAGCAAATACTGCTGCAACAGGCGCTAAAAAGAGTAAAGATTTTCCAATCATAAAAGTTTCCTTTATCGGGTTTAATCTCATCCAAGATGCCTGAATGAGCCGTTTCTATCAAGACATCTCTGCCCCGAACTTAGATCTAAAGAAAACATTCAAAAGAGATATATTTTTCCTATTTAGTCTCGGGATAATTTTCTTTAAAATCAGTTAACTCTTGCAGCTAAAAAAATTATAGATGGCAACGAACGTGAAGAAGCATTGACAAAATGAAAAATGTAACTTATTTTTTTTAGTTTCAGGGCTGGGAGTTTATATGCATAAAATTGTTGGATGGGTTTTTCTCTGTTCTTCTGCGTTTGCACTACCGCAAGCGCCTTCGATTCTATCGGGGACAACTGAAATTGCATCTACACTCGACACCCTTAACATACAGGCAAGCGATCGATCGATCATCGAATGGGGCAGCTTTTCCATTGAACAAGGAGAAACAGTCCGATTCATTCAACCGAATTCCTTATCTGCAGTCCTCAATCGTGTCATAGATCCATCTCCTTCAAGACTTATGGGAAATCTCGAGAGCAACGGCCAAGTGCTTTTGATCAATCCAAACGGGATCTTAGTTGGCCGAGACGCGATCATTCATACAGGCAGTTTTATCGCTTCAACGCTCGATATTCAGAACGAAGTATTCAACGCGGCTGGACCGTTTGTATTTGAGGGAGACTCTTCAGAAAGCATTTTGCATTTAGGAACAATCATGTGCGAAGAGGGAGATGCTCTTTTAGTCGCGCAAAAAGTGGAGAATCGAGGCTCTATTTCGACCAAAGATGGTTGCACGGCGCTTCTAGGAGCGCGCTCGGTTTTGATCAAACCGTATGAAAAAGAGCGTATATACATTCGAGAAATTGCTTTTGAAGAAGATGCTCTAGATTTTGATCCCATGGAAAATGCCTTGAGCGTTAAACACTATGGACAAATTAAATCACAAAGATCGGACGGAAGAGGCGGCGAAGTCCTTTTAGCAGGCGAACTGATCGAAATTTTTGATGGAAGCAAGATAGATGTTTCTGCCGAAAAAGGCGAAGGGATCGTCCGCATTGGAGGCGATGTCCACGGCCAAAGCGAAGCGATCCCCAATGCCCGCTACGTTCGGATGGATGAGAATACCGCTATTTATGCAGATGCTACCGCTTCAGGAAGCGGTGGAAAAGTGGTTCTTTGGGGGCAGGAAGTTTGTGGCCAATATGGCTTGATTTCTTGCTCCGGCCAAGGCGATGGCAAAGGCGGATTTGTGGAAGTTTCCTCAAGAGGCTTTTTAGCAGCTGCTGGAACAATCGATGTCACAGCTTCTTCGGGACGCGGCGGGACCATTCTACTCGACCCGTCTAACGTGACGATTGGGGGCGGAATCAATGCGGCAACAGCTCTTCCAGCATGCCCAGCAGCGAATTATATATTCACTGCGAATGCGGCGACCGTGGCCACAACAGGAATCGCAGGATTGAATAACCTGCTAACGATCAACCCTGGCTGCACAGTAACGATCGATACCAATTCAAATAATTGCCCTGGCCCTTGCGGAGGTGCAGGAAACATCTCTGTTACAGGAGCAATCACTTGGGGATCAACTGCAAATCTCATCTTGAATGCAGCCGGAGGAGTGACAGTCACGGCAGCCATTACATCGACAAATGCAGCTCTGGCAGGAGGAAATTTAACTATCACCGCCGGCGGCACGATCAATGTAAATAACGCCATCACAGCAACGCGCGGAAATATTGTTCTCTCATCGGGAGGAAATATGACATTCACACGGAGCGTTCAATCGACCAATGGAGACGTAACTTTAACAGCGCCGACAGGAAGCACGATCTTGCTCAATCCGGCAGCCTCTCAACACACTTTTGTGGGGACTCAGAACGGAACTACTTTTGTCGGAAACCCATTGCTTGCCCTTTGCGATGTCAATCAGCCTCGACCCGATTTGACGATACAAGCGATCACTACAAACAATTTTTGTTCGCAACTCGGTTTTAATAATCCAACTGGGGCTACCGCTACAGGTCCCATTTCAGTAGCATGTCGAAATTTGTTCATTCAATCTACAAGGCTCGGAAGAGCAGCAGTGGGACACGGAAATAGCACTCTCCCCAATAGCGCTTTTAGCACAACAGATGCAGCAACTATTACTGTAGATGCTTCAGGAAACATGAATTTCTTAGTCGATGCGACATTCAATGTACGAATAGGATCATCCATCGGCCATGGATCTCTCAATAACGCAACGAATTTGAGAGGAAATATTTGCGTAGCTGCGGCAGGAGATATCACCTTTCAGATGCCAGCTTTAGATGGCGGCTTTATGACTATCGGCCACGGAACGATTTTGGGAGGCAATACTGTGCAGCAAGAAGCGGGAGATATTACAGTAATCTGCGGCGGTTCTATTCAATTAAATTCAAGAAACGGTGTAATGTCCAGAATCGGCCATGTCACTCCTTTTACTTCAGGACAGCCTCAAATGCAAGTAGATGGCAATATCTATGTCTTTGCAAACGGTTCCATCACAATGAATTCTCAAGGAAATGGAGCTGGAGGCGAGGCATGTGGAATTGGCCATAGCGGGGGAATAGCCAATGCGATTCCAATTTTGAACAGCAACGTCTTAGTGTCAGTCGGTCAAAACTTAACGATTAACGGCAGTCGGGCAGGCTATTGCGGAATCGGAACACGGGGGAACGCCATAAATGGCAGCGTGTCTGTTTTAGTCGGGGGAAATCTTCTCATGACAGATGCAGGGACAGGCATCAATGACGCAACAGCTATAGGAAATTCGCAAACGGTACCTAATGGCACTTCCAATACATATGTTGCTGTCAACGGCAATATTACAATGACCCCCGCGATAGCTACTGCTTTGGTGCGCATCCGCGCCCCAGGGGATGTGAATGTTGCAGCCTTGGGCAATATCATTGGGACAACAGGATCCACCCCTGCCCGATCTTATATCAGCACAGAGTACAATAACGCTGCTGCAACGACTAGAGTTTTTGCCGGAGGCAACCTTCAATCACTTGGAGCTAATAGTTTTCTTTTCGGAGAAGATACTTTAACGCCTCCTTGGCTCGCCAATATCTGGCTTGCAGCCGGAACTGCAGTGACTGTTCCTTATGCTATCGTCACTACAACAGGCAATGTCACAGTTCAAACAAGCCATCAATTTGCAGCAGGCCAACTGTGGACAACAAATGCGGCGCTGCTCGCGACAGTCTGTTCTCAAGCTATCAATCCAGCTCTTAATGCAGTTGGCTGCGCTACTCTTTGCACAGCAGCACTTCAACAAAACAGTTCGAATGCCAACGTGCCTGTCGACATGGCAGGTAATTACCAGGTCAATAGCATCTCTACAGGATCGGGAAATATCACTCTGCAAGGCGCTACTTGCCCAACAGTTGCTGATTTCAATACAACTCCAGCTTTGATCAGTTCGACAACGGGAAATATCAATATTTCTAATTTCAGAGATATCAATGTGAATGGCGCTCTCACAACAGGATCGAATAATGTAGGAGCCATATTTTTAAGTGCTTGCCAAGATATCAATGTGAACGTGAGCGCTACGGTGACAGGCACAGGCTCAATCCAAATGCTCGCAGGGCGAGATATCAACGTGATTGGCGCTGCAACTTCGATTTCCACAACTTCTGGAAACATAACTCTGGCTGCCAATAATGCAGTCAATGCCAATCGCATCATCACCTCGACAGCAGCGGGAGGAAATATCAGCATCACTGCAGATGCCGATGACTCCGGAGCTGGCGATTTATCTATCACTGCAAATATCACCGCAACAAGCGGCCAAGTACTTTTGGATGCAGGTTTTGGAGCAGGAGCAGCAGCCACTTCTTCTATTTCTCAAACTGGCGGTGAGATCACTTCGGGAGGCGGAGATATCGTTGTTCAATCTGTTTCCAATATACTCTTTTCAGGGAACAGTCCTACAACTCTTGATACCGGCGGAGGGATGCTTACCGTCCAGTCAACGAATGGAACGATTTCTATTGATGATGATCTAGTGACTGGCGGAGGAGCTGCTAGCTTTACGGCCGTCAATATCTCTGTCAATCCGCCTGGAGGCGGCGCCGGCGGAAGCGTCAATACAGGTGTTGGCAATCTCACTATGAATGCTTCAAACAACATCACGATCAACGGAGATCCGATTTCTTTGCAAACTACAAGTGGAAATATGTTCATCTCAGCTGATAATAATGTAAACGTTTTGCAAGAGATCAATTCAAATGGCGGCGGGACCATCACTGTAGTTGCTGACATGGATGATTCTGGCGTGGGAAATCTCAATATTGCTGCTAATATCACAACGGTAAATGCGCAGATCGTTTTAGATGCAGGTTTTGGTTCGGCTGCAGGCGGAACTTCATCGATCCTGCAAACAGGCGGCGCAATTACATCCGCAGGGGGCGATGTGACTGCGCAATCTGTTTCAGATATTCTTTTTTCAGGAACGAGCCCTGTCAGCGTGAACACTGGCGGCGGAGCATTAGACGCTCATTCGACAAATGGAACCATTTCTATTGATGAAGATCTATTGACCGGAGGCGGCAATGCAATGTTTGATGCAGGTCTTGATATTTTTGTGAATCCACCGGGAGGAGGAAGCGTCCTTGGGGGAAGCGTCAATACAGGTGCTGGCGATTTATCGATGAGTGCTTCGAGAGATATCACTATCAATGGCGATCTTAACTCTTTGCAAACAACGACAGGGAACATCGCGGTCACTGCAGATGCAGATAATAATGGAGCGGGAAATTTAGAAATTCTTGAAAACATTACCTCGACAGGCTCAGGTACGATCACTTTAGAATCAGGTCCTATTGCTGGAACAAACACAAGCGGAATCTTTCAATTTTCCCCCAGCTTAGTGAGCTCTAATGGAGGGAACATTGTTTACCTTGCAAGCGGACAAGTTGGAGTTTGCGGAGCTGGTCCCGATGCAATCACAAGCAGCGGCGGCAATATCTCGGTGACCTCCACTCTAAATTCTGTCGATGTAGGACAAGGGATCAATGCTGGAGGCGGAAATATCGATGGTTTTGCAGGAATCGATTTCAATTTGGATCCGTCTTTCTCTATTTTCCCTCTGAACTGCATGGGCACCGGAGGAGCTTTATTAACAACACTTGGAAATATCCAGGTGACAGCCCTCCATGATATATTAGTGAATGGAAAAGTACTCTCTATCCAAACAACTTCAGGCGAGATTGTTTTGTCTGCCGATAATGACATTACAACGGTTCAAAATATTCAGTCGACCACCGGAAATATTTCTTTGACTTCTGACGCGGACCTAGATGGTTTTGGCAATATAACTTTGAATGGCACAATTACCAGCACCGATGGAAATATATCTTTATTAGCCGGAGATGCAGCTGGCTGTTCTACTGTCAGCAATTTAAGCTCGATCTTCCAATTCGGCGATGTGATTACCACAACTGGAGATATTTCTGCCGATGCTGGCCGAAATATCTCTTTTTTCGGCAATGTTCTTGCCCCAGCGGGATCGATTTTCTCATCAGCAGGGACAAACACTCTTCTCGATGGCGCTACTTTGAATATTTTGCCAGGCGGTCCGGAAATATTAATGATCTCCGGAAGAGATATGACTATGCAGAACGGTTCTGTCATCCTAGCATCGATGGGAGCCCGCGTTACATTGGTCGTCGATAACTGTTATCCAGCACCTCCTTTAATTGGGCCTGGAGCTTTCAACATGACGGCAGGCTGTTCGATCAATGGAGACCCTAGAATTTTTACTGCCCGCCGTTCACAAAATACGATCAATGGTTTATTGAATGGGATCAATTTTGTTCCAGGAAAGCTTTATGCTGATACTTCCTCGGAAGTTTGGTGCACCTATTTTGCCTTCCCCTTCCCCTATCCATTTCCAGCGCTCGGCGATCCTTACACAATTTTCTACAAAGACTGTTTGCAGCAAGCAACCAATCAATCGCAAATCATTATTTCCCAGTTTCTTCTCGATTTGCATCCTTATAATGAATTCCCAGGATGGCTTGAGCAATTTTTTATAAGATATGCATCGAATGAGAAAAACGAATCGAGTTTAGATGTGCTGAAAAATGAGGGCTATCTAATCCGCCGCCGCCATCTCAATATCATCAATCATCCGAAAACATTTACGGTATATGTACTTCCTGAAGAATAGATTCTCTATACCAAGGAAAGTAAAGCGATATTTTCAATATGATAGGTGTGGGGAAATTGATCGATCGGCTGTAGTTTTTTGAGGACGTAGCCGGCTTGGATTAGTTCGGCAACGTTATCGGCTTGGGTGAGCGGATTGCAGGAAATGTAAACAATGGTTTTGGGGCGAAGCGTTTTGAGGTGGTGCAAGGCGAGAGGATCTAGGCCTGCGCGGGGAGGATCGACGATCACCGCATCGGGACGGACGAATGTTGGTTCTCCCATAAGACGTGTGATCACTTTGCCCACATCGCCTTGGAATACTTGCATGTTGGCGATGCCGTTGCGTTTGAGGTTCTCCTCTGCATCGATCACCGCTTCTGGACTGAGTTCAATACCGATCACCTGCTTGGCTTGAGTCGATGCAGCCATGCCCAAACTGCCCGTGCCGCAGTAGAGATCGTAGACGACTCTCGATTCAGGGAGGAGAGAAATCGCTGTGTTGTAGAGGATCTCTGCAGAAAGTGTATTCGGCTGGAAAAAAGAAATCGGGCTGATTTTGAAAGAGAGCGTTTTGGTATTGAGCCGCAGCTCCTCCATAATATGGTCGGGGCCGGCTAGGTGCATTTCAAAAAATTGTGTTGGCTTGCCCTTTTTCGTTTGATGGATGCGCAAAAAGACAGACATATTGGCATCATGCGCTTGGACTGCCTTTGTAAAACTATCGAGCTGTTCGCGGTTTAATGCAAATTCTGGATTCCCGGACACATTGAGGATCGCCATTTTCTGGCCCGTGCGCATCCCCTCTCTCAATGTCAAATAGCGGAGCGATCCTGCATCTGCTGGAGGAAAATAAGCTTTGAGTCCTGAGGCTTCCCACCAAGCGCGCACAGTTGAGACGACGTCTGCAAACCAAGGGTGCGTGAGATGGCATTCGGTCAAGTTAAATACATAGGGTTCCGCCTGGGCGATCATGAGTCCTAGATATTTTTGACCGCCCCGGTTTTCCGAGAAGGTAAACTCCATTTTATTTCGATAGCCGAATGGCGCAGGACTTGGAATGATCGGATCGGGATCGCGCTTAAAGGCTTTTTTTACTCGCAGCTCTTTTTCTTTGAGCTGAGCGGGATATGCCATTTGCTGCCAGGAACAGCCGCCACAGGTTTGAGCATGGGCGCAGCGGGGCTCTACTCGATCTTGCGAAGGCGTAAGGATTTCTAGGAGGCGGCCCTTTTTCGGGAGACGTTTTTTGCGGGTCAGCTCAAAAAGAATCTTGTCGCCAGGAATGACATGCGCGATTTCCACATCATCAGCGACTCCGTAACCTTTGAGAGAAAATCCTTGAACTTGAGCTTCCATTGGGAAGCATTATAGGCGTTTAGCGCTTTCTTTTCCTGATTTTTTTCTTTCGGAACTTGCCGGTTTTTTCTGCGTCGACCGATTCTTTGCGGAATTGCTTGCCCACCTTCTCGAGACGGATAGTGCCGACCCGGACCCGCTGGGCAGCCGACTTATTTCCTCGAGTGACTTTCAGGAGATCTTTGGAAAGAGAGTTGAGAAGATGCTCAAGTTTTGCGGTCGTATCGTTAAGCGCCATGAATGATCCCCTTCCTACTTCGTTCCATAGAACCCACGAATTTATTGCGCAACAAATTTTTTCCATGTATACAAGCACTATGCTCCGTTTTTTCTCAAACTTGCTGCTTATTCTTTGCAGCTCATCTCTTTGCGCTATGTTCTCTGGCAATCCCGCAGATCCAGCACTAATGGAAAAAGGGATTTTGTCAAAAATCTCCTGCGTTTCATTTCGTGTCGGATTTATGGCTGACTGGATGTATAAGCAGCGCTTTCAAGAAGAGTTTCTCATTAGAGAAGTGGTTCACACTAAAAATCAGCTCATCACTTATGCCGGCATGGCGACTTTGAACTTCATCAAGCGGCTAGATCTTTATGGATATCTCGGCGGGTCCCGAATGCAAGTAGACGAACAAATCTTTGCAAAAGACGCTTTTTCTTGGTGCGTCGGCAGCAAATTAGTCTTCCTCAAACACAAAAACTTCTTTTTGGGCGCCGATGTGAAGTATTTTGAGACGGACCAAAAACCCAAATATTTTGTGGTTGAGCATTTGCCTTACAATATTGTGGGCGAGTTCAGAGCTAGATATTTCGAGGCCCAAGGAGCGCTCGGCATGGGCTATCGATATTCGATCTTCGTCCCCTACATCAACGCCACCTATATCTACACTCATATCTCCCATTTTCCTTCAGAAGTCGCAATTCGGTTCCCCGATGAAGACCTTGTAGGAAGCACAGATGACTTGCCCCCATCCATGATCTGCAGAAAAAAATGGGGGATGACTCTCGGATTTTCATTGATCGATGCATCAAAAGCATCTCTTGCTTTTGAATGGCGCGTTTTCAATCAAAACGGCATCAATGTGAATGGAGAACTTCGCTTTTAAGAATCTCTGCCATCAGTTTGCGCACAAATTCTTTCCGATCCAAGCTTTTCGAAAAATATACATCCGAGACTTTTGCTGAAAGATTTGCAGTTTTTATGCCTTCTCGGATTCGAGCAGTGAAATAAGTTGCAAAAGAGGGCATTAATGGATCTTTATGTCCATATGCAAGATCAAAATTACCGCTCGCCTCTTCTGTAATGCTGCGAATCACTGATTGAGCGTGCAGCAATCGACTTCCATCAGAAGTAAAATATGCAACAATTTCCTGAAATGTTTCTTCTATCAAATGAGGATGAATTGGCTGTGGTTGAATCCGTTCTCGAACGATCATGCAAGCAATAAAATCTGTGATCACGCCTTCTATGAAAGCCACTCGATCTATATTTCCGTAAAATACTCGGCTCACGCTCGCATCCAATTCACCGTTGACTACAGCCTGATCAATCATATCCGCAAATAATTCGCCTGTAACTTCGTGGTAGCGTTGCTCCGGGATTTTGTATTGAGCGCGTACTTGGAGGAAAAAATCTTTAATCTCAGTCAATGTTCGTCCCAAAACTGCTTCCGCATGCTCAGAAATCATAAATGAAAATAGATCAGCTTTAGCATTGATAATCTCATCTAAGGAGGGGTGGTATTCCTGATTTTCTAAACTTGCCGCGCTCAAAGAATAAGGAGAGGAAAAATGTACATTTGCCATATAGAATCCTTAAAGGTGCGAGATTTATCAAAAATAAAAAAAAATCAGACAAAAAAAAAGCCCTGACTTTTCAGTCAGGGCGAAAGAAAATCTGGCGGCTACCTACTCTCCCAGTCTCTTGTGACTAGTACCATCGGCGACGAGGGTCTTAACTGCTGAGTTCGGGATGGGATCAGGTGTTTCCCCCTCTCTATGGCCACCAGAAGAATTTTAAAATTACAGGCATTGCCCCGAAGGGCTTCACTTTATAAATTTGAATCGGCTCTTGAAGATGGCTCGAAAAAAATGCGTCAAGTCACTGGACCGATTAGTATTGGTTAGCTAAATACATCACTGTACTTACACACCCAACCTATCAACCATGTAATCTTCATGGGGTCTCATTGGGAATTCTTATCTTGAAGGAGGCTTGGCGTTTAGATGCTTTCAACGCTTATCCTTTCCAAACATAGCTACCCGGCTATGCATCTGGCGATACAACCGGCACACCATAGGTTTGTCCACTTCGGTCCTCTCGTACTAGAAGCAGCTCTTCTCAAAATTCCTACGCCCGCAACAGATAGGGACCAAACTGTCTCACGACGTTTTGAACCCAACTCGCGTACCGCTTTAATAGGCGAACAGCCTAACCCTTGGGACCTTCTCCAGCCCCAGGATGCGATGAGTCGACATCGAGGTGCCAAACCGCCACGTCGATATGAACTCTTGGTGGCGATAAGCCTGTTATCCCCGGAGTACCTTTTATCCGTTGAGCGACGGCGATTCCACTTTCCACCGCCGGATCACTAAACCCTACTTTCGTACCTGCTCGACTTGTTGGTCTCGCAGTCAACCTGCCTTATACTTTTACGCTCGATTCGTGATTACCAACCACGATGAGGCAAGCTTTGGACTCCTCCGTTACTCTTTGGGAGGATACCGCCCCAGTAAAACTGCCCGTCTGACACTGTCCAGCCTCCAGCTTCATGGAGTGCTGTTAGATTCTCAACTTGTTAAGACCAGTATTTCACCATTGGCTCCATCACGCCTAACGACGCAACTTCTAAGCCTCCTGGCTATCCTACACATAACAAGTCAAGAGCCCATATCAGAGTACAGTAAAGGTTCACGGGGTCTTTCCGTCTTATTGCGGGTAAACAGCATCTTCACTGCTACTACAATTTCACCGAGTCTCTCGTTGAGACAGCGCCCAGATCGTTACACCATTCGTGCAGGTCGGAACTTACCCGACAAGGAATTTCGCTACCTTAGGACCGTTATAGTTACGGCCGCCATTCACCGGGGCTTAAATTCAATGCTTTGCCTTACGGCTGACATCTCCTTTTGACCTTTCGGCATTGGGCAGGTATCACACCCTATACGTCTTCTTAGACGAATTAGCAGAGTGCTGTGTTTTTGTTAAACAGTCGCCTGGGCCATTTCACTGCGACCTCGACAGGCTCTAAATGTTCTTCATCACCCGTCGTGGTGCCTCTTCTCCCGAAGTTACGAGGCTAATTTGCAGAGTTCCTTAACGTGAGTTCTCTCGCGCGCCTTAGAATATTCTTCTTATCCACCTGTGTCGGTTTTGGTACGGACGCCATCGACAGCTAGAGGTTATTTCTTGAAAGCATCGCGCTACGTCATCGGTTCCCCCGAAGGTTCCCCTTGTCAGCTCTCTAACGTACACTGGCGGGTTTACCTGCCAGCAGGTCTCGGAGCTAAACGGACATCCAATAGTCCGCACGCTTAACTTACTTTGTCACCCCGTTGCCATAAGTCTTAGGCGGCGCAGGAATATTTAACCTGCTTCCCATCACCTACGCGTTTCCGCCTCGGCTTAGGGTCCGGCTAACCCAGGGAAGACGAACTTTACCCTGGAAACCTTGGATTTTCGGCGAGAAGGATTTTCACCTTCTTTGTCGTTTACTTATGCCATGCATATTCACTAGTATGCGCTCCAGCACTCCTTACGGTATACCTTCGACGCACATACTACGCTCTCCTACCGCTTGCATCTTGCGATGCAAACCCGTGATTTCGGCTCTATCTTTTAGTCCCGGATATTATCGGCGCAAAGTCTCTCGATTGGTGAGCTGTTACGCACTCTTTAAATGATGGCTGCCTCTAAGCCAACATCCCAACTGTTTTAGAAACTTTACTTCCTTACCCACTTAAGATAGAATTTGGGGCCTTAATCGACGATCTGGGCTGTTCCCCTTTTGACTATGAAGCTTATCCCCCACAGTCTATTTCCCGAGCGCTCTTGCAGTATTCGGAGTTTGGTTCCCTTTGGTAGGCCGGTAGGCCCCCGCGTGGATCCAGTGCTCTACCCCCGCAAGAGATAGACTCAAGACTAACCCTAAAGTTATTTCGGAGAGAACAAGATATCTCCAACTTTGATTGGCCTTTCACCCCTATCCACAGCTCATCCAAAACTTTTTCAACAGTTACTAGTTCGGTCCTCCACAGGGTTTTACCCCTGCTTCAACCTGGCCATGGATAGATCAGTTGGTTTCGTGTCTAGAACTTATGACTAAAATGCGCTATTCACACTCGCTTTCGCTACGGCTCCGCAACGACAGTTGCTTAACCTTGCCATAAATCCTAACTCGCTGGCTCATCATGCAAAAGGCACGCCGTCAGCCATTCCCCCTAAAAGAGGGCATAGGCCTCCGACCGTTTGTAAGCTGCTGGTTTCAGGTTCTATTTCACTCCGCTAACAGCGGTTCTTTTCACCTTTCCTTCGCAGTACTGGTTTACTATCGGTCATCGATGAGTATTTAGCCTTGGAGGGCGGGCCCCCCAGGTTCAGACCGGGTTTCACGTGTCCGGCCCTACTCAGGTACCAATCTAACTGCTTCATCTTTTCGCTTACGGGGCTATCACCCTGTGTCACATATCTTTCCAGATATTTCAGCTAAGATTCCGCAGCCGTTATGACTGGCCCTACAACCCCTAAGAATAAATTCTTAGGTTTGGGCTATTCCCGTTTCGCTCGCCGCTACTAAGGGAATCTCTATTTGATTTCTCTTCCACCGCTTACTGAGATGTTTCACTTCAGCGGGTCTCGCTTTCCAATCCTATGTATTCAGATTGCAATACTAGAATATTACTTCTAGTGGGTTTCCCCATTCGGATATTTCCGGGTCAAAGCCTCTCTCCGACTCACCGGAACTTTTCGCAGGTTAGCGCGTCCTTCATCGCCTTTCGATACCAAGGCATCCACCAGCAGCCCTTACTAACTTGACATCAAACTTAATTGACATCCTTTTGTCGCCTTCTTCAAGCGCCGACTCAAATTAATAAAATGACTTGTGTAGTTCTTGCAATGTTGCTTTGAACTACCTGTTCTCTTGATCTACTCTGAGAGTTTTTACACTCTCAAAAATTATAATATTTGTGTTAATGCCTGTAATTCTAACTTTCAAGTCTTGACAGTATGAGGAGAGAAGAGTGCCGATTCGCTTAAGCTTCAACCTAAGATGTCATTGCGTCTAGCGCAATGCTCTTGTCTTTAAAGGAGGTGATCCAGCCCCACCTTCCGATAGGGCTACCTTGTTACGACTTCATCCCAGTCATCGGCCTTACCTTAGGCACCTCCCTCCTTACGGTCGGGTCAGTGACTTCGGGTAAAACCAACTCCCATGATGTGACGGGCGGTGTGTACAAGGCCCGGGAACGTATTCACGGCGTTGTTGCTGACACGCCATTACTAGCAATTCCAACTTCATGTAGCCGAGTTGCAGACTACAATCTGAACTGAGATCGGTTTTATAGGATTTGCTTCACCTCACGGTTTCGCAGCCTTCTGTACCGACCATTGTAGCACGTGTGTAGCCCTGGACATAAAGGCCATGCGGACTTGACGTCATCCTCACCTTCCTCCTGGTTAACCCAGGCAGTCTCGTTAGAGTTCCCACCATTACGTGTTGGCAACTAACGATAAGGGTTGCGCTCGTTGCTGGACTTAACCAAACACCTCACGGCACGAGCTGACGACAGCCATGCAGCACCTATATAAAGACTCTTTCGAGCTATATCATCTCTGATATATTCCTCTACATTTCGAGCCCAGGTAAGGTTCTTCGCGTTGCATCGAATTAAACCACATGCTCCACTGCTTGTGCGGGCCCCCGTCAATTCTTTTGAGTTTCACCCTTGCGAGCGTACTCCCCAGGCGGCATACTTAATGCGTTAGCTCCGGTACAGAGGGGGTTGATCCCACCTACACCTAGTATGCATCGTTTAAGGCATGGACTACCAGGGTATCTAATCCTGTTTGCTCCCCATGCTTTCGCGCCTCAGCGTCAGTTACAGCCCAGTAAACCGTCTTCACCACCGGTGTTCTTCCACATATCTACGCATTTCACCGCTACACGTGGAATTCCGTTTACCCTAACTGAACTCTAGCTAGAGAGTTTCAAATGCAGCTCCGGGGTTGAGCCCCGGAATTTCACATCCGACTTTTCTAGCCGCCTACGCGCCCTTTACGCCCAGTAATTCCGATCAATGCTTGCACCCTCCGTATTACCGCAGCTGCTGGCACGGAGTTAGCCGGTGCTTCTTTACCAAGTACCATCAAATCGACCGGGTGTTATCCGGTCTTTCTTGTTCCCTAGCGAAAGAGCTTTACAACCCGAAGGCCTTCTTCGCTCACACGGCGTCGCTTCGTCAGGCTTGCGCCCATTGCGAAAGATTCTCGACTGCAGCCTCCCGTAGGAGTCTGGGCAGTATCTCAGTCCCAGTGTTGGCGGTCAATCTCTCAATCCGCCTAGACGTCTTAGCCTTGGTGAGCCATTACCTCACCAACTAGCTGATATCCCATAGACTCTTCTTCAACCACGAGGTCTTTCGATCCCCCGCATTGATAAATGGTTGATGCCAACCACCACCTCATCCGGTATTAGCGGCCGTTTCCAGCCGTTATTCCCGGGTCGAAGGCAGATTATCTATGTATTACTAACCCTTGCGCCACTATATAGAGTTGCCCCTATATCGTACGACTTGCATGCCTCATCCACGCCGTCAGCATTCGATCTGAACCAAGATCAAATTCTCATTAAAAAATAATTACTTTTGACGAGTAAGGTTATTTAACCTTACACAAGCTTAAGTTCTTCTGAACACTCTTCTCTTCTACTACTGTCAAAATATGGCGGATGGTCTCACCATCCTTTTTCGTTCTCTTTTTCCTCAACCTTTCAACCTTTCGATCTTTTCGGTTTTCTCGTTTCGAACGAAGTTAAAAACATACTAAAACTCAGATATTTTCGGCAACACCTATCCAAAATCATGTTCGCAAACACTTGATTATAAGCGCTTTACGACAAATAAAATTCATGCAAAGATTTGCGTTCTCCAAAAAAAATGGGGCAAAATTCAACGCAACCGCTAACCCGTAACGAGTTAGATCCTCTTTTTTTCCCTCTAAAGAGTCGATTTTCTGCCCTTTTTTTCTCAGGTTTTGGAACTTTTTGGATATTTCCGGCAATCAGGTTTCGGACTATATATGCGGCGCCGGGAATCTATATCACGCCACGAAAACCCAAGCCATATATACGCGTTGAACGGGCAGCTCGGCTAAAGTCCTGGCCCTTCAGGGCCGGGCCAAGCGAGCTATCTATCAATTCCGCGGAAAGAAACTTGCCGCCCCTTCCCAAAGCGGAGAATCTCCTTCCTTCGAGAAGGAGTTCTTCAAATCCTAGGAAACCCCTCTCTTATACATAGGAATTCCGAGGCTTTATCAGGGCTGTGTAAATTTTTATTGCAACATACTAGTCAAAAATTTATTGTTGGAGAAAACCAACCTTGTGGTATGGGTCTAAATAAGATGAAAAATTCATCGAACCCTACATAGGGCGTTTTATAAACGAGAGGTCTGGCCCTGTTAAGCTGCCTCTAAACAAGAAAAATGGAGATGTCTATGCATTTGAAGTGGAACATGTCGTTCGGCAGGGTGCTAGCGTCGTCTGTTGCCGTATTGCTTGCGACAACAGCTTTGAACGCGATTCCTAGAGACCCTTGCGAACCACCCCCACCCCCTGTATGCTGCGAAGAGCCAAGACCTGGCCCATTCGCTTTCGCATACCCTTTTGATATGGATTTAAATTGCCCAAGAGACTTCTACGTACACGTAGATGGTTTGGCAATGCAAGCTAAGGAAGATGGAATCGACTTCGCTATTGAAGATTCAACACAGCCAGGAGCAAGTTCTCCAATTACAAATGGCCAAGTTGAAGGATTTTCTGGCGACACCCACGATTACGATTGGAATCCAGGTCTGCGCGTTGGTTTAGGTTTTTACCTTGATCACGATGCATGGCAACTCGATTTCAACTGGACTTGGTTGAACATCACCAACTATCGCCACGCGAATGCAACTACCTCTTTGGGTAAAATGCTTCCGCTTTGGGCGTTGGGCGATGGCACACCAATTGCGAATATTGGCTCTAGAATGAGTGCGAAATGGGATGCCCATTACAACACATTCGACATCCGATTGGGCAAACCTCACTATGTCAGCCGCTATTTCATTGTTAATCCGCACTTCGGCGTACGAGGCGGCTGGATTGATCAACACTTCGCTGTTGACATGGGCGGAGAGCCTTCTCTCACAACCAACCGCACAATCATGCACTCAGAAAACGATTTCTGGGGCGTTGGTGCACGTTGCGGCGTTGATACTGACTGGGTGATTGGAAAAGGATGGAGCCTCTTCGGCAACGTTGCAGCTTCTTTGCTTTTCGGTAAGTTTGAAATCGATCAAAACTACACTCTGCCTGTAACGAACCCAGCAACGAATGTTGATGGCTACTCAATTGATTATGATTTCTACCAAAACGTACCTAACTTTGAAATGGCTCTTGGTATCGCTTGGGGAAAATATTTCAATAAGAAGAAAAATCACGTTTCTTTGAAAGCCGCTTATGAATTCCATGAGTGGTGGGATCAATTGAATGTTAGAAAATTCTTCTCAGGATCAACAGGAACTCCTGGCGCAACCACAGGCACAGGCATCTATACAAACGATGTCGTAAGCCGTGGCAACCTGACTTTGAATGGATTTTCTCTCAGAGTGCAATTCGATATCTAATCGATTGCCCGAAAATAGTTTCGAAGGCCTCGAGTTTCTCGGGGCCTTTTTCTTTTCTCCCACTTTTGATATAAGTCCAAATTGTGAAAAAAGCTGTTTCTTTTCTCTTTCTGCTCTCCTCTTTAGCCGCAGATGAATACGCATTTTCGCCTCCAAATGAACTTTCTTTGCGCAATCCACGAGATTTTTCTCTTTACGCAGAAGCTCTATGCTTGCAAGCCAAAGAAGGAGGACTTGAATTTGCGATAACAGATAATAACGGCGCTGTAACCAGCATCGAGAACGGCACTGTGCTCGGTTTTTCTAAAAGCCATGGCGACTACGAATACAATCCTGGAATCCGCGTCGGAATGAATTTCTTTTTCAGCGAAGACCGATGGAAATTCGATGTTCTCTGGACATTTTTAAAAATCACGAATTCCAAAGGCGTGCTTGCCCCAGGTCAAGCTGTTTTGATTCCCCTTTGGCTCATCCCGCAAGCCAACTCAACGAATCAAACTCTCCACGCCACTTGGGAAAGCAATTTCAATACGCTAGATTTTCGAATGGCTAAGCCATTTGATGTAAGCAGGTATTTTTCCCTTATTCCACACTTTGGGGGCAGAATCGCCTTTATTGATCAACATTTCTCTGTCAGCTACGGAGGATTTTTCGGAGCCAAAAGAGGAGCTGTTTCCCACAACGACAACGATTTTGCTGGCCTTGGCATGCGAGGAGGCGTCGACACAGAATGGAAATTGGGAAAAGATTGGGCGCTCATCGGTAACATCGCAGGCTCGATCATCTGGGGCCAGTTTGACCTCGATCAAAATCTCGCACAAGGCGTCTCTCTTGGGTACGACATTGTCCAAAAAACAAATCTCAATATTCCCAATTTAGAAATTGCTGCGGGCATATCTTGGGGACATAATTTCATCAGAAACAAATTCCGCATCGACGCAAGACTCGCCTACGAATTCCAAGAATGGTGGGACATGAACCATTTGCGCAGATTCTTTAGCTCCGGCCCCGGCTATGTAAATCAAAACGTAACGAGAAACGCACTCACGCTGAACGGCCTTTCTTTCCGGCTGCAAATTGATCTTTAATATTCCTCCTGGCAAGCTGTCTCCTCCGACAATTTCACAATGGAGTCGATATGAAACGAATTCTTTTTGCACTGATCAGCACATTTTCACTATTTGCACAAGATGTTCCTAAACTGACACTCACCGCCTCCGCTTCGATCCCTAAGCCTGCGGATGAATTGCAGCTGAAAATCGGCGTTGTGACCTATGCTGAAACAGCAGAAGCTGCTTTGGCTGATAATAACTCCCGAATGAACCGCGTTTTCGACGACTTAATGCGGGCAGGCCTAGACAGGGATGACTATGAAACCAATCAATTCTCGATCAATCCAACCTATACGCCAACCCCGAAAGATCCTCCGCCCCACTGGAAGCCAAGCATCAACGGTTATGAAGTGAGAAATACCCTTCAGATCCACACGCCGAAATTGGATATGGCCGGCACCATCATCGACCTGGCTAATAAAGCGGGAGCTAACAGCATCACCGACATCCACTTCGGCCTGCGCAACTCTAGAAACTACTGGACCGAAGCTTTAAGCGCAGCCGGCGCTAATGCGGTCAGCGACGCACAAGCGATCGCGAATGCAACCGGTGTAAGACTGATCAGAGTTTTGAATATTTCCCTCAACCACACCCAAGTGAAATCGCCTCCTCTTAATTTCTGCGCAGCCAGACCTGCTGATTTCAGCACTCCGATCGAAGCGGGAGATGTCTCAATCGAAGCTAGCGTTACTTTAATCTATGAAATCGGCAATTGATTGATATGCGGCCCTGTAGGGCCGCAGAAAAAACCTCTTTTTTAAGGGATAGTATAAAAGCGGACTTTCTCGTAGGTATTTGATAAGTACTCATAGGCTTTGGGAACGATTGTCTCATCGTTAATCTTTTCCATTGTTTGGTTGCACAACCTAATCACAGCTCTTAAATACAAAGCAGGAATAGGACCTTGGGCGAGCTTGAAAAGACGGCTAACCGCATCACTTGCATTGACCAAAAGATCAATATCCCGCTTTTTCCGGGCTGTCACAGAACCATCGCAAAGCTCGGCGTAGCTGATGTCGATGATCTCTTTCACCTTTTGTGCTACGCTCGCCATCTTCTCTTGCATCTGTCGGCACTCATCTTCAGAATGTTCTTCTACCAACAGTTGACTATGCCTTCTTTGCAGAGCTGAAAGGCTTCCTTGGAGATAGGCCATTCCGTCGATATCTCTAGCAAAAACCTTTTGGCTTTCGATTTCTTGGGCTGCTTCCAAAAAATAAGTTATTTTTTCGTTTGTGGATATTGGTGTCATAGGGCAGATAGGATATTCTATCTTCTATTATGGGAAAATAGTCTTTTGTAAAATAAGAACTGCCACCCCTGCAAGGTAGCTCAAAAGAGCTATGAAACTCACCTTTCTCAAATACCAGATGAAATTCACCTTTTCGAGCCCCATAAAAGCAACGCCTGCAGCCGATCCAATGATGAGGATGCTGCCCCCAGTTCCTGCGCAAAAAGCGAGCATTTGCCAAAGATAGGAATCGGGCGGATAGGTCGCAAGATCGTACATCCCCATGCCTGCGGCGACAAGCGGAACGTTATCGATGATGGCCGAGATTAGGCCGATGAGAGTCGCAATGAGCGATAGGTTGCCAATTGTTCGATCGAGAAAATGGGCAAGAGCATTTAGGATTTCAGCCACATCTAAAGCAGAAATGCAGAGCAGGATTCCGAAGAAAAATAGAATGCCGGAAGTATCAATTCGAGTGAGAATATGAGGCAGGCGCAAGTGTTCGCGGCTTTCGTGCGGAGAATGGAGAATGTCGGTGATCATCCAAAGCGCACCGAGAGACAGGATCATTCCCATGAAGGGAGGAAGGCCCGTGAGCGCTTTAAAGATCGGGACAAAAATGAGGCCGCCTAGCCCGCAATAAAAGACGAGCCGCGATCCAGGTTCTACTCGTTCCTCGTGCGCGCGGGAAACTGCATGCGGATAGATCCCCTTTAAAGTCCATCCAAGAAGAAGAAGAGCGATGACGAGAGAAATGATGCTGGGGACGAAAAGTACTTTCATTACCTCGACGCTCGTAATGTTTCCGTTGATCCAAAGCATCGTCGTTGTCACGTCGCCGATCGGAGTCCATGCGCCGCCCGCATTGGCCGCAATCACGACCATCGCGCCAAGAATCCAGCGCTCTTTTTGATCGGGGACCAGTTTTCTAAGAAGAGAGATCATCACAATGGTCGTTGTCAGGTTGTCTAGGACCGCAGATAGGAAAAAGGTGATAACCCCCATGATCCAAAGCATTTTTTTCTTCGAATTGGTGCGGATCAGATTGGTGATCACTGTAAATCCCTTGTGCACATCAATCACCTCGACAAGGGCCATCGCGCCCATCAGGAAGAAAATGATTTGGCTGATCTCATTCAGTTTTTCCCCAAGCGCCTGCGTATTCGGGTAGTAGAAGAAAAGGAACATCCAGGTCAGCACCGCCATTAGAAGGGCCGATGCCGTCTTATTCACTTTGATGTTGTGTTCAAAAATGATGGCTAAGTAGCCGATAATAAAAATGACAACAATCACGTTAGTTCCTTTTGCAATATATCGTGCATACGAATGAGGCCAACCACCTTCTCCCCCTCAATCACGGGCAAAACAGTGATCAGGCGGGCTGGGTCCTCCTCCATTTTCTGAACCGCCTCAAACGCGAGCTTATCCGGCGAGATGCATTTTGGCAATGGGGTCATCAGTTTGGAAAGAGGCATGCTCAAGGCGCTAGGTCCATTCGTCTCAATAGAGCGGCGCAAGTCCCCATCGGTAAAAATCCCATGGAGCCGGTCTTGGTCATCGGCGATGAGCAAGCATCCGCACCGCTTCATTGAAAGCTCGTGGAGCACATCTAAGAGGATATTTTCGGGTTTGCATCGGGGAATCGCGTCCCCTTTCAACATGAGATCGGCTACCTGAAAACTGATCTTGCGGCCCAATGATCCGGCTGGATGATTGGCGGCAAAGTCGCTCACAGAAAATTGTTTAGCCCGCATGAGAGCGACAGCCAGGCAATCGCCAAAAATCAGCTGCGCGGCTGTCGAGGTTGTGGGAGCCAAGTCGTGAGGGCAGATTTCCCGCGCAACCGGCAAGATCATCGCAAGGTGCGCCATTTTAGCCAGTTTTGACTCCGGCGTCGAAACGACCGCAATCGTATAAGCTCCCCTCTTTTGCACATGGGGCAACAGATCGATTAGCTCCCTCGAGTGGCCGCTTTTACTGAAGAAAATAAAGAGGTCTTCGCTGCTCACCAAACCGATGTCTCCATGGAGAGCTTTCGCCGGATCGAGAAAGATCGAACGGGTTCCTGTTGAGGAGAATGTGGCCGCAATTTTCTCTGCGATATGGCCGCTTTTTCCTACGCCGGAAAAAATCACAACTCCCCTGCATGCGAGCAGTTTATTCAGAACTTTTTCGCTCTGCAAAAAATCGACAGAATGGAAGAAATGATTGATGAATTTCTGTTGTTCTTCGAATATGGATTTAAGCATCGTTTTAATTTTATAACTGCTATGGTTATTGGAAAAGGACAATTTATGGCGAAGACTCCTATCACGGTGGCTGAAGGCGACGGCATCGGCCCAGAAATCATGAAAGCTACGCTGCATATTCTCGATGCAGCAGGAGCTCAAATCGAAATCCACCGCGTAGATATCGGCGAGAAGCTTTACCACCAAGGCTTCCAAAACGGAATGGATCCAAAAATGTGGGATGTCATTCGGAGTACTAAAGCCTTTCTCAAAGCGCCTATTACAACGCCTCAAGGCGGCGGTTTTAAAAGCCTCAATGTGACCATCCGGACAACGCTCGGCTTGTATGCCAACGTACGCCCATGCGTCTCCTATTTCCCCTTTGTTGCGACCAAGCACCCCGAGATGGATGTGGTCATTGTACGGGAAAACGAGGAGGATCTCTATTCGGGAATTGAATACCGCCAAACCCCCGATGTCTGCAGCTCGATCAAATTGATTTCCCGCGCCGGTTCCGAGAAAATCATCCGCTATGCATTCGACTATGCTAAACGGCACGGCAGAAAAAAAGTGACTCTCTTCATGAAAGACAACATCATGAAGTTCTCCGATGGTCTTTTCCATAAGATTTTTGACGAAATAGCCCAAGAATACCCAGATATCCTAAATGAACACTGGATCGTAGACATCGGAGCCGCCAAACTGGCCGACACTCCAGAAGTTTTCGACGTCATCGTGATGCCCAATCTCTATGGAGACATTTTGTCCGATGTCGCAGCGCAGATAGCCGGTTCGGTAGGTTTGGCTGGTTCTGCCAATATCGGTGAAAAAGGGGCGATGTTCGAAGCGATCCACGGATCGGCGCCGAGAAGAGCCGGACAAAATGTGGCCAACCCATCAGGCCTCTTGCTTGCGGCCGTTCAGATGCTCGACCACATCGGCCAGCCAGATGTAGCTTCGAAAATCCACAATGCATGGCTGAAAACCCTAGAAGAAGGAATCCACACCTACGATATCTTCAAAGAAGGGACGAGCAAAAAGAAAGTGGGCACGCAGGAATTCGGAGATGCCGTCATTAAAAATTTAGGCAAAAAGCCAGAACAGCTAAAACCCGCCGTCTATGGTAAAGAAAAGGGCCATCTTGTCCATAAGCATGTACCCACGAATCCCGATCGAAAACTGATCGGAGTCGATGTCTATATCTATTTCCGCGGGCAAATGACAGAGTTTTTCTCAAAAATCTCGCACATCAATGTGGCCTCGCTGCGATTGAGGATGATCACCAACCGCGGGGTGCGGGTATGGCCAGGAGGCCAGCCGGAAACGTTTTGTATCGAACAATGGCGCTGCAGGTTCTTCTCTGATGATTTGAGAACAGTGGTTCAAGATGATTTGATCAAAATTCTGCACGCCTTCGACCACGTAAAAATGGACGTCATCCGTTCAGAATTTCTCTATTTATTCGATGGAAAACCGGGCTATTCCTCAGCTGAGGGATAGATCTGTCTCAAGATGCTTTTTGAGTTCATTCAAGAAGCTGCACCCATAAATGCCATCGAGCACTCGATGGTCAAAGGTGAGAGAGACGAACATCGTAGAGCGAATCGCGATCGAATCGTCGGGCATAGCCGCCACTTTTTTCGTGATGGCGCCAAGGCCTACGATCGCCACTTCTGGATGGCGGATAATCGGAATGCCGATCATGGTGCCGGTCATACCAAAATTGGTCATGGTAATCGAGCCGCCCTGAATATCATCAGGAGAAAGGTTTTGGCTTCGGGTCTTTTCAGCAAGTGTTGCGACTTCTTTCGCAATTTGTCCCAAATCTTTGTGCTGGCAATCTTTAATCACAGGAACCATCACACCCTGATCTACGCTCACTGCAACACCCAGATTGACAAAACGCTTCATGACAATAGTGTCCCCATCTAAAGAAGCATTGAGAAGCGGGAAAGCTTGTAAAGCACGGCTGATTGCGCGGGCCACAAAGGCTGTGATCGTCAATTTGGCTCCATGGCGGGCCAAGAAGTTTTGTTTTTCCTGCTGGATCAACTTGAGAATTTGAGTCACATCGACTTCGGTTATGAGAGACGCATGAGGCGCGGCATAAAACGACTTCACCATATTTTCAGCAATCGCCTTGCGAAGCGGGGTCATTTTGACCCTCTCAGTTGCATCCATCGGACAGCACTGCTTTGCCTTGGCAGCAGGAGTGTAATCTTCTATATCTTTTTTGGTCAGTCTGCCGCCGCCGCCGGAATGCGGGATCTTGTCGATTTCACTGAGGGCAATTCCCTTTTCGCGAAGAAGACGCATGACTGAAGGGGATAAAAACTCTTCGCCAGCTGCAGGTGCTGACGCTGCAGGCGCAGCTGCCACAAGAACTGGCGCAGGCACATCGGTCGCAATCAAAGCGAGCGGCTCGCCTACTTGGATCTCTTGATCAGCTAGAGCTAAAATCTCTTTCAAAACTCCAGCTACAGGCGAAGGAATTTCGCTATTCACTTTGTCTGTGGAAACTTCTAAAAGAGGTTCATCCAGCGCTACAGGGTCGCCCGCTTTTTTAAACCATTGGACGACGGTTGCGCTGACAATGCTCTCACCCAGCTTGGGCAAAGTAATTTTTATAGGCTCGCTCATAATCGGGGTCTATTATCGATTTTTTGATCGATTTTTTCAACCAACTTTTCATAGAGTTCGCTCTGAGAGACCTGCATCTCCATTTCTAAATAAACAATTGGCAAATTGGTGGGTGGAATCTTCACCGCATCCTTCTCAGTACAGATATACGCATCCCCTTTTGGCAATTTATCAAGGTCGATCTGGGCGTGATCAGCAAAGATTTTTTGAGCCACAATCTTTGCCCCCATCTCTTCTACTGTTTTTTTGAACCTATCAGGCTTTGCGATCCCGCAGAAAAGGACCACTTCCCATCCTGCAATGCTGCTGATTTCGCGACCCTGGAGATCCAAAATTCTCAACGGCTTGAGTTTCAGATTGGAGAAAACTGCATCGGCCTGCCGCAGCCTGCGGGGGCTATCGCGCAAAAACCCCCACGGCAAGTAGTGTTTTTCTGGCCGCGTTAAGACGATGTCGAAATCGCGAAAAAGTTTTCGATGCTGGAATCCATCATCGAGGAGGATGAGATCGAAATTTTTGGCAACCTCAGCTGCAAGTTTCGCCCGATTTTTCCCGACAAATACTTTTACGGAAGGAAGCCTTTTAGCCATCATCATCGGCTCATCCGATGTGCCGTAGCCACGCGATAAAATCGCTACTTTCCGATGCGGAAAAGAAGATGCAAGCTTGATGATGAAGGGAGTTTTTCCCGTTCCGCCAGCGACAATGTTGCCGACGCTGACAACAGTGCAAGGCACTCTTGTTATAGAAAGAAGCTTCCAATCGTAGAGCTGGTTGCGGATGAATACGAGGGCTGCATAAATCCAGCTGATCGGAGCGAGGAACCAAGGGTTTGACTCAATTAGTTTTTGGCCCCAAAGGCGAATGCTATCTCGCATAGGCAAAAAGGTGCTGTTCCACCATTTCAATGATGATGTGGATCGCAGCCATATGAGCTTCCTGGACCCGATCGGAATAAGAAAAGCCGGAAACGATCCACTCGAGATCGGCAAGCCCCTTCATTTTTCCCCCGGTTTTTCCGAGAAATGCGATCGTAGAAAGACCCTGCCCTTTGGCTTGAATCATTGCAGAGAGAAGATTGGATGAGTTGCCGCTAGTTGTAAGCGCAATGAAAAGATCCCCGGATCTGCCAAGAGCCTCTACTCCGCGGGCAAATACTGAATCAAATCCCATGTCATTCGCAACGCAGCTCATGTGCCCAGGATCTGCGAGAGCAATCGCAGGCAAAGCGGGCCGCTTATGGCGGAATTGGCCAGTCAGCTCTTCTGCAAAATGCATTGCATCGCAAAGACTTCCCCCATTTCCTGCGATCAGGATCTTGCCTCCTCGCTTAAAACACTCGGAAATCAGCTCCGCTGACCGCTCGATAAAAAGTATGCTTTCTGGGAGTTTGAGAACGGTTGCCGCGCGAATGGCGTCATCGATAGATTGTTGAATGAGATGTTTCATGGCCCCATTTTATATCAAATGGGGCCAATGGATCTACTGCATTTTATTGCATACGATGACTTCGCATTGGATCTGCGTGATCATTCAAATGAGAACGTCAAACTGGCATGATTGCAAAGCGTACGGGATTCCATTCGCTGAATTGGTCAGTTTATCTTGAATGTCGGGACCAAATTCGCCTGGCAGCTGGCTTGGATATGCATACACTTTATAGGGTTGATCGCTGCTTATTGCAAACAATTAAATGATGGAAATGATCCGCAACGAGAACCTACAGATGCTGTTCCTCTCGTGAGCGCAGCTAAGAGACAACAGCTTAATCTAATGAAGATTTCTATCAATAATCGAGCGGGCAGAGTAAAAATTTATTTAAAATGAGGAATTCTCTTCAAAAGAATTTTCATTTGAATGAACTCTAGTATATAAGGAGGCTATGTGGAAAAAAGTTCTTTTTGGCCTTCTTGCCTTGCCTATCTTGGGAGTCTCTGAATGTTGCGATTGCAACTGTTGGGGATCGGGATTATATCTCGGCATTGGCGCGGGAGCAGATACGGTAGATTTCTACCGGAAAGCGCACATCCAAACTTCCTTTAACAACTTTGACGTGATCGATAAGACCCATCTTGCGGCGCAAGGCATTTTCGGAACGATTTTCGGCGGATATGGATGGAGCCGAAAGATGTTTTATGTGGGCGGCGAATTAAACTGGAATCCGAAAAGCTCAGCGGTCTTTCATTATTCGAATGTTGAACGGATTCATCATAATGGAAGTGTCGTCAAATACGAGATTGACCAAAGCTGGGGCGGGAGCCTCCTTATGGGAGCTCTTTTGCAAAATACTGCACTGATCTACGGCAGAGCAGGATATTCGCGGGGAAATTTTCGCATTCGCACGACGGATGATTCTCTCGCCAATGCGAGCGCCTGGCTCAATGGAATCCGTTTAGGCGCCGGGATCGCCAAACAAATCTACAAAAATTTTGCCATCCGTTTTGAATACAATCACATCTATTACAGCCATCATACCGATACTGTTTTTATTCCTTCTGCAGGGATCACGCAAAAAACAAGGGTATCGCCTCAAACCAATCAGTTTGAATTCGGCTTTTATTACACTTTTTTTTGAGGTAGGTAAATTATCGTTTCTTTGAATATTTAGTCATCCCGCAACCGGGGCATTTTTCGATTTCGAGGAGTTTGTTGAGATATTCTTGAACAGCGGCGATCCAGATGGCGTCGTCGATGGATTGTTGAATGAGATATTAATGGCCCCATTTTACATCAAATGGGGCCAATCGCTCTACTGCATTTTGCCGCAGACGATGACTTCGCATTGGACTTGCGTGATCATTCCAATGAGAACGTCGAACTGGCCTGATTGCAAAGCGTATGGGATTCCATTTGCTGAATTGGTCAGCTTATCTTGGATGTCAGGACCAAATTCGCCGCCAAGCTCCCCTGCATAGGCATATACTTTCGCTGAGTAGGAATCGAACAGCTTTTCCAACGCCTTGAGGCGGGTGGGATCCTTGCATTCTTTCATTTGATAAGCCAATGCTCTCATCATGGTGATATCAAGAACCATCGGTCCTTGGATCGGCCCTTGCTGGCTAGGATTCACGAGAACGCTATTGAATGGGCCTTCAATCAGCGATTCGATGAGCGAAGCATTCCCAGCTGAAATGTTTGCCTGGGGATTGCCAAAATTCGATGCGAATTGCTCCAATGTCGCAAGATTTGCTGCAATCGCTGCTTTTTCTTGCGGATTGCTCACTTGATTCATCAACAACTGGATATCATCGATCAGCTTTTCAACATCGGCATAGCTTCCATGGGCGTTTGCGATTTGCTGAATTTCATAAAGGTCGTATTCAATTTTGCTCTCTGGAGTTGTTCCTGGATTCGGCATCGGTTCTGGCTGCGGAGTTGGAGTGGGGATCGAACCAGGCTTCAAGATATCTTTGATCTGACTGATGATGCCATCGATTGTAAAATAATCGACATCTTGGAAATAAAATGGAAATCCATGATCTGGGTTGGTGAGTAAATCTTTAATCTGCGCAGCAGTCGCTGAATCGAGTTTTGGGAGCAAAGATAAAACTGCCTGCCGGATGGTTTGAATCATTGCTGTTTCTTGATTGATTCGAGATGCATCAATGGAAGCATCACAATTTTTGAGATCATCGACCATCGCCTGCATCAGATCGAGCTGATTGATGATCGTATCCGTTGGATTTGTATCGTGATTCAACACTTGCATGAAGTCGCCATCGATCAAAGTGTCGATTAAATTGAGATCTCTCTTGGTGTCGATAGGATCATTTTCTACGTTCCAATCGGTCGACATAAAACCGACGAATGTTTTAAGGGATTCTAGATCTTGTTGCAAAGCAGCTCTTTCAGTGGAATTTGGAACTTGAGAGATCAATTTTTCGATCTCGCTTTCAATCGTTTTGATTTTTGTTAAATTCTTGGGATCGGTTGCTAGCTGTTCGATCTGTTTTAAATATGCCTCGATTTGTTCTTCAATACTATTAGCATACGAAGAACCGCCAACTAATCTAATATCCATTTTAAAATTATCCTTATTTCCGTTATTATTCCTATAATAAATTATATCAATATTTCATTATGATGTAAACCAAAACTGATCCCTAAAATTTTGTTTATTATCAAACAAAATATTCGCTGTTTTTTTCCCTATATGCTAAAGACCAAAATATGGAAAAACCTTCACGGCTGATTCTCGCCCTTGTAGTGCTCGCATCCATAGCGGTCTATCTCTATTTTCAGTTCTTGATCGGTTCAATCGTCCCCCTTCCGTGCGGGATACATGACGCTTTGCAAGCATGGACCTCAGGCATCAACACCTATTTACATAATCATTCTTGGGCTGCAAACACCCTACAAATCCTCTATTCTCTTTTCGGCGACCTTTCTGTCCTAACTCTCTACTTCTTTATGATCTTCACACGCAGCATCCGGCCGATTCTTCCCATGTTCATCTTTATGGTATTGAGGCAGCTTTTGCAGGCGCTCGTTTCTCTGCCCCTTCCAACGGGTCTCATCTGGGAATATCCCGGATTTCCCTCGCTTTTTTCCAACTATGAGCTCGATACCGACTTCTATTTTTCGGCTTTTGTGGGAATCAACCTGCTAACGACCCTCTATTTAATGAAGTACCGGATTCGGTGGCTAACCATCCTGGGATTTGGGATCGTTATTTTTGAAGCTTTTGCCGATATCGTTTTAAGATCCCATTACACAACAGATATTTACACTTCGATTATGACGGCTATTTTTTCGTTTTTGGTGGCTGAAAAACTTAGCACATGGATCGATCATCGCTTCCAAAAGCACGGCTCATATAGGATTTGGCTTATTCTGATTGCATTGGCGCAGGTGGCTCTTTATTTCATCTGCCAGCATTTCATCGGCAAAAAGCCGGTTCCCGTCTGCACGATTACCGATGTCATTCTCAATTTATTTCTGCCAGTCACTCATTTTTTCTCGAGCCACCCGATGGCAGCCAATGCGCAGCTGATCGCAATGAACGGAATTCTCGATATCCTCACCCTTTTCATCATATTCGTAACTCTTTGGAAAAAAGATATCCGTCCCATGCTGATTTTGATCATCTTCTTCACACTGCGTCAATCGCTGCAGCTACTCGTCAAACTCCCTTTGCCTGCCGAAATGATTTGGCACTATCCTGGATTCCCTTCCCTTTTACAGTCTTACACAGTCTCGAGCGACCTCTATTTTTCCGGCCACACAGGCGTTGGCCTTCTAGCGTTCTACGAAATCTATTATTTCAGAAAACGATGGCTAACTGTTTTAGGATTCATATTCTTCCTTTATGAGGTCTTTTCGATTCTCGCAACGCAAGGCCACTACACAATGGATATATTTACCGCCATAATGACGGTCACTTGCTTCACCGATTTTTCCTTTAAAATCGCCCCGTACATCAACAGGTTTCTTGCGAAAGCGTCCCGTTTCCTGATACGCTGGTAAGCATGAATGTAGCAGTCATTGGTGCAACCGGCGCGGTTGGAAGCGAAATTGTTCGCTTGTTGATTGAACGCAAATTTCCGTTTGCTTCTTTGAGGCTTTTCGCATCGACAGGAAGAAGAACAGTTCATTCGCTGCCTGTCGAACCTTTTAGTACGCTTGACGGAATCGATCTAGCCTTCTTTGCTGCAGGCTCCGCTGTTTCCAAAGAATGGATCCCAAAAGCAAAATGCCTCTGCATCGATTCGAGCTCGGCATTTAGGGCCACCCATCCGCTCATCATTCCGGAGATAAATTCCCACGCAATCCAAGGCAAATTGCTCACATCGCCGAATTGCGCAGCGACCATTCTTCTCATGCCCTTATTTTCGCTGCATAGACTTTTTGGAGTGAAACGGATTGTGGCGGCCACCTATCAAGCTGCAAGCGGCGCAGGAGCCCGCCTTTTGGAAGAGCTGCAAGAAGAGACAAGGGCTCATTTGGAAATGCGTCCGTATAAACACATTTTGCCATTCCCGTACGCATTCAATTTATACCCGCACAACTCTGCGCTTCATTCGAACGGCTATGTCGAAGAAGAATTAAAAATGCTCCATGAAACGCGAAAGATTTTAGAAGATGATTCAATCCAAGTGAGCGCGACTTGCGTGCGCGTCCCTGTACTCAGGGCGCATAGCGTAGCTGCAAATGTCGAATTTAAAAAACCGTTTACTTTGGATGAAGTGTATCGAGCTCTAGAAAATGTCCCAGGAATAAAGATCTTTGAAGACCGGTCTGCCAACCGTTTTGCAACACCTGTCGATGCGACGGGAAAAAATGAAGTCTTTTGCGGAAGGTTCCGCATCGATCCGAGCCAACCCAACACACTCGAATTTTGGTCTGTCGGCGATCAATTGCTCAAAGGCGCAGCCCTCAATGCAGTGCAAATTGCGGAAAATACATACCACGCCCAATTAGGTTGTGTGAATTTGCAGGGCCATCATAGCCGCCCATCTTCAAATGATCGCTCGTCGCTCATATTGAGGCAATATGGGCCTCCTCACGATCATTCAAATCTGGGCAGCTCTGAGGCCCTCCAGAATTCACAAAACCTAACCGGACGCGGTATATGATTTGGAAGAAAAAAACGATCCGAGATTTATTGCCCCCTCCTGTAAAAGCCTCCCACGGCGAATATTCGATGATTTTGTCAGCGTGCGATGAGCCGGCAAAGCCGAATGACTTTCTGATAAAGACGGGATTGAAGGCGATCCAAATAGCCGCAAAAGTCGATCTCTCTTCTTTGCAGAATGAAATGGCCAATCTATGGCCTGGCGAACACTATCGGCTCCTCGCCGGCTTTATGCAAGCGCTAAAACCCGATCTCGTGATTGAAATCGGCACTTCAACAGGTCTTTCCGCGCTTGCGATGCTCCCCTATTTTGCAGGCAAACTCGTCACATTTGATATCAAACCATGGGACAGCTACCCGAATACCGTTCTGACTCCAGATTGCTTTGGAAGGCTTAAACAGGTTGTGGCCGACATCAGCATAGATTTTGAAAAATACCGCTCTCTGATTGAAAAAGCCGATTTCATCTTTATCGATGCAACGCATGACGGCGAGCTCGAAAAAAAACTGCTCGATCTCTTTGCCTCCGTCCAATTTAAAAAACCTCCCATTTTATTTTTTGACGACATCCGGGTTTGGACAATGTTGAAAATGTGGAGGGAAATTCGGTTTCCAAAATTGGACCTCACATCGTTTGGCCACTGGTCTGGGAGCGGGATTGTTGCATTATGACAAATGGACTCAGTTCGGCTGAAGCCAAACAGCTTCTTGAGAAATATGGGAAAAATCACCTTCCTCCTCCAGAGAAGGCCTCTCTTTTTTCCATCTTCCTTTCGCAGTTTAAAAATGTGATCGTCTGGGTGCTTGTCGTAGCAAGCCTCATTTCTTTTTTCCTGGGAGAATGGATCGACGCCTCGGTCATTTTAGCCATCACGGTTCTGAATGCGCTCCTTGGTTTCTTGCAAGAGTGGAAATCGGTCCGCTCCATTGAAGAACTGGTAGAAGTGGAAAAGCATTTTTCCAAAGTAATCCGCGATGGCCATTTGCAATCGATTCATTCAGATGAGATCGTCCCAGGAGATCTTGTGCATTTAGAAGCGGGAGACCTAGTCCCTGCTGATGGAACGCTGGTTCACGAAACCCGCTTTAGCGTCAATGAAGCGGCGCTCACTGGCGAATCTGCAACTGTATGGAAAAAAAATGGCGAAAAAGTGTTTCGGGGCACGGCAGTAGTGACAGGAAAAGGAAAATTTCTTGTTTCCGAAACGGGCCTTAAAACCGAAATCGGCCAAATCACCTCAATGCTCGAATCGGGAGATAAACAAACTCCCCTTCAAATCAGGTTGGATGCAATTGGGAAAAAGCTGGTCCTTTTTTGCGTTGGAATCGTCATTGTGATTTTTCTTTTCGGGCTTTGGAAAGGATTTCCCGTCTATTCGCTAATCATGACCTCGCTTAGTTTGGGCGTGGCCGCTATTCCTGAAGGGCTTCCCGCAGTGGTAACGATTGCGTTGGCCATCGGAGTGCAGAGAATGGTGAAGAAAAAAGCGCTCGTCCGTAAATTGACAGCGGTAGAAACACTCGGCTGTACGACAGTGATCTGCACGGACAAAACGGGCACACTCACCGAAAATAGCATGCGCGTTGTAAAGACATGGGGAGATGAGGATCTTCTCTTTGAGATTGCAGCTGTTTGCAATAGCGCCTCTGAAACGGCAGGCGATCCGATGGAAAGAGCGCTAATTCTGGCCGCTAAAGGCCGAGGCAAAGGAGCCGAAATCCTGGACGAAATCCCCTTCGACTCCGACCGAAAACGGATGAGCGTTTTAGTAAAAACTCCCAAAGGTACCTTTGTTTACACAAAAGGAGCGCCTGAAGCTCTTTGCAAAACCAAAGAAGAAAGGGAAAAAATTCACGAATTTTCCCGCGAAGGCTTGCGCGTTTTGGGATTTGCTTATAAAGAGTCGAATGTTTTGGATGAAGAAGGACTCCATTTTGTCGGATTGATCGCTTTGCACGACCCTCCAAGAAAAGGGGTAAAAGATTCGCTAAAAGAGTGCAAAGAGGCAGGCATGCGGGTGCTGATGCTCACAGGCGATCACAAAGAGACTGCGGTTGCAATTGCAAAAGAGCTCGGCATTGAAGGCGATGCGATCGAAGGCGGAGAAATCAACGATAAAAAATTGGAACACCTTGGCGTCCTTGCCCGAGTGAGCGCTAAACACAAAATGCAGATGATCGATTTGTTTCAAAAGCGGGGCGAAGTTGTCGCAATGACCGGCGACGGCGTCAACGATGCTCCAGCTATTGAAAAAGCCGACATCGGAATTGCGATGGGAATCACAGGCACAGATGTGACAAAGTCTGTTTCCGACCTCATTATTTTGGATGATAATTTCAACACAATCGTCCACGCTGTAGAAGAGGGGCGGTGCATCTACGACAATATCATTAAATTCACGAGCTATCTTTTCTCCTGCAATTTAGCTGAAATCCTCATCGTCTTTGCAAGCATCTTTTTTCTTGAGAAATCGGTCCTCATTTTCGCACCCATTCATCTCTTATGGATCAACATTGTAACTGACGGACTCCCAGCAATCGCTCTTGCGATGGATCCGCTCTCGCCGCTTGCCATGAAAAGACCTCCTAGAAAAGCAGATGCCCCTCTTTTTCCAAGAAGTTGGTTCTTCACGTTGATAGCGCTAGCTATTTTGATTTCGGTTCTGACCATTGCGATCTTTATGATCAACCTTCCGAAAGGAGCCGTTCATGCAAGAACATGCGCCTTCACCGCGCTAGTCGTGTTCGAACTTTCAAAACCCTTTCTTCTTAGATTCCCCTATAAAATCGGATTTGCAAATATTTGGCTGATCGGAGCCGTTCTCCTTTCTTTCATTCTGCAAGCAGCCGTCGTCTATATTCCCTTCTTCCATACACCATTCGAAACAGCTTCGATGAATTTAATAGACTGGGGCGCGATTCTAATTGGGCTGATTATTCTTTGGAGCGTTGGATATCCTCTTACAAGAAAAGGAAAATTTTGATATTTTTCTTTTTAAGAGGTTCGAATGCGCCCACTCTTTTTATTACTTCCCGTGATTGCGGGGTTTTCTCTTCCTCAAAATATGCAAATTGCAAGCGGAGAAGCGAGCTCTCAAATATCCTCATCTCAAGTTCTCGAGGTAGTCGCTTCGGATCAAGCCATTCTTGAATGGTCAAGCTTCAACATTGAGGAAATGGAGACAGCCCGTTTTATCCAACCAAGCGAACAAGCCTCTGTTGTAAACCGGATTTTCGACGCATCGCCATCGAGAATTATGGGACGTTTAGAGTCGAATGGACAAGTGGTTCTCTTGAATCAAAATGGGATTCTAGTTGGGAAAGAGGCATTTATCGATGTGGGATCGCTTATCGCAAACGCTTTAGACAGCTCGATTCGGATCGAAGGCCGGGTTCAATCATCGAAGGGAGATCTGCACTTTGCTGCTCCGAAAATTGAAGGATCTGGAAACCTTTCTGCTCATGATGGAGCGGTTTCTCTCATCGGAGCTAATTCTGTTCAATTTTCTGGATCGATTTCTTCTAAACTTTCCAACCAAATGGGCGGGGAGATCAAAATTTTTGGAGAATTAGTCAGCCTTGAAACCGGCGCAAAACTCGATGCCTCGGGAGATTGGGGCGGCGGCACGATTCTGATCGGCGGCGATTTGAGAGGCAAACCCTATGACTTTCCGAATGCCAAAACCACTTTGGTTGGAGAACATGTAGAGGTCGATGTTTCAGCAAAACGGCAGGGCGATGGCGGCAAAGCTGTGATCTGGGGCGATGAAGCCACATATTGCTATGGATCAGTTTTGGCCAAAGGCGGGGAAATTTCTGGAGATGGGGGACTCATTGAAATCTCTGGCGATTGGCTCGATTTCCGAGGAACTGCCGAGACCAATAGTCTGAACGGGAAAACCGGAACTCTTCTATTAGACCCTCTTGATATTGTGGTGACTGGAGCTTTCGCGCAGCAGTTCGTATCGACCGTGGTCGGCCCAACAACAGTCATTACGCCCAGCGGTAGCGGAACTTGCATCACTTTCCCAACCATTCCATTCAGCACTGTGCCCGCCGGATTATTGTTCCCACCTCCCCCGCTAGCACCTGCACTTCCTGCCACTTATTCCATTCTTACGGCAGCATCCTTGCAAGCCGCTTTGGCTGCAAATCACGTCGTCATCGATGCCACAGGAGCTGCGGGCGGCTGCTCCGGAATCATCTTTATCGACAACACAGTCAATACTGTGAACCTTGTATGGAATACAGCGCACGATTTGACTCTTCAAGCAGTCTCTAAAATTGTCGTCATGGGCCAAGTGCAAAACATCACAGCTAACCCTGGCGGAAACATCAATCTGTATTGCTGCGGATCGCTCCCCGTAGCTGCCTGCGGAACGGCTCATTGCACACTGCCTCTAGATCCCTGCTCTTCAACAGCCACTCCTTGTGGTGCAACAGTGGGTCAAATCGACGTCATCGCATCGCCGCAAGGTTTTGGGTTAAGTTCAGCTTATATCGGGACCCAATACGGAAACATCAAAGTCTCTTCCGATGCAAATGATATTGGCTGCTATCCAGATGTGAATATCATCACGCCTTCATCTGCCGTAGGACTTGATTTGTTTGCACGGTTAGGCTTTCAAACAACCGCAGGCAGCCCCCAAAGCAAGACGGTAGGGTCAATCACAATCAATTGCCGCAACATCAATATCGATGCAGGAGTTGGACCCAGCTTCCGTTTTGATGGGTTTATCGGGTCTGGCGATTCCACCGGGAACGGAGCGCCCAATTTCGACACAGCGACAAACATTACGATCAATGCGACTGGAAATATCCGTTTGCATGCGCAAAACGGACGAACCAGGATCGGAAATGGCGGCGGATTCATGGGAACTGGACGTCAAGAAGGCAATATCACAATCAATTGCAATGGAAACATCGATCTCCTAGCGTCCAATAACAGTAATCTGTGCCAGGCGCGGATTGGAAACGGATTTGACAGCAACGGAACGGATGTTGTTTGCAATGGGAATATTTTTGTCCGCGCGAATGGCAATATCAACATGATCGCTGGAAATGTTGCTGGCGGACTTGGGATTCTTGGGATTGGACATACAGGATTTATTGTAGCACTAAACCCATTCCCTCCCCCCTATCCCGGAGCCCCTTTTCCTGCCACCGTTTATACAGCTGTCATGCAAGGTGATGTAGATGTCCTTTGCGGGGGATCAATTACAATGAAAAGCTTCAATACTGCCAATCAAGATCAACGCTTATTTATAGGCCCGCAGCTTGCTGGCCCCGCCGTCACAACTTATTGCAATATTCGAGTCTCTGTTGGTTTAGATCTAATTATGAATGCAGGGAATTCGCGCACTTTTAAAATCGGATTTCCTGATTTTTATAACGGTTCAAACAACTATTCTTCCGGACCCAATCCCATCAGTGTCAATGTTGTGGTCGGAAGAGATCTAATCATGTCGAGCGATAATTTGGCAGCGGCAGGTACGCAAGTGAGCCCTGTTTCGATTGGATACGGCGGGACTACCCCTACCGACGTGTATGTCGCAGTAGGAAGAAACCTTTCAATGACAGGATCCAGAGGCAGGAGCGCTCCAAATATATCGAGCAATGGGAACGTGTATGTTGCCGTTAATGGGAATATCTCTTTAACAGCTAACGGTACTCCCTCAAATAACTTTGCCAACTACCCATATATTGGCAACCGAGATCAGTCGATCGCAACAAAAACGGTAATCCGCGCTTTTGGAAACATTACAGGGACAAATGCATCCACACAAACCCCCCAAAAGGGATTTGTCATTTTCGGTATGGGATCGCCTATTTACGCAGCTCCGGTTAGCCGACAAAATTCCCTCTTAATGCAGGCAGGCGGCGATATCCAGTTCCCATCCACATTCCGAACACAGACCGGTTCCATTTTGATTGAATCGGATGCAGATCTGGCAGCTGGCAGTCTCTGGACCTCCTCTGGCGGTTTTTTGACGAGCGTTGCGGGAGCTACTCTACCAACTGCTCTCAACCTTTGTTCCATCGGAGCCTCCCCTGTCCTTTCCGACTCAGTAGCGCAAGCTCCTGATGGTTTAGGCGCCGTATCAACCAATAGCGGAACAATTGGCGGGAATATCCAGCTCATCACGACAACCGGCAACATCACTGTTCATAGCGCTCCCCAAAACACTTCTGCGACAGCTGCCGATTTTGTCTATGATACAGCTGCCAACACCATGCTGTTTACGACCACAAGCGGCAATATTGAAGTTTCTGGAAGCAACGCCCAAAACGCTTTCCGCAACATCACCATCAATACAACAATGACAACAGCTGGAAGCATTTATGTGCGCGCCAATAATGACAACACAGTCAATGGCGCCATTACGAGCACAGGCGCCGGCCAGCCAATCACCCTCTTATCGGATGCAGACTTAACGGGCACGGGAGATCTCAATTTAGCTGCGAATGTGACCTCAACGGATGGTCCGATTCTTCTGCAAGCAGGAGATGCTTTGGGCTGTTTTGCCTCGGGATTCTTAAGCTCGATCAATCAAACAGCTGGCACAGTCAGTTCCGGCGCGGGTGATTTAAACGCAAATGCTAGCTACGACATCAATCTTTCCAGTTCTCCCTTGGGATTCACCGCATCAACAGGCAATCTCTACACTCTCACAGGCCATGATACAGTGCTGACCAACACCACCGTTCAAAAAACGGGCGGCGTCGGCGATTTGCTGATGATTTCTGGACGCAACATGCAGATGATCAATTCGAATATCGATGCATTGCCTGCGATTGTAACGCTTGTTGTGGACAACTGTTTCCCCAAAAGTCCGCTGATCGGCCCTGGAGCCTTCTTAATGGACGGGACGAGCACAATCATCAGCGATCCAGGAACCCACCTGCGCATTTTCACAGCCCTGCAGAATCTCAACCAGATTCTTGGGCTTCTCAATGGAACATCATTTGTTCCTGGCACTCTATTTATCGATACGGCAAACGAAGTTTGGTGCCAGTATTTCAGCTTCCCATTCCCCTATCCGTTTTTCAACTTGGGAACGCCCTACACGATCTTTTATAAAAACTGTCTCCAAGCAGTAGCGCAGCAAGCTACGGTCGTCGTTGTTGAACTCTTAACGGACCTACATCCCATGAATGAATTTCCTGGGTGGAAACAGGAATTTTGGGTTCAATATTCTGCCCTCGCCCCCGAGCTGAATGACGAACCTTATTATCTGCGCAGAAGACAGCTGAATATCCTGAACCATCCAAAAACTTGGACCCGGCTTCTAGAGTAACGTTGACATCCCCATGCTGTTTCTAGTATCCAGAGAAACAGCATGGGAAGATTAACGCTCGGTGTCCAGATTCTCCTAGCCGTTGTTCTCGGGATTGGAACGGGGCTCTTTTTCGGTCCGTTGACCTCTATTCTCGCCCCTGTCGGTTCAGCCTATACCATGCTTCTTCAGATGGCCGTTCTTCCCTATATCGCTTTTTCGATCATTCACGGTCTAGGTTCGATGACTCCCGATATTGGGAAAAAGGTTTTCAAATCGGGCTGGCTCTATTTCCTCTCTCTTTGGATCTTTGTATTTCTCTTGATTTATCTCCTATCCTCTCTCATCCCTCGTACCCTCACTCCATTGATCGTGACTCGCACTTCGAGCGAGATCGAAACAGAGTTCACGAAGAATTTTTTGCAAAACCTGATCCCAGAAAATCCGTTTTACGACATCATCAACAACGTAGCTCCAGCTGTTGCCATTTTCGGACTCATTACCGGCCTTGCTCTTATGCATGTCAAAGAAAAAGAACCCCTTATAGGGGCCCTGGAAAGAGTCAATCAAACGATCGAAAAAATCCTCCAATGGCTTGGGACGCTCTCCCCGCTTGCAGCTTTTGTCTATATCTCGATCGCATTTGGAACCATCCACTTCGAAGATCTCTTTAAAATGCAGATGTATGTCTTTGCCTTTATCGCAAGCACTCTTTTCATCACTTTTTGGCTGCTCCCCTCTCTTTTGGCCTCGCTCACTCCGCTGACTTTTAAGGAATCCATCGATGCTTTCCGAACCATTTGCATCGTTCCCTTTGTCACGGGTTTAAGCACAACCTCTCTCCCCTTCATTAACATGTATCTCAGGCGTCTTTCCCAAAAGCACGAAACGCATGAGAAGTTCCGGGAAACCTCGCAAACCATCCTCCCTATCGCCTACTGCTTTGGCCATATTGGAAATGCAATGATCCTCTTCTTCATTATGTTCCTTTCCTACTACTATCGCCACCCCTTCACCTTTTTTGAAGAGATACTCCTTTCGCTCCTTGCAATTCCTTTATCGCTCGGCTCTACGACAGGCAACCTCAATTCGATCCTCTTCCTCATTAAACAACTCGGATTTCCATCCGATGCATCCACCCTCTTTTTGGAGATCAAAGCCTTTACGAATAATTTTCAAGTTCTCATGAGCATCGCAAGCGTATTCACATTGCTCATCTTGACAATCTACTCGTACTACGGGCTCATTCGCATAAAATGGAAAATGTTCCTATCCAGAATCGCTGGGCCCATGCTTGCTGTTGTCATTGTCATCTTGGCAATACACCCCTTTGTCCACCCAAAAGATTTGTATGAAAATCTCTATTTGAAACTAACTCTATCCGACGCGATTGGAAAACCTGTTAAATCAACCATTCTCAAACAGGGTGAAACAGGAGCTACGCGCACCTACCCCAATCCAAATACCCCAGAAGTGTTGAAACAGGTTTTAGAGACCAATGTATTGAAAGTGGGCTACTATTACGATTCCATTCCCTATTGTTATTTCAATGAAAACAATCAACTTGTCGGTTTTGATATTTCATATGCCTATGAGCTTGCAAAGGACCTCAATTGCGAATTGCAGTTTGTCCCATTACAATTCAGCAGCCTAGCAAATCAACTAACCGATGGGATCTACGACATTGCGATGTCTTCGATCATTATGAATGAAAAAAGGCTTGTCGAAATGCAATTTTCATTCCCCTACGCAGAAGACAATAACGTTCTTGTTGTAAGAAGGGACAAAAGAGCTCCTTTCCTGAACTTGAAAGCAGTTCAAGGTTTGAAAGGAATCAAAATTGGCGCTGGCGGAGTCCAGTTCGAAATCGCAAAAGAAAACTTCCCCGATGCAAATGTTCTTGATATCGACAGCACAGAGCTATTCGAGCGAGGCGAAATAGAAGCGATTCTCTGGTCGAAAACAACCGCTGTCATTTGGTGTCTTTCGCATCCTGAATTTGTCGTAATCGATTATGGAGATCAGCTTGGCAAGAGCTATTTTGCCTATCCATTCCGCCAGCACGCCACCGATTTTGGCTTCTTCCTCAATAATTGGCTCTCTCTGAAAGAACAGTCGGGCTTCAAAAAAGACATGGAAAATTACTGGATCCACGGCATTTTGCCTGGAGAAAGAGCTCCCCGCTGGTCCATCTTGCGCAATGTGCTCCACTGGAGAGATTGACGGATTCCATCTATTTTACGTAAAATATTGTCCCTTATGAGTGTATATTTTAATCAATTCAACGTATGCCAGATAGTTCTCTATCCAGGACCGAGACCCTTGACGCAAGATGAGTTATTTACGATCCGCATAGATCCAAGAAATTATTTCTCTACTCTTGCATATCAAAATGCATACTATGGGGCCAACAAGAAATTTACATCTTGTCTAGTACAAAAAGTGAAGGCCGATTTATCATCTCCGATGGGAGCAAAATTTCGATCGGCACATTTCCCCCTTTTATGCTTCTCGGCTTTTGCGAATCAAGGATGTGATATGAAGTGCCAAAATCTACATCATTTACCGGTTTATTGGGCTTGGTCTGAAATTATGAATGAAGAAGCGCGGCAGCATCAGACAACGCCTGAACCTGGAGCAGAGCCGGAACCTAAAAAGAAACCTCCTAAACCAATTGGTCCAGCTTCCGGTATCATCTTAGATCGGACGCCCGTTACTGATCCGGTTGGTTTGGAGGGACTCAATCCAGAAGGCGACCCTATATATCGCCCTAATTAAATGGGGCTGGCGTTTCGAATTGAACCAATTCTTTAGTAACGGGGTGTTCAAACGCCAATTTCATGCAGTGCAGATGGATTGCATTTTCATCGCCTGTTTTTGCGCCATAGCGCCTATCGCCTACAATGGGATGGCCGCTTGCGCTGAATTGCGCCCGAATCTGATGATATCGTCCCGTTTCTAGTTCGATTGCGACGAACGTTGTGTGGTCTTTGAATCGGATGACTTGATAGGTAAGCCTGGCGTGTTTGGCCTCTTTATCGCCTTCTTTGGCTATGATGGCCCTATGATCTCCGTGGATGAGATAGTGGTCGAGCCGGCCTTCTTTGGAAGGCATGATCCCTTCCACCTCCGCGACATAAACGCGCTGGATTTCTTGATCTCGCTGCTGTTCATTGAGACGGCTTAATGCTTTGCTTGTCCTCGCAAAAAGAACGAGGCCGCTTACCGGCCTATCAAGACGGTGGATGGCATGAAGGTAAACATTCCCCGGTTTTTTATATTGCCGTTTCACCCACTCTTTGGCAAATTCTTCAAGAGAGTCGCCGCCTTCAGGCGCCGGCTGCGTCAGCATGCCGCATGGCTTCAAGGCAATGAGCAGGTGGTTATCGCAAAAGAGAATTTCTGAGGAATATTTCATCCTATTGACGGCAAGGAAACCAAGCCCTTCAGGGCTTGGAGGAATTGCCGCTCCCTAAATATTGAATTAATACACTTCTGCAATCTAAACTTTTTCTTGTGAAAAGAACCATTGCTATCAAACTTAACATATCCGATCAGCAAAGTGAAGCTCTTTGCGAATTGCAAGAGATATTCGCAAAAGGCTGCAACCAAGTTGCAGCAGTAGCCGCTCTTGAAAAAGAGCGTAACCGGATCCGTCTGCACCATCTGTGCTATCGGGATTTGAGACAAACTTTGCCAAGGCTGGGTTCTCAGATGAGTTGTAATGTGATTGCGAAAACCGCAGCCTGCTTGAAGGCTCTTAAAAGGCCTAATCAGATTCTGTTTAAAAGGGGGTGTTCTGTCCACTTTGACAAGAGAACCTACTCTTTGAAAGAGAATGTGCTTTCCTTGTTTACCTTGAGTGGAAGGATCCGTGTCCCTTTGGAGATCAGCCAATACCACCAAGCTTTTCTCGATGTTGGAGTCCTCAAAGAAGCAGAACTTGTTCGTAAAGGAAAGCGGTGGTTTTTTCACGTTGTTCTGGACCTTCCCGATGTCTTGCCGATGCAGGCTGGTCGCGCGATGGGGTTGGATCTGGGAGAAAATGTTTTGGCTGCAACCTCCACAGGTAAGCTGTTTGGAGGAGGGCTCTTGAGAGCGCATAGAGATCGATTTTTGGGAATGCGTGGACGTCTTCAAAGCAACGGTTCTCAGTCTGCTAAACAACGACTGAGGAATATCTCCGGCCGAGAAGAGCGTCACGTCAAATGCGTCAATCACTGCATTTCCAAACAGATCGTAATGGAAGCTCAAAGAAACGGCTGCACCACGATTGTGATGGAAGACTTGAAGAACATCCGAGAAAGGATAAGAGCTGGGAAAAAACTCCGTTCCCGACTGCACCGTTGGTCGTTTGATCAACTGCGCCAGTTTGTGGAGTACAAAGCGCATGCTCTTGGAATGCATGTGCAATACATAAGTCCTGAGTATACTTCCCAAACTTGCTCTCACTGTTTTTCTCTGGGTATCCGATCGAAGCACCGTTTCTCCTGTAATAACTGTGGTAGCCTACAGCACAGCGACTTGAATGCAAGTCGGAACATCCTGGGGCTTGGCCTATCTGCCGATCGGCCAACTGGCGATGTAAACCGCTGGTATGTCGCCGCCCTTTCAGGCGGACGATAAAGCTTTCGCCTTTAGGCGAGAGTTGTTTACATAGTAAAATTATAGCGTGTTTTTACTAAAACACGCTATAACTTCCTGCAAGTGAATTCGTGTTTGCACGCAGGGTTCTTTGCAACAATGACTAGTCCTTGTTTTGCTGCGTGACCATTCTTTGATAGATCTGATGTATAGCTCCATTTAATCCATCAGAATGGTCGAACAGTTGAATCGTTTGATCTGCAAGATTCTTAAGAAGGTATTGATGTCCAATGATTTCTTTGCTCAGGGATGTGCCAGTAATTTGTGCGGTCACTTCAAACATCGTCCCTTTAACATTTAGTTGTGGGAATGTGATTACTGCTTTTTGGCAGACATCACATTTGCCTGAAGTGACGAGGTTACCCTTATCATCCAAGCCTATTAGTGGAAAAGCCGCGATTGCTTCCTGAGCTCTCTTTAAAGGTTTTAGTTGTTCAAAAATATGTGAATTCGGGTCGTAAGATATAGTCGGTGTTATTTGGTTCATTTTTCTTCCAGTAGTTCAGCATAATAACACGGACATTTAACCTTTTTTTTATCTAAAAATTCAAGAAGAATTGGGTAGACGAATTAACTTTCTGTTTATTTGCCGTGAGGCTGTCTGAACCTATCCCAGTGAAATTTTGCTGGGATAGGTTCCTGATCACTTATTCATGTACTGATCATTTGTATACTCGAACCATGTGACCGTAGTATAAGTTGTCGTCAAAGTGTGCGTTATATACCAGGTCGTTTCACTAAAATAAACATAACTTCCATTCTCAACTTTAAAGTTGAAATACCAGTCCCACCAAGAAGCTGAAACCAGCTTCGTCAGATGATCGACCAATGCATCAGGCGCAATGCGATCTACAAAAATGCCGTATTTATTGGTCCAGTCCAATACGAACGCTTTCACTTCTCCATCTTTAAAATTGAATCGTTGCTTCCAAGAGAGAGTATTTTTTTCTGGATTGTGGATGATCCGCACTGAATAAATTCTCCCTCCAATATCATAATGGAAAACACGATTTACATAAGCATTTGCGGCAAAAAGTTCGCGGATTTCCCGATCGAATTCTGGATTCTCAATTTCTTGAGAGACCTCAACAGGATAAACTCTTGTATATACTTCGGGCAGATAGTTGCGATAAGGCTTTAAATCGACGACCGTTTTGCTGCTCATCGATTTTGCAATCTCTGTTAAATGATTTTCCAACCAAACAGGGAGAGCCGTGCTTGCTGTCAGAACGCATGGCCAGCGAACGACCGATTTAAGTTCTTCCGACCAGAGGAATTGCTGTTCTGGATTATGCAGAACCTGAATTTCATACTCAACTCCCCTGTACTTATAAGAAAAGGAGCGATAGGCAAATGAATGATTCTCATTGCAAAAACCGATGATTTCTTCATCTACTTGAGTATTGAACTGCGCATCAGGAGTATAAGTTGGAGAGATCTTGGGATGAATCTCAGGGAACGAATCGAATGGCTTTTCAGCGTGAATAATCTCTCTATTGCCAAGCGTTAGATTTGCCATCCAACTAGCGCTCGACTCTAGCGCGGTTTTGATCAAACTCGTGAGAGGATGAGGTTCATTTCTAAACCAATCGCTGCTGCGGATTTCACTATCATAAATATCGCCAATCCCTTCGATTTCCATATCCTCTCCAATAAAAAAAAATCGCGAGGATATTACAAAGAAAAGATTTAATTTGCAATGTTAAGGAAATGACTCTCCTTCCTTGAACGGGCAGCTCGGCTTTAGTCTCGGTCCTTCCGGGGTCCCCACCGACGCCTCGCCGGAAGGGGTGGCACGGCCGAGTCAAGCGAGCTATTTGTCCATTTGCAGCAGGGAACTTGCTCCCCTTACCGGAGCGGAGAATCTCCTTCCCAACAGGAAGGAGTTCTTCAAACGGAAGGAGAGCGGTTTTGGATTTACGCGATCGGCAACTCAGGGAAATAAGCTTTTAAGAACTGCCTCATTGTCATATCTTTATCGGAGACTAACGACTCTTCGGCTTGATCCATTCCTCGAACGATATTTCGTACTTGCCGAGGAGTGATTAAATAATCGCCAAGAATGGATACAAATGGCTTATCAAGAGTCGCTGGATCCAGAACGATCGTTCTAGCATCATACCCAGATCGAAACTTCAAGGTTCGATGCGTAGAATCATATGAAACAGCGTCTCCTCCAAGAAAATTTCTCACTTCAAGAATTTTAACGAACCGTTTTGAAGCGTCCATTGAAGCTTCTCTGAGACCTGGGAAATGCTGATCCCAGAACGCAGCTCTAGCTGCACATGCTTTTCCTAAATTGATTCCAGTATTGCGATCCATTCGCGGATAGAAATGTGCCTTAGCTTTGATGTAATCTAAGTGCGTAGGGTCTGTAACAGCGCATTTGCACCAGGACTGAATCAAAATTTTCTTCACAAACTCGTTGTGATCATCAAGCCCTAATAACAACTCTGAAAGAGAATGATAACGAGCATCAGTGAGCTTTGCATCGCGATCATGAATGATCTTTCCAACGTTTGCCATTATACCTGCAATCTGATCTTGGCCTAATAGCTTGCCCCGGGTATCAATATATCCACCCTTTTTGTACATTTCGATATGAGCTTGCTTCTTTATATACTGAAGAATAATCCCTGACTGCTCCTCGGTGATCGCATCGCCTTTGATTCCAAGACGTTCAACAATATCCGCAAAAGCGTCATACGCGATTCGTTCGATCTCATCATGGATTTCCATCACAGCTTTCGCTCTCTCTAGCTGAACTTGTTCGCATGTGGATCCCATAGATTTTGCTTTTTCAACAACATCTTTTGGACCATCGAATTGCTTCGTTAAACTAGAGTAATATTGAGCTACCCCGTATAGCCCCCCGGCTACGATTGCTGCTGGAATGCTCAAATAGGCTGTAGCTGCAATACCTACACCCACAACTCCATGCTGAATAGCGGGATAGCGATTAACTGTCCTTAAAACTGACTGAATACACATTATTACCTCAATAATTATTATAAAGGCAATATTTTAACAAAAAGATACATTAAAAACATTAACATGCGCTTGAAATTTTAATATAAATATCCCAAAATCAGAATTAATATCAGGATAATTAAGCTAAAGATTTCGCTGCCTGATGACTTCGTAAAGAAGAAGTGTGGTAGCAGATGCGACATTGAGAGAATCGGCGACGCCAAACATTGGAATGCGCACCTTGATATCGGCTTGATCCATCCAAGATTGGCTTAATCCGTATTGTTCTGTACCGACAACAATCGCAAGAGGGACTTTGAAATCGGCCTGAGTGAATTCGTGTTTTGCATGAGGAGTTCCCGCAACAATTGCGATCCCTTGCTTTTTCAAAAACGCGAGGGTTTCATCCGACGAGGCTTCAACAACTGGCAAAGTAAAGAGAGTACCAACACTTGAGCGGACCACATTCGGGTTATGAATATCGGTCGTCGGATCGCAAACAATGACCGCATCGACACCAGCCGCATCGCAGGAGCGCAAAATCGTCCCCAAATTCCCCGGTTTTTCGATGCTTTCCGCTACAAGCAAAAAGGGATTTTTAGTCAGTTTAAGATCCTCCAACTTCAAATGCATCTGAGGAGCTACTGCGAGAAGCCCGTCGGGTCTATCGCGATAAGAGATTTTTGCAAACACTTCTTTCGTGCAGCGGATATTCGATTTGCATTGGCTAATGAGGGAATTTTCATTGGTCCCCAAGAAAAGTTCAGGACAATAAAAGAGCGTCTCCACAATTCTGCCCGCATCAAGCGCGCGTTTCAGTTCCCGATAGCCTTCGATCAGAAAAAGGCCGCTCTCATCGCGCGGTTTCCGATCGCGCAATTTCACAACATCTTTGATTTTTGGATTTTGGAGACTTGTGATTATGGCGTCCATCGAGCAAAACTCCCGCTTGGAATTGCGATTGTGCCAAAAGAGTGCAGCGCCATTTCTCCCACCTCAATTTCCCCTTTTGGCATGGTTTGTCCAAGAAGATGCCGCATGCAAAGCGGCGTAAAACCAGGCGTATGGCATGAGAAGATCACAAAGAGAGGATTTTTGCTTAAAAGTTCGGAGCATGCTTCTAGTAATGGCAGGATATCTCTTTCAATTTTAAAAACTTCGCCTTTGCTTCCTCTGCCAAATGTGGGCGGATCCAAAATGATCCCATCGTAGAACGATTGCCGTTTCTTCTCTCGCGCTAGGAATTTGAGCGCATCATCGACGATCCAGCGGATGGGAGCTTTTTCAAGATGATTGAGTTTTGCGTTTTCCCGGGCCCAGTCAACCATCCCTTTCGATGCGTCGAGATGGCACACTTCGGCCCCTTCTTGAGCTGCGGCCATCGTCACACCGCCCGAGTAGGCGAATAAATTGAGAATCCGGCTTCCTTTTTTAACAAGGGGTCTCATCGCCTCCCAAAGATCGGCATGTTCCGGGAAAAGCCCCAAATGGCCGAATTCAGTGGGCTGCACCTGGAATTCTACGCCGCCATGCATCACGGTCCACGATTTGGGCAATTTTTTATGGAAGGCCCATCTGTCGTCGCGGGTAAATGCGGCATCGGGCTTGATTTTCTGCATCGGGCGCCAAACGGCTTGCGAACAGGGGCGCAAGAGTACATGCTCGCCGAATCGCTCCCATTTTTGTCCGTCGCCGCTATCGAGTAATTGATAATCTTTCATGAAAATGTCGCTGTGTTATGGACGAGACGCCGCCAAAGCCCGCCTAATGTGAAATGAACTGCTGTGTCTATGGCAGCTAGCCGCTCGTTGGGAGCATAGACAACACCTGCATCGATTTTATGGCCGCGCTCTCCGATCGCAATATAGATCGTTCCTACCGGTTTTTCTTTCGTGCCTCCGCTCGGGCCTGCAATGCCCGAAATGGCCGCGGCAAAATCGGCGTCGGTCTCTTGTAAAAGCCCCTTCACCATTTCAATCACCGCTTCTCTGCTGACCGCCCCCTTTTCTTTGAGGGTCGTCCGGGAAACCTGTAAAAACCGCTCCTTCCATGCATTGGAGTAGGCAACAATTGAACCGAGCAGGAATTTAGATGCATCGGGAATGGCCGTTAATTTCGCCGCAACAGAGCCGCCGGTGCAGCTTTCTGCTAGAGCGAGAGTCTTCTTCCGAGCGATGAACTCGCGATGGAGCGCATCTTCAATCCTCCCCTCGCCATAGAAAAACGTGGGGAAACGCTTTTTAACCGCATCGACCAAAGAATCTACCTGTGCTTCGCTTTGGAACATGATTTGCAAAGTGCCGACAGAAGGGAAAAGAGCCATTTCCACATCCGGCCGTCCCTTTTTCAATTCTTGTAAAAAGGGAGCTACCTCCGATTCATTCACAAGACAAAGGGAAAATTTGCGGATGTATTCAGTTTGCATGGACGCCAATCTTTTGCTCTATGAGCTGCGGGTGCTTGTGAATCCAAGAAAAACATCCTTTTCCCAATCGAATGGGAACATTCGTCTTCTTTCCATTCACAACAAAAGGGGTCGCTCTTGTTTCATCGCGGACCCATTGTTTGATTGTTTGAAAAAGTTCCGCATTCGAACACTCTTCGATTTCCAAAAGCTCCATGGTCTTTGGATCTTGATAAATTTGCGGGAAAGAAAACTGCAAGCCCCAAAAAATATTGCCTGCGCCCATTGTCATAGGTCTAAACACTTCATCAATCGGAGAATAGGTGAAAAAATGGGCCTGTACCTGCACAACAGGTCTTGCTACTTTTACGATATATCTATTTCCCGGCACTTCTTGTTTCCAAAGAGAATCGGCATCTACGGTCCAAGCGCAAGCAAGAGTTGTCCGTAAAGCGCCATCGCTTGGGATGCGCCCCTCTTTCAACTCCTCGATCCAGCCGGCATATTCGCCTAAAAACCGGGCATGGCCGATTGGCTCTCCATCATTCAAACCAGTGAGATGATAGATGAAAAAACTGCCAAGCCGATCCATCAGCCGTTTTAATTCTTCAGCATCGCATAGAACTTGATGCTTCAAATATTTGGATCCTTGATAAACCCCTTCTTGCTGGGGGGTAGAAACGCGCAGAGTCATAAGGCTTGTACTTTTTTCTGTTTTGGTAGGAGGAGAAGGCTCAATATGCCGATCGTGATGCACGAATCAGCCACATTGAAAATCGGGAAAGAATAACCCCAAAATGTGAAATGGATGAAATCGATCACATGGCCGTATAGGCAATAATCGATCACGTTTCCAATCGCGCCTGTAACGACAAGCCAAAGAGGAAATCGTTTTGAGACAAAGAAGATGAGGGCAAAGATGATCCCCATTCGTAATGCAAAAAGAAGACCGGCATGGCCGCCGAAAAATCCCCAAGCGGCGCCGCTATTGACTACATAATTGAGGGAGCAAGTAATGCCCCCCAAAGAAAAAATTCCGATTCCGCCGAAAGGATAGGATCCAAATTGCAAAGATGGGATCCAATGCATGGCCGCGATCTTGGTCGCAATATCGAGGCCCAGCAATAAGAAAAAGATCCACATCCATTTACGCATTAGATCAGCCCTTTCTCGAATTTTTCCTGCGCTTTGACTGTCATCGTAGCGTAAGGAACTGCTTCTAATCTTTTAACGGGAATTTCTTCGCCGCTGATATCGCAGATGCCATAAGTCCCCTCGTCGATTTTTTCGAGGGCTCTATCGATTTGTCTCAAAAGGCCAAATTCTTTATTGGTCACTTCGAGGTTGATGTTTTTGACAAAATCATCGGTTCCTTCATCAGCAGAATGCTGCGAATATCCTTTCGCTTCATCGGGCTGAGTTACGGCCTCTTTCGTTCCCTGAACTGTTTTCATCACTTGCGATTTCATTTCCAATAAACGTGCTTTGAAGTGTGCAATTTCATTTTTCTTCAGCGACATGATAATTTTCCTCATTTTCCAATTCTCGAATCGCTTCCAGCAATTCGCGCAATTCTTTAAACCGTTTATAAACACAGGCAAAGCGGATATAAGCCACAACATCTGTTCCTTTCAGCTGTTCAATGACAATATCCCCTAACTCTTGACTTGATATTTCCCTCACTCCTTTAGCCACAAGATCCGACTTGATCTTATAAGCAATTCCTCTGACCTGGTCGTGGCTGACCCGAGTATGTCTGCATGCAGCATCCATGCCTTGGATCAACTTCTCCTGCTGGAAATCTTCAAAAGTTCCATCTCTTTTTTTCACTTGCAAGCTTAAGTCAACTGTCTCAAAAGTCGTGAATCGCTTCATGCACTGGCAGCATTCACGCCTTCTTCGGATCGCATTGATTTCCATTGCATCGCGAGAATCGGTCACTTTCGATTCCTCGTGGGAGCAGAAGGGGCATCTCATCAAAACTCTCTTGCCTGTTTAGGCGGTTCAAAGATTTTTGTGAATCTGTTTCTCGAACTTCGGGAATATACCATAAGGAACAATAGAAAAAAAGCTGGAAGCTTTGCAATGAAAAGTTTTTTCTTGCTACATTTGATTTATGGACTTAAACAACCGGCCTGAACGTCAAACCGCTAAAGGAATCTCCTTTTTTATTCTTGCCTCTCTCTTCATGGCTCTTATGGGGGCCGCAGCGAAGGAGCTCTCTACCCACCAAACAGTCGAAGCCACGATTTTTTGGCGCAATTTCATCGGTCTTCTTCTCCTATTTCCTTGGCTCCTGATTCAAAAAGAGCCTCTCAAAAAGCAGCTTCATACCAAGCAGATCAAAATGCACTGCATCCGAGGCGTTACAAATTATTTGACGATCTTCCTCTACTTTCTATCCTTAAGCTACTTGCCCCTATCCAATGCAACGCTTCTCTTCAATACGATTCCCATTTTCATTCCGATTATCGCCTATTTTTGGCAAGGGATCGTGATTCACAAACAACTTTGGTGGGGATTGGGAGTTGCTTTTTTGGGGATCCTGATCGCACTTGATCCGAGGGCCGGCTTTTTCCAGCCCGCTTCTATCTTAGCGCTTCTTTCGGGAGTTACCGGAGCAATCACTCTCGTTTCTTTGCGCCTTGGCCACTATTCGGAAACCTCGCCTCGGCTCATGTTCTACCTCTTTTCGATCAACATGCTCCTCGCCTTCTTTTGCTCCCTATTCTCTTTCCAAAAGAGCTGGATGGCGCTTACTGGCAACGACATTTTTTGGCTGGTTTTGGTCGGCATCTATGGCTTTTTCTATCAGGTTGCATCCACGTTTGGAGCGAAATTCGTTCCGATGCGCCTAGGGGCTGTTTTCATTTTCTTCAGCGTGATCTTTTCCTTTTTATTCGACCACTGGATCTGGAAAACGGAACTCCCCCTATCTGTCTATCTCGGCTGCGCCCTCATTATAATAGGGGCTATCCTCAAGGTCGTCTTTTATCCGAAGGACGACATTCAGCTAAGAAATTAGTACAGTTTTTTAAACAATATTAGATTAGAGAATTATGACGTCGGGCATGCTACGCGCATACGCGCTGCGCCCCGGCGCCCAGCAGGCTTCATCTCACCTTGAAAAAGCGTGTGCTCCGCAAGGGGCAGTGCAAAGCACAGCTCCCACGCCCGAAACGGGCTCTTGCCTGCGCTACGTTTTTTCTTTGTGAGCTGAAGCCAAGGGCTGGCACATCGGCCCCGCCTTCGGCGGGGAGCTCCGTGTGCCAAAACATAAGGAGGGGAAGCCCCTCCTTCGTATCCACCCCAACAGCGAGAGGGGACTATTGCCCCCTCTCGTGCTCTCCTCTTGCCACCCGCCTTTTTAGGCGGGTGGCCCCCATGACAACTTTTATTTTCCTTTGAAAAAAGAGAAGTTGTCGGAATTATGCGAATACTTTTGAACGCGAAGCGGGGAGGATGCAAAGGAGGGCTTCCCTCCTTGTGCCTGGAACACGGGGGGCCCACGCCAACGGCGGGGCCGTGAGCCAGCCCTTGGCTTCAGGTCACAAAGAAAAAACGTAGCGCAGGCAAGAGCCCGTTTCGGGCGTGGGAGCTGTGCTTTGCACTGCCCCTTGCGGAGCACACGCTTTTTCAAAGTGAGATGAAGCCTGCTGGGCCGCGGGGGCGCAGCGCGTATGCGCGTAGCATGCCCGACGTCATAATTCTCTAATCTAATTTATTAGCTACACATCGACTAAAATGTAATAGCGGATCTGTTCGCGCAAATGATTGAGCATCCAAGGATCGTGCTGCGCGACTCTCACATCGGCGATGAACTGTTCTAGATTGAACTTAGCAAGGCCTTTTTCCACATTTTCCCGAACTTGATCTTCGATCATCCAAGAGAAAACGAACCAATGCTCATCGCACACCGCGCTCACCGCAGCGTTTATGCCTTTGTCGAGCATTTCTTGCCTAATGACCCATGCAGGAGGAATCTGAACGCCGGGCTGAGCATATTTTTCCAGCATTTTTGTCCAGACGCGGACCAGTTCATGCCGAACAATCTCTTCATCGGTGTTCATTTTATGTTTCAACAAAACCAACAGCTCTTCAGAAGAATTATTAGTATCGAGTGAAATTTCCATTTTAAACTCCTTTTCCACGAATAATAACACAATCCGAAAATCGGAAACACGTAATTATTAATTAAACAAATCGAAGAAAATATTAAGAGTTTAAAACAATCGTTTTAATTTCAAGATAGTCGTCCACGCCGTATTTAGACCCTTCGCGCCCGATTCCCGATTCTTTGACGCCGCCGAACGGGAATACTTCGCTGGAAAAAAGGCCTCCGTTGACGCTGACCATGCCGTTTTCAAGAGCCTCTGCGACCCGCCAAATCCGGTTGATGTCCCGGCTGTAGAAATAGGAGGCGAGACCGTATTCGGTATCATTGGCCATTTGGATTGCCTCCTCTTCCGTTTTGAAACGAATGAGAGGCGCGACCGGACCAAACGTTTCCTCTTTGCCAATTCGCATGCTCACATTCACATTGCAAAGCACGGTCGGCTCATAGAAAGTGCGTCCCAAAGAATGCCGTTTGCCGCCGCAAATAATTTTGGCACCATGGCTGACAGCATCTGCAACATGGGCTTCAACTTTTTCTAACGCAGCCTTATTGATAAGCGGGCCAATATGGACGCCAGGCTCGAATCCATCTCCAACTTTCAGTTTTTTCACAGCTTTGACAAGTTCATCGCTGAATTCGTCGTAAATGGCATCTTCTACAAATACTCGATCAGCGCAAATGCAGGTCTGTCCCGAATTGCGGAATTTGGAAACAATGAGTCCTTGGACAGCTGCTTTTAGATCTGCATCGGTAAATACGATGAAGGGTGCGCTGCCGCCTAGCTCAAGAGAGAGCTTTTTTACATTGTGGGCACTTTGCGAGATCAAGAGCTTTCCGACGCGGGTAGAGCCTGTAAAGGTGATCTTGCGCACCTTTGGATTTTGCGTCATTTCTTCGCCGATTTGGGCAGGATCTCCCGTAATCACATTGATCACGCCCGGCGGGATGCCTGCCTGATCTGCCAATTCAGCCATCGCGAATGCAGAAAAAGGCGTCGCTTCAGCCGGCTTGATCACAATCGTACAGCCAACAGCAAGAGCCGGCGCGCATTTTCTCGTGATCATCGCATTTGGAAAATTCCATGGAGTAATGGCTCCCACAACACCGACCGGCTGTTTGATCACAAAAAGCCTCTGGTGCGCATTAGGCGACGGGATGATATCGCCATAGACCCGTTTCCCCTCTTCGGCAAACCATTCGATGAACGAGGCTCCATACCGAATCTCGCCTTGCGCCTCGGCAATCGGTTTTCCTTGCTCCATTGTCAATATTTTGGCGAGATCATCGAGATTCGCCATGATGAGATCATACCATTTCCTCAACAGAATGCTTCGCTCTTTAGCAGTCTTGCTTTTCCATTGAGGAAAAGCAGAATGGGCCGCTTGGACTGCTCTTTTCGTCTCTTCGCGTCCCAGTTTGGGAACATGGCCAATAACCGAACCGCTGCTTGGATTGATGACAGGAAATATTTCCCTGCTATCTACCCACTTGCCATCGACATAGCACTTCTCTTTAAATAGCTTTGAATGCATAAAAACTCATTCTGTAGCAACTTTGCACAAAAAACAAGGTATTTACAAATAAAATGATGGGAAGTGCTGGTAGCTGATGTGTGAAAAAAAAGACGTCTCGGCTTAGAAACGTCTTTTGTGCAAGAAAATTAGGTAATAATTCCTGAATTAACTTGGTTGTCAAACTGAGCAACTGCACCCACAAACTGAGTCCACGCTGGGCTTCCTGGCTCATTTAGTTGCTGCATCAATGCGATCAAGCCTGAATCATCACCGTTCATATGCTGATTCCACGCCGAGCTAAAAATGTCTCTCATTGTACTTGTTAAGCCTACCATTTTTGCTAGTGCAGCAGGATCAGTATTTTGGAGAACGCCGTAGTCTGCTTGGATGTTTGCCATCACTTTTTCAAGATCAGCAAGATCTCCTGATTTGATGTAGCCTTGCATCAATGCAAGCTGATTTTCGAGATCATTTAAAACTGGGTTTGTTGAATTAACTGCTTCCATTATTTCACCTTTTTTATTTTTTTGTTAAGCAGACACATCATCTGCCCATAATTTTAATTCTACTTAATTATTATTATAATTTGAATCAATTAACATCCCAAAATGAAGAATAAACAATTAACGTAAATATGGTTAAGGATATTTAAAGGAATCTAAGTTTGGATTGATTAATCCCGCTCCCTTAGAAACAAGAAGGCCCCAGCAATTGCTGGGGTTTTGATATTTGAGTGGGATGGGCTACGGCTCCGCCTTCGGGCCTAAAGGCCTGATCCGCGAAGCGCGGATCCCCTTCTCGCTTCGCTCGAAACGAACCCAAGGGTTCTCACCACACTCCCTCCGAAACAAAAAGGCCTCAGCAAATGCTGAGGCCTTGTTGTTTCGGAGGGAGTGGGATTCGAACCCACGAAACGCTTTCACGTTTACACGCTTTCCAAGCGTGCTCCTTAAGCCACTCGGACATCTCTCCTTAAAAAGTGTTCTAGTTTAACCAATCGATCAAACTTTAGCAAGATCTTGCTTTATATGAGAAAAACCCCCATATTTTTACTGGTAGAAATATGTCTTTTGCAAAAAAAATTTTTCTTTGTTTAACCATTTTGGCTGCGGCTGGCTGCAGTAAAAAAACGCTAGCTCCCGCTCAAAACGAAAAACCGAAAGTTTTGGTCAGCATCGCCCCTTACCGCTTCATCGCTGAAAGGATTGCAGGCCCAGATTTCGACGTCGGGACCATTGTTCCAACAGCTTCTAACCCCCATTCATTTGAACCGACTTCAGCTCAAGTTACCTCGATGGCCGGAAGCCAAGTCTGGTTCCGCATCGGCGAACCTTTTGAAAAAAAGATCATTCCTATCCTGCAGGCCAATAACCCTGAGATTGCTGTTGCAGATTTAAGAGACGGTATTGAGATGATAGAAGAATTCCACGCTTTGAGCTGCAAAAGCTGCGGAATGGACCACTTTGACCGTCACATTTGGCTTAGCCCCAAAATGGCCCAAAAACAAGCTGAGATTATTGAAAAGGTGCTTAGCGAAAAATTTCCTGAGCAAAAAGAGCTTTTTCATGAAAATTGCACAAAGTTGTGCAGCGATTTGAATGATCTTGATCTCGAAATCCGAAACATCTTGAAAAATGTGGAAAAACGGACCGTTTTGGTCTCCCACCCCGCGTTCGCCTACTTTTGCAAGGATTTTGATTTAACGCAGCTGTCCGTTGAATACGAAGGCAAAGACCCGAGGCCGAAACATTTGGAAGAAATTTTAAAACGGGCAGTCGCAGAAAGCGCCGAAGTGGCCTTAGCTCTGCCTCAGTACAACAATAAAGGCGCTCAACTCATCGCAGAAAAACTGCACAAGCCTGTGAGATTTATCGACCCCTATTCTGCAGATTATTTCGAAACCATGAGAAAATTGGCGAAAATGATCGCGGATCCGTATGCAAATTGAAATCGAGGACCTCTCCTTTTCTTACGACCGGATTCAAGTCCTTCACAAAGTGAATTTGCAGATAGCGATTGGCGAATTCATCGGCATCATGGGACCTAATGGCGGAGGGAAAACTACTTTGCTCAAGCTCCTTATGGGCTTTCTCACGCCAACTTCCGGAAAGCTGTCTGTTTTAGGAAAAATCGGCTACGTCCCACAGGTGCAAAAAACCGACCGCGATTTCCCAATCACTGTACATGAACTGATTCTCTTAGGCGCTCTTTCAAAAACTACTTTCTGGGGAACCTATCCTATCGAAGTGAAAGACAAAGCGATCTGGCTGATGCAAAAATTAGGACTCTATCACCATAGACATAAAGTATTCGGTTCTCTCTCAGGCGGCCTTGCTCAAAGAGCCCTCCTCGCAAGAGCTCTCCTTTCAGATCCCGATCTGCTTCTCCTTGACGAACCAACAGCCAACATCGACCCTGCATCGACCAAAATCATTTTCGAACTGCTCGAAGAATTGAGAGGCAAAAAAACCATACTGCTCGTCACGCACGATCTCAAAACGATCATTGAACGGGTTGGCCGCGTGCTTTGCGTGCAAGGGAATGTGAATTCATTCCTGCCCAAAGATGTTTGCGAACATTTTGCCCTCGGCCTCTATCATACACCTCTAATGGGAGAAACGGTTTATGTCGGCGCTCCTTGAAAATCCATTCATCCAAATGGCCCTTTGGGCCAGCCTCCTTGCATCTTTTGCAAGCGGCGTCGTCGGCTCTTTCGTGGTCATTAAACGGATCTCCTTCATCGCCGGGAGCATCGCCCACTCCATTTTAGGAGGAATGGGCCTTTGCCTTTGGCTTCAAAGAGCTCAAGGCTTTAGCGCCTGCGAACCGATTTATGGCGCTTTTGCCAGCGCGGTTCTTTCCGCACTCTTGCTTGGCTGGGTCCACCTCAACTACCGAGAACGGGAAGACGCCATCATCGCAGCTATCTGGTCCACAGGCATGGCCATCGGCATGATTTTCCTCGCCTTAACGCCAGGCAATAATGTCGAGCTGCTCAACTATTTATTTGGCAATATTCTCTTTATCGAAAGCGCCGATCTCATCAGGCTCGCTATTTTGAACGGTGTCATTTTGGCCGTTGTCGCCTTCTACTATCGCAGATTTTTAGCTCTTTGCTTCGACGACGAACAGGCCCTTTTGCAAGGAGTTCCCGTAAAACGGCTTTACCTTCTTTTACTCTCTTTAGTTGCCGTTTCAATCGTCCTTCTGATGCAAATCATCGGCATTATTTTAGTGATTGCCCTGCTCACGATCCCTGCTACATTAGCCAGCCTTTTTACTCACAGGCTTTTCATCATGATGGGATCTGCCGCCGCTTTTTGCGCCCTTTTCAGCGTTTTGGGATTAAGCGCCTCATTCGCGCTGAACTGGCCGCCCGGAGCGACAATCGCTTTAACAGCAGCGGCAAGCTACCTCATTCTTTTGCCCCTAAGAAAGAAAAAAATTTCTTTGCAAGGGCAGTCTAGAAGAATCGGATTGACAAAGAGCTAGCATCTCAAGTAATATTCTTGGGAATATTTGAACCCTTTTTGAGGAAATATGTACGCGATTATCGAAACAGGCGGAAAACAGTATCGGGTCCAAGAAGGAGATGTCCTCGACGTCGAGCTCCTCCACGCAGACGGCGAAGTGAAATTCGATAAAGTTCTCATGGTCCATGATGGCCAAAGCCCAAAAATCGGCCTCCCCCATCTGAAAAAATGCTCCGTTCACGCTGAAGTGATTGAAGAAACTAAAGGCCCTAAAGTGATTGCATTCAAATACAAAAGATGCAAGAACTATCGCCGCACCGTTGGCCACCGCCAAAAATACTCTCGTGTGAAAATTAAGAAAATTGTAGCAGCATAAACGAGGCATCATGGCACATAAGAAAGGACAAGGCTCTACTCGCAACGGACGCGATTCACGGGCACAAAGGCTCGGCATCAAAGCAACAGCCGGCCAATTCGTCACAGCTGGCAGCATTCTCGTAAGACAATGCGGCACCAAGTGGCATGCATCTAAAAACGTAGGAGTGGCACGCGATTTTTCGCTCTTCGCGCTGATCGACGGCGTCGTCTCCTTCAGGAAGGGCGTTAAGACGTTTGTCTCCGTCCTGCCGCAAGCGTAAGTAGAATCCCATGTTCGTCGATACAGTCACATTGAGTTTATCGGCGGGCAAGGGCGGAAACGGCGTCATCGCCTGGCGCCGTGAAAAATACATTCCAAAAGGGGGCCCTGCCGGCGGCGACGGCGGCAACGGCGGCTCCGTCATTATTCAAGCAGACCCTGAAGTCCATTCCCTAGAAGACTATCGCAATCGGCGCATCCTCAAAGCTCAAAGCGGAATGCCAGGCGGTTCCAACAACTGCAAAGGCAAAAACGGACAAGATCTCATTTTGAAAGTTCCTATGGGAACTTTGGTCAAAAAAGGAGGAGAATTCCTTTTTGATTTTGTCGAAGCTGGTCAAACATGGAAAATTTGCCAAGGCGGCAAAGGCGGCAAAGGCAACACCCGCTTTAAAACAGCGACCCATCAGGCTCCTTTCGTCTGTACCGAGGGAACTCCAGGCGAAGAGACCGAAGTGGACCTTGAGCTCAAATTGATCGCAGACGTAGGCTTCGTCGGCATGCCGAATGCAGGCAAGTCCACTCTCATTTCCGAGCTAGCACATATCCAAGTCAAAATCGCGCCTTATCCATTCACCACATTGCGACCGAACTTAGGCATTGTTGAATTCGATGATTTCAAACGCATTTTGATCGCCGACATTCCTGGCATCATTGAAAATGCGCATGAGAACCGAGGCCTTGGCTTTGCGTTCTTAAGACACATTGAAAGAACTTCTTCTCTCGTATTTCTCATTGAAATGGCTCCATACCAAGACCGCGATCCATTTGAAGAGTTCCTCATGCTGCGGCGCGAACTCGAAGCGTACAATCCAGAAATGCTCCAAAAACCATTCCTCGTCGCCCTCAATAAAATCGATCAGGAAGGAGCAAGAGAACTTGCCGACAGCTTTAAAGCGCGTTATCCATTCGACCCATCCAACCTCTTTGAGATCTCCGCTCTAGAGGGTATAAATCTTGATGCATTAAAAGAGGCTCTCCGCAACAATTGTGCGGTATGCTGCGCAAGTTAATCTTTTTATTCGTCCTTCCCTTTACACTTCTCCGCGCGCAAAGCAATATCCCCGATGATCAGCTTCTTGTTGTATTCGGTTCTAGCGGTTATGTGATTTACAAAGTGCTCGATTTCGCTAACGATCATGGCTATCGCTACATCAAAATCCTCTCTTATGAATTCAATGCCTTCGAGCATACTATTTCAGGAGTATGCAAGGGCGATCCAAGCCATGGCGGCCGTTATTTCGAACTGAAAGACGACAACATCTCGATCAAATTCCTCTGTTTTGAGGAAAAGCCGGAAGATATCTACATCATAGATCTTGAGAAATATCAATCGCTTCTCGACGACGTCCGCGCGGCCGAAGACGACAATTGGTAGACTCGATCAATTCTAGTTTTTCTTTGCGGCTCATTTTCTTGATTTCGATTTCCCGCTTTGTGGCCTTGGAACGGTTCGGATGCGACTCTCGATAAAGAACTTTTTCAGGACCTGAAAATCGGAAAAATCGGGCCCCTTTTTTCCCGTTTTGATGATCTTTAAGCCTACGATCTAAATCAGTTGTGATCCCGGTATAGAGCTTTTTTGACTTAGCTTGGATGATGTAGAGTTCCCATTTTACCTTCATAAGAAGATATATAACATTTATTTCTCAGCCAAATCAATGTTCATTTTTGATATACTCTATTTATGAAATTCAAATTAACCCGCCAAGAAATTAGCCAAGAATTAAACAGCTTAGCTGCCAAGATAATTAACAGAAAAAAGATCCGCGTTCCAAAAGCGACAAGAAATAAATTAGCTGGTGTCGCTGCGATCGGGAAAAAGATTCAGAAAACGGGCCTCCCCAAATATCTCGTGCGCAAAAAGCTAAAGGGAAAACTGGGCTACGGAATTTTCTTGCGCGCAAATGCTAAGCCAATCATGAAGGGAGAAGTCATCGCTCCTTATTCAGGGCAAGTAATGCTTGTTCCGCAAAACAACGATGGTGATTCGGATTACATTTTCTCTCTGATTTCCGATCTGCGCCTTACCAAAAAAGAGCAAAAAGCTTTCGATCCGAAGAGCCGCTATCACCCTCGCCGTCTCTATTCAATCGATCTAGATGCTGAAAAAAAAGGGAATTTCACCCGTTTTATCAACCATTCTGAAAAACCGAATGTGGAAGCCCATTTGCTTCGCATTCCGGCCAATTCCCTAGGTTTAAAGCCCTCCGCTTTCGAAATCATTTATATCGCAAACAAAACGATCCGGCCAGGCGAACAGCTTCTCGTCTGTTATGAAGGAGAAGACAAAAGCTATTGGGGAGCGCAAAAGATTAAGCCTTTTCCGATGACGCCGCAAACATTTCAGCTCGATTCTAAAGGCCGTTTTTTATTGAGATAGGTGTTTAGGAGGTGCGCGGTCGAAAAGGGCGATCATCGCTCCCGCAACGATGAGTAATGCGCCTACTAAAACCCAAATATCGGGAACTTCGCCAAAAACCCACCAGCCAAGAAGACCTCCAATTACAACCGCCAGATAATTGATGCTGCTCACTTTGGTCGCGGGGACCATCGCGCAAGCCTTCGTAAACGTGTACTGATATCCAAGCGCCATCACGCCCGCGAAAAGCACATCGGTCCACTGCGATGCCGACTGAATGGGTTCGTAATCAAACCATATTGGAAAGAAGCTCACCGCAGCTCCTATGAAAAAATAATAAGAGAGAATCGTTTCGGTTTTTTCGGTTTTGGCAAGGCTGCGCACATTGAAAATCGCAACCGCCCGGAAAAATCCCGAGAGAAGAGCTAATAGGCTGCCAATCACAAGAAATTCGCTAGTCGCCGGACGTAAAATAACTAAGACGCCTAGGAATCCAAGGCCAGCCGCGAAAAACCGTCTTTTCGAAACCAAGATTTTACTCCAGACCAGATACATAAGCGGCAGAAAAAGCGGAGCCGTGCTAGCCAGTGTAATCGCATTGACAAGAGGCAATGAATGCAAGGCATAGTAAAAGGCATAGAGATTGGCGATCCCTGCAAAGCTGCGAGTTAGATTTTTTGGAACCTCTTTCCAAGAGAGTTTTAGCTTTTGGGTTCGAATTACCCAGAGAAAAATAGGAACACCTAAAGCAAAGCGGGCAAAGACCAAAACGCCAACTGTTGCAGACGAGCCCAATTTGACGAAAAGAGACATGCCTGAACTGAAAAGGACGGCTAAAAGCGCGTAATAAAATCCTTTATGTTCAATGTGCACTAAAGAGATCCTAATAACTCAAGATCATGCCAAAATTATAGCGCGAGTGAGAGGGATTCTCAAACCCATGATGCCAAAGCTGAAACCCATAATCGAATCGAGCGGTAAAATAGCGATCGATTTGCCAACGGGCGCCAGGACCAATCGATCCTAGACTTTTCACCATCGTTTCTCCCGCTGGGGTTAGATGATCAGCTCCCACCGCGCAATCAAAAAACCCGAGGAAATAAAATTCATCCCACTTTTTGCACCAGCCGAAAGCCTTTGCAAAACTCCAATGAGGCGTCTCATAGGCGAAATTTCCAATCAGCGCATTGTCCAAATTGAGGATTCTCTCCTCAAAACCGCGTACAGCATTATAACCGGTCAAAGTCGCCTGCTCGCTGGGAAGCAGGTTCGCAGTAGAAGCTTGGCCTGTCAAATCATAAGACCACCAGCCATACTTGAATTTTTTACCGAGCGAATGGGCAACCTTCAAATAGGCATACGTGTTATTGGCATCAAATCGAAGCTGCTTATAAAACTTCGATTTATCGCCATGCGTAATGTCTCCCGGGCTGCCATAAAGTTCGGCTGTTAGAGAAATGCGCAAGTCGTTTTTCCGGTAGCCAAGCTCATACCCAATCATGAATTGGTTGATATCGGCATAGGCAGAAAAGATTTTGTCGCCATTGAAAAGCAGATCGTTGTTGCTCTCTTTGAAGTCGTAACCAACCACAAATGTCTGCATCAGGCTTGTGCCAGAGAAAAATGGGAAACGGTAGCGGGTATCCACCTGCCAGCTGATACCTCGATTTTTCATGCCAGGGCGATCGGTATGCGGCTCGACAGAAGCATAACCGCCCCAAAGAACCCAAACATGGCGCCAAGGCAATGGAAGCCTTGCACTCGCGGTATGCGAATAATACAGATTCCAGTTCGGCGCAAAGGTAAATTGGTAAGAAATTTGGCCATCTTTTAGGACTGACTTACCGAAATTGAATCCAAAAAAGAGCCGGTTGCGGTTCGTCGAAATAGTTCCGGTGTTGTCGCCTCCCGCATAGACCCGATAAGGCCAGCGGTCGACCGTGACAAGCTCAATATCGACAAGATTGGGTTTTGCGCCCGGTTTGTAAATTGCATCGGTTCTTCGAAATGGGTTGAGGTTGAGCCAAGCCACATCTTCAAAGATCGTTTGACCATCGATTGGATCGCCAGGATTGATCCGCATAGCCGAGGAAAACCAACGGCTCGGGAAGTAGCAATTGCCTTGCACATAAACTTGGCCAAGTCTCGCCTCTTCAACAACTATTTGAAGAACGCCATTGCAGATATCTTGTCTTGGAACCGTTATAACGACGAGAGGCTGATTGATCGAGCGGTAGAAATCGGCGATTTCATTTTTGAGATTCCAAATGACTCTTTGCGTTAGAGGCCTTCCAATGTATTTCTCTTGCAAGCTTTTCAGAAATTCAGGATTTCTCTGCAATAGAACAACGCCTCGAGCTTCTACACAATAGAGATCATCTGGACAGTTTTTCCGGACATCGTCCCATGAGTTCAAAAATAAAAGACCATTCAAGCAATCGACCATTACTTCGTCGCTGGATTGCGTCATATCGCGCTGCACATCGACGCCTAACATCGGGCCCATGAGAAGCAAAGAGGCAAGTAAATATCGTTTCATTCGCCCAACCATTCCAATTGATCGTTCACGTCAGGAGTTCTCCAGAAAACGCCTTCTTCAAATTCCTGATATTCATCGGAAATTCGGATCGTTTCTCCAGACATTGTGGAGAACAAGAAGTAATCTCTCGATTCAGCAATCGCGAATCGGGACTGAATCGTTTTTTCTCTTTTTTGATGCTCCATCATTTTCATGGCGGCATCTTGAAATGCTTTGTAATCAATCAAAATCGAGAATTCTTGTTCCCAGAGCCTTTCCGGAATCACTGTTCTCAATTGCTGTAAAGAATACAGAGTGTCTTCGGTTAACAAACTCTGAGCGAAAACTTGCCCTGCAAAGAGAGCGAAAAGTAAAACTTTCATGTGACATTGTGATACACGAATTTTCTTTATTGAACAAGGATTTGCTTGGCTTTTCTCGCATCTTCATGCTAAATTCGCTTCATTTAATCGGAGTTTTGGTCATGAAAAAAGCGTCCCTTTTGATTCTCATCGCGTTATTCGCTGTTCTTTCTTCCATTTGGTGGATTGAGACCAACTCTTTGAAAAAAGAGATTTCTTCTCAGATTGATTGCGATGCAATCTCTAGGAAAGGATTTCCGTTTTCTCCCAAAATACGATGCGAGAACCTCCGCTCTAAAGATGGCAAAATTCAACATGAAGGCTGGGCATCTATTGGCGTCGCCCTTTTAGGCAATCAAGCATGGGTTGACCTATCTGGCACAATCACCTTAGATCAAAAGCTCGCAATTTCAGGGGAAATGACCCTCGAAAATATCCCTTTTGACGATTTGGAAAACAGCCTTTTGAAAAATCTTTCATTTCAGGCGCGCGATTTCACAATCTCCCTTGAAGATTCTCCTGCGCTCGAAGCAGAAAAACTAAGCATTCAATTTTCAGATAATTCTAAATTCAGCTTAGATATTCAAAAGAGTCGTTTATCGAGTTTCTTCTCACAACTTTTCCCTGAAAATAAAACGGACGTGCATCTGGTTGGCACTTGGACGCTTGGCGAAAAACTCTACCCATTTTCTTTCGAACTTGAGCATTCGAGCGCTGATTGCTATTCTTCTGGAAATGGAAAAGCAAAAGTTCTCATCAATCTCAGTCAAGATCAATTCTATGACGTATCTGCACAACTGACCAATGAACAAACGGTTCACAAAGAATATACGCTCCCCGAAAAAGAACTGTTTATGAGCGCGGCAGCCCCTGTTTTAGACCAATATCCTCTGATCCATAAAATCTGCAATGATCATTGGGATCAGCTTCAAACCCTCATTCCGAGTTTTCTTGGAAAAACAAATGGCGAATTGGCAATCAAACTCGCATTTCCATCTCCAGAAACTCAAATTTCCGAACCTTGGAAAATCATCTTCGATAAACTGTCCGTTCAAAATGAATGCTATGGCTTTGAACTCAAAGGCGCAATCTCGAACGAACTAAAATATGCGTTTGATCTCTCACTAAAAAATTATCAACCGATGATTCAAAATCTCGCTGGTTATTACAACCGGTGGCAGAAACTGCTCTCAGCTCCAGACCTTCTCGGGCCTACTCTTTTTCCCGCAAATGAAAAAATGGCAGCCCATCTGGTTTCTTTCCTCAAGCAAGTTTCTGATCAGCATACTGAAAACGATCTGACTCTTTCAATCCAAGGATCCGAATCCGTTCCTTTCGCACTCGGCAACCAGACTCCAGAAAGCCTTGCGCAAGCCGTGCAGAAGCTGACAAACGATTGTCTTGCAGAAATTGAATTAGAACTGAAAGTAGACCCAGCCTCCAAAGACGTGCTGGTGAGTCCAGGTGCCGGCTGACTTTAAAAATCGGAGCATATAGTACAAATCGATATTGGACCGTCCAAAAAGGGGTACATTCACTCCCCCGATTGTACGGTTCTGATTGAACCCGTCGTGAGACATTACGAATACTTCCTCAGAAAAAAATGGACGGACTTGCCAGTAGTCTAAATTGAACCGCAGGCGTCCCCGGTATTGCCAAATATTGTTCCGCGCTTCTCGGATCACATAGGAAATGCGGTTGCGGAATTGGACAAAATTGCCCGCGTGGAAATAGATTTCTGCAAGAGGCTCATACTCGAGCCTCCATTTGTTCAACTGCAAATTCCAAGCTTGCCTAAAACCTGGAGCGAAATCGATTCTGTCTGTAAGAGCGAATCTAGAAGTACCCTGCACATAAACGTAAAAAAGTTTTGAAATGTTATCCCCAATACGCCACTCATTGGAAAGATACAAAGTGCAGCGAGGGTGAATCTGTTTCACGAAAGAGTCCGTAAGCCATAGCTGCACATCGTTATTTTGATTGACAGAGGCCCATATCGGGATAGCGAAAAAGAGGAAAATCCACCGGCACATGCCTGACAAATACCATTATCCCCCTATTTTTGCCCAGACACAACAATATGCTTGATTTAAACTATTTTTTTTACTAAAATTATATCCCACAAATTAAAGGAAATACAAATGACACCGCCAATATATAATTACGAAGTGAAAACTGGTTGGTCTTCTGATGAAGAAGCCGCTCCCATAACAAAAAGGGCCAAGGGGGCAATTGGGGCTCGCGTGACCACCGAAACAAGCACCCCTGATGAAAGAGCTCGGGCTACGCAACTAGGCGCTAATCCCTACAAAAGCGCTGCGAAACAGATTGGCGAAACGCAATGGAAGATGGATGGCAGTAAAATAGTCACATTTAAGGAAATCACCCTGAATGGCGCTAAGCATGAAGTTGATGAAAAACCACTTGGGAAAGGCGATTCATTTCAATGTTATAAAATGACAAGCCTCCGAAAGGTGGTAAAAGTGTTTGCCGCTTTTCAGGATAGTACAATCGCCAAAAAACAAAGAATTAACCCTGAGCAAACGGCTGCTTTCGACAAGCGGATGGATACGGTCAATGAAAATTATCGAAGAGGGTTAAGTCTTGGGATTCCTTGCGCAGAGATTGAAAATGCAGACACTTTAAAAACTGACGGGTGCATCGTACAAAAGCTGACAACTCCAGTTCAAACGACTTGGTCGTCTCAAATTCCATCTCTTACAAACGAACAAAAGATGTTGATTTCTGATTTTTGCGACATATTGGAAACAGCCATTTCAGATGCTGATTCAAACGCCTGGGATCTTGCGCCAAAGAATTTTGGAGTTGATGAAACGGGAAAATTATTGCTTTTCGATATCAACGATCGGCCTTTAAGCACGGATCAATGGATGGAATTCAATAGCGCCATCAAAAAGTGGATCAATGGAAATGCCGAGGCAAGAGAGTTAATTCTCAATCGATTGAAGGCACTCCCTGAGCAGGAAAAGTTAATGGCTTTGATCAAAAGTCTTTCTAAATGAAAAAAGCTCTTCGACATTTCTCTTGAAATCGGCCTCGCTTTCGGCAATCCGGCTATGTTTTTGGATGGGAAAAAGGGCGCGGTATTCTTGAGGGATGGTCTCCTCATCGATCACCAGCTTGTCTGGATTTAAGAAATCTCTGAACCACCTCCGGGTAAAGGCCAGATACAATAGAGGCCTCATAGCATCTGAAAAATTCGATCCGCCTGCATGCAAGGTTCGATAATCCCAAAAGTAGCAGTCGCCCATCTCTCCGCATAAAAGGACTCTCTCATCTTGTCGATTGGTGCGATGAGAGCCGGGCCAAATCTTCGTCGGCCCATTCGTCACATCGATATCGACAAGCGGGATTCCGACTGTGATCGCGTAAGTCGGCAACTGCCTATGCAAATCTGGCTTTTCTGAAAAAAGAGGGCCGTAGTCGCTGTGAATATGCTGATCGCTTGCTCCAGGCAAAGCCACGACAGCGCCAACGCTTGCTAAAATGCACTCTGGACCAAGGATCTCTTTGAAGAGAGGCAGAAGGTTTGGATTCGCATAAAGCTCTGGACTGTTGAAAGCCCCCCTCAAAGGGACTGTAACAATGTATCTCTGGTTATGAATCCTGATGCCCTCCTCAACATTCAAGCCCGTCAGCAGCTCGGCTGCTAGTTCTTGAATGAATTCCCTTCTGAAAGTCCTTTCTATCTTATAAAATCCTTGGCTCTCAAACTGCTCTTTAGGAGTCATCTTTTGAACTCAAATCCAGTATATATTTCTTTACTATATCCTTCGTGAATATAATCTGAATCGATAAATCCAAGCGAATGATAAAATTCTGTCGCCGCCTGATTTACCTTTCTTGTAATCACAACAAATCTTGACACCTCAGATTCTTGTTCTATGATGGAACGGATCATGGCAGTTCCAATCCCTTGCCTTTGGAAAGCTGGATCTATGGCCATTTGAGCCAAATAAATTTCCTCTGGATACTTTTCCATTTCGATTGCAAGGCACCCTACAAATGTGCCATTTTCTTTTGCAGTCAGCCATCGGACCTGCGGCGCGTTCATAAAATAGTATTCATCAAAAGCCACACCGATCCATTGATTCAATTCTTCACGGCTCGATTTATTAAATGCCTCCAGAGGAATACTGCCATATCCATCAATGAATGCATTCATAAAAACTTCCCTGCTTTCGTTATAGTTTGGTAGAGTTTCCCATTCATAGGAAATCGATCCGATCTGAAAATTTCTCAGTTCTCCAAAACCCGTAGTAGCTACTAAAATCGCGATTAGATATTTGAACATAGTCTCTCCTAAAAGAGGGCGAATTTAACAAAACCCTCAAAGGTCGTCAAGGCATTGTAAATCCACTGGAGAGCGAATGAATATCATGTTTCTACTTTGCATATTGTCTTGCTTCTGCAATATCCAGACGCACGAATGCTTCTTTATAGAAAGAGCCAACCTGCATAGCAACCTCGATCAAATCATCAGCACAGTGAATTTGGCCTATCAAAGACAGCCATTCAACCGAACGGATTTTCCCCGGATCACTTTGCCTGCATTAATCGCTCTGCTTCAAAATGAAGAAAACCAACTTTTCATTGCCGTGTCTGAAAACAATGAAATCTGCGGTACCATCTTGTTACATGAATCTGAAATCTCCCTTCTTTCGGTGCACCCTCGTTGCCAAGGACAGGGTCTAGGACTTTTTCTTCTCCACTCTGCAGAACAAGAGGCCTTTAAAAACTACAATACCGTTTTTCTAAAAGTGATCCCCCTCTTTCAAGAAAACCTGATCCGGTTCTACGAATCTGCCGGCTACAAATCTTTTGGGGAATACGAGCCGCTTTCTCAAGAAAAATTAGATAGAATTCAAGAGCGATATCATTCAGAAGTATTTGCCTTGATCATGCGAAAAGAAAACCCATCACCGCCGCCCGAAACGGCAGCTCAAGGGAAAAACTGATTCTTTCAGAACTGGAATCCTTTCTGGCGGGCGGGCGCTTCGCTCTCGTCTGCCGTCCCGAAAGCCGATTCAGTCATTGCCGAGGCGACAATGCCCTCATTGGCGAGCTAAAGCTCGCAGTCAGGCAAGACCAAGGTCTTGCTCTTCGTTTCGATTCCCTAAAAACGCCCCATTCAAGGGGCGTTTTTTCTGGCCAAAAAAAAATCCCAAAACTTTCGTTTTGGGATTTCGTTGGCCAGAACTGGAATCGAACCAGCGACACAAGGATTTTCAGTCCTCTGCTCTACCATCTGAGCTATCTGGCCTCAAAAACGTTAAAGCATAACCGGCTAAGACTTTTGAATCAAGAAGTTTACTCTTTCCCTCCTTCAAGACGAAAATCACGCAAGGCTATCACAAAATTAACAACTTTATAAACAAATATTAAATATAATTAAACTATACAATTTGGTATAATAATTAAGCATGATAAAAACTGCTGATATTAATTTCAGTTTTAATCCATATCACAGAGCAACTTCCGAACCAGACGTTCAAGAAATTTCTACCACCCAAAGCGAAAAGGTTGAAGAATTTGTCAAAAAACATTTTGACATCATTGCAACGAATGTAGCCCGGCTTGAAGACGCGCAGGTGATCTGCTTAGGCGAAACCCATATAAAATCTGACCACAGGAAACATAACGGAGCATTGATTGACATGCTCTCCAAAAAAAACGATCTGGTTTTAGTCGAGTCGCACCTCCCTGAGCCCTATGATGATGAACAGGTAATGTATGTACAAACGCCTCTCGAAGTAGAAGGTTGGGATTTCAGGCCGGAAACAACTGATGATGGAGTAAACAAACTATTTAGCGGAATTGGATTAGAAATCTGCGCAGAAGCAGCGCTGATTCTCGGCATCATCGGACTCTTCTTTTGGGCCCCTCTAATCTCTTACATCTTGATTCCAATCGGGTTGGTTTTGATGATTGCCGCACTCATGCTCGCGACAAAAGGCGTCCAGCAAATCATCAACGACATCCCCTTGCGCAATCAAAGCTTGTGCAAAACAATTGATGAAAAAGCGTCTGTTGAAAGAAGGGTTTTTGCAATTGCCGGTAGCAATCACTTACGCCCTGTGAAAGACTCGAAATTTAATTTTATTCAAAAGGCGATTTGCGACTTTAGGCCTCAAGATCAGGCCTATGAAGAAACGCTAGCTTCGCTTCAAAAACATAAATTTGCAATTCTTGTTCCGAAAGATTAATCCGTTCCAGTCTCAGGCATTTGAGCCTGAGCTTCCAGGTCGATCATGTCTTTGACAATGTTCACTGCCTCTTTCATCTGCAAATCTTCTTTGCCGACATGAATCTGCTCGTCAACCGTGTTGGGCGGCAAACTATCTGCGCGAGCTGAGGCAGCTTCGAGCTTTTTATTGAACGCTTGGAAAGCTGGATCATTCGCCATCCTCATCGCGCTATTTTTCTGGAGAGTTGGCAGCATATTTTTCCAGAAAGCCACCACTCTTTGGCAGGTGGGAAGATAGCGCAACTGGAAGAGTTTTCGCGTTTTTTCATCTAGATCGCTAAGCGGATCGACAAATACTGGACTCATTTTATCTTGAGTCAGAGGATACTCGAGATATTTTTCCCCGATCTTGTAAGCGGCATACTGAGTAGGAACCACGATATCGGCTTTCACCCCTTCAATTTGAGTGCTTTTTCCTGAAGCTGTGTAATATCTGCCTACAGTCACTTTAAAAAAGACATCTGCATTTGCATCGGTCACTGTTTGATATTGAATAGAGCCCTTGCCAAATGTGCGCTCGTCTCCCACAATCAGGCCCACGCCAAAATCTTGGAGCGCTTGCGCTACAATTTCCGATGCTGAAGCCGACATTTTTGAAGTGAGCACAACAAGCGGTCCATTATAGAAAGCTTTAGAGACGATATTCCGAAGATAGTGCACTTCTCCTTTGCCGTATTTAGAGACAACCACAACACCGTTGGAGATAAAAAGACCTGCCACTTTCACTGCTTGGCTTAAAAAACCGCCCGAATTCTCTCTTAAATCGAGCACAAGACCAACCAATTCCCCTTTCTCGCGGAAGGAGCGAATGGCATCTTTAATATCTTTTTCGCTGCTGATTCCTTCAGAGCTTTCATAGAAAGAATGAAGCGTGATCTTACCGATAATCCCGCCCTCTACTTTTTCATAGCCCAATTGAATCCGCTCTTCATTCATCACGATCGCACGTTTTAACAAAGGCACCCGGAAAATCTGATTGTTTTTAGCATCCGTGCGCATAAAGCCCAAAATGATTTCGCTTTTGTCTTTCTTCTTCAGCATTTCAAGCACCTGCTCAAACGGCGCTCCCGCAGTAGGCACGCCATCGATCTCGATCAAGACGTCATTCACCTTGATTTGACCCGATTGCTCAGCAGGACTGCCTTTAATCAGCTCGGCAATCATAACCCCATCGATGCCTTCGGATAGAACAACGCCTACGCCTTCAAACTGCTTCTCTAATGTCATCCGCATCTCAAAGGCCTCTTCAGGACTAAAGAAACTGGTGTGGGTATCCAAACTTTTTGCAAATGACTTCAAAATTCGCAAGGTAAGTAGATTTTCGATCTTCTCTCGGGTCATCGGGATGTCGTTAGATGCTAAAAAGAGATAGCTGTTCTCAGCTCTCTGCGCTTTTTTCTCAAAAAGATCAAAGACTTTTGCCTTTCTATCCGGCGTATCAAGCTGAGTGCGCTGCTTGTGGTATTGATAGAAACGGACCATCCGGTTTCTCTGCCGTCCAATTAACTCATCATCAGACTGAGAATATGCGCTTGGAGGAATTGGGTTCGGAGCATCAAAATCCATGGTAGCTTGAACGAGCTGCTTCGCCAAAAACGACCGGATTGCTTGAGCACGAACAATCGACTCCTGAATCAGTCCATTTAATGCCAAAAAGTCGCGGTAATCGTGGTTTTGGAGATTGGCCATGATCTCTTTGGCTCTTTTTTCGCTCATATTGAGGTATGGAGAAACTTCGCTGTCCAACAGATATGCGCGCTCTGGATCGAAACTCTCTATATAAAGCTTCATCGACCGGCGAACGATGGTCGTATTCAACTCTTTGTTCTCGATATGGAACATGAAAAACCGTTCCATCACTCGAGGAATGTCTTCAAACTTTAATGGATGAGGCGCCGCAGTTACCTGCGAAATCGATAAGATGCAGAACAACACGAAAAAAATAGCTTTGCGCACGGTATCCCCAGTTTTTCATTTTGCGTTTTGCGTTCTGCGTTAAAAAAAAATGGGAGGTAGAGGAATTAAAGGACCCAGAAACTTTCCAAACTTAGCGTCGTAAGCCTCGCCTTGTTCCCCTAGGCCTCCCAAACTCAATAATATATTCGATCGATTAATTAATCAAATTAAACTTTTAATTGAATGCATAATATTAAATTATATTTAGTTGCGATAATTTAATTATAATTTTGAGTTGACATGCGCCAACAAAATGTTAGAATGGTGTTTTCAAAAAAGGATTTCTTATGAAGAAGACATTCATCGCCTTAACACTTGCCGCCGCCCTTTTTGCTGCAGACGAATTCACCCCTCCAAAGCCCCGTTTTATGCCCGAAGAGGCTAAAACCTCCCGCTGGCTCCTTTCGGCTGACTTTCTCTATTGGACTGCCGAAATGGAAGGACTTCAGTACGCTACTAGGACAGTTCCAGACTTCCAAACCCAAATCAACCCTGTGACAAACACAACCTCAATCGTCCCTTACAATAGACCGAAAAGAACCCGGTCATTAAGAGGCGACTGGGAACCAGGCCTTAGAGTCTCTACAGGTTATTTGTTCGATGAAAAGGGTTGGGATCTGGTAATGAATTGGTCCTATTTCCGGACCGAACCTTCTGAGAAGCTAGTAAAAAAAGGAGAAGATCGCCGCGTAATTCCTTTTTATCTCCCCACAACTAATTTCTATACATCTTCAAAGGAGGTAGACGTAGCTAAAGCAAAATGGACCCATTTGCAATTATCCGCAGAAATCGAAGCGGGCAAGAACTTTCCAGTTGGCAAAACCTTTTTGGCCAGACCTTTCTTCGGACTTAAAGGCATAAGCCTCAAGAACAAGACTTTATTTGAATACACGCTCAACAACCCCCTATTCACAGCCAAAACCAAAGTTCCCACTAAGAGCAACTTCATTGGCGCCGGCCCAAGAGTGGGCGGAAATGTTGCCTATGAATTTGGTAAAGGCCTCGGGATCTTCTTCTTAGGAAGCGGGTCTCTTCTATATGGAAATTTTGACGCCTCCTTTAACGGAGTCAAAGAAAGAAAGCCCGCAATTACAAAAGTTGAGGACAAGGAAGCGAAAGTGCCCACCCCCCACTTCGTAACCGCGATGCAAGTTCAACTCGGCGGACAGTGGACAAGGGCTATCGGGAAAAAATACCATTTTGCGCTGCAAGCTGCCTGGGAACAAAATTTTTACAGCAACGTAAATCAAATTGTGAACCATTTCGTTCAGCACAAAGAACAGACCACGCCTTTTGACGACGGCGACCTTTCTCTAAAAGGGTTAACAGCCTCTTGCCACTTAGACTTCTAAGAATTCCTGACGGGGAGGGTTTTTCCTTTATTTTAAAACACCTCCCCTCTATACTTCGACACTATCATTGTTTATTAATTGGAGATTGGCTTCATGCCGACAGTAAACCAACTCGTGAAAAAAGGGCGGACAGAAAAGGTTAAACGCCGAAAGTCCCCAGCCCTAATGCAATGCCCGCAGCGCCGTGGCGTATGCCTCCAGGTCAAAACCAAGACCCCAAAAAAGCCTAACTCAGCTTTGAGAAAGGTAGCATGGGTCCGCTTGTCTAATGGCCAAGAGATCATCGCATACATCCCAGGCGAAGGGCACAACCTCCAGGAGCACAGCATTGTCCTGGTACGCGGCGGTAGGGTTAAAGACCTTCCCGGCGTTCGCTATCACATCGTCCGTGGCGCTCTCGACTGCGCAGCGGTAAAAGATAGAAAAAAATCGCGATCTAAATACGGCGCGAAAAAACCTAAGTAATACCAGGATAAAGCAACTAAAATCTTTATCCTAGCTCCTGGTTTGGGTAAGCACAGCTTGATCAAACTAGGGCGCGAGCGGTTCATGGCCGCGGGTGAAAAAGAAAAGGAAGAAAACTATGTCTAGAAGACGAAGAGCCGGCAAGCGCCAGATCGATCCAGATCCGATTTATCAGAGCCTTACTTTGGCCAAATTCATCAACAAATTGATGATCAGCGGTAAAAAAGCGGTAGCGAGAGCCATCGTTTACAGCGCGCTGGAACAATTTGCACAAAAAGTAAAGACCGACAACCCGCTCGAGGCATTTGAGCAAGCGTTAGAGAACTCAAAACCCTCATTGGAAGTCAAAACGAGAAGGATTGGCGGAGCGAACTATCAAGTTCCCGTTGAGATCCCAGGCGACCGCCGCACAGCAATGGCGATGCAGTGGATCATCATGAACTCTCGAGGCAAACCAGGCAGAGCCATGGCAGAAGCATTGGCTAGCGAACTGGTCGATTGCTACAACAACCAAGGCGCTACGATCAAGAAAAAAGACGACACTCACAGAATGGCTGAAGCCAATAAGGCCTTCGCTCATTATAAATGGTAGGAATTGAAGATGGGCGAACGAGCAGAAACTGACAAATTAGAAAATGTCCGCAACATTGGGATTATGGCCCACATCGATGCGGGCAAAACAACCACGACTGAACGTATTTTGTTCTACTCGGGCAAACTGCACCGTATCGGCGAGGTACACGAAGGCGCTGCGACCATGGACTTCATGGAGCAGGAAAGAGAGCGCGGCATCACGATCACATCGGCTGCCACTACCGTATATTGGAAAAATTGCAAGATCAACATCATCGACACACCGGGCCACGTAGACTTTACCATTGAGGTAGAGCGCTCGCTCAGAGTTCTCGATGGCGCGGTTGCCGTATTTGATGCCGTTGCAGGCGTACAGCCTCAATCGGAAACAGTATGGCGGCAAGCTGAGAGATACGGCGTGCCGAGAGTCGCGTTCATCAACAAGATGGACCGTATCGGAGCAGACTTTTTCAATGCGGTCAAGACGATGCGCGAAAAACTGCACGCAAATGCGATCCCAGTCCATTGCCCAATCGGCGCAGAATCGGCCTTCAAAGGAATGGTTGACCTCGTGTCTATGAAAGCGTACCTCTTCCATGATGAGACGATGGGCGCGAAATATGACGTCGAGCCAATCCCAGCCGACCTTCTTCAGCAGTGTAAAAAAATGCGCGGAGAACTCCTAGAAGAACTCGCGACGATCGACGAATCGAATGAAGAGTTCATGATGAAAGTGCTTGAAGATCCAGATTCTATCCCAGAAGATGAGATCCATGCCGTCATCCGCAAAGGGGTTATCACCAACAAGATGAACCCAGTTCTTTGCGGAACCGCCTTCAAAAACAAAGGGGTTCAGCAGATTCTCGACGCCGTCGTACGATGGATGCCATCGCCGCTCGATCGAGGAATGATCAAGGGACATAAAGTAGATTCTGATGAGACGATGGAAATCCCTCCTTCAGATGATAGCCCGCTTTCCGCTTTGGCGTTTAAGATCATGACAGACCCATATGTAGGCAAATTGACCTTCATCCGCATTTATAGCGGCAGATTGCAGAAAGGCAGCTCCCTTCTCAATACGACGAAGGATAAAGATGAACGGGTCTCCCGTCTTCTTGAGATGCACGCAAATCAGCGAAAAGACCGTGATGAATTCTTCACAGGCGACATCGCTGCTTGCATCGGCTTGAAATATACGACGACTGGAGACACACTCTGCTCGCCTGATAAGCCGCTCGTTCTTGAGAAAATGAACTTCCCAGACCCAGTGATTTCGATGGCGATCGAACCTAAGTCGAAAGCCGACCGAGAAAAATTGGCAAAAGCGTTGGGAGCTCTTTCTGAAGAAGATCCTACATTCCGCGTCATGACAAACGAAGAGACAGGTCAGACGATCATCATGGGAATGGGCGAACTCCACCTCGATATTTTGAGAGACCGGATGTTCCGCGAATTCTCAGTTGAGGCGAACGTTGGAAAACCGGAAGTTTCTTACAAAGAGACGATCACGATTCCAGCCAACACCGAGACCAAGTACATCAAGCAGTCTGGCGGACGCGGACAATACGCGCACGTTTGCCTTGAAATCGAACCGAATGAAGTGGGTAAAGGGAATGAAGTCGTCAGCAAGATTGTTGGCGGTGTGATTCCAAAAGAATACATCCCTGCTTGTATTAAGGGTATTGAAGAGGGATTGCAGACAGGCGTTTTGGCCGGCTATCCGCTGATCGACATGAAGATCGCGATCACTTATGGATCGTATCACGAAGTCGACTCAAACGAGATGGCGTTTAAGATCTGCGCATCCATGGCTCTGAAAGAAGCTGCCCGAAAAGGAAAACCAGTCCTCCTCGAACCGATCATGAAGGTTGTCGTTGAGACGCCTGAAGGAAACATCGGCGATGTGATTGGCGACTTAAACCGGCGCCGCGGAAAAATCCTTGGACAAGAGTCCCTCAAAGGATCTGTGGAAGTGACTTCCGAAGTACCTTTAAGCGAGATGTTCGGCTACTCAACGCAGCTTCGCTCGATGACCTCGGGAAGAGCTACTTATACGATGGAACCTAGCCACTTTGAGCGGGTCCCTGCGAAAATTCAAGAAGAAATTTGTAAGAAGTAGAATATATGGTAAAAGCACCCAGAAAAAAAATACGGATCCGACTCAAAGCTTTCGATCAGCGGATGCTCGACCGCTCCGTACAAGATATTGTCGAAACTGCAAAACGGACTGGCGCGCGCGTTGTGGGACCGATTCCCCTTCCAACAAAACGGGAAATTTATACCGTTTTGCGTTCGCCACACGTAGACAGAAAATCGCGAGAGCAATTTGAGATGAGAACGCATGTACGCGTACTTGATCTTCTCGATCCTACTCTCGATACGATTGATAAGCTGAAGGTATTGCCTGTGGCTGCCGGCGTCGACATTAAGATTAAGGCGTAAGAACAATATCCGTGCGTGTGTGTGGGTCTTGGCGGTTTAACCGCCTCCAAGACCCCATAATCGAAGCCGCGGTTTTTCATCGTGCGGCACTAAAATTGCGTATTTTTTTGTTTTCAAATACTCAAGCGTCTCATCGAAGGCACGCTTCTGCCCCTCCAGATTGATCCCATCTTTAACTAGAGACGTCGGAGGTTTTAAATGACCTTGTCCTGAAATTACGTAGATTCTTCTTCCCGGACAACTGTTTTCTTCAACGGTTTTGCACATGCTCTCATTTCGCTCTGGAAGATTATCAACAATTTTTTGCAGTATTGCATCTACCTCTTCGGTCCTATCTGTAGGTTTATCCCCAAAAAGAATTTGCATGATCACGTCATTCGGATTGATGTCATAAGCAGCGGCTAACTCTTCCATGAGTTCAGGATCTCTTTTATCCCATCCTTTAACCTCAATCGGTTTTCTGACGAAACGCGCTTGATCTGATCGTTCTTTCCTAGTTTCATCGTGCTCAACAAGAATCAAATCATTTGGTTCCCCTAAAGCGTCTATGAGCTGAGCGTTGCGCAACATGTGGCTAAGCGTTTCATGGGTTTCCCCTAAACAGATCACTTCAGCCTCATGAATATGATCCACATTTTTTGAAACTATTTCAAAATGTTCGCGCACAAATCGATCTACTTTTTCAACACCCTTTAAATATTTATTTTGATCAAAAATAATTTTTTGGGCGTGGAGTTTAACAATTGTAAATTGTTTTTCTTTAAAACTCTGAAAAATATCGGCGAGAAGGTCGATCGCATAGAATTTGAGCCATTCAAAAATCCCGAATGTTTTTTTTGAAAGCTGCGTGATTTTAGTTGCAGTTTCAACGCAACCAACCTTCTGGTTGTTGCACGAAACAACAAAATTTTTTGCATCAATATTGTAATTATTAATAGCAATCGTTTTCACGCAAATATGATAACACGAATCGCTAAATTTATTAAATAAACTCAAACATTTAGTTGCAAGTAGATTATGCGGCGCGAAGAATTCGCGCCGCCGTATAGAGAAATATTTATTCTGGATCTGCAGCTTGACGGACGATTTGCTGCTGCTGTCCCATCACTCTGCCGACAAGTCCTGCAAGCATCCCTGGCGCCTGCTGCTGCGCAGGAGCCTGCTGCTGCTGCACTGGAGCTTCTTCGCGTTGTACCTGCACGACGGCTTCAGGAATTGCAATCGTGTTTTTCCATGCCACGAAATCCAAGAAAGTGACTTCATCGCGCACCCAGTTTTCTACCGGAGGCAGGCCAACATTTTGGAAAGTGTTAGCTACCTTTTCGACATCGGTTGTCTGATGAAGAGCGTGCCTTAAGAGGGCTGTTTGGAATCCCTCGCGAAGCCGCGCCCAAAGCGCTGCACCTGCGCCTTGCTGCGGAGCCTGATCGGGTTGCGCAGCTGGCTGATAGGGCGCTGTGTATTTATCGAGCTCTCTTTCAGTAGTGAATCTCAAGAAAAGCCCCAAACTTAAGAACACAAATGAAGAAGTAATCGCTAAAAAGAGGGCGCTCACTGCGGCTGCTACAAGCAGAACGCTTGAAGCGTTGAATGCTTTTGTTAACAGATTGTATTTCGTTGCAGCACGAATTTGTGTTTTTCTTGGTTCAGGAACACTTCGGTTGATATAGTCTGCGCCATACGTCGCAGCATCGTTCATCGTAATATGAATAGGCATAAATTTTTCTCCTTTATTGTTGTGCTACAGCTTCATGATGCGCTTGTTGTTGCTGAACGGCTGGTTGGACAACTCGTTGGGCTGGCGTCCAATTCATCCAAAGTTTGAATGCTAAAATTTGGCTGTGCGTCATCTGCCACTCTTCATCTTCAATCCCTAGATGCTCCGCAATTTCTGCTTTTGCGTCATTTGGATTGAGTTCATTAATCCGGGCAATGAGATCGCCCCCTTCTTCCAATCCTGTAGTTAAGATCGACCTCATGAATGCCCCTCGAACTTGATAAGCAAGTAGCGCTAAAGCATAAACAAGGATAGAACCGGTAAAAATCGCAGCAGCTACCATTGCTATCGTTGCAACCGTAGACGCATTAAATCCTGTAATTTTAAAATCAAACGCGCACTTTCTACGCGCTTGTTCAGTGACATCGCCCCGCAATGTCGACTCAACATGTCTTGCCGCAAGACTTTCTACTGAAAAAATATTCGCCATAATCACCTCATTTGATTTAAAAGCGAGCAAGACATAGTAAAGAAATTATGAAATTTAGCGCCATTCGAAAATTTCTTTTTACATACTTCTGGTACGAAAAAGATCTTTTTGACAAATTGGACTTCATGAAATGGCTCATGCTTGCTTTCCCTTTGATCTGCAGCGCATTTGATAGAGGCTATCCCAACGATCCGATCTGTTTTTCTTCCGGATATAATGAACCTGCTCTCTACCAATTAGAAAACCGTCCTTGGGATTTTTGGGCAGATGGTAGTTTTATATATTGGAAAGCAGAAGAAGAAGGTCTCGATTTAGGAGTTAATTCTACAGACAATGGCGCCCTTCTCGCTCCGATGGCCGGGCAATTTCTATTCCAAGACACTGGCTTCAAGCCGGGATTTAAAGCGGGCCTCGGATTCAGCATGAATCCTAATTATTGGGCCACTTTCATTGAATACACTTGGTTCCGATCAGAAACAACAACGCATAGCACAGCCCCGGAGGATTCGCGGGGAGGTATTCCGGTCTATATATTATCCAATTGGTTCTCTAGACAAACCAATGCAGCGGCGCATTCGTTATCATCTAAATGGCGCCTGCATATGGATCTCCTCGATCTTTGCTTCACAAGGCCCTACTATCAAGGAACTCATCTGATTGTGACGCCTTTCGGCGGAATGCGCGCGCAATGGATCCGGCAAAGGCTGTCTATCCATGCAGATATTTTCACATCCAGCACGATCACTCCTGGGCAAGCAGCCAAATCGATCAATAAGTCCAACTCTTGGGCGATTGGCCCGCAAGCAGGATTGCAAGGACAATGGCATCTCGGGTGGGGCTTTAGAATCGAAGGCGATTTGGGAGCTGCTTTACTTTTCACCAGATATCTGACCACTTCTGGGAATCAGTCTCCCACCACTTCAATTGCAGGCGCAGGCGGCGTGAGCGGACACTTCTACCACTACAATTGTTTGAGACTTGCCAACGAATTGAATTTGGGAATGGGCTGGGGAAGCTATTTGAATTGCAGAAATTACCATTTAGATTTTTTAGCGGTCTACGACTTTCAGGTGTTTTGGAATCAGAACATGATGCGCCAGCTTGCTGATACCCTGGGAGATGGCGGGGGGAATTCTCCAACCAATCTCTATCTGCAAGGACTCACGCTGAAAGCGAGATTTGATTTTTAGAGGAAAACAATGATTCGTATCCTACTTGCAAGCGCCATAACATTCGCATTCGCACAAGAGTGTCCTTGCGAACCTGCGCCATGTCCTCCGAAACCATGCAAGCCTTGCCCTCCCGTCTGCTTTGAGAGAGGCTATCCAAATACGCAAAACTGTTTTCCATCTGCCTACAATGAACCTGCAAACTTCGAGTTGGACACATGTGCATGGGATGTTTGGATCGATGCGAGCTTCACTTATTGGGATGCAGAACAAGAAGGGATGGACTTAGCTGTCAGCTCCACCGAACTTGCAACGATTTTACTCTCCCCTATCGACGGAAAATTCCTCATGCAGGATAGAGAATTCAAACCGGGGTTTAAAGTTGGAGCCGGCATCAATTTAAATCATGATCACTGGAGCGGACTTTTTGAGTACACTTGGTTCCGGTCCACCACTTCAACACACAAGTCTGCACCTGACGATGCACGAGGCGGAATTCCGGTCTGGATTTTTTCCAACTGGTTCAATAGGCAGGACAATACAGCAGCAGCTTCCATCGACTCGACTTGGCATCTCAAACTGGATCTTTTAGATGCTGAATTGACCCGCCCCTATTATCAAGGAACGCATCTCATTGTCTCCCCATTTGGCGGTTTGCGTGCACAATGGATCCGGCAAAAACTCGATATTTTTGCCGACATTTTCACCTCCAGCACAACAGAGCCTCCTTTGGCTGCAACATCCAACAACCGTTCGAATTCTTGGGCGATTGGCCCGCGCTTGGGCTCACTCGTGAAATGGCATTTCGGATATGGACTTCGATTCGAAGGCGATATTGCAGGAAGCATCTTGTTCACTCGCTACACAAGCGTAGTTCACCATCAGACCCCGACAACAACACTCATTACAGCTACCGATTTAGGAGGCGAATTTAAAGGTTACAACTGTCTCAGAGCGGGCAGCGAATTGAGTTTGGGAATGGGGTGGGGCCGATATTTCGGATGCAGCAGAACACATTTGGATCTTTTGGCAAGTTATGACTTCCAAATTTTTTGGAATCAAAACATCATGAGACAACTCACAGACACTTTTGCAGATGGCACCGGACACTCTCCGAGCAATCTTTATCTGCAAGGATTAACCATTCGCGCAGAACTCGACTTCTAAAAATTTTACTGGCTTGAAATTAGAAATTTTGACAAATTCATTTCAGGTTAAACCTTCTTACTTTTAGCAAAGGAAAACAGAAAATGAACCGAATCACTAAATTGATTGCGGCGAGCATCTGCCTTCTGAGCATCTCTTTTGTCTACGGACAAGATAGTATGAGCGGTAGCAGCTGCGCACCAGCATGTCCTCCAAAGGAATGTCCAAAACCATGCGCCCCAAAGCCATGCCCTCCGAAACCATGTCCGCCAAAGCCATGCCCTCCGAAGCCATGCAAACCGCCATGCCCTCCAGTGTGCTTTGAGCGCGGATATCCAGACACCAATTGCTGCATCCCATCAGCCTACAATCAACCAGCTGATTATGAGCTCAGCCCATGCCCATGGAATTTCTGGGTAGACGCTAGCTTCACCTATTGGCTTGCTTATGAAGAAGGACTCGATATTGCACAATCGGTCGCAGTTTTCCCAGGACCACAAGAAGTCTTCAATAATTCCACATTCCTGTTCCAAGAAACAGAGTGGAAACCTGGCTTCAAAGTAGGTCTCGGACTTGATTTAGATCATGACCATTGGAGCGGACTTGTTGAGTATACTTGGTTCCGTTCAAGAACCACAACAACTGCTGGAGTGCCAGCAATTCCAGCTGGAGCGACCGATGCAGCTTGGTACTTCAACGGCTGGGATTTGGACCAAGGCTCATCTACATTTGACCCAGAAGCAAGCCACATCTCATCTGTATGGCGCCTGCGCATGGATTTGTTGGATGCAGCATTGACACGCCCATACTACCAAGGAACGCACCTGATTGTTGCTCCATTTGGCGGCTTGAGAGCTGCTTGGATTCGCCAGAATTTGAGAATTGAGTCTACTCCATTCTCTTCTACACAAGGCGCCGCAACAGCACATGCAGTATTCCACAACAGATCCTATTCTTGGGCAGTCGGTCCAAGAGGCGGATTCCAAGGGGAATGGCATCTCGGCTGGGGGTTCCGTGTTGAAGGAGATGTTGCTGGAAGCATCGCTTTCACAAGATATACAACTGTAGCTGCAAGAGCAGATAGCCTTGAAGTAGCAGTGGATCATGAGGCGTCTTCTAGATACACAGATTACAATACTCTTCGTTTCAATAACGATATGAGCATTGGTCTTGGCTGGGGCGATTATTTTGATTGCCGCAACTATCATTTCGATCTTCTCCTCACTTATGATTTCCAAATTTTCTGGAATCACAACATGATGAGACAGCACGCAGATGATACAACATCTGGCGTCGGCGCAGCAGCTAGCAACCTTTATTTACAAGGGTTGACAGCTCGAGCGCAATTTGATTTCTAATCAAATTCTGATCGACTTTTTCTTTCACGAGGCCGTTCGAAAGAACGGCCTCTTTCTTTTACAACCAAAAATTTTGCTGGACGAAAAAACGAATCTTTTGACAAATTCGAGTTCAGGTTTAACACCTTTTTAGCAAAGGAAAGTAGAAAATGAATCGAATATCAAAAATGATCACGGTGAGCCTCTGCTTGCTATGCGTCCATTTTGGGTATGCCCAAAATAGCACGAGCGGCAATGGCAGTTGCGCACCAGCATGTCCTCCAAAGGAATGCCCAAAACCATGTGCACCAAAACCATGTCCTCCGAAGCCATGCCCACCGAAGCCATGCCCACCGAAGCCATGCCCACCGAAGCCATGCAAACCGCCATGCCCTCCAGTGTGCTTTGAGCGCGGCTATCCAGACACAAAATGCTGCATCCCATCTGCATACAATGAGCCAGCTGATTACGAGCTGAGCCCATGCCCATGGGATTTCTGGGTTGATGCAAGCTTTACCTATTGGACAGCCTATGAAGAAGGTTTGACACTAGCTAGATCGAATGCAGACTATACTGGAGTACCAATTGAAACTGCCGAACCAAGAGTCATGTTATTCCAAGACACAAAATGGGAACCTGGCTTCAAGATCGGAATGGGTGTTGATTTAGGCCATGATCATTGGAGCGCGTTTGCTGAATACACATGGTTCCGTTCTAGAACCACAACTTCAGAAGCTGCGCCAGAAGGACCTGCAGGAACAACTGTTCCGCAATGGACAATCAATAACTTTGGCCTTGATAATGCCTTTGATAATGTAGCGTCCATTTCTTCAGTTTGGCGCCTTCGCATGGATTTATTGGATGTAGGATTGACTCGGCCATACTATCAAGGCACACACTTGATCGTAGCTCCTTTTGGGGGCATTCGAGCAGAATGGATTCGTCAGAATTTAAGAGTCCACCCAACCCCTCTTTCAACAGCTACTGCTGTGAATACCAACGCCGTTTTCCACAATAAATCTCATTCTTGGGCTGTAGGTCCTAGAGGCGGATTTCAAGGCGAATGGCATCTCGGATGGGGATTCCGTGTTGAAGGTGATGTAGCTGGAAGCATTCAGTTCACACGTTATACACATGTTGCTAGCTATGCTGATTCAATAAGAGATGGATTCCGTGCTGTTTCCGTTCATTACGATGATTACAACACAATCAGATTCAACAACGACATGAGTCTCGGCTTGGGTTGGGGCGATTATTTTGATTGCCGCAATTACCATTTCGACCTCCTCGTCACCTATGATTTCCAAATTTTCTGGAATCAAAACATGATGAGAATGCTCGTAGATGAGTTTGAAAACGACACAAGCGCAGCTGCTCACAACCTCTATTTGCAAGGTCTGACAGTCAGAGCGCAGTTTGATTTCTAATCAAACACTCTATCTTTCTCTCCTTATACCTATGCGAGGCCGCTCTTTTGAGCGGCCTCTTTCTTTATATTCGCAAAAATTTTACTGGACGAAAAAACAAATCTTTTGTCAAATTCGAGATCAGGTTTATCACCCTTTTTAGCAAAGGAAAGTAAAAAATGAAAGGAATCACCAAACTCGCTGTGGCAAGCATCTGTTTGCTGTGTGTGCATGTCGTATATGCGCAAAACAGCAGCGGCAGCTGTGCGCCTGCATGTCCTCCTAAGGAATGTCCAAAGCCATGCCCCCCAAAACCATGTCCGCCAAAGCCATGCAAGCCATGTCCTCCGGTCTGTTTTGAAAGAGGTTATCCAGATACGAATTGCTGCATCAAATCAGCCTACAATGAACCCGCCGATTATGAACTCAGCCCATGCCCATGGAATTTCTGGGTAGATGCTAGCTTTACCTATTGGACAGCCTATGAAGAAGGCTTGACATTAGCAAGATCAAACGCCACTTACACTGCAGCGCCTGTAGAAACAGCTAGTGTCCGAACGGCTCTATTCCAAGACACTAAATGGGAGCCTGGCTTCAAAATAGGCTTAGGAGCCGATCTAGGTCATGACCATTGGAGCGCCTTTGCCGAATATACATGGTTTCGTTCAAGAACCACAACTTCTGCTGCTGCGCCAGAAGGACCCGCAGGAACAACCGATCCAGTTTGGGACATCAATAACTGGGAACTAGACAATTTCTTCAATGCGTCCCATATTACTTCTGTATGGCGTCTTCGTATGGATCTGTTAGATGTTGGAGTGACTCGGCCCTACTATCAAGGCACCCACCTGATCGTGGCTCCTTTTGGAGGCATTAGAGCTGAATGGATCCGCCAAAACTTGAGAATCCATCCAACTCCATTTGATCCTCTTTTTGCTGTGAATACCAATGCAGTTTTCCACAACCAATCTTATGCTTGGGGAGTCGGTCCTCGCGGCGGATTCCAGGGGAAATGGCATCTCGGATGGGGATTCCGTATTGAAGGCGATATGGCTGGAAGTATTGTCTTCACAAGATATACAAAAGTCACCGACCGTGCAGATCCAGTGGATGATGGACTAGATCGTCCAAATATAGCCCATTACGGCGACTACAATACCGTACGATTCAATAACGAAATGAATATCGGTTTGGGCTGGGGCGATTATTTCGATTGCCGCAACTACCATTTCGACCTACTCGTCACCTATGATTTCCAAATTTTCTGGAATCAAAATATGATGAGAATGCTCGTAGATGAATTTGATGAGTCTCCAAGCGCTTCAGCTCACAACCTCTATTTGCAAGGCGTGACTGTAAAAGCGCAATTCGACTTCTAAATTCTTTGATCTTAGGGCCGCTTTCAGCGGCCCTTTTATTTATACCGTTCGAAATTAAAATCTAGATTTTCTACGCGCCACGAAACCTCTGTAAAGCTCACAGAGATTTTTATTCTTCCTCTCTGTGAACTCTGCGTCCTCTAGCGAGCCTTCCGAAAGCGGGCGGCAAAAAACTTTATTGATAAATAGTCAGCGGTCGGAGTTTTGGGTTTCGTCCGTTTGAGTGGTCTGCATATCGTAGCTGTCGAAACCGTATGGAAGCGGCGAGCTTTGCTTGACTCTTTTAGAAATAACCACCCCATCCCGAATCATAATGAAATACCTTCGCTCTTCTGCATCTCTGCCGCCGATTTTGATCCGCTCGATATACTCATACTCAACTGTGCCGTCGCCCTTATTGTGAATGGCATAAGGCTTGCCTAGAAGCGCTACAACTTGAGGAGTTGTAGTACAAAGATCGATTTCATAAAAAGCGTCCATTGTGACCACTTTTCCGCCCAATGCACAGGATGCAAAAAGAAATAATGGCAAAAATCTTTTCATTCTTCCTCATTCTCCTCAGTTTCGTCCTCGGTTGGCGACTCATTCGACCGGAGCCAAAGACGGGCCTCGATCTGCGTGCGGAATTGGTCCGAAGTCACATATTCCCCTTTCATATGATAGCTGCCGTCAGGCTGCAAATGATATGTCTCGTATCCCTCGAAATTCATGTCGTTATTGCGGAATTCCCAAGCAATCATCTTCTCATCAAAAACCCCGGTCCCAACAATCCGACCCACATTCTGGTTCTCCATATCGACCGAAAATGTCTTACCTTGAATATCATAGAATGCAAGGTCATTGCGCATATTCTCAGAAAGGCCTTGAATCTGAATTTCTTGCGCGCAAGAAACCTTGCCCGCAAAGTCTTTATTTTGAACGGCCCACGAGGTGTTGAAAAAGAGTTCTTCTTCAACCATGTTCAAGGTGATTTTTCCTTCTCCATACCAAGTGCCAGGCGCAAATATGAACGAATGATTGAGCATAGACCCTTCCCTCTATAATTCTAAAATACCCCATTTTCCAAAAAAGGAACAGCGGGGAACCTAAGACCCAGATATAGAACAGGTTAACGGGTCTTTGGGGCTGTGAGATCCAGGAAGATGGAGATGATAGCCGTAATGAAGATCGTTGCTGCAGCCATGTGAAAGTGGGTTAAAAGCGAGAAGTAGGGGTGGCCCCCCAAAAGCTCCACCCAAATGTCCACGATCCCCACGCCAATGAAATACCCGGCCATCATCAAAGAAAGACTTTTTTCAATGTATGGCATGATTGAAGATCCGTGGGCAAAAGGAAGGATCTCTTTCTCCATTTGAGATAAAAGGATTGGGAAAACTGCAGAACATCCAAACCCAGCAACAACAAGCCAAGAGATGAATCCGGCCAATTTTTCCTGGATGGGAAAACAAAATGAAGAGATTGCTACAACAACCACCAGAAAATAAAATACCCTTTTGGCAGGAATAAAATAGAGAGGAAGGAGCAAGAAAACCTGTCCTACGATCAAAAACATCCAAAAGAACGGGATCGTTTGATCGGCAATTTGACTTCCAAAAATATCCTTAAGCTCAATATAGCCCCATAAATTGAAGGTGGTTTCTGTGTAACCATATGCAATGATAGCGATCATGAAAAGACCGAGCCGATAATGGAGTTCCTTCCAAATGATCCCGCCCCGCCTTAGGTGAATCTTTTCCGGGTTGATTGGAGGATTGAAAAAATAAACGTGAACAAACCAAATACTTAAAAGAACAAGCCCGATCAAAAAAAGGTTTAAAAAGGTGCTTATTCCATATGTTTGAAATAATTCAATCAGAAGAGTCGCGGACATCGGACCGAGATTGAAAAAAGCAAAAAGGGCAACAATGCCCATTCCTACTCTCTTTGGAAATTCGATGATAATATAAGTTACAAGCCCATTGATTACTGAAGTAATTGCCAAACCAAAAAACAACATGTCTATAACAATTAATGAGATTAAGCCATTCCCTTGACTGACATGCTGATTGAAAATCAAAGTAGCTAAGCCAAGCAGGTTGCACAATAGACCGAAATAGAGGGTTTTTCTAAGACCGAATGTACGGCACAAAAATTGATGGCTAAAAGCCATAATGATCGCAAAACTATAGAGGATCACTTTGCAAGCGGTGGCGAGCGGGATCGATTCATGCCCCATCAAAAAATTCTTCGGGATTTGGAAAATAGAAAAAATCAACGTGTGCAATGTACCGATCAGGAAAAGTCCCAAGGTGAGAATCATCCTGTGAGAAAGCGATTCACCTCTCCAAAACATTAAAACATGAACCTTCTGCTATAAATACTTTGTAATAAACCGAGAGCCCCCATCGTTGTCAAGATCGAACTTCCTCCATAAGTCATAAAGATGAGCGGAACTCCTGAGATCGGCAATAGAGCGCACATCATTCCGATGTTGAAAAGGACGTGCATCGCAAGATAAACCGCAAGTCCGCCAGCCAGGAAACGGCCAAAAGCATCCTTAGCAACTGCTGCCACCTGAAAGCTGTAATAGATGAGCGCATAATACAAGAGAAGCAAGAAAGCAACGCCGATGATGCCAAATTCCTCGCTGTAGGCCGCAAATACCGAGTCGGTGTGAGCTGCGGGCAGCCATTTGCGGCCCGAAAACTCCCCTTTATGCCATCCGCTCCCTGTTATGCCGCCAATTGCAATCGCAATCTGAGAGGCTTTTTGATGATAGGTGTTTGGATTCAGCCGCTGATATTGATACTCCTTTAAAACCGTCGTGAACACGGGGCGCATTTTTTCGTGATCGAGCACGCCGAGAAAAAGAAGCATCACCATCATCAATGCCCCAATTCCCAGATATGTGACGATTCGCAAAAGTCCTCGGTGTACATCGCCGAAATAGGCCATCGCAAGACCAATTGGATAGAGAATGAGCGCCGTTCCTAAATCGGGCTGCTTGAGAATCAATAAGAATGGAACAGCTACAATCATCCCCATTTGCAGTGCAGTGGAAAGAGAAGAACATTCCCGTCCCCGCCTTTCCAGAAACCAACTTAGGAAAATGACTAAGATGAGTTTGGCTTGTTCCGATGGCTGAAAACTGGCTACGCCAGGAATTCTGTACCAGCGGTGCACATTTTGAATCGGGGTGACAAAAAAAAGTCCGAAAAGGAGTACTAGGATCGCAAAATAGAGAAACGGGCTTAAAGAGCGCAAACGGCGGTAATCAAAATAAGAGGCGAGAAAAAAAACCACCCAGCCTAAGCAGAACCATCTCAGCTGCGTTTTGACAAGAGGCGTCCAAAATTCTCTTCCTTCATCCGTCACATCTCCTGTCATGGAAGAAATCACGAGCAGGCTGATCAGCATCAAAGCGATCATCACCGGAAAAATTCTGTAATCGAGCCGAGAGAGAACCGATGATTTGAACATATAGTTTCGATTCTATTCACAAATTTCTATATACTCAAGGAACTAAGAGAGGTGCTATGCATGAAGTTCATTTAGACGTGGTCGATTCTACAAACGTTTATGCAAAAAAACACTGCAAGAGTTTTCCTCCTGGGAAAATTACCTGCGTTACTGCAGATGAGCAGACTGCAGGCGTTGGCCGCTATCAAAGAAAATGGGTATCGCCAAAAGACGTAGGCCTCTACGCCACTTTCTATTTCACTCTTTCCCTAAATACCTTGCATCTGGCTTCTTTAGCTCAATTGATGGCCCTTAGCCTAGCCTCAGTTTTGCAAAAAGAGGGACTGAAGCCCGAAATCAAATGGCCAAACGATGTCCGCCTGCATGGCAAAAAAATTTCAGGAATCCTTTGCGAAACGCAATTTCATCCCGATCATGTCGATATCTTCCTTGGAATTGGCATCAATGTGAATCTCGATGCAGCAAGCGCAGCAAAGATCGACCAGCCCGCCACATCGCTTTTCATCGAAACTAAAAAGAAATGGGATAAAAAAGAGGTTCTCAAAAAACTGCAAGCGCAGTTCATTCACGATTTAGAGCGGTTTAAAAGAGAAGGTTTTGGCCCCTTTCACAAACAATTTGATCAGCTTCTCGCCCTCAAAGGGGAAACAGTGCGCTGTTTTGATGGAAAGAAAACTTGGGTGGGTATTTGCCATTCTCTGACCGAAGATGGACAGCTCAATCTCCAATTGCCAGACCATACCTTTCACACTTTGCTATCCGGCGATATTAAGCCTTAGCGGCTTGTTCGAGCTTGGCTTGGCGGCTTCGGAGCAATTCGTTCTTCATGACCGAGGATTTGGCCATTCCCAGCGTATCGGCCGCATCCAACCAAAGAACTGAGGTATCGGTTCCTTTCAGAATTTCTTTCATGACGATTTCGATCTTGGTTTTATTCTGCCAAAAAGGAGGAATCGCCGCTTGATAAATTGGAGCCAGGGCGGGTTTCATCACTTTCCCGATTTCTCCTTGGAAAGAAGGGCTTGTAAGCGGCGCGCTGATTACAATCTGGCCTTGATTAAAGAGGTCTATGCTTCTTTGAACCTGTTTGATGGTTGCTAGCAAAATCTCTTCGATTTCTTCTTTGGTTTTTCCTTGTTTCCAATTGGTCCAAACCGCGTCGAGCAGCGCTTGTCTGTTTGGCTGCAGCGGAGCATCCAAAATCGCTCTTCGATCTCTAAGAACTCCTCTGATTTCAGGATGAGGTCCGTTTTGCACAAACTCGGTCAATACCCCCAAGAAAGTTCTCAAATTTTTGATCAGAGCCGGACCCAGCAAAGTTTTCAACTCTTGATTTGCAGGATTTTCTAATTCAATTAAAAACTGATCCAATTTGCGTCTCCAGTTTTCATAGCTTTCGAAAAGGTCCTGCGACAGCATATTGAGTCTGCCTTGTTCGTCTCTGAGTCGATAATCTGTTTCAATCGCAATATCCATACCCGCTAGCGCTTCCCTTTTTTCGCAAATCTTTCTAGCGCGGTCTTGAATCCATTGATGGAGCCCAAAAGCCTGACGGAAATTGGGGTTTTGCATGTAACTGCCCGGCAAATCTGCCACATCGCTATGAGGCATATCATCAAAATATTCCCCAAGATTTTGGATGGTTTTGCTTTTGAGATCTGCCATTTTTCCATCCAGAATCATCTTCATCATAGCGCGTTGGACTGCGATGGCTTCGTAGCAATCTGGCCCTGCCGTCGCAATCCGATTCTCCGACCATCCTTGATCCCAGATATCTCTCCATTTATCCGCAAATATTCGATCCTTTTCAGGACGATTCGTACGTTCGAATTGACCCTCGCCAATCACCCTTCTTCTCGTTTTTACGCAGACATCTCGTTCCATATGAAGCTGCAATGCGTGATTCACCGGCTCATAACAGACAGCCACATCTTTATACTTCTCTTCGATGAAGGGGAAAAACTCTTGATTTGGCTTAACCTTGTCCAATTTCGCTTTTTGCAGCACTTGGAATACGCGTCCTGCATTTTCGCTTGAAATAAAACTTTTCCAGCACTCCGTTGACATTTTAGCCGGCCGTTTCAAAATGAAAAAAACAGCGCTGTCGCTTAAAATCGGATTTCCCTTAATCATTACGCAGTGATCTTTTAAAGAAGGGTGTAAAGTGTCTGGTTCTATAACCCTCGGCACCCATGGAGCCATCCGGGAATCGGAAAATACCTTAGACAAATCGGGCATATTGAATACGCGCGCGCGCGCCTTTGCGATTCGCTCATCGAGCGCATCAAGCAGCGCTTTTTTTTGCTGAACTGCTTTTGCCCGTTCTTCGATTTTATCCACATACTGACGATCGTCTGCCGATAGGAAATAATATCTAAACCCTTGGGCTCTCTGTAGTAGGTCTATTTCTCTTGCAACCCTTCCATGCCGCAGCTTGAGTAATTGGTCCACTTCTTTCATTCGAAGCTGCTGCTCTTCAAAAACAAACTGAGCATCCATTGCCGATTCAAGAAGTTTTTGAAAAGGCAGCTGCAAATGAGCGCTTTCTAAAGAAAGTCCATCGTTTCCAAATAAAACTTTGCCCCATTCATCGGCGATGCACTTACTTTTTTCTTTATATTCAAGAATCTTCTCTATCTGGTTTAAAACTGAGGAATCCAGACGAACCAATCCGCTTTCATATGATGAAAAAAACTCTTGATAAACTCTCTCTGCTTGCCTATCGCCATGGAAGCGATTCTGAAACAAAGCCCTATTATAGGAGGGAACCCCCTTACAAAGATAACTTAAGATCAAGCTCATAATAAATTCACGTAAATTAATCGCGGTTTGTTAATTATATCACAAACCAACAAACAAAACTACATACTGAAATATTTATGATCGTCGGTGGACGTTCCGACAATTTTGCGTTTTGCGTTTCGCATTTTGCGTCTTAAAGGGAGGGTGTTACAAAAAGCGAGGGGTGTACGCGGGCTCGTAAAATTTTTTGAATCGCGGTAAGAGTGGACCCCGTGGACGAATGACAGGTAGTGCAAGAACCTTCGTAAGCAATGACTACTTCGCCGCTTTCATGGACTTCGATCAATTTAACCCCTCCTGCGTCTAGTTCGACGTAAGGGCTGATCTCTTTTTCAATGACTTCCTGAACGATCTTGACTTTTTGGCCGTGCGGAAATTCTCCCCAGCCGGGAATTCCGCCTGGAATTTCGCCGAAATCGCTTTCGATAGGGGTCGTATCGTAGCTTGCAGCAAAAGGGATATCTAGGCACTGCTGCACAGCGTTATCTATGGCCGAGAGAACTTGATTGAGATACGGATCGCATTCTTTTGGAAAAGCGGGCAGCTCTTTTCTATCTCTCACATGCTGATCAATGAGGTCTGCAGTTAGGCGGGATACCTGATCATAATTTTTATGCAAAACTAGTTCGGTGGCAATTTCTGCAGCTGCAATGAGGCCGACCGGACCAAAGACTTGGAATTTGGCGTCGGCAATGATTCCATCCGATTCATCGACGAGCCAGTAGAACTTTAATCTGCCTTCTTTGCCAATTACGCATCGCATTCCCTTATCCTCGGCAAGCTTTTGAGTGAAAGATCCGACAAAGCGGAGCCGATCGATCTTTTCTCTTAGCTTTTTGCTAAACAATTCCCAATAAAAGGGTCGGATCATCATAAGGCCTCCGAGATCGATTGCAAATCTTTGACCGTATCATTGATGATTTTGGCAGCCTTCACGATCTCCTCTTCCGTAGTCATGCGGCTCAAGGAAAAACTCAGTGCAGTCTCATCGATTGTCGAAAGATGCGGAGCATAGGCGCCTCCAATGGCCGCATAAACGCCTTTGCGGCTAAGGAAGTAGAGGAGAGCTTCTTGATGCACTCCTTTGAATGCAATGAGCGAAGTATTAGGAAGGCGGAGATGGTTTTTGAAAAGAACTTCGCCCTGAACAGACGACTCAAAAAGAGCGCGGAGTCGAGCGACTTCGAGCGCCATCGTATCGAGATAAAGAGATGCTTGGCTGGCCGCTGCGCTCAATGCCATGAATGAGGGGATGTCAAAACTGCCGCCGCGGTAGCCTGCCTGCTCATTGCCGCCTAAAATCAGCGGGACGAGTGGCGCTTTTTCTTTCGCAAAAAGACCGCCTGAGCCTTTGACAGAGTGAATCCGATCGCCTGAAAAGGTGAGATAATCGCTCTCGAATGCAATCGGATATTTGCCGACGGCATAGGTGGCATCGAGGTGAAGAAGGATGTTTTTTTCTTTTGCAAGATTGATGATTTCATCTGCAGGTTGAATTACGCCGGTTAAACCATGCGCCATGCTCACAGAAATCAATGAGGTGCGCGGATTGATGAGTTTTGCAAGCGCCTCGACATCGATCAGTCCATCTTTTGCCGGAGCGATTTTGATGGTGCAGCCCAGTTCTTCAAGCCTTTTTGCGCAGCGCATAGTTGGCGCATCTTCGATTTCAGATACGATGATGTGCGTCTTTCCTGTTTTGCGCGCGACCTCTAAAAAAATGGATAGGAAAACTTGATTGATCCCTTCAGCGCCTGAGGATGTGAAAACAAACCGATCCGGCTCCCCAGCGCCTACTAAATCATAAATCATCTGATAATGCGTATCGAGAGATGCGATCAATTCCTGGCCCATTTTGTGCGGGGCAAACGAGGCCCCCCAACGATCTTGCAGATATGGGGTCATCCTTTCTAATGCAGCTGAGCAAGGGCGTGTAGCAGAATGGTGATCAAGATAAATCATATCGACCGTGATCGTAGGTATATATGCGCGGCTCGCCCGTCGGCAATTCAAGAGATACCACTTCTTCTTTGCTCAAATTTTGAATATGCATAGCGATCGAACGGAGAGAATTGCCATGAGCGGAAACAAGAACGGTTTTCCCTTTTTGCAAATAGGGTTCTATTTCTTTTTTGAAATAGGGAATGGTCCTTTCCGCAGTCATCTTCAAACTTTCCCCTTCTGGCGGACGGGTATCGAAGCTGCGGCGCCAAATATGGACCTGTTCGGCCCCAAATTTTTTGGCTGTTTCAGCTTTATTAAGCCCCTGAAGATGGCCGTACATTCTTTCGTTGAGCTCCCAAGCCGTGTAGACGGGGATCAGCTTCTTTTTAGCCTCTTCGCTATAGACTCCTCCCCACTCTTCCAGCTTGCCTTGGCCCGGATGCAAGAATACGGGGATTTTGCCGCTTTTGTGGTGCAAAAGCGCGAGCGGAACGGTCATTTGAGCTCGGATGAGCGTAGAGGTAAAGATCACATCGATCGGGATATTTTCGATCTTCTTCCCGGCCTCGATGCACTCTTGGTTTCCCTGCTCGCTCATGGGGATATCGACCCAGCCGGTGAAAAGATTTTCTTTATTCCAGATCGACTGGCCGTGTCTCAGAAGGATCAATTTTGGTTTTGCCATGATTTGCAGTTTATCAGAAAGGGAGATTCCTTTATAGTTTTAGCACCATGGAAAAGAAAAGATTGAGTAAAGCGCTTGCCGCTGCCGGCATCGCTTCAAGAAGAGCCTGCGAAGAACTTATTTTTGAGGGCCGCGTTCAAGTCAATGGCGAGACGATTAAGCTCCCTCAGCACCATATCGATTGGGACACAGATCGGATTACAGTCGACGGCGAAACGGTCAAGACTGAGCAGAAAAAAGTTTACTATCTGCTGAACAAACCTCCTGGGTATATCTGCACCAACATCCGGCCAGGTAAAAAAAAGATTGTTCTCGACCTCTTTCCCGATACAAATGAGCGCCTTTTCACAGTCGGCCGCCTCGACAAAGAAACGAACGGGCTGATCCTGGTCACTAACGATGGCCATTTTGCCAATCGGGTCATCCACCCCTCTTCGAATATCATCAAAGAATATGTGGTCAAAACCCTTCAGGAAATTACGCCGGAGCATCTTGAAACTTTATCGCAAGGTGCGCGAGTTGATGATAAATGGGTCCGTCCAGTATCCGTTCGCAAAATCAGAAAAGGAACCTTCAGAATCTGTGTGAAAGAAGGAAAAAAACACGAAGTTCGCATCATTGCGGAACGAGCAAAACTGAAAGTGGCCGAACTGACCCGTGTGCGGATCGGATCGCTTCTTTTGGGCACTTTGCAAGAAGGCGAGTACCGCCCCCTCACAGAAAAAGATAAAGAGCTTCTTTTCTCCTAATCGTCTATTCGATTAGACTAGAGAAAAGGAGCCAATATGTCTGAAGTTTCTCCCACCGGCTCAGGTGGACCTGCCTATAAACCGCAATATCGAGTTTCCCCAGAATTTCGAAAATTTTGGGAAAAACTTTTTCATGGAGCAGAACTGAGCGACCTCCAAATCCATCAAATGACCGATCAATTCGTGAAAAAAGTCTCTGATGACATGAATCAAGTTCTCGCTTGGGCTTTGAAAGAGCAGAAAAAGCGGGAAAAAAGAGATAAAGGCGAAGACGACGAATAAAAAAAAGGCCGCTTAGATCAGCGGCCCCATGCTTCAAGAGATTAGATGCTCGCGACAACTCCGAAATGGAGCATGTGGCGCAGCGGATTTGGACTGTTGTCGATCTGTCTGAGTTTCCAGCCATAATCGAGTCGAACGGTCAGGTATTTTTGAATCACATAGCGAAGTCCTGGTCCAGCGCCAACTAGGTACTGGAACTTGCGCTCGTTGAAATAGCGCTTGTGGTTTTTCGCATAACCGTAATCCAAGAAGAGCAAGAATCTCAGCTCATCGCGGTATTTCCGTTTTGAACACTCGCAGAATGTGCCGAGAAGACTAAGAGGTCTTGTGCGCAACTCAATATTTCCAATGATTGCGTTATCGCCGTTGACTTCCCGTTCTTCATAACCACGGACAGTGTTGTATCCGCCTAATCCAAACTGCTCGCTTGCCAGCAGGTTTGCGCTAGAGACTTGATAGCGCAGGCTTGGCTCAAAAGTGAAGTCAGATGGGAGTCGGAAAATCGATGCCACGGAAACCCTTCCATATACATAGGCGTTTTTTGCCCCTGCGCGAAGGTCATTATAGTGGCTGTTTTGCTGATCGGGAAGCCATCTTCCAGGAGACCAGAACACTTCGATCGTGCCCGAATTTTTGGTTCTTTCTGTTTCAAGACCCGCATTGATTCCAGCCATCAGCTGAGTGATATTGACGGTCTTTCCAAAAATGAATTCATCGTTGTTTAAGAGGTTGGTATTGGTTCTCTTCCAATCAAATCCCCAAGTAAACTCTTCGAGAATCGAAAGGCCAGGAGGCAGAGGGATCTCATAGCGAAGCGAAGCTTGCGCGCTGCTACCTTTCGTGCTAACGCCGGGATTCCCCTGCAAAGCTGCTTTCACTTCTGAGTAACCGCCATAAAGATCCAACGTATGCCGCCAAGAAAGAGGAGCTGTGTAGTTCGCTGAATGGGCCCAGAACTCATTATAATGAGTGCCTGTTGTGAATTGATACGTGAAGATATGGTCTAACCAGAACGCATTTCCCCAGTTGAAGCCGGCAAAGTAGCGATTGTGGCCAGACTGAGCAATACCCGTATTATCGGCCCCTGCATAAAGACGCCATGGGTACTGATCGACAGTTACCAGTTCAATGTCAACCATTCCATCATACTGCGACTGGGTAAAAACCAAGTCGGTTGTGCGGAACGGGTTTCTGTTGATCCAATTCAAGTCGTAAATCAAAGAATCTGCTTGGATACGGCATCCTGATGGAGTGCTGATATATCCTGCAAGACGGTCGCTGCTAAAGTATTTGTTGCAGACCGATCGGACGCATCCAAGGCGGCTTTCTTGCACAATCAGCTGCAAAACACCTGTTTTCACCGATTGGGGAGGCACAGTGATCTTAACTACAGGACGGTTGTGCTCGCGGTAATATTGGGTGACTGCCCGTTTGATTTCCATGAGATCGCACTGACGAACCGGCTCGCACCAAAAACGATTGAGTTTTTTATAAAGCGAATCGGTGCTGCCAGGAAGATCGACATCATCGACAACAACGCCTTCAACATTTTCAAGATTCGCCGATCTTACAGATTTATTGGAAGACACAAGCAGCAATCCCTTGAAGGAAGGAATGACAATTTTCGTGTCATTGCATACGGCCTCACACGGTTCTGGCGGGCAGGGACATACTTCTTTTGCCGTTGCTCCGCATGGTTCGCAAGCATCTCCTTTTCGGGCAATATCCTGGACGTTTGCGGGGGATTCTTGAACAACTATTCGCGTTTCTAATGAAGCTGATGCTTCCTGCGCAGATAGGATCATATTGCAGGAGATAAACACAGCTACCAGATATTTACTATACATCGATACCTCGTACGAAGAAGCTTTGTCTCACCATAACCAAATTTGCCTTTTTTTATAATATTTTTTTTCATTTCCCCTGTTTGAGAGGTTGTTTTTAACCCGTTTGATCAGATAGAATCTTTTGCATGTTGACGATCGCAAGACTTTTTGGAAAGTCGCCCTTCGCCCTTTTGCAAACACATATGAGCAAGGTTGCTTCATGCGTCAGCGAACTCCCTTCTCTTTTTCAAGCTTTAGTGAAACAAGAAATGAATGCGATAGCACTCATCGGCGAGCGCATTTCGACGCTTGAGCACGAAGCTGATCTTACAAAAAATGATATTCGCAACCATCTTCCTAAAAGTCTTTTTCTTCAAGTCGATCGCACCTCCTTACTAGATATTCTCTCCCTTCAAGATGCGATCGCAGACCAAACTGAAGCGATTGCTTTACACGCCGGAATGAGGGCAATTCCCCTGATCCCATCGATGCACGAAGATTTTTTTGCCTTTTGCAATAAAAATCTAGATGCCTTCTCCTTAGCTTTTCAGGTTTTGCAAGAGCTTGAAGAACTTCTTGAATCGTCTTTTGGCGGAATCGAAGCGCAGAAGGTCAAAGGGATGGTTGAGAAAATCGCTTTCACAGAATATGAAATGACGAATTTGAAAAACAAATTAATCAAAAAACTGTACAATCAATGTGATGAGATGCCCTATCCAGTCTTTCATTTATTTCTGACTATGATTGAAGAAATTGGGCGTCTTGCATGTCTATCTGAAAAATTGGGCAACAGGGTACGCATGTTGCTAGAGATTAAGTGAGGGCGGAATCTGATATCAATGGAACAGTTTACTTTGATACAGATCTTAGCTTTAGCGCTGGGCTTTTATATGGCCTGGAACATTGGCGCAAACGATGTAGCCAATGCGATGGGAACTTCAGTCGGCTCTAAGGCGCTTACCTTAAAAAAGGCGGTGTTTCTTGCCGCCATTCTCGAATTTTCAGGAGCTTATTTTGTCGGTTCCAGCGTTTCAGAGACGATTCAAAAAGGGATTGTAGAGCCGAGCATCTTTCAATCTGATCCGATGATTTTTGTTTTTGGCATGATGGGATCTCTTCTTGCGACAGGCGCGCTTCTGCAAGTTGCCTCCTATTTTGGCCTTCCTGTTTCCACAACCCATGCTATTGTGGGCGCAGTCCTTGGATTTGGATTTTGCATCGGAGGTCCAAGCGCGATTCACTGGCAAGAATTGGGATGGATTGCTTCTAGCTGGATTCTCTCTCCCCTCTTAAGCGGCATCGTTTCCTACGCCATTTTCAGTCTCATCCAAAGAAAAATCCTCTTCGCGCTCGATCCGATCGCAGCCTGTCAAAAACTAGCTCCTTTTCTCATTTTCCTCTGTTTTTCTGTCGCCTCTTTAAGCCTTGTTTATCATGGGATGAATCTCGACCTTTCGATATTTTCTGCCTTTTCCCTCTCATGTTCGATTGGTCTTGCCGCCGCCTGGATCGGCCGTCCTTTAGTGATGCGGACTCTTGAGCCTGCCTTGCAAATGAACGATGGATTCCATCCTCTTCAAGCAGTCAGCCTTGAAAAAGCCCTCCATCACCTGCAAAGAGTACACCTCTCAAATCGCAACCCCTCATATGCCGGTGAAATTTCCCAAATCCTGGGCCGTGTTCAATCGCTCACAGACACAGTGAAAAGAACCACGCCGGAACTTCACTCTTCCCATCATTATCAGGGAGTGGAAAAGATCTTCATCATCTTACAGATTATGAGCGCATGCTTAGTGGCTTTTGCTCATGGGGCCAATGATGTAGCGAATGCAATCGGCCCAGTAGCAGCAGTGATCGATGTTTTAAAAAACAAGACGATTTCCGGCGAATCAGCCGTCCCTTCCTGGCTTCTTGCCCTTGGTGGCGGCGGAATCGTGATTGGTCTTGCTACTTGGGGATGGAGAGTTATAGAGACGATTGGCAAAAAAATTACAGAATTGACGCCTACCCGAGGATTTTCTGCCGAGTTCGGTGCAGCATTCACTATCCTGCTTGCCTCAAAATTAGGCCTGCCAATCTCCACTACCCATTCACTGATTGGTGCGGTTCTTGGGGTTGGGATGGCGCGCGGGCTCAAAGCGCTCAACCTTCAAACCATCAAAGAGATCGTAGTCTCCTGGGTCGTTACGATCCCCCTTTGCGCACTCTTCAGCATCCTCGCCTTCTACACACTTAAGTTTTGCTTTTATTGATTAGCCTTGAAGATACACCGAAAATCAAATTAATAATAACATTGTTTAGAACTTATAAATCTAGCATAATATTCTAGAAATATAAGGCGCTAATGTCATTCATTTTAAAATTATTTGGACATCAATCCCAGCAAGCAAAACCCTCATCGAATTCTCAATCAAACCCCAATCAGGTCAAACCTATATCTGTGTCGATGCCGGACTCCGTCGATCTTAGCCGTCCCATGACCTTGCGCGGAGGAAAAAAAATCGAAAATATCAGCGCTGCAACCCAAGTTTTGCAAACAATCGAAGAAGAGTCTGATTCAACAGAGGACGATGCATCCAAGCCGATGACTTTGCGCGGAGGCAAGCAGATCGGAAGCAGCGATCAGGAAGACATTGAAGCCGAAAGAGACGAAGAAATGCAGATGATGCAATCGGCTAAAAAAACAACCAAAGCGAAGCAAGAAACCTTAAATGCTTCAGGAAGACTCAAACGGAAAACCTTCGAGAATTACGAGGATCTACCGATTCCATTTTCTATGACAAAGAAAAAAGTCAAAACAGAACATGATTCGCCAGAACCCTCTGCGAGAAAATTGCGCTCATCTTCCTCGCACTCAAACGCCTCGCCTCAGGTTTTAGAGGAGAATAAAGAAAAGCCTAACAGACACATTTCGGTTTCCAAAGATCTTTCTCGAACGAGCCGGAGGGATCGAATGAAGTCAAAGATATTTGCAAAATCCTCTTTGCAAGCCCCAGCAGTTAAGGCGTCGGCTGAGAGTGCGATTCGGAACATTCCACGCGGATTCAATATGCCTGTTGCAACGGCAAAAGTGAATTTACGAGGCCTAGTCCTCCGTCAATTCGAAGAAGCCAATCCTCCCATGATTTCTGATGCCGTTCTCCAACCCTACTTGGCCGACATGGAAAAATATGGAATCCGCCCGAATCTCAAGCTTTGCAAAATCAATCAAGAAGTCGGGAATGGGGTCTTTTTGGCTCCTGATGCCAATCCGATTCCAGAAAATCAGTTCATCGGTCTGTATGGAGGGGAATATATTGTCGCTCATTCCGAAGAAGATGTGGACAGCGATTATCTTTTCACCGTATTTACCGATATTGAGTTACAAAATTCCGAACTTGACCTTATCGAAGGGGCACGCAATTTCGAGACGAATCAGTTTTGCCTTGAAGTAGATGGAAAGAAGAAGGGAAATTTTTGCCGCTATTTTAACCATACATCTGCGGAGCATGCGAACCTAAAGTTCTGTTATGTGTGCATGAAGGATGGAAGCATCCAAATCGCCTTTTATACCAAGAAAACCGTTTATCCTGGAGAGCAGCTAATGCTCGACTATAAAAATGAATTCTGGAGAGCGAAAAAGATCCAGCCTAAAATTGAAACTCCTAAAACATATACTTTGACCCGCCGCGGTCAAATCCGCGGCTCGTAATTCATTGCAAAACAAAAAATTTTCAACACGCAAAAATTGTGGAAAAGATCTTTATTATCTTAAGAATTTCTTTTTTCAAGAAGGACTTTTCCCTCCTATAAAAATGTATTAGAGACTGTTAATGGAATTAGTTTCACTCGATTTTTCGGCTCTATAATTTTTTCCGCTCTGGTCATTAACCGTTCAAGTTTTGATTTTTAATATTTTTTAGTGTCAAATTTATTCTAATCCTGATACCAGTTAAAAATTCCAGACAACTTATTGAGCTGCAAAGATCGCATGAAAATATTATCGCTGCACCTTCTTCGCTACTCCATGTCCATTATTTATTTCTGGTTTGGCGCGCTCAAAATCATGGGAATCAGCCCCGCAGAAGAATTGGTTTTTCGCGCCACCCATTGGACAGGCGTCCACAATTTCGTGTTCTTTTTGGGAATTTGGGAAGTCGCGATAGGTTTATTTTTATTTATTCGAAAACTGTATTGGCTTGGCTTAACCCTTCTTTTTCTTCAATTCCCTGGAACTTTTTCCCCCTTATTTCTCAATCCTGAAGACTGTTTTACAGTATTTCCATATGGACTTACTATTGAAGGACAATACATCATGAAAAATCTCATTCTCATCTGCGCTGGAATTGTTCTCGCCTCCCACTTAAGGAAGCCTTGCACAAAACGTAACGACTAAGTTCCCCGCTCTTCGCAAATCATCGCTCCCAAATGTGCGGTCATTCCAGAAAAGCCTTCATCGTTTATCTCTATGATTCAATTCACGTTTATGTCAAAAAATTTGCAATACGCAAAAATGCTGAATATTCTATATCTGGGGTATGGATATCGAATCTCAAGCCGACATTTTTGCGCAAAAAATCAAACACCTGATCATTACTAGCGCTGGCCGCACCTCAACGGAAGCGACAACCGAAGAGTTCTACCACGCATTCTGCCTTGCTTTGCGCGAAGAAATCATGGTCAACCATAGCGCCGCATTAGCCACTTTCCATATGAAAAAACCACGGATGCTCAATTATATCTCAATGGAGCATATGCCCGGCCGGTTTTTGGGTAACAACATTACCAACATGGGCGCCGACAAACTTGTCCAGTGTGTATTGAAAAAAATGGATAGAAATCTGGAAGAGCTGATTGCCTGCGAAGCCGATCCAGGGCTTGGGAATGGCGGTCTTGGCAGGCTAGCTTCCTGCTTTATCGACTCCTTGGCCACTTTGAATTATCCAGCTAGGGCTTATGGCCTTCGCTATCAATATGGCATTTTTGATCAGGAAATTTGGGATGGAGCTCAAGTCGAAAAACCCGATTGCTGGCTTTTGAATGAAAATCCCTGGGAACAACGGCGCGATGCCTATGCAGCAAACATCCATTTTCGAGGCACGCCCGTTCCTACCCAAAATAAACATGGCGATGAAGTTCATTTGCTCGAAGACTTTGAGGAAGTAAGGGCGCTGCCTTACGATATCCCCATCCTCGGGTACTGCGAAAAGCCCAATTACTCGGTACTACTCTTGCGGTTGTGGTCGACTAAGGAATCTCCCCGCAATTTCGCCTTGCAAAGATTCAATGCCGGCTTTTTAGGAAAGGCATCGGAGAATACAGCTCTGACTGATGTGTTATATCCAAATGACAACAATGAACTCGGCAAACGGGTTCGCCTCAAACAAGAATTCGTCCTTGTTTCAGCTTCATTGCAAGATATTTTAAGGCGGCACCTCCACACCTTTGGCGACTTGAGCTCTTTTGCCGATAAAGTGCGCATCCAAATCAATGATACCCACCCAGCTTTGATGATCGCTGAGATCATTCGACTTCTTACAAAAAAATTCGACTATTCGTGGGGAGAAGCTTGGGAAATCTGCCAGACCGTTTGCAGTTACACAAATCACACCATTTTGAGAGAAGCTCTTGAAGAATGGAACGAAGCGCGGATGCATGAGCTGCTTCCAAGACAATTTTGGATCATCCAAAAACTGAATCAGATGTTTTGCGATCAAGTCAGAGCCAAATATCCGGGAGACGAGGAAAAAGTGCGCCGTCTTTCAGTGATTGAGGGAGGCCAAGTCCGGATGGCCCACCTTGCCATTTTAGGCTCTCACAAAGTGAATGGTGTATCAAAATTGCATGGGCAGCTTTTGAAAGAAAAAGTGTTCCGCGATTTTGCCGAAATGTCCCCCGATAAATTCACCTATGTGACAAACGGCGTTACACAAAGGCGCTGGCTTCTCCATGCCAATCCGTTACTTGCAGAATTCATCTCTAAGAGGATTGGAAAAGCATGGATCTGCAACTTTACCGAAATCGAAAAATTGGCCGCGTTTGCCGGGGATGATGCCTCGCAAAAAGAGTTTCTGGAAATCAAAAAAAAGAACAAAGAACGGTTCTTAGAATTTGTGACCAAAGAAAACATGATCCGCGATGCCAAAGGGAAAATCGTTTCGCACTCTCATGTACTCGATCCAAACGCCCTCTTCGACGTGCAAGTCAAACGGATTCATGAATACAAACGACAGCTCATGAATGTCTTGCATCTGATCATGGTTTACCAAGAGCCTGAGAGAAGAAAAGTTAAGAGGCTTTCTATTTTCGCTGGAAAAGCTGCCCCAGGCTATGTGAAAGCCAAACAAATCATCCAGCTCACTTGCGCGCTTGAACGGAAATTCCATCAAGACGAAAGGATCAAAGAACATTTGTGCATCGCATTTGTTGAAGATTACAACGTAAGCCGGGCTGAAATGATCATTCCTGCCGCTGATCTGTCAGAACAGATCTCTACGGCCGGCTGGGAAGCGTCGGGCACCGGCAACATGAAACTTTCCATGAATGGAGCTCTCACAATTGGCACTGAGGACGGCGCGAACATTGAAATGCGCGAAGCAGTGACCGATCGATGGTGGCCGTTTAGTTTCGGCGCTAAAGCTGAAGAAAATAGCCAGCTTTTTGATCCAAAAGATGTGCTGAATCGAGATATTCAAATCCGCCAAGCTGTCGAAACGTTGAGAGATCAAGTCTTCGCCGAAAATGCCGACGAGGCAAGCGCCTCTTTGCAGTTATATGAGAGTTTGGTCGAACGGGATACTTTCAGGGTTTTAAAAGACTTGCGCCAGTATTATGAAACGCAAAAGAAAGTAGAAGAACTCTACCTCCAACCAAAAAAATGGGCCGAGATGGCCATTCACAATATTGCAGCCATGGGGAGGTTCTCAAGCGATGAATCGATCCGCATCTACGCCAAAAACATTTGGGGGCTAGAACCTTGCCCGCCAGATCCAATACTTATAGCAAAAGTGCAAGAAGAATACTCCGAACACGACAGGTGCAAAATCAGGTAGATCGTTTCAATAAAAGTCCGAAACCAATCACCCCAAATACCCCGCCTAAAAGATTCGGCGCAGCGCTTCCTAAACTCAAAAGGATCCCGGAAAATAGAGCCGTGACTGCCCACGCAAACGCGATGACAGCTCCGGAGATTCCCATGACCCAGCCCTGTTTTGTTTTATCAACGACACCTGAAAAAAGAGTGATAATGAAAGAAAAGGCGACAGCTGCGGAGACTGCGCAAAGAGCTGTCGCGATCCAGAAAATGGTTTGATTGGGAGCCGAGACAGATAAAATCGTGCCGATTGCAAGAACCAGCATGGAAATAATTGCCGCTTTTCTTGGAGCCACATTCATGGCAAGTCTTGGAGTTAAAAATCCACCGCCGATCGCGATCAACAGCCCTAAGCTGCTCGAAAACATCCCCAGCTCAAAATGTCCATATTCAAAACTCTTCTGTAAATAGGCCGGAGAGCTTTGAGAAAAGAAACTCCAATCAAATTGCATGCAAAGAAACGCGAGAGTCACTAACAGAAGCTTCTTGTTTTCAACCACATGCTTATAAGATCGAAGAGTTTTTAAAAGGTCGAGTTTTTTGGCATCGACTCTATAAGTTTCATCGAAAGCCCACATGAGCCATAGGATGTTCAATAGAGCCAAGCCGACTGCAAAATAGAAAGGTGTTGCGTTAGTAAAAAAGGAAGACAACGCTTTTTCGGACAAGAGTCCCGCAAGAAACGGCCCTAAGACCTGTCCTCCGGCGATTGCGAACATCATCCAGCCCATAGCTTTGGCTTGTCTAGCTGCATCTCTGCTTACATCTGCAACAGCCGCTTGCGCCATCGGCAAAGTGGCGGCAGTGACCCCGCCAATCACCCTTCCTAGAATAAGCAGAATCAGGCTGGCTGAAGTAATCCCGACCGCGCAAATGAGATACCCCAATCCTGTCCCCATCAAACAAATTAAAAGCACCCGTTTTCTACCCCAGGCATCGGAAATGTCCCCAAGCAAAGGAGCGCCAAAAAACATGAAAAGCGGGTACATGGCAACCACAAGCCCATAATAAAAATGGGTCATCGCCATCGATGTATGATCTGGCAAAAGTGGCGAGTGGCCGTGAAGAAAAAGGGGCGTGAGAACAGGGAACAAAAAACCAAAGCCCATGCTGTCGATTAAAACGACTAAGAACAGCGGGAGAAGGGCTCTTTCAGAATGCGACACATGCATTCTTTTCTTCATAGAGCAATCGAGAATTAATCGCTATGGGGCAAGTTCCCATTTCGCTTGGAGCTTTTCTAATGCATGCTTCTTTCTTAAAGCCACGAGCTGCTTATTGAAAGCGTGGATGCCCCCTTTTCGTCCAGCAAGACGGATTCCCTGATTCGTGAGAGGCTTGCCCACGATTTGCAAAACTCCGGAATAGAGATCGGAAACATAATTGGCGGCTGGAATTTGCGCTAAAAGAGCGCCGTCGATTTCGCCTCTCGCCACAGCATCGAGCAGTTCAGGGATAGACGCAAAGTGCCGTATAATGATCGTGTCGTGTTGAGCCAAAATGAGTTCAGCCGGATCATTCGTAATGATTCCAACGAGATCGGAGCTCAATTTCTCCAGGCTGTCTTTTTGCGCTTTGAAAGGAACGATGAGCACGGGCCCCAGATCGAGGACGTTCTCGGAAAAGTCGAATTTGGCCAGATTGTGTTCATAAGGCGGCAGAGTTGTTAAGACCGCGTCATATTTATCATTTGCGATCCCGTCGAAGAGATTATCCCAGCTTGCCTTCACCAGTTCAAAATTCATGCCGCTATAGCGGGCCATTTCCAATAGGACATCTTCGGCATAGCCATTGACATAAGAAGTTTGAGGGCCGAAATCAGTTGGGAACCAGTTCGGGTCGTAGCCGATCCGAAGTCCGGCTCGATTCGAACTGCAGCTGCAACCATAGAAAAAAACGGCCAAAAGAAAAAGCCGAAAGAAATGCATATTCCCCTCGGCTTTCAATTTAATCGAAATGAGTCAAAACTTCAATCTTTATTCCAAATCGCAGCATGATTTTTGTTATAGAATGCAATTGCATTTCTACATACTGGATTTCCACTGGCCTGAAGCATTTGTTTAAACAATTTAATTCGAGCATCAGTCTTTAATCCTGACATAACTTCAGTTATATCGCTCTGATCTTCTGGGTTTGCAAGGTAATATTGGTTCACTGATGCTTGGCTCACTTGAGCTCTTTCCCAAATTTGCAAAAAGTTTTCGCAATCAATGCCTAACATCAAAGCTGCGATTTGGATATCCCCAACATTGATATCCCGTCCAAGCATATCTCTTGATTCCGGGGCTGATGGAGCTACTCCATTCATCAAAAGAGTGATCAAGAAACTAGCTAGGTTACAATGCGCCCCATCTTCTTTTTGAAGCAAAAGATTCTCGGGAATGATCACATCATCATCTGCACGGTCAGATCCGCTAAGCGCTTTTCCATACGGGCAAACGTATACCTGTTCAAGAGGATTTAATGATCTTCTTAGAGCGATTCCCTCTTTGTTTTCCTTAACATCATCCAATTCGGCTCTAGAGAGAGCCATAGCTATTTCTAGTTGTTGTGCTTCAGTCAGCGCAGCCTGAGCTACATTCAAAGCCTCTCCGCCAGGCTGCAAAGATCTTCGAATCGCTTCCTCTGTATCAGGATCTAATCGATCAGCTCCGCGCTGAACGACGACTGCAGGCTGCTGTCTACGACAGCAACGGTTCATCGCATTCGGTACCCAAGGCAGTACTGCAAGGGCAGCAAGCGCAACGGGATTCGTTGAAACAAAAGCATACCCAAGCGCCGTGCATGCACCGCTTATCCCAAATTTCGTAAAAGGAGAGAAATCTGAACATTTTCGGATAATAGACGACATTATTTACCTCTATGATCAATTTCAGAATATTATAACACATTAAAAGCATAAACATAACAAAAACAGAACACCAATAATACCGATATTTAAACCATCAATCCCCTAGCAAAAAAAGTGACAGCTCATCTATTTTGGGGACATGAATCCCTATCTTTTAGTCAATTTTGGCGGGCCCAGAGATCTTGAAGAGATCCCCTCATTTTTGACTGAACTGCTTTGCGACCGCGATGTGATCCGCACCCGCTTCCCCACGTTTTTCCACAACTGGTTTTTTGGTCGGATTGCGCGTAAAAGAGCGCTTAAAATTCGGGAAGATTATATCGAGATTGGCGGACGATCGCCGATCTATTTTGATACCGAGGCCATCAAAGAGAATTTATCCCAAAAATTAAACGTGCCTGTACACACCTTCCATCGGTATTTAACAGCGACTCATTCTGAGACCTTGAAACAGGTAGAAAAAACAGACGAGTGCATTGTTCTGCCTCTTTTCCCCCAATTTTGTTATGCGACTACCGGTAGCATCGCACGATTTTTTGCCCCTTCAAAGAAACTTCGATGGATTAAGTCATACGCAGCCCATCCCGCATTCATCGGCTCGTATCAGCGGCGCATCCGTGATTTTCTGAATGAACAGATGCTCGAAGAAAAAGAGACGCTTCTTTTATTTTCAGCGCATGGAGTTCCGAAAAAATTTATCGATCAAGGCGATCCGTATGAACAAGAATGCAGAGCATCGTTCAATGGTGTGATGGAAGCATTTCCGAAAATAAAGGCAAGACTTTGCTACCAATCGAAATTCGGGAGAGGCGAGTGGTTAAGACCCTACACAAATGAAGCCTGCGAAGACATTTTAAAGTGGCATGAAGGGCGAAAGAATGTGGTATTTGTGCCGATTAGTTTCACATCGGATCACATTGAAACGCTTTTCGAGATCGAACAGCTCTATTTGCCGCTGATTGAGAAAAATGGATTGAAAGCCTACCGCTGTCCCGCTTTAAATCTTGAACCCTATTGGTTGGACGCGCTTGCTGAAATCGCTAAAGAGGCTGAGCTTTATCCGAATGACTTATTAGTTAGGCCTTCCGCTCTAGGCCGGTTACGCAATAAAATCCTTCCGGACCGAAACAACCTGTATTCATAGCGACGAGCTGATTGTCTTCTTTGACGTAGCAGCAGCAGGCGCCGCAGCCGCAAGCACCGCAGCCGACAACCCCGCAAGAATCTCCGTGGTTTTCGGTCGATCTGCAAGTTCCACGCCCCACTTCGCAGCATAAGCAGCGATCATAGACCGCTTCAACGCGGTAGCAGCAGCAGCAATCGGTCACTGTTCTGCTGTGTTCGAATGCACCGTTGCATCCAACATAACGGACATGCTCATCTTCGTATTCGCTCTGGATGACAAAATCGTCCCCTTCTTTAATGACGTCATTGACTTTGATCATCGGGAACATTCTTTGAATTCGTTCTGGATCAAGAATTCCGCCTTCGCGCGCATGGCCGTTTTCGAGCATTGGCTGCATGCAAGGAGCTGTGGTCCAAATGCGGTTATTTTCGACATTGGCAAAATCCAAGGCGCCTGTGACGCGATGCGCATAAGTGGGAAGATTGTCGCTCTTCCAATCGATATTGTTCACCCAAGACTCAAAATAGGCGTACGTGCGTCTTAGTGTGCCGTGGAAAGAGGTTTGGCCGGAACTGATGACATAAATAAGAGAAGATAGGAGCGATCCGATGAAGCAGCCGAGTGTATAAAGCTGCGTTCCAAGCGCGCCCACAAATTCTCTTCCAGCCCGATCGCCATCTCCCGCAAAAAGAAATACTGCCGAGCGGACAAGGTGCGCTAAAGTGATGAGCGGCGAAGCCAGGGTGAGAAGAGCGAATTTGAAGGTCGTTTTGAATGGGCCTTCATGATTAAAAATTAAATTGTTTTCTTGCGCAAGATCGGCCACCTTATCGAGAACTACATTTTGGTCCGAATAGCGGATAAAAATAGGTACTGTACTCATAGACACCCCTCTCAAATGTGCAAAAAGTATAGCAAGGGGGGAAATAAAAGGCCTATGTAAAATTTATCCTTACTAGTAAACTAAATCAAAACTATGGTTCCGTCCAAACTCGTCCTCGAATCTGGGGAAGTTTTCCCAGGATTTTCCCCTGAATGGCAAAAAAAGAATTTCTTTGGCGAAGTAGTTTTTTCTACCGGAATGACTGGTTACGTCGAATCTCTGACAGATCCTTCTTTTGCAGGACAAATTCTCACCTTCACTTTTCCTCTCATTGGCAATTATGGCGTCCCTTCCTCAGACACATGGGAATCAGAAAAAGTGCAAGCCGCAGGAGTGATTGCCGGATCGATCAATACAAACCCAAGCCACTGGGATTCGGAAAAATCGTTCCTCGGATGGCTTGAAGAGCAAAAAGTGCCTCTCATTTGCGGAGTCGATACGCGGGCGCTGACCAAATTACTGAGAAAAAAAGGGGTCGCTCTCGGTGCAATTTGCATGGACAAAGCTCCCAGACAATTCGTAGATCCGAATACAGAGCATCTTGTTAAAAAAGTGTGCATCCCTGGCAAAGAGATTTATGGAGCTGGAAGAAAAAAAATCATCGCTGTCGATTGCGGCATGAAAGAAAATATAGTGCGTTCGCTTCTCAAATTCGATATTCAGGTTTTGCGAGTACCGTATGACTACGACTATTCGAAAGAAGAATACGATGGGCTCTTTCTCTCCAATGGACCTGGCAACCCGGTCGTGTGCAAAGAGACGATCGCCATTTTGCGCAAAAATCTTGGGTCGAAAAAACCAATCATGGGAATTTGTCTCGGCGCGCAGCTTTTAGCTCTTGCGATCGGCGGAAAAACCTACAAGCTCAAGTTCGGCCATCGGGGCCAAAACCATCCGTGCATGGATTTGGAGAAAAAACGGGCGATTTTGACCTCGCAAAACCACGGATTTGCCATCGATGAAAAAAGTTTGCCGAAGGATTGGAAGGTATTTTTCCGCAGCTTAAATGACAACTCTGTCGAAGGGATTATTCACAAAAAGCTCCCCTATTTTGCTGTGCAATTCCATCCCGAGAGCCACCCTGGGCCGACAGATGCCTTTTATTTGTTTGAAAAATTTGCGGAGTCTTTGTGAAAAGCGTGCTCATTTTAGGCTCTGGCGGACTGAGGATTGGCCAAGCGGGCGAATTCGATTATTCGGGATCGCAGGCGATCAAAGCTCTAAAAGAAGAAGGGCTCAAAACGATACTCGTCAATCCAAACATCGCGACTGTGCAAACCGATCCCGACATGGCCGATGTGGTCTATTTAGAGCCGCTCAATGTGCCCACCGTTGAAAAAATCATCGCCAAAGAAAGGCCGTCGGCTATTTTGCTTAGTTTTGGAGGTCAAACGGCTCTCAATCTCGGCCTTGCTTTAGAAGAAGCGGGCATTTTGGAAAAATACAAAGTCAAAGTGCTAGGCACGCCTGTAAAGTCGATCCGGTTAACCGAAGATCGCGATCTTTTCAAAAACAACCTGGCCTCCATTGGCATTCTTTCTCCGGAAAGCCATGCTGCCCGTACTGTTGAAGAGGCGCTTCAAGCTGCAAAAAAAATCGGCTATCCAGTGATGATGCGCTCAGGGTTTTCATTAGGCGGCCTTGGCTCGGGGAAAATTGAAGATGAAGAAGAAATGCGCGTCCGCGCACAGCAAGCGCTGCAAGGAGCTCCTCAAATTCTGATCGAAGAATATCTGCTTGGCTGGAAGGAATTTGAATATGAGGTAATCCGAGATGCCGCAGATCAGACGCTGACCATCTGCAATATGGAAAACCTCGATCCGATGGGAGTCCATACAGGCGAAAGCATTGTGATTGCCCCATCGCAAACGCTCAACAACGAAGAATTCCATCTTTTGCGCGAAATCGCGATCCGCTGCGCCCGCCATTTCAAAATCCAAGGCGAATGCAATGTGCAATTTGCCCTCAATCCAAAAAACAGCGAATACCGCGTCATCGAGATGAACGCCCGTCTCTCTCGTTCCAGCGCCCTCGCCTCAAAAGCCACCGGCTATCCTCTTGCATTCGTTGCCGCGAAACTGGCTCTTGGGTTTAGGTTGGATGAGATTTCCAATTCCATCACGAAGAAAACAACCGCTTTCTTTGAGCCGGCCCTCGATTACGTTGTCGTCAAAATCCCCCGCTGGGACATTCAAAAATTAAAAAGTGCAGAGAGAACGATCGGCACGGAAATGAAAAGCGTCGGCGAAGTGATGGCGATAGGAAGATCCTTCCCCGAAGCGATTCAAAAGGGCATCCGGATGCTCAACATCGGCTCCAGCGGCATCGACAACCCTGCTGAAGAGTTGGAAGATCCTCTCTCCGATATTCAAAAACCGACCGACCGCAGAATTTTTGCCCTCTATCAGTTTTTTAAAACAGGGGGCAGCGTTGAAGCAGCCTATGAAGCATCCCGCATCGACCGGTGGTTCTTGAATCAAATTTTTGATCTGGCAGTCTTTGAGTACGGATTTACATTGGATCAGCTGCGCAGGGCGAAAGAACTTGGCTTTTCAGATAAATCGATCGCCAGGATCGCGGGCAAGAAAGAAGAAGAGATCCGGCAGCTGCGCAAAAAGGAAAAAATCACCCCTTTCGTGAAACAGATCGACACGCTGGCTGGGGAATTCGACGCAGAAACGAACTATCTCTACACGACCTATCAGGCAATCGACCATGATGTAGCCCCCTCGAAGAAAAAGCCGCTCGTCGTTTTGGGATCTGGCCCTTATTGCATCGGTTCATCGGTGGAATTCGATTGGTGCGCTGTCAACATGGCACGCACGCTTAGGAAACTGGGCAGCGAAGTGATCCTCATCAACTCCAATCCAGAAACGGTCTCTACCGATTTTGATGAGTCAGACAGACTCTATTTTGAAGAGCTCACCCTCGAAAGAGTGCTTGATATCGCAGAATTTGAAGCTCCAAAAGGTTTTGTGGTATCGGTCGGCGGACAAATTGCCAACAATCTCGCCCTCCAACTGCATAAGAAAGGCATTCCAATTTATGGAACGCCAGCCTCCTGCATTGATCGAGCTGAAAATCGAGAAGCCTTTTCAACCCTGTTGCGCGAACTGGGAGTCGATCAGCCTCCCTGGTGCCGGGCTTCAGATCTTAAAAAAGCCAAAGAATTTGCGCGCGATGTGGGCTATCCTGTCCTCATCCGCCCCTCTTATGTTCTATCGGGCGCAGCCATGAATGTTGTTAGCAACGTTGAAGAACTTGAAAGGTATCTGAAAGAAGCGACCCTCATCTCTCCGGACCATCCGATCGTGATTTCCAAATTCATTGAAAACGCCAAAGAGCTCGAAATCGACGGCGTTGCGAGAGCTGGCGAGGTCATCGTCTCTGCGATTTCGGAGCATGTGGAAAATGCAGGGGTCCATTCTGGCGATGCGACCATTGTCCTGCCGCCCCAGCGCCTCTATCTCGAAACGATCCGTCGGGCAAAAAAAATCACCCGCGGCATAGTCAAAGCTCTTGAAATCACCGGCCCTTTCAACATCCAATTCATCGCGAAGGACAATGCGATCCAAGTGATTGAGTGCAACGTGAGAGCCTCCCGATCTTTTCCTTTCGTATCCAAAGTGACCGGGCACAATCTGATTGAAATCTGCGCAGAGATTTATTTAAACAAATATAAGCCGCGCGAGTATGAAACGCTTGAACTCGATTATGTAGGAGTCAAAACGCCGCAGTTTTCTTACAAAAGGCTCAAAGGAGCCGACCCTGTGGCCAATGTGGAAATGGCCTCAACTGGCGAGGTAGCCCATATCGGAGAAAATTATCTAGAGGCGCTCTTTGCATCCTGGGCCTCGACAGAACAAACGGTCAGCGGCAAAAGGCTGCTCGTCAGCGCGCCAGCGGAGGCACGGATCAAGCTCATCGAATCTCTTGCCGTCTTGGAAGAACAAGGTTGGGACTTTTTTGCTACAGAAGGAACGCACGATTTTCTTGCCAAGAGAGGCGTCGGGTCAGTCTTTGTCTACAAGGTGGGTGAAAAATACGAGCCCAACATCGCAACACTTCTTGCGGAGCGGAAAGTCGATCTCATCATCAATATTCCCCGAGGGCTTGAAAAAAACACCGCCGGCTTCAAAATCCGCCGGCTTGCCATCGACCACCACATCCCCCTCATCACGAACTTGCAGCTTGCACAAGTTTTTTTGCATTGCCTCATTGAACTAAAACTCGATAGCCTTCCCGTTCATACTCTGAGAGAACTTGTTCAGACCTAAGTGATCGCCTATAAGCCCTTTAAAATCACCTTGACAAGACGCTCTCGTTCGGATAAAAATGTAAATAAAGGAAAACATTTCTGGACATTTCTATCCAATGCCCCCCATAAAAGAAGCGATTAGGATCTTTAAGAAAAATCACGGCCTGCTCCGTACATCAGAAGCCATTCGTCTTGGCATACATCCGAGAACTCTTTACCAAATGCGCGATCAAAAGATCATAGAACAGTTAGCCAAAGGGATTTATAGACTTGCAGAAGTCCCCGATTTCTCCGAGCCTGATTTAGTTCTTGTCTCCAAGAAAATTCCGCAAGCCGTCATCTGCCTTGTTTCGGCCTTAGCTTATTATGAAATGACGACGCAAATCCCTCATTTTGTTTATATTGCAATTCCAACAAACGCTAGAAAATCCAGTTTGGAATATCCTCCCCTTCGAATATTTAGATATTCTGAAAATAGCTACATTTCTGGAATTTCCATCGTGAAAATTGGAGGATATCCACTCAAGATCTATGACTTAGAAAAAACATTGGCCGATTGTGTAAAATTCCGCAAAAAAATTGGGATGGATATAGTTCTTGAAAGTTTAAAAAAATATGCGCAAAGCAAAAACATGAAGATTGATAAACTATTTGAATATGCAAAATTGAATCGAGTTGAAAAAATTCTTCAGCCTATTATGGAAACAATTATGAGTCGATAAAGATGAAAATTAATTTGGCCGAATCGATTTATAGTCGTCTAAAGAATGTGGCAAGAGAAAAGAAAAGGCCTGTCCAAGAGATTTTGAAATATTACGCCATGGAAAGATTTCTATATCGCTTGAGCATTTCCTCCTACAGCGATTCATTTTATTTGAAGGGCGGTCTTATGCTGATGGTCTGGGATCCGATGAGCCATCGATCAACGATAGATATAGATCTTCTTGCAAAAACTTCCAATGATCTATCTCATTTATTTAAAATTCTACAAAAGATCGGGTCTATTGATCAGCCAGAGGATGGTGTCATTATTGATTCGAATTCATTCAAATTGGCCGCTTCGCAAATCGATGCAGAATATCAGGGCGTTAGCGCATCTTTTTTAGCAAACCTTTTTACTGCAAAAATCCCAATGCAAATCGATTTCGGCTTTAGCGATCTGATTTTGCCCAATCCTGCGCAGATAAAATACCCCACAATTCTCAATTTACCAGCTCCACAATTGAAAGGTTATACTCCTCAAACTTCCATCGCGGAAAAGTTTGAGACGATTGTGCGTTGGGGACTAGCAAATACAAGAATGAAGGATTTTTATGACATTTGGAAACTGATCCAGCAGTTTAGCTTCGATCAAAAAGAATTAAAAGGCATTATTCTAAAGGTTTTAAAGAACCGCGGAACAACTCTTGAAGGCATGCCTCAAGCATTCTCTGAGTCTTTTTATAAGAATGAGACGAAAAATGAAAAATGGAATGCGTTTTTAAAAAACATTTCCCACGAACCGCTTCCCTTAGAAAAAGTCATCGGTGACTTAAAACTGTTTTTTAATTATTTAATCCCCCAATAAAAATAGCATATGAAAAATATCCTGCTTAAAAACGTTGTCAAATTGGGGAAAATGATCCTCCCCAAACATAAAAAGCGCAATCACATCCTCGTAGTTGCAACCACTGCCCTTGGCGATACTCTTTGGGCAACGCCTGCCATTGAGTCGATCCGGGCGAACTTTCCGCATTGCTACATGGCTATTTTGACATCGCCTGTCGGCATGCAGGTGTTAAAAAACAATCCCCACATCGACAAGCTGTTCTTATTGGAAGAGCCTGTTTCCCGTAATTTTTTCTCGTTATGGAAACAGCTCTATCGAGAAAAATTTGATACCGTCCTTCTATTTCATGCCTCGCAAAGGCTGACTCTTCCCCTATGCGCGCTTCTCGGCGCCTCCAACATCGTAGGGACTGCAGGGATCAACAAAGGGCTCGATTCTTTGCTGACGCATCCGCTGCCGAACCAAGCTCAGCATGAAATCGTGCGCCGGCTCAAAATCATTGAAGCAATTGGTGTAAAAACAACAACGCAAAAACTTTCGATTTTTTTGAATGAAGAACTACCACCCCGCTCCCCTGGCCCATGGATTGCCATGCACCCCGGCTCTAAAGATGCCTTCAAACGCTGGCCGAAAGAGAAATTCATCGAGCTTGGCAAACGTTTAAAACAAGAAATGGCCTGCGAAATCCTCATCACTGGAACGAAAGACGAAAAAGCGCTCATGGAAGAGATCGCATCTGCCATCCCTGGTGCGCATGTCGATGCGCCCAATCGTCCCTTACGCGAATTTGCCGCGCTGCTAGCTCAGATGGATCTTCTTATTTCGAATGATACAGGCCCTGTCCACTTAGCTTGCGCTCTCAACAAACCAGTTGTTGCTATCTACGCTTCGACCGACCCGGTTATTTGCGGGCCCCACAAAGCCGAAAAAACGCATGTCGTATCGAGACGGGCCACATGCGATCCATGTTTGAAGCGCAAGTGCCGAGTCCCTTTCTGCTTTCTACAAATCGGAGTAGATGAAGTGCTAGAGGCAGCCAAAAAGCTATTGCCTGTTCAGCCGGTACAGCATAACGACAACGACAGCTGATATCACTGTGGCAAAAAAGCACCAAACCGATGTGAAAGCGTAAGCATAATACCACCAAGCAATCGCAAATGATGCCACTAGGATGGCCGTTATCATCCATCTTCCCGGAAGCGTCGAAATCATTCCTGGGACTGCGAGAAGAGCCAATAATATATACCCTTTGATCGCTTCAAAAACTGGGTAAGGCTCAAAGGTAGAAAACGTATATTGAATGCTGTGCTCGACGATTTTGGAAGTTGGCGGACTTGGAGATATGATTTCCAAATAAAGCATTCCGATCAAGACAATGCACACAGCGATAAGAATGTATTTCAATATTCTTCTTCTTTCGAGATTTGTTTCAGCTGAAAAACAGACAAGAGGAGAAATCAGAAGAAGATAAAAATGCGAAATGAATAAGAAAAAGTAGGCTCCCATCGGGAGAAATAGATTCGGGTAAAAATTTTTCTCAGCCGCAAGCCAGGTAAACCCTTCTGAAAGCTGCATCAATGTGAAGATAAAGGGAATGAGTACAAGCGGATATTGTCGCTTAGACCTGGCAAAGGAAGCTGCAGCGTAAGTTAATCCTGCCAAAAGTCCTGCGCTCGTAAAACTCGATTCTGCAGAAAAGCACATAGCTTCGTGTTATAACATTTGCCATTTGAATGGAATTGAATTTATGAAGCGCTTGACGCATTCTGCTTTCTTGTTTACAAGGAAAAAGAAAAGGAGACATGAGTATGGCTGCAGAAGTAAAAAGACATTTAACACATCAGTGGGGAGCTTGGATTTGGGTAAAATGGAAAGCTGGCGCTCCCGAAGATGCGTGGAACCCCTGGAAAGATATCAAAGAGATTAAGGAAGCCTGGAGCACCACCGGGGAATGGGACTGTGCACTTTGGGTTGGAACAGACAATCCCGAGGAAATCGAAAGGCTTGTCTGGCGAGAAATTCGGAGCAATAAGTGGGTGGAAAAAACAGATACTCATTGGGCAAAAAAGTTTTGGTAGATTCTTCAGCCTTATTGAATGGAAAGCTTTTTCTTGATAAAAAGAGAGGCATGAAAAACACGCTTGCCGGCAAAGATGTCGTATCGATTTCCAATCTTTCGAGAGAGGAAATCGAACTTGTTTTGAAAGCAGCTGGCAAGATGAAAAGCGGATCGATGCCCGAATTATTGAAGGGCAAGATTTTAGCGAGCTGTTTTTTCGAACCTTCGACAAGGACTCGATTGTCTTTCGAAGCGGCAATGCTGCGCCTTGGCGGTTCTGTCATCGGATTTGCCGAAGCAGGAACAACTTCTGCCAGAAAGGGTGAAAGCTTATCTGATTCAATGCGCGTAATTGGCAGCTACGCCGACATCATCGTCATCCGGCATCCCCAGGAAGGCTCCGCGCGGCTTGCCGCAGAAGCAACTGAAACTCCTGTGATCAATGCAGGCGATGGAGCGAATCAACACCCAACTCAAACACTGCTCGATCTCTTTACCATTCGGGAATGCCAAGGGAAAATCGATGATCTCCACATCGCTCTTGCCGGCGATCTGAAATATGGAAGAACCATCCACTCTTTGAGTCTAGCGCTCGCCCATTACCCAGTGAGACTCTATTTTGTTGCCCCCGAAATTTTAAATCTTCCCGATTCCATCACACATGAATTGCGAAAGAAAGGGGTCAAATTCTCTTTCCATGAAAAATTGGAAGAGGTCATTCCCAAAGTCGACATTTTATACATGTCCCGCATCCAAAAAGAACGGTTTCCTGAACAGGCAGAAGGGTTCGAAAACACCTGCAAATTGAAGAAAGGGCATTTGGAAAAAGCGAAGAAAAACCTCAAAATTCTTCATGCGCTGCCCAGAGTCGATGAAATTGAAACAGCGATCGACGCAACGCCTTTCGCCCATTACTTCCAGCAATCTGCCAACGGAGTTCCGGTCAGAATGGCCTTGCTTGCGCTCATTTTAGGAAAGCTGGATCTCGCTTAAAATCCCCGAATGGTCCGAGAGAGCCTCTTTTCTATAATCTGATGCCGAATAGCCAGTTTCAACAATCGAATTGACGATTCCTTGGGCTGTTCCTTGCCAAATGAGGGTATAATCTAAAGTTAAAGCCTTTGAAATAGGCTTGCCTTCCAACTTTGCGCAGAATTCATCGCCGCCCCATGTATTTCGAATGGGATTGCCCCTGGCAAATGAAGAGCGCCAAGAAGAGGCTTCATATTCTTTTTCATCAAGATTGAGATCTCCTGTAAGAACGAGACATCGATCGCGCACTTTTGAAATCTTTTCCGCAACGATTCGCATTTGGGCAGCCCTTGCATTCACCTCATCGGAAGTGGGAAACTCTGGCAGCTCTGAATGCTGAAGATGGGTTGAAAAAATCCGGGCAAATGGACGGCCATCGCTCACAAGGTCGAAACTAAAGACCCCCTTATTGCAAAATTGGGTCCTTCCCACCAGCGTCTCTTTGGGAAAGGGATCGAATTCAGGCTGATCTATTTGGTATTTGCTTGCGACCATCATCCCCGAGGATACGCCAATAGCCTGAGATCCAATATTGTAGGCAAAGTGGGTATAGCCGCCCTCCTTCAATTTTTCTTTGAGATAGAAGGCCGCTTTTAAGTCGAAAACCTCATAAAGGCAGTTCACGTCCGCATTTTTTTCTATGATTTTTTGAGCCAATTGATCGATCCGCTCTTTCCAGGGAGGAACGCCTCCATCTGTGATGGAGTAGCCCGCAGCAATGCAGCAAATATTCCAAGAAAGGAGCGTGAAACGATTTTCGGAACAGTGTTTACCGTCCCCCGCCTCTATTGAGAAAGGTTGCGGCCGAATCCAGGTCGCAACTCCTCTTAAAGCACATCCCGGCAAAGTTGTGAAAAGAGCAAGGCAGGCGAAGAAAACAACAGCGAGATACAGAAAGATCTTTTTTGAGACTTGAGAGACTTTGGCTTCGATATACGATTCCCGAGCAAGGCAAATGGGATCGGTTAGGTAGGACGCAACTTCGAAAAGGGTTTCATCGATTTCCATAGAGGGGAAAGAGTATAGCACCCCTTCCCCCATGGGAAAAGTCTATTTTTGCGCGACGATATAGTGGCTTGTAGAGACGAGCCGGAGCCGGTCTGCTTCGACGAACGCTTCTCCCCCTCTCGATAACCTCTCGAAGAGAGTATTGAAATGCTTTGGCAATATTTTGCACTTCACGAGGAGGTTGATCGTTTTGCCAAGACGGGTGTAGAACTTATCGGCGTTCTGGATCAGCGGCGCCTGCAGGCCGTTGATGCTCGCATTTTCGTTAATGATAATTTTGAAGCCTGCATGCTTCAAAGCATCGATGTATTTGCTCACTGTCGGATTGCCGATTGCACCTATTAAAGGCTTGATCTGCTTCATCAAATGGCCATGATACGGGTTTTTCGGATCGAATTCATCCAAAAGGACCCACTCTAAACAAGCAAATCTTCCACCCGGTTTTAAAAGGCGATGGAGTTCTTTGAAGGTCTTATTGAGATCTTTCGAGAGGCTGAATACCTGTACTTCATAAATGGCATCAAAGCTGGAATCTTCGAAAGGATAAGGAGTTTGGTTGAGATCCCAATGTTGGAAATGAGTCCGTTTTCCAAGCCTATTTCCTTTGGCAAATTTTTGAGCTGATTCCAATTGATTCGAATCGATATTGACGCCTGTTACATGGGCGCCTGTATGCGATGCGGCATGGCTTGCAATGCGGCCTCTGCCGCAGCCGACATCGAGCACTTTTGAATTTTTGTTCAGTCCCAGGTCGCTCCACATTCTTCTTTCAAACAGAGTCTGGTTGCCAATGATGCTTTTGGAAAGATCAATCGCAGGCGGAATGTACATCTTTTCTACTTGGCCGATTGCGCAAAGATGATTGAGCACGCTGTAATAATCGATGAGTTTTTGCTTGATCACTTTGGCATAATCTTTTCCCATCGCTTGAATCATCGCATCTTCATCGACCCAATCGTGATCGTAAATGATGTAGGAATCCATAAATGCATCCAATTTTTCTGGAGGCAACGAATAGAGTGTTTTGAAAGAGTTCGCGATGGTTTTTAAACGATATCCCCAGAACTGCAATTTAGACGCAAGCATTCCTAACTCCTTTTTGCTCGGTTATTTTCGCGATTATGTCGATAGCGAGAATTTTTTTGAAGAACTCAGTTGCGCCTCCTAGGAGGCGCAACTTCTATTTTAGGCTAATTGAAGGGTGTATAAATCCCTTTCCATGTCTTGGATTCTGCGAGTTGCGCCATATTCCCCAGCTAGAGCGGAGCCAACCATTTGCGCTGCGATATTATGTCTGTGCACTGTCGCTTTCAATTCGGTGAATGGAACATAGGCCCAGTCAACGGCTCCTTGCGCATTGCGATGCACATTCAAACCATCCACGTTCTGCCCCGCTTCCACATCAACCGGCACAAGCGCGCCGCGTTCTTTCAATGCCTTTGCATAGGCAACCATTGCGCGAACCACTTCTGTTCCGATTTTGTATCTGTGCGCAGACCCGCGAGGTCCATCTTCATGCCTAGCATTCCAATAGGCAGGATCAATCACCACGGCCAATTCAGAAGAACCATGATCGGCAGCTTCAAAATCGCCATGGCCGATGATCGTGTGCCCAATGACTCGATCGCCATCAACGACCGCTAGCGCTGAAAAGGAGTGCTCCTGCCAGCGATTGAGCCATATTTGGAACCTCGCCGTAATATCCCTCACGCCGCCTCGGTAATTTTGCATCGCCACCGGATTATTGAAGAGAGCTTGGTATGCAGGCAGATCTTCCGCTTGGATTGGACGGAGTTTGAGTTGGCGCGTCTCGATCTCTGGCCGGTTTCCATTCCAAGTGATCGAAATGTTCGATTCATCTACTTGAATGTGCGCCTTCATATACGTTCTAGAACAAGCAAGTGCAAACATCCCTACGATCAATCCACCCAAAACGATGGGAAAACAAAGAATTGCAAGTGCCACTGCTGCAATTCTCAGCATGAGCGGCGTTGGAGGCAATTCGCGCACACCGTCTCGATGAACGGTAAATGAACGGCCAAATATATATGAAACTGGTCTCACTAGAACTTGGCCTACTTGGTGGAACAAATCGGGCGATTCGACTTGAATAAATGCGATTGGCGGTATTTGCTGCAGCATATGCTTGCCTCTAAATTTTAAAGACGGGAATCTTAGCAAAATCTTGACATTTGATGAAATATTTTTCGTATGTGGTATTTTTTTTAGGAAAAGGTAAATCATGAAACAAAAAACCCTATCCGTTTCGGCGATCAAAGACGGAACGGTCATCGATCATATTTTGGCCGGTCAAGCGCTCAAAATCATGAATGTTTTAAAACTTTACGCAGAAAACAGACAAGTAACGATCGGGATCAATCTCAAAAGCGGAACAGGACTCAAAGATATCATCAAAATCGAAAATGTCTTTTTGACTGAAACGCAAGCCGCTCAAATCGCTATTTTTTCTCCAAATGCTACTGTCAATGTGATCCAAAATTTCGAGGTGGCCAAAAAATTTAAAGTAAAAGTGCCGGAAAAGGTCGACTCCCTTCTCTCTTGCCCGAACACAAGGTGCATTGGGAATGCAGAGAAGATTGCCACGCTTTTCCTGGTAGAAGAAAATGATACGCAGGTTACGCTGCGGTGCAAATATTGCGAAAAACTATTCACCCGCGATCAAATGCATGATTGAAATCAAAAATGCTAAAACCATTGATGGAAAACGGACTGATCGCAAAATTCCAAGCGATCAAACCAAAATCATCGATGCCAGCACCTTGACTTTGCTTCCCGCCCTCATTGATCCACATGTCCATTTCCGCGTTCCGGGCGCAGAGCATAAAGAAACCTGGGCCACCGCAACGGATGCTGCAGTTCACGGCGGCGTAACGACTGTTTTCGACATGCCCAACAACACCCCTTCCTGCATCACCTTAGAACGGTTGAAAGAGAAAAAAAAGATCATTGATGGCCAATTGAAGATCCCGATTCGTTATGGTTTATATTTGGGCGCAGACCAAAACCACCTCGAAGAAATTGCCCGCTGCAAAGATGAAATCGTCGGCGTGAAAATCTACATGGGATCCTCTACAGGCGATCTGCTTATGAAAGACCCTGCAGCTTTGGAAAAAGCTTTTCAAATTGCAGGTGAAAACGATGTGCTGGTGGCAGTCCATGCCGAAGACGAAGATTTAATCCAGGAAAGAAAACGAAAACTTTCCCTCCATTCTCATGCATCGGATCATTCGATCATTCGGAATGCAGAAGTTGCAAAGAGGGCCGCAGCGTTGGCCATAGAGCTTGCGGCTAAATATGGAGTGCGCCTCTATATCGCCCACACCAGTACCAAAGAAGAATTGGATCTTGTCCGGCAAGCCAAACGGCAGAAGCTAAAGGTTTTTGCCGAAACAACGCCGCACCACATGTTCTTAACCACCAAGTTGTATGAGAAGCTGGGAACGATGGCTCTCGTAAATCCTCCACTTAGAGATACGAATGAGCCTGTATGGGAGGCCATTCACGACGGGACTATCGATACCATCGGCACCGACCATGCACCTCACCTCTTAGAAGAAAAACGGCTGCCGTATGGCAAAGCCCCATCTGGGTTCCCATCGATCGAACTCTATTTGGCTCTGCTTCTCAATGCCCATGCTCATGGAAAAATCTCACTTGAGCAAATCGTCAGATTGACTCATACGCGCCCCCGGGAAATTTTCCGTATAAAAGAAAATGATGATGTCGTCCTTGTCGATTTAGAAAAAACAAAAACGGTTGAGGATGCTCATTTAAGAACAAAAGCAAAATGGTCTCCATATCACGGCATGACATTGAAAGGATGGCCGAAATTCACCATTTTGAAAGGAAGGGTGTATGAAATTACCTGAATGGTATCCAAATGAAGCTCCGATTTACGACATCTCCAAAACATACTCAGAAAATGCAGAATACGGTCCTTTTTTCGACGGCCCCATTTTCAAACGGGAAAACCCGAAGCAATTTTTCGATTTTCTCGGATTTCCCGTCCGATCGAAAATCGGAGTGCCCGCAGGACCTCTGCTCACCTCAAAATGGGTTGCTTTAGCGGCAAGGCTCGGGTTTGATATTCCGACCTACAAAACCATCCGAAGCGAAGCGCATCCGAGTCATCGCCTGCCGAACGTCACCTTTGTCAATGCGGAGGGGCGCCAAATAAAAGATCCGGGACCTTTATCGGAGCTGACCATCACCAATTCCTTTGGAATGCCCTCCAAATCGCCCGAATTCCTTTTAGAAGATATTGCCAAAGCAAACCGCTCCTTATCGGAAGGGCAAGTGATGATCGTATCGGTCGTTGGGACGCCAAATCGAGGAGTCAGTTTTGTGCAGGATTTTGTCCGCGCAGCTGTTTTAGCCAAAGAGGGCGGCGCCAAAATCATCGAAGTGAATTTCTCTTGCCCGAATGTCGAAAAAGCAGAAGGCATTTTGTACCAAAACCCAGAAACCGTCCATGAGTATACCCGCATCATCGCCAAAGCGATCCACCCGACTCCTTTGATTTTGAAAGTGGGCGTTTTTGAAAACGACCATCAAATGAAAAGCGTCCTGCTCTCAGCCGCAAGAGGCGGGGCAAGGGCCATTTGCGGAATCAATTCAGTGAGCATGGCTGTCCATCCTCCGCTAGACGAAGGAAGAAAAACGAGCGGAGTATGCGGTGGGGCGATCCGCGAAAAAGCAATCCAATTCATTCGGGATGCATCCAAAATAAATCGGGATAACCGCCTAGGATTGACTCTCATCGGATGCGGAGGAATTATGGCCCCGGACCATTTTGACCTGTTCTTTGAAGCAGGGGCGGATGTCGGTATGTCTGCAACCGGCATGATGTGGGACCCATACTTAGCCTTGAGATATCATGCATCTATAAAGTAATTTTTTTATTTAATTGGGTTTACTTTTACAATCTAATTTATTATAATTATTACTTTGATTGAATGGTTAATTATGTCTATTTCCGCAGCCTCATCTATACCCGCTTTATCCCAAAAATCGAAGGCCGAGAAGTTTGATGAAAGGATGAGTCAATTTCCCGATTCCATTCAATTCAGGATCCTTTCATTTCTCCCTCCTGCGGTAACCAAAAATCACACACATCTTAAACACGGGGTATGGACAATTTTGCATGAAGATTTGTGCTCTAAAGATACCGTTTACCATACTGTCCTGCGCGCAATCGAAACAGAGTCGCCTCTAACCGTCGATCTGAATCAGGATCTAGTAGGAAATCCAGCCTGGCATGCGTCATCTAAGGCATTCGCTGCAGATCGTTACATCAATCGTCTAATCCAAGATGGGCGCTTCTGTTTGACGGCTGCAGATTGGACGGATATGAATATTTCCAAAAAAATAACGAAACTCCTCACTTTGCAAGAAAAAGCAAAGGTCGTTGAAAAGATCAAGGAAAGGAACGATAAAATATTGATTTCATTTTTTCGTTCCTTATCTCCCTATATTCCTGAAATAGAAGAATTTTTAACACAGCTCGATTCTGAAAACCTGGAAGACGCGAAAAAGGCTGAGCAGATCCGAAATTGGATGCAAATAAATCAGGAGCTGCTCAAGACGGGAGATCCGATTATTTACGAGACATCGCAAAACGTTTTTATTCCACCAGAAATCACTTATATTTTCCCCAGACTAGAGCAAAAAGCGCAGTTGAAAGCGATCCAGCACATCTTATCACAGAACAACACCCATGCATATCGGGCGATTGTAGCAACTTACAAAAGCGATCCTGTTCTTGGGACAAAAGTTCTCTCCGCATTCGTCAAAGCATGCGCCGACTCCGATCATTGTTGGATAGAAGAGCTAAGCCAACTCCCGGAAGTTTTAGCCTTGCCGCCTTTTGTGATAACTTATGATATAGAGGTGCCGATCAATTGGTTTTGGGGAGCCCTTTTCCTAGCTTGTAGAAACGAGAATGCAGAAAGCGTTCGGATTTTGGGTCGAATGGTCAACGCGGAATCTATAAATAAAGATGAATTCAATCAGTTTTTTGGGAGAGCCGTTAACTTTGGAATGGAAGAAGTGCTGTATGCGCTTGGGGAATGGCCTCAAGCAGAGTTTGTGAATCTAGACTATGTTAACCATCCATCGACAGAAAAACTAGAAGTTCTATTGGAATGGGCGATCGTTCATCGCAATATCAATCTAATCAACGGCCTAAAAGATTATCCAGGAAGCAATCAGATCACTAAGAAAAGTTTCGAAGAGTTTCTCGCTATCGCTGAAGATTTCGGTGAGCCGATAATCGAGGCGTTAAAACAGTGGCCTCAAGCCAATTGATCTTGTGAAAAAGCATTGCAATTCATTCGAGATGCATCCACAATAAGAGTGTGTATGCATATTCAAGCGCTCATCCATAAACTGTTTGAACTTGGCGCAGTGAAATTCGGCCAGTTCACTCTAAAAAGCGGAATCATCTCTCCGATTTATATCGATTTGCGACTCACTGTTTCCAATCCGAAACTACTTGTCATGATCGCTGAAGCGATGCATGAAAAAGTGCGCGGGTCGAAATTCGATCTGGTCTGCGGCGTTCCATATACTGCCCTGCCCTTTGCCACAGCGATGTCGATCCAGCACACCGTGCCGATGATCATGCGCCGCAAAGAAAAAAAGGAATATGGAACGGGCCGGCTGATTGAAGGAATTTTTGAAAAGAATCAAAAATGCCTCATTGTCGAAGACGTGATCACTTCGGGGGCCAGCATTTTAGAAACGATCGCACCTCTTGCAGAAGAGGGGCTAATCGTGGAAGATGCCGTTGTGCTGGTCGACCGCGAACAGGGAGGAAAAAAATTCCTCGAGAGCAAGGGGCTTAAAGTCCATGCGGTCTGCAACATCAGCTCGATTGTTGCCGAACTCGTCAAAGAGAAAAAAATCACTCCTGCAGTAGCTGATGATGTGAAAGAATTCATAAAAAGCCATCAAACCTATGCCTAAACGAATCTCTTTTCTAAAAAGAGCAAGCCTTACCCGTCACCAAATGTCTCAGAAATTGTTCAAAATCATGGAAGACAAAAAGAGCAATCTCTGTTTGGCTGCCGATGTCACCTCTCAAGCAAAATTGCTCGAAATGGCAGATACAATCGGTCCTGATCTATGCATTTTGAAAACCCACGTTGACATTCTTGAAGATTACACGCCCGATTTTGGATCGAAGCTTCGATTATTGGCGGACAAGCACAATTTCCTCATTTTCGAAGACCGCAAATTTGCAGATATCGGACAAACAGTCTGGTATCAATTCACAAAGGGGATCTATCACATTGCCGAATGGGCCCACATCATCAATGCCCACATTGTTCCCGGGCCTGGAATCATTGAAGGTCTCAAAGGATCGAGCCTTCTCCTCCTTGCCGAGATGAGTTCCCATGAAACAGTTGCCAAAGGCGCCTACACCAAAAAAGCGGTCGCCATGGCAGAAAAATATCCCGAAACCGTGATGGGATTTATCTGCCTGCACTCTTTGACCAAGGACCCTGGCATGCTCCATCTGACGCCCGGCGTCAAATTGGAACCGGGCAAAGACGCGCTTGGCCAGCGCTACAGAACTGTCGATGAAATCCTCATTAAAAATAAAAGCGACATCATCATCGTAGGAAGAGATATCACTCACGCCAAAAATCCTATTGAGGCTGCAGCCATTTATCGAAAGAGGGGTTGGGAGTGCTATGTCCAAACGCTTGCCTAAAATCTCCATCATTCTCCTCAACTGGAACGGCAAAAAAGATACGCTGGAATGCCTTGCGTCGCTTAAAAAAGTAACCTATCCGAATTTTCAAACCATTGTTGTCGACAATGGGTCGAAAGACGACTCGGTTGCCGCTTTACGCAAGGCCTATCCAGAAATGCCAATCATCGAAACGGGCGCGAATTTGGGTTTTGCCGGCGGCAACAATGAGGGGATTCAGTGGGTCCTTAGACACCATGCAGAATGGATCCTTCTGCTCAATAACGATACTGTAGTCGCCCCCGATTTTCTCGATGCATTCATGCAGGCTGCAAAGGAAAAGCCGCAAGCAAAAATTTTAGGGGCCAAAATCCTCCGCTATGACAAGCCTGAAATCATCGACCATTTAGGCGGGTTTTGGTGTCCGGAACTCGGAGAATTTTGTTCTCCCGATGCCGGGCAGCCAGACCATCCGTATTTCCAAATGCGCGAAGCCGATTATGTTTGCGGAGCCGCTCTTTTTATGCACCGATCGGTTCCCGAAACAATTGGCCTCCTCGAGCCTAACTTTTTCCTTTTTTGGGAAGAGTCGGACTTTTGCTACAGAGCTAAAAAAGCAGGGCTTCAAGTATGGACGGCGCCGGAGGCCAAAGTGTATCACAAAGTTTCCTCCTCATTCACCGGCGGCAAGCCGCACATGCACTATTTTTGGTGGCGCAGCCGGCTTTTATGGATCGAACGGAACTGTTCGCCGGAAGAAAAAAAAGCGCTTTTCCGAAAAATAATCATTCCGGAACTGATGAAATTAACTCGGCACTATCTCATCAAATCATTTTTGAATTTCTTTTCTCCAAACCCAAAACGGAAAGAGCAAGCGCGCAGACTGAAAGCGGGTTGCGCAGGAGTCCTTGATTTTTACCGAGGCAAGTTTGGCAACTGCCCTGCATGGGTCACCAAAGTATAAAACCAATATGTGTTTTTTCATCAGCGCAGAGTGAAGCAGAGAAACGCAGAGTACGCAGAGAAAAAAGAAAAGGATTAAATTTTATCTGCGGCCTCCAATTTCTCTCTCCACCTCCGGGCAAGGCCCCGCTTTTGCGCTTTTTAGCGCTATTTATTCTTCTGCGTTCTCAGCGCCTCTGCCACCCGCGTCCCGCGGGCTCAGCGCTGATGAAAAAACACACCAGCCTTCATAAATATTGCGAAGGCGAACTTTTAGATACGCACCTCTCATTAAAACAAGTTGAAATTGCAATTCCCTTCGGTGTATAACTATCTTAGGGTGCCAAAACTATGAAAAAGTCCATATTTGCTTTATTCTTCGTTCTATTTCTTGCCTCTTGCACAAGCGATCAATCGATCGTAAACAACATCGATGAAAGAGATGCGAACGAAATCGTCGTCTTCTTAGCTTCAAAAGGAATCGCAGCGATGAAAATTGAAGCTCCCCCCTCTGGAGCAGGCGCTGCCGCAGCAACGATGATGTTCAATATCTCCGTCTCTTCTGATCAGTCAACGCAAGCGATGGCTCTCTTAAATCGTTACGGACTACCCCGAAGACAAGGTACCAATCTTTTAACTCTATTTGCCGGCGGAGGACTTGTTTCCTCGGACCGCGAAGAGACGATCCGCTATCAAGCAGGTTTGGCTGAAGAGCTGAGCAACACCATTCGAAAAATGGACGGCGTGCTCGATGCCAACGTACAAATTTCATTCCCGCCCGCAGAGACGACTCCGACTCCAGGCGCAACCCCTCCAAAAATCACCGCGGCTGTCTATGTGAAACACCAAGGCATCATGGAAGATCCGAACAGCCACATGGAAGTGAAGATCAAAAGACTCATGGCCGGCAGCGTCAATGGGCTCAGTTTTGAAGACGTATCAGTCATCTCCGACAGAGCTAGGATCGCCGATATCACCCTCCAGCCAGACGGCGAAATGATCGGCTCCAAAATGATGGGGCAAACTTACGCTCAAATTTGGGGCATGGTGCTGAGCAAAGGCTCTCTCATGCGTTTCCGCGTTGTTTTCTTTTTGATGATTTTCGTGATCCTGATTCTTGCGGCAGCAGTGGGCTGGCTCCTTTACAAATTCTATCCGCTCATGCGCAAAAAAGAGGAATTGATTCCGCCTACAGAAATACCGCCACCAGGACAGTAGATGCAATCAAGATCAGGATTGGTTTTAAAAGCTTTTTTAAGCAGACTGCCGCCTGAAATGCAGCAATCTCTCGAACGGTTCTTACCGGAAAAAGAGAGGCATGAGCTCGATAAACTCCCCCTGATCGAACAAGAAATCTCCCTTGAAAAGTTTTATAATGGACACATTTTGGAAAAAGTCCATTGGTCTTGGTTATTGCCTACCTTAAGACTTTATTCCGAAGCGGAGCAAAAATTGTTTCTTTCTGCTCTCAATCCGCACGCTGAAAAGAATTTAGCCAAAGCCCTCACCTTATCGGTTGGCGGAGAAGGCGTCAGCGAGGTTGGAAGGGCATTTTTAAGAAAAATCCTTCTCGATAGTTTGATGGGGCCCAAAGATCAAATGCTGCCGATTCCCTATTTGCCTCATTCCAAATTAAGCCGTCTCCTGAATCTGACAAAGAAAGAATTGACCCTCTTAATTGATCGTCTTTCTCTCTATGATCTCGCGATGGAGCTTAGGCAAATTGTAGAGACAAAAATACTGAAAAAAATCTACAGTCTCTTATCAGAAGAGGAGAAGACGGCTTTGAAAACCATCGGCTCGCATAAAGATCCCTTTGTTCTAGGAAGATTGGGAATCGAAAAGTGGGATGGATCTGAAGAATCGCTCAGAACTCTGATGCATAAGCGCGGACTTGTCCGTTTTGGGGCTGGATTATCGGGCCAAGACCCCGATTTTATTTGGATCATCTGCCATCAGCTCGACATTGGCAGAGGCAGCGCGCTCCATAAACTATGTATGAATGAACCGATTCACGGAGTGACCGACGTGATCATTGCCCAGATAGAAGAAAACTTATGAGAAAATTCTTTTCACTCATTTCCGGACGCGAAGTGCGGCTCGCACCCGGCGAAAAAATCGTGCCAGCCAAAGAATTCGACACTTTGGAAGATGCCAACGAGATCTTAAAAACAGTCAAAGCCGAAAGCTTTGCCTATCGCCAAGAAGTGGCAAAAGAATCGGAAACAATCAAAGAACAGGCATTCCAAGAAGGCTTTCAAGAAGGGCTGATCTCATTGAACAAGCATCTTTTTGCACTCGATGAAGAATTGAAGCACTTGCGCGAAGACATTCAGAAAAAAATTCTCCCGCTTGCACTCAAAGCGGCAAAAAAGATCATTGGTGAAGAACTCAGGCTGCATCCAGACCGGATTGTCGATATCGTTCTCACTTCGCTAAAACCTGTGACACAGCACCGAAAAATTGTGATCTACGTCAATAAAGCCGATCTCGATATACTGGAATCGGCCAAAAGCAAAATCAAGAGCATTTTTGAACACTTGGAAAACCTTTCGATCCAAGAACGGGGCGATATTGAACCCGGGGGTTGCATGATAGAAACCGAAGCAGGTATTATCAATGCACAGCTAGAAAATCAGTGGCGCGCCTTGGAGGCCGCTTTCCAATCCTTCATGAATAAATAATATGTGGAAATTCCTCATCTCTCTCTTTCTTCTCACCGCCCCGCTGATGGCGCAAACTGCACCAGCCGCTCCAGCGCCTGTGGAATCGCCCGCCGATGCTAACCCTTCTATGGTCACAAAACTCGCCATATTGGCAGGCCTTTCCCTTTTGCCATTTGCGATCATGCTCCTCACATCTTACATGAAAATCGTCGTCGTTCTCTCGCTCCTTCGAAACGCACTTGGCGTACAACAGACGCCGCCGAACCAGGTCTTAAACGGAATAGCCCTTCTCATCACGATCTACGTGATGTTCCCGACGGGCCTGCTCATGTACAATGCGGCTGAGAAAGTGATCAGCACCAACCCTCCGAGAGATGTTCTTTCGAATGAATCTGCCGTTTTTATCGTGAATGTGATCGATAAGGCCAAAGAGCCGCTTCGAGATTTTTTACAACGCAACGTTTCGCCTAAGCACACAGCAAGTTTCTACAATCTCGCCTACCGCATTTTCCCCGATCCTTTCAAAGCGCAGCTAAAGGCGACCGATTTCATTATTTTAATCCCCTCTTTCATCACAAGCCAGCTGAAAACCGCTTTTGAGATCGGAGTATTGATCTATCTTCCATTCTTTGTGATCGACCTGGTTGTCTCAAATATTTTGCTTGCGATGGGTATGATGATGCTTTCGCCATTGACGATTGCTTTGCCGATCAAGCTCCTTCTCCTCGTGATGATCGATGGATGGACAGTGCTTGTGCAAGGACTTGCGCTATCATTTAGGTAAAAGATGTTTGCAAATGAAATTTACACTCTCAGCTACCAGGCGCTCATCCTGATCTTGATTCTCTCTGGCCCGCCGATCATCATCAGCACCGTGCTCGGACTCATCGTGGCCATTTTCCAAGCTGCAACCCAAATCCAAGAGCAGACTCTTTCCTTCACAGTGAAACTCTTTGCCGTCGTATTTACGATCATCTTCCTCGGCGGCTGGCTGGGATCTACAGTATTCCAGTACGCAAACACCATTTTCACTGCGATCGCAAAAGCAGGTGCGGGCTGATGAACTCCCTATCAGCCACCGATAATTATCTCTCGATTCTCTTAGCTCTTCCCAATCTTCAGCCTGCAACAGTTCTTTCCCTCTTTTTTCTCACGCTTGGACGCGTTTTGCCCATCATTGCGCTCGCCCCTTTTCTAGGATCCAAAAACATTCCGATGGCGATCCGGATGATGTTCGGGATTTCTCTCGTCGCGCTCTTTCTCCCGCAAAATCTTTTTGCAGCCAAAGGAGAGCTCCCCTTCAATGTCACTTTCATTTTCCTGCTCATTAAAGAGCTTATCGTCGGAGCTGTAATCGGGTTATTTGCCGCCGTCCCCTTCTACATTGCGCAAATGGCGGGGGGATTGATCGACCACCAGCGCGGATCTGCGGCCCTCCAAGTGACCGACCCTACGACGCAAACCCAAACAGGACCCATCGGCCAGCTTTACAATTTTGTCCTCATCGCCCTTTTTTTCTCCTTAGGCGGCCCCTTTATTTTTCTCGAAGGCGTAGCCACCTCCTATCAACTCATCCCAGTAGACGGAGTCTTCAGCCCCACTCTCTTCACATGGAGCAATCCTCTCGCAAAAACGATCGTGAGCCTCTTTTCCACCGTGATGAACTTGACAATCCAGCTTTCGGCGCCTGCATTGATCGGGATTCTTCTCACAGATATGTTCCTCGGCATTGCCAACCGCCTTGCGCCGCAAGTGCAGATCGTATTCTTAGGCATCTCTCTCAAATCTTGGGTCGGCATCGCCCTTCTCACAGCCGCTTGGACCCTCATTGTCAGGGTGATGGGGCAGGAAGCGATCGCCTGGATCAAATCGATCAATACGCTCATCCAGCAAATCGGCCACTACTATATGTCGAAAGCTTAGAAGCTGTTGCCAACTCCCCCTTGTTGTGATAGAGAGACTCTAAGAAGGAGTCTAATTATGCGTATATTGATGTGCCGGCCTGATTATTATGCAATTGAGTATGAGATCAATCCGTGGATGAAAAAAGAGAGGCAGGCCGATCATAAAAAGGCTCTGAAACAATGGGAAGGTCTTCATAAAACCATTCTCCAATGCGGGGCGCAAGTCGAACTCGTGCCTCCGGGCCGAGGGCTGCCAGACATGACTTTCGCAGCCAATGCCGGACTCTTTTACAAGGGAAAAGTAATCCTGGCCAATTTCAGAATGGTTGAGCGTAAAGGAGAAGTGGCTTACTTCCAAACCTGGTTTGAGAAAAACGGCTTCGATGTTGTGAATAAGCCGGGAGTGGATCAGAACCACTACTATTTCGAAGGGGCCGGCGACGCGCTCGTCGCGAATGGAAAAATCTTTGTCGGTTATGGCTTTAGAACAGAAATTGAATTCTATAAAACCTCTCATTGGATCGATCCGAAGCATACGATCATCTGCGAGCTTGCGGACCCCTATTATTACCATATCGACACCTGTTTTTGTCCCCTCAACGAGAAACAGGCTATTTGGTTTCCCCATGCTTTTTCAGAAAAATCGAGAGAAATCATGTCTAAATCGATCGAACTGTTCGATGTTGATGCAGAAGAGGCAAAGCGGTTTGCCTGCAATTCGGTCGTTATTCACAAAAACATCATTATTCCGAGCGGGTGTCCCAAACTTTACGAAAAACTGAAAAAAATCGGAATGACAGTACATCCTTGCGAAGTAGATGAATACATCAAAGCTGGCGGCGCCTGCAAATGCCTGACGATGCGGCTTGATTAGAAAAATAGAGAAAAGATAAACTCTACACCTTCAAAATAGTGGGGGGGTTTATGATCGGCATTGAACCTATAGCATTCCAGCAGCCTCCGGGCGCACTCACTTGCCAAGACAGACTCTTAGAAATCGCAAACAAAGTGAAAGCCTTCATCTGCTCGATCTGGGGCGGAGTTTTTCTTTTAACCGGCATCGCCGCGATGATTTTTGGGCTGAAGGGCGCTCTATTTACAGGAACTATCTTATCGCTCGCGGCTTTTGCTATTCAGACAGTTAGGCAAACGCCCGTTGAAGCATTGCCGAATCCAGTTGAGTTTGACGATGAGAGATGGGAATTTGATTATTTCAATGCCGGGAATGTTGGGATGCGGGAGATGAATGCGGAGCTATTCCAAAATACTCTTCAGGTCATCGAAAGAGGCGCTGTGAACCGGTTTGGAGAACGGATTCAGATTGACCGTGACGTGCATGCTGCGATGATCGCGGGGGTTCGTCCTGTCGCCGGGATGCCAGTGGGACTTGCTCGCGAGCTTAGGCCTCAGGCGCCGCTCGCTGATTGGCTCGAAGTCCACAACGCCTCCACTTACAGCACTTTATGCAGAATGGTCCGGCAAGGGTACAATCCGCTGGTATTGGACATGGCAAATGCCTATGTAAAAGGAGGCGGTGTCTTAAACGGAGCTTTGGCGCAAGAGGAGACTCTATGCCGTCAATCTAACCTTTATCGCGGACTTGAAGAGGCTGAAAGACGCGGAGGATATCCGATCCCTGTGCATGGGGGGATTTTAGTCCCTAGAGTCCAATTTTTCCGCGACGATCCTCAGCAGGCCTACCGCTTTAAAGAGCCGATTACAGCTGATGTCTTTGTTTCTGCAGCTTTCAACTCCAATCGAAATCATGGACGAGGTTTTGACAGGCCGGCTGACGAATTAGTTTACCAAGCAAGTATGAAAGAGAAAATGCGTACGATGTTCCGGATGGCGGTCGTCAACGGAAATGATTCGCTTCTTTTGAGCGCATTCGGATGCGGGGCGTTCAGAAATCAGCCAAACGTTGTCGCTGGGTTGTATCGAGAAGTGCTGCAGGAGCCTGAGTTCGCGCGCGCATTCAGAAAGGTTGTTTTCGGCATATACGACCCGCCTGGAGCAGAGCATCCAAATGCTCCCGTCTTTCGGGATATTTTACTAGCTTAAGTCCGCCGTTTTTTATACGCGATCAGGAAGAAGACAGGCAATATCAGGAGAAAATTGCCGATCGCAATCATCATGGTATAGCGAAGGCCTGATCCAATATTCACATTGTCCGGTGGGACGAACCCAAAAATAATAGTCAATCCAGCTCCAATCAGTCCTAGAGCGCTGATTATTCCGAGCCCTAATTTGCCCCCAGGAATTTTGAAAGCGCTTTCGAGTTTTTTCGACCGGAGCCTATAGACAGCGAGGAACATCAGCACATACATGGCCATGTAAAGGCAATTGCTGAGCGCTGTAAGGAACCAATAGAAAGCATTGACCGAAGGGAGAAGGAGCAATACGGCGCAAAAGATCGTCACTAAAATCGCTTGCGCGATGAGAATGCGGCCCGCAACGCCATGTCGATTCGCCTTCGTGAAAAAAGGAGGCAAGAATCCATAGTGGGATGCATGAAGAAGGCCTTTTGCTGGCGAAATGAGCCAGTTGATCATCCCTCCGACGCTGCCGACAACAATCAGAAAACTCATAAGCGGAACCAGAGCTCCTAAGTGAAATACTTGGAAGAAATTATCGAACACCTGCATGAGGCCGCCCGCAAGATTGATCTGGGAAACAGGCAAAACGACAGCAATGGTAAGAGAGCCGAGGAGCATGGTCGCCAAAATATAGATCGAGGAAATGAGAAGGGCTCTTGGGAAGGTCTTTTGCGGGTGGGGAACATTGTTCACATGCACGCCGGAGAGCTCCATACCGACAAAAGCTGCCATCACTGCCTCAAGCGCTGTCCAAGTATCGAATTTTGCAAGAGATGGGAAAATGGAATCGGCTGTGATGGGAATTTGGATCGGTTTTCCAAAAACCACCCAGAGAAATCCAAGAAAGATCAAGAAAAGCATCGGAAAGACTGTTCCAATCCCAGCAAAGATCGTATTGAGATGGGCTGACACTTTCAGTCCAAACAGGTTCATGATCGTAAGAACCCAAAAAATGCCGGCAATTACGCAGATCATATAGGCCTTATTGTCCATGAGAGATGGGTCGAAGAGATAGGTTAAAGTGCCGGCGATGAAGGAGAGAATGGTTGGATACCAGACAACTGTATTGACCCACTGAAGCCAAACCGCAAACATCCCCATGTTTTCGCCGTAAGCTGATCGAACCCAATGATAAATGCCTCCCTCTTCGGGGAATGCTGCAGAGAGTTCTGCAGCAACAAGTGAACTTGGGAAAAGAAAAAATACGGCCGAAAAGATGAAGAAGAAAATCAGCGGAGCTCCAAAAATCGCGGTCGATGGAAGTCCTCTATTGCTATCCACTGCAGAAATGATGAGAAGGACGAGCGCTAAAAAAGAGATCTTCCCTCGGCTTGAAATGTTCATGCAATGACTCCAAATAAGTTTTTAGGATCAGAAATTTCAGGGATCATGTCCAACTTATGGCCTGCGTGATAATCCTCTGCAAGTTCGTGCACAAGCCGCAAAATGCTGTAATCTTCCAAGGCAAACCCAACGGAATCAAAGAGAGTGATCTCTTCAGCCGATTCGCGCCCCCTTTTTTTACCCGCAGCGAGCTCCCAAAGTTCCGCGTAGATTTTCGCATCCACCTGCTGGATTTCCCCTTCGTGCTTAGTTTGCTCCAAAAGTTCCACAACGATTTTGCATTTTTTTACCAAACTGGGATCCAATTCTGTTTTTCCAGGTGAATCTCCCCCGATTTTATTGATGTGAACGCCCGGCTTAACCCAACCAGCTTCGAGCACTTTTTGATGGCCTGGCCGCGCTGTTGCCGTTGTGATGATATCGCTATGATTGAGCACCGAATGGCCATCTTTGCAAGGATGCAAATTCAATCGAAAGGGTTGTAAGTTTTTCGCGAATTTTTCCATCGCCGCATGATCCACATCAAAGTAATAGATGTCGCGTATCCCGAGAGCAAAATGGTGGGCGAGGGTTTGGAATTCGCTTTGCGCTCCAGTGCCAATGATTCCAAAAGTTTTCGCATCTTTTCTCGCTAAAAATTGCGAGGCCATGGCGGAGGTTGCGGCCGTCCGCAGAGCAGTCAAAAGAGTCATTTCTGTAATGAGGAGAGGATATCCCGTCTTGACTTGCGATAACTGCCCCGTTGCAATCACGGTCAATTTATTGTGTTTGGGATTGTTGGGATGTCCATTTACATATTTAAAAGAGTAGTATTCGCTATCTGCGATCGGCATCAATTCAATGATCCCATCCGGCACCTGGATGGCATGGCGAGGGCTTTTATGAAACTCTTTCCATCGGGCATAGTCGCTTTTCAATTGATCGATCAATTTCAGAAAAAACTGCCCAAGCGTCACTTTTTTGATGAGCTGATGAATATCTTCAATAGTCATTACACGGGTCATAATTCGTAGATAATTGAATTCCATGTTATAGTCAATTCATGGAAAAGATCCTTCTTCAGACACGCATCGCCCCCCCCAAAACCGAAATCTATTTCGGGCTTGATCACTTATCTGCCATATGCGGAAAAAATACGATCGTTGTCGCTGATGAAAATGTTGCAGATTCCTCTCTGCCATTCGAACGGATCTCTATCCCTGCCAAAAAAACGAGAGAGGCCAAGGCAGCTTTAGAAGATGAGCTTTTCAAGAGAAAAGCGGGAAGAGATACCACTATCATCGGCATGGGAGGAGGCGTACTGACCGATCTTGTCGCCTTCACAGCATCCACCTACATGCGGGGCGTGCCTCTCGTTCTGATTCCAACCACTTTGCTAGGCATGGTCGATGCAGCTATCGGTGGCAAAACAGGAATCGACACTCCATTCGGAAAAAATCTCATTGGAACGTTCTATTTGCCAAAAGCCATCTTCATCGAACCAAAATTCCTCAAAACGCTGCCCGAAATGGAAATGAAAAATGGCCTTAGCGAAATTCTCAAATACGGACTGATTGGCGATCGAAAAATCTGGGAAAAAGCAAAACATTGGAAAGAAGAACTTCCAAACCTTATCCGCTCCTCAATAGAATGCAAGTGCAAGGTCGTTGAGGCCGATTTCGAAGAAAAAACAGGAGTCAGGCGCATTCTCAATTTCGGCCACACCGCAGGCCACGCTCTTGAGCTGCTCTCCGAATATCAAATACCGCATGGCCAAGCGGTTGCTCTAGGCTGCATGGCAGAAAGTTATCTAAGCCATATTTTAGGCTATCTTTCCAAAGCCGATTTGGAAACCATTTTAGCCCAATATCGAAAGTTAGGATATGCCTTCAGCGAATTCGATCCCGAACGTTTTTGGCATGCGATCTCGATGGATAAAAAAGGAGCCGCGCGCTTTGTCCTCATCGATCAAATTGGTCGCGCTCTCCCATTCGACGGCGAATATTGCAAAGCAGTTGAGCGCAAAGAAATCGATCGAATGATAGAATGGATGCATCATGGTTAAAGTAAAAATTCATCCAGGCAAGCTCGCTGGAAAAATCGCCGTTCCCACCTCGAAGTCTCACACCATTCGATCTTTGCTTTTTGCCATGATGGCCAAAGGAAAAAGTCTGATCCGACATCCGCTTCCCTCCCCTGACACAGTTGCCATGATCAACGCGATCCGCAGTCTTGGAACTGTGATCGATATGGAACAAGATACATTGATCATCGATGGGCTCGCAGGGAATTTGCAGCCGTCCGAAGATGTGATCCAGTGCGGTAATTCGGGCCAGGTGCTCCGCTTCATTGGCGCGCTTGCAGCTTTGAGCGAAAGCTACACAGTCCTAACTGGCGATCTTTCTATCCGCCACAACCGCCCTGTCGCGCCGCTCCTTAGCGCGCTCACACAGCTTGGCGTTTTGGCTGTCTCAACGCGGCTTGATGGCTATGCTCCGATCATTGTGAAAGGTCCTCTCAAAGGGGGAAAGGCCACTCTCGATGGAAGAGATTCGCAACCTGTTTCGGGACTGCTCATTCTCGGCGCATTCACCCCGCTCGAACTTCATGTGACGAATCCTGGCGAAAAACCGTGGGTCGCTTTGACTTTGAACTGGTTTGACCGCCTAGGAATCCCTTATGAGAACAAAAATTTCGAACATTACAAAATGAAAGGCCATACGCAGCTCAAAGCTTTTGAGTATACGGTGCCAGGCGATTTCAGCTCAGCAGCCTTTCCGATCGCAGCAGCCCTGATTACTGAATCAGAAATCACCATCGACAATATCGATATGAACGATATTCAAGGCGATAAAGCGATCATTCCCGCTCTTGAGTCGATGGGCGCCCGCTTTGAATGGGACGGCCAATCTCTCACAGTTAAGCGGGGTTCCACATTGAAGGGCGCCCGCCTCGACATCAACGATTTCATCGATGCGCTTCCGATTCTAGCAGTCGTAGCATGTTTTGCGAGCGGCGAGACCGAAATCGTCAACGCAGCTATTGCCCGCAGAAAAGAGTCGGACCGGATCCATTGTATCGCGAGCGAGCTGAAAAAAATGGGAGCGGACATCGAAGAAAGACCTGACGGCCTCATCATCCGCCCATCCAATCTGCACGGCTCGAAAGATCTTCAATCGCATCACGATCATCGCCTTGCGATGGCTCTATCTGTTGCTGGATTGAGAGCGAAGGGAGAGAGCCACATCCACGGCGTGGAATGCGTAGGCAAAAGCTATCCGAGCTTTTTTGACCATTTGGTCCGCCTCGGAGTCAAAGTGGAAATGGAATGAACCTTCTCCTATTCGGATTTAAAGCTTCCGGAAAAACCCATTTTGGAAAACTCCTCTCTCACCAAATGCACCGCCCTTTCATCGATACAGACGATCTCATCATCGAGCTCTACAAGAAAGAGACAGACAAACAACGGAGCTGCCGCCAAATTCATAAAGAACTTGGAGAAGATGCCTTTCGACAACTGGAAAAGCGGGCTCTTCATCTTTTAAAAAACGTGCAGAATTCAATCATTGCTCTCGGCGGGGGCGCCATCTTAGATCCGAAAAACGTCGAATTTTTACAAACCATCGGCGCGCTTGTCTTCTTAAAGGCGTCTCCGGAGAAATTGAAAGCCCGTGTTCTTAAAGATGAAATTCCCTCCTTTCTCGATCCCAAAGACCCTGAAGGGTCATTCTACCGGATGATTCAGGAGCGCGAGCCGATCTATCGGGCGATACGCGCCCGGGTGATTGATACCGATGCATTAGATGAGGCTGGAGTATTAGCCGCCCTTAGTTCTATACTATTTTTAGAGGAACCCCCCAATGGCTTCTAACTTTTTTGGCGAACTCTTTCGAATCACCACTTTTGGCGAATCGCATGGCGCTGCAATCGGCGTCGTGATTGATGGCTGCCCTGCCGGCCTTTCCATTTCCAAAGAAGAGATCGATGCAGAACTCAAAGTGCGCCAGCCTGGCAAAAGCCCTTATACCTCTCCCCGCACCGAAAAAGATGAAGCAGAGATCCTTTCTGGGGTCTTCGATGGGAAAACAACGGGCGCTCCGATTGCCATCGTCATCTGGAATAAAGATGCCGATTCGAGCAAATACGAACCGATCAAAAACCTTTTAAGACCTGGCCACGCCAACTTCACCTATTTGCAAAAATACGGCATTTTCGATTACAGAGGCGGCGGCAGATCATCAGCTAGAGAAACAGCCGCGCGCGTGGCAGCAGGCGCTGTCGCCAAAAAGCTGCTCGCCCACTATGACATTGAGATTTGCGCATTTGTTGCAGAGATCGGCGGTATAGCGATTAATGAACCCAACATTGAAGCACCTCACAAACTGCGCAAAAAAATACTGGCAAACCCTCTCTTTTGTCCCGACGCAAAAGCAACCGAAAAAATGATGAAGGCGATTGAAAAGGCTAAGGACGAAGGCGATTCGCTGGGCGGCATTTTGCAGTGCATCGCCAAATTGCCTGTCGGTCTCGGAGATCCGGTCTATGGAAAACTAGAAGCGAAACTGGCCTCGGCAATGCTCTCTCTTCCTGCTACAAAAGGCTTTGAAATCGGGTCGGGCTTTGCAGCAGCCCGCATGAAAGGCTCCGAGCATAACGACGCTTTCGATGTCGATGAAAATGGGCAGATCACAACTGTGACCAATTATGCTGGAGGAACGCTCGGCGGCATTTCTACCGGACTGCCTCTCACTTTCCGGGTTGCATTCAAACCGACCTCCAGTATCAAAAAACAGCAAGACACTGTCGATCTAAAAGGGTCGAAAAAACCATTTAAATTGCCAGAAGGCTCCCGGCATGATCCTTGCGTTGCTATCCGAGCTGTTCCCATCCTAGAGGCAATGACCGCTCTTGTGCTTGCCGATGCGCTTCTTTTTAACCGTTCAGCAAAATTGGGTTGATCCTTTTCTTTCAGGTGTATAAAATTTTTTTTAAAATTTTTCCCTGAAATTCATGGCAGTTGAAGTTGTTGCTCAAATCCCTGTGACATCGATCCTTGTTCCAAGCTGTTTGGAATATATCATCAATAAGAAAGTGGCTAAAATGGCGCTTTCGATTATTGAGAACATCATCGATGTGATTTTCTCGTGGATCTATTGTCCCTACAGTTTTCTCTATTTGGCTAAATTGACCCGCGTTCACACTTTTCGCGACGGAACTCCTATGTTTGACTGCACGAAAAACGGAATTGCAAACATTACAGGGACTCAAAACAACGGACGGATTACCCTTTTTGCAACGCAAGTGTTCTTTTCGATCCGCCGGAACATTGAATACGCTTTTTCAAGGGCTAACCGGACGGAATATGTAGTCGTTCAGGACGATCCTAGAGCGCGGCCCAACTGGGTACAGGTGATGGAACAAGAGATGAAATTCCCCGACAAAACGAAGCCGAAGGAAAAATTGTGGACAGTCAATGCGAATATGTCGCACCGATTTGAAGGTCAAAACCCCCTTAGGGATTTCTTTTTTGCTATACACATCTGACAAACGCAGAACGCAAAATGCAAAACGCAAAACTTTTGGCTATCGCCAGAGGTAAAGCCCCCACCTCCACTTTTGCATTTTGCATTCTGCGTTTTGCGTTTACTCGTTGTCCCATTCGTTGAAAAGTTCGATGATCTCATTGTAGGCAACCGGCTGGATGCCTTGAGGGCCGTGAAAAACGTTGTCCAGCGAGAAAACTAGAAAAAGCATGAACGAGATATAACCTGCGACGAGAGCAGTCATGATGATGTGGGCTCGTAGACGCTCCAAACCAAAGAAATACATGAAGCAGATGGTAATAAGCGCTCCCGAAATGAGGATCGTCCACATCATCCCGCCAAGCCTTTCCCAAGAACTGAATTGCCTAGCTAAACGGGCATTTAAAAATGAATCCAATTTGCCGATCGATTCCTGATACCAAATCTTCATTTTCTCATCAGAAAGACTGACTTGGTAATAGCTATTCCAGATTTTTTCCATGATCTTTTGAACATCCAAATCAATTTTTTTGGATTTCGGGTGCCCCCACTCTTTTTGAATCACGTATTGGACATAATCTCTTAAGGATTTGCGAACGGCATCGCGCCCTTCAGGATTGAAAAAGGCCGCCTCCCGATATAAATCGGCTATGCAAATCGCCTCAGTATGAATGGTCTGCGCCACGTCATTTGAACGACTTTGCACGTTGACTACAGTAAACCCTAAGATCACGCTATATAGAACACCAACAATACCAAGCGTAAACCCCGCAACATCGTGATTGGCTTTCAGATCCTGGACCGGGATCCATTTCCTCACCAAAATCAGTATTTCGCTACAGATCAAAATGGTTGGGACTACAACCAGCAAAGCGGAGAAGATCCAGGAGGGCGATTCAAACAGGCTCATTCAATCCGGAGTATAGGAATCTACCCGTAAATCGACAATAATTTTTTTAACCAGCCTATCTAATTAAAAGCAATTAATCCAATCTTAATCAGATGTAAAATATTTTATTTTATAATTGATGCGATTTATAACAAAAGGACAAAAAAAATGGCTTCTGCAACAAATCTAGTTAGACTAGATACATTTAAATCGGCATTAGAACACGAAATTAGAAAGCATTTTGGCGAATATGAAAACTCTAATTCTTGCAAATGCGTGAGAAGAATCGCCTCAGAAATCATGGAACAATACCCCTCAGGCTCAAATCACCTCAGTTTGAGACAAACCGACCAAATTCTTCAGGATTTGAAAGATCGAATTTCAAGTCTGCCAACATCGAGCGCTGCACCCGTATTTTTAAAGCAAGAGGCCAAAAGAGCTGCTTTTTCAGCGATCTCTGAGATGCAAAGAAAATATTCTGAAAATCCACACGAGGCTTTTGATGCTGACTTTTATAAGAGAGAATATGAGTTAGCCGATAGAGCTCGGAGCCAAGAGCTCAATGGAGAGATTTTTAGATCGACCTACGACGCGGTAAGAGAGGGACGTAAAATTGATCGCCGAACTCACCAACGAATGCTAGACAGAACGTATTATGAAAGCAATCCTCCTCCTGTTGGCGATGCACGGCGCGGCACAACTGAAATCGAATTCCTAAATCTTTCTACTTTCGATGCGGCTTACAGGATGATCGGAGAGGGATGCAATCCTCTCGTGCTCGACATGGCGAATAAAAAAGATGTCGGCGGAGCTCCGCATAGAGCCAATGCGCAAGAAGAAAACTGCTGCAGGCGTTCCGACCTTTACTTTGGTCTTTTGAAAATTTCTCGTGGCGAAAGAGAATATCGGCGGCACATCTCTCCTGGAGGGGTTTATGTTCCTCATGTTCAAGTTTTCCGTCACGGTCCTGAAAAAGGCTATGCATTCCATGAACCTTTTACCTGCTGCGTCTACGCATCGGCTGCTTACAATTGCAATCGAAGACATGGCGGCGGCTACGATAGACCTGCAGATGAGAGAGAATATCGAGAAGGGATGAAACAAAAGATGAGAGATATGTTCCGAACAGCTTATCGAGAAGGGCACGATTCTGTACTTCTTGGCGCCTTTGGCTGCGGAGCCTTTGAGAACGATCCGGAACTCGTTGCTCAGCTTTATAAAGAAGTTCTATCAGAAACCGAATTCGCGGGCCTCTTTAAAAGAGTGGCCTTCGGAATTATCGATATAGGCGGAACTCATAACCTCGAAACCTTCGAAAGAAGCTTTAGAGGATTTAGATGTGAAGCTCCTCCTGCATTTTTAGATCTACCGCCTGTGTACGACGAAGCGCCTAGAGAGCCAAAAAGGTGCGCTCAAAAAGTGCTTGATAGCTGCGCGATTTTATAGACATTCGTCCTGGGTTTCATGCATAATTTTTATGCATGAGCCGGGACATTTGTATTGATTTTGCTAAAGTCTCCATGGGAGCTGCGTTGCTTATTGCAGACAGCCAGGATGGCGCCCACCATCCTTATGCGGCAGATTGCGCGCGCTTAAGAGGGTTTAAAATGGAAAAATTCCTCTCTTGGGCTGATCGCATTTCCAAAGCCTTCCACGAAAAAAACGGTTCCATGGATTTATTGATCCAAGAGAGTCTCAAAAGTTTTAGGAAAAAACGGATTCAAAGACCCGAAGAAATTCCTCAATTAACGGCCCTTTGCGCAAGGGTCAATGAATTTTTAGATCAATATCGGCATCACTAGAAAGCAACAAGCATCTCTTCGAGAGCTTCTGCGAAACGGTCCACTTCTTTTGTGGTGCTATAAATTCCGAAAGAGATTCTGGCTGCCGCTTCAAGCCCAAATCGCTTCAATAGCGGCTGAGCGCAAAGATGCCCTGAACGGATCGAGATGTTTTTGATATCGAGAAATGTTGCCAAATCGAGCGGATGGACCCCGTCGATGTGGAACGTGATGATCGGTCCTTTTTCAGGCGCCGTTCCAATGATTTTTAGGTTGGGAATCGCCTGCAGCTTCTTTGTCGCGTATTTGAGAGGGAAAGCGTGTCCCAGATGGCGCTGCACAAATTCGAGAGCTGGCTTCAAGGCTATGACTGATCCAATGATGGGAGTTCCAGCTTCAAATCGGAGCGGTGCTGATTGATAAGTCGCCTCCTCTTTTTCAACCCAAGCGATCATATCGCCCCCGCCTTGAACGGGCGGCATCCGGTCGAGCAGCTCTTTTTTCCCAAACAATACCCCAACTCCCGTCGGGCCATAACATTTGTGGCCTGAGAAAGCGTAAAAATCGCAATTTAAGGCCTGCACATCGATTTTTAGATGGGGAGCTGCTTGAGCTCCATCGACCAAGAGTTTTGCTCCCACAGCATGAGCCGCTTTGCCGATTTCAGCAATTGGATTGATCGTTCCCGTAACATTTGAAATATGGGCAAGGGCTACGATTTTTGTCTTGGGAGTGATCATCCCTTCCCACTCCAACTCTCCCCGGTCGTTCACTGGAATGAATCGCAAAACCGCTCCCTTTTCTTTGGCCAGCATTTGCCAAGGCACCAAATTCGAATGGTGTTCCATTTCGGAAATGACGATCTCGTCTCCTCGACTGATAAATGTTCTGCCAAAACTTTGCGCTACTAAATTGATCGCATCGGTCGTGCCGCGGGTAAAGACAATTTCATCAGGATCGGCATTGAGGAATTGAGCGGCTGTCATTCGGGTCTGGTGATAGAGTTCACTGGCGTGGATCGATTGTCTATAAATAGCCCGGTGCACAGTCGCATAGTCTTCGGAATAAAAAGAGGCCAAAGCATCGATCACGCATTTGGGTTTTTGAGCCGTTGCCGCTGTATCGAGATAAACCCAGTCTGGATGTTTTTCAAAAATGGGGAACTCATTGCGCATGATCGGCGATCTCCTTGCAAAATCCAGCAATCAACCATTCTCTTGCGGCCTCTAAACTTAAACCGCGGGAACGGAGATAGAATAATTCTTCCTCGTCGAGCTGGCCGGTAGTAGAGCCGTGAGAGGCTTTTACATCGTCAGCGAAAATTTCTAAATTGGGTTTTGCATATGCAACAGAATCTTCGCTCAAAATCAAGTTGTTGTTGAGCTGATAGCTCTCCGTTTTTTGAGCCTCGGCATGCACATAGATTTTCCCTTCAAAAGAAAAACGGCTTTTGCCTTTCAAAACGCTTTTGAAATGCTGTCTCGATCTCGCATTCGGCGCGATGTGCTCTACATGGGCGTGGATATGCGCCTCTTGATCTTCTAGTGTTGCAAGTCCTAAAAGCAGCGCTTCGCTGTTTTCTTCCATGAGTTCTACTCGAACCGATGTTCTCAGCGTATTGCCAAGCAACACCATTTTCAACCGGCTGTCCCGTTTTAAATTGGCTCTCAGAGCCTGCATGTCGCCATTTGCACGGTCAATGAAAACTGCATTCGATCCGCTGTCGAGAACCCAATCGATTACCGTATTGGAAAATCCACTCTTTCCTTCAGTTTCTTGAGTCAATTTGAGTTTCGATTCTCTTCCTAAATAGATGTGGATCCTTGGAGATGCCATCTCATCCCCTGAATAAATGTGCTTCAGATGCAAAACAGCTTCGCATTTGGGCGGTACGTAGATAAATGCGCCGTTGCCGAAAAACGCGCCATTGAGGGCCGCGAACGGATCTTTTTCTTTACCTAGAGTCGTTGCAAAACGGTTTTGCAGGAAAAGACCGTATGGGCGCATCGCCTGGTCGAGCCCCATGCAGACAATCGGAGCTGGAACGAGAGATAATGTCTCATCAAAAAAACCATCGACGAAAACGATTCCATTCGGCTCTCTTGCTAAAGTTTTGCGTATTGCAAGCTTTGGGAATGCCCACTTTCGGGTCAAATATTGAAAAGCCTCTTGTTTCGGCTTTGGCAGTCCGATGCTCTCAAATTGGCTCCACCCTTTTTTCCGATAATTGATGAGAGGATCTTTCGGATCGAGCAAAGAGCCCCAAATTTCTTCAAGCATAGCCCTTCTCTTCTAGCTGCAGCGCCAATTCCGGCCCGCCTGTCCGCTCTATTTTTCCGCCGGCAAGGACATGGACGAAATCTGGCTTAATATAATCGAGAAGCCGTTGATAGTGAGTGATGATAAGAAGAGCGTTTTCGCTGTTCTTAAGGGCATTCACCCCTTTTGCCACGATCCGCATTGCGTCAATATCGAGTCCCGAATCGGTCTCATCTAAAATCGCAAGATCGGGCCTGAAAAGAGCCATCTGCAAAATTTCATTCTTCTTCTTTTCGCCGCCGGAAAATCCTTCGTTCAAATTGCGGTCGAGGAACTCGCTTGAGATTTCGAGCGTTTTGGCACTCCCCTCGATATCGGCCTCTTTGCCGATTGCTTTCAAAGCGGCTTCGAAAAACTGCCGATTGGTAACGCCTGCGATTTCGAGCGGATATTGGAAACTCAAGAAAAGGCCTAAACGGGCTCTTTCTTCCGGGTCCATGTCGAGCAAGTCTTGTCCTTTGAACCAAACTTCGCCGCTGGTCACTTCATAGGCGGGGTGGCCGGCCAAAATTTTAGCCAGCGTCGATTTCCCTGCGCCATTGGGCCCCATGATTGCATGGACCTCTCCTTTCCCGATGGACAAATTCAGTCCCTTCAAGATTGGTTTTCCGTCGATTTCGGCACAAAGATCTTTGATTTCTAACATTTCACCCCACAGAATTTTCTAATTTTAAAGCCAATAATTTTTGCGCTTCTTGAGCAAATTCGAGGGGCAGTTCTTTGATCACATCTTTGCAAAACCCGTTGACGATCAAGTTGATCGCATCTTCCCTCGAGATCCCGCGGCTTTGCAGATAAAAAATTTGTTCTTCGTTCATTTTGGAAGTAGACGCCTCATGCTCGACATGCGCGCCGCTTCCCGCTGTTTCGATATACGGGAATGTATTTGCTGAGCATCGGTTCCCAACGAGCATCGAGTCGCACTGCGTGTAATTTCTTGCGCCCTTGGCTTTCGGGATCATTTTGACAAGGCCCCGGTAGCTGTTGTGCGATTCATCGGCTGAAATTCCCTTCGAGATAATCGTCGACTTTGTATTTTTGCCGATGTGGATCATTTTCGTTCCCGTATCGGCTTGCATCTTTCCGTTTGTAAGAGCCACAGAATAAAACTCTCCAACCGAACGATCTCCTCTCAAAATGCAGCTCGGATATTTCCAAGTGATCGCTGCGCCCACTTCGACCTGCGTCCAAGAGATTTTCGCCTCTTCCAAACAGAGGCCGCGCTTGGTCACAAAGTTGTAAATCCCGCCCTTGCCTGTCTTCGGATCGCCCGCGTACCAGTTTTGCACCGTCGAGTACTTGATTTCAGACCGATCTTTCGCTACCAGCTCGACTACAGCCGCATGCAACTGATTGGTATCATAAGCCGGAGCCGTGCAGCCTTCCAAATAGCTCACATATGAACCTTCTTCAGCGATAATGAGCGTCCGTTCAAATTGACCCGTTTCTTTCTCATTGATCCTAAAGTAAGTAGACAGTTCAATCGGGCATCTAACGCCTTTCGGCACATAGACAAACGAACCATCGGAGAACACAGCCGAGTTCAATGCTGCAAAGAAGTTGTCCCCAATGGGAACAACGCTTCCCAAATACTCTTCAATCAGCTCCGGATATTTTTTCACTGCCTCGGAAATCGAGCACAAGACAACCCCGGCTTCAGCCAGCTGTTTATGGAATGTCGTCCCCAAAGAAACTGAATCAAAGACCACATCGACTGCCACATTCGTAAGCCTCTTCTGCTCATCGAGCGGGATCCCCAGCTTCTCAAAAGTCCTTAAGATCTCGGGATCGACCTCGTCCAAGCTCTCTAGGCGGGGTTTCGACTTAGGCTCAGCGTAGTAAGAAATTTCTTGGTAATTGATAGGAGGGTATTTGACATTGGGCCAGTTCGGCTCTTCCATTTCCTGCCATTTCCGAAAAGCCTTCAATCGGAAGTTCAAGAGGAATTCTGGCTCCTCTTTTTTGGCCGAAATAGCACGGATCGTCTCTTCGCTCAGTCCTTTAGGAAAGACCTCCGATTCAACCTCCGTGACAAATCCATATTTGTATTCAGTCGTCATAGAAATCGAAGCGATTTTAGCTCACCTCTCCATTCAGCGTCAACCAATTAAAGCTAAGCAATTGTTTAATTCAACAATAAACTGTATAATTAACTTTGGGGATCTTTATTATGATTAAACACCCAGCCCTGCAACTTCCAATTCGATCGAAATTGGACATGTTGAACGATATAGTTCAAATTGTTTGTTATCTTCACGAAGGGAATCGGAAGGAAGGGGAAAAGTACATCAATGATTTGAAACTGCGCGCGCTTTTCATGAATCAGGAGATTCAAAATTGCGTGTTAGTTTTTACAGATCAGGTGCATTTTCAATTTAATTTTGATCCTTGGCACAAGGTGACTTCAGAGATTCAGCATGCAGCCGACCATCTCATTGAAGAGATGGGCTTCCAGCCTCCCAAAGAGTAAACGCAAAATGCAGAATGCAAAACGCAAAACGATTCGCGGACAAATAAAATAATTAATCCACCAAGTTGCCTTTAACCCCTGTTCGGGTTATCCTTTCAGCCTATGATGATGGCTAAATTATTCTGCTGTATAAGTTTTATTTCACAGGCATTTGCCGGCGATATTGAGGATGTCAAATCCGTTGCAAAGCAGGCGGGCGACCTCGCTTTAAAGGTGAGGAGCGAGGGCCTTGTTGCGCAAGATGTCGAACTTGCAAATGGAAAAAAAGTACGGCAGACAAATGCAGATCTAGAAACGGGCCAGTTGATTGCCGATGAATTATCCAAAATAACCCCAGACTTCGGACAAATCTCCCAAGACTTAATGGACAAAGACCCAAAATGGTTTGAGAAGCGCCATGTTTGGCTTATTAATCCAATCGACGGGACTAAAAATTTTGAAAAAGGAAGCGACGATTTCCACGTTCAAATCGGCCTCTTAGATCAAGATCAACCGGTTTTGGGTGTGGTCTACTACCCAGCTAAAGATGTTTTCGTTTGGGCAAAACGGGGCGAAGGCGCTTGGATTGAAGAAGGCGGACTGAAACGGAGACTCATCGTAAAATTCCCGCAAGAAAACGTTTTGATCCAATCGAGCAGCTTTGAAAAAATTAAGCCCCTTTTCGACGAATGGGAATGGATACCAGACCAAGTGATCGAGGAACATTTAAGTTCTACAACTCGACTTCTCAAAATCATCGAAGGCGAAGCCTCTTTATACATCAGTTTGGGCGCCTCCCCTGAAGGAACAGAAAAAAAGGGCGGGATTTGGAATTATGGCGCAAATGCTGTGATTGCTGAAGAAGCGGGATTGATTTTAAAAACACTCAATGGCCATCCTCTCGATTTGCATCGAGAAGATGCTCTTTTGGCTGAAGGCGTCGTCCTCACGAACGACGCAGATCTCTATTCCAAAGTAGTAGATACGGATTGGCATTTATCATTCGAATGATGCCAGGCGCCCCCTCAATACCGCAACGTCCTTTTCCAATCTTGCCGCTCTAGCTTGTGATGCAATTAAAGCTTGATTCAGAACTCTAATTTGTTCTACTAGCTCTGCGTTTTTATTTGTCAGGTGTTCAACTCTATTTGTTAACGATATTTCTTTTGCCTTTCTGCTTTCCCGATATCTTCTGGCAGAGATGGCGTTTCTTTCTCGTTTTGTTAATTCCGCTGAAGCTTTTTTTGTTCGTTTTCTGCTCGGAGAAACGGGTGCATCATTATCTAATTCAGCAGCTTTTCTGCTCTCTTTTTTTCTGGGACTTCTTCTTTGCGCATAAGGAGCTTCTTGAATCTCCTCTGCAGCTTGCAAGGATTGAGAATCTAATTCGACATGCCCATTTTGTTGAGGGGCTTGTCTTGAAGCCGCTAAAGCTTGCGGGACTCCATCTTCTTGAACCACCTCTTCAACTTGCGCAGATTGAGATTCTAATTCGACATGCCCATTTTGTTGAGGAGCTTGTTCTGGAGCCGCTAACGCCTCCGGCACTACATCTTGTTGAGCCTCAGAGAAATTAGGAGGAGAAGCAAACAATCCAGCAAAAATGTCTGAACTAGCGCTGACAGATCTGCCCAATGCTGGAGGTAGAGTTCTTGCGGGAGAGCTCAGTAAACGCGATGGAGACCATGCACCCAGACTTACACCAGAAAGATCATAACTCATAACGAAACCTTCGAATTTAATTTTTTAACCAGAAAATTCTAATTCCAACACCTGATTTAAATCAATTAAACTCGACTCAGACTTATTTTTTTAATATCTTTAAATTTGCACCTTTACCAAAGATGCCTTTGAATAGATCGCCTTTTTTAGCCAGGCGTGCGGGGACGTTTTTAATGGTAAAATCTTCGGGAAGAAGTCCGTGCTTCACTTCATTCCATGAAAGAGGCGTTGAAACGGGCGCTTTGGCAAACGCGCGCACTGAATAGGGTGCAACAGCGAGCGCCCCTTTAGAATTTTGCTGCGTATCGAGATATACTTTCCGGTTTCTCTTCTTCGGATTGCGCTCTAGGGAGGTAATTTTGGGCAAAACTTCATTCACCAATTTGGCAATTTCCATCGCGTAGTGGCGCGACTCTTCATAGGTGTATTTGCACTTGAGCGGGACATAAATATGCATTCCGGAGCCGCCTGATGTCTTGGGAAAATGAGGAATTTTGAGTTTTTCCAAAATCTCATGAAAGACAAGCGCTACATCGATGACAGCATCGAAAGAAATCGACTGCGGATCGAGATCGAGAACCATGTAATCGGGTTTTTCGAGAGTTTTTACACGCGAATTGAAAAGATGCATCTCGATAGAGCCTAGATTTGCCGCATAGAGCAATGTTTCGACATTTTGACCCAAAATATAGTGCACTTTGCGATTTGCATGCGCAATCGCCTTTGTCTGCACAAAATCAGGGACATCCATCACATCTTTTTGATAAAACCCCTCTTCTTTGACCCCATTCGGAAAACGGTGCATGACAAGGGGGCGGTCTTTCGTGTAGAGAAGAAGAGTTTTCGCCACCTTCGCATAGTATTCAAGCATCTCCCCTTTCGTGATCTTCTCTTTGGGCCAGTAGATTTTGTCCAAGTTTGAAAGCTTCATTCCCGCACCACTTTTTTCGCCGGTTTGTCATAGCGCATTCCTTTAAAAATCGGATGGCGCAATTTCCCATCGCTTGTCCATTCGGTAAATTCCACTTCGCAAACCAATTTCGGCTTCACCCAGGTCACAGGCGTGTTTGGTTTCGGCGTTGTCTTGAAAGGGCAAACGGATGCGGTCACTTTTTTTAATTCGGCATACACATCCTCAAGAAGCGCTTCATTGAATCCGCCTCCAACGTGTCCCACATATTCCAATTTGCCCCGCTTATAAACCCCGATGAGAAGCGCCCCGAACCGCTTGCGGCTCCCCTTCGGCTCCGTAAAGCCGCCGATCACCACTTCCTGTCGATTTTTGGTTTTGATTTTCAGCCAGTTGCGCGTCCTGGCAAACTGATAAGTGCTATCTGCCTTCTTGGCAATGATCCCCTCAAGCCCCTTTTTTTCCGCTGCCTTGAAAAAGGCTTTCCCACGGGTCAATATATGCTGGCTATATCGAACGTGCTTCATGCCGCTGATGACTCTTTTTAAAATCTTTTTGCGCTCTAATAGGGGCAAAGATCTCAAGTCTTTCCGATTTAAGCTGAGAATATCGAATGCATAGAAATAGGGAATTCCGACTTTCTTTTTGTAGTAGTTTTGCAGCATTTGGAAGTTGGATTTGCCTGTTTTGTCCAAAATCACGATCTCGCCATCAAGGATGAATTGCCCTCTTAGCTTTTCAAGCTCTGCAACAAGAGTGGGGAACTTTTTATTGAATGATTTTTTACCCCTTGAAATGAGCTGGAGCGATCCGTTTTTCTTAGCAAAGGCCCGATAGCCATCCCATTTAATCTCAAAAATCCACCCTTTCTCATCAAAAGGCTCATCGACTAATGTAGAGAGCATGGGAGTCATGCCGATTTTCTCCGCATGCTTTTTTTCAAAAGCTCCATGATGTCCTTCACTTTTGGAGCAGGAGCCTCTTTTGCTTTTTTGATCGGGACTCCTTTCCCTTTTTTCTGGATGAGCCGTTTGACTTCTTTGGCATAAGTATCGCGATACTCTTTAGGGTTGAATTTCTTGGTTAGTTTTCGAATGAACTGTACCGCTAAATCGATGTCTTTTTTCAATAAAGGCTCGCGCTTAGGCAGATCAAGTCCATCTGGTTTGAGCAAATTCTCGGAAAACCGAAGCTGGATCAAGACGAGCGCATTGCCGTATGGCTTGATGAAGCCTAAGTGCTCTTTATTTCGAAAAACAAAAGTCCCGATCCCGACTTTTCCCGCTTGAGCAAGAGCAGCAGCTAAGAGACGATATGCTTTGGCTGCCCCTTTTTCAGGCTCCAAGTAGTAGGGCATTTCATAATACATGCCATCAATCTCATCTTCTCTGACAAAAGCGTCGATCTCGATGGTTTTTACTTTGCGGGGATTGGCTTTTTCAAAATCGTCATCGTTAAATACTACAAAGCGGCCCTTTCCCACTTCATAGCCTTTGACCACATCTTCCCAAGCGACTTCTTTGCCATCGCTTTCGCAAATGCGGCTGTAGCGAATGCGGGAAAGATCCTTTTTGTGCAGCAGATGGAATTTGATTTCATGATCGATGCTTGCATGATAGAGTCGGACCGGAATATTCACTAATCCAAAACTAAGAGCGCCGCGCCAGACCGATTTCATACCTTTTGCATAACACAATCTATTTTTTGTTGCAGTCTAGTTTCCAAATCGCAATAATATTTCCGCTTATGGCAATACAACCCATTCAACGAGCTCAACAAGCGCCACCTGCTCAAGAAGCAGCAGCCTGCATGCCTCGTTTCATTCAAGAGGCATTTGAAAGCATTAAAAATTTTTTTTCTAAAATTGGTGTTGCTAACTTAGTCGGCTATTCTGTGATCGTACTCTCCGCTTATCTCTTTGGAGCTATGGCCGGAATCGTGACAGCTGCCATTTTTGGATTGTACAAAATCATGGAATGCAGGACTGCCGTTCCTGGAGAACGAGTAGAAGTTTTACCTCCTGGAACGATCCGCTCTCGCTTCACTCAAAGGAACATCGCAGACAACGATTATAATCTTGACGAGTTTCAGCAAGAATTCGATGAAGCAGTCATGCCGTTCAGGGAGCCGATCCCACGCCTTCACAATCAAACTTGCTGCGGGATCACAGCGGCACTGATCAATTTTTTCTACACCTACGGCTTCAGAGGAATGAATCCGTTCCGCCTGGATGCCATGCTTGCCAGAGGAATCCAGGTCGATGCGGCAGTAAGGGAGCGGGGACATTTTGGCGTTCGTAGAATCGATATCGAAGAATTCTTTGGAAATTTGAATCCGGATCACCTCCGGCACGTGGGATTTGATCCAGGCGTGCTCCCCATCCAACGGCCGAATTTCGCAGAGATGATCCAACAGCTCCATGCGCAAAGAGCTAACGGGCCGATCGCAGGCGCGATGTTTTGCCGCAATCATTTCACAGGATTGTACATAGCTCGCGATCCAGTTGGAAGAATCGAGCAAATTTATGTTTCTGAATCGCGGAACCGATTCCAAGATGGCATTCGGTATGATTCTGGGCCGAATCAAGGGGCAATGATTGTTCCTATTGGCAACACAATCGAAGAAGCGGCGGCGCATTTAACCCGTTTATACGGGAATGCAGCCGATGTCACATTATATCCAATTTTTAGACCGCATGATTAAAAAACGCCCACTTGATGTGGGCGTTATCAGATTGATTAAGCAGCAGGTGCTGCTGTTGGAAGTTTTTGAGCTCTGATTTCTTGGATCAGCTCTTGTAGTTGTTGATCGGGAGCGCCTTTTACAGTCACTTTTACCGAACCATCTTTGAGTTTTTTCTGCGTTACTTCCATTCCTGGTTTTGGATCGATATGGAAGTGCACGTTATTGTGGACTGTATTTGTGTTGTTCGCGCTATTGATTACATTCACCGCACCAGAACCTTTCCAGTATCTGTATGCCAAATACGCCGTGGTGAGCATTCCAACTGCGCCAAGGGCCATTTGCCCATAAGATAATTGGCTAGCTACAAATCCAAACGCACCCTTTGCTGCGCCGAATGCGCCTTGAGCTGCGCCCTTTGCTGCGCCGAACGCGCCTTGAGCCGCTCCTTGCGCTGATGAATAGAATCCAGAGAAGAAACTTCCGCCAGTTGCGCCGGCAGTTCCTGCTGCACCAGCAGCACCCGCTGTCTCTCCTGCGAATGGAAGAGCAAGTCTTGCTGCCTGGCAGACCGGCTCAGCTGTTTCAGGTGGCACTCTTGATACAAGAGCTACAGCTTTAGACATACCGTTAGCCACTGCAACTGGGATGCTTGATGCAAAAGCTACGGCTTTAGACATACCCTCAGCTGCCGAAGCTGGGAGGCTTGATACCAGGGTCAACGCGTTAGACATCATACCGTGAGTTGCGGGACATGTGCCCATTGCTGATGATTGAGTTACTGTGGCGACCACTTGTTCGGTGGCATGCATTCCTGCTGCGGCTATTACTGGACTTGCAACAGTTTGTACGGCTTTTGTCACCTGAGAAATGCTTGGCTGATCGTCGACACGTTCAACTTTCTTGTTACCCCATACTAAATTATAGAGTGATGCTACAGCACAGAAAAGCGCATATTTATAAAAACCGCTTCCCGAATCAACCGACTTTATCATTTCTTACTCCTTTTTTATACAAACCCCTGCTTTTCGGCGGGGCCGTTAGTATGCCATTAATTTACGCAAACCACAAGACGTAGAAATCATTTTAAATTAAAGATAAACAAGATATGTTTTAAATTTTTTACAGGACGTTAAATCTTACAATACCAATTGATCGTCCGCATCAAACCATCTTTGAGGGAAATTGTCGGCTTCCAATTGAGTTCGCTCTCAATCTTAGAAGTATCCAACGCATAGCGGAAATCGTGGCCCGGCCGGTCCTGTACAAAGCGGATGAGCGATTTGTAATTTCCAGGCCGCTTAGACTCCATCAAATCAATCAGAAGCTGAAGCAGTTCTATATTGGAAAGTTCTGTTTTGCCTCCGATGTCGTAAACTTGTCCCCTTTTGCCATGCTTCAAGATGGTCCAAATTGCCTCTGCATGATCGTCGACATAGAGCCAATCGCGCACATTTGCTCCCCTTCCATAAACGGGAAGCTGTTTCTGCATCAGGCAATTGTGGATCATGAGCGGAATGAATTTTTCTTTGTTTTGGCAAGGTCCATAGTTATTGCTGCAGTGCGAGATCGTTGTAGATACTTTGTAAGTCTGGGCAAAAGCTCTCACCAAATGATCGGAAGCAGCTTTCGATGCAGCATAGGGAGAATTGGGGCGGTAGGGAGAATTTTCATTGAATGCCCCGCTTTCCCCTAAAGATCCATACACTTCATCAGTCGATACATGATGGAAATGCAGATGGGGGAATTTTCTCGCCGCCTCGAGAAGCGTAAGAGTTCCTTTCACATTCGTTTCAATAAAAGGCATCGCCGATGCGATGCTTCGGTCGACATGCGATTCGGCAGCGAAATGGACAATTGTATCCACCTCCTCCTCTAAAATGAGCTTTTCGACAAGCTCTTGATTGAGGATATTCCCTTGAACGAACCGGTAGCGGGGATGTTCATGAAAACCATCGAGGAAAGAGAGATCTCCTGCATAGGTCAATGCATCATAGTTGAGGATTTTTCCGGTGAATTCCGATTTCCGGAGCATCGTGCGGATAAAAGCAGAGCCGATAAACCCTGCGCCGCCTGTTACGAGTAAGCTGGCATTTGTTCGCATAAAAAGTCCTTTAAGGCCTCTCTCCAATGTCGAATGGTTACAATTTGTTCTATTTTTGTAGTATCAAAAGCTGAGTAAGTGGGTCTTTCGCAAGGAGCCGGAAAACACGATCCAGGCACCGGAATGATTGCATCTGTCATGATAGGAAACCCCAATAAAAAGGCCTCTTCGCGCATGGCAAGTCCGAATTCATATTTGGTCGCAACGCCCATATTCGCATATTGATAAAGCCCCTCTTTATCGAGCATTTTTAAAATGGCCGCGGCTAAATCGGGCGCATAGGTAAATCTACCCCACTGGTCGTCCGTCAGACGGATTTCTGGCTGGGTTTGGAGCATTTTGAGCAATTTTGAAACAAAATTTTTCCCGCCGCTGCCAAAAATCCATGAAGTCCGGATGACGCAAGCCCCCTGGTTCAAAGCTCTCTCTTCCCCTTCTAATTTGGTTTTCCCGTAAGTGCTGCGCGGTCCTGTCGGATCTTTTTCGGTGAGGGGTTTTCTCCCTTTGCCGTCAAATACATAGTCGGTGGAAATATGGATCAATTTCGCGCCGCTTTCTTTCGCGACAATAGCCAGATTTTCAGGACCTACTGCATTAGTCCGATAAGCTTGGTCTTTAAAATCCTCCGCTGCGTCGACTTGAGAAAAGGCTGCGCAATTGACAATATGAGTCATCCCTGGATTTTTCCTTGAGAATGCGCGCACAGATTCCAGATCGGCAATATCGACTTCTCTCCCAGTTTCTAAAAAAGGAACCCCTTCTGGAAGGGCTGCACATAGGGCAGAACCCAAGAGGCCTTTACTACCTGTGATCCACAACATCTTGCACCTCCTTAAAATAGGGTGAGATCCGATCGCGCGGCGATAGGATTGGCTCGTTCACGGGCCATGCAATACCCAAATCCGGGTCATTCCAGCGAATCGTCTTTTCTGTTTCCGGATTATAGGGCGAGCTCACTTTATAATGGACAAGCGCCCGAGGACTCAAGACACAAAATCCATGGGCAAATCCGACCGGAAGATATAATTGATGATGGTTTTGGTCATTGAGGAGAGCAGCTTCCCACTGCATAAACGTGGGAGAATCCGGACGAATATCGACAGCAACATCCCAAATCTCCCCCTCTAAACAACTGACCAGTTTCGCTTGTCCTGGAGAGGATTGAAAGTGAAGACCACGAATCGTGTTTTGATGAGAGAATGAAAGGTTATCTTGGACAAATAGTTCTAAGCCAAGGTAGCTATCTTTTCGATAGGTTTCAAAAAAATAGCCCCTTTCATCGGAAAAAACTTTGGGGATGATCAATTTGAGTCCTGCTAAACGGAGCATTTTTATTTGCATGCAGGACTATTTTGGGGTTGGCAAGAAATAAAGTAAACTATTTCGCGGCCATCATAGCCGTCCAGGTTCGAACGATTTTTTGTCGGCCATATTGCGACAATATGGCTCTTCTCAAAATCCTTCAAACTTGGACGGCTCTGAAGCTCGCGAGAAAAGCTTCCTTTTTTCCTTGCCAACCCCTTCTAGAATTAGCCTTTCAATGCAATGATTGTTCCATGTCTGCCCGTTTCTTTGTCTCTGCGATACGAAAAATAATCCTTCGCGTTGCAATGGGTGCAGACTTCTGAAATCTCGATATTTTTATCGAGGATTCCGAGCGCATTGAGCTGCTTTCTGGCGATCTGCCAAAGATTGAAATAATTCGGCTTGACTTGAGAGCTCCAAAAATCTTGAGGGAACTCCTGTTTATAATTTTTGAACTCGGCATGATCAGGCCCGAGCGAGGGGGCAATGCAGACGATCAAATTCTGCGGTCTTGTCCCGATTTCTCTTTGCATCGCCTCGAGAGTGCGGGCATAAATATTTTGTGACAAACCGCGCCAGCCAGCATGGACGACTCCGATCGCCTCATGCACAGGATCATAAAAGATAGCTGCTTGGCAGTCGGCATGGCAGACTCCGAGGGCAATATTTTTTTCTGTCGTATAAATGGCATCTGCCTGAACGGTTTTATCGAAATTCTTCGCTGTGATTCGTGCAACAGCAGTCCCATGCGTTTGGTGGGGGAAAACGAGTTTTGGAATTCCCAAAGCTTCGCGAACTAGCTCTCGATTGGCTTTGCAACTATCTGGATGATCGCCCGCCTCGCTTCCGAGATTGAGTGACGCAAAAGCCCCTTGGCTCTTCCCTCCGTGTCTTAAAAAAACTCCGTGGGCCAGATGAGTATAAGGCTCTAACAGATCGAATTCGAGCCACTCCATTTTCCTTGCATCAGATTCCATATCCCCTCTTGAACGCTTTTCCATACTATCTACCAGAATCGGAATTCAGATAATATAAAAATCTCAAATCATTTAATGTGGTTTCAAATGGCACACGAACCAAAACCCTCCAACCTTCCTCTTGGAATCTGCATCTCACTCATCGCATATATCTTTTTTGTCACGGCAAGCTCGCTTGTGTGGAGCTTTAAAAAGGCTTTTCCCACCATTCAGATTATCTTTTTCCAAAACATCGTGAGCCTCATCTGCATTATCCCTTTGGCCTTAAGAAAAGGGCCGGGGCGTTTAAAAACCGATATTCTTTCGATCCATCTGCTGCGCGACGTCGCTGGCGTGCTCAGCTATTATCTCTACTTTGTCGCAATCCGCTATCTCAACTTAACCGATGCAACGACTCTAAATTATTCCGCTCCTTTTTTTGTCCCGATCATTTGGTGGATTTGGACGAAAGAAAAAATCGATTTACATGTTTGGTGGTCAATCATCGTGGGATTTATCGGCGTCGCCGTTATTTTGAATCCGACTCGGCAAATTTTCCAAGAAGGTTTTGTCTTTGGGCTATCTGCCGGAATCCTCTCTGCAATCGCCTTTGCCTCTTTAAGGATTCTCAATTTGAACAAAGAACCAATGAGCCGGACTCTTTTTTACTATTTTCTTTTTGGAACGATCTTCAGCGCTCCATTCGCTGCCATATATTGGGTTGCCCCATCGGGACTGCAGTGGCTCAAAGTCGTCGGCGTCGGGCTTGCCACCGTCACAGCGCAAATGCTGCTTACCGTAGCCTACCGTTATGGGACAGCTTCCTTTCTTTCTCCTCTCGGCTATTCAACGGTCATTTATGCCGCATTGATCAGCTGGCTGTTTTTCCACATCCCCCCAAACACCCGCTCCATCGTAGGGACAGCTTTGATTGTGATTGGAGGAACGATGACTTACCTTCTCAAGAAAAAACCTGAAAAAATATCAGAAACATTCGAAATTCCCGATCCAAAAGAAAAACCTCCTCTCTGAATTTCATTGATTTTTTAAAAACAACTTGCATAAAATTGCTTCCTGTAACGAGGTGATATGGAATGATTCGTGTACTTTGTATTGCTTTCGCGATGTTTAGTTCGCTTTTTGCTCATGACGAGCATTATTTCCGCGGAAAACACTTTATCGCGAGCTATCTAGATTGCGATCTCAGACAATTGAGCGATTTGGAAGGTTTAATCCAGGCTATGGATGGTGCTGTTGCAGCATCGAATGCGACAGTTTTGGATAAAGCTTCTTATGTTTTTCCTCCGAATGGTTTGACGATTGTCTATCTTTTATCAGAAAGCCACGCCAGTTTGCACACTTACCCAGAACATGGCGCATGCTTCATCGATCTATTTACCTGCGGAGACGTTTGTTCTTCTGAAAGATTTCATGAGGCTATGCTCCAGTATCTGCGTCCAAAACAAGTGAGCGCACGGCTTTTTTTACGCCAAGACACTGTTGAAGAACTGCCATTTCCGTAGATGAAGAAGCTCCTGATTATTTTCCTACTATTATCTTTTTCCATGGGAGTGGGAAATGGGCTGTACTGGCTCAAAGATGGGTTTAGCAGCCGCCGGATTCAGAGTTTGCCTTATCCTGTCGAAGAAGACTGGAACGACGAAGCCAAAGAAGCACTCAAGCAAACCTTCACTTACATAGGCAGAGGAAGGCAATGTTTTGCATTCGGCAGCGAAGATGGGAAATATGTCTTAAAATTCCCTCGTACCGACATCTACAAAACCCCGCTTTGGGCGCAATTTCTCCCCGTGCACACATATCGAGCCCGAATTGAAAAGGATCACAAGAAGCGGGAAAATTTCGTCTTAAACAGTTTCCGAATCTCTTTCAAAGAACTCAAAGAGCAAACTGCCCTCTTAGCGACGCATATCGGGCAAAGCAGTTCAAAGCAGTTTCTCCATATCGTCGATGCTGCTGGCTGCAAACACGAATTGCCGGTAGCGACCACTTCCTTTGTTCTTCAATACAAACGTCCCATCCTTATGAAGGCGTTTTCTCAAGCAATTGAGAAAGGAGAACGAAAAGAGGCTGAAAAAATTCTCGATGCAATGCTTGCAGCAATCAATGAAAGAGCCAGCAAAGGAATTCTCAACCGGGACCGATCGTTTCTTAGAAATTATGGCTACGACGGAGAAAAAGCCTATCAGATCGATGTCGGCAGTTTCTATAGAGTTCCAGATATGCCTCTCGAAAACGCTAGAGAAAAATCGATCCGCGATTCTGTCGATCCAGTCCAAGAGTGGCTCGCCAAAAAGCACCCCGAGATGCTCCCCTATCTAAACGCCCACTTAGAAGCCCTAATCTGTAATAAATAATATTTTAGATTAACTATTTAATTGCTGTTTATAATAAAATAGACCGCATGAGCATGAAAATAGTAATAAAACACCCTTTCTCAGGTCATTTCTATAAGCGCCGCCGCGCTTAAAAGAAATTCTTTACTATTTTAATAAACTTTTAACCCTAAAGTATATATGAGTGCTCAAGTTACCCTACCAGCCCCTAACACAAATCCCAACCAAAGAGTCGCTACTCTTTTGGATGAGGTGATCGATCAAAAAAGCGCCAATACTCAAAAAGCGCTAGACGGCAGGGTCAATATCAATGAAGCGGTGATGATCGGAGGCGATCTTTTTTCGATGGGCTATTTAGCCTTTCAGGGAGCGCAGATTGTCAAGCCGGCTCTTGCGGCGATTCCTGCAATTGCGATTGCCACACTAGCTTGCGGCTGCATCGCGGGAGCTATTAATATTGGCGTTGCGATCATCTCGATGAAAGAAGGTTTCCAAGCGCTTAAAAACGGCGACACCAAATTGGCGTTAAGGCTCTTTCTCGACTTTTTCGGCCTCTTCGGAATTGGGACGATCATGATTTTAGCCTCTTTAGCACTGAGAGTGGCAGCTCTTAGCGCAGTCGGCACCTTTTTTGGCGCAAATCCTTGGCTTCTTCCCGTTCTCTTCTTCATAATCTCGATTCCGATCCTCGTCGAAATCTCAAACAGGATCTACAACATACAGATGGGCAAAGATCTTGCTTCGCAGCTCAATGGCGATTTAAATCAGCTCATCCATGGCAAAGATCCGAATAATCCTTTCCATTTTCAAAGCCTACTGGAAAGCCAAGAAACAGACCTAGAAGTAAGGAACGAGATCGCTCGAAGGTTTGAACAGCTGCAGGCCGATATGGGCGTGGAAGCGGCATCGGAAGCGCTTAAGCTGATCAGACTCCAAATGCTCCAAGAGGACACAAAAGAGCAGCTTCAAAAATTCAAAGAAAAAATCGCCGAATGGAATCGGGCGCAATATGTGAGGATGTTCCAGCAGGTGCTATATGCAGCGGCTTTCGGCGTGAGCATGGGAACTTTAAATCCAAGCATGAACACTGCTGCGGTCAATGGAACGCAAACTTTTGCGATGACGGCAGCCAATGCGATCCCTTTATATATGGACACCTTTTGGCCATTTAAGAGAAATACTCCGATTGTCGTTCCTCACGTGATCGAAACTGGGAAAGTATAGATATAAGGCTCTTCATAGGGATGAGCCTTTCGAATGGCTTCAATAACGGCAGGCAATTTTTCTTTCGGGCAAATCGTTTCGATCCGCTCTTCGGCAACAGTTTCGAGCTTTCCTTCCGACCCTAGAAAAGGGTTTGCGCCTGCGAGCGGCAAAAAGCGGCCATTACCTTTCATCGAAAAACTGCAGAAGGCATAGTCGCCAACGTGGCCAGCGCCCGCTTTGCCCATCGCTTCTCTAACTGCATCGGCATGCGTTTCAGGAACGGTGAGAACGATTGCAAACATTAAAATACGTACCCGACGCCAACGCTAAAAGCAAAACCGCCGACTTGAATGTCTCTGCCAAATACATTTCTCTTATGCGAGTGGATATTTGCTTTTAAGTAAGAGTATTCTGCGCACAGGTCTATGAGTAAATGGTCTGCAGGTACGAACAAAAATCCTGTATTGGCAAAACCGCCAATTCCGTTCTTATTGATGTTTCGGTCTACAGAGGAAGAGTCGTTATGGGCTTGCAGGAAGAAGTATCTTGGCCCGATAGTGAAATACCATTCAACAGGTTTGCCGAGATAAACGGCCGCTTGGGCTCCAAGGCTTACTGGCAAAAGGTAAATTCTTGTGTATTCATTTCCATTCAAAGAACGTCCATGTCTTTGCGCATATTCTACGCTGCCATAGACCTGGATCCATTTATAAGCGGGGTATCTTGCGCTAATCTGAATGTCAAGCCCCCCTTTTTTATAAACATCTCTCATTTTTTCATTGGCAAATATGAAATAGCCTCCTTTCACTTCTAAAAATGGTCGGAAGCTATGCACTTCTTCGCAGCATTCATGCATTGACACATCATGTGCATACGCGAAAAAACTCAAAAGGAGAAAAAACCATACTTTACGTTTCATATTTGCTCACAAGTTATTACTTCAAACTGTATACGATGAAATTTATTTTTTGCCAGCTCAAATAGCTAAGAACAGAGCCGCAAGGCCAAATCCGAAGATCAAAAAGCCAGCGAGCCGATTGACCCACATCATCACTTTTTGGCTGATTTTCCTTCTAAAGAAGGTGATTCCTTCGCTAAGCAGCCACCACCAAAAGGCCGATCCAATAAAAATCCCGCTAATCAGATGGACTGCCTCCCAACAATTCTCTCTCCTAGCTGATAAACCCAATCCTGCAAATACAGCCAAAAAGGCAACAATTGTCATAGGATTCGTGATGGTCAGAAAAAATGTGGAGGCGAAATCGCTAAAAAGGGTTTTGTGCGAGACTTTTGAGTGAGACATTTCTTGTGTTTTTGCAAAAAACGTTTTTGCTCCTAAAAAAAGAAGAAAAAAACCTCCAATGAGATGAAGCCAAAATTTGCCTGCTTCTAAAAAATCAGAAATTAGAGTGAGTCCAAATGCAGCAATCGCGCCATAGATAGAATCTGCGAGAGCCGCGCCAAGGCCTGAAAAAAAACCGGAAAGGCGGCCAAAATGAAGAGTTCTTCGAATGCAAAGGATTCCAATGGGTCCGACAGGCGCTGCAATTGAAAATCCCAAAATCAGCCCCTTCAAAAAGAAAGAAGATTCCATATTGCTGATATTGCCAAGATTCGGCTCTGTTTGCAATGGTATTTAAGAGACTGCACTGCGAGGCGTTGGCCTTAAAAATCCCGCCTTTTGATCAGGCACAAATGTCCTGATGAGTTTGGGATAAAGGGTTGACACCAGATCTTCTGTGATTTCAAAAAGATCGACGACCTTTACAAATCCATTATCCGTACGCGTGTTGCTTCGGCTTAAGTCGATGGCAACATTATGATCTTCCATTAGCTGAAAAATGTTTTTGAGCTGAGACCAAGCTGAACTTGGCGCAGATGGTTCGCAAGTTTCTGCTGCTGGAAATGCATCTGGTACATATTCGCAGAAATGGACTGGACAAGCGATATTTTGCATCACAAAACCTCTCAGCTCTTCTTCCAAAACCTCTTCTTTATCATCCATATAAGATACTGAATCAATCATCATCTGAGCAGATTCTACATAAGGATCCAAATTGAAATGTTTTGCAATATGAGGCTTCAAGCTTGCGATTGCCATATATTGTGCGTATCTTCGCAGCTGATTGGCGAATTTGCTTACAATCGCTCTTGGGTCCTCAATTTGTCCCGCTCCATTTAAGCGTGGACTTAGGACCTTCATGACATAGGTCGTATTTGTTTCATCTAGGCAAGTATAGGCGATTGAATTATCCCCTCTTCCGATTTCTTGAATATCTCTAACTTTAACGATGTGTCCTGGGCTAATTTCTAGCTCTAATGGCTGCCTATTTACCCTTGCCGTGGCAATCTGCGAGGATAAGGCGGTTAACTTTTTCAAAAAAAGGCACTCGTCGTAACGCGCTCGATTATAGGACAAGTGGACTGGAGCTTTTGGAACTTTTCGTTGCGAAATATTCGCTACTGGGGATCTTGGCGAGCCAGGAGAGGCAGTCTCTTCAGCCATATTCTTGCTAATGCTAGATGAAGAACTTCCCATAAAATCTTTAGGCACCACTAAAGGAGGTCTTCCCATAGGCAACGGAAGGATTTTGCGGAACGATAAAGACCTGCTATCTGGATTCGATGATGAGCTTGAGCTTGGAAATGCCCTATGCTTTTGATCTGCAAGCAACGGAACGTAATTGCTGCGCAAAAAAAATGAAGCTCCCATTTGCGAAAGAGCCTCTGTGCTTTTGGTAAAACTCTGAGTTGGGGAAGTGGGATCCGGCTGAGTCAGCTTCTCGGTCATTTTGACATATTTTTTGCCGTCTCCATCTTGACCCAATTCATCTAATGAACCCCGTTTGTTACTTGTAGAAAGGACAGGAACTTTCTGGGGACCGTTACTAACCGATGAAGACATGCCAACCTTAACTTTATTTGGCAGATATAATAAAAAAAACAATGTTTTAAAAACACTAAATATAATTAAAAATGTCTGCTGTCCATAAAATCCCTGAAAATAAATCTATTAATAGTCTCCTAAAGATGGCATCAAGCGGATGATAAATCAGAAGCGTACCCTTTCCCCATTTGAAAGTATGCGTGTTCGTTGCAAACGTCGGAAAAACGACCACTATTTCCCAAAATCTCTTTTTTCCTCAGGATACCGAGGCTTGCCCATGACGAGCTATTGAACGGAGAAAAACCTGGGCTTAGCGCAGGTCCTATCCCCGCCTAAAGCTGCGCAATCTGGTTTGGATTGAAATAGAACATACCCCGTCCTGCCAACTTCAAAGCAGCTCTCTCCGGAGCCACGATGATGAAGCTTGCATTCACATCGATCTCACACCGTTCATTTTGGGTCCAGTGACCCAATCCTAAAGTGGGTATCGGCAATGGAAGCGGCCCTAGCCCCAAATTCACCTACCCGTACTGATTGATAATCTCAATCTCCACTTCATATTGATTCGCGGGACAAACCATGAAGCCAAAGCATAAGAACATAATAACTCTCTTCATTTGGCATTCCTGTAGCAGTAAATTTTACTCCTCATCCAATCCCCTATTTCGACGATCTCATCAGCCTTTCTTCCAGGAATCTGAAATGAATTTGAGAGCACTATAGCGCCCTTTTTCAGCTCCTTTTCAAATTTTGGTCCAAGTCTTTGCATAGCCGCTGGATATAAATAGCAAACAACAACATCCGCTTTTGAAAGATCAACGGAAAAAAAATCCTTCCGTTCAATTGATAGTGTTCTTGCCCTTCGGATATGCTTTTGAATAACGGAGAAAAACCATGGAATCAATGCCTGTTCAAATGCGCAAACTCTATTTTTTGATGAAAGCGCCACAGCTAGAGTTCCGAATCCGCAACCAAGCTCATAAACAGTCCCCTTTTGGACAAGGGAAACCAAAACCTTTTGGGCCTTCCTAGAAGATGGCATGGGCGATATGCCAAGCCGCATCGTATCGATTGCGATAATCAGACAAAATAACGTCAGAAGCAAAATCAGGCTCATCGATCCCGTATCATACATTTCTAGAGTATTGAAATCGGGAATAAATTTTGAGTCTTTATCGATTCGGAAATGTTTAGAGATTGTTACGTTTGGGTCTTTTAGGAAGAAAGCCAAACTATTGGCTTTCCTTCGTCCAATTTTCTTCGAAAATTGCCTAAAACAGGAGTCGAACCTGGACTCATCGCATTACGAATGCGCTGCACAACCCAGCCCCAAAAGATCAAGCATCCTTTGGGGGCCCCTTTTTTGCCTAAAACAGGAGTCGAACCTGCGACCTTCGCATTACGAATGCGCTGCTCTACCAACTGAGCTATTTAGGCGAATCAACTAGATTAAGATAGATGCCATTTTTCTCTCAATGAGTTATGATTGGATGCATGTATTTAGGAAAAAGAATCGGCGCTATTTTGCTCATGGCCGGCAGTGGCTGCCGTTTTGGAAGAGATACCCCAAAACAATTCTGCACGCTTGGGGGAAAAAAAATTTATAGCCACGCGCTTGATACAATGATGGAATCGGGTTTATTCGATGAAATCGTTCTGGTGAGCCATCCCGAGTGGGTGGAAGAGGGCATGATTGCAGGCGGAGCGACAAGGCAGGAGTCTTCTTACCGGGGGCTAAAGGCATTTAAGATTCGGCCGGACATTGTTTTAATCCACGATGCGGTCCGCCCATTTGTAACAACGAAGATTTTGCGAGAAAATATCGAGGGGGCTATTGAATATGGCGCGGTCGATACATGCATCGGATCCGCTGATACATTGGTCCATGCGCCAGATGGAAAGGCGATCGCCTCGATTCCGAATAGAAGGGAATTCCTGCGGGGCCAAACTCCCCAAACTTTCCGAATGGATTGGATCCTTGAGGCGCATGAAAAAGCAGGGCAGCTGAATGCCACCGACGACTGCCAGCTCGTGCTCAGGGTTGGCAAACCGGTTCATATCGTCATGGGCGACGAAAAAAATATTAAAATTACCACGGAATTCGACCTTCTCATTGCAGAACAAATTTACACTCCGGTATGATTCCTCTGGTTTTTAGGGGAATTGAAAATGACAACAGCTACCACTGATTCGCGCAAACACCACAACCGGGCCGTTCTCGGGGTCCTTCTCATGCTGGGAGGTCTAGCTCTATACGCTCTATCCGACGCCTTTATCAAACAACTGATGGGCAGCTACTCGGTAAAGCAAACTACCTTCTTAAGAGCTTTTACTAGACTCATTCCCCTCCTCTTTGCCGTCTTCATGAATGGCGGCGTAAAACAAATTTTTTCTACGCAGCATCCGATGCGCCATTGCGCCCGGCTCGCGGTCAATCTCGCTTACACCTATTCATTCATGTTTGCCTACTCAAAAGCCACTTTGACCACTGTATACACCTTGGGATACACCTCTTCCCTTTTCATGATTGTATTGAGCGCTCTGATGTTGAAAGAAAAGGTTTCTAAAGAAAAATGGTTTGCTGTAGCAATCGGAATGGTTGGAGTTTTAATCGCCATCCGCCCCGGCGTTGGCGTTTTTGAAATGGCCGCCATCATTGTTCTCATGGGCGCCTTTTTGGGCAGCTTAAATAAAATCCTCATGCGCCGCCTCGCAGCTACTGAGCATAGCTTGGCTATTGCCATCTATCCCAACATCGCCATGATTTTGGTCACCTTCCCTTTCCTCATTAATAATTGGCAGCCCATCTCTTGGCACGATTGGGGCTTTTTTGCCATCGTGGGAGTGATCACTTCCTTAGGACAATTTGCAATCGCCCACTCTCTCAGATTTGCCCAAGGATCCACCCTTGCTCCGATTGACTATTCAACGTTTTTCTGGGTCTTTTTGCTCGACTTTTTCTGGTGGGACAAAATGCCAGACAAGTTTACCGTGATTGGCGCCGCCGTTATCGTAGCGAGCAATCTGTATATTCTTTACCGCAGCAGGCAGGAACAGGCAGCTAAACAACTCCCGGCGTAATATGGCCTCTGTTTTAATGCGCCCCCCCACGCTCGAAGGGCAGTTTGACAACGCCATACCGGCTGAATTTTGGCATTACATGGCTAAGCACCGCAGTAAAAGGGCTGCTTATGCTAAACAAGAGGAAATTGATCAAAGAATCGCTGGCATCGCCAAAAATTTAGGCAGATGTTCGTTTGATGAGCCAAGAGGACCCAATCAATGGACCCCCGCCCATGTTGCCGTTTTAGCTGGAAACGCTGCTAGCCTTACTTTTCTGATCTCCAGGCAAGCCAGGCTTGATATTCCCGATAAAAGCGGAAAAACGGCCATCGATCTAGCAAAAGAGTTCCATCCAGAATTATTGCCCATTCTTTGCCCTTTAAACAAAAGAGCCATTTACACCGAAATATTAAAACCGCTCTGCACGCGTCTAGATTTAGGTCCCTTTTCTTATGATCCAAATACAGATGATTTTGGCGTTATCAATCGAACATTCCTTTTTTGCCGAGATATTGAACCATCTTCCGACCCAAGCGCTTTGAAAGCCATCGCAGAAGAAAAAGGAATCGCTGAACATAACCTGCATACCGATCTGCACACTGATCACCTAACCAGCGACATGGTAAAGATTGGGGAATACGAGGGTTTTGGAGTCGAAGAAACTCGCCACATCTACTATCCTCGGGATCATCTGGCTAGAACTCTTGAGGGCAGCCTCGTTGCTAGCACTTCTAGAAATCTCGATAAAGTACAGCGCGCCCTTGACCGAGAAGCCTCTTGGTCTGTTTATTTTTCTCCAAATGCTTCATTTAGAAGCTCCCACCCTCTTTTTAAAGGCACCATCATTGGAACGAGCGCAAAACAAAAAGAGGCATTTTTGGATTGCTGCTTCAAAAGACCCAAGGCCAATATCAAAGAATTTCGGTTTTTTATGGAATTCGGAGACAAATTCCTAATGACCAATTCTCAAGGGGAAAAAGTGCTTGTAGTCGGAGAGCAGCATCTTCCGCTGATTCATGCCTATTGCCGGTTGATCAAGCTATTTGATGAAGAAGGAATCGAACTCCACATCCCCAAAGATCTATCGAATGAAAAAGTTCAAGAAATAGCAGAAGAAATGGCAGCGCTTGGACTTTTAAAAATAAATGGAGCCTCTTCATTCCTGGATTATGGACAAATCAGCTCGCTTATGGACCGAGCAATTGGGCAAAGACGGACAGACTATAAAAATTTGGCTATTGAGATGGGGCTGCTCAAACCTTTTTCCATGAACCCCGAGGAGATCGAAGCCGCAAGGCCATTAGCCGCTACGTATCTGGCTCAAAGAGAGATCGTGAAAGAGCTTCTTGCCGTGTCTTTCGGATTGGAGAAAGGCAATCTGGTCGTAGTCCCTAGCTGCGGATATCATTTGGATACGATGATGGCTCCTGCTCCAAATGGGCATATGTTTTTCTACGATCCCGCCACCACCATAGCCGCCCTAGATGGGCTGAAAGCCCAAAAAGGAGCATTGGGACTTTCAGAACAGGATCTTGATCTGATAGATAACTATCGGAGAACGGCAGCGCAAATGTATAAAGAACTAGGATCTTTATACGAGACCGCTCAAGCTGCTTTGAAAAAAGCTGGGGTTCCCATCATCAAAACACCTGGAATCTTTTTTGATATTCCTCAGTCGCGCAAGTATCCTTTGACCTCGCACGTTCACTTCATGAACCCGGTCACAGGCTGGTCGGACAAAACATCGAGTTACTATTACATCACAACAGGAACTTCTGTAGGCGATCGATTAGGCCCCGTTTTGATGGATCTCTACGCAGAATTTTTAAATCTGCATATTCCTGGCATCCACGTTCATTATGTGGGACGCAATCCGCAAAACCCTGCAGATTTTACTCAAGCGATGCAGCTCTACAATACCGCGAGAGGAAATGCGCCTCAATCAGGCATCCATTGCCACAGTTTTCCATTGAAAACTGAAGCTCACAAACATAAATCCTAAGAGAAAAAAGAGCCCGCATGAACTGCGGGCTCTATCAAGAGATTAATAGCTCAAGTTTGCGCTGAAATGGATATGGGGTTTCCCATTGTCCTTTTCAACTTTCGTGAGCGGGAAGCCCAAATCGAGCCGGCTGCTGAAATAAGAAGCTACAGCATAGCGCACACCAGGTCCGAAGCTAGCAAGACCCTGGCTAACAGGAGTCCCTTTCACTTCTTCTCGGAACCAAGCATATCCGCCATCCACAAAGCCGATGAAGTTCAGCTTATCAGCAAATTTTGGAAGCCAAATTCCTGCAACTGTGAACTCTGGAGTTCTGATTTCAAGGTTGCCGCAAACAGCGTGATCGCCGCCAACGACTTTCTCATCGTAGCCGCGCACTGTGCTGAAGCCGCCGAGAGAAAACTGCTCAGATGGAATCAGGTTTGCAAAAGCGAATTGTCCGCGCCCTTGCACGAAAAGATTCCAATCATTCATCAGCTTCTGTTCAAAGGTCATCGCCAGTTTAGAATAGAGATACTGGGGTCTTGAACCTTGGCGCAGATTGTCGTAATCAGCATCTGTTTGGTGTGGCAACATGCGAGCTGGAGATCCAATCAGATCGACGCCTGCTGTGATTTTGTTGCCGCCGCGTGCGCGAACTGCGTTTACGCCAGCAGCGAATTGACCGATGAAAGCCAATTCTTTTTTAGTAGACGCTGCATCATCTTGAAAGAAGATGTTTGTGTTCGTGCCTTTGAAATCAGCTCCCACTTCATAGTTGATCTGATCAACCCAAATGTTGGTTCCGAACCACTGTGGAATCGCATAGCGGGTTGTTGCTTCAAAACTTTGACGGTCTTTCTCTGGAGTAGATGAGCCAGTATAAGAACCAGTGACTTTCAAAGTATTGCGCCATGGCAGAAGAGCCATGTACTCAGCTTTGTAAGCCTGGTAATTCTTATATTTGTCAGATGTTGTCGCTTTCACGGTCAAGGTGTGGTCGTTGAAAATGAAATTATTGACGCTGACGCCGCCGAAAACCCGATTCATTCCAAGCGGATTGTTTCCTGTGTTTTCTACGCCAGTTGTTACTTTCCAGCTTTTCTTATCGGAAACAAGGAGATCCACATCGGTCACGCCAGGCTGGTCGGTGTTTTTATAGTCAACTTTCACAGTGCGGTACGGATTTGTGTTCATCCAACCCACGTCTTGCGCAAGAGTCTTTTCATTGATCGGATCAGCGGATGCCAAGCGTACCCAGCGCTTCAGAGAGTCTGGACGGGTATACTTGCTATCTTTCACTTGCACCTTGCCTAAACGCTCAGGGGCAATAACGAGCTGTACAACGCCCTCAGAAGTGTCTTGATCCGGCAAGGTCACCGCCACTCTGAGATCGTCATGTTCATGGTAATAATTGGTAATGGCTGCGCAAAGCGCCTCAGCGCCGTTTGCAGTCAATGGCAAATCGGAAAGAAAAGGAGAAAGCTCTTCTACAAGTCCCTCATTCCCTTTTACTCCGTCGAACTGAATCCCCTCGATTTGACCGCTTGCAACTTCGCGCACTTTGGAAGATTCGTCCACAAGGAGAACTCCTTTCAGTAGCGGGCTGTCGGTTTCTGCTGCAGCAAAAACCATCGATCCTAATAGAGAGAATAGATAACTGAATTTCTGCATAATGCTCCAAAATGTTTGAAGAAAGCATTTGAAGATATCAGAAATTCCTTTTTCCCGCTATAAGAGACTTACTTTCATGAGCGTGTTTGAATGATTCGATCGGCGGTTCTGCATAGGTGATCGACAAGGCGAGTATGGTCCTCGCCACGATGCGTACTATGGGACATTAACCGTTCATGCATCTCATCAAAGAGAAATTTAAGAAAATTATTATTAGGATCGTTTTCCCATCGTTTGGCGATTTTATCGCTCAATATAGATAAGATTTCATAATATGTCTGACCATCACCCGAAATCTTATCAAAAAGCTGATCGATTTGATCTGACTGTTCCTTAGTAGGCCCATTTTCTAGATCGTCGATCATGTCTTGCAGCCTGTCGCAAAGACGTTCGTGAAACCGTTGGGCATACCCAAAAGCCCGATCGGCCAGATTGCGCACTTTTACAAACTCCTTGCTGTTTTCAAGAAACAGCTGGAAAGTCTCGGGGCAAGGCTTTAATGTGGCAAGCCTTTCTTTCAGCACATTCTTCCCATCGCTTACCTTAAAGTAGGCCGGAGCCAAAGAAAGGACTAAACCATTAATCCTATCTCGCAAATTATCCATTTCAGCCTGATCTGAAATATCTTCAAATGACTCTAAATCCCTTTCAATCCCAGCAACAAGACGATCTATTCTATTCACTGACAAATCCCCTTTAAATTTTTCCCGAAAATTTTACAGCAATAGAAGGGATTCAAACAGCTTAAATCTTATTTTACCGCGTTAAAAAAATATAATTATGTGAGCGGAGAGGGATCTCCGCTAGGTCGTCGAGCAGCCCGTTGAAAGCCTACTTTCGGATTGACATATAAATCTGACCGAGAACGTTGCGCGAGTTTTTTGTTGGCGGAAGCGTCTCATTAACCAAAGTTTTGTCTCTAGGATTGCCGCCCCAGAAAGAATTTTCACCTGTATCTTCAACCAGAAACGCCTGCGAATCCATCAGCTTCATTAAAAGATGAGGGTTATCTCTGAGCTTTGCCCGGACAATACTACGCATGAGCTCATATTTTGCTCTGGCCATCTCGTCGCTGAGACCTTTAGCTTTTTGCGGGCTTCTGGACCCGGCTTTTTTTGCTTTCATCGGGCTTGATTCTTTAGAAAATGCGACAGTACTGCTCGGATGCTGCTCTTTCACATCCTCATCGTCTGTTTGAGTATCCGCTTTTGGATTTGACATTACCGATGGATGTGGCGGTTCATTTCCTTGGTCTCCAAAATCGAGTTTTCGGCATGCTTTCGGCCGGACATGAAAAGAGCTGGTCGCACTTGAGCTCCCGCTTTTCTCTAAAACGAGCGTTTTATGCGCTTGATACGCTGCTTCAGAAGAGGGGAAAATGATCTCTTTTCCCGTCTCAGGGTCAGGGAAGACTACCAATGAGGAGTAGAAGTTAGAAAACATCTGAGCTTCGTCTTTGCATCGGCTATTAAATCCAATTACGGGTACTTGGAAATTTGCGGGCGTCGAGAATAGAGCCTGCGAGTAGACTGTGTTGATTCTTTGAACCAGCTTATAACCATTCGGTATATCTTCAATGCACATCCCATAAAGGCCTTCCTGAACCTTCTTAAGCATTTCGATCAAATTTTGAGGTTTTTTGTAAGAGATGGCCCAAGTTTTATTTTTTCCTTCGCATTTCAAATACCCCGTTTGCTCTGAAAAGAGATTTTCGTAGGCAAGATCCTCTGTTGCAGATACGTATTCTAAGAGAACGTTTTGAAGCGCCCCATATTCATAACCTGAAGTAGACACAAGAGCCATTTACATCCTTATTAAAAATTTCCAAATTCTAGCTTTTTAGAAAGCTTTATCGAAAGGGGATTCTTCATTTGCCGTCTTCCGTTTTAGAATCATCTTTCCCTTTGTAGGGCGTTTCGATGTCGGATAGAAGCTGAGCTACAGGAGCAAAAAACGACTGACCATTCGGAACCTTATGCTGGAAACAGGTTAAGGTAATTCCAGAATCGTCTTCAGTGATTTGTTCCGGAAACATATCTCTCAAGAGGTCATAATCCTCAACTTCCATTGATTCTTTAATTGTTTGGATGGGAACATGATCTGCAATGACCAATGAGATATTGGCAGGCATTTCTATTGCCTTCAGTCGTTGCAGCGCAGCATTTGTCATGTAAGGAACTATGAGAATGATTTTAGTCCCCTCCTTGGCTTTATGTTGAATCGTGTCGACAATCGATGTGACGTGGTTGAATAACTGCAGACCGCTATAAGAGCCATCGTCGATCACAATAAATTGAGAGGGAAGATCGTTGAATTTCTTTTGAGAAATTGAAGCCCCCATCGATTGCATTAACGTCCCTCGGCCATTATGAGCGATATTAAAACAGGGAAATCGAGATAAAGCTTTGCAGCATTTGAAAGCTAGAGCTGTGACCCATTCATTGCTTTTCCCTGGAACGATCCCGATGGCAGTATGTCGGTTCGAAAAATCAATCTGATCTGCTGCCGCTTTAATGCTATAACCTAGCCCCGTGAGGAATTTTGGGAAGTCAATATATTGAACTTTTTTGATCAATTTCCGCAGAACTTTTAAATGCGTACCGTTAGTACCGGCAAGAGCGGATTCCCATTTTATAATTTCGTGATTACTATTTCGCGACAAATCAATTCGCGTTTTCTTTGGGAGGATCGGCTCGGCAAGCCGGCATGGAATATAATAGTTAGGAAGTTGGGAGGTGTATTTCTCTAAAGACGTCAACTCTATTTTCCTTTTTAACAAAACTTAACGCCGTACATTTTAACATTAATTTCTAATTAATTAGTAGCTAAAATATATTTTACAATACAAAAGCATTATCAAAAATTATATTAACAGCCCGATCGGTTAGCTGAGTTCAAGGCTTGGATCACATTCTTGTGGACTCTAAAGAATTGCAATGAACCTATCCTAGTAAAATTTTGGGGGAATTTTTAGCGTGAAAGCTCCGTAGAATCGACGATACGCGAAAGCTCGCAAGTTGATTCGTATTAATCAATACGGGTCAACTTGCGATCGTCGATTCTATGGGCTTTGACGCAAAAATCACCCTAAAATTTTACTAGGATAGGTTCATCACTTTAGCGGTTGGAGCTTCCAAGAATAGCAGATTTCAGTGACTTTTTCTTGGAAAAGCCACTTCCCATCGATTCTAACGACTCGATCGTGATACCAAAGTCCATAAAACAGAACTTCGCCAGATGGAATCTCTAATGGATTATGGCATAAAGAGCGCACCTTTGCGTGATCGCCTTTCAAATGGATTTCAAAATTTGCGAGGATATGTTGACGGGGCAAATTCCCCAAATTCTCTTTTAGAAATTTCTTGATGAGCTTGGGAGTTCCCTTGGGCCCGCCAGCAGAAGAGTAATCTATATGCGCATTCTCCACAAAAATAGAGTCGAGAGCATCGATATCTCCCTTGTCGATCGCTGTACAATAGCTGACGAGAAGATCCATGATTTCAAAACGATCTGAAATTTCCTGCAAAGTCATCATTATTTACTCACTCAAATAGTCTGTCCCAGAAAAAATACCAAATTTTTTTGATGGGCGCAATTCCTAGGATTCACATAGAATATCGAAATTTCATTTGGAGGCATTCATGCTGATATTCTCGTTAATCGCTACTCTCCCCTTCATTCATACCTCTCAAGAATTTATGGAATGGGTTCCTATGTCTGAGGAGGCTGTTTTGGAATTTACCCAAGAACGGCTTTCGGAATATGAAGAAGGGTTGAATCAAGTTTTGTCCGTTTCTCTTGAAGATAGAACCTTTGACAACACGGTTCGCTCATTTGATCGGATTTATGGCGAACTTCAGTTTTCAGATCTTTGCGTTGACGCTTTATTGCAAATACATCCTGACAAGGCAGTACGCGAAAGCCTAAATGTTTCCCATCAAAAATTATCCCAAGCGTTCCTGGATTCTTTAGCCAATCATCCACAACTTTATGCAGCCCTGCAGGCCGTTCAAAACCCTTCTCTCAAAAGGCATGAAAAGTATTTTTTAGATCAGCTCCTTTTGAAATTCGAACAACAGGGGCTGCAATTGCCCGATGAACGCCGATCCCAATTTATTGAATTGCAAAAAGAGATTGTCGTTCTAAATTCCGAATTTGAACGAAATATTGCAGAAGACACCTCCGAATTATATTTGGAAGAAGAAGAATTAACGGGCCTAGAGCCAGAATGGATTCGCTCACGAATGAAAGAGGGCAAAGTCCATATCACTGCCGATCTACCCACTTATAACTCTGTCTTGAATGATTGTTCTGTGAGAAAGACGCGCAAAGCCGTTTATGAGCTCTTCAACAATCGGGCCTTTCCTAAAAATGAAGAGGTAATCAAACAGCTGATTGCAAAACAAGACAAATGCGCAAAAACACTTGGATTTCAAAGCTATGCGGATCGCGATTTGAGCACGCAAATGGTAGGATCTGTGAAAGCAGCCCGCGCTTTTTTAGATCAAGTCAAACAAAAAGCAGTCCCCCTCTCGGATTTAGAAATTGAAGCTGTCACTGAATCTGCACTCTTAGAACGCTTCGATGAGATGTATGTTTTTAATGAATATAAGAAAAAACACTTCTCTGTTAGCACCCAAGCGATTGCGGAATATTTTCCCCTAGAAAAGACGATAGAAGGGCTTTTACATATCTATGAGCAATTTTTTTCTCTTTCGATCCGCGAAGTTCCCTCCTCTTTGCCAATTGCTGGTGTAAAAGTTTTGGAGCTCCGAGATGGCCAAGATCAGTTTTTAGGCGTTGTCCTTATGGATCTATTTCCGAGACCCGGAAAATGCTCTCATAATGGAGTCCATTTTCCATTGCTCCCCGCTTTCTCTCCCACCAAAGGCCCGAGCTATCCCGCCGCAAGCCTGATTATTGGCAATTTCACAAAACCATCTGAGGGGCGCCCTTCATTACTGACTCACAATGAAGCGATCATTTTATTCCATGAATTTGGACATGCGATCCACAATTTATTAGGGAAGAATGAATTTATTTGCTGCTGCGGAACCCGAGTAAAAAGAGATTTTGTGGAACTCCCTTCTCAACTGCTGGAAAAATGGCTATGGGAGCCTGAAATCTTAAAAATGATCAGCTGCCATTATATCACACAACAGCCGCTGTCTGACACGCTCATTCAAAACATGATTTTGGCCAACCGTTTTGGAACTGCAACAAGGACTCGCCGCAGCTGCTGTCTATCGGAAATTGCTCTTGCCTTCTTTTCTGAAGGAGAAGACAAAAATCCAACAGAAATCATGGAACAGATCCATGCTCAAGAGCTACCTTTTTCTTCATTAGGCTCCAGCCATTTCCATGCATCTTGGTGGCACATTCCAGGCTATGGCCCTAAATTCTATTCCTATCTTTGGTCTCAAGTGTTCGCCTGCGATCTATTTGAAAAAATCAAAAAAGAAGGGCTTCTCAACCCCGCAGCGGGAGGATCCTATGTCCAGCATGTGCTCAGCAAAGGAGGAGGGCAAGATCCGAACGAAATTCTCGAAGCTTATTTAGGAAGGCCGCCTAGCACAGAGCCCTTTTTTAAACAGCTTTAGGGTTTTCGCAAGATTGTATATTGTGTGCCGTACATAATTGGAGTGTCCTCCAAAGAATGTATGTAAAAATAGGGGTTTTCATTTCCCGGTTTCGAACTGAGATTGCCGTCAGCATTCACAAGCCCTGCGTGCAAGAGCTCATTTTCTTCGCTCATGAAGAATAGAATGTCTCCTTGTTTAAGGGGCATTAATGCATTTTGGTACCCTTTTGATTGGAGAAATCTGATCCGTCTATTTGCAGAAAAGTCTTTCGAGCGCTCAACATAATAAGTCAATTCACGAATATCAAATCCCGCCTCTGTAATTGCAAAATCATAACAAGAAAGTCGTTGTCTATGCTTCTCTAGGTCTCTTTTTTGAAAACGGCCGGAAAATTCGCGGAACCCATTCTGCATATGAGTCGCCAGCTCCATAAAGTTTTTATTCTCTTTGGGCCGTCTAATGGCATACCCATGATATTGAGACACAAATTCGCTCACCTTATGTACAAGATCGGGAGTTAGCTGCTCGATTCCATGAAGCTGAGCGGCTTCTATTGTGCTGACTGGCAGCATTTTTCTGAGAAAATCTGAACTCACATGGAATATTATTTCCGAAGTTCTTGGACATTTTCCATGTGCCACTTCCGCAGCAACACCAAAAGCGTTACGAGCCAGCTGAAAAAGAATCTTGCTTGCATCTTGATTCTCTATAGCTCTTTGAAGATCTCTTTTATGTAGAGTAAAAGTTGCCGGACTAGCCATTATAATTTCATTTTTTTTAAAAGAAATTATAACAAAAACCCAAATTAATATCACCTAACATTGTCACAAATAATTCATCAAGAAGCATTATATTAATTATTTAAAAATGGTCCTTTTGTCTTTGAAAAGGCTCATTTTAGAGACTTTGAGCCTAATATTGATAATCGCGACCAAGAGTTTTATTAATAAAAGGAATAAAAGATAAGCTCTTTATCTTGCTGCTTTTCTTCTTCTAAAAGAAAATACTCTTGCCTGCGATCATTTGAAAAAAGAGATCTCGTTACACCCATCTCTATGAACCTATCCTTCGTTAAAATCCTTCAGGCAGATTATTCTTTTGCGCGTACAACGTTGCTTCAGCTTCGATTTCTTCGATGGAGGGCAGAGAAGTTTTTAAATTATCTGGAAGAGATTCGACCAGCTGCGTTTCGAAATTGGCGACCCCAATCGGACACATTTTATTTCGAAGAGCATATTCCACTACCACTCGATCCTTGGACTTACATAGAGCCAACCCAATAGCGGGATTGTCTCCCGGATTACGGTACTTTTCATCAAGGGCTGCAAGATAGAAATCAATCTGGCCTGCATCGATTGGCTTAAACTTACCTGCTTTGATTTCGATGAGAAAATAACATCGCAATTTAATGTGATAAAAGAGCAAATCCAAGTAAAAATCTTCTTCTCCAACCCTAATCGGCACTTGCCTGCCAACGAACGCAAATCCATTGCCTAGCTCAAGCAAGAATTTTTGAAGGTGGGTCATGAGCCCCTCTTCGATCTCCTTTTCTTGCGCTTCTTTAGTCATGGTCATAAAATCAAATGAATAAGGATCTTTAAGCACTTGTTCAGCCAAATCTGAATGAAGGGGTAATGCTTTCTGGAAATTATTAGGCGCTTTTCCCTGTCGATGATAGAGGGCCGAGTCGATCCACATTTCTAATACATTGCGGCTCCACCCATTTTCTACGGCTTTTCTGGCATACCACTCTCTTTCGCTGAAATTTTTTACCTTCTCAATCAGGATGACATTATGCCACCAAGGCAGTCCAAACAAAATTCGGGAGGTGATTCTAATTGTCCAGCAGCTTGCTGGACAATTTCATAAGAAGAATAAAAACCTCTCATATAGAATATGTTAGACCGAGAGAACCCTTTTATTCCTGGAAAGGAAGTTTGCAAGTCTTTGCAGAGTCGTTCGATCACCTGACTACCCCATTTTTCACGACTCTGACGCATTACGATCTCTTTCCCAATCCACCAATAAAGCCTTACCAGTTCCTGGTTCACAGAGAGTGCTGCTTTAATCTGGGATTCTCGAATACGGACTTTGATATCCTGAAGTAGGGCGGGATAACTTTCAGGAACGGTTAAAGTTGAAGTCTTAGAATTCACAAAGATGCTCCTAATTGAGCATCCAAGTGTAGCAACTGTTAAGGCATTTTTTGAAATAAATTTTGAGACTTGATGGGTTCCTCCTCAAAGCGGGCGGCAAGCCGTCCCGTCTGTTCGGAGCCGATTCGCGCCCTGCATGGCGCTCATTTCGAACCCACCTCGCGATGCACGCAGGTGCATCGCTAAGTCTCAAAAAAAAAAGACTTTTGTCCTGTCGGACAAAAGTCTTTGTTTTTGAGACTTGATGGGTTCGAACCATCGACCCTCTCATTAAAAGTGAGATGCTCTACCACTGAGCTAAAGTCTCGTTTGCCCCTCAAATTTCTTTGAGGGATTTTGACCCCAAGGGGATTCGAACCCCTGTTCGCAGAATGAAAATCTGATGTCCTAGGCCGGGCTAGACGATGGGGCCAGGTCAAAATTCATTTGAAAATCGTGTTCGATTTTACTCTATCGCTTTAATTTTCTGCAAGCTGAGATTAAATCGTCATGATTTCTTTTTCTTTCTCCGCACACGTTGCATCAACGTCTTTGCAAAATTTATCCGTAAGATCTTGGATCATTTTCTCCGCTTTCTTCATCTGATCCTCCGGAATCACCCCGTCCGCCTTCTGCTTGCGCACCAGGTCATTGAAACGGCGGCGTACGTCGCGCAGAGATACCTTGGTCTTCTCCCCATGCTCCTTGCACTGCTTCGCCATCTGCTTGCGGATCGCTTCGTCCATCGGAGGGACATTGATACGGATCACTTTGCCGTCCACCATCGGATTGACACCTAAATGAGCCGCTTCAATCGCTTTGGAAATCGCATTGATATTCGAATGGTCGAATGGCGTAACTACGATTTGACGAGGTTCTGGCACGTTGATGTTCGCGAGGGCCTTCAATGGCATATGAGACCCGTAGATCTCTACATGTACTTTATCGAGAATCGAGGCATTTGCACGGCCTGTCCGAAGGGTCTTGAGCTCAGACTTGAGGTGGTCTAAAGCCGCTTGCATGTCTCTTTTGACTTGGGATTCAATATTGCTCATACTATTCTCCTACAACTAAGGTTCCCACAGGGTCATTAAATATGGCCGCTTTGAGAGAATGATCAAACATGTTGAATACACGGATCGGCAACCCGTTTTCCCGGCATAAAGCAATCGCTGCTGCATCCATCACCTCTAAATTGCTCGCCAATACTTCGGAGTAGGTTACACGATCGTATTTCACAGCATTAGGGTACTTTACAGGATCTTTGTTGTAAATTCCATCCACCTTTGTCGCCTTCATCAGCACTTCGGCTTGGATCTCAAGCGCGCGAAGAGCCGCAGCAGAATCGGTGGTAAAATAAGGGTTTCCTGTCCCGCCAACAAAAATCAGGACAACCCCTTTTTCAAGGTACTTTAGGGCATTTTTCCAAGAATACGACTCAGCCATCACATCAAGCGTGATCGCGCTCATAATCCGGCTTTCGCAATTGATTTTTTCAAAAGCTTGCTGAAGAGCGATGCCATTGATGAGAGTGGCCAGCATCCCTATATGATCGGCAGGGGTGCGCTGCATTCCATCTTTTGTAGCCTTGACGCCGCGAAAAATGTTTCCGCCCCCAATGACAACGCCGACTTGGACGCCTAATTGAGAAAGTTCCTGAACTGAAAGGGCAATTTTATGACAAGCCTCTGGGTCCACCCCGTATTTCTGGTCGCCCATAAGAGCTTCCCCAGAGAGCTTCAAAAGAATTCTTTTGTAGGCAGGTTTTTTCACTGTCCCACTTTCCAACGCCAAAAGCATTTGATGGAAAGAGTTTTGCCTATCTTTTTGCTGCAAATATCGAGAAATTGCTGCACAGAAACACTGTTGTCTTTGATGTACTTTTGGTTCACCAAGCAAAATTGATCGGTATAAGCTTTCACTTTGCCCGCAACAATTTTCTCAACAACATTCGCCGGTTTGCCTTCAACTTGCGAACGAGCGATCTCTTCCTCGCGAGCAATTACGGTCGCAGGAACTTCTTCTGGGCGCAAGTACTCAGGATTCTCAGCCGCGACGTGCATCGCGATCTCTTTTGCAATCCCTTCTTGGTCCTTCGCACCAGCGATCTCTACCACAACCACGAGCTTGCCGCCCATGTGCGAATAGATGCCATACGAACTGTCAGCGTGTTTCGAGATCATCTCAACGCGGCGAAGCTGAATATTTTCGCCAAGCGCTTGGATTACCAAGTTGCGATACTGATCGATCGTGATCGATTTGTCTTTGTAATATGGCTCTTGAAGAAGATCTTGCAAACTGATTGCACGGCCGCCTTCCAGCGCCTGCTTCACGCAATCATGCAAGAAATGCTTGAATCGGTCATTTTGGACCACAAAATCGGTTTCAGCATTCGCTTCAGCCAAGATTAAATGCTTCTTGTCTTCAGCGGCCAGGATAAGCCCTTCTTTGGTTTCTCTGCCTTCTTTTTTGACGGCAGCAGACATTCCCGCTTTACGAAGAACTTCGATCGCTTTCTCCATGTCCCCTTCAGCAAGGACGAGAGCCTCTTTGCACTTTCCCATGCCAACGCCGGTACGCTCGCGCAATTCTTTAATCATATCAGCTGTGATATCTTTCACGTGAGGCTCCTTACTCGTCGTCTGCATCTTCTTCTTCGTCTTCTTCGACCTCTTCGGCCTCTTCGTCTTCGTCGCCTTTAGAAACAGGAACGTTCATGTCGTTTTTCTTGTCGATCACAGCTTGCATAATCGAAGAAAGAACGATCTTGATGCTCTTCAAAGCATCGTCGTTGCATGCAATGACAAAATCAATCGGATCTGGGTCGCAATTCGTGTCGACGAGCGCCATTACAGGAATACCCAGCGTGTTCGCTTCAGCAACCGCAATGTGTTCTTTGCTCGGATCTACAACAACCAAAAGTCCTGGAGGTTTGCGCATAGCGCGGATACCAGAAAGGTTCTTGTCCAACTTGATGCGCTCTTTCGCCATCAAAGACATTTCTTTCTTCGTAAACCCTTCGCCGCCGGATGCAATACGCTTCTCAATGCGCTCAAGAGTTTTAACAGACTGACGGATGGTCGTAAGATTGGTTAAAGTACCGCCCAACCAGCGCTCGCACACATAGAATTCCCCGCACTCTTCAGCACACTCTTTCACGACTGCTTTTGCCTGCTTTTTTGTACCGACAAACAGGATCGATTTTCTCTTCGCAACGATGTCGCGAACGTAATCAACCGCTGTGCGGATCTGCTGCAAGGTCTTTGCTAAGTCAATGATGTAAATACCATTACGAGCTTCGAAAATGAACCGCTTCATTTTAGGGTTCCAACGATGGGTCTGGTGCCCGAAATGAGCTCCCGACTCGAGTAACTCCTTAATGGTCACTCCTGTGTTCTTGGGTTGTTTTTGTGCTGTAGCCAACTTATTCCTCAAAAAATAATTGTTAAGTTTTTCTTAGCGCCTGGACAGAATTGAACTGACACTCGTAGCTTGGAAGGCTACTGTTCTACCATTGAACTACAGGCGCGCTCCAAAATGAAAAATCGAAACTACAGTTTTACCTCATAAGGGTTTTTTCCTCAAGAGGAATCCCATTTTAAAGGCAAAATGCAGAACGCAAAACGCAAAAGTTAGGCCCGTAACTTCGTTGCGGTAATAATAAATTTTGGTATCTTAGAAGCAGCCATGGAAACATCTACTAAGATCCACCGCGTCCTCAATCTTTTCCTCCTCGCCTTCCTCGCGATCCTTCTCCGCGTTTGGCATTTGGGGGTTATTCAGAGGGAAGAAAAATTGATTGAGGCGCAAAAACCGCAGCAAAGAACCGTCTTAGCTCGAGCCAGCCGCGGAACCATATGCGACCGTTTCCACAATCCAATGGCCCTCAACAAAATCTCCTATAACGCAGCCATATATTACGCCCAAATCGCAGAAATTCCAACTGTTGAGTGGAGAGACAACGTAAAAATCTATGCGCGTAAAGAATATATTCGAAATTTATCCGAGATTTTAGGCAAAACCCTGCAGCTCGATCCTGAGCGCGTTGAAGACCTGATCCATTCCAAGGCAGCTCTTTTCCCCCATGTTCCGTTCATCATTAAAGGATCTCTGACAGAGGAAGAGCATTATAGGCTTAGAATGCTTGAAAAGGACTGGCCCGGTATTTTTGCCGAGATCGCCTCTACTCGAACCTATCCGTGGGGCAAGACCGGATGCCATTTGATCGGCACAATGGGGGCGATTAATCAAAAAGAATATAATGCGATCGCCCAAGAACTGGCTGAACAGCAGCTGGCTGCCGACCTATTTGAGTGCGCTGACCTGAAACGGCTTCAAGAGCTGAAAGAAAAAGCTTATTCGATCAACGATCTGGTCGGCAAAACAGGCATCGAAGCGCAATTTGAAAGCGATCTCAGAGGTTTTTTTGGCAAAAAAACATTTGAAGTCGACCAGAAGGGGCGATTTGTCCGAGAGCTCGTAGGCAAAGAGGCGGTGCCGGGCAAAGAGATTGTTCTTTCCATTTCGGCAGAACTGCAGCAATTTGCCGAACAGCTTCTCGCTCAAAACGAAAAAAGCCGGGAAGGGCGCAGCTTCGGCTTTGATCCTGCCGACAAATCCCGAAAAATGCAAAAACAGCCTTGGATCAAAGGGGGCGCGATCGTCGCGCTCGATCCAAAGACAGGAGAAGTGCTTGCCATGGCAAGCCATCCCCGTTTTGACCCAAATGATTTTATTTTTTCGGCGGGATCTATTTTCAACGATGGGAAAACTAGACAAGTATCGCGATGGCTCGAGTCGGATCGATTCATCGGTGCTGTTTGGGATGGGCTTGAAGAGCTGAAAAGAGAAGGAGCTAAAGAAGAATCGATTCCTCTGACTTGGGAATTTTATTTAGATCAAGTTCTCCCTCCTGACGGCCCCATGCGCGCCTTCTTCAAAAAGATGGATACGCTAAAGAGCGCAATCCAGTTCCAAGAAGATGTTGAAAGTTTTCTTTACTATGCAGCCGAAGGCTCTCCTGTGCCAGCGGATATTCAAAGAAGACTTGATGCAACAGGACTCTCTTTGCAAGACCGTCTGTTTGCAGCCGATATTTGCCGAACCGCTGTTTACGCCCCAGCTTTTACCGATGAGCTTATCCAGAAAGTCGGCGCCATGAAAATCGCAGACTACCGGACGCTCTGCCAAGAGCACTTCAGGCAGGAAGCCGAAATGAAGAAGAAGGCGGAAGAGGAGTTTCATAAAAACGAATGGAGAGAATGGAGAGAAAAAAATCAGAAATGCTTTTTATCAGAAATGCGACAGCTGGAAAAAGAAAAAAAAACTTGGGCAAGACCCTATATCGATTATTTGGACCGTAAAGAAAAAGAGCTCTTCCTAGCCTGGTGGGAGGAGAAAAAGGGCCCTCCGGATGAACTGACGCGCACATTTCGCTCATATTCGCAGTTGAAGCGGCCTCTTTTGGGCAAATACAAAACATTGAGAGGGCGCAAGCAAGGGCAAACCGAAAAAGAAATGGCGGCGGCTTTCTATCCGATCGGAGGATTTGGATTCAGCAGATCGTATGCTTTCGAATCGAGCGTGCCGCAAGGGTCGATTTTCAAATTAGTGACTGCATATGAGGGATTGAGACAGGGAAAACAACTCACACTCATCGATGAGCTCAGCTCGCAAGGGGTCGCTTTCTCGTTAAACCGGACTCTCTATCCAAGATTTTACAAAGGTGGTAGATTGCCGCGAAGCGCCAACCCCAATTTGGGAAAAATCGATCTCATATCAGCAATTGAACAGACGAGCAACCCCTACTTTTCCATTCTGGCGGGAGACTATTTCAATCATCCGGAAGACTTAGCTGATGCAGCAAGACTGTTTGGCTTCGGAGAAAAGACAGGCATTGAGCTTCCTAGGGAAAAACGGGGTAATGTGCCGGATGATCTCGCATTCAACCGAACAGGGCTTTATTCAACAGCGATTGGCCAGCACACTCTTTTGACAACGCCTTTGCAAACCGCTTCAATGCTTGCGGCGATTGCAAACGGCGGCCAACTACTCAAACCCAAGCTGGTTAAAGAAATTATCGGCTTAACGCCCGACAGACATCCTTTAGGCCCCTTTGCGGCTCAATCCTATTTTGCCAAAAACGAACTGCATGCCATTGGAATCCCATTTCCTCTCTTCACTGCTTTGCAGCCCCAGCCAGCATTACCAGAAACGGGAGAAACACCTACCGAAGTGAGATGGACTGTACCCATGGATGAAAAAATCAGAGGATTGCTTTTTGAGGGAATGGACCGGGTGGTTTCCGGCACCAAAGGAAGCGCACGAGCCGGTGTGATCCGCTCTCTTCTCAGCAACCCAATCGCAATGCGCGATTATTTGGCATTGCAGCATCAAATGATTGGGAAAACAGGCACAGCTGAGATTGTCTGCAACCTTTCTGCCAATCCATCGAGCGCCTGCCAGGTCTATAAATATATCTGGTTCGGCGGGATTTCATTCACTGACATCAAAAAAACAGACCCCGAGCTAGTGGTTGTGGTCTTTTTACGCTTTGGAGATGCGGGAAAAGAGGCAGCTCCGCTCGCCGCCCAAATGATCCATAAATGGCGGGAAATCAAGAAAAAACATAAAATGTCTCCATGAAAAAACTCCTTCTAGAAGACGATAATCGCTGTTTTGCCTGCGGAATGGACAATCTGGATGGTTTGCGGGTTCAATGGGTTGTCGATGGACTCACTATGACCGGCAGGTTTGTTCCCGAGAAAAAATTCCAGGGCTGGCAAGGGATTGTCCATGGAGGCATTCTAGCCACATTGCTCGATGAAGCGATGACCCGCCTTGCTGGGATTCTTTCTGGAGGAGCTGTTACAGCCGAAATGACCGTCAGATATTCGGCACCAGCTCACATCGGCCACCTCTTGCTCGTGAAAGGCGAACTCATCAAAGATTCAAGAAAACTGATGGAGCTCAAGGCAACCATCCACAAAGAAGATGGCACTCTCATTGCTTCAGCTACTGGCAAAGCGATCAAAATTTAATGGAACTTGCTCTCACCGCGATCTTTCAAAACGAAGCTCCCTATCTCAAAGAATGGATCGATTTTCACCGTTTAATGGGTTTCGAGTATTTCGATCTTTTTGATCATATGAGCACCGACTCTCCTGAAACAGTCTTAAAACCCTATATCGATCAAGGGATCGTTAGACTGACCCGATGGCCCCTTGCGTGCAATGATGTATATGAATGGACGGAAGTGCAGTGCCTGGCTTATGAACGAGCCATCCATTGGGCTAAATCGAAGTGGCTCGCCATCCTGGATATCGACGAGTTTTTATTCCCCGTCGAAGGAACCCTGCTTGATGCACTCAAACCATTCGAAGCTTTTGGCGGAATCTGCGTTAATTGGCAACTCTACGGCACATCAAATGTCGCCAAAATTCCCGATGGAAAGCTGATTGAAACGCTCAATTGGAAAGCGCCCAAACTCCAAGTAGGCAATCAGCATGTCAAAAGCATCGTCCGCCCAGAAAGGGTGAAGGGGTTTGATAATGCCCATTCAGCGATTTATAAGGATGGATTTTTCCAAGTGAATACAAAAATGGAACGGTTCGAGGGATGTATTTCTCCAACGGTAGAAATCGATCTGTTGCGAATCAACCATTATACAGTGCGAGATGAGCACTATCTCCTTACGCAAAAGATCCCTCGTCTTGAAAAATGGTGGCCGAAAGAGCGTAAATCAATCGAAGCTTGGAAAGCCCATTTCAATGCAATGAATTTAGTTGAAGATAGATTGATTCACCGTTTTCTTGATCAATAATTCATAAATCGATAAGATTTCCTTCATTTTTTTAAACGGAGGTTTTCATGTCTGTACAATTGACTAATCAAATCAGCGAATATGCTTTATCCACTGCTATTGGCGCCGGCACCGGCGCATTGGCTGCTTCTCTTGCAACAACCAGCCTTCCAACTGTTGGGCCTTTGAAAGGAGCTGTCTTTGGCGCGGTTTCGTATATTTCTAGCAAGCTTCTCAATACTCTTGGGGCAAAGCTATTTCATTTAGCTGATCCTATGGCATCGAACGCAGCAAAGACACTTGTTTTTGCCCTCGCCTTTTTCGGCAGTGTTGCAGCAGGATGGTGGGCATTGTCTCTTTCTGGAGTTGCGTTGACTCTCAACCAGCTCGTCTCTCTGGAACTTTTATCGATCCTTTGCTCTATTCCAATGGCCCTGATCACATCTTGTTTTCAGCCAAGAGAAGCAAGACTTGCTTAAAATGCTGTTGCGAAACTAAGGCGGCCTTCCTCCTTAGTTTTGCATTTTGCATTCTGCGTTTTGCGTTTTGCGTTTCCCTCGAGGCCTTCCTCCTTAGTTTTGCATTTTGCGTTCTGCATTTTGCCTTTCCCCTTCGGGGGTATTTCATACCCTGATTTCAATTCTCCGCTCTAAGTTAAAATTGCAACAACTTGGAGGTAAATATGAATCAAGTTCACTTTAATGCTCGGGCGGCTATTCACGGTATTCCCGATCGAGAAGTTTATCACACCTGGTATTTGGAAACGGGTGAAACAATCGATCTGGTCGTTCAAAATGATCAATTATTCTGCGATGTCATCCGGGATGGAGCCGTAGATACACAACCTATCGACATTCCTGAAAACATCACTCTCAAGAAAGCAATTGAGAGAATGAAAACATTGCAGCCCGTTCTTCATGATGATGGATCTGTAGCCTTCGCGACGCAGCAAACGGACAAATGGTTCAGCGCTCTCGACAGCGATCTCATATTAGATGAGGAAAATTGGTCGTTGACTTTGGCCTCGACAGGAAGATCCGCGTATAATAAAGATGATAGTTTCCTTAGCTATTTATCTGTCGCAGGACATGCTGTAATCCTTATCGAAAGAGTAGATCAGGGGCAATATAAATTGGAAAGGGTACACATTAGGAAAAATGGAAATACCGTTCTGCCCAGCCATGACACCGATCCTTTTCAATTGAATATTCAGGAACAGAGCGAGACATGGGCTACTCCTAAATACAAAGTATTGGAACTTCTAGATGAGGTCGCTCATGAAAACAGAAAACTCCATTTTGATTTGCGCGGCGCGGGCTCTCTTGGAGTTGAAAAAAATAAAGATGTCCATAACTGCTACACATGGGCAAAAGAAAAATTAGCACACATTGGAATTTATTTAGGTAAAGAACCAATTTTTCGAGTTCAAGTTGCAGCATTGCCTCGGATCAAACTGGCAGAGGAGGCCCTCTCATCGAAAAAATCGGTGTCAGTTCATTTGAATTTATCCGCAAAAGCCAAACAATTCGTACTGAAAAATGGATATTACGTCTCTTTTGCTGAAGTTGTCCAGGATATCCACAGTTATGTAAAGGACCATTTTCAAGGCAGATCCTGGAAAGTATTGCCGCAAATTGCTCCAGAAGGTTTCGACTTATCGGTGCCGGTAGATGAGAATGAGGATGGCTCGGGGCTGCAATTAACTGAAAGAGCGATACTTCCCATCAAAATCAAAGGCATAGGAATACAGGAGGTAGATCTGACAAAAGCAATCCAACATCAATTGACTCCTTTTACAGAGTGGAGTTTCTTTCCGGATCAAAGAGCATTGCATGCTCCTTCAGTGGGCTGCGTGATCTCGTGAAACAAAAATTGCCTTCCTCCTTAGTTTTGCATTTTGCGTTCTGCGTTTTGCGTTTCCCTCGAAGCCTTCCTCCTTAGTTTTGCATTTTGCATTCTGCGTTTTGCGTTTCCCTCCGGGGGTATTTCATACCCTGATTTCAATTCTTCCCTCTAAGTTAAGATTCTAGTCAACTTGGAGGTAAGTATGAATCTAGTTAACTTTAATGCTTGGGCGCCTTTTCACGGCATTCGCGATCGAGAAGTTTATCACACCTGGTATTTGGAAACGGGCGAAACAGTCGATCTGGTCGTGCAAAATGATCAATTATTCTGCGATGTCATCCGGGATGGAGTCGTAGACACACAACCTATTGACATTCCTGAAAACATCACTCTCAAGAAAGCAGTTGAGAGAATGAAAAAATTGCAGCCCGTTCTTCATGATGATGGATCTATAGCCTTCGCGGCGCAGCAAACAGATAAATGGTTCAGCGCGTTCGATAGCGATCTCATATTAGATGAGGAAAATTGGTCATTGACCTTGGCCTCAATAGGAAGATCGGCCTATCGTAGAAATAATAGTTTGCAAAATTATTTAGCAATCGCAGGGCATGCCGCGATTCTCATAGAAAGAGTAGATCAAGGTCAATATAAACTGGAAAGAGTCCATATTTCAAAAACTGGAAATGGGGTCCAAGCTTTGCATGACACCGATTTCCATTTAAATATTCAGGAAAAGACAGAGACATGGCCGACCCCAAAATACAAGGTATTGGAACTTTTAGATGCAGTGGCTCATGAAAACAGAGAACTCCATTTTGATTTGCGCGGCGCAGGATCCATTGGGCTCGAAAAAATAAGGAATGCCCACAACTGTTACACATGGGCGAGAGAAAAATTGTCCAAAATTGGGATCTATATTGACAATGAACCAATTGTTCGGGTTCAAGTCGCAGCGCTGCCTCGCATCAAACTTGCTGAACGAGCCTTCACTTCGAAAAAATCGGTATCGATCCACCTGGATTTAACAGAAGAGGCTAAACGTTTCATCCAAGAAAACGGCTATTATCTCTCATTTGCTGAAGTCTCTAAGGAAATCCATCAATTTGTAAAAGACTATTTTAAAGGCAAATCCTGGAAAGCTTTGCCGCAGATCGCTCCAGTTGGGTACGACTTATCGGTGCCGGTCGATATAAATGAGGATGGTTCTGGACTGCAACTAACTGAAAGAGCGATTCTTCCGGTCAAAATCAAAGGCGTAGGAATACAGGAGGTAGATTTATCGAAAGTAATCCAACATCAATTGGCTCCATTAACAGGCTTGAACATCTTTCAAGATCATAGAGCTGTGCAGGCTCCTGCAGAGGGCTGCGTAATTTTATAGACAAAATTGCCTTGCTCCGAAACAGAGCAAGGCAATCCATTTTTTATTTCTTCAATTTCCGAATGCAGCGAGACCCCAGCGATTGAGGCGTTTCAAAACATTTGTCCACCGAATATTCCAACCCCTTTTGCACAACCATTGTAGTTACGCACATACCCATTTCCACAGATAAATTGGCTGGACCTGCCCCGAATTTTGAAGCACAAGCCTCTTTAAGAGGTCCTTTTAAACAAGATGCGCTAATGTCTGTAATCACAATAAGCGCTTTCTTAATATCCGCTTTTACAGGCTCTGGATTCCAGTCTACCTGTACAGGCCGTTGATTGACATTTGCAGCCATAAAAAATCCTCCTTATTTTGGCGCCAATAAAAAAGGTGCGCATACTGTTGGACAAACAACAGCTGATAAAATCGTTTTTCCCATCGTATCTCGGCACAATTTAATGCACTCTAAATAAGTGCCAGCGCCCGCACTTGCGGTAGGGATGCTTGCCACTAAATAGAGCGAAAGAAAAGTCAACGCAATTAGATTTGTCTTTTGAGCAAGTTTAGTCAAAGCGTTTGAACACATCCTCCCCGCCTGCTGAATAGAAGGCATTGGGGGAAATAACGATCTTGAAATAGATCCTAACATATTTTTTTCTCCATGGTTTTTTAAACTTCTTCCAAAAGAAGAATTGCCCATAGAGGATAGCAAGAGCCCCCCCCTTTTCAACCAGGGTATGAAATACCCATTTTTTTTAAACACCCCTCGATTTCTTGATACCAAGCTTTTAATCCAGAGCAATATATGGAAGGATGATCGAATCCAGTCCCTCTCTTAAACCGATTATTGGCAAAACCGCCGCCGCAGACACCTTTCCAGCGGCAGGAATTGCATCCAGATGGAATTTGATCGATCGATTCTTGCAGCGAGATGATTTGAGGCAGATGCAAAAACTGTTTCAAACTCATATGAGAAACATTTCCTAAAGACATGGATTCTGGGACTGATGTTCTTAGAGCATCATGCGGAGAAATATCGCCATTTGAAGAGATCGTAATCGCGGCTGCTTCTTTTGCCTTGGAGAGCCCCATCATCACATGACTTTTCCCAAGGAAAACCCGAATCGTCGACTCCAATATCCGAATTTTGATCTCCGGATCATCCCTCTCTAGCCAGGCATAAAAAAGTTCTGTGAGAAAACGACCGAAATCTTCAGCCTTATGACTTTGTCCTAAAAATCCATCATGCGTGTAGTCCGGCAATAAAAAATCCATTCCTTTAACGCCCAGCTCATCCACGAAATGACTTAAGAGATTTTTCGCCGAATGGGCGGGGTTGATAACGCATAAAATTCCCCATTGGAGTTGTCGATTTTCTTTTAAAAGATCGATTCCCTTTTTGACGGCAGAGTAAGAACCTTTTCCTCTATGATCGATCCGGAATTTGTCGTGCGCCTTTTGATCTCCATCGATGCTTACGCCGATAGAGATCTGATGTTTTTCGAATAGATCAATCCATTCAGGAGATATCAAAGTTCCATTGGTTTGGAGCTTTAGTTTCAATTTATGGCATCGAAAATAGGAACACATGGCATCAAAATCGCTCTTTTTTTGAAGCAGCGGTTCCCCGCCATGGATATCGATGACAATTTTCTCTAAGGGAAAATCGGTGCAGGCCTGATTTAAAAATCGCACCGTATTCTCTATCACGTCCCATCGAATAAAAGGGGGATGTTTTTTATAACTCGAATCAGATCCATTGAAAAAGTAACAGTAGGAGCAATTCAAATTGCATCGCTCCACTGTCTTGAGAATCACTTCAAGATGTTTTAACATCCCCCCTCCTTCCAAACGTTAAAAAGATTTATCCCAGCTCAGCTCGAATTCAGCATTCGCCTCATCGAGCTCCATCAGCAGATATTTTGCGATTTTCGAGGTCGCAGCTGCGGTTTTTTCTTGTTGATCCTCGGACACTTCTTCTGAATCTGGTTTTTGTATTTGAGGCGAAGCTATCTCAGTGATTTTCATATTTACCTCCGGATAACTGCACATAGTATCGCGCAAATCCAAGGAGGAGTGCCTCCCCGCACGCAATTTGCAAAACACTCCCCATAACTAGCTTCTGCCATAGGCAAATTGGAGGCTGCAACGATTGCAAAAAGACCGACCGCAAAAAGCCCCACTTTTCTCGCAAATTGAGAGACCTGGGCTGTATATTTCTTCTGCTGTGTATCGACAGCTGTTAATTCTCTTGGCCGAGAATTTCCAAATAAACTGACAAACATAAATAAACTCCTTTGAAATTCTTCTTTTTTGAAGAATTGGAAAGGAAGATACGATTAACAAGGAAATTTCAACCAGGGTATGAAATACCCAATTTGAGGCAAGACTCGAAATAAGCAATGGTCGCTTTTAGCCCTTCTTGAAGGGAGACCCGAGGCTGCCAATTGAGAAGAGCTTTCGCTTTCGAAATATCTGGCCGCCTTTGCTTTGGATCATCAGATGGAAGAGGCTGATGGATGATTTGAGAGCTAGACCCTGTTAATTGAATGATTTGTTCAGCCAGATCGATGATTTGGAATTCAGTCGGATTGCCAATATTTATCGGACCGATTTCCTGCGAATTCATAAGCCTGATCGCTACTTCAATCAGATCATCGACATAGCAGAAAGAACGGGTCTGCGTCCCATCGCCATAGATAGTGATCGGTTGGTTTTGCAGCGCCTGAACGATGAAATTAGAAACGACTCGTCCATCATTCGGATGCATGCGGGGCCCGTAGGTGTTGAAAATCCGCGCAACCCGGATTTGAACATGGTTTTTCCGGTGGTAATCGAAAAAGAGCGTTTCTGCGCATCGCTTTCCTTCATCGTAGCAAGAGCGGATGCCGATTGGGTTGACATTTCCCCAATAGTCTTCTTTTTGCGGATGGACATGCGGGTCGCCGTAAACCTCAGAAGTCGAAGCTTGGAAAATTTTGCAATTCAGCCTCTTGGCTAGTCCTAAAAGGTTCATGGCTCCAAACACAGACGTCTTGATCGTCTGGATTGGGTCGGCTTGGTAGTGGAGAGGAGAAGCTGGGCAGGCAAAATTGTAGATTTCATCCACTTCTACATAGAGCGGGAAGCAAATATCATGCCGCATGAATTCAAAGCGGTTTGAATCGAGAAGATGGATGATATTTTCTCGAGAGCCGGTAAAAAAATTATCGACGCAAAGAACGTCGTGTCCTTCTTGAAGAAGCCTTTCGCACAGGTGGGAGCCCAAAAAACCAGCGCCGCCAGTAACAAGGATCCTCTTCTTTCTTAAATCTTTCATGCGGATGTTATAAAAGTTATTCGACAATTATCCCCATCGTATCCCCAATGGACAAACGGTGTCAACTCCTCAATTTGCTCTCCACAGGCAGTCACAATCGCTTTATCGCATAAACGAAGCGCCGCCCGCGATTCAGCTGCAGCAAGAGGGCTCTTAAAGAGAAGAAAGACTCTATCATACTTGCGCGCTAAGAATGCAATCAACTCTTCAAATTGATTGGATTGGATAATCTCGGTTCCAAAAGGGGTGTAACCCCCAGCAGTAATCATATCAAAATCCGATCCCTTCCGGATGCACGGGTCTTCTCCCTTCCAAACCTGCAAAATCCCAGGTTCGTCTTCTTTGCGCGAAACGCCTTGGAAATCGCATCGGACAATGATCGATCTGATTTGCCGTCTTGCCATATTTTCTGCAAAAGCATAGGAATAATCGGGGCCTTTGCCGCTGATCAATCCAACGACCCTGGCTCCTTCCGAAAATAGCCCCATATTGCGAAGCAATTCCAGATCGGGACCGGTAGGAGGAGAAGTCAATTTGCCGTCGCAGAAAGGACTGATTGCGCCCAATAAAGGGAATTTCAACGCTTTCAATTTTTCATGAGAGACCGGAAATCCGCGCACAAGCCTTTTGATGAAAGCAAAAGAGAAGATCAAAAACGGCAATGCAAAGGCTCCGATATAAGCCATGCGATTGAGATGAGGAGGCTGCGGCGCCGAGGGAACGAGAGCCAGATCGAGAGGTTTTGATTCCACATGGTGCAGCTGGCTAGTAAGAGATTTAGATTCGACCACCTCGGTGACCGTCTCCATCACTTTATTGACCATTGCGGTTTTGATTCCAAGCCACTTTTCAAACCGCCATTTCTCCGGCAATACGGCAGCTAATGATGCTCTGAGCTCTTCCATCTTTTTTCCCAAAACTTCCCTTTCGATGAGCAGAGATCTTTTTCTCTCTTTGATGGCATCAATGGCTTGTCCATGAAGGACTGAAATTTGCTGATTGATGCAATCGAGGCTAAGCCGCTGCAGACCTGACATTTTTTCCCTGAGCAGTTCCGCATTCAGCTCTTCCACATTGGCAAGCTGATCGAGATGCTCGCTCAAAATTTTGCGCTGCAAGGCAATCTCTTCTTTCCAACGATCTGCCTCTTTTGCGCTATGGTGTTTTTCATCCTTAAGCTGCACCTCAAGTTGTCCTGCGTCGGCAATGATTTTTTGGCTCAAAGAATCGTGTAAAACCGAGCTCAACGGCGCTAAGTCAAAATGAGGGTTGACGATTTCTTTCTTCAATTGCGCATAATGGCGCAAATTCGCCTCGGCCCCATCGAGCTTCGCATTGTATTGCAAAAAGAGACTGCGGGCCGATGCTAAATCGATCCCTTCCAACTCAGCTGGAGCCTCTTTCCCATAAAAAAAACGCTCTTGTAGCATTTTCTCCCGCATGCCAAGAAGCCGTGCATAGTTTTCCAGATATTCAGCAAAGTCTTCTTTCTCTTCCGGGTCAACAAGGTTGTTCGCCCAGCGGGCAAGAGCAGGATTGAGATCGCATGAAACGATTTCTCCGCTGTGATCGAGCTCCTTAATCATCGTTTCAACCGAAAAACGGGCTTTTCGCACCTCTTTTAGCTCGCTTTTGCGCGCTTGCAAGGTGGGCTCGGTTGCTTGAGAAAGTGTAAGCTCAATAAGATCACGCTGTTGTTTGAGATCTTGAATTTGTTTGTTTACTTGATTGAACGCAGATGAAAAAGGGCCATCTTCCGCAATTGCTACAATTTTGCCCTCTTTTTCCATTTCGCCAAGCCTTTTTAATTCCACATCGAGAGCAAGCAGCTTGGTGTGCATTTGATGATGCGGAGCCAAAAGATTTTGCGTTTCTTGCTCAAGGCCGGCAAAACCATTTTCCGAAAGATTTTTGCTTAAATAGTCGATGTGCTGATTGAAGAGCTCGTCCATTTTCCCAAAAACCTGCTCTTGCTTTCCTTCCAAATAAGCAATCTGGTTTTTGGCGATCGAATCGTATTCACGCTTTAAATAAGCTTGGAATTCAGCCATCAACCCATTGACCATTTGGACTGCTAAATAACGATCTCGATGTACGCCAGAAATAATCAATATCGATGCATTGTCTTTATCGGCTTTGATTTTGATCCGTCCTTGTATAAATCCGACAGATGCAATCCAAGGAGCTACAGAAAACGGATAATTTTTTCCGAATTTTACCTTTTTGGGCGCTCTCGCCAAGGTAAACGCCACATCTTCAACAATACAAGGCTCCCCGATTTTTCCTTTCCCAATCTCCTTTTTATTTTCATAGATTGAAAATTCATGTTCACTGGAAAATTTGAGAGAAAATCCGGTTCCCTTTCCTTCATATCGGACATTTTCGAAAACGAACCGATCTTCATCAGTAAGTTCCAGTCCTTTTTCCGCCCGCCATGTATCTTTATATCGCTTTAATAGTTGAACGATTCTCCAGTCGAAAAAGGCTGGTTGAATTTGCAAACCCAGTTTTTCGGCCAATGGTTTTAAAACTTGATTCGATTTCATCAGAGAAGTTGCTTGAGGCTGGCTTGTGTGGCTGATCCCCCCGATCAATTCTTTGAAAAAATGATCGGTATTCGATCTCTCCGCAGCCTCTTTAAAACTGGCCTCGGCCTTATAGACTACTTCCCACTGTCCGAAGTAGAGATAAAAGCCAATTCCCCCGAGGAAAGCCCATTTGAAAAGCTTTTTCCACATCGAAATGTAAAGCCGCTTTACATCTAACAGTGAGACAATCCATTCTTCCGGGTCGATCGATGGTTTTTCCATGTTAAGGGACAACTATCCCCCAATTCGAACAGCTCTTAAACATCACATCCACCCCGCTGAAGCTTGGCAATAGCTGCGAAATGAACCGATTCCATTCGGTGATCGGTTTTGCAGCGACATAAACAATATCGCCAGGCATTAGCAATAAACTATCATTAGGCAAGTGGATCACATGTTCCCAGCTCACTGTATAAATCTTAGGTTTGCAGATACTTCCCCGAATCACTTGAATATACGATTTATCGCCTGTAAACGGAATCCCTCCCGATTCAGCGAGTGCTTGGCGCAGAGGCATAAAACCATTTGGCAAGGAGATCGTCCGTTCCCGCGCTACTTCTCCCATCACCATCAAAGAGGCAGAGTGGGCTTCTGCAATGAATACTTTATCCCCCCCTCGCATGACAATATTCTGGCTCATATCGCCTTCGCGGATCAGTTTTCGCATATCCACTGGAAGCATGCGGCCATCTCTCAGAACATAGCTTTTAAAAAGGTTTGCATCGATCGGGATTCTTGCTTTGGAAAGCATGTCATATAGACGCAGCTTCCCATCGACTGGAACGCTGGACATCCCAGTCAGTCCCATTAGCTCCACCTTCCTTTCAATGCGCTCCCGATAAGCCACGAAGACTTCGGTATCTTGGATCTGCTCATTATAAAATTGTTCAATTTTTTGGCGCGCTTGATCCAAAGTGAGCCCCGCAACATGAATGGGCGGAGCGTCGGGAAGGCGGATTTGCCCATTTGTGACCCGATAGCCAATCGATCCTCCGATTGAAGCAACCGCCTGAACGAGATCGGTCCGTTTCGGGTGGTAAAGGGCGATTTGGAGCATATCGTTTTCGTGGATTTGATCTTCGTATTCCTCAAGAAGATTTTCATCGAGTTCATCTGTGCAGAGGCCTTCCATTTCCAAAATAGAAAATTTCCCTTCGCGGATTTTATATGAGTCCATGACGAATTCATCAGCGCCGAACAGCCCCTTACCCATGTAAGGGCCGCTGCAGCTAGCTAGACACAGAAGAGAGGCGATTGCGAGAATGATCCTTGTCATAAAGATAACGGGCCTTTAAGATGGAGGTAGCCATTTGTATAGCATAAGAATTTTTATTCATGAAGCGTATTTTAATTACTGGTGCTGCCGGATTCATCGGGTTTCATTTAGCCTCCGCATTAAAAAAGCGGGGAGACTTCTGCATTGGACTCGATCATTTCAACAGCTACTATGATCCCAATTTAAAAAATGCGCGCGCCGCCATACTCAAAACTCAAGGGATAGACGTTGTCCATCTCGATATTTGCGATCGCGACGCCATCAAGCTTCTTATTCTAAAACATGGCATAACTCATGTAGTCCATTTAGCGGCCCAAGCAGGGGTGCGGCATTCTCTTTCCCATCCAGATGATTATGTCGCCTCCAATTTGCAAGGCTTTGTCTCAATTTTAGAAACCATCCGCCATTTCCCTTCGATCAAGCTGGTTTATGCCTCCTCATCTTCCGTCTATGGCCTTAATAAAAAAAGTCCATTCAGCGTCGAAGATAAAACGGACCATCCGACCAATCTCTATGGCGCTACCAAAAAAGCAAATGAACTGATCGCGCATGCTTACCATCATCTCTACGGCCTATCTGTAACAGCCCTTCGTTATTTCACAGTCTATGGCCCATGGGGCAGACCCGATATGGCTTATTACCGATTTACAAAACAAATTGTTGATGGAGAACCGATCCAGGTCTTTAACCGTGGCGAGATGAAGCGCGACTTCACCTACATCGATGACATTGTGAAAGGGACGATCGCCGCAATTGATTTAGGAGCCGAGTACGAGATTTTCAATCTAGGAAATAACCGTCCGATCAACTTACTCTATCTCATCCAGCTCATCGAAAACTCTTTAGGCAAGCCTGCGATCAAAGAGATGCTGCCGATGCAGCCTGGCGAGGTGATGGAGACTTTTGCCGATATTGAGAAGAGCCAAAAGATGCTTGGGTTCCAGCCCACAGTGCCTTTAGAAGAGGGAATCAACCATTTTCTCGATTGGTTCAAACAATATCATGGCCTAACAACACGTCTTGAAATGCAACTGGCATAAAATCGATCAAATCGGTCGCCGTCAAACAATAAGAAGTAAGAGCTGAGGCCGCAAATTCCCCTGCGATCGCATGCAAAGTCGCCCCTAAAAGAGCCGCTTCATATGGATCGCAGCCTTGCGCCAAGAGTCCGGCAATCATTCCAGTCAAAACATCTCCTGTCCCCGCGCTAGCCATGCCCGGATCGCCTCTTGGGATGAAAATCGGCTTGTGCTTAGGCCCAAAAATCACGGTCGGGGCCCCTTTCAGCACCACATAGACCTTTTTGCTTTCGCAAAAACGGATCACTTTTGCGAATAATTCTTCATCTTTTGGAGCATTTTTCAAATCCAATAACCGGAGCACTTCGCCTCGATGCGGAGTTAAAACAGCTTTTTTCGGATACGCCACATCGGGCAAAAGGGCATCAGCATCGATTACGCAGGGCTGTTTGATTTCCTTGAGATGTTTTTTCAACCACTCTTTGCAAGGGCCGAGGCCTGGTCCAATAAATACGGCGTTCGCTTTTTTTAGCGCCTCTTTCCAAGCTTTTGGATTCCAATCATTGCAGATCAATTCTAATGGAGCAGGGCCAATGTCTTCTGGATGAAAAATCCTTACGATTCCCGCACCCGCCTTCAAAGCAGAAAAACCGGTCATTTTAGCCGCTCCAGAAAGCGCTTTCGAGCCTGCATATCCAACCACGTATCCTGCCTGATATTTGTGCCGAACCCGCTCCACCTTTGGCAGCTCAAGCCGTTTAGGCAAATAAGCCACAGCATCCGCCGCCGCAATCGCCTCTCTAGACAGCCCAAAATCGGCTACATGGAGTTTGCCCACATACTTCCATCCTTCGTGAATGAAAAAACCAATTTTCGGCAGTCCCAAAGCAACTGTCTCTGTCGCAATAATCGCAATTCCGCCCACTTCGCCCGTGGTACCGCTTAAACCAGAAGGGATATCAATAGCGATAATCGGAAGTCCTGAATCATTAGCCTGCTTAATAATCGAGGCCATTTTCTTTTCGACCTTGCCTTTAAACCCTGTTCCCAAAAGGCCGTCAATAATGACGCCTTTCATCTCACCGCCAAAACGGCCCCGTTTCTTTCGATATTTTTCCCGGAATTTTTGATTGAGAGGGCTCACATCATCATAAAGAGATAAGGCAGTGACTTGATAGCCCTCTTCCAAGAGCCAAAGTCCAGCAGCATAAGCGTCGCCGCCGTTATTTCCTTTGCCGATGAGAAGAGTGACCTGTTTTGGAAGATGATGAGCTTCAATGAACTCGATGGTTTTTTCAGCGACCCTGCGGCCAGCCGTCTCCATGAATTTCTCATGGTCCCCGCCTTTCTCGATACGGGCCATCTCCTCAGATGTAACAACCTTATGCCCTTCCAAATGGCACCCCCAGGGTTGATTGTGCCATAAAATCCAATTCTCTTGCATTGGACTTCTTAGGGGTGCTCGATTTTAATTACTTATGATTGTCTTTTTTGACGGGCGTTGACAGTCTCGCCATTGTCGAGGTTCAAGATCTTTACAGTATAAAGCAGTTCGTCGTCATTTTTGCTTACCTGTACCTTTTGACCCTTCAACCAAGCATCGCTCATCTTGGAAAATGGGGAAACTTCGAATTTTGTATCTGCAATAGTGATGGTTTGTCTACCCAAATGCTTGACCACCACTTCTTGGATACGGGTTGAAGCAACTTTGTTTTCGCCTTTATTGCAGATGGAGGAAATTGCATCGGCTGCAGCATAAAATGGCGCCGTTTGGGCTTCTATTTCTTGGCGGCGGCGTTCATTTTCGAGTTCTTTTTCTTTTTGTTGCCGCTCATTTTCAAGCGCGATTTCTTTGCGCTGATTGTATCCCTCGATCACTTGTTCTCGTTCTTTTTCGCTCAACGTATTCCAAGTCGCTTCATCAACTCCGAACATTCTTTGCTGGCATGCAGCGATCGCGAACGCAGACGCAATAATCAAATATTTCTTCATAACAAGACCTCTTTTAGGTTTTACGAGGCCTCAATTTTACAAATGTTCTTCTTTTATCGCTTTCCGAAGTAAAAACTTGACTGCGGTGGGCATCCATGACGCAAGTGAATGAAGAATAGTTTTTACCACCCGCTCGATTTTGAGGTTCGTAAAGCTCACTGAGCTGCGATTACATCGAACGCCACTTGAAAGCCTTTATGGAATTCTCCGTTGGGAATGATTCCACGGGCCGGTTTATGCTCTCCAAAATATTCCGTATAGACCGCATTCACCTCATCCCAGTACTTTATCATGTTCTGTGGAGATGAGTTTCATTGCATGACTGCTTGATTTGGTATTCTTCTACAACTTTGCCAAGAATCAGATGTTCTTGCAAGATCCTCTCTAATACTTCGGGCGTGCAAGAGTGGTACCAAACAGCATCTGGATAAATTAGTGCAACAGGCCCCATCGTGCAAACTCGGAGGCAATTCGCCTTTGTTCTCCAAAGATGGACGCGGCCTTGAAGATTGATCTCATCAACGCGTCTCTTCAAGTAGTCCCACGAGATAAGACCTGCTTCGCGGGAGCAGCACTTGGCAGAAAGCTGATCGGCGCAGAGAAAAATGTGCCGCCCTTTTTGCCCAATTTTCAGCTTTTCGGCAGCTTGGTTCAAAGCATTCATAGATGTTCTTCTTTTATCGCTCTCTGAAGTAAAAGTTTTACGGCTTCTCTTGGATCGAGGCCGCCATAGATGATCTGGTAGGTCACTTCAGTGATTGGGACTGGGATGTTGTGCTTGAGGCCCAATTCGCGAGCTGAGACGCAAGTATAAATTCCTTCAACAGCCATGCCGATCTTTTGGCGCGCTCCCTCAGGAGAAAACCCTTCAGCCACTAGCTTCCCAAATCGGTAGTTGCGGCTATGCCGCGACATGCAGGTCACGCAAAGATCTCCCATGCCAGAGAGACCGTAGAGAGTCTCTGGCTTGCAATGCTTGACCGAACTCAATTTGCGGATTTCATGCAGCCCGCGAGTCATGAGGGCGGCTTTTGTGTTGTCTCCGCATCCAAGCCCATCGGAAATCCCGCAGGCGATAGCGATGATATTTTTCATTGCACCGCCAAAGCAAACGCCCAAAATGTCTCCATTTGGATAAATCCGGAATGTCGGGGTTGTGAAAAGCTCTTGGATGAGCTTCATCACGAGCGGATCATAACCCGAAGAGACGACGGAGGTAGGCGCATTGGTAATAATATCTTCAGCGTGGCTAGGTCCGCTAAGCGCGCCGATAAGTGGGCTTTCTTGAACGCCCCAAAGAGAGGCAACGACTTCAGGCAATAGAAGTCCCGTGCCTTGCTCGATCCCTTTTGATGTGAGAACAATTGGAACATCGACTTTGCCAAGCCGTTCAAAAACAGGACGGATTCCAGAAGAGGTCACGCTCTCCACAATCACGTCAGCACCCTTTACTGCATAATCAAAGTCGGAAGTGAATTCAACATTTGAAGGAATCTCGGAAGGAGGCAGTTTTGGATGAACGCGGGTCGTTTGCAGTTCCTTGGCAACATCTGCATCGCGGGACCAGACTCTGACTTGATGGCCGTTTCTACCCAAAATTGAAGCGAGGGCAAATCCCCACGTTCCTGCGCCGAGATAGCCGATTTTCATCCTTTCACCAAACTTTTGAGTGCCTTTGCCACGCTCTCCGGACCCTTAATGGGAGCATAGTGGGTTTTCCGGTCGACACATACTGGACGTACTTTTTCCGCATATTTTAAACAATCGAAAATAAATTGCTCCCCTTTCCACACCTCTCCCTTTTGCACCCAGTGAATAGGCAATTCCTTTTCCCCCATCTTGCAAAAAAATGAAAAATCAAAGGCGAGCTGTCCGCTATAGGCATATTTGTAGGTTTGGGCCGGATCGAGTTCTGTATATTCAACAACTTCAATCTTTCCTTCCCGCTCAACCAACACGCCCATAGAACGGTCGCTCTCTTCTCTTTCGATACATTGAATGGCTACCTCTTCGAGATTTTCGAATAGCTTTGGATCGAGAGGGCGGTTCAAGGGATTATCGACATAATTGATCGTGACGCAGTTAATTCCCCGTTTAGCAAAAAGATCGTCAAGGCCTGCTTTCTTGAATGCGCGAAATACGTTCCCATTCCCATTGGGAGCCAATTCGCCTGTTGGCTTCAGCGGGCTCATTTCTTGCTGGAAAAAGAACACTTCCAGATCGAATTTTTTAAAATAGGCAACCGTTTCATCGTGATTGAGCGGCGAAGTCATGACTGCGAGAGGAATGTTCTTTGGCAGCTTCTCGCAAAACCAATCAAAGAGGGTCTTGCCGCCGATTTCAAATAGTCCTTTCGGCCCTTTTACGCCAAGGCGAGTTCCTTGACCTCCGGCTAAAAGAATCGGAAGCACATTCTTTTTCAGCGCAGAAAGCACGGCATCCACTGTCACTGAAGACAGATCTTTATTTCTTGCGATCAGCGGATAATGGCTTAATTGCGGATTTGGCGACGCAACAGCTTGTTTCAATATTCCCTGATTGGGATCTGACCAAAGAGAAATGTGCCGAATGGGAAAAGATTCATTCAGGTAATAAACAATCGAAGAGATCCCGGAATCGGGCAAGATCAGCGATCGAACTCTGTGCTTGATGATGGAAAGTAATTCAAAAAGGGTGGTTTTGCCACGTAAATCTATGACGTTAGGATAGTGGAATTGGGGTTCTGCACCAAATCCGAACAGGAGTACCGGCTGATCGCCCAACCTTTCAAAAAGCTCCCGCCATCTCTCTTCCGGCCAATCGCGCCAAGCAGCATAGCCAGATTCTGCCGAAGTCTGCACCCCGATGCAATTCGGCGGCAAATCAAACCGCTCGTAAAGAGAGTCGTGATGCGGGTCCCATTTGAGTTTGGGGACCACTTTTCCTCTTTGCCAATAAACCCAATCAGTCGGGCTCGGCTTTTCGATAACTAAATCATAGTTTTTTTTGAGTTCCGGATCGATTCGGCAAGACTCGCCGCGGCTCCAATGAGGATCGATGATGGCCTTCACTCCTTCAAGCATGGAGAATCCGTCCATCAAATTGTGGCGCGTCACAAAAGTGATTTCTGCATCTGGAACAAACTCCCGAATCCGCTCTACAATTGCATAAAGCCCTAAAGCAATATCGCCAAGGCCTCGATTCCAACCGAGAAGCACCTTTTTGCCACCTCGCTTTGCAAGCCGCTTAAGATGCCAATCCAAGGGATTGGGCAAAAACTTTTTGGCAAGCGTCCTAAACATACGCCATCACCCGTTCCACCACTTCTTCCACACTGATCCCTTTCATGCAGGGAAAATCAATTGGGCACACTCGCTTAAAACAGGGCGAGCATTTTACCTTTTTGTGAATGACGCTCTCCATTTGCCCATAAGGACCGGTAAGCTCTTCATCAGTCGAACCAAATAGGGCAACGAGAGGCACGCCAAGCGCAGCGCCGATGTGCATTGGCCCGCTATCATTCGTTACCAGAACAGAACAATCCTTGATGATGCAGGCAAGCTCTCTCAAACTCGTCACTCCAGCCAGATCGATCGCCCTTTCAGGCAAACCGCGGCTAATCTCTTTGACGAGCGATGCAGTCGAAGAATCGCCAAAAAAGACCACATAGGCATCTGTTTCTAGCAAAAGCCGCATGGCCAAAGCGCGAAACCGTTCTGGAGGCCAGCATTTTGCAGAGCCATATGCCGCTCCAGGATTGATGCCGATCAGCTTCTTTCCCCTCACATATCCACGCTGATAGAGGAGAGTCTTCGACTCTTCTACTTCTTTGTCCTGCAGAAAAAGTCTTGGCTTGGTTTGAGAAATATCCATGCCGAGAGGCTCTAAAATTCTCTTGTAAGTGATGACTTGGTGTTCTTTCTCTTTTGGCACTTTGAGCGGATCTGTGAGGAGCAGTCTTCGAAAATGCATCGAATACCCAACTCTTTTCTTCACCCCTCCCAGCCAAAACCACCAGGCTGAAGAAAAGGAGTTTGTCAGCAGCACTCCGGTGTCGTATTTCCCGGCCGAAATCTTTGCAATAATATCCCTTAAGTCCTGCCGCCTTAAAAAATCGTTGGAAGGCCGCGTAAAACAAAAAAGCTCATCGATTGATTCGTCATTTTCTAAAAGCTCGCAAAGAGGTCTGCGGCACATCGCCGTAATTGAAGCGCTTGGAAACGCCTTTCTCAGATCGGAAAGCACAGGTGTCGCCATTAATAGATCGCCGATCCAATTGGGCATCCGAACAAGAATGTTTTGAGGTCTCGAGTTCATAAATGCCCCCATTGTATCTGATTCGGCCGCTAGAGACAATCCAATTTTTAAAATTTACTAAATAGAAAATTTTACCTATAATTTTCAGAAAAAATTAGAAAATTCATGAGTTTTATTTGTTTTTGTTGCAACACCGATTCACCTAAACGAACACAAAAACAACTTCTAACAAATCGCGAAGAACCGGCCGCTCAAAAAATTGAAACGGCACAACATACCGCGACCCGAACCAAAACTGTTTATCATCATGTTATAGTACAGCCGAAACCTCCGACTCCACCGCAGCAGCCATCTCCAGAAATCAGCAAATTAACTGTTGAAAGCATTGTGGACGGAAGTTACGAGCGAGACCCCAAATTATACGAGCAATACCAAAAATATGCCTATGAATTGAGAGAACAACAGAAAAAACATACAGTGACCCATTTTCAAATCTGGCCTCGCAAAATTTAATGAATCTATTTAATATCCTGGGGTCATATGACATCTTTCCCTCATCACCGCGAGAGAATCTTCGATAAGCTTCCACACAAAAATCCCTACTTCGACATTGGCCATGCGATCAAATATGCAACCCCGCTCAGACTATCCTATGAAAATGATGAAAGAGATCGTAAAGTCAAAATCGTTAACCAAGCTTTTGACGAATTGCGTCATAGGCAGGAGCCCGATCAAGTAAAATACTTCCATCGATTAGCCGAAGAGTTTTTGAAGGAATATCATCAACAATTTCAGGATGAGAAAATTTGCAAAATCGCTAAAAATCAAGTTTCGCGAGAAAAGATCCGTGGATTGATTCTAAAACAAGAACTTATTGCGATGAAGTATTTCGAAAACTTTTACCTGCTTTCGGTACAGTATCTGTACGGAGTATTGGATGAAGTTTGAGATTGTCGAACAATTTGCATTTGGTTATACCGAGAGTGGTTCAAGAATTGGGAGATGGCAAGGAGATGCCCTGAATTTGAGTCAGGCGAAGCCGATGCCGAAGCAGCCCATGTTCAAGAACATGGGCGATGCAGGCGGATCTCAAATTCAGAGGCTGTCGACGCTGCCAGAACCGATTCTTGAATCACGAGCGGTATAAAACATTCCTATGGCCAAACAAATCATCCTCGGCATCGATCCAGGAACGCGCATCACAGGATATGGCGTCATCGATAGCGATCAATCGCCAATCGATTTCGGCTGCATCAAGCCGCCGCCGAAATTAGAACTCGCCAAGCGATATTTAATCTTATTCGAAAGCGTAGAAGCGCTCATTGAAAAATATGAGCCAACAGCTGTTGCCGTGGAATCTCAATTTGTTTTGAAAAATGCGCAAAGCGCTATCAAACTTGGCATGGCCAAAGGCATGGTTTATCTCGCAGCTGCGAAAAAGGGCATTCCGGTTTATGAATTTGCGCCCAAACAAGCAAAACTTGCCGTTGTAGGCAACGGATCTGCCAGCAAATACCAAGTGCAGAAAATGATCCAGGCGCTTTTACGCCTTCCCCAACCACCCCAACCCGAAGATGCAGCTGATGCCCTGGCACTGGCCATTTGCTGCGTCCATCACATGAGGACAGAATGTTTGAGTCAATCAAAGGTCAGCTAATCGATAAAACACCACTGAAAGCCGTCGTAGAAGCCGGAGGGATCGGGTATCGTCTTACCATTCCATTCAGCACTTACACCAAACTTCCCGCGGCAGGCCAAGTTCTGATGTTTCTTTCTCAAGTTGTGAGAGAAGATTCCAACACGCTCTACGCTTTTATAGAAAAAGAAGAGAGAGATCTCTTTGAAACGCTCATCACTCTCTCAGGCATCGGCCCTAAAACAGCGCTCTCCATCATCGGCCATCTGGAAATCGGCGCATTCCACAGAGCGATCGCTTCGGCGGATGTACAGCTCTTGAGCAAAATCCCAGGCATCGGAAAAAAAACAGCCGAGCGGCTCGTCATCGAAATGCGCGATAAGATCAAAGGCATCAAAACGAAAGGCGTCGCCTTAAGCGCAGCAGACGGAATCGTCGGCGATGCGATGAACGCGCTCCTCAACCTTGGCTACAACCCAATGGAAGCTCAAAAGGCAGTCCAGTCTGTCATGCAAGAGAAGAAAAATGAAACCGATCTTGGAAGGATCATCACCGCTGCATTACAGAAGCTTTAAAAGATAAGAAAATCGTGGTATTCTTGGCCCCGCTATGAACCAAGATACCATCGCAGCTGTAGCTACCGCTCCCGGTGAAGGGGCGATCGCCGTCATTCGCATTTCAGGCTCAAGGGCTTTTGAAGTAGCTGGCACTATTTTCTCTCGTTCAATTCAAAATTTTAAGACACACACAGCCCATTATGGCAGCGTGCTCAAATCCGATGGAACAGCACTCGACACGGTTCTTTTGCTCGTCATGAAAGGACCTAATTCCTACACAGGCGAAGATTCTGTAGAAATCTCTTGTCATGGAGGCCAGCTCGTCACGAGACGCGTTTTAGAGCGCATTTTTGAAGCAGGAGCAAGACCTGCTCAACCGGGCGAATTTTCTATGCGCGCCTTTTTGAATGGCAAAATCGACCTTGCGCAAGCCGAAGCGGTGCAGGAACTGATCGCCGCAAAAAGCGAAATGGCGCTTGAGAATGCCGAAAAACAGCTTAGAGGCGCATTGTCTGAGAGGGTGGGACAGTTTCAAAAAGAACTAACGGATACCACAGCCATCTTGGAAGCATGGGTCGATTTCCCTGAAGAAGGGCTTGAATTTGCGACGATGGAAGAGATCATCGAAACGTTAGAGCGGATTTGTCATTCAATGGAAAAGCTGAAGGCAACTTTTCATGACGGCAAAATGCTGCATGAGGGATTGTCACTCTGTCTTCTCGGTTCTCCAAACGTGGGAAAATCTTCTCTTATGAATGCCCTCCTCGGCAAAGATCGCGCCATTGTAACCGAAATTCCAGGCACCACCCGAGATCTTTTGGAAGAGGATTTACGATTGGGATCTCTCCATTTCAAATTGATCGACACCGCGGGGGTGCGCAAAACGGAAGAAATCGTCGAGCAAGAAGGGATTCGACGCACACAAGCTGCAATGAAAGAAGCCGACCTCATTTTGCTTGTTTTAGATGCGAGCCGCCCCCTCTCTGAACAAGATCGCGAATTGATCCAAAATGCTCCCAAAGAAAAAACGATTGTTATTTGGAATAAAGTCGATTTAGCAAAACCCAAGGAAGACATTCCAGCGATTGCCATCTCTGCGAAACAAAAGATGGGGCTCGATGCATTGAAAGAGGCGATTCATCGGATCATTTGGCAAAAAGGGGCCCCATCCAAAGAAGAAGTGCTTATCACCAAAATGCGCCACTACCAAGCCATTTCTAATGCCATTGCAAATTGCAAGGCGGTGATTGAGGGATTGAAATCGGGCATTTCTGCAGAATTTGTCGCTGCCGATATGCGCGCCAGCCTGAACGAGCTCGGCACGATTATCGGCACGAATGTCACAGAAGACATCCTTAGCGCAATTTTTTCAAAGTTTTGTCTCGGAAAGTAATTTTGCGTGCGAAACGTTCTTTTTGCGGAATTGAGCATTCAGGATTGTATACAAGATTCCCAAAATCAATCAAATAGGCTTTTCCATCTAAAAATCCGAAATTCTTTTCCAATTTTACATCCAGATTGACCAGCCCTTTTTCGGCCAATTCGCTCAACAAAGACAAAAAAGAATCTATCATAGGACCTGGGTCTTTGGTCTCCTGTATCTGATCAAAACGGCCAATCCGTTTTTGCAATGCAAAACGGCAATTTGCTGGATCGATTTTGTGCAAGCGTTTTAATCGATCCCTGACTGTGATAACCGGTAGATCGCACTCGCGGGGATTCAAATGAACAAACTCTACACCCGTTTGATCTCTGACAATACTATAAGCCAATTTGCATGCAGAAAAATTTTTCATGATTTTTGGCTTTTCAGGGAAAAACTGCTTTTCGCGCAGCCCCGCCCATTTTCTGACCGTTCTAACAATAGCCTTGCCCATGGGAACTTTGCAAAAATCGAATCGAAATACTTTGAGTACATGCTTTTGGTCTTTACTTAGAAAAACATAACTTTGCGAGCCTTTATCAAGATAAGAAAACGGCTGCGTTAATATAGAATTTATCCGATCCATTTCTCGTGGATCGATGGAAATTTCCCACTCAGGGTTATACGGACAATCTATTAGGCATTTAGACACGCGAAATGGATGCGTCCACCGCTTAAATGACATAGGAAACCAAAAACAGAATAAAATAAGCAGAAAGAAAACGATTACATTTCTATATATCGCCAAAACGAACCTTTGCTTTCGATTTGCAAATGATTCTCAGCCGCAAATTTTTCCACGGCGTCTCTAACGCCGGGCCATGCAAAATCATCCCCGCACAAGATCCCTTGGCCCTTTACGTGGGGATACCAAATCGTAAGATCTTGATAGACCGCTTCCATTTCATGGCTCGCATCAATATAAATAAGATCAGGCTTCAAATCTTTTAGAAATTTTTCTGCCTCAACGCTTGCCATTCGGACAGGAATGATCTTATGGGTCAGTTTCGCATGAATGATATTCGATAGAAATTGTTGATAGAGTTTTGGCAAAACATCTCGGTGGCTGTTTGCTCCCTCTTGGTGTTCTAAAGAGCCGAGCCAATGATCAACAGCATAGACTTTTCCGTCCTTTGGCAGTGTTTGTGCAATGTGGCGAGTCGATTTGCCAAGCCAGCATCCCACTTCAACTACAGTTCGGACATTTTCATTCTGGAGGATTTTTTTCATCGACCTGCGGTTGTCATACCAGCCTTGGTCGTCGAAGGGAAGGACTTCTGCCACTTCATTGTAAGGAGCTGGCAATTCAGACTTTGAGCATCCGCAAAGCAAAAGAAAAAAAAGACAAATGAAAACCATAACGGTTCGAATTTGCCAGTATTTTACAGTTTTTGTAAAGTATCGTTGTGAAAAAATGGACTCGGCAAATCGAAGAGATTTTGGATGAGTATTTCCCTCATCCCGAAATCCCACTCGACCATAAAGATACATACACTCTTCTTGTGGCAGTTCTACTTTCCGCGCAATGCACTGACGCGCGGGTCAATCTGACAACGCCAAAACTCTTTGCAAAAGCAGACACGCCGCAAAAAATGATCAAATTAACTCCAAAAGAAATCGAAGAAATTGTACGGCCTTGCGGTCTTGCCCCCACTAAATCACGCGCGATCTGGGGATTATCGAAAAAGATTCTCGAAGAACATAAAGGCAAAGTGCCAAACACTTTTGAGGAACTTGAAGATTTGCCCGGCGTCGGGCATAAAACGGCATCTGTTGTGATGGCGCACGCCTTTCATGAACCGGCTTTTCCAGTCGATACCCATATCCATCGCTGCGCTCATCGATGGCATTTAAGCAAAGGAAAATCGGTCAAAGAAACTGAGCGCGATCTGAAGTGCTTGTTCCCAAAAACAAAATGGATTAAACTGCATCTTCAGATCATTTATTTCGCAAGAAAGTACTGTCCAGCCCGAGGCCACAAGAAAGAAGCATGTCCGATTTGCCGTATCATCAAGAGCAAATGAACTTCATGATCGATCTGGCCAGAAACCGGATTGAATTTCTCGATCCTTTTTTTCGCTTCCTGAACTATTTTGACACACCCTACTTTTATTTCATCCTGATCCCTACCATTTGGCTCGGTTTTTCTTACAAATGGGGCCTTCGGATTTTCTATTGGTTTACCCTGAATAATCTTGTTATCTCCGCAGCAAAGAATTTTGTTCAATGGCCAAGGCCCAGCCAAGACATGCCTGAAATTGGTTTTTTCCATTTCAAGTCGTATGGATTCCCGAGCGGCGGCGCCCAATCTGCCATGCTTTTAGGCGGACTTCTCATCTATTACTGGAGAACTCCTCTCGCTTGGATCATCGGCCCCATCTACATTCTTCTCATCAGTTTTTCCCGCCTTTACATAGGCGTTCATTATCCTCTGGACGTTCTTGGCGGATGGATCTTTGGGCTTATCGTCCTTTCTCTTTTTATTCTCTTCGATGAAAGAATCGAAGATTGGCTCGCGAAAAAGGGACTTAGATTCAGCTTGGCTTTAAGCTTAGCGATTCCGCTTGTGATCCTATCTCTTTTCCCTGAGGCCAAGTATCCGATGGGATCTACTCTAGGCGTCGGTCTAGGCACCTATTTTTCTCTTAAACACCGCCTCTTCCTTCCAAGTCCTAAAAACCTCATGGAAGGCGTTGGCAGGTCATTTATTGGAATCGCCGTTCTTTTCCTCGTTGTCGCTCTCATTCCTGGCAAAGGATCTTTCATTCAATCCTTCATTGCAGGACTTTTCATGAGCTTAGCTGCAAGTCCAATTTGCAAATGGTTCATTGAGAAAAAAACGAATTAACGAACCGCTCGGCCGAGCGGCTGGCCAAAATTGGATCTAGTTTCCAATCCGTTCTCTGTGTTTCGGATCAGATCATCATCGAAAAGAATGCGCCCTTTTTCAAAAAACAGAACGATGCACGACCCGCCAAACTCAAAATACCCCTTCTCTTCGCCTTTTTTGACTTTTTTATCAGGAGTATACGTTTGCCGTATCGTGCCCACATTCGTGGCGCCAATCTCAATATAAAGAATCGTTCCGAATCGCTCTGTGTCGATTTCTGTGATCATTCTCTTATTCTCTGCCAAAATCGAAATGCGTTTGCGCAATGCGATTGGATTGACCGAATAAAGAGGGCCGTTGATGAGCCTTGCTTTCGAAGGAATGCCATCGCATGGAAAATGGAACCGATGATAGTCGGATGGACATAGCCGAACAATCGCCATAGATCCTTCCCCATACCGATTCCCATCCGCCCTGCTTTGCAAAAAGTCAAAAATATTAAATTGTTTTCCCTTCACGACAAATTGATCAAACGTTGGATAAACCAAATACCTGCCATCTGCTGGCATCGCGAGCACATTCGGATCTTGCGCAATCGGACGAGCTTCAGGCTTTAGCTTTCGAATGAAAAAATCGTTGAATGATTGGAAATTAGTTGAGGCAAATTCACTGGAATCTACGCCAAAAGCTTCCATGAATGGGGCAATTTTCTTCCTGCTTGATGGACGCTTTTGTAAACTGCCATAGAGATGCGAGAAAAATGGCACATGCACGAAAATAGGCAGGATCAATCTCGAAAAGAGCCAGCTAACAAATCCATCGCCATAGGAGAGCATGAGAGCTCTTTGGCCATAAACCTTCTCTACTCTTTTTTCCCCAGTCGACCGCTCAATATAATTGATTTCCATTGGAGTCGAGGTTACGCGTTACGAATAAATTTTTTCAATATCTTGGTTGATCCATTCTAGGTATATTGAGCCATGCTGTCCATGTTTTAGGATGGTTGATCGAATTGAGCACGCGTCTACGGATAAAATAGGGCGTCTTGGATTTCTCATCATGGATCAAGTAGAACTGAACCATCCAGCCTGGGTATTCGTTTGCAGGGTGGAGACTCACTAACATCTGATCGACGATGACAGTTGCTTGCTGGGTTGCTTCTTGAAGGCAATTTTTATAAAACACTGTATATGGGAGCCCCAATCCTATTCTTTGGAATGGACAGCCAAAATAGGTACACCACTGCTCAAGAGAGGTGTTTTGAAAAAGAGTTCCTGCCGAGAATAAATCCCCATTCAAAAAGCCCTGAATCGAATTATATGTTTGCTGCGAAGTATAGATCTGCAGAGGGCTTCCGTTGATTTGACTGTCTATAACTGTGAAAATTGCTCCGGTTCCCATCAGAGGCTGGGATGGGAAAGCATTGTCCACAACTATTGTCACAGAGCCTGTAGTTGATTCGATGAGGGATGAAGCGCTTTGAAGGCGAACATTTTGGTTTGCGATCAGTAATATGTTCCCGCTTGCGCTCAAAATGTTGCTCGAAACATTGATATCCACTCCTGCAATCAATCGAATATTGCCGGAATCGGCCTGAATTGTTGCATTGCTAAGACTGATGGAACCCGAGGCCATTTCAGTGATGACGCCTGATCCTGTGCACTGCACAGTCGTTGCATTTCCATGTAAAATATTCGCAGACGATCCATTTTGACCCGCGCAAATATTAGGAGTGGAGCAGTTGGGAGGATCATTATTCAGACGTCCTGCAAGAAGAGTTAGATCGCCGTCTACAGCAGCTACATCTGCATTGATCACTACATTCCCGACCGCCGTCCTATCGCAATCTGAAATGAGGGTCACTGTGCCCGACCCAGTAGTAGAAACATTCGTCTGCACGATAAAATTATTGGCAGCCCTTCCATAGATATCCCCGCCATCAGTCCAAGGATCGTCTACACCATTGATAGTGATGTCATGAAAACCGTCCAGGCACCGGCAAAAAGTTCCGCCTACGTCAATATCTCCGCTGACTGTAACAATATCCAAAGTATTGAATGGAGTTGCCATCGCCAAGGGACCGATTTCGATATTTTGAGGAATGAGCGGATCATTCGGCAAATTGCGCCTTAAAAAGGGCGCGCTATGGACTGTAATATTGCCGGTCGACGTTTCAAATGACACGTGGTTGCCAAAAATAGAGGATGTAGAAACAAAGAAGGCTCCTTCTCCATTTGCATCGATTTGGCCAGAATTTTGATTGATCGGATTAGGGAGAAGATTTGCTTCAGGCATAGGCAGCGGAAGAGGAATTCCCGATATGCTCGTGAGAAAAATCCCTGCAAAATCACACTGGCACTGACTTGCTCCACCTGTGCAAGAAAAGCCATTTGCGCAAACCGAATCATCGTCAGCGCTGTACCCCCAAAGTTGCGCAGGAGTAAAACAGCAATCCGCTTCTACAAAAATGGGCCCGGTCAGAGTACTTGTCGTGGCAAATGTGGTAAAACCATTTGCAAATTGAATGTTTCCATTTGCCCGAATATCGACCGAATAAGGGACGTTGGGAGCAAAATCAATTGGATCATACCCCAATATTGCATTACCACCTGCCGCATTATTTGCTATAATGTCTCTTCCCGCATAGATCCGCACAACAGCATTGCCCAAGAATCGATTGGCGGTTCCGATAGAGGCGGAAACCCCATTAGCGCTGCTGATCACAAAAATATCGTTCCCCGCTACAACGCTTAAGTTGTTTACAGACTCTATATAGGCTAAAGATGCTATCGGAGGCACAGATTGTGTTTGCACAACGATGTCATGGCCTGCCGCAACAAATACATTCCCACTCGCTGCAACTGGCGCTAATGGCGCAATCGTAGTGCCAATCATTACATCATTATCCAATGTGCGTAGAATGATATCATTGCCTGCAACAACTTCTACATTGCCTTGGCATACTGCGGCAACACCCCCTGTCTGGAAAAAATTTCCAATATAAGTTCTTTGGCGTGCACGCAATATAATATCGTGGCCTGAAAGAACCCTAATATTTTGCTGATTCAATGTAGTGACCGGCAGAGAATAGACGGCTCCTATTGCAACCCTCTGATTAGAGGTACCTGGAGTCCGGCCATCTAGCCAAATATCCCCCAAGGATGCCACGTATATATTGCCGGATATAGTGCCTGCGCCGCAGCCTGATGATCCTCCATGGCCGATGAAAGAGAAACAGTTGTTGTTGGATGCATTCGACAGAATATTGATACTGCCTTGAGGGGCTCTGACTGTGATATTTCCATTGAAAATCCCCATGCCCGTAGGATGGGTTGAGTATCCATGTCCGATTCGCGCGATAGCCTGAGGTCCTGCACCGACGTTTGAGTGTCTTACAAAAATGTTCCCTCTTTGGCTGACTACCGAAATATCTCCATCTTGAATTGTTCCCACAGCAGTAGAACGGCTTCCGTGTCCAATGCAAGCAATCGCGGAACCAGGACCAAAGGTATCCACATCAATATTGCCTCTAACACAAACGTCGATTGTTGCTGTATCGGAGGTGCTTGAATTGTTTCCCACCCCTTGAGTGGAACTAATTCCATGTCCTATTTGTGCTGCACTGTTTCCGCCAACGGGTGCTCTTAGATTCAATGCATCACAATTCACCTTAATCGATCCAGTTGCTTGAACACCGGCCCCAGACCTGAATCCAATTTGAGCCACTCGCAATGACCCGGCTGAAAGAGTGACCGTTGCATTTGGCGCATTGACACAGGTTTGCCCATCTCTCGAACCAACAGCCGCATTGATGCCCACAGCCCCCGGCCCGATAAGGACACTATTGCCGGTTGCATTGATCGTCACATTCCCTGTGCCTGCGTTCTGAATCGTGTTCACTATGTTAAAAGTATTTCCGGTCAAAGTCAGACTAAAAGCAGATCCCCAAGTGATGGGAGAACTGACTGTAATCAGCCCTCCGTTTCCGCAGTTTAAATCTGGCGCTGTCGCTGTGCTGATCGTAACATTTGCGCCGCCGAGCGCACCTTGAATAGCACCTGCAGAAATATTTACGGGACATCCGCATGCTGCTGTCCAAGTTGTTGGATTGCCTATTGCTACTGTTGCGCAACTCGCGCCACCAATCGTAATATCGGTCGGGTCAAGAAAAAGCTCTCCCGCTTTTCCATTTGAAGCAGATAAGTCGGCCAAGGCATCAAATTGCAGATTCTCTGCTGAAATTTCTGCCAACCCCCCATTTCCTCCGATCCGTCCCCCTCTTGCATAAACAGTTCCTAAAGCCATGTTGAATCGATCTGCCCAAAGAATGGCTTTTCCCCCATTTCCTTGGATACGGCTGTCAGCGCAAACAGTAGCTCCTCTTTCAAAAACAATGTATTCTGCATTCTGGAAATCTGGGTTTTTCCCTTGGAAATCGCCTCCGATAAAGATCGCCCCGCCATTTTGATCGTGAGACACATCAATCAAGCTTCCTTCTTTCAGCCAAATCCGATCGCCCATAACATAGACAGAGCCCCCTTCAGCTTGAATGGTTCCCTCGAGAGTTGTTAATGTAAATTCTTCCTGATCTCTCAATGTTTTTGCAGAAAACGAATCTCCGCGCCACTCAACTTCTCTGCCCGCAACAATCGCGCAGGTTCCATTTTGGATTTCAATCACTCCAGAATTGTAAATTTCCTTTCCAAAAAGAGCCGCATTCCATTTGGCGTGGATGGTTCCGTAATTTTCAACAAGAGCCGCCGACTCGCCGCTGAACTTCAATCTTGAATGGAGATCGAGAGTCGATGCAATCAAGCTTCCAACATCAATTCTACTCTCTTTGCCAAACACAATTCCGTTCGGATTGATCAAAATGATCTGGCCATTTGCCTGAAGATGTCCAAAAATTTGGCTAGGAGAATTGCCGATTACTCGATTGATCGCTAAAGAAGCTTCAGAAGGCTGAGCGAATATCACAGCCTCTTGTTCGCCGATAGAAAAATCGCTCCAATTCAGTTCAGCGTGATCACCTGTTTGAATGGAAAGTGTCTCTCCATTTAAGGAAGATAAAGCGGTTCCCTCGGATATTTGAAGGCCTTGAGGCAGGGAAAAGAGAAAAAACGGAGCAAGGCCAAGAGTTAAAAAAAATCTATTCATACCTCAACACTACCTCAATCCAAAATTTTTCTGGATTGATTTTTAGGTTGAGACCGAATAAATCCTTTCAATTCCTTTGCATTCGGAACGAATCTGTGAATAGATGCAAAGATCGAGATATCGCCCCCGATGGAAGAGAGCTGAACGGGCTATTCCCTCAAAGCGGAAACCGGCCTCTTGAGCCACTTTCAAAGCAGCTTTGCTATAGTCGGGGATAGAAATCTGCAGCCTTTCGATTTTTTTCGTCGCAAAAAGATAGGCGCAAAAGAGCGGAAGCGCTTCCTGCATAGTTCCTTTTCCCCGATCCTCAGGATGAAAAATATAAAAATGGAGGTCAAGACAATCAAAAAAGATTTGCCTCTCAAACCAGAGAGCTCCAATTAAACGATCCCCCCGCTCTATCAGAAGCGTCCCTTTCTCATCCGACCAAAAACCAGATTCATAATACTCAAGCCGGAAAAGATGCTCAGAAAGAAGCTCGCTCGATAAAAACTCCCCCTTAAGCCGAATCGAATCAAAATAGGAATAGAGCTTAGAAAGATCTCCTTCTTTCACAGTTCTCAAATGTATAGTTTTTCCTTCCAACATAACTTAAAACTATAACACCAATAACTTTATTAGAGAATAAATATAAAACTTGAAACATTAATTGAAATTTTTATGAGAAATTTTATACCTTGTGTGAAATCACAAATCCTACTAAAATTTTGTCAAAGTGATTTAGGTTATTCATGTTTGGTCTCATCAAAAAAATCTTCGGAACGCATCAATCCCGCCTCTTAAAAAAATATTGGCAGCTCGTCCCCCAAATCAACTCTTGGGAAGTGAAATACCAGAGCCTTTCTGATGAAGAACTTAAGGCGAAGACGGTCGAATTCAAAGAGAGACTTGCTAAAGGCGAGCCGCTCGAATCGCTCTTGCCGGAGGCTTTTGCAGCGGTTAAAAATGTGTGCCGCAGGCTTTGCGGGACCGAAGTCCATGTCTCTGGATACGATCAAAAATGGGACATGATTCCCTATGACGTCCAGCTCGTGGGCGCGATTGCCATGTTCCATGGCTCAATCGCTGAGATGCAGACCGGGGAAGGAAAGACCCTTACAGCTTCAATGCCCCTCTATTTGCATGCGATTACAGGCAGGCCGGTTCACCTAGTGACCGTCAACGACTACTTGGCAAAACGAGACTGCGAGTGGATCGGTTCGATTTTCCGAAAACTGGGGCTCACTGTCGCATATCTGACAAACGATGTTCATCCTTTCCAGCGCAAAGAGGTTTATGCTTGCGATATCGTTTATGGAACTGCTTCCGAGTTCGGTTTTGACTATTTGCGCGATAACTCGATGGCGTCCCACAAGAACGAGCAAGTACAAAGAGGCCACTATTTTGCAATGGTCGACGAGATTGACTCGATCCTGATCGACGAAGCGAGAACGCCGCTCATCATTTCGGGCCCTGTGCATGAGAGCCGTCAAATGTACGACGAACTTAAAGAAGGGGTTGCAAATCTAGTTCGGATCCAGCGCGATCACTGTAACAGGCTCGCAACTGAAGCGCGCCGCACCCTCGAAACTCTCGGGTATCTGGAAGAAAATGCTGCGCCAAAGAAATTGAGTAAGGCGGAAAATGAGAAAAAAGACGAAGCCTTTAAAAACTTCTGGCTCGTCAGCAAAGGCACTCCGCGCAATAAGATTTTGAAAAGGCTCAAAGAAAATCCCGACATGCGGGCTGAAATCGACAAATGGGAAACCTACTTTTTCGGAGAAGCGAACAAAGAAGAAAAATTCGAAGCACTATCGGATTTGTATATTGTTGTGGACGAGAGAAACAATGAATATGAGCTGACCGACAAAGGAATTCGCTGCTGGGGAGACTACAAAGAAGGCAAAGGAGCAGACGATTTCGTCATGCTCGATCTCGGCCATGAATACCATCTCATCGATCAGAAAGAGATGTCTGATCAAGAAAAGATGCAGGCGAGAATTGCCGTTCGCGAAGAAGATGCAAAGCGCAAAGAAAGATCGCATAACTTAAGACAGATGCTCAGAGCGCATTTGCTCATGGAAAAAGATATCGACTACATCGTCCAAGAGCAAAAAATCGTCATCATCGATGAAAACACAGGCAGACCTCAGCCAGGCAGGCGTTTTTCTGACGGCCTTCATCAGGCGATTGAGGCGAAAGAAGATGTTGCCATCCAAGGCGAAACACAAACCTACGCGACGATTACCCTCCAAAATTACTTCAGGATGTATGACCGCCTTGCCGGTATGACCGGAACGGCGATGACCGAGGCGAATGAATTCAAAGAGATTTACAAGCTTGAAGTGCTTGAAATCCCCACATACCGCAAATGCGCAAGGGAAGATTTCGATGACGAAATCTACATGACTGAAAGGGAAAAATACATCGCGATTCTGAAAGAGATCAAAGAAGTGCACGGGAAAGAGCGTCCTATTTTGATCGGAACTGAATCGGTCGAAGTTTCTGAAAAACTCTCCCGCATTCTAAAGCAAAATCGACTCGAGCACACGATCCTCAACGCGAAAAACCACGCTCACGAGGCCGAAATCATCGCTGACGCGGGCAAGAAAGGGGCTATTACTCTTGCAACGAACATGGCGGGCCGCGGTACCGACATTAAGCTCAAAGAAGGGGTAAAAGAGCTCGGCGGATTGCACGTGATCGGAACAACACGCCACCATTCCCGCCGGATCGACCGGCAGTTGAGAGGAAGATCGGGCCGTTTAGGCGATCCAGGTTCATCCAAATTCTTTGTTTCGTTCGAAGACTCGCTCATGCGCTTATTCGCGTCACCAAGGATGACAGCGCTTCTCCAGCGGTTTAGACCGCCGGAAGGAGAGCCGATCTCTGCGAAAGTGCTCAACAAATCGATTGAGACAGCCCAAAAACGAGTTGAGCAGCGCAACTACACAATCCGTAAACACACGCTTGAATACGACGATGTGATGAATAAGCAAAGAAAAGAAGTGTATGCCTTCCGCAATGACCTTCTCTTTTCTGAACAGCCGATCTTGATTGCTGAAGAGATCATAGAGACCGTTGCGCAGCATTTGATCCAGAACAAAGAGGCTCTCGTTGCTCAATTCCCAGTCACACTGGATGAGGGAGCTGGCGAAAAAGAGATCATCGAGAAGATTTTAACAGGCTTTAAGCAGAAGATTTTCTTCCAAAGACAGCTTCTCACAACATTTAGACCTGAGTTGAACGAAGCAGAAAAAGCGCAAAACGTCTTGAATGAAGTCGTCCGCAATCTGATGATCCGCAGAATCGACCAGCTGTGGCAAGAACACCTGCTCCATATCGATCATTTGAGATCCGATGTGCATATGCGCACCGTTGGGCAAAAAGATCCGCTGCTTGAATTCAAGCACGAGTCATTTGCTCTCTTTGAAAGATTTTCGATCCGCTTGAGAGAAGATATCTCTAGAGATCTCTTCCGCTTTGAGATGCTGCCGCAGCAGCCTCCAGAGCCCGCAGCCCGCAGAAAACGAGCTCAAGTCGTGGGAGGATAGGATGAAGTGGCGGACCTTCATTTTCGCGCTGATCGCGATCAGCTTTATGGCGAGCCTCTTTGCCGAGCCGACAAAAGCTCTTGGCGGCGCCAATTTCGGAAATGAGACGCACGAATCCATCGATGGATCTGGCCTGATTAAACTCAATGGCACTACAGTGGATCAAGAAGTTCATGTCGTAGGCAGCCTTATCTCGCAAAATGGAGAGATCGGAAGCATCGATGTGACAGGTCAAGTAAACTTGACGGAAACAACGATCAAACACGGCGGTTCGATCATGGGTTCATTTCAAGCAACCCGATCCAAAATCGAAGCGCCGATCACGCTTTTGAGCCAAAAAACCGTCCTTACAAATAGCAAATTATCCGGCATCACCGTCAAACAAGATAGCTCCTATAAAGGCAAGCAAATCCTTGAACTAAGACTTGGCACCATTGTCGATGGACCCATCCATTTTGAGTCGGGCAAAGGAGAAGTGCTCGTCTATCCAGGCTCGCAAGTATTGGGTTCTGTCACCGGCGGCAAGATCATTAAAAAGAAATAAGCGAATCGTTTTTTACTCTAATTTACGCTATAATGTACGTCGATAATTGGGGTTAGGGATGACTACAGCCGTCAAACAAAATATTTTTTCTCAACTTGCCAGCTATAAAGAACTAACGGGCATTGCTTTTGAGAGAGGCACATACCATCGGATTGCAGGCGAAATCTTAGCAAGACAAAAATGGTTTATGGATCATCCCAGCTCCATCCAATATTTGACTCCAAAAGCAAGGCAGTACCATCAAATTTTTGACTTGGCAAAATCGCAATTGGAGAGCAGGGAATTGGAAAAAACTCTTGCCATGCTTCGCAATTCGCACATTCTATTTACGAATGCATTCATCGAAGAATTCGAAAGAGTTTATCCAGAAAGCCCTGATGTCGTGAATGTGAAATACAAAAAAACCATCGAGCTGTTTGCAGATGTTATTCAAGCCAATTTCACAAAAGAGGAAATTAAAGAGCTCAATCTCTTGATCTTTGCGAGAACTCCGATGCTCGCCATCGAAGATCTCCTACAGCATCCGGAAAAAGAAATTCCTGAAATTTTCAATGCGGGGGAGATTGAAACTTTAAGAAAAACTCCCGGAAAAATTTCTCTAAAGAAGGTAATCGCTGCACCAAAAACAATGATGACGGCTATTTTCCGCGAGACATTTAAAAAATTCAGCTGAATTTATTTATTCAGGTTTCTTAGCTTCATACTCATCATCAAAACTACGAGCGTAGTCAAAAGCACGCGAATGCAACGGTCCAATTCCAAGGTTTTTATGAACTAAGGCAAGCTCTTTGCTAAATTCAGGGGCTTTGAGCATTTCCGATCCGTATATGGTTCCAAGAACAAACGGTGAATACTTCAGATCAACACACATTTTTATAATAGCGGCTCTTTGTAGAAAGAGCTCCATTCTTTTGACAGTCCAAAAACCTGGATATTTGTCGGCAACTAAGGCTGCAAATTTAGAAAGCTTAAATTCGTTTGTAATCTTTTCAAATATAGCAATCAATTTTGGAGTTAATTTAAATGGAAGTTTTGCCCAGAGATGATCTTTCCACTGATTCTTCATAATCGTTCGCAAATCTTCCGACGTTAATTCATTTTCAGGAAATGTATTATCATTATCGGTCTCGAATAATTCGACGATCTCCCCTTTTTCATTCAATCGAACAAACAATTTATCATCTTTTCCGTCTAAATCGCCTGTTAGATAATTGAAAAGCACCTTTGATTGAAGCATTTCAATTTCGCTTTCGGTAAAATCAGAAGCAGGTCTATCTTTTAGCAACGCTTTTGCTGATCCCATTTTCGCAACAGAAGCATTTTGACTATTATAAATATACTCTTGATACGAATAATCATCCTTGTCTGTGTCCGTAAACGGTACTAACCCAAAACCAAAATACCTATCTATCATGCATGAAACAGCTCCAGATATTCTCGCGTCATTGTTACATATTTGAGGCTGGGTTCTTTCTCCCACAACCCATTCAGTTAAGATTTTAGGCCGAGTATCATGACCGATCTTCTTGATGACCAAAAGACGTCTGCCATCAAGACCTCTGCCGAATAAAGCTCCATTGACCCCGCTGCCTGCTCTCTCAAACTCTATTCCCAAATCATGAGCAAGCATCACTTCAGCCCGTTTCATATTCCATTCTGCGTGAACAAGCTCTCCTTGATGGACTTCGATTTCATCTTGAGCTTTAGCTTTATTAGCAGCGGCAAGAGCCCGTTCAGCGGCCTGATAGGTGAGCACGGCCCCTCTCATTTCAGGTGAAAGAGCAAAACGTACAGATTCAGAAAGATTTCTCAAATCAAGAATTTGCCATTTGCGAAGTCCCCGATAAAAGGCCTTTAGATCATCTCTTTTTATAATATCTGGAGCAGAACGTTCTGCCGCTTCTACATATTCGCGCAATCTGCGCAAACGGCCTTGCTCATCGCTTAAATGAAAAAACCGCCTTGCCTTATCGCCAAACGTTAACTTTTTAAGCTGAAGGCCTTCTTCCGTCCTTTCTACATCTAAATCATCGATTGAAGACTCGGAAATAAGCCGCAAATCTTCGTTTGGATTTGCCCAACGACGCCCTCTCAAATCTGGTAATTGAAACATAACTAAAGACATGACCATCAAAACAAACTATTAATAATATTATACCACAAAATCAAATTATTATTTACTAATTCATATTAACTACATATGCTATTCAAAACAAACAACTTACGAATAAATAACCTTTCGTTCTAAAAAAAGAGGACATCGGGTAATAAAGGGATTATGATCCTGGCCGAAATCATCAAGACCCCCGCCAAGTTTGACTGCCTGAAAGACCCGATTGTTCTTCAGATCGAGTCTTTGCAATATTCAGGCTTTCATGCGATTGCTTTTGCCTTCTTTGTTCTGGCTATTATCCATACCCTTTTTGTCTACAAAGTGCATGAATGGGCTAGGAAGCTGGAACTGAGCCAAAGAGTCCGTTTTGAAGGAAAAAAGAAGCAGCGCAGTTTTCTCGTCCACATATTGTTTTTTCTATCTGAGGTAGAGGTAGTCTTTGCCTTTTGGGCAATCCCTCTCTTTTTCACGATTTGGGGCTTTTATGGTTGGACAATCGGCTTGGAATATGTCAATACGCGCGACTATACGGAAACGCTCTTTGTAGTTGTGATTTTGAGCATGTCGTCGACCCGTCCGATCGTTCATGCTGCTGAATGGATCATTCATTGGGTTGCTAAAGCATTCGGCGGAAAGCTCTCTTCATTTTGGTTTGTTCTTTTGACATTAGGGCCTCTTCTCGGTTCCTTCATCACAGAAGCTGCTGCCATGGCTGTATGCGCTCTGCTTTTAGCGCGCAAATTCTATGAATACCACCCGAGCAAAAAATTGGCCTATGCCACATTAGGCCTGCTTTTCGTCAACGTATCGATCGGTGGCGTATTGACCGATTTTGCTTCGCCTGCCGTATTGATTCTCGCCCACTGCTGGCATTGGTCGATGTCGGATATGTTCTTTAACTTTGGCTGGAAAGCGATTCTTGGAATCATTCTTTCCAATACCGCTTACTGGCTCTATTTCAAAAAAGAGCTGGCTCACATGAACCTGCGGGTGAAAGCGGTTAATATTTATTCGGCTCATTCAACAAAGACGCCCGAAGAACCCATTCCAGTCTGGATCACAATCATTCATATACTCTTTATGGCCCTCATCGTATCGGTTTCGCACTATCCTGCGATCTTCATTGCAGTTTTCCTCTTTTTCATCGGTTTTCATCAAGCGACAAGGCCGCACCAGCATCCGATTCTCATCGGACGCCCTTTGATGGTCGGACTCTTCCTGGCTGGACTGATCATTCATGGCGGACTTCAAGGATGGTGGGTCGCAAAACTGCTTGAGGGGATGAGTCCGCTCTCCGTTATGGGTATTGCGATGGCTCTTACCGGATTCAATGACAACACGGCTATTTCCTACTTAAGTACTCTCATTCCAGACTGGGGCGATGCTTTCCAATATGCAGTTTTTACAGGAGTGATTGCAGGCGGCGGACTTACCGTTATTGCGAATGCTCCCAATCCTGCCGGTTATGCGATTTTGAAGCGTTTCTTCGAAAAAGGAATTAAACCGGTCAATCTATTACTCGCAGCGCTCCTCCCTACGATCATTCTGTATGCAATCTATTATTTCTTCGGCCCATTATTTCTTTAGACGGAAAAATAGCCGCTTCACAATTTCTGCTGAAAGAATGTAAAGGACCAAAATAGCGCCGAGCGGCAGGAAGAAAGATGTGGGCAGCGGAACAAATCCAAATACATTCAAAATGGGCAGGTATGGAATCGCCATCACACATCCAGCCGTTCCTAAAATCGCCCAAGTCAAAGGTCTGCTTGGCAAGGATTTGAAAAATGCGTGCCTTGTCCGGATGACCAAAACAACCAAAGTTGCCGACATAACCGATTCAACAAACCATCCTGTTCGGAAAAGATCGGGATCTGCTTTTAGCCAGAATAGAAGAACTGCAAATGTCGCATAATCGAAAATCGAAGACAACAGACCAAAAACAATCATGAAACGGCGGATGAAAGGAAGGTCCCATTTGACCGGTTTTTGAACCGTATCGGCATCAACCCGGTCGGTCGCAATGGCCATTTCTGGAAAGTCGGTAAGCAGATTCGTCAGCAGCACCTGTTTGGGCAGAAGAGGCAGGAAAGAAAGAAACAAAGAAGCGCCAGCCATGCTGAACATGTTTCCGAAATTGGCGCTAGTCGCCATGAAGACATATTTAATCGTGTTGGCAAATGTATGTCTTCCTTCTTCAACGCCTTCTCTCAATGTATGGAGATCTTTATTCAAAAGGACGATATCGGATGCCTCTTTAGCAGCATCAGCCCCGCTATCGACCGAAATGCCTACATCTGCGCTATGAAGAGCAGACACGTCATTGATTCCGTCACCCAAATACCCGACAATATGGCCCGATTTGCGCAAAGCTAAAATGAGCTGCTCTTTTTGATTCGGCTCGATTTCTGCGAAGAGATTTTTTTCCCGGGCGATCTTCATCAACCCATGTTCGCTGGCATGATGGATCTCTTCTCCTGTGACTAAGTGGGCGTGAGTAAGACCAATGACTTTAGCTACATGGACTGCGATCGAACGGTGATCGCCAGTGATGATCTTGAGATGCACGCCCCGCTTTTTCAACTCCTGTACAGCTTCGGCGATCCCCTCTTTGATAGGGTCGATAAAATGGAGAAAACCAACAAGGGTGAGATTTTCCTCTTTTTCGCCCTCTCCGAATGCAACAGCCAGCGTCCGAAAGCCTTTTTCGCAAGAAGCTTCGAAATATTCTTGAACCTTCGGGCTCATGGGCTCCGTATGGTCATCCACAACGACTTCTTTGCAAACAGAAAGCATTTGAGGAACTGCACCTTTTGCAATCAAAACAGTCTTTCCCTCATGCTCGAAAACAACACTCAATCTTTTGCGGATAAAATCATAGGGAATCTCATCGACTTTTTTCCATCCTGCAACATCTAGGTCATCCGAATCCAAAATCGCCTTGTCAAGAGGATTGGTGTAGCCAGCTTGGAAATGAGCATTTAAATAGGCATAAAAGAGGCACTTTTCGTTTTTTTCGCCGATGCCATTGACCGCCTTTTCCAAACGGGGCTTGCCTTCGGTAATCGTCCCAGTCTTATCTGTGCAAAGGACATCCATCTGCCCAAAATTCTCAATTGATGCGAGTCTCTTGACAACCACCCGTTTTGCAGCCATTTTCCTTGCGCCATGTGCTAAGTTGACGCTGATGATTGCAGGTAGTAGCTGAGGAGTCAGCCCTACGGCAAGAGCCAATGAAAAAAGGAAAGAATCCAATACGGGGCGCTGGAAATAGACGTTGAATGCGAAAATGGCGATCACTAAATATAGAGTGACTTGCATGAGGAAAAAACCGAATTTTCTTGCCCCGATCTCAAAAGCCGTTTCAGGCGGCCGAAAGCGGATTCTTTGAGCGATTTCTCCAAAAAGAGTGTCCTTGGCCGTTCCTGCGACAATCGCAACGCCGAAGCCGCTCGAAACCATGCTTCCAAAAAAAAGAGCATTTGTTCTTTCGTGCTGTGATGCATCTGGGCTCACTTTTCCTGGCGCCTTCTCTGCTGGAATCGATTCTCCTGTCAAAGTCGCTTCGTCGACAAAGAGGTGTTTGGCTTCAAAAAGAAGACAATCGGCCGGAACTAAATCTCCTGCATTTAAGACGACTATATCTCCAGGGACAACCTCTTCTGTTGGAATTTCAAATTCCTTGCCATCCCGCCGAACCATTGTTTTGTTTTCAACAATCTGAAAGATTTTCTCCAGAGCGTTCAATGCGCCCCGCTCTTGGAAATAGCCGAGGAGTCCACTCAAGAGCACAATCGTGCAAATGATCGAAGCATCTAATCGGGCTCCCAAGAAAAAAGATAAACCTGCCGCGCCGATTAAAATGAGAATGAGGGGACTTTTAAATTGCGATAAAAAAAGGGCGATCCCTCTTCCTTTCTTAGGCGGTTTTAATGAATTGGGGCCGCAAGAAAGAAAGCGATCTTCAGCTTCCTCTGTGCTCAAACCTTCCGGACGAGTGTTTAGCTGAGTAAACAGTTCTTCCGGTTCAAATTGCCAAAATTGATTCATAACTTGTTTGGTAACATAGCAATCAGTATGGAAACTTGCAAGGGAAGAAGCTTAGGGCAAAGCGGTCCAATCGGACCCCTCTTCAAAAGCATCAAGAGCTACGAAAACTTCAGAACGGATGAACCATTTTTCTTCTCTTAAAACCCACTGCGCTGCGTAACGGCCTTGAATCAAAATCCGAGAATCTCGCCTTCCGACCCACGTACCCTCTTCAAAAGCGAGCGGCCAATGAGTACTCACTTCGATAGAGCTGGGGCGCCGTTCAAAAATCAAACTTGTATCTAATAAAGCCCGGTATGCCTCTTTTCCGCTCACAGCAGAGCCGAGACCTCGTCGTAAAGTGACGTCTTCGGTCCAAAATGAGGCCGCTTTTTCCACATCGCCTCTTGCAATCGCCTCATTTTGAATCAGGCGGGATTGACGAATCAACTCTTCGTGATTGATTGACATAACAGCTAAGCAAAAACTGAGAATCATAATTTATTCAGCGACTTGACCCCGAAAATAAAAAGAGGGATCGAAGCTAGGACGTAAAAGTACCAGAAGCGGGCATCCCATTTGAGAACGAGCGCTCCTTTGGATGAAAAAATCAGCATGAAAAGCCCTAAAATGAAGAGCTGGGCGCCGAGGGTAAGAAGGATAACGGGTCCGTAAGAAGCTTTGGGTTCTTCCTCCGCGTGGATTGCGGCCTCTTGAGCAGGCTCTTCTTCTCTTGGAGGGCGAGGAGAATTCTGGGAAGGATAAAGCGATGCCTGAGTATCTAAGTTTTTCATTGATGCCGCTTGGTTGAACTGGGGAGCATGCTGCTCCGGTTTTTCTTCTCTCAAATCTGCTGCGCAATAAGGGCATACGATCACATCGAGATCGACCTCTCCCTCGCAGTTATAACACATTTTTTGACGTTTCTTTGCCTTCACAAACAACCCTACTCTATACCGATCGTGATTCGAAAATCAATTCTGCCGACGTCGGGCAGCCTCCGCTTTTGAGACCCGCCTCCGCCCTGCCCCAAAGACGATGCGTCTTCGGGGACCCCGCCGCTAAACTTTTTAAGTTTAGCTTACTCGGCGCCGGCAAAGCCTGGCTCAAAATCGGGGCGCCTCCTTAGCATACCTCAGATTTTTGAATCCGTCTCGGTATAAATTCGAGTATAAGGAAACGGGACTTTTTCTTATAATTGGTATTTTTGAAGATAGACATTTCAACGGCACTTTTGATATCGCAAGACCGCTAGACATCGACTCAGTTGTTAACAGCCTGCTTTAGCGAAGTTTGTTCCCACTCTTTCAATGCTTGCAATTCGGTCTGATGATTTGCCCACAAACTATTCAGCGACGTGAAGATTTTCGATCCCCCATCAAATAATAGAGTGATTCCAGCGGCAGAAAACGTAACACCACCCACGCTCACACAAAATACTCCTGCAACGATTTCTCCGACCCCGAGCATGAATTCCCGTATTATTCTAGCCTGCTCGGGGCTGTTCCCCCAATCTGAGTTGTAAGCTTTAGCTGCAAGATGATTATTTGCGTATGCCGGGCGATATTCTCCGCGAATTCGGTCATTTCCAATTGGACGCTTGTGATACAGATTTAAAGAAGAGGCATACATCCTATACCATGCAAACAGCCTCTCCATCGCGATAATTTTCAATGGATTTTCTCCGGCCTTTTTTGCTTTTTCTCTAGCTACATCAAACTGATAAAATGCTACTGTAGATTTTCCGTAAGATTGAGAAACAAATGCCTCAAACATACCGGCTGCATACTCAGCTCTGATGATTCCTGTACTTTTGAGCAAGCAGCATATCCAGACATCAAAAACAAAATTGCAAGCAATACAAAAGCTTTTTTCATGCTAACCCCAAAAATCTCATGATTACAATCATCAATGCCCCAATATACGAAAGCGCCGCTACAGAAACAAACATCAGCGTGTGGGAGAGATATATCGTCTTCTTGGTCTTTTTCCATTGATCCCATGTGTACAGCATTTTAGGAACAATGATGTAACTCGGCAAAATCAACAGGAAAATAAAAACCGCGCTTTTCAAAATAGATATTGTTTGCAAGTCCATGCGTTAGAACTCCTTGAAGAATTCGGATTGTAGTATAAAATAGTTTATTACACAAGAACGCATGCCAGCGTTGGACCTATGAACCTATCCTAGTAAATTCGAGTATAAGGAAACGGGACTTTTGCTTATAATTGGCATTTTTGATGGAGGGATATGACCGAGAGAAAAAAATTTGATATCGCAGTGATTGGCTCAGGGCCAGGCGGATATGTTGCCGCAATACGGGCTGCGCAATTGGGGAAAAATGTTGCGTTGATCGAAAAAGACCTTCTCGGCGGATGCTGCCTCAATGTCGGCTGTATTCCTACCAAAACACTCCTCTCCAACGCTTCTGTTTTGCATCAGGTAAAACGGGCCGCTGACTTCGGCATCACGACAGGTCCCATTTCCTTCCACTATGATCAAATGAAACGGCGCAAAGACCAAGTCATTTCCAAAATCCGAACCGGCCTTGAAGGATTGATCAAATCTAACAAAATCACAATCATTCGAGGAATGGCTCAATTCGAATCGCCAAAAACTCTTAAAGTGATGGGACAGGACAATCTCTATATCGATGCAGACAAATTCATCATCGCAACTGGATCTATACCGCTCGATGTGAAAGCATTTCCTTGCGACCACAAACGAATTTTGAATTCCACTTCGATTTTGGAACTCATGGAAGCACCAAAGCGATTAGCGATTGTTGGCGGCGGCTACATCGGCTGCGAATTTGCCTCTCTCTTTGCTGAACTCGGAACGAAAGTAACGATTTTAGAAGCGCTACCCACTATTTTGACCGCGCAAGGATCGCAAATTGCGCAGTTCATGACGAAATCGTTCACAGCAAAAGGGGTCGAAATCCTAACGAATGTGAAAGTGAGCCAAATTCAGAACCGAGGCAATGATGTCCAAATTACACTCGAAGGCGGCAAAACACTCGATGCCGACTATGCGCTCGTTTCGATTGGAAGAAAAGTGTATACAGAAGGGCTCGGCCTCGAAAAGGCGGGCCTCAAAACAACGGATCGCGGCGTCATTGAAACAAATGTTCACATGGAAACTGATGTCAATGGCATTTATGCAATCGGCGATGTGACCGGAAAATGGATGCTTGCCCACGTTGCCTCGCATCAAGGCGTTGTAGCAGCAGAAAATGCTTGCGGACTAGAAACGTCGATGCATTACGAAGCTGTTCCTGCTGTCGTCTTCACTTCCCCTGAAATTGCCACCGTAGGCCTCACGCTTGAACAAGCGCAAAAAGCGGGAATCGATGCAACAAGCGGCTCATTCCCATTCACCGCTCTTGGCAAAGCGCAAGCGGCTATGGACACAGAAGGGTTCGCGCAAGTGATTTCCGAAAAGAAAACAGGCCAAATCTTAGGCGCCGTAGCAATCGGTCACGAAGCTTCAAACCTCATCGCTGAAATGGCGCTTGCCATTCAAAATGAACTCACGTTAGATTCAGTTACAGAGACGATCCATGCTCACCCCACCCTCGCCGAAAGCTGGCACGAGGCTGCATTGATCGCTCATGAAACACCGATCAACTTTCCGCCCAAAATGAAGAAATGAGCAAGCTGAATATTTTGCCCGAAAATCCTGAAGAAGGCGTTGGCCGTTTCCCATCCTGGCTCCATCGTAAATTGCCGACAGGCGGGCAAATTTTTAAAACCAACGCAATCGTCGATAAATACAAACTCAATACCGTTTGCGAAGAGGCGAAATGCCCCAACCGCCTCGAATGTTTTACAAAAAAGACAGCTACTTTTTTAGCCCTTGGCAAAGAGTGCACCCGCAATTGCGGTTTTTGCAGCATCGATTTCAGCAAAACGCCAAAAGCGCCCGAGGCCGATGAGCCGGAACGGATCGCCCTTTCTGTAAAAGAACTTGGATTGAAGCATGCGGTGATCACGATGGTTGCAAGAGACGACTTGCCCGACCAAGGCGCCGGCCAAATTGCTGCCATCATCCGTGCTATACGAAAAGAAAACGAAGGGGTCACCATTGAGGTGCTTACCTCCGATTTCGGAGGCGATGTAAAGCTGCTTTACATTGCTCTCGATGCAAAGCCTGAGATCTTCAATCACAATATCGAAACGGTCAGAGATCTCTCCTCCCGCGTCCGGCATAAAGCCGAGTACGATCGGACGCTAAGCATCTTGAAAGCAGCCAAAGAGTCTCAAAAAGTGGTCTTTGTCAAATCGGGGATCATGGTGGGTCTCGGCGAGACCGAAACCCAGGTGAAAGAAACCATCGATGATTTGGCTAAAGCTGGCTGCGACATCATCACGATCGGCCAGTATTTGCAGCCGGATCGGAACAAATTGCGCGTGAAAACCTTTGTCCATCCCGATCAATTTAAAGTTTATGAGGAATACGGTAGAAAAATCGGCGTCCGGCACATGTACTGCGGACCCTTTGTCCGATCCAGCTACAACGCAAATCTCTTCGCACCGGGTATGGTCATCAATTCCCATTAATGATATGCAGTGGGAATATGGCAAAAGTAGATACCCCCACAGCTCAAAAAGCCCTTGATATGATTCTTTCCGCAATCGGCATGCGGGAATCCGACTACAAAGGCAAACTCACAATTAAAGGCAAAGATCCCATTTTGGCTTCCCGCCACCGCTTTGGCGAATTGATGGCAGCAGCACAAGCTGCTTTTGGGATGGCGCTCGGCACAATCTGGCATATGCGCGGACATTCTTATCAAAATGTGACGACCGACGTCAAACATGCAGTTCACCAACATCATGGCATCGCATTCATGCGGCAAAATGGCCGCAAACTTCCATTTACCGATTTTGGAGCTGCGACCGGCGTCGATTCAGCCATGAGCGGCGAGTTTTATCCAACCCGCGACGGCCGGTTTGTTAAAATGGAACTTTTTTATCCACGCCTAAGGGATGCGGTATTCAAAGTCCTGAAATGCGCACCAACCCAACGGGCCGTCGAGGCTGCTATCATGCAATGGGATGCGGAAGCATTGGAAAGAGCCATTCGAGAGGAAGCGGGAGCGATCGGGGTTGTTCGGACCGCGAAGGAGTGGCTAGCCCATCCAGTAGGCAGACGTCTTGCCAGCAAACCTGTGGTCGAAGTAGAAAAAATCGGAGAGAGCAAACCGATCCCATTTCCTAAAGGGGGCAAAAAGCCCTTTTCAGATCTACGCGTTCTTGATTGTACACATGTAGTTGGAGGACCTGTAACAGCCAGAACTCTTGCTGAGTTCGGAGCAGACGTGCTCCATCTTTCAAAACCCAACTATCCCGACCACATGAACTGGCGCCTAGAAACAGACATCGGCAAACGGGCTGCTTACTGCGACTTCAATGAAGAAGAGGATATGCGCAAATTTTTTGAGCTCTTGCAGGATGCCGATGTGTTTACATGCTCTTATCTGAATCTGGACCAAAAAGGAATTTCGCCCTTACGTCTTGCGAATAGTAAACCTGGGATCATCGCCCATGAACTTAGATGTTTTGATTTTGAAGGAGAGTGGGCCAATTTTAGAGGATTTGACATGATGGCGGTGACGGTTTCTGGATATGTCGATAATGAAGGAGCCATTGATGCACCGCTCATGCCGCTTCAGGTGATTTTTGCTGATTATCTTGCAGCCTATGCCGGCGCGGCAGGCGTTGCCGCGGCTCTCATCCGCAGGGCCACTGAAGGGGGCAGCTACCGAGTCAAAGTATCTCTTACCCGTATGTGCATGTGGGCTTATGAATTGGGACTTCTTGACCGAAGCGCGCTCAGCGGCGCTCTTCCCTTTTCCGATATAGCAAAGCAAAAGAATCTGCCGCTTGCTAAGATCGATGGCCCATTCGGCCAGATCACCTATCTTCCAAGCCTCATCGATATGCCCGACATCAAGCCAGGATATCTGCGCAGCACGCAGCCTCTCGGCTCTTCACTCCTAGAGTGGTAGATTAGAAGTGGGTCTAAAAAGCTGCCCGTTTAAGATGTCTTCTAAGAATTAGGCGCTTCCGGTTCTCCAACAAACTCGAAGATTGATCTCGCATCAAATAATCGTTTCTCGCTTGTATGTCCCGACGCCTGGACTTGGACTTGAAACAGCGTCTTTTGAGTCGCAATATAGCCGGGGTTGTCCTTTTGCGTTGGATCGGTGTCGTACTCCTTTTCTAACGGAGGGCGCTTCAGGTGAAACCGGATGTCGGCTGACTCTTTGATCCGTTCTGCCAAATTTCCCGTACTCCATGTAGACATCGCCTCAAAAATCCGATGGACCCATGCGAGGGCAGCTTCTTCGGTTTGATACGGAGCAGAGTAGATAAAGGTCGATGTAGGCGCGTACCTCGTCTTAAAGCTGAGTTCTACGGGCAGCCTCACTAAAATGAGCTTTTGAAAATGGGCGTTGACGAAAGAGTTCCAAAATTCACATTCAATCGATCCAAAAAAGCCCTCCTTCTCTTGGGTCACTGTTGGCTTGACGGATTTGAATTGAGCTCTCCATTTCGCTTTTTTCCCGATCAACAGCTTTTGAGCAAGCTCCATCGCCTTCTCGATCGTCTCTGTTCGAAATTGTAGGGTCATGAAATTTCTTTTCCGCTGGAAACTATCGAAAGTCAGCTGCAGAATAGGCCCCTGAAACCCCACGTTCTCCTCATTCGGAAAAATCCAAAACGATTGGGCGGTCTGTACGGGTAAATAGTGATTTCCGAAGATAATAAATTCATCCTCTACCTTAATCCGATAGCCGCACTCTGCTCGGCTGGCCATTCAAATGCTCCGCCCGTTTTTCGCTAGGCAATCTTACGGATTCATTTTCATAAAATCAAGAACTGCAGCTTTCGTTGAACGAGGCGCACCCTTATTAAAACGACCTCATTCATGATATTCGCATTAAGCGACTTACCCTTTTAATAAAAAACCCCCTCTAGCCAAAGAATTCTCTCACCTCTATAGGGGAAGGAATGCGGCAAAAACCAATCACAGTAGCCACCATCATCCTTGCCGGCGGGCATGGAAAGAGGCTCCACCCCCTCACTATCAATCATTCGAAGCCTGCGATCGCTTATGGAGGCAGATACAGGCTGATCGACATCCCAATCTCCAATTCGATCAACTCTGATTTCCGCCAAATCTTTGTGATTGCGCAGTATCTTTCTGGAGAACTTCAGCATCACATCAGCCAAACCTATCATTTCGATACATACAATCCTGGCTCCGTTGATGTATTGACCCCTCAAGAAAATGAAAAGGGGGAAAAGCAATGGTTCAATGGAACGGCCGATGCTGTGAGAAAAAACCTCCCAACAATTTTAAAATCTACAGCCGACTATTTTTTGATTCTGGCCGGCGATCAGCTCTACAACATCAATTTCCAGGACATGGTTGCCTTTGCCCAAAAAACAAAAGCCGATTTGACGATTGCTTCGATCCCAGTGGTTGAAAAAGATGCGAAACGGATGGGGCTTTTAAAAATCAATCCGAGTGCAAAAGTGCTCGATTTCGTAGAAAAACCGAAAGAGAAAAAAGTTTTAGAGCGATTCCGCCTAACAAAACCCTTCTATAAACACTGGAAAATGAAACCGGCGAAGGTCGATTCATATTTAGGTTCGATGGGCATCTATGTGTTCAAACGAAATGCGCTAATCTCCCTTCTCAAACAAGATAAAAGAGAAGATTTTGGGTATCATCTTATCACTACCGCAGTCAAAAAAGGGAAAACGTCAGCCTACATCTACTCAGGCTACTGGGAGGACATTGGAACGGTTGCTTCCTACTATGAAGCAAACCTGGCTCTTGCTGTGAATGAAAAAGGGCTCAATACCTACGACGAAACAAATCCGATTTATGCCCGTCCCACTTATTTGCCTGGTCCTAAAATAAGACAAACTCAAATCACCCAGTCCATCATCTGCGAAGGATGCATCATAGAAGCAGAAGAGATCACCGGTAGCGTGATCGGCCTTCGCTCGCACATCAAAAAAGGAACCATTATTCGCGATAGCGTCCTCATGGGCAATCATTTCTATATGCCGCCTGTCCATGAAAACCGTCCCATCATCCAAGAATCGTGGATCGGAGAAAATTGCCTCATTGAAAAAGCGATCATCGACGAACATGTTCAAATAGGCAATCACGTCAAACTCATAAACAAGAAAAAATACAAAGAATTTGACGGAGAATCAATCTACGTAAGGGATGGGATCATCATCGTGACTGCCGGGGCGAAACTTCCCGATCACTTTGAGTTTTAAATGAGAAATCCGCCGTAAAAAATAGCGGATTTCTCTAGCATCTTAAACTTTTTTATCAGCTTCTTCTAGTGCAGGTTTTTTCAACAATTGACCTGTCTCTTTAACAGATCTGATTTGCTGCAATAATCTATCCAAAAGATCGCCGATTTGTCCAGGCTTAATAAAGCCTTTCTCTGTGACTTCTTTTGAAAGAGTTTCAATATCGAGGATGGCGCTGTCATCCGCCGCAATTGGCGCAACTGCATCTAGAGTGAGATCACCCATCATAATGGCATGAAGGGCCGCCATAACATCGGGATGCACTTCAATGAAGGCTATTTTATCAGTAAGGCCTTTGAAATAAGCTATAAGAACATCTTTGCCTTGTAATTTATAGACGTCGAGATAACTTTCAACCGTCTCTTTATAGCCATTCGTCTGTGCAAAAGTCCTCAATTCAAAATAACCATCAGGGTTTCCGCTTTCAATCTGAGCCAAGGCCCTGCAAAGGTTCGAATATTTGGTTGGAATGTCATTTCCATGAAGAATCGTCGCCACTTGCCAAACCAAAATCAACCGATTTTCGCGATCGCTCTCTAAAAGATCTTCAATCAGACAATCTCCAGTTTTAACACTGCCAATTGATTCGCGGGCTGCCGCATTTTCTGATATGTATTCTTTCGCTGCCCTATATTGCCCTCCAAGAATCAAATTTCGAAAAATTTCTCCTGGAACGGATCCGTAGTCTTCTAATTTCACTGCTGCTGCTGCGCCAACTGGTAATAATGCTGCCATAAAACCCTCCATGTTTTTTTAGAGAAGGCGGGGACGATACCACTAACAGAGAATTTCGATCAACTCTCTCTTTCCAACAACAACTTCTTCTTGTATCTTAGAATCCATGCGGATTTGGGCCATAGGCGATCTCCATTTAAGTTTCGGCGTGCAAAACAAAAGCATGGATGTGTTTGGTCCAAATTGGGAGTCTCATGCCGAAAAAATTGCATCGAATTGGAAGAGCATCATCCACCCCGAAGATCTCGTTCTTGTCCCCGGAGACTTATCCTGGGCCATGAAGCTTGAAGAGGCAGTTCCTGATCTAGAATGGGTCGATGCCCTGCCCGGCACTAAAGTGATGATCAAAGGCAACCACGATTATTGGTGGGGATCTTTAAACAAAATTGCTCCAGTGCTCCCCCCTTCTATCCATCTCATCCAAAACAATGTGTTCAATTGGAAAGACGTGACGATCGGAGGGGCAAGACTCTGGGATACGCCTGAATATTCATTCAAAGAATGGATTGAGTTCAAAGAAAACCCAAGGGCCAAAAAAGTCGACGCTGAAGCGCTTGTCCAGGAAGAATTGGAGCAAAAACTGTTCGATCGCGAGATCGAACGGCTCAAATTATCCTTAAGCAAACTCGATCCAAATGCCAAAGTGCGCATCGCCATGACCCACTATCCTCCTATCGGCGCCAATTTAGAACCCTCAAGAGCTGCTCAAGTTTTGGAACAGCATCAAATCCAGGTTTGCGTATTCGGCCATCTCCATAATTTGAAAAGCGTTCCATTATTTGGAGAAGCCAGAGGCGTTCGTTATGTCCTCGCTTCATCCGATTACATCCATTTTTGTCCTATCGCAATTCTTTAATTGCGTTTATTGAAGCTCTATTTCATAATACTTTCTGATTTATGGCTTTACAAATTCAAAGATACTCTCCTTTTACCGCCGTGGCGCAACTTGCGCGACGAATTGAAATAGATCCTGAGTGCCGAGCTCACCTAATTCCAGAACTCGTTGATGGGATTTTCAAATTACACGAAAAAATCGATCCGGATCAATTTCCATACAGGTTTTTCGCCTATCATTTGCGTATAGCTGGGCTTGAAATGCAAAAAGCAGAAGGGGATCAGATTCCCATTCTCGCCAAGAAGGTTCAAAGAGCTGTCGAAAACTTAAAACTCGTACACCAGCCGCCAAATAAGCAAATCCGCTTTGAAAACCAGGTCAATACAGACCCTGCTTTGAAAGAAGCCTTTGATGAAAAGAGTGCAGAGAAGATCCGCTCTCGCGCTTTGGAATTGGAACATATTGAAAAAGAGCAATTGCAGCAACTTTATCTCTGGGCTGTTGAGAATTGGGATGTTCCGGTCCTTGACCGGATTTTGAGGAAGTGGACGATATCCGACCAAAACATGGATGCGCTTGTTGCTAAGGCTCTTCAGATAGATCGTTTTGCAACGATTGCCGATGCAATCGTTCTCCTCCATCTACCTAACCTTGCGGATGATCTAATCGATCGAGTGATCGATTGGTTCGATGAGACCTCTGGAGAAATTTATACAGAAATCGCCGGGGTCATTGCAGATATTGAAGCTGCCTTAGAAGAAGCTGCAGGGAAAGCAAAACAGGAATTTTTCGTTGTCTCAGCAGACGTTTCCAAAGATCAAGTAAATCAAATGCTCGACAAAACCACTTCTTTATTCCCTGTTCCTAAAAAAGAAGACGAAGATACGGCTCTCGGCGTCGCCTATTGCTTGTGGAATGAAATTGTCGATGCATGGAAAAAAGGCGAGTTCACTCCATCCAAATTGAGGGATGATCTGCAGCATGTTCTCGAAATATTGGATAAACCGATGCAGCCAAGATCAGGGCGCGATTCTTCTTCTAGAGGCCCCTCAAAAGGCTATGGCACATTTGTAGAGATGGGCGATCTTCCGTTTGCCATGGCGGGCATTCCCGAAACCGATCAAAAAGCCGATGGGCTTCCTGAAACTGATGAAAAGTACGATCCGCACGAATTTTTTGCCGAAATCCACGATGGCATTGAAAAAAACCAAACAGATGCAGTGCGACGAATGATTTTAAGCCGCAAAGGAAAGCAACTTTCGGTCGATGAACTGCGCGATCTTTTGAATCATGCGATGCAAAATCATTATGACTGCCTGGAGGCCGTTTTAGAGAGCCCTAAAATCAGCAAAGACGTGTTTATGGAATATTTTCTTACGGCTCTCTATCAGGATAATTGGGAAAAATTGATCCTATATTTTTTGGCCGTGGATATATTCAAAACTTTAACTTTTGAAGAACTTTTGCCCTTCACAGAGAAGTTTGCAACTGCTAAAGGACAGGCCATTCAGCAACTATGGCAAGACATTTTAATTAGAGCGCAAGAATTGTGAGCGGAATTTCAGACGTTGGTATAGATTACGATACTTGGAAATCGGCACAGAAAGTGCCTCAAGATAAGAAATAACACCGCTGCAAAAGGATTTCGTATGGTTCCAGTTAAATATCAACCTCATCCAGCCGCTATTCCACCTTCAGATAATCCTCCCTCGGCAATTTCACCTATTGCGATTCAATTTTACTCTCCTCTCGGCGGAAGAGGCATTACCTCTCCAAATTCTAAATCAGATAGGAACAGCGGCCTTAACATTCAGCGCGTAAGTAGTGCGGCAAGATATGTCATAGTCGGCAAAAACCATTCGCTTAGAATGGCATCTGATGAATAGGAATTTGAAGCGATTTCAATAGAGCTCAATAGATATTGATGCCGATTTGAGCACCAATGCAAAAGGCATTGGGGATATGCCTTCCCTTCGGATGGATAATGTATTGTAGATCTGGCGCTATATAAAACCAGGGCGTGAATTGGATCCAGTAATTGAGTTCCAGAACCGATTCAAAATTTTGCGGCTCTATCCCTGCTCGGCTCTGCACTTTCGCTTGGTCCCAGCTGTATTTGCCATAGATGTATCCTAGGTTCAAAGCATCATTTGGCCTATTGGGGATTGGTCCCGTACATACCACCCCGCAGTTAAAGAAAAAAGGGAAAAGGTTTCTATTCGGCGGAGCATAAATGACCGATAGGAATGGCGTAATTCCTTGCGTCTTTCCCCATCGATATACCATTTGGTCAAAAAGAAGGTAATAACAAGGGTCTCCTTGCTGTGTGCCCCCAAAGAATTTCGGCTCACTGCCAGTCAGATAAAAGAAGCCTGCCTTGTAATTGCCCGGCATTCCATGATCTTCTTTCTCTTGGTTTACAAGAACACACCATTCGGTGATCCAAATAACGCCATTTGTGCTTTTGAAGGTGAAATTGACGCCGTGGTATTTATTCTTTTTGATGTTGCTATTGGCATTGTAAACGGCAAATTTTGCAGAGAGACGCTTATAAGGCTTGAAAAAGAGATAGGCTCCCCAGGTGGAGTTGGGATAAGCGGTAAATGGAACGTTGAAGAAAATGGAAATCGGGTTTCCATTGAATCCATTGTTGACAAATCGCCAATACAAGGGAGAGCAAAAAAAATCGTTCCCTGCATCCAGACGGCCTGCCTTGAAGGCTAACTGGCCATCCAGGAGCGTCTGCATAAAATAGAGTTCATTCAGCTTGACTGTTTGAGAGCCGAATACCTGCTGTACAGGAAATTGATTATGGATCTTTCTTTGAGAAAGGCTCGTACCTGTCCGCCATACGGCTGAACTAAAAATATCAAATCCTTTCCAGCCAGCAGGCGTGAAATCGATATTGATCGATAGGCCATAAGAGCCTGCATAAGCAAATCCTCGGGCATCGCCGCCCACAGGATTGCCAACCATATCTGTTGTAAAAGAAGAGAGGATGGTGACCCCGTTTTCAGCCATTCTTTCCTTGAATGCGCTATGATTTCCGATCATAGCGGATCCAGTTTCGGGCCTGAACCTCATCTTTTTATTGTAATAATATTCCTGAACCTCTTTGTGCCTTTCTTTTTCGTTCCGAAAATAGGCGTGGCAAAGAAGCGGGCTAAGAAGAAGCAGGCAGAAATACAGCCTCATTGAATCTGCTCTTGGAGGGCTTCCAGATCAGATGTCTTCAGGCTGTTTCGTTTGGCAAGCAGTTTTTGCACCATTTTCTCTTTTTCATCCTCGTCGATCCGCCGGTAAAAATCGGCGATATATCCCATCACTTCGGCGATTTCATCTTGTGCAGAAAGATGAGGAATCGCCTTCCGAATGGCGAGCCTGAACAATTCATGCTCTCCATTTGCAGAAAGGAAGCGGATGATTTCTAAAAGAAGGGGCAGATCGATCTCGCTTTCTAAAAGACGGTGCATCGCGATATTGGCATCTCCAATATCAGTGCTTGCAATGAGACGGATCTTTAAAAAATCTAGCCAGTGAGGATCCGCTACATATGCGGAAAACCCTTCAATCAATTCCGATGCATAGAGCGAATTGCCACTATCGAGAAGATCTGAGATATAGTCTGAAATAAAATCTTCCAAATCATGAGCGCAATATTCGGAAATCGCCTGAAAAATCTCTTCCGGATCTGCTCCGGAATCGGCATTCTCATCCAGCACCTCAAGCAGGTTGGCCAAGGCGTCTTGAATCGGCTCATCGCTATCGACTTCTCCTTGATCATACAGAGAAATCCGGTGGTCCATCTCATCGCAAAAAATGGAAAGGGACTGCTTTTCAGGAATGAGCCGCCGCCAAAGTTCAAAAACGATCAAATAAAAAGGATCCCGTTCTTCCTCTCCGGCCTCATCAGGAAGCAGCAAATCGGTCAGCTCCTCGGGCGTATCGCACTGTTCGGCAAATTGATGAAGGCTGTGCCGGTTGATTTTCACTCCTTTTTGTTCCAGACGAACAAAAAGTTCCTCAAGAGAAACTTTTCTTAAGTCCTCTAGAGCCCAAGGTTCTGCCGAAACGGTCGGGTCTTCAGCAGCATTCAATCGTAAAAGATTATAAAGAGCTTTTGTTTGAAGCATAATTACCATCGATTGTAAAGGGCCTAGAAAAATCCTTCAACTTTTTCCTCTGGGGATCTATCATCTACCCTATGCAGAAGCGAACTTTTTTACTGATGGAAATCCTGATCGCCTTGTCTCTAGTCGCTCTTTGCATCGTCCCTTTGGTTAGAAATCCTTTTGAATGGACGAGGAGCGAGTTTAAAAAACTCGAGCTTCTCGAGCAGGAGAGGCTCGCTGATTGGACTTTCACTGAAATCAACGAAATGTTCCTCAAGCACGAAATCCCCTGGAAAAAAATCCCCAAACTGCATGAGACGGCGGGCCCCTTCCCGCTCCCTGATGCTAAAATCCAACTACCAGGAAGAAAGGACAAAAAAGTCTCCCGGTCTTTTAGTTTGAGGGGGCAAGGGAAGAAAGACGGTACATCGGGGCAAGAATATAGACAGATTTACGTAACGATATTGATCAATAAAGAGTCTTATGTCTTCCGACTCCCTTTTCAAAAACTTCCTGTAGCGAAATAATTCGACTCTTTGGCATAGCGTCATTAATAGAGAACAAAAGGCCTATGCATGTCCCATCATGAATCATTTCATCCTCACATTCCTTCTACTACCCATGTGAGGGAATTTACCCCGAGGGCGGTGATCCTGGGGCTGATTTTTGGATTTTTCTTTGCGGTAGCCAACGGCTATTTAGCCCTAAAGATCGGCAGTACCATCTCAGCCTCCATTCCAGCAGCAATCATGTCGATGGGGATATTGCGGCTCCTTTTCAAAAATACAACCGTTCTAGAAAACAACCTAGTTCAAACCATTGCCACCGTGGGCGAGGGGTTGGCTGCCGGCGTGATTTTCACGATCCCGGCCCTCATCTTGCTGGGAGACACTCCATCCATCACCCGCATTTTCTTTCTCTCAGTACTAGGCGGCATCCTCGGCATTTTGTTCATGATCCCAATGCGCCGGTTTATCATCGTTGAAGAGCATCGGAAACTGCCATTCCCGGAAGGAACCGCTTGCGCCGAGCTCATCAAAGCTGGAGAAAAGAGCCACCATACAGCGATTTTTGCTTTGTGGGGCTTAGGCGCTGCAGCGATCTATAAAATTTTCTCGAATGCACTCTTCGTTTGGAAAGAACAAGTCTCCTGGGTATTCGGTTCATTGAAAAAAAGTGAGTTTTCCATCGATGCTACCCCTGCTCTTTTGGGCGTCGGTTATATCATCGGCCCTCAGATTTCGGGTCTGATGTTTGCAGGCGGGGTCATTGCTTGGTGGGTCATCATCCCGCTGATCGTCGAATTTGGAACCGGTGCTGCGGCCATTTATCCTGCCACTACCCCAATTGCCCAAATGGGACCAGATGAGATTTGGAGTAATTACGTCCGCTATATCGGAGCTGGATGTTTGGCTACAGGAGGCATTTACAGTCTTCTCAAAATCATCCCTCTTCTCTACAAAACAATCCATCACAGCTTCAAAGAACTTTTCAGCGGGCTTTTGAAAAGATCCCACCTCCCAAGAACTGAACGGGACATCTCTCTTGCATGGTTGATCCTTGGCTCCTTAGCGATTATCCTCATCCTTTGGCTGACTCCATTCTTTGAAATGAACCTGCTCACTGTCTTATTGCTTGCGATTCTAGGGTTCTTCTTTGTTGCGGTGACCTCGATCACAGTCGGCCTGGTCGGATCTTCTTCCAACCCTGTTTCCGGTATGACTATTACGACTCTGCTCCTCACCTGCATTATCTTCGTTCTCCTTGGCTGGACCGAAAGAATCTATCTGATTTCAGCTATGATGATGGGTTGCGTCTCTTGCTGCGCGATTTGCATGGCGGGCACCACTGCCCAGGACCTCAAAGCGGGCTATATCCTCGGCTCAACTCCAATCTATCAGCAGGTGGCAGAAATCCTCGGGGTCTTTCTTCCCTCTTTAGCTCTTGGATATGTCGTCTATGCGATGAACCAGGCTTTTGGAATTGGCTCTAGCGTGATGCCAGCTCCGCAGGCTACCTTGATGTCGATGGTTGTCGAAGGGGTCATCAGCGGAAACCTACCCTATTCACTAGTCGGGATCGGCGTTCTTCTAGGGATTGCCATGATCGTTTTAAGAATTCCGGTTCTTCCTTTTGCTCTGGGTGTTTATTTGCCACTATCCCTCTCGGCTGCTACAATGGTGGGCGGTCTAGTGAGAGGCTATGTCAATCGAAATAAAACCAATGAGATGGCACAAGAACAGGGCATCCTGCTTGCATCGGGTCTTATCGGAGGCGATGCATGCATAGGCATTCTTCTCGCTTTTGGAACGCTTGCTGGAATTATTCCTGCCGACAAGCCAGGCTTTTTGCCAGACTGGTTTGCCCTCGTGACGTTCGGTCTCTTGGCGATCGGCCTCGGGTTTTACTCCATCAAAAAAAGAAAAGGAATCTAATCCTTTTTGAGGTGCTGATTGCCCTGAGTTTGACAGCTGTGCTCCTCACCTTTCTCTTTTCCTTTTTGGTTGAAACGGCCAAGATTGAAAAAAAATTAGACGCAGCCCGCATGTGCATATCGACAAGGGGCCATCTGCAAACCCGGCTGCAAACCATTTTTACTTCTCTGGACCACTCTGCATTCTACACCAAAACTTTTGAGAAAGAGAAATCTCTAAGCCTCGTTCTTTCTTTCGATAATGGGATCGACCCCGAACCAGACTTCAGCGGCCCCATTTTAGGGAGAATTTTTCTCGATCCCGAACACAATCTCTGTCTTGCCTCCTGGCCGGCCACTGAGGAAAAAACCCGCCCTTGGCGCACTGAAATTCTGCAAAAAAACGTATCGAGTTTTGAATTCGATTTTTTAGGTCCGAATACTGCTCCAGAACACGGCGTCAAAGAAAAAATCCTTCCCATCGATGCCAATCTCGCTTGGCGCAGCCATTGGCCCAAATCGCTGGGCAAAGCTCCCGCCATCATCCGTCTCACTATTTATGAAGAAGGAAAAAAAGATCCTGTTCAATACGCTTTCACTCTGCCCATCTCCGAATGCATCACCTATCAAGGAAAAGACGCTATATGAATGTGCTGGGCCTTGTCTTTTCCGTTCTTCTCATCCTCTCCTACGGCTACTATGCCCTTTTGGATAAGCATGCTGCTGGCATCAAACTGCGCAACGCCTATCTTTCCCACTATGAAGCGAACCGAAAAGTGCTCAATCAATATGAAAGCCAATTTTACAACCATGCGCTGAAACGGGCTAAAACTCAAACACGCTCAGAAGAAATGCAGGAAAGACAAGAGGCTGGGGAAGAGATCAACGAAAAAGAACCTGAGCTCAATCGGGAGTGCGCACGATTGAATCTTTGGCCGCTGATTCAAGAAGGCAAAGAGGCCCATCCCGTTCTTTATGAACTTGCAGCTAAACTCATCCTCACTTTTTACGAACCTTTGCATCCGGAAGAAAAAAGGTTTGAATACCGATTCCTGAATCTGCTTCTAGCCTCCGCGAAAAAATCGGTTCAAGATGAGAAAAAATTTGCCTTAGAAAAGATCGTTCTTTTAGATCCCGAAATGCAAAAAATCTATTATAAAATGCTTAGAGGGACCAAGAAATGGGATCTTAGAGAAAAAACCGGCTATCCGCCCTTTTCAGAATATGTGAAGGCTGAGCCTTCTCAGGAAAAGATCTGCATATTCCATGCCCATCCCGATCTGCTCACGGTGATTTTCAATCCAAAAATGGCTTGGAAACTCCATACCGAAATCCATAGGCAAGACGGCTCCCCGCTTACGAGAGAATTGCTTGAAAGGATCGCTGGGGAGACTCATATCTTCACGATTGATCAAAAGCTTCTCGATTTACTGCAGCTTTCAGGCTATCAAAACCACGAAGACCAGAAAAAAACATTTATCGCCGATGTTGGCGGCGTCTCGCTCAGAAAAAAACTCTCTTTAGACAATTCTCGCTAATACCTTTTCCTCAATAAATTTTAAGAAGTGCGGCCTATTTTTTTATCAGCGCTGATGAAAAAACAGGCCGCGCTTCTTGAACATTATTGAGCAATGACGCATCTCACAACTTGAGAAGAATCAATGTGTTTTGATATTTCTGGGAAAAAGGTCGATATTTGACTAGGAAAAAGAGAATTGTCATTCTGGGCGGCGGTTTTGGAGGCATTTACACTGCAATCCACCTCCAAAAATTAATGAAAAAAATCCCCGATTGGGAAGTGTTTCTCATAAATCGGGAAAATTATTTCGTCTACCAGCCCATGCTTGCAGAAGTAGTCGGAGGAACTGTAGGTATCTTGGATACAGTCAGCCCGCTGAACCGTCTCTTGAAAAAAACCCATCTCATCATCCGCGAAATCGAAGAAATCAATCTCGAGAAAAAACAAATCCTCATAAGCCCCAAATTCACCCACTCCCCAGAAGTTGTTGAATATGACCATCTCGTGTTTGCTTTAGGCAATGTGACCGATTTCCGAGGAGCCCCCGGCCTATATGAACATGCCTTCCCTTTTAAAAATTTGGCCGATGCTTTGCGAATCCGCAATCATTTGATCGATGTTTTAGAAACAGCCGAAGTAACTGAAGACGCTCAAATGAAAAAACAGCTGCTCACGTTCGTTGTAGGAGGCGGAGGGTTTTCAGGAACTGAAATTGTAGCTGAGCTGAATGACTTTGTCCGCAAATTTGCCGATAAGAGTGCCCATATTCATCCTAAAGAAGTTCGCGTGGTCTTAATTCACAATAAAGATCGACTTATGGATCGGGAACTCAGCCCTTCTCTAGGAACCTACGCTGGTGAAATTCTGGAAAACAGAGGCGTTGAAATCCGCTTCGGCCAAAAATTGAAGACCGCCACCCCAGATGATGCCATTTTGGAGACGGGAGAGAAAATCTCCAGCAAAACAATCATCTCAACGGTTCCAAGCTCACCCAATCCGATTATTGAAAGCCTTCATTTGCCTTTGGACAAGGGCAAGCTGAAAACCGATGGAACCATGCTCGTATCCGGCACTCAATGCATATGGGCTGTGGGCGATTGCGCCAGCATCCCTTTAGATGGGGACTCTTTTTGCCCGCCTACAGCACAGTTCGCGATCCGGGAAGCCAAAATGTTAGCCAGTAATATCGTCGCCTCTATTCTTGGCAAAAGAAGAAAGCCGTTCTTCTTCAAAAGTTTGGGAATGATGGGCGCTTTAGGACATAGAAGGGCGGTTGCCGAACTTTTTGGATTTATCAAATTGAGCGGCTTTTTAGCGTGGATGCTTTGGCGCGCTGTCTATTGGATAAAGCTCCCCGGAATCGATAGAAAATTCAAAGTGGCCTTTTCTTGGCTTCTAGATACTCTGTTTCCCCTTGAAACAATCCAGCTTAAAATGGCCCCCTCCCAAGGGATCAACAAACTTCACTTTGAAGCTGGCGATCTGATCTTCAAAGAAGGCGATGTAGGCGATTATCTTTACATCATCACTCAAGGCTCTGTCGATGTGATCAAAGGCGATAAGGTTGTTGCAAAACTGAAAAAAGGAGAATTTTTCGGCGAAATCGCGCTCCTCAATCAAAGAAAAAGAACCGCGACCATCCGAGCGTCAGAACCAACTGATGTGCTCGCCTTGAAAAAAAGCGACTTCGGCGCTTTGGTTGCCAACTTCAAGGAGCTGCGCGACACGTTTGAAAAAGCCGAAAAAGAACGGCAGTAGTTGAACCTATCCAAGTAAAATTTGGATAAGCTCTTCACTTCTTCGGGATCACGAAGGTAAAAGAGCTCCCCTTACCAAGCTGCGAAGAGGCGACCACTTTTCCTTGGTGTTTATCCAAGACCGTTTTCACGATGGAAAGTCCGAGGCCAGCGCCCCCTTTTTTCCGAGAACGGGCTTTATCTACGGTATAAAACCTTTCAAAAATTTGAGGCAGATCATTTTCTGAAATCCCGATTCCTTTATCCTTAAACTGGATTCGAACTTCATCATTTGTCGATGTGACTAAAATGTCGACTTCCGCAAAATCTTGGGAATATTTCACCGCATTTTCCAAAATATTCATCACAGCAAGTTCTAAAAGCGACGCATCTCCCAACACCTCGGCAGAAAGAGATTCCGACTCAAACCGGACGATTGCTGTAGAATGAACCGCAAGCATCATCTCAATACAGCCGCTCAGCACAGCGACCAAATCGACTTTGCCAAAATCTTTGACGGAAACTTGTTCGATATCGGTTAAAGAAAGAAGACTTTGCACTAATTTATCCAATCTGCCGCATGTTTTTACGATTTTTCCAGTGATCTGGCGAAGCATCTCATCGGAAAGTTCAGGAAGATCGTGAAGCGTCTCAGCAAATCCTCGAATGATTGTGATTGGCGTTTTCAATTCATGCGATGCATTGGCAATGAAATCCTTGCCCAGCTCTACGATCCGATAATCAGAAGTTTTGTCTTGCAAAACGAGGAGAGCCCCATCTTTATGAGCCAGTGGCGCAGCATTCAAATCGTGATAAAAAGTCCCTTTTTCTCGAACAATCCAGGTGTGGCCGGCCGGCTCCGCTGTTTGGAGAGCGTGCACAATCAACTCGTGGCATTTTTTTAAAATATTTTTATTTTCTGTTTCTATGGAATCGAGCGTTCTCCCAATCATCTGCTCTTTCAATAGGCCTAGCATTCTGCATGCAGCCTGATTGGCAAAGATCACTCGAGCGCTTGGATCGACGGCAATGATCCCTTCGCCGATCGACTCCAAAATCTCTTCCGTTTCTCCCCGCTGCCGTTTTAAAAAACTGATTTGTTTCCGAATTTGATCTGTCAAAGAATTGATTGTAGTTGCCAGTTGGGTAAATTCGATAGAACCTTCTTGCAAAAAGATTTGGGGCAGCGATTCCTCTTTTCCCTCTTTATAAGACTGGATGGCTTTAATGATTTGCTGCACGGGCTTCATCACTTTGTGAATGATGAACATGATCACAATCCCGTTCACAGCCAAAAAAGCAATGGAAATACCAAGAATCGTTAAGTCCAATGCCTTCTTATTCGCGACATCTCCCAGAACATAGTCCGTAAGATTGCCGATCGCTGGCAAAAGGATTGTGATGAGAGCCAGCATCAATACAAATTGGCTGTACAGGATCTTTTTTTTATAGTTCATATTTGGTCCGGAAAAAGGTTCTCATATCCATTTTTAGTCACAACGAGCATATCTTCAAGCCGTATGCCCCCAACTCCTGGCTGATAAAGCCCTGGCTCTATCGTAAACACCATGCCCGGCATCAGCTGCACGTCCTTGTCCGCTCCATCATAGCGGATTCTTGGAAACTCATGCGCCTCTAATCCGATTCCATGGCCTAGACTATGAATGTAAAGCTGCTTTACATTTGCTTTATCGAACTCGTCCTGAACGATTTGGTCGATTTCGCCGATTTTTACTCCAGGTTTGATGTGCCGCATCGCTTTCTCTTTAGCGCTCCGCACAAGCTCTTCAAAATGGATGATTTTTGGATCAGGGCGGCCGAAAAAGTAAACCCGGGTCATATCGCCGCAATATTGATCGACAACCGCGCCCACATCGATGAGGACTGCCTCATCTTTTTTCAATTTCGTCTTTCCCGCCCGGTAGTGGGGATAAGCTCCATTTTCACCGAATGCGATGATAGGGCTGAATGATAGTCCTGAAGCCCCGTTTTTCCGGCAGAAAAATTCAAATTCAAACGCGAGCTCTTCCTCGGATATTCCCTCTTTCAATAGTCCAATGATGTGTTTGTAACCTTTCCAGGTCAGAAGGGCTGCTTTTTTGAGAGCGGAGATTTCTTTCTCATCTTTGATGGCTCTGAGCTCTCGGATGGGATTGGGTTTTGAGATCCAATTGGTGTGGGGAAGTTCTTTTTTTAACCCCAAATATCCATCGTAAGTCACAAAAGCGCTATCGAAGCCAATTTCTTTTTCCTGCACCTTCTTGAATTCATCCCACAAAGCAACAGGACAAGGAGCCTCTTTTTTTGCCCGTTCAAAATATCTGCCGTCGACAAAAAGGGTGGTTTTCCCATGGCGAACAAGAAGCCTTCCTTTAGAAAGAGTCAGTCCGGTTAGATAAAAGAGATCAGCAGTCTGTTCAATGAGAAGCGGCGTCTCTGTTTTGATTTTTTTTATGCGCGAGTCATCCATTTGGCCAAATCCTCTTCAGTCATTTGCTTGGAAATCGGATTCCCTAATGGATCATATATCCGATCTTTGCATTTTTGCACCTCAATCCAAAGCGCCATCCCCTGGTCTATAGACCAGTTTTTCCGAAGAGAGCGGCAAAACCTTGTTGCAATCTCATCGATTTTTTTTCCCTCTCTCCACTCAGCGTAAAATTGAGGGAAGTCGGCCGCTTCCAAAAAAGAGGGAAGAGCATCTACTACGAGTCTTTTTTTCAAAATGCGGCACTCGATTCCAAGCGATTCGAGCCCGAGCGCTCTCTCTTCTTCTTCAGGCGATATTGGAATTTCAAGAGGCCAGAGAAGCGCTTGGGAAGTTTTTTCGAAGACGAGGGTTTCAAAAAGAACTCTAGCATGCGCAGCTTGCAAATCCACAAGAAAGAGTCCGTCTCTTTGCACGAGGAGATATTTTCCGATGGCGGCCAGCGGTTTTTCTTGGATGATCCAGTCGAATTCTTTTGTTTCAGCTTTGTAAGCCATGGGAAGAAGCTGCTCTGAAAATGAGGCGCTCTGCGGCATCTCGAATGAAATCGGCTCAGAAAAAATCATTTTGGGCGCAAAAACTTCTTCAATTGCCTTTTGCACCAATCGGAATATCCCGCTTTCATCTCTAAAGCGCACTTCCCTTTTTTGCGGATGTACGTTGACATCGACTTCACTTGGTTCCACCTCAAGAAATAGAACAAAGCGAGGGTAGGAATGCTCGCCAATCCGAGTGCCAAATGCTTCTTTGACCGCTTTCGCGATCAGCGGCGAAAAAATAGGGCGGCGATTGATATATAAATATTGGCCTGTCCGCATGGCCATCGCCTTATCGGGAGATGCAACAAATCCATGGATCCGCTCTCCCTTTACTTCGTGCTCATGCTCCCCCAAAATTTCGGCGATGCGGTCTTTGAGACTCGATGGAGCAAAGTTTTTTTCATTGAGAGAGAAGGCGACTTCTGGATGCGCGATCGCGATAGTTTCCACGATACGCGATACAGCGGCAAAACTTGCCGTTTTCGATTTTTGGAATTTTTTCCTTGCCGGGACGTTGTAAAAAAGGGAACGCACTTCAACCGTAGTGCCCCGATTGCGCGCGCAAGGCTCAACCGTTACAACTTTGCCCCCCTCTACTTGAACGCGAGTCGCTTTTCCGTCGGAAGTTTTCAGTTCAAAATGGGCAACTGATGCGATCGCAGCGAGCGCCTCTCCCCGAAATCCCATAGTGGAAAGCTCTTGCAAATCATCTACCGATTGGATTTTCGACGTAGCGTGTCTTTCCAGGCAAAGAAGAGCATCTTCCCGATCCATTCCACAGCCGTCATCGATGATTCGGATTAGCTCTTGTCCCCCAGCCACCACCTCAACATCGATCCGATTTGCACCAGCGTCAAGACTATTTTCGATCAATTCTTTGACAATCGATGCGGGGTTCTCAACTACCTCCCCGGCAGCGATTTGGTTAATGACAGGTTCTGGAAGTTTTAGAATTTTTGCACACATAGATCAAAATATATCAGCTTTTTGAGTATACTGCATCGAGTATGAGATGGTTGATTCTTTTTGCTGCACTTCCCCTCTTCGGCGCTTATATTGGAAACCCGGCTGACCCTGCTCTTATGAACACCGGTTTTTTCTCGGGAGTCTATCCATTTTTCAAGTTCACGACCGGATATATTTATGATTATACGCAAAATAAACGATTTGTCGCCCACGATCAAACGATCAAACGCTTTGGCCTACACTCCCAGCAAGGAAGCTTCTCCTTTATCTTCATAGAAAGATTGCAGCTGTTCGGCTCAGCAGGCGGGAGTAAAGAGACTGTCGTAGAAAAACCGCTCTTCGATATGGTTCTCGACGTCCACACCAACTATCATTTTTCCTGGAGCGCCGGCGGGAAAGTCATTTTATTCCAATGGGGACAAACATTCATCAGCGGAGATTTCACCTATTTTGCGATTCCCTCTTCCCACAAATCGTATTTTAAATTCTTAAACCGGCTCAATCTCCCCCTCGACACAGAAAAACAGGAATTCTCATTGCGGGAATGGCAAGCAAGCCTGGGGCTATCTTCTCGATTCTATTTTCTCACTCCTTATGCAGGAGTTACCTATCTAAGGTCGAAACTCCACGCCGATATCCGCTACCACAATGACGTGAATTGGGGATATTTTTATGGCCTCACCGTCTCGCTCACCGGAAGACTGCACGTCAATGTAGAAAGACGGGTACGGGATGAATTTGCCTACACCCTTTCAACGATTGCGGTATTTTAATGGATGAGCACCCACAGGCCAGATTCATTGTCGAAACCTTAGCTAAGGCGGGTTTTATTGCCTATTATGCAGGTGGATGGGTGCGCGATTTGCTCCTCAACCACCCCTCAGACGATATCGACATTGCAACCAATGCCCCTCCAGAGACTATCCAGGCCCTTTTTCCTCACACTGTGCCTGTCGGAATTGCTTTTGGCATCATCCTTGTGATTATCGATGGCAGGCAGTATGAGGTGGCCACCTTTAGACAAGATCTCGATTACAAAGATGGGCGCAGACCCAGCCGCATCGAGTTCACAACTGCGGTTGAAGATGCGAAAAGGCGCGACTTCACGATCAATGGGATGTTTTACGATCCTTTGAAGGATGAAATTTTCGATTATGTACATGGGAAAGCCGATCTCGAGGCAAAAATCATCCGCGCTATCGGCAACCCGCATGAAAGGATTAAAGAAGACCGCCTTCGGATGATCCGGGCAGTTCGCCTTGGCTGCCGGTTTGGCTTTCAGATCGAGCCTGGCACGGAAGCTGCGATCAGAGCGCATGCGAATGAACTCTTTCCCGCTGTGGCGATCGAACGGATTTGGCAGGAATTCACAAAGGGGCACGACTTTGGAAAGCTGCGGCCGATGCTCATCAAGCTCCACGATTTTGGCATTCTGCAAACGATCTTTCCCGATCTGAAAGGAATCGCTCTTGATGAAATTGAAAGAAGATTGCATCCGATCAAAGATTATCCAGCTCATGCGCCGACCATTGCCTCTATCTTGCCCCTTTTCCCTCAATACAACCTCCAAAAACGGCTGGAACTTTGTAAAAAACTCAAACTTTCCAACATCGACCAGCAATTCGTCGCATTTTTAACACACGCAGGCGAACTCATCCATTTAGAAAGGCCGGTAGAAAGATTTGAATGGGCTTACTTTTACGCAAACCCCTTCGCCCCTGTTTGTCTGCAGATTTTGAGCACTCACATGGATGAAAGAAAACGGACCGCCTTCTTACAGCGCCATGAAGAGGAAATGCAAGTGCTCTCTCATTCGATTGAACGAATCAAAGCCCAAAATCCCGTTGTCAAATCCAATGACCTAATCGCTGCAGGCATCAAGCCGGGCGTTACGATGGGTCTATTACTCAAAGAAGCGGACCGTATTGCAATCAACGAACAACTTTATGAACCAGATCCGATCATTGAACGTTTGAAGGAGCTGTCCATATGGCCAAAATCTTAAGCCTATTCATTCTATTCGCATCTTTATGCGCTGAAGATCTTCCAATTGTAGACTGTGAGACCTGGGTTGTTTTAGATATCGAGGGGGCGATTGATCCTGAAGTGGCTCCGGTGGTTCAAAAGTTCCAACATTCGGCTGGCGCCGTCTTCGGCCTCACCGCCCTTCAACCGCCCGTGAACGCTGCAATATTAAAAGAGCTCGCCCTAATTGGCATCGATTTTACATTCACTGCTCCCGCGCGTCCTAATTTGGAAACGAAAGCGCCAGTTCGATGGGAAGGCGGGGTGTTATTTATCTCCGATTTCAATAGAAAAGCGGAAGTTTTCCGCAAATGGCTAGAAATGGCGCAATTCCGTCCGAGCAAAATCGTGATCATCGATACAGGCAATCAACCTAAGGACGAGATCGAAAAGCAAATGTCCCAAATTGAGATCCCCTGCCGAACTTTCCATTTTATTAGGAAGTTCCGTTATACCGATCGTCAATGAAGAATTCTTTTTCGTGCCTGAGTCCGTGCCCGCATGCCTACGCATTTATCATCAAATTTCTATTTCCCAAGAATCTTTTTGCTGTTTAATCTTTACCATGCAAAACCTTATCTATTATAGAAAAACTGTCTCTTCTGTCGCAGCCTCAAACGGCATAAAAGCTAAACTTTTTCTGGCCCTAAAATTTTGCAGTAGATTTCTCTGAGTGAAAAAATTACTATATACTGCAAAAGAAATTAGGATTTCTGTGAGAATTGTTTGGATTCTAAGTATTTCTTCCCTTTTTTCCAATCCCACCGGACTTCAGCTGATTTCCGGCCAAGCTTTTATGGACTCAACTAAGCCAGGCCTTTTAGAAATCCAAGTATCTGATATGGGAGTTTTGGAATGGGAGGAATTTTCAATCCGACCCGATGAATGCACCCGATTCATCCAACCGTCTTCTCGGTCTACTGTTTTTAATCGCGTTACAGGCTTTAAATGTAGCCGAATCGAAGGCAATCTCGAGTCGAACGGGAATCTGATTCTCATAAACCATGCCGGGGTTTTGATCAGCAAAACCGCTCAAATCCATTCAGAGTCTTTTTTTGCTTCAGCTTTTTCTCTTGACTCCCAAGCTTTTGCTAACCGAAAAATAATCAATGAAGGGAAAATCTTCGCCAAATCGGAACTCTATTTAGTTGCAGATACCGTTGAAAATTTCGGAGAAATCCAAGCATCGCAAATCGAGATATCTAGTTCCAATATTTCGATTCGCGGAATACTCGATGCTCTTGAATCGGCAGGGCATGGAGGGAAAATATCTCTACTTAGCGATGGGAATATAGAAATTTTCGGATCTCTTTTTGCAAACAGCACCGGAATCGGCGGCGAAATCTTTCTACATTCAGATCAATCGACCATTCATCCATCGGGAATATTGTCTGCAGAAGGGAAAGAGCAGGGCGGTCAAATCATCTTAAAGTCTGAACGCATTTGCAATCAATTCGGAGACCTCATAGCAGAAGGAGGCTTTATTGAAATATCAGGGAAAGATGAAATTCATTTAGGCGGCAACATTCGACCTGGCACCCTGGAAAAGCCGGGAAAACTCCTCTTGGATCCAACCGATATCGATCTAGGAATAGGGATTACAACTCCTCCTCCTTTTGCTTATCCTCCATCGGACATGTTATTCAATAGACCCGGTCCCTCTGCCTTCCTTCACATTCCCGATCTTGTTTCTCAATTAGAAAACGGGGTTAGCGTGACAATCCAAACTAGTCCAGGACTAGGGGGAATGGGAAGAATTCGAATCCTATCCCCTATTTCATGGAATCAAGGGACTACGCTCTCTCTTGTTGCGGATGAGCAAATTCATGTTTTGGCTGATGTCAGCAACGCCGGAAACGGATCGCTTAGCCTAACTGCATCAGAAGGAGTACTAGTTCAATCAAGCCCACTTTCGAGCGCCCGCATTCAACTGACATCCGGAAATATTCAGATCAACGCCCTAGGCCTAAAGCTAGAAAGCATCTCAAATCCGGCCATCATTTCTTCTGCAGAAGGCAATTTGACTGTTGCTCTTACTGGAGATATGAACTTATTCAGCAGTATGGATGGCCAAGCCAACGGCACAGCTATTATTTCCGCAAATAACATAATGATTAATACCGCTGGAGCCGTTTCCTTGCAAGGAGGAAACGGGCCAAACAATCGAGTGGGAATCCATTCTCTCGGGTTACTCCAAATGAATATAGGAAGCACCTTATCTTTATCGGGAGGAGAAGGCACAGCCTCCGTTGCAGCCCTTTCAGGAAATGCCGCCGTTGATCTCGATATCGGCATGGGAGTTACCTTAAATGGAAGTCCAGGGGGAGAGGCTTCTATTGAATCAAAATATGGCACTTTAAAGATTGATGTAGGGACTAATATGCCTTCAGATCTCGCCTTATCGGGAAATATGCAAGGAGGACGCATTTCAGCTATGGGAGATGCGGCTATTTCTAGCTCCAACGATTTGAGCGCAGCTCGAGGAATTTTTTCAAGCCAAGGAGGAATTCTTTCTTTAACCGCTGCTAACGAAGCAAATTTTTCTCAAAACTCGGTTATTTCCTCACCTTTTGGTATTCAAATCCAAGCAGGGTTAATCCTAATCGACCAATCTCAAATAATGGGGCCAACCAATCTTTTTGCAATCGAATCGGTTGTCTTCCAAAACAACTCCGAATTAATCGCCCCTAAATCTTTAAATATTCAAGCTAGCTCATTAACTTTCAATCTATCAACAATCAAAGGGATAGGTTCTCAGACTTTCCAAGTGGGAAATACCACATTCAATGGCTCTACGGTTTTAGATTTTCCGACAGCAACATTCAATGGCGGCTCGCTAACAGCAGATACATCCTCGCTCTATTTCTCTAATTTGAACCCAACATTATCTGGTAATTTCATAGTTAAAAACGGCACGACAATTCTTGCCGACACCGCTCTCAACGGCAACAGCGCCGCTCTAACTGTAAGCGACTCCTCTCTAAATGCGGGTCAACTTTCTCTCGTTTTATCAGGGCCTGCTTCTCTGACAAATTCCTACCTATCCTCAAACAATCTCACCAATCTTTCCGGCACATCGTTGACAATGACCGATAGCACCATCGAATCAATCCAATCGACACTCGCCCTTAACTTTTCTGGAAACGGCACATTTACCGATTCATCCATCATTTCGAAATCAGACGCTTCTATCTCTTTTGCGGTTCTTATGATGGCCAATTCAACGTTTCAATCTTCTGCCCAAACGATTACCCTCACATCGCCTTCAACGCTTTCAAATGAATCTCATATTATTGCAAACCGCACACTCACTGTTATGGGGACCTACCTTGACTTATCTTCTTCACACCTAACTGCCATCAACATTAACCTTTCAGTTAGTGATAGATTAAGTCTAAATCTGAATTCCGATGGAAATGCATCAAGACTATTTCAAATCAACAGTGGAATGCTCTGCGAATTAAACCTCTCCTCGTTACGGGCAAATCAAATCATTATCTCAAGCCCGAGCCTGCAAGCTATTGATTCTCAAATCACTGCAGACCGTTCTTTTCAACTTGGAGTTCAAAACTATTCATTAATGAATTCGACCATTTCAGATCCTTATTCATTCCTCCAAAATTAACCCTTGACAATTCTTCCTGTTTTCTCCATTTGGGAGCTAAGAAGCTGTTAATAATCTTGGTCGTGTTTTGGGCTATTTGAAAATATTTCCTTTCTTCGTTTTTTTTTCCTCGATGCTTTTGGCTGAGGAAGAAGTTGCTAAAGGAGACAAAGCTCCGATTATTTCGAACCAGACTGTCTGCATTCCAGAATATAGCATTTGCAATAAGGGTCCTCGACTTTATCGAGTTTATGCCGATTATATTTTTGGCCGAGGAGTGGGGTTCAACGAGGGGTATTCAACTCTTGGATTTTTCATGACGCCAGCCTTTAAGGGAGACTGGCTTCCATTTTTAGATATCCGGGGGCATCTGTTTAATGATGGAAAATGGGCCGCAAATGGCGGTGCAGGAGTTCGCTACTTTATCGAGCCCCTCCAGATCTTTTTTGGCATGAACGGCTTTTACGACTATAGACGCTATCAGAAAACGAATTTCAATCAGGCAGGATTTGGGATCGAATTTTTAGGAAATAGGTTTGCCTTTCGATCAAATGGCTACATGACATTTGGAAGGGATGAAAAAATCATTGGATATTCCTTTAACAAATTTGAAGGGAATAATGCTTTTTATTATCAGAATGCCTATCTATCTATGTGGGGGGTCGATGCGGAACTGGAAGCGCGACTTTATTCCTATAAAGAGGCGGAGCTTGAACTAGCCGCGGGTCCTTATTACTACAAGACAAACAGCACTTTTGACAAAGATACTGTAGGCGGCCGGATCCGCGCCACGCTTCAATATCGAAACATGCTTTACGCAACAGGCACAACAACTTTCGACCATATTTTTGATTGGCGCTGGCAGGGGGAAGTGGGAATCAACCTCCCTTTTGGCCCGAAACTAAAGAAAAAAAACTCTTCCGAGAAGACATATTGTTCAATCTGTTCGAATGATGCCGCATTGCTGCGCCGCGCATCGGCTCCTGTGCAAAGGCAAGAAATACTCGTTATTTCTAAACAAAAACGAAGCATATTGGCAACAAACCCAGGGACAGGGATGCCGCTGATTTTTTGGCACGTCAATAATCTGGGCCTAACTTCAGGATCTGGAACTTTCGAATCTCCCTTCTCAACGTTAGCCGCGGGGCAGACAGCTTCAAATCCTGGAGATTCGATCATCGTTCATTACGGAAATGGCTCTTCGCTCGGCTATAATGCTGGCATCACTTTGAAGCCAAACCAACATCTGTTAGGGACAGCGGCGGCATTTCTCATCAATACCCAAAATGGAAATATTATAGTGCCAGCCCTTACTCCCGGCTTCTACCCTTCCATCATCAACCTTGGGGCAAATATCGTAACATTATCCGATGGGAATGAGGTGGGAGGTCTAATGCTGACAGGGGGGGCAAACGGGATTTTTGGATCGAATCTTGCAGTCGCACCTTACATTCATGATAATCGGATATTCAACACAGGCGTCGCAGCAGCCCCTCAAGAAGGGGGAATCCGTTTAACATGGACAAGCGCAACAACTGTTGCCGGTACGCTTCAAATATCGAATAATCTCCTCACTTTAGCAACGGGAGCCGTTGCGGCGCAAAATAACGGAATATTCATTGATTTTACAGCTGCTGCAGGAGCCAACCAGCTCGATGTATTCATCCAAAACAACCAAATAATTTCGAATAACGTTTCAGGAATACAATTTGATAAAACAGGAGCATCAACACTTCTGCTCACAGGAAATATTGATAACAACAACATCACTGGTAATACGAATAACGGGATCCACTTCAACCACTCTGTTGCAGGAGCAACCTCGATGACTTTAAATATGGCCATCACAAATAATAATATTAGTGGTAACGCAACAGCTGCCGGCAACGCTGGAATCCTATCTGCGAGTGCTGTAGCTGCTGTGAGCTTTTCTCAAGGAACTCTCAAAATTAAAAATAACTATATTGCCAACAACGCAAACTTTGCTATCGACATTCAATTGACAGGCACAAATATGCTTGGAGCAATCGCAAACGGAAATTCCCTTATCAATAACGGGTCTGGCGCTAGATTCATTACGAACACTGCGACAACCTTATTAGATTTGGAATTGAGAAATAATACGGCAGTTTCCGCTGGCTACGTATTGACCCGGACAGCGGGTATTTTCCAAGTTCATCTAAGCGATAATACGGGCCCTCTTACTGAAACAGGAACTATTACAGTTCTTCCTTAAGCACTTATAACGCGCGTGAAGGACGAACTCCTTTTCGTGCCCGAGCCCGCGCCCACGTGCGCACCCGACTTCCGATTTCTTTTCCCCAAAATTCTTTTTAATGCGGTAATTTTCTATTTCCCATCCTGTTATTTTTTATCGAATCATTCTGACTGGTGAAGATAGCCCCATCTTTGCAGGGAAGGATAGAATTTTCGATAGTTGTCGTCCTGGATCCAGGGGCAGATCGTTCCTTCGAACTGAGCAGGAGCTGCCTTGTAAAGCCCTTTCGCCATATCGCCTTGAACAGTCATACAGAAATGATCGTCAAAGAAAGGGAGCGGAGAGGCAAACTCTTCTAGCAAATCAAATACAGTCCCGACCGTCTGGTCCACGACAATGATGATATTGGGAACTGTTTGCGGCTCCTTATAGAAAATCGTGAATGGAGAGCCCGCAAAGCTTTGAGGATAATAAAACCCCCACTGTTCTGTTTGCGTATTGACATTCACAGGACCAGGAGAAAAAGATGCACCGTTAATCAGACCCAAGATGCTGTTTTGGCTGCGGCGGGCTGTAAAGATTTGAACGATTGGGGCTGGCGCGCCAGAATTGATCACTGCGGTTGGATCCATTAAAAAGGCTCCCGGGCCGATAAGCGGAGCCGAGGGGAACGCGTCATCCACAACCAAAATGATCGAGCTTAACGAAGTAAATATTGGCTCTATGGAAGCATGAGGCCCAAGGGTAATATTTTGATTCGCTTTCACAAAAATAGTCCCTGGAGCTCCGAATCCTGCCGCTAGCTGTCCATAATCCGTGATCGTTGCACTTCCCCCCAAATCGATATTGAGATTTCTTCCTGCGCCAATCACTGCCGTCAAAGGAGCAGGCGCCGGAAAACTATTTTAAATGAATAGATCGCCGCCTATATTCATAAACAAATCTTGGACTGCCAAAAGCGTTGTCTGAGAAGGTCCATTATTTAAAATCGTCGCACTCCCGCCTATATTCATCGTCAGGTCCAGATTAGAAGTCATATTCACGGCGCCGGTTGACGTTGCGTTCATGAAGAAATCATTCCCGATATCGAATAGCCCTCCGATCCCCATAGGCTGGATTTGCGATACTGTGGTACTCGACGATGTCAACCTCATATCATGCCCAATATTGGCGGTAGGGAATGAAAACTGAAAGCTAAGTAGGAAAGCACCGCTTCCTGTTGCATCGGCAAGAAAATCATTTCCAACATTCAAATTTGAAGGATTCCCAGTAGTACTTGCGATATCAAACTTAATAAGGTTTGCGCTGCTGGATTGAATCTGCCAATTTCGAGCTACATTCAGATCTAGAAAATCATCTGTTCGCACAGTGACCGATGCATTATTGGCTGCATTCAAAAGAAAGTTCCCGCCTGTCGCTATAATATGCAACGGACCGCTAGACAAAGAGCCGATGGTAATATTATCAGCGCTTGTGATTGATGATACAAGTATATCTCCTGTTGCACTGTTCAGCGTCAAAGGCGCGGTCATATCGTTAAGAATATCGACAGTTCCCCCGCCGTTGCCGCCCAAGATAAACATGCTTCCGCTTGAGTTCAGGCTGATCGGGCCATTGGATTCTATTAAAACGGGCTGCGTGTTGGTCGGATCTCCAACGACAACTCTTTGACCCGACAAATTGATAGGGGATGCGACTCCATTCGCGAATATCTGTCCCTGAATAGACAACTGTCCATCCGCAACGATTGTCAATGAACTGGGCATCATTGTCCAAGTGACATTCGCTCCCTGAAAGACGGTGATATCGCCCGTTCCTCCTGCTCCAGCAGTTGTTTGAATGACAATACTGCATGCATCCAGATGGGCAGATAGATCGGTGTCCAAAATAGTCGCTGTAGCAACCGCTGGATTGTAGACCGTGGCAGGGCAAACAGGCAGCGCAGGCGATGTAGGGCCCACATTATTGATATTAATCGTAGATGGGTCTAGAAGAAGAGTGCCCATTTGAACGCCTGAAAGATCCACTTTGCCGCGAAAATCCCAGTGGTTTTGTCCTGAAATCTCAACGAGGCCGCCATTCCCGCCTTCACGCCCTCCTCGCGAAGAGATCTGGCCGTAACAATAAACGTCTCCATCCGACCAGAGGATCACTTTGCCGCCATCTTCCGATTCTATTCCATCCGCGCAGATCAGCGCATCTCGCCCCATGTAGGTAATGCTCGCATTGCGGATTTCAGGATTTGCTCCTTGATAATCACCGCCAAGTAAAACGTTTTTCCCATCGATGCGTCCATCTAAAGAGACTCGATCCCCTAAAAGGGCAACATTCGACGCCTCTAATTCACCTTTGACATCTACATTTTCTGCGATGAGCAAGATCGATCCATTTTCCTCTTTCATCCCGGTTGCCCGGATGATTCCATCCATGTTGATGGCGCCAGATAACTTTTCTCCCGGATTGCGGGAAAGGGCCCAAGTCTCTTTATCAACAAGATCAAAGGTTGCCGTAATGAATTCAGAAGCTTGGATGACTCCGCTTGGCGAAACAATGATTCCATTTGGATTCACCAAGATCACCCGTCCATTGGCTTCAAGCGTTCCTTCAATGTGAGACTGGGTGATTCCCAATACGCGATTTAAAACGGTCGAATCGGTATCGGGCTGAATGAAACGAGTTGTCTCATTAGACGCGATCGAAAAGGAGAGCCAATCAATGATCGAACGATCTGGGGCTTTTATTTCCAAAAGCTGGTCTTGCTCTCGGATCTCACCCTCGCCTTGAACAAAGAGTGGGTTGACAGGGTTGGCTGCCAACCATGCAGCAAATGAAAGGATCCAAATCGTTTTTTCCATTAATAACTTACCGTTGCGCCGCCGTACCAGTGGACACCATGCCTAGCAGTTCCCGCTTTGTGCAAGGGGAAACCAACATCTCCCCGTAAAACTACATTCGAGAGATAATGATATCGAACGCCAGGGCCAACGCCTGCCAACCAATTTTTTTTCTTTTGCTTTACGAAAGGCTGGTGCAAACGCCCCCATCCATAGTCAAAAAAGCCCAAAATTTCCAAATCGCCCAACCTGCGGGAAGCCATCTTCGGCGTTCCCAGCTCAACGCTGGCCATGACTCCCGAATCGGCATTGAAAGCTCTTTCCTCATACCCGCGCACGGTTTCATAGCCGCCCAAAGGAAACTGCTCGCTTGCAAGCAAATTCCACCCCGTCAGCTGACCTGCAGCCACAACTCTTACTTCCCATTCCTTCGGCAAAATTTGCGTGTGGGAAAGGCGAAGCCTGCCATACATGTACTTCGATTTAGCATATGGCCTCAAAGTTTGGAAAGCCTCATTGTTCTGGTCATGCGTGATATGGAAAGGCGCGCCAAACACTTCCGCATTGAGAGATGTAATCGTCTTGCATGTACGGTAATCGAGCAAATAGCCGAAATAGAACTGATTGATGTCGGCAAATCCTCCTTGGAAAGGGATTCCCCCGAAAAGCAGTTCGCTATTCGTCCTTTTGAAGTCATATCCGATCGACAACTGGTGCAAGAAATTTCCAAAAATGGGGCCAAATGGAATTTGATATCGGCCACTGATTTGCCATGCTTTTCCATTTTGAGACATTAACTGAGCTGGGATATCTCCTTTGAACTTACTATAGCCGCCGTAGAACATCAGCTGATGGCGCCAAGGAAAGGGGGCTAAATATTGTCCGGCAAAAGCCGTCAATGTATGCGGGTTGGGGGCTGTCGTCCATTGGAAAGATGCTTGATGATCAAGACCCCAAAGATTGCCTGCATTGAACCCAGAATAAATTCTCGTATGAGTTAAATATACAGTCCCCGTGTTATCGGCCCCTGCATAAACTCTTAAAGGGAAATTTTCTTTCGTCACCAATTCTGCGCTCGTAGTTCCTGGCTGATCTCCCGCAGATAAAACAATATCTGTCCTTCGGAATGGGCTCCGATTGATCCAAGCCAGATTTTGCTGCAGATCATAAGAATTCAAGATTTGTCCTTCGCAAAGTCCGCTTCCGTTTTTAATGAAAGAATCGGACGTCCATCGGTTCCCTCTCAAACAGACCGATGACAGAGTCGGTTCGACAATGACAATCTTCAACACACCTTTTGTAAGATCCTGCGGCGGGATTACGACCGACACAACCGGACGGCCATGATCCTTGTAATAGTCTAAAATCGTATGTTCCAAACAGGTTAGATCTTCCTGAGAGAGCGGTTTCAATAGAAATGGAAAAACCACTTTGCTCAATTTCTCATTTCCTCTAGGCACATCGAGCCAAGGATCGATCCAAACGCCCCGATCTATACAGGGAGGAAGCTCATCGCCATATTTTAAAATGGCAATCGTTTCGGGATGAAATTTTTCTGCTGCATTCAGGTTTAAGCAAACACAGACAATCAAAAAAATAATTTTATTCATAACCCTCAAAATACTGAGAGTACGAGAAAGGAATCAAGAAAAAAAACTCTATCAATTCACTAGAACGTCTACAGAGTTACTCTCATTTCCGTTCGCATTAAAAGAAGAAACAGAATAAAAGGTTGCAACGCCTTTTTCTCTATTGTGATCCCGATATTCATGACTAGCAGCATCCAAAGTAGCAATTTTGGCACCATCGCGATAGATATAATATCCTGAAACCACGCCTGCGGCAGCATCCCAAGTTAAAAGATTAAAGTATTCGTACACCAACCCAAAATCATTTTTCTTCTGAGAACCCTGGAGATTCGTTGGAGCCGCAAGACGAGGCCCGAACAAAATGGAAACCGGACCCGCGATGCCCGACGTAAGGGGGGAACCCGGAATAGGAGTCAGTGTCGCCGAATCATAAAACGAGACACGAGAAATGGGAGGGATACTTGAATCGCTTTCTCCTACGTACAAACGGGTATTTTCAGGGTTTAGCGCGATCGCTAAAGCATTAGGCCCACCCCCCGTCGCAACAGGCCCCAATAAGACTGCCAGACTCAAAGGATCCGCGTTAAGAATTTGCATATCGTTAGATGGCGGAACCAGGCGCCTTCCCAACACATACAGACGAGCTCCATCGGCACTAACCGTAATAGCAGCCGGCACATCCAAGCCGTCAAATCCTGCCAATGGGTTGCTTAAGAGAGCTAGCGTTATTGCATCATACGCTAAAACCTGGCTTGTCGACGACATTGAATTAAGACCATATATGTACAAGATCGTTCCTGCAGGGTTGATCGCCATCGAGTAGGGAACAAAATTCACAAATACAATCGGCGCCAATATAGGATTCAAAGTGGCATCGAAAGCAGTCAAATTGACTGAGTTTGAATTTATCACATACACAATAGAACCATTTGGGTTCACAAGAATTCTATTTGGGTTCAACCCTCCACTAGCTACTGGGGCTCCGAGAAGCGCAAGGGACGCCTCATCGAGTCGGGACACTGTATCGCTCAAATAGTTCGTTACATAGATGTATGGGGCAACAGGATTGATAGCAATTCCACCAGCATCCATCCCCCCGCTTGAAAAAGGAGACCCGGCAATCGGAAGCATCGTATCTGTGTCTAGAACGCTGATCGTATTCGGAATAGATGCATTTGCAACATACAAACGGGTTCCCGAAGCATTGATGACCATTTGCTGGCCTGCTTGGCCGCTAAGCCCCGGAATGACGGTCGTGAAGGGAGACCCTGTCAAAGGCAAAAGAGTTGTTTCATTAAATACTGCAACACTGCCGCTCGTTACACCGTTGTTATTATTATTCAAAATGTAGATAAAGTCCGCAAAACAAGAGCTAGAAACACTCAAAAAAAACGAAAATGCAATCACGCAGATGCATCTTTTCATACACCTCTGGAACATGAATCCTCACAATATTTTTTTGAAGTCAATATTGAATATTTTTCTAGAATTCAGCAATGAATTTTATAAGGCGTAAGTGCATGCTTTCGATACAGCCACTTCCACGAGCGTTCTCAACTCAGCGCGATTCCCTAAAAAATTTCGGCGCCGCTTAGTTTAAAATTTGGGAGGGAGATCGCTCTACGAAAAAAAAGCTTTTTGCCGACAAATATCAAACCAATCGGATCACTCGGCTTGGATCATTCTGCTTCTTTTGATTCCATTTCCAGGGCCCTGCTCATGCATAATCTATTAGCATCGTTTTCCAATTCTCCAATACTATATGTAGGATTATTGTCATTTTCATAGTTTGGCATGAGACATGATGCGATTTTCCCGATTGTTTCAGCAGGCATATACGTGTTTGGTTTACCCCGATTTCTCTGGGTTAGCATTTGTAAAGCAAGACGAGCCTGGCTTGATTGACGCACAATGATTTCATCAAAACTGGATTGATTGAGGACCTGAACTGGATTGCTGCAAAAATCGATAAGAGCCTTAGCATGCGCTCCATCTCCCAGACAAAGCTTCCTAAGATTTTCCGGCGTCGAAATGCCCGCCCGAATTAAGAATTCGACCCCTTTCGCAACATTTTCGGCATGCGCTGGACTTTGAATGAGTAAATCAAACTTATCCTGAAGAAGAAGATTGGCCTCTTGCAAATGTTCAAGCCCTTTCTTAAGTTGTGAGGCATGTTCCGAATTTTGGAGTAATGAATTCAAGTTTTCTTGGTTCAGAAGACCAGTAAATTCCAATTGATCAAGTGCTTCACCGAGCGCAGAAGCATGCTGTGCTTTTTGAATGAGTCGATTGAAGTTTTCCTGAGTTAGAAGACCGGTATTTCGCAAGGGAGCAAGCCGAATTCCGGAGATATAATTCACATTTTGCAGCAATAGATTGAAGTTTTCTTGGTTTAGAAGAGCGGCATTTTGCAAACACTCAAGTCCGATTGCGAAGTCCATGGCATGCAGCGCATTTTGGATCAATATATCGCGGTTTGCTCCCAAAAGATGGGCATCTTGCAATAATGCAAGTCCTTTTCCAAGACCCCAGGCATGCGGCGCATTTTGGATCAATACATCGCGGTTTGCTTCCAAAAGATTGGCATTCTGCAATAATGCAAGTCCTTTTCCAAGACCCCAGGCATGCGGCGCATTTTGGATCAATACATCGCGGTTTGCTTCCAAAAGATTGGCATTCTGCAAGGACTCAAGCCCTTTCGCAAGACGCCAGGCATTCGGGCCATTTTGGATCAACGCATCAAAATGATCTTGTGTCAGAATCTGAGCATTCTCTAAAACCTTTAGCCCGCTTTCAATCCCCAAGATATATTGCGCATTTTCAATCAATCGATCGAAGTTTTCCTGATTTAAAAGTCCAGTATTTAGTAAACACTCTATCCCTTTGCAAAGTCCTTGGTCGTACGGAGGATTTTGGAACAATCGATTAAGATTTACCTGACTCAAGAGGCCTCTTTCAAGTAAGCTCCGAATGCCTAATTCAAGACTCGAGGCATGCGGTGCATTTTGGATCAGCAAATCGAAGTTTGCTTGATTGAGAAGATCGGCCTCTTCGAAACACTCAAGCCCTTGCCTAAGCCCCCGGATATGCGGCATATTTTGGAATAATGCGATTCGGTTTTCTTCCGTCAAAAGACCTGCAGAATGTAAGCATTTAATCCCTATTGCAAGATCCAAGGCATGGGACGGATTTTGGATCAGTACATCTCGGTTTGCTTCCAAAAGATTTGCTTCTTGCAAGCGCGCGATCCCTAGTCCAAGGACCGAGGCATACGGAGCATTTTCGATCAACACATTGCGGTTTATTTCCGTCAAAAGACCTACTGAATGCAAACTTTGAAGCCCCCGGATAATTCTCTCTCTATTGGCTTGAAGAGGATCTACTGAAAGCAAAGCGCGTGTCTGATATTTGCGAGTGATCCACTTTACCGTCTTATGGACCCCATACGCTCCAAGCGCGGCGGCTCCTACCAGAGATATTTTTTCAAAACACCCATAATCAACATCTGCAACAGAGTGATAAAGAGTTCTTGACACTTTCAACAACCCATCAATTAAACCGAACATCAAACTACCTAAATGATAATAAAGCTTTAATATTTTATTATAATTTTTTTAATATTTCAACAAATAAAATGTCTGAAAATTTTATCAGGATAGGTTCATATTTCAGGGATAAGAGACTGTTAACGGATTTTGGTTTCGTCGAGTTTTCGGGATTATTTTGGCCAAATTTTGACTTTTTTTCGGGGGTCAATATACGGAAGTTGATATTAACACCCGAAAAAAAGGCCGAAATTTGGCCAAAATAATCCCGAAAATCGACTGAAACAAAATCCGTTAACAGTCTCTAAGAAGGTGTGCTGGGAAAGAAAAAGGGGCCTGGAACCCAAGCCCCTTAATAGAAAGATTACTGCTGAGCCATTTCTTCAGCGCGCATAGATGCAGCTGCTGCAGACTTGCGTCTTCGGCGGCGGCGGCGTGGAGCTGCTTTTTTAGCAGCTTTTCTTTTTGTAGATTTTCTACGACGATGGGTCGTTTTTCTTGCTTTTGCTTTAGTTTTTCTTTTTTTGCGTTTGCGTACAGCCATGTTTCCTCCTTTGGGTGTAGCATTACTTTTGATCCATGCGTCATCTGAAATTATTTTTCAACAAAGAAAAATTATTTTTTCACTCGAATGACGAGCAAAGTCATGTCGTCATGTTGCGGCGCTCCCCCAGAGAAAAGGCGCACTTCTTCTATGATTCGATCAGCGAGTTGCTGAGCTGTTGATTTTTGTTTTTTGACGAGAATTTCGTAGAACCGATTTTTTCCATAAAGCCGATTTTCGGAGTCGTGAGCTTCCACAATTCCGTCGGTGTAGAGAACAAGAAGGTCTCCATCTTCCAAACCGACCTCTTTCGTTGGGATCAGATCGACTTTTTGAGCGCCCAACGCGATTCCTTGCGTCCACAATTCTTCTAACTGCGCTCCGCGAACTAGAAGACCTGGAGGATGGCCTTGGCTGCAAAAGGTCAGTTTATGGGATTTTGGATCGAAAATTCCGATCCACAATGTTGAGAACATCGATGCATTCTGCGCGTCGATGAAGTAGAGGTCATTCGCTCTTTGGACCAGCTCAGACAAATCATGAACAGTGGTTGCAAGAGTACGGAGGATGCTGCGCAGCCCGAGAGCAAAAAGACAAGCCGGAATCCCTTTTCCGGCTGTATCGCAAACGGAAATGAGAAGTTTTCCGTTCGGCATTTTAAATAGGTCGTAGAAATCGCCATTCACCTCTTTCGAAGCAAAATAAGCGGAGGCGATATCGAGTCCAGCCATACCTGGAACATGCGTGGGCAGCAAATTGGATTGGATCTCATGGCCAATGCTCAGCTCTTTGGCTAATCTTTCGCGGTGCAGTCTTTCCCTTTCCGCCTCGCCTGCATGGCGTAAAAGGCCATCGAGTGTCTGGTTGAATTGAATTCCGAGCGCATTGATCTCAAAACCCATCCAATCGGGCGTGTAACGGACATGCGCAGCTCCTTCCGAGACCCGCTCCATGGTTTTGCAAAGATGGCGCAGAGGTTTTGCGATCCTTCTTGTGAAAAGAAAGACAGCCCCTCCGCCGATGATCCCGACGAATAGTACCAGAGCTGCAAAGCGCAGATAATAGGACTGCTGATGGAGCCCTTTGATCTCTTTTTTCTCAACGGTAAGCCGAACGCTTAAGCCCGTTTCACCAATCGGATCGTCCGCCTGCAGAAAATCTTCCCCTTTGACTGGAACGTTTTCCCAGAGAACCTTCCCTTTTTCATCGATGAGCGCCATCCGAATCTGATAGGCTCTCGGCATGTCTCTTGCAATCACGGTGAATGGAATTGGGATGACAAGGGCTTCTGTAGGAGTCTCAGCGATACCGGCCAGCACAGCTTGCCTGCTTTTGCTGATGGCTACAAATTGATCGCGGGCATTCGGTGGAAGAGGGATTCTTTCGATATTTCGACTTTCGTTGGTAGCCTCTTCGAGGAGCGTCCAGTCCATTTGCAAAATCTCATCGATAAAATGAGCCCTTTCATTCGCCAGCATTTTCAGATCGGCTTCGACATCCTGGAGCTTTTGGTCGTATTCCTGCCTATAAAGAAACAGGGTTTGCAAAAATAGGGGGATCACAAGCAGGAGGATGGCAATGATCAAAATCCGCCTCGCCAGCGAACCGGATGGATGAGACTTTTTTGTTATTGAGGAATCGGCCATACTGTTCTGGATGGTACCAAAAAGGATCACGAGCTTACAACATCCACTTGTCAAGCATTGGTTTGAATTGCGCAGCAATAAAACCTATCGCGAAGAGGCTCAGCGGGTTCTTGTCGCCGGAAGAAAGATGACAAACGAACTTCCGATCGAAACTCTTATCACTTTAGAGCCTTCAGACATCCCATGCAAAGAAGAGATCCTTGTCACCGAGCCTATTTTAAAAAAAATTACTGGTCTCCAAGCGCCTGACGGCTTTGCTGCAGAAATTGCGATGCCGAAGCCGCAAGATCTCCATGGGAAAAATTGGGTTTTGATTCTGGACCGGATCTCCGATCCGGGCAATTTGGGCACTTTGCTTCGAACCGCGCTCGCTCTCGGCTGGGAGGGGGTTATCTTAACGGCCGGCAGCGTCGACCTATTTAATGATAAGGCCCTAAGAGCTGGCAAGGGAGCTCAGTTCCATCTGCCTTATTCTTACCAGGAGATCCATGGCCTACACCTATATACTGCCGATTTGGAGGGGACGCCTTTAGACGAGGTGCAGCCCAAACTCCCTCTCGGATTGATTTTAAGCAGCGAGGGGCATGGCGCGCGCGAGTGGGCGGGAGCAAAAAAAATCACCATTCCAATGCGCGGTGAGGTAGAATCTCTCAATGTGGCGGCATCAGGCGCTATTTTGCTTTATGCGATGAGGAAATCATGACTCGCGAATACGATTACGAAGAGGACTTCCACGGAAAAGACCGGAAAAAGTGGCGCAAAGAAAGACGGCATGCCCAAACAACCGACCGTTCCAAATTTAAAAAAACCGACCAAGAAAAAAAAGAAGCCGTAGAGATCGATCCAAACTGGCGCAAAGGGCGTGTTGTTGCGATCACTGGCGAAGGGATTTGGGTTGATGCCGATGGGAAGCGGATTTTAGCTTCGCTCAAAGGGCTCTTCAAAAAAGAGAAAATGGAAGCAAAAAACCTGATCGCTGTGGGCGACCTTGTCTATTTTACAGAAGATCACTCGATTGTCCATATCGCAGAGCGCTATTCGTTCCTTGCAAGAACAGATATTAGCGGCCGCAAAGAGCAGCTGATCGCGGTCAATGTCGATCAAGCGATCATCGCTGTCTCTGTCGTTAATCCTCCCTTGAAACCTGCTCTTGTCGACCGGTATTTGATCGCAGCGGAAAAAGGGAACATCCATCCGATCGTTGTCATCAATAAAATCGACCTTTTGGAAGATGGGCCCGAATCAGAAAAAGAGCGCTACCAAGAATTCTTATCTGTTTATGAAAAGCTCGGTCTGCCGATACTTTCCGTCAGCACAAAAAACATGATTGGCCTAGATGCTTTAAAATCTTTGCTCAAAGATAAAACGACTGTATTTTCTGGCCAATCGGGCGTCGGAAAGTCATCTCTCATCAATGCAGCCTACGGCCTTAATTTAAAAATCGGGGATCTGGCTCAAAAAACTTCCAAAGGAAGCCATACCACAACAACAGCAGAGCTTATCCCATTGCCTGGCGGCGGATATTGCGTCGATACGCCAGGAATTCGGAGCTTTGGTATTTGGAAATTAATGAAAGACGAAGTGACAGCGCACTTCCAAGACTTTTTGGATCTCGGATGCAAATATCCCGATTGCCTGCATATCAGCGAGCCCGAATGCAAAGTGATCGAAGCTTTAGAAGAAGGAAAAATTTCCGAGATCCGCTATGAATCTTACTGCAGCCTGATAGATGAAGCGACAGGCGGAGCGGACAACTGGACTAAAAGGAAGCTATGAGTTTGATTGAATCGTGCCATGCCATTGAAATCCTCGATTCGAGAGGAAATCCAACCTTAAAAGTGACTGTTCATTCGCGCGATGGATATATAGGTCAAGCATCTGTCCCTTCAGGAGCCTCAACCGGCGAGCATGAAGCGGTCGAACTGCGCGATGGCGATCCAAAACGGTATAATGGCAAAGGCGTTCTCAAAGCAGTTTCCCATGTCAACGGCTCTCTCAACCAAGCCCTCAAAGGCAAATCGATCTTCGAACAAGAACTCATCGACCGAACCATGATCGAATTGGACGGGACAGAAAATAAAGGCCGTCTTGGCGCCAATGCCATTCTCGGCATTTCTTTAGCTGCTGCCAAATGCGCAGCGAACGCCAAAAGACAGCCGCTCTATCGCTACCTCGGCGGCCCCTCTGCCCATCTTCTTCCCTGTCCGATGATGAATGTGATCAATGGCGGCGTGCATGCAGATAATGGACTCGATTTCCAAGAATTCATGATCCGCCCCATCGGCGCTCCATCTTTTCGCGAAGCTCTTAGATATGGCGCAGAAGTTTTTCACGCGCTCAAAAAGCTGCTCAAAGAAAGAGACCTTTCCACCGCCGTCGGCGACGAAGGGGGCTTTGCTCCGCGTCTAGCTTCTCACGAAGAGGCGCTTGATCTCATCATGGAAGCGATTGAAAAAGCGGGCTACAAACCAAAAGAAGATCTTTCGATTGCTTTAGATCCCGCCTCCTCCGAATTCTTCAAAAAAGGAAAATACAGCGGTAAAACAACGGATGAGCAAATCGGCTACCTAAAAGCTCTTTGTGAAATGTACCCAATCGATTCGATCGAAGACGGACTCGATCAAAATGATTGGGCCGGCTGGGTAAAACTGACCCGCGAACTGGGCAAAAAAATCCAACTCGTAGGCGACGATATCTTTGTGACCAACACCAAATTTCTCAAAAAAGCGATCGACCTCGGGGCTGCCAATGCCATCCTGATCAAAGTCAATCAAATCGGCACTCTCACAGAAACGAAAGCAGCGATCAAATTGGCCAAAGATTTCGGTTACCGGACAGTCATGTCTCATAGATCCGGAGAAACGGAAGATACGACGATTGCGGATCTAGCTGTGGCTTTTGAGTGCGGGCAAATCAAGACCGGTTCTCTTTGCCGTTCGGAACGAATCGCAAAATACAACCGCTTACTGGAAATCGAAGAAGAGCTAGGCAAAACCGCTGAGTTTCACCCCAGAAGTCTTAGAGACTGTTAACCGTTTTGCTTGATTAGTGAATTCACCTAAACTAATCAATGCAAAGACTGCACTTTTATTAAAAAGAACGATACTGACATAAAAACGCATCACTTTTAAATAAAATGGGATCTGATTTCTGCGACAAGTTTGATGCAAACTTTTTCTTTTAGAAAGAGGGCTTGTAGTCTATGAACCTATCCTAGTAAAATTTTAGGGTGATTTTTGCGTCAAAGCCCATAGAATCGACGATCGCAAGTTGACCCGTATTGATTAATACGAATCAACTTGCGAGCTTTCGCGTATCGTCGATTCTACGGAGCTTTCACGCTAAAAATTCCCCCAAAATTTTACTAGGATAGGTTCATTCTATTTCCGGGATATAAAAAGATGTCAGTTGAAATGAAAAGCACATCGTTTGCTGAGATGGCCAAAGACATTACTTTGCTCACTCTTTCCAAGCGTAAAGACCTACATAATACAGAAATGGCCGAGCTGGTCTTGCAGTTCAAAACAGCCGGGTTTGCCGAAAAGTTTTTCGCCGCCCTTTCTGTAGACGCACTTTGCCAATATGATGAGAGCCGAGTCTATCCCTTCAACCAACAAGTATGTTTTTATGTAAAAGACGACCAGAATATGGATCGCTTATATAAAGTCATTCAAGGTCTTGTTCCTCCAAACACCTACACCAGACGATGCAATCTCGTTCTGAAATTGGTTTACATAGACCTATCCAAGCTCACCAATTGAAAATAATTCCATTCCCCGATATGGGAAAGGAATATGAAACAAGTGATTGCTCTTTTCGGCGAGGCTGAAAAGGGGGCCTTTAAAATCCCTCATCTGCTTCAGCGCTTGCCTCAACTGGTTGATCTCTTAGGCAATCCGCCTGGCGAAAGCGAAGGACTGTTTTTTGCAGTGCAGGCGATTTTGTACAACCGCGAGATCATTTATTTCCGCGTAGCCGAAGAGGGATTCAGCCGGATTGATTACATGAACGGCTTGAAATACTTGGGAGACCGGGAAAAGGTGAAAAAGGTCCATGCTTTATGCTTGCCTGGCGTGGGCGATCCTGAAATCCTGTCGGCATCCGAGAGCATTTGCCATTTGCACAAAGGCCTTCTCATCACCAACCAGAAAGATCTCTACGATTTCCTCACCTCGAGTTAAGATTATTTACCTCAGAGGCCACAGAGAAAAAATTTGATTCCACCCTCTCTGCGTGCTCTGCGCTCTCTGTGGTAAAATAAAAAAACGCCATTCGGTTTAACCAAATGGCGTTTCAAGGAGCATCGATTAGAATCTGAATCCGAGGGTGCCGCTCCACGACTGTTCGTCGATAAAGCGTCCTTCAATGTTCATCTCAAAGTACCGAGATGCGAGAAGTGTACATCCGAGAAATACACCTACTGGACGTCTGTTGTCAAATCTAAGAAGAGGTACTGACAGCGCCGGGGTCGAATAATCAAATGTCACAAAAGTGCGGGAATATTTGCACCCGATGTAAGGCACAAGCGGACATACATTGTAAGAAAGAGCGCCGGATACTTGCCAGTTATACCATCTGATCTCTGTGTTTGTCGGAGCTATAGGCGCTATCGCTGTGAACTGGAGGAAATTGCGATGGTCAGTTTGGAAATAGCTGCTCTCTACCGCAAAACTCCACTGCTTTATTTTATAGACGAGGACTTTCGCGCCAAGAGACCAAGCCGGAATCGTCTTCCGATTTGTCAGCGTATCCAATTCCGTTCCAAAACCTGTAGGCATCCCCAACTCAAATCGGGGTTCTACCGCTCCGCCTTTAACATAAAGGTCGATGCGGTGCAGGATATTTGCCGTTAAAGTCAAAAAGTTTCCATAAAAGTAGGAATACTGAACACGATGGTTCTTATTCACTCCAGAAGCAATCTCGAGATTCATGTCCTGCATGTACTCTTTTTCATACTCAAGCTTGGCATTAAGCCAATAATCTTGCTGTGCAAAAGTCATGTCTCTTGTATACGAGATGATTTTTGGCAAATCGGGAGCTTGTGGATTGCCAACATAGTTTGCGAATCCCATACTGCACAGCAGCATGAAGATCACTAGAGATGAACAGAGTTTCATAGATGTCCTCTGAGACGTTTCGTATTTAGTATTAGTTTTAACGAATCAGAGGAAAAAGGCAAAGAAAAAAATTCGATTCACCAGAAACGCGCAAGAGAATTAGTGCTGAAAATATTCTGCAAGCCCCTGTTCTGTTGGCTTCATCGCTTTGGAGCCTTTTTGCCAATTTGCCGGACAAACTTCACCATGTTTTTCATGGAAGATCAATGCATCGAGAAGTCGAATGACTTCATCCACAGATCTGCCAAGCGGCAAATCATTGATCAGTTGATGGCGCACAATCCCATTTCGATCGATCAGAAAAAGACCTCGGTAAGCAATCCCTTCATCTTCTTTCAATACATCGTATTCGCGGGCAATTGTCTTATGAATATCGGAAACGATCGGATAGGCCACTCCCTCTATACCGCCTTTTGCTTTGGGCGTGCCAAGCCATGCAGCATGAGAATAGCAGCTGTCAATCGAGCAACCAACCACTTGCGCGCCCCGTTTTTCAAACTCGGGCAATTTTTCTTGGAATGCGTGCAGTTCCGTCGGGCAAACAAACGTAAAATCAAGAGGGTAGAAAAAGAAAACCACATACTTCCCTTGCAGCTTTGAGAGAGAAAAATCGTGAAACTGGTTTCCAATGACCGCTTTCGCTTTGATTTCTGGGGCTTTTTTTCCTACTAATGACATATACCTACTCCGAAAATATTTCTTTTGCTCTTGATAGCCAATTTTCCTTGCCGATCGTCGTTTCTCCGCCATGTCCTGGAATCACTCTCGTTTCCGGCGGCAGTTTGGCCAATTTTTCTAGACTCATCCACATTTGGTTGGGCTCCGCAGTAGGCAAATGGAGATTGCCGATGCTCCCCTGAAAAAGGGTATCGCCCGATATAAGAAGATTCTGATCTTCAAGATAAAAACAGACACTCCCTGGAGAATGACCCGGGCTGTGAATCACTTGAAAATGCAATTTGCCAACAGCCACCGTCTCCCCTTCATTGATAAAATGATCCGCGCTTACCGGATGGATCGGAAAAAAAAGAGGAATGCCGTCAGAGCCTGGATGCTCGATATTTTTCGCATCGAGAAAATGGATATATACAGGAGCTCCGGTTTTCTCTTTTAAAATATGGGCATCGGCAAAATGATCCCAATGGGAGTGGGTCAAGAGGATTTTTTCGATTTTGATTCCGAATTCTTTGGCTTTTTCCAAAATCGCTCCGGCAGATCCGAGCGACGGATCGACGACTGCGCCCAGCTTGGTTTCAGGGCAGCCAATCAAAATCGCGTTAGTTTCTAAGGGTCCAAATGGGAATTTACAGATAAGCATCGCACTGGAGAGGATTCGAACCTCTGACCCCCTGGTTCGTAGCCAGGTACTCTATCCAACTGAGCTACCAGTGCTGAATCCCTCTCATCATGCACGAAGAGAGGCCTAAAATGCAAGTTCCCAAAATCTTTTTTGTCGAATGTGTTTCAACATTTCTTCGTCATTCAGCCGTTTGACCTTGGGCGCCCCTTTGGGCTCAAACTGCGGCGGATCAAAGCGAATATCGAATGGCGGCTTGACCGATTGATAGGTATATCCATGTACAAAATCGGTCCCCCGAAAAGGCCCCGCAAATTCCTCATGGACAAGAGCCGTCCAATCCCGATCCCCTTTATGTCCCCAAGCTTTCACTTTTTGGAGCATCTCCTCTTTGGTCCTCACCCAGCTGTAATGGTGGAACATCGGTTTGCCATCCGATCCTGCCACGCCCCGTCTTTTGGGGCCGGGGAGCAGATTATAAATCGCATCCCGCTCGTCCTGATGGAGCAGAATCTCAGTCTCAAGCGCTTTTCTCTGAGCAAGCACGATGGAATCTTCATATTTTAGCGCTTGGTTTGCAGGATCTCGAAAGTACCAGTAATTGGAGAGTTTCAGGGCGGTATGCTGCCGGTAATCGCTGCATTCGAGCCATTCCGAAAACCGCTTCCCATCGGGCACTTCATCGGCGTCCAAGAAGAGCACCATTTCAACGCTTTCCTCCAAAAAAGAAAATCCTATCAATCTGGAAAGGCTGTGCCAAAAATGGGCAGGATCGACCTTTTTCAAGATTTTTTTGGGGATTTTTTTCGGCAGATAAGGATATTCAACAAAAAGACAGTCAGGAAAAGCCGAGTAAATTTTTTCCAATAAGGGGCGGTTTTCCAAAGACCCATCGAAAAAATGATCGCAGACAGGCACGATAACCTGCATAGAAAACTTAAGAGCCTGCTCTAAAGTAGCCCGGATAAAACGGCTTTCATTGGAGCAAAAATTGATAATCGTTGCAACCGGATGCTTTTTCATAGATCGAAAGGGTATCACACAAATGATTTTTAAGCGCAAAATTCACACCTTAATGCTCTCTCTCTTGTGAAAAATTTGCGATCCCGGCATTTTTTAAAAAAAATGCAGGTAACATGAAGCTCCATTTTCTATACTCATTCGTCGCTTGTCCTATTGTTGTTTTTGCCAAACTTGCTAACCCTTCAATCGCCCACGGCGAAGCCCAATTCGAGCTAGACGGAAAAAACATGTTGGTTGTCACTTCAGACAAGGCTGTGATCAATTGGAAAAGCTTTACGATCGATCGAGACGAAACAGTCCGTTTCATCCAACCAAGTTCAAGATCTGCCGTTTTGAACAGAATCACTTCGTCCGATCCAACCTCTATTATGGGAATGCTGCAAGCCAATGGGCAAGTCTATTTGATTAACCCAAATGGAATCCTCATCGGGAGCTCAGGTTGCATCCAAACAGCCTCATTCATTGGATCAACCTTTGATGTGCTCGACGAAGACTTTCTGAATGGGCATGATCTGCATTTTCAAGGGATAAATTCTACTTCTATCGTCAATAATGGCGTAATAGAAGCCAGCCATGGAGATCTCGTTTTGATTTCAAAACGAATCGAAAATAATGGACGGTTGAATTCTCCGAACGGACACTCCTTAATTGGTTGCGGCGAAGCCATCTTATATAGGCCTCAAGAAGAAGAGCGGCTATTCATCCTGCTTCCTGTCGAAGACGCCACTGATGCTGGAATCAAACAAAACGGGACGATAGAGGCTTTGACAGTAGAGATCAAAGCAGCAGGAAATCCTTTTTCTCTCGCCGTTTCTCATGAAGGGAAAATCGATGCTCTCGGTGTTCGCAAAGAGGGAGCCAATATCTATCTCGTCGCTGAAGGAGCTCATTTAGACATAAATGGAGAAATGCGAGCAGAATCGGGGAACATCCATATTCAAGCAGACTCTGTCCTTTTGAACGATCATGCGCTGATCGATGTTTCTTCAGATGAAAATGCAGGATCTGTCTTTATACGAGGTCCTTCTCAAAAGGATCGCCCAAAAACAATCATAACGAAGCCGAAAGCCCTTATTCATGCAAATTCAACGAAAAGCGGAAATGGCGGCAGCGTCACTCTTTGGTCTGATGAAATGAACCTCATGGAAGGAACAATTTTGGCTAGAGGCGGCCCTCAAGGCGGAAATGGAGGATTTGTCGAAGTTTCCTGCTCGCAAAATTTATTCCCAAAAGGATTCATCGACACAAGATCTCCCTTAGGCGAAACTGGAACGCTGCTTCTCGACCCTTGCGCTGTCACCATTTCAGCTGCAGCAACAACAGTAGGCGTTATGCCAATGGGCCCGCCTGGAGCGTGCCCAATGCCGGCCCAAACCTATACCTTCCCAGGTTTGGCTGCAGCCAATATAAATAATGCCGACTTGGTTGGATATCTCACTTGCAATAATGTAATTATTGACGCATCCGCAAGCGGAACTGCCATGGTAGGAAGCATCACAGTCTCCGCACCGGTTATATGGCCAGGCGGAGGCCCTACAATGGGAACCCCAACCAGACTTGATCTGATCGCAGACGGGTCGATCACCATCAACAGTTCGATTATGGCAAATTACACCGATTCAACAACCATCACCGCAATCAATATTAATGCTCCTACCGTCACAATCGAAGCGACAGCTGGCAATTTAAATGTTCAATCAATCAGCGGACACGTCAATATTACTGCTCCAACCAATTTATTTCTGACTGGAACTGCCGGAGACGTCCTCGTTGTTACTGGCGCAGCGGTCCCTGGAAGCGCCTCAAACATGACAGTAAATTGCGGAAATTTAACCGCGACAAACACTGGCGCTGCAAATAGATGCGTCATCAGCGGAGACGCCGCTCTCAATGCAACAATTACAGGAGATTGCGATTTATCAGGAGATGGCGGATCCCAATTAGGGGCTACGGGAGTTGGGGCAACCTCGAACGTAAACATCGGCGGCCATCTGCACATAACTGGGGGTATCGGCGCTAACACAATTTCTGGTGTGGGAAGCAACCAAGGTCCTGTAGATCTAACAGTCGGACAAGATATCCGACTCCAAGGGGGGAGCGGGGCAGGTGCTATGAATGCTACCGCTAAGATCTCGGGTGGAGTTTTGATAGGAAGCACAGGGAATGTTTTGATCCGAAACGCGACAGATATCGTCCTTATAGGAGGAAGCATGGGAGCTACGGATTCGCAGGCAGAAATAACCACTGGTGATTTCAACCTTTTTGATCCTGGCGGCAACGGGACTATCAGCATAACTTGTTCCGGGAATGTTTCTATGACTGGAGGCACTACCAATGGGTGTTTCGCCGGGATTCGAACGAAAGGAACGGTAGGCGCAACTACGAATCACATTTCGCTTGTTTCAACGAATCCTACCTCATCTATTACTATGCTCTCTCTGGGAGGGGGGGCGACGGACGCAAATGCCAGCATCCAGACATTCGAAGGAGGGAACATTACGATCTCCAATTTTGGCAACCTAACGATGACTGGAAGCTCGAATACAAACCCAGCTATTATCCAAACCGGACCGAATGGAGGAAATCTTTCAATACAAGCGCTAGGAACTTCTACCTTAAATAGTTTTTCGACGATCAACACGCAAGCTAACGCAACTCTTGGTTTCAGCGGAGGCAATTTATCTTTGCTCCCAATGACTGGGCCAGCCACAATTTCAGGAAATCAAGGGTCCGTATCAGTCAATTTGACAGGCGCTCTTACCGTCAACGCAGGGACTAATGTAAGCGGCAGGATTTTAGCTGCACAAACAGGAGGAACAGCCAATTTAAATGTAACGGCAAGCCAAATCTCTATGACCGGTGGTACATTTATGGGGATGCTAACGCTCGCTCAAATAGGAACTGGAGATTTCGGAGGAGGCGGCAATGGAGAGGTTTTTGTAACCGCTACAGGGCCTGGCGGCATCACTCTAAATGGCGGCACAGGGATGAACGCAGGCGCCTTCATCGCAACATTTGGAAATACGAATACCAACCACATTACGATCAATGTGACAGACCCTGCTGGAAATCTGACGCTTAACGCTACTGACATGATGAACCCTTTTGCATCAGCCGCCATCTTGACCGGAGGCTCGATGTCGAACGGGAATATTACCATCAACGTAGCTAATGATCTCATAATGACAGCGTCTGCTATGGGAAGCCCCTCTTTCATCCACACGAATTTTTCAAATACGGCCACTGCAGGATCAAACATCTTGATCCTCGCTGGGCGCACAATCAATATGGGGGACTTCACGAATATTCAAAACAATCACACAGCCGGCACTACGACTCTCGTCGTCGACAATAATTTTCCAACTCCCCCCTCATCAGGACCGGGACAATTCATTTTAGACTCGAATGCCACTATTACAACTGCCTCTGCTTCGGGCTTGTTCATATATACAGCCACTCCAACACAAAATAGTATACTTGGCTCAATAAACGGTCCCTTTCTCGGCGTGAACTTACTCGTAAATGGCCCCAACGAACAATGGGGGATCTATTATCCTGACAATCCAAATAATGTCACAGGCACCCCATACACCCTATTTTATAAAGAGGGTTATGTAGAACCTCTAGTTCCTATTGTTTTCACATTCGAGGATCTCAATGATCTTACACGCGCCCTGAATGAAGCTTTCACGCTTTGGAAAACATACGACCGTCCGATCTACGTTGTCAGACAGCTAGAAATCTCAAGCGGCGTTGTTGAAGATCAAAAAGACCTCATCAATATGAATGAAATTTCTAGCCTCGATCTACCTTCTTGGGTTTATTCTTATTTTTATAGATCTCAAAGAAACTACAACACCCTAAAACTCGAAAACCGGTTATAAAATGAAAAAATTCATCTTCGCAGCTGCATTATTCCTCTTCTGTTCCGCTTATTCCCAAACAGAAGGCCTCATTTTAGAACAATTGAAAGGGGTTTTGTTGATACCTTCCGAAAAAAAGGTACAAAAAGAGGGAGTAGAAGGAGTCGAAGGCTTTCAATCTCTGGGAGTGGAAATCCCTGCCGGAGAGAATGAGATGAATCAACAGCTCAGTTGCAAATTCATCGGCCTGCCTTTGACAAAAGAGGCTCTGCTTTCTATTAAGCTAGAAATTCTCAAGTATTACAGGGCGCACGGATACCCTGTTGTCATCGTTGAAATCCCTGAACAAAACCTCAAAACAGGTGTATTGCAACTTGTGGTTATTATCAGCGAACTGGAAAACCTAAAAGTTTGCGGGAACCGGTGGTTTTTTGATTCATTTTATAAGAACAAGTTTCATTGCTGCGAAGGAGGAAATATTCAAGGTCCTAATCTATTAAATGACCTTGCTTGGATCAATCGCAACCCCTTCCAAAATGCGAGCGTGGCATTTGCCCGAGGTAAAATGCCCGACACTACAGACGTGTCTGTGATGGTAAACGATTCATTTCCCGTCCGGTTTTATGCAGGCGGCGACAACACAGGTAATGATGTGACCCACAATACCCGCCTTTTTGCTGGAGTGAATTGGGGGTATGCATTTTTTATGAATCAGATTCTCAGCTATCAATATTCAACCTCGACGAATTTTAAAAGTTTTTGGGCCCATACCATTCATTACACCGCATTTCTTCCTTTCCAACATTCTATAGTGCTATACGGAGGATTGAGCGGCGTTGAACCCAAATTCAATCCGTTTGGGGGAGATGGCAACAGCTATCAAGCCTCTATGCGCTACCAAATCCCTTTCAAGCCGTTTTACACCCCATTTTCACACGAAATTAGTTTTGGTTTTGATTTCAAAAGAACAAATACAAACATAAATTTTGTCCCCGAAGAAAGCTTGGAAGTGATCGCTGATGCAGTCAACCTGTTCCAATTGACAGCACAATATTCATTGGCACAACTTTGGGGCAAAAATGAACTTACAATGACTGCAGAGCTTTTCGGCTCTCCCGGCAGATGGCTTCCTGATCAAAAAAACTCTGAATACCAAGAGCTTGGCTATGCCGCTAAAAATGCCTATATTTATGGAAAGGGAGCGTTTAGCTATGAGCATTATCTTCCCAAGGATTTCAGCCTTCTTTGGTTTTTAAGAGGACAAGCCTCCTCAGCAAACCTTCTCCCTAGCGAAGATTTAGGGATCGGCGGGTACGACACCGTTCGAGGATACGAGGAAAGAATCTTAAACGTAGCCAATGGAATTATTTTTAATTTTGAAGCAAAATCACCTAAATTCCCTGTTTTCGCCCATAGAAAAAAAATTCAAGACCAAATGCAGTTCTTGCTATTTTTCGACTATGGAGCAGGAAATTACACAAAAAGCGTCCCAGGCTTAAGTAATTGGCTGCAAATATTTAGCATCGGGCCTGGAGTCCGTTATCGGATCCAAAACTATCTCTCCTTCCGATTCGATTGGGGTTATCAATTGAAAAAAGCTCCTTTTAGCGGCCCCAAGAACAAAGCTCATTTTGGATTGCTTTTAAGTTACTAAAATATTTAATACTATATCGAAAAAATGGTTCCAAAGAGCTAGAATGAAATCATATGAATGTAGTCATTTTAGGCGCTGGAAAAATTGGATCGTATGTCGCCTCGGCTCTTGCTGAGGAAGAGCACAACGTCATCTTGATCGATCAAGATGAAAAAGCGCTCGACCGCGTGGGGCGCGAAAGCGATGTTGCCCGAATCCAATCTGAAGCAAGCGGAAAACTTTTATTAGAACTTCTCGAACAAAAACCCCATCTCTTTTTTGCTGCGACCGGAAACGACGAGACCAATTTGACTTTCAGCTCGATTGCCAAAAATTTGGGATATCCAAAAACAGTTTGCCGAGTCCAAAAACGGGAATACATCAACAATATCAAACTCGATTTCGGAAGGCTATTTTTCGTTGATTATTTCTTAGGCCCTGAAGTGCTTGCCGCGCAAAACCTTTGCAAAGTACTCGTCCATTCAAAAGATCTCGCAGTCGAACATTTTGCCCACGGCGCCATTCAAATGCGCACCATCCAAATCCCCGACCGCTGGGACAAGGGCGGCACGCCGATTTCCCAATTGGAACTACCCGATGATCTCATCGCGGGACTCATTCGCAGAAAAATGGCAAATGGAGATTCGGTGCTCATTCCTCATGGAAACGACCATATACTCCCCGGCGATCAAGTAACCGTTGTCGGCGAAACCAAAGTGATGCATCATCTCCATGAAATTTTCCATTCGCCCAAGACAGAAACGCGCTCCGTTGTCATTGTCGGCGGCGCATCTGTTGCCATCCATTTGACCCACTATCTTTGTCAGCAAAAAATCCATGTCCGGATCATCGAGAAAAATATCGCCCGCTGCGAAGAACTTGCCGAGATGCTGCCCCATGCAACAATCATTAATCGCGACGGGCGGGACCCCGAACTGCTTCGCTCTGAAAGAATCCAAGACGCCGATGCCTTGGTCTCCTGCACCCATTTCGACGAGACCAATTTAATGATCGCAGCCTTGGCTAAAGAAATCGGCTGTCCCAAAGCAATCGCCATGATCACCAATGGCCAGATTTTGCCCTTGCTGGAAAAACTCGATGTGATTCCAGCCCTTTCGCCAAGAGTTAACGTGGCCAACCGGATTCTCTCCATTTTAGATGAAGAGACCACTCTGACTGTCGCTTCATTGAGCTGCGATGCGGCTAAAATCGTCGAAATGAGGGTTGCGCCTACTTCAAGAGCAGTCGGCATCCCGCTCTCCGACCTTGATTTGCCGAAAGGACTTCTCATAGCCGTGATTGAAAGCAAAGGCCGAGTGATGGTGGGACGGGGCAGCAGAGTTCTTTGTCCTGAAGACATTGTGATCGCAATTTGCCATCCGATCCAGATTCCAAAACTGCAACAACTGTTTCACTGATGGTTTTTGCAAAAATTTTAAGCAGGTATCTTTTCTACCTAAGCCTTGTTCTCATAGCTCCGCTGTCTATGGCTGGCTTTTATCAATTTTTCTCACATTCCCATCCGCAGCCGCATAGTTTTTTCGCCTTTTTGTGGACGCTTCTCATCTGTTTAGCCATCGCCTTTATTCTTCGCATTATTGGACGGAAAGCACCCGAACAGCTTTATCGGCGGGAGAGCATTTTGCTCGTTGTCTTCATTTGGATTATCACTTCCTTGATCAGTTCGCTTCCATTCATCTTTAGCAGCACATTGAAACCTCTCGATGCCTATTTTGAAGCGATGTCGGGGCTTACCACTACTGGCGCCACTATGCTCACCCCGAAAGCATACGACGGACACACAGGAGAAGAGATCCCCATCCTTCTAACCAACCCGCATGTCCCCGAAAAAACCTATATCTATTATGGCACTGTGCCTCCTGTCCGCGATCCAGATAACGGACTGATCCTGCACACCGGCATTGAAGCGGTGAGCAAAGCACTCCTTTTTTGGCGGAGTCTGATGCAGTGGATCGGCGGCATGGGAATCGTCGTCATCTTCCTTGCCGTTCTCCCCGTTTTGGGAGTGGGAGGCAAACTGCTCTACCAAATGGAAGCAACAGGCCCCATCAAAGATGAAATCACTCCCCGCGTTCGGGAAACGGCCTCGCAGCTTTGGAAACTCTACTCCTTTTTTACGCTCCTCCAAGTGGCCCTCCTTGTTTGGACAAATAAAGAAATGCCCTTTTTCGATGCCTTGTGCACCTCTCTTTCCACCATTTCGACCGGCGGTTTCTCTGTGCGCAACGACAGCATCGCAAGCTATAACAGCATCTCCACCGAATCGATTGTGATTGCATTTATGATCATCGGCAGCATCAACTTTTCTCTCTTTTTCCACATTTTACGATTCAAATTTTTCAAGATCTACGTGCCCGACTTTTTCCTTTTTATCGCGATTGCCGGTTTGGGCAGTATTGCAGTATCGGCATTTCTCATCTCCGACTTCGGAGTTTCCGAAGCGTTCCGGTTGGGGATTTTCCAGGCCATTTCCCTGCAAACAACCACAGGTTTTTTCTCAGGCAATTATGATCTTTGGCCTTTCGCGCCGCAAATGCTCATGCTGCTCCTCATGTTTGTCGGCGGCATGTCTGGATCCACTGCGGGCGGAATCAAAACCCCTCGTTTCTACATCGCCTACAAAATTCTTCTGCACCGGCTTGAATCGATTTTCCGCCCCGATAGCGTCCGCAAACTCTATATAGGTAAAAATGAAGTCGACGACAAAAACGCGCTCACAGTTCTCACTTTTTTGTGCATCGTGATATTCTTTGTTGTCATAGGCGCGCTCATCTTTATTTTCGACGGAATCGACCCAGAAACTTCTTTGGGCCTTATCTCCTCATTCCTAAACAACGCAGGCGCCGCATTCCGGTCAGCAGGCCCGATGGACACTGTCGCCTTTCTTTCTCCATTTTCGAAAATTCTCTCCATTTTCTGGATGCTCTTAGGGCGTCTCGAATTCTTCGTTGTGCTCCTGCTTTTCCTGCCGGCATTCTGGAGGAATCGATGAGCGTAGATTGGCATGAGCAATGGGCCCTATTCGCCCAAAACTTTTACGACGGCAAAGCCCACATCCCGGTAGGAGAGAAAACCCTTCTTTTAACTCCTGGCGCAGGATTTGGCGATCTTTCGCATCCCACGACCCAGCTCATGATTGAAATGATGCAAGCTTACACCCCAGGAGAAACGGTCGTCGATATCGGAACCGGCAGCGGCATATTGGCTCTTGCCGCCCTCCTGATGGGAGCTAAATCAGCCATCGGGATTGATATCGATCCGGATGCGATCAAACACGCCCGAAAAAACGCCAAACTCAATGGCCTCAAAGCCCGCTTCGGGAAAACCCTTCCTAAAAATTTTAATGAAGACACGATCTTTTTGATGAATATGATCCTTTCCGAACAAAGGGCCGTCCAGCCTCAGCGATACAAAGGAAAACTTTGGATTGTTTCCGGAATCCTCATTGATCAAAAAAAGCTTTTCCTCGACCAGGCCCAAAAATGGGGTTGGAAAATGGTCTCTATGTCGCAAAAATCTGAGTGGTGCGGCTTCATTTTACAATAATTCTTTTCAATTGTTTGACCATTATAATCGTGTTATAATACCAACAGAAATTCAAAGAGATTAATTATGGTCAAAATTCAAGATTATTGTTTCATACAAACGCCAATGCCGCAGCCTCCCCGGGAAAAAGTCATCCCGTACAAAAAGCCGCCGGAAAAACCTGCAGTTGCTCAAAAGCAAACGTCGACACCTGCTTCAACAGCAGCACCTAAAATAACTGTAGCTCGTAAAGCACAACCGACTCCAGCTCCAGTTCCTGCTTTCCTAGAAACTCCCCAGCCAACGCAAGAAAAAGCAACACAAGTCGCGACCCCTGTTCTTACAGATGCTGCCTTGGCAAATGCTTTGGAACAAGAGATCGATCTCAATTCGCACATGTTTGAATGGATGTATTCTTCTGAAGAGAAGAGTCTGATCACTAGACTCGCTATCCAATTGGCTGAAATTTTGACCAAGCTGTTCAATGGACTTTTCTCAACGACCAAGACAAGACCCATGACTGCAGCCGAAGAACTCCAGCTGGCAGACTTAGCCAAAAGGCTTAAAAAAGCCCATGAATTAACAGGAAACGCAGCCAAAGTTCAGCAAGCAGCTCATGAGCTTGCCAATGCAGAGCTGAGAGCCAAAGTCAAAAAGAAGAACGAAGAAAATCGCGAAGCATTGAAGGCAAAAATCCAAACATTTGAAGAGTGGGCGCAAATACCTCGAAACGATGGTCTTCGAGGCGCTTGTGGGCAATGGACAACTGAAGGCGCGAGGAAGGAAGCTGCCAAGATGCGCGTCGAACTCGCAACAGACTATGCAAGAGAATTGACTGCTTATCCAAAACTCTATAAACCTAGCCTCGAAGCGATCGTCAAAGCTAAAACAGACCTTTTGGTCCATTTAAAGCCAGACACGCGAGAGCAATTGTCAACTGCGCGGGAAATCCGAGAATTAGGCGCAGAGATCCAAAAACTCAATACATTAGAAGCCGCATATGCCCGGATCCAACTAGCACTAGCTGCGGCAAAAGAAGTCGTTGGCGATCCAAAAACATTGAAACTTCGTATTGAAGATCTCATTAAAGCCAAAGCTGCTTTATTAGGTGTGTTAACCCCAAATTCTCCAGAGCATGTAAGAATTGGGCAAGAAATCAACGACTTGAAAGTGGAACTCGAAAGACTCAAGAGAATTCGTTAAAAATATAATGGGGGGAAGTATCTTCCCCCCATTCTTTTCTTACATCATCCCGCCAAAATCGCCCATACCTCCCATACCACCCATTCCTCCCATGCCGCCCATTCCTGGCGGTAGGGCTGGAGCTGCCTTTTTAGGCTCTGGTTTGTCGGTGATCATGGCTGAAATCGTGATCAGCATGCCTGAAATCGAAGCCGCATGCATGAGTGCGCTCTTAGTCACAAGCACAGGATCGATCACGCCATCTTTCACGAGATCGGAAAATGTATCGGTTAAACCGTTATAGCCGAAGGCGCCTTCTTTCTCGGCGATCTTCTCTGCAATGAGGTTCCCCATTTTGCCGCAGTTATTGGCAATCGCTGTTGCAGGCGCATAACAAGCCTTGCGGATGATCTCAACACCAATCGCTTCATCGCCCGTAAGTTTTAACTTATCGAGCGCTTTCGCGGCCCTGATCAGAGCGACGCCGCCGCCAGGAACAATACCTTGGGAGGTGGCTGCACGTGTAGCGTGAAGCGCGTCTTCAATCCGGTCTTTTTTCTCATTCGCCTCGGTTTCGGTCACAGCGCCCACATTGACAACTGCAACGCCGCCAGCAAATTTTGCGAGCCGCTCTTCTAGTTTTTCCCGATCATAGTCAGAAACGTTCGGCTGAGAGAGCTCCCCTTTGATTTGCGCTGTGCGGGCTTGGATATTTTTCGCCTTGCCTGCGCCATCGACAATGGTTGTATCTTCTTTGGAAATCTTGACCCGTTTTGCGCTCCCAAGAACTTCGAGGCCGACTTCTTCGATGTTGTAGCCCATTTCGTCGGACACGACAGTTGCCCCCGTCAGGATCGCCAGGTCTTCCAGCATAGCCTTGCGCCGGTCTCCGAATGCAGGAGCCTTTACTGCGCAAAGGGGCAGTCCGCCCTTCACCTTATTTACAACGAGCGTTGCAAGAGCCTCGCCGTCAACATCGTCCGCAATGACGAGGAGCGGCCTTGAGCCTCTTTGCATGACTTGCTCTAGGATCGGCACCAGTTCTTTTGCATTCGACAGTTTTTTGTCTGTGATTAAGATCGCTGGATTATCGAATTCAACCGCCATTTTCTCCGCATTCGTGATGAAGTAGGGAGAAATGTAACCTTTATCAAACTGCATCCCTTCAACGACATCGAGAGTGGTCTCAATCCCCTTGGCCTCGCCGATTGTGACGATGCCGTCTTTGCCCACTTTCTGCATCGCCTCGCCAATAATCGCGCCGATTGCAGGATCGTTATTCGCCGAAATGCGGGCGATTTGCTCGATCTCTTCCGGAGTCTTGATCGGTTTGGCCATTTTATCTAGCGCTTCGTCGATCGCTTTGACCGCCTTTTCGATCCCGCGCTTGATGTCCATTGGATTTGCGCCGGCGCTTACATTTTTCACGCCTTCGGAGAAAATTGATTCAGCCAACACGATTGCCGTCGTGGTTCCATCGCCGGCTGTTTCGGATGCTTTGGATGCTGCCTCTTTCACAAGCTGCGCGCCCATGTTCTCATATTTGTCTTTAAGAACGATTTCTTTAGCGACCGTTACGCCGTCTTTTGTGGAAGAAGGAGAGCCAAATTCTTTCCCGATCACTACATTGCGTCCCTTGGGACCTAGCGTCACAATGACAGCTTTTGCAAGCGTTTTCACACCTTTGAGAAGAGACTTCAGAGCCTCTTCATGGAATTGAAGCATTTTCGCCATATTAACCTCCCAAAACAGCTAGCACATCTTCTTCAGAAAGAATCAGATAATCAACATCATCTGCTTTGTATTCCGTTCCGGAATAGGAAGAAAAGAGAATCTCATCGCCCACTTTCAGATCGAGAGGAACGCTCTTTCCTTTATCATCGATTTTGCCAGGCCCTACAGCAACAACAGTTCCTTGCCGTGGTTTTTCTTGCGCTGTTTCTGGAAGGAGTATGCCTCCTTTCGTCGTTTTCGCTTCTTGTCTTTTCACTACAATGCGATTGCCAAGAGGTTTGATTTTCTTTGTCATGATTCACTCCATGATTTTTAGGATCATCATAAGCTCAAAACTTCGATTAAGTCAATATTTTAGCAATCGATTAGCCTGTTTGCCAAATTTATTCGCAAACCTTCATTGACGAATAAATGGAGAATTTGCAAAGGTGCGACAAAAGAGATCGTGAGGAAATAAATGCTACAAGTTAGGAGAGCTTAGAGCGTTTCAAATGTGAAAAATCTCGAGGAGGACCATATTGCATCAATATGGCCGACGAGAGATTTTTTGCAGGTGAAATTCGCTATAATGCCCTGATAAGTTGTAGCAGTTATTTTCTTACGGTCTCAAAGAGGGTTTGGAAAGGAATGCGGGTTCGGCTTGTTAAAATATTATTGATTTCGCTCATTTTTGTTTCTTGCAGCAAAAAAGATGACATGTTGGGCGCTGTCGATGTTGAGACAACTATCATTGAAGCGAAAACCATTCCAATTCCATTCGAATTCGTAGGCGTTTGCCAAAGTTCCCACCTCGTCGAGATTCGTTCCAGAGTACAGGGCTATTTAGATAAAGTAGCTTATGTCGAGGGCTCTTTTGTGAAAGAAGGGGACGTCCTTTTTAAAATTGATCCGAGGGAATTTGTCGCCCGCGTTAACGAAAGCAAGGCCAATTTAGAAAAGGAAAAGGCGATTCTTTGGTCAGCTCAAAAAGCAGTGGACCGTTACAAGCCTCTTTTCGAACAAAAAGCGGCAAGCCGCAAAGACCTGGATGATGCGACCGCCCAGCTTCTGGCCGAACAAGCCCAGGTGAGCTTTTATGAGGCCAAATTGCAGGAAGCTCAGTTGAATTTGGAATACACGACCATCACTTCCCCCATATCTGGACTCACAACGAATTCGAGATATCAAGAAGGGACTTTGATCACTCCGGGAGCCAATGATCTGCTCACTACTGTGTCTGTCATCGATCCGATTTGGGTCAACGTCAACATTTCCGACTACTATTTTCTCGAAAGCAAGCAAGAGATTGCTAGGGGAGAATTGATCGTTCCAGACAACTACAAATTCGATGTTTCGTTGACGCTGGCCGATGGGTCTAAATATCCTTTTACCGGTAAAGTCAACTTTGTTTCCCCAGTTTTGAATGAAAACACCGGCACTTTAAGCGCACGAGCGATTTTCCAAAACCCAGATTCTCTTCTAAAACCAGGGCAATTCGTTCGAACAAGAGTCACGGGAGCCATAAAACCGAATGCAATTTTAGTTCCCCAGAGCTCCGTTATCCAGGGAGAAACAAGTCACTATGTCTATGTTGTGAAGGGCAACACCGTTGAAAAACGGGATGTAGAGACAGGAGCATGGTACGAAAACGATTGGATCATCAAATCGGGTTTGAAACCGGGAGATGAGGTGATTAGCCAAGGGATTAACAAAGTGAATGAAGGGACGAAAGTCAATGTGACCAATCGTCCGAAGAAGAAATAATGTCAAAATTTTTTCTGAACAGGCCAGTTTTTTCAATTGTTATCTCAATCATCATCGTTCTTCTCGGAATTGTCTCATTAAAGCAGCTCGCTGTTGAACAATTTCCTACCTTGAGTCCTGTCCAAGTTCTAGTAGCTACAAAATTCCCCGGAGCATCTGCAGAAACAATGGCCGACTGCGTGGCTGCGCCGCTTGAACAGGCGATCAATGGGATCCAGGACATGATCTACATGTACTCCCAAAGCGTGGCGCCCGGCATACTCAATCTAATTGTCTCTTTTGAAATTGGCACAGATCCCAATACAGCCCTTACTAACACCCAAAATGCGGTCAATTTAGCACTTTCCAGCTTGCCAATGGAAGTCCAAAAACAGGGAGTCGTGGTCGCCAATCAATATCCAAGCATTCTCCTTTTTATTTCCTTGGAGTCTAAAAACAATGCCTACAACAATATTTTCCTCTCGAATTACGCGAGCACAAATATTGCCGACCAGCTCAATAGGCTATATGGCGTAAGCCAAGCTCAAGTTCTGAATGCTCGTGATTATTCCATGCGGATCTGGCTCAAACCCGACAGGTTAGCGCAGCTCGATCTGACGCCAGCCGATGTCATAGCAGCAATCCAAGAACAAAATGGAATCCGTTCTATCGGCCTAATTGGAGGCGAGCCAGTAGTTGCTCCAAATCAACTCACATTGCCTGTCAATGCAAAAGGACGGCTCAAAGATCCTCAAGAATTCGAAGAGATCGTCATAAGAGCCGAAAAAGATGGCGCGATGGTTTTGCTCAAGGATGTCTGCCGAGTTGAATTGGGCGCTCAAAATTATGACCTGATTGGAAATTTAAATGGAAAAACGGGAGCCTTCATTGGAATTTATCAAGATGTGGGTACCAATGCGATTGAAGTGTCAAAAGGGATCCGAGCAAAAATGGATGAACTCTCTCAGTTTTTCCCAGAAGGCGTGACTTACACAATTCCCTACGACACAACAAATTATATCCGCATTTCCATTCACGAGGTGGAAAAAACCCTCATCGAAGCGGCCATTCTCGTATCGATTGTTATTCTCGTATTCCTCCACAGTTTCCGCGTCTCTTTAGTGCCCATCGTTGCGATGATCGTTTCAATTGTGGGAACTTTTAGCGGAATGTATATGCTTGGGTTCTCGATCAATACGCTGACGCTGTTTGGACTCGTGTTAGCGGTTGGAATTGTGGTGGACGACGCGATCATTGTGGTCGAAAATATTGAACGGCACATGCGCGAAGACCAGCTTCCTGCCAAAGAGGCTGCCATGAAAGCGATGAAGGAAGTCACTGGTCCTGTTATCGCTACTGCAATCGTCCTTGGTTCGGTGTTCATCCCTGTTTCATTTTTAGGTGGAATCCCCGGTCAATTCTATAAGCAGTTTGCCATCACTATTTCATTTTCGGTCTTTTTATCTGGATTCATTGCATTGACTTTGAGCCCAGTCCTCGCTGTATTGCTCCTCCAAAAACCGATTAAGCAGAGAAAAATTGGAGAATGGTTCAATGTCCATTTCCAAAAACTGACGAACGGGTATTTAAAAGGGGCTAAATGGGTGTTGGAAAACCCTCTCTTCTCCACTCTTTTTTGTCTACTCATGCTCGTCTGCATTTGGGGCCTTGCCCGTGTTGTCCCAATCGGATTCGTCCCTGCAGAGGATCAGGGTTTAATTTTGGTCACATCTGAACTGCCTGATGGCGCCAGCATTTCAAGAGTCGATCAAGTTTCCAACCAAGTTGAACAGCTTGTCATGAACAATCCTGATGTCTCGGATATCCTGTCTTTTTCAGGCTATAGCATCCTTGAGTCGATCCCAAGAACGTCCAACGGAGCCTATTTCCTTAACTTAAAAAATTGGGATCAAAGAAAGCACAAAGCGCCTCAAATCATCGACACTCTCAATGAAAAGTTAAGCAAGATACCTGAAGCGAACATAGTCGCTTTTAATCCGCCTGATATCCCTGGCATCGGCGTAGTAGGCGGATTCGACTTCTGGATTGTAAATGAAAGAGATATCAGCTATTCGCAATTGAACGCGATTGTCGATAAGATCATTGCAAAAGCGGAAAAAAACCCGATGTTCTACAAGCTCCTTACTTCAATCAAAGCCAATAGCATGGAGCTTTTCATCACACTCGATTTAGCAAAAGCGCGATCTTACGGCGTGAAAGTGGATCAAATTTATCAAACTCTGCAAGCCCTTTTGGGCTCAATCTACGTCAATCAGTTCAATAAATTCGGACACGTATATCAAGTTGTGGCTCAAGCAGAGCCTGCTGCGCGGCGTACTATTGAAGACATTGGCGATGTGTACGTGAAATCAAGCCATAATGAAATGATTCCTCTCAAATCCTTGATCATTCCAAAATTTTCAAAAGCTCCTACTCTTGTTCAACGTTTTAACAACACTCCTGCGGCTCTCATTTCGGTCATCCCTGCGATCCCCGATTCGGAAAAGATCATGGCCACTATGGAAGAGATCGCTAGAGAGTTTATCGTCCCTGGAGTCACTTATTCGTGGGGCGGGCTGGCCTTTGAAGAAAAAAAGAGCGGCGGAGTGCACAATATCGCTTTCTTGGCATCGCTCATTCTAGTTTTTCTCGTTCTCTCAGCTCTTTATGAACGATGGTCGCTCCCTATCGCGATTCTCATGACCATCCCATTCGGAGTATTTGGAGCCTTTTTGGCTGTCTGGATCTCCCACGGCGTTGCGAACATCTATTTCCAGATCGGAATCATCGCCCTCATCGGCTTGAGCGCAAAGAATGCTATTTTGATCGTCGAATTTGCGAAAGAAGAAAGAAAGGCGGGCAAAGATATCCAAGAATCTGCGCTCGAAGCGGCGCGCCTCAGATTTCGCGCAATCATGATGACCTCCCTCACGATGATTATGGGAGCTTTGCCTCTTGTGATCACATCGGGTGCGGGAGCAATGAGCCGAAAATCGGTAGGCACAGGGATCATAGGTGGCGTAGCGATGGCTACGTTCCTAGCGGTCTTTTTCGTTCCTCTCTTTTACAAAGCAATGGAAAGGCTATCTGAAAGAAGGAAGGGTTAATGCGCATTTTTGTCTTCCTTCTTCTCCTTTTAACCGCCTGCAATTTCAAACCCAAATATGAACGTCCCTATTTGGAAATGGGAGATGTTTACCGGTTTCAAATCAACAATCCAGGCGAATATGTGAACATGGCTTGGTGGAAGCAGTTTGAAGATCCAACCCTCAATTACCTCATTTCTGTGGCTTTGGAAAATAATAAAGATCTGCAAGTTGCAACAGCGAGAGTCCTTGAATTTTATGCGCAGTATAAAGTCGTTTTCTCTCAATTTTACCCTGAAATCAGTGCGGGCGGGAACGTAGATCGGATTAAACTCTCCAATGACATCGATTTCCAGCCGCCAGTTCCTGGGGTGCCGAGAATCAATTATCTTTATTCGCTCTTCTTGAAATTCTCTTACGAGCTTGATTTCTGGGGAAGCATCCGCAACCAAACTGAAGCCGCCAAATCGCAATACCTGTCTCAAGTCTATGCAAGACAAAACGTAATTCTTTCTCTCGTAACTTCTGTTGCAACTGCCTATATTCTCCTTAAGCAGTACTGGGACCAGCTTGAAATCTCAAAACTCACCTACGAATCGAGGAAAAAATCTTGGGATATTGCGAATTTGCGCTTTGATGCCGGCCTTGTGTCGGAATTGGAAGTGAAACAGGCCGAGTCGGAAACGCTCGGCGCAGAGACGCAGATTAAAAACTTCGAGGTGTTGATCGCAAAGCAAGAAGATCTGATCAGCGTATTGCTCGGACAAGCGCCGGGGCCCATTCGAGAAGGGCTGCGCCTTAGTGAAATGAACTTGCCGCCTTGCGTTCCAACAGGGCTTCCTTGCGATCTTCTAGAAAATAGGCCCGACATCAAACAGGCTGAAGAGCAAATCCTCGCAGCAAATGCTGATGTAGGCGTTGCAAGAGCGGCTTTTTTCCCGACCTTTACTCTAGATGGAGATCTCGGCCAAAAAAGCACCGCAACGAACAACTTTTTTAATAATTCTGCCAATTTTTTTGATTTCGTCGTGCAAGCTTTCCAGCCGCTTTTCACTGGTTGGAGACTCACTAACCAATTGAACGAAGCTGAAGCTGTTTTGCTAGAAACTCTCTACTCTTATCAGCAGACTATCTTAACGGCGCTCCAAGAAGTGGATGACGCGCTCATTGCTCATAAAAAAGCGAAAGAAAAATATCAGATCCAGACACAGAGGGTAGGCGCTTTGAAAGATTATCTAAATTTGGCCAACTTGCGCTACTTCAACGGACAAAACGATTACTTAACCGTTTTAGATGCAGAGAAAACTCTCTTTGCCACTCAGCTCGAAGCTTCTACAACGGAAGCAGATCTTTATCTTACCATCATTTCTCTCTACAAAGCCCTGGGCCAAGGATGGGATGTAGAAGAGCCGGAAATAGAGACAGATGAATCAGAACCTGTTGTTGTTGAAAATAAATTTTAAAAAAAGCATGGTAATCCTATGAAATGGTTCGCTCCTTTTCTTTTAATGACAATTTATCTGCAAGCTAATCCAACAGGACCTGCCGTGATGGGCGGAGAAGCGAATATTTCTGAAACCAAAGGGATGCTTGAGATCGCAACGGGCGATCGGGCCGTGATTCACTGGGATTCGTTCTCCATTCAAGCGGGAGAAACGACTAGGTTCATTCAGCCAGCAATTGATTCAGCTGTTCTCAATAAAGTGATCGGATCGGAAATCAGCCAGCTCAACGGACTGCTTCAAGCCAACGGCCAAGTTTATTTGGTCAATCCAAACGGCGTATTGATTGGCCCTGAGGGCCGCATTGATACAGCTGCCTTTATGGCCACTGCGCTCGACATCAAAAGCGGCGAATTTTTGAATGGAGAAGCGCTCGCCCTGCAAGGAGATTCCCTTGGGAAAATCATCAACCTTGGAACAATCGAAACAAAAACAGGCCCTGTAGCCTTGATTGGACACCGCATTGAAAATGCAGGCGAAATTCATGGCGGGACTGTTTCTCTCATTGCTAGCCACTCCGTAATATTTGATGCTACCGGGGATAGTGTTCTTTTCATTCAGCCTGATTTGAAGTCGGATGGAATTGAGCTCAGCGGCAAATTAGAAGCTTTAAAAGTCGTGCTTCAAGCTGATACGCCGCCATCGACGTTAGCGATCGGTCTTGGCGGACTTATCGATGCGACAACAATTGAAAATGTAGGTGGAGAAATCTATCTAACTGCCTCGAGCGGAGACATTGCGATTCTTGGCGAATTAACAGCAGACAAAAAGATCATTGTACATGCTGAAGAAGGAACAACTGAATTGTACGGCGCTCTTGAATGTCCATCGGGAGAAATAAGGCTTTTAGGCAAGTCGGTTCATTTGATGGAAAATGCAACCGTTGACGTTTCTGGGGACTTCCAAGGCGGGACTGTTTTGGTTGGCGGCGATTACCGGGGGAAAAACTCTGAAATCCCAAATGCTGAAAGAGTCCTTTGCCATCCCGATGCAGAAATCCATGCGGACGCCAAGATCCAAGGCGATGGCGGCAAGGTCATTTTCTGGGGCGATCAGGCCATGCTTTTTTTTGGCAAAGTGAATGCCCGCGGAGGAGCTGAGGGAGGCAATGGAGGATTTGTCGAAGTTTCCAGCCCGGGCCAATATTCCTATCACGGGCTTACAAACACCCTCGCGCCAAAAGGGAAAACGGGAACGCTTCTTTTAGATCCGACTACTTTGACCATATCGACAGCCGCGACGACAGCAACATTTGCTGCTATGACCTATTCTGGAACCGCGGCAAATGATGTAATCAACAACACAGAACTCGAAAATAATCTTGCCTTGAGCAATATCACCATCGACGCTACAGCAGGCGGCGGCGGCGGCGCGGGACATATCATTTTCAATGCCCCAGTTTCCTGGAGCCAGAACCTCTTAACGCTGACAGCTCAATTAGATCTACAGCTTAATTCAACATGGAACATCAGCGGCACAGGCAGCGTAAGCATGACCGTTCCTCAGGATCTTCGCTTAAACAGCGGGTCGATTATCAACTATTCTTCTTCAAGCCCTCTAATTGACTTAAATGGATCGAATCTTGTCGCAGACGGCCATCAATTTAGCTGTACTTCTCCAAATATTCTCGTTCGATTTAGAGGAATTAGCGAAAACTGCATCATCAATAATTCAACCATCACCAATACTGGGTCTGGCACTGTTTTGGATTTTAGGGTAGGCGGAGGCCTTTCAAATCTACAGATGGATAATTCTGTTGTTTCGACAACAGGAGCCGTCACTATCTACGTGAGCGCTGGATTTTCAAATTTAATCACAGTAACGGATAGCATCATCAATGCTGCGGACACTATCAATGCTACAATAGAAGCTACCGGAGCTATTGTCATTGGAACATCTGCTTTTGCTGCCTCTGGGAGCGGAGGCATCAATTTCAATGCGCCCGTTGGCGCTTCCGACATCCAAATCAGCGGTTCCGATATCTCTACCTCGGGAAGCGGGTCGATCTTTTTCAATGCATCCGGAGTGTTGGGGGAAGTATATATTATCAATTCATCTGTGGTGTCGACGACTGGCACCGGATCCATTGGATTCGATGTTTCAGGCCCGCTAGGACAAATGCATTTTAATAATTGCACATTCACTAGCAATATGCCTATGACAGCGGCTCCAAATACCTTTCTAAATCTTCTTGGCAACATCAATATAAATATCCCTCAACCAGTGACGCTGACAAGCCTTACTCAAACGCCTTTAGTTCGGGGTGGGTCCGCTACCATCAACACAACAACCTCGCTTCTCTCTTTTCCAGTAGGAATCAATTCAACTCCATTGACGACTGCACGAGATCTTACAATCAATGCTGTTTATGGAACCGTATCATTCGGTGCGAATTCGACCTTAACGGCTCTCAATGTCACGGCTGGAGCTAATATCGATATTCAGTCCACGCTCGATGTACAGCTTACAAACCTGTATCTCAATGCTGGAGGCAATATCAATCTTGCCAATGGGAGCGTTGTACAAGGCGTTGGCGCTGTCACTCTCATAGCTGGGAATCACATTATAGGATCGGGAAGCGGGCTTATTCAAACAATCAATGCGAATGATTTGTACTTAGTGACCGATAACCGCGCACCCACGACTCCCGATGTAAGAACCGGCGTCTTCCAACTGAGCGGATATACGCTGCAAACCAATAGCGGCCTTGGTGGAAATAACATTGTCTTCCTCTATACATCATTGCCGACCCTCTATATTTCCAGTCCCATTTCAGGAGCTCTTCCTTCTACGATCAATGGGCTGCCGCATAGTTTCGGCTTTTTTTCCGGAACAACATACAATAAGGGTGTGAACGAATTCCTCTATACTTACTTTCCGAATTTGCCAGTCGATCCCCCCTCTTTTGAGCTTATTTTTAAAACAACGGGTATATCTCCTGTCGCGGTGACAACCATTGAAGTAGCTGTGACTGAGCCGGTATCCAACCCGCCCCAAATCACTCAAATCATTGAAGGAAACTTAAGCTCTCCATCGACACCCGATCCAAAAACACCATGTAGAACCCCCCCCGTATCTGTGCAGGCGCTTTGATGAAAAGATTTTTTATTTTCTTTCTCTTCCTACTTCCTCTCTTGGCAGATGAAAAGCCTCTCATCAAAGCAGCAGGCAGTCCTCGCGTAGTGAAAGATCAGAAAACTTTTCTGGTGCAAGGCTATACTCTCGTTCCTGGCGGGACAGAGGTAGCAAACGTAGAGCGCAAGCCGGGCGTTCATATTCAGCTCGAGGAAAAAAATGAACCTGAATTGGAAGCGCAGCTTCAGCCTTTGATTGGCCAACCTCTCACAGAGTCTCTGATCCTTCAGGTAAAAAACATCATTGTGAATTACTACAGACAAGCACATGGCCAGTATGTCGCGGCGATTGTTCCAGTGCAGAAAGTGGCAAATGGCGTCATCATTCTTCAAATCCTAGAAGGACACATCGGCAATATCGAGTATAAAGGGCAAAAATGGTTCAAAGAGAAAGTCATTGCGAATGCACTGGGCATCAAGCCGGGCGATCCGCTCATTGAGATGGAATTCCTCAATGATGTGACTTGGTCCAACCGAAACCCTTTCCGCAATACCCAGATGGTTCTTGTGCCAAGCCGCAATCCAGGAGAAACGAATCTCCAATTCCTGACAACAGACCGTTTTCCAGTGAGATTTTATGTAGGAGCTGACAACACAGGATTCAAATCGAATGATGTGTATCGCCTCTTTGCCGGTTTTAACTGGGGAGATGCCTTCATGATTGGAGATATTCTCTCTTATCAATACACGGCAGCGCCCAACTTTCACGACTTCCAATCGCATGTAGCCAACTACACTTCATTCCTCCCTTGGCAGCATATCATGACGATTTACGGAACCTATGGAACCGTTTATCCAAACATTCCGAATTTCAATGTCGATGGCAAAAATATCCAAGCATCGCTCCGCTATCAAATTCCATTCCGTCCTCTTTTTGGCCAGTTTAGACATCATGTGGAGTGGGGATTTGACTGGAAATGGCTGAACAGCAATCTCTTTTTCCTTGGAGATGTACAAGAAGGGACAGTGAGCACGCAGACGATTACCATCACGCAGTTCATGGCCTCATATAAATTCCAAAAGAACTGGACCCAAAATCTTTTCACTTTCCGGATGGACATGTACCTTTCGCCTTGGAAAGACTGGATTTTTCCTTATCAAACACTCGACGATTATAATTCTCAAAGAGCTGGCAGCCATGTACGCTATGCGTATTGGAAAGGGTCCTTGAGCAATGTGTACAAGATGAAACGGGGAATTACTTTGACGCAGCAAGTGAGAGGACAGCTTGCCACAGGCACCTTGCCAGTGGCGGAGCAATTCGGCCTTGGCGGCATGAATACGGTGCGCGGCTACTATGAACAGCAATTTGTGGCCGATGATGCTATCTGCATCAACTTTGAAGCATTCACCCCCGTTGTCTCTTTCTTCAAAGCAACCCGCAATGAGTTTTCGGCCCTTGTATTTGTCGATTATGGATTTGGATATAATTACAGTGTGACTGCACCTGAGTTCCGAGCTCAAAACCTTCTCGGCATAGGACCAGGGCTGCGTTACGATATTTCTTCCTATTTTACGAGCAGAATTGATTATGGATTTCAGGTTCTTGGAATCCCTCCTGGTCCTAGATTTGGAAGATTTCACTTTAGTTTGATTGCAAGTTATTGAGAGTGATTTATGCGAGTTTTTTTCCTCCTTTTTGCCCTTACCCTCTTCGCTGCCGACCCGATCGGCAAGGTAACTGCTGTGGATGGGAATGTCCTTGCAAAAAGTTCTTCCGGTGAAAGAACTCTCACAGCAGGCTCTGATATTTTCTTGAAAGAGACCATCGTCGTTGCTGTCAATGCACTTGCGCAGATTCAATTTACCGACGGCGGAATCATCAATTTGATTTCTGGAACTGAATATCGAGTGAACACGTACAAATACCAAAAAACCTTCCAAAAAGATCAATCCTCTTCGGAACTCTTGAAGGGAGGCTTCCGGGTTTTGACAGGATCGATCGGAAAATCGAATCCCAACAATTATGAAATCAAAACGCCATCTGCAACTATCGGTCTTCGCGGCACCATTGTAGAAGCTCGAATGGTCGATGGAGCCCTTTTTGTAGGGGTCGACGCTGGAAAGGCCCTTGTATCAAACAGCGCAGGGTCAGCGCTGATTGGCGTGGGAGAAAAAGCCTCTTTTGTCAAGATTCCTGGACCTAGTGCTCCTCCTGAAGTAACGGTACAAAGACCGCTAGAGCTGGAAAGAAACCTCTTCAATCCACCTGTAGGCGGGCTTTCAATCGATGCGCAACCGCAGGCTGCAGCGCCAGCAGAAGCAGCTCCAAAAGGAGCCGCTCAGCCGGCAGCTCCTGAATCTCCTGCAATTGGAGAAACTCCCGATCAAGGAGGCGATCTGCTGACTCCGACTGGCGGCGGAGCATCAATCCAAGGCGGCTGTTAACATAGAGATTTTTCTTCTTCTTCTCTGTGGTTTCTATCTCTGTGGTGAAATATTTCTGTCGAGATTTTTACCACAGAGATAGATACCACAGAGAAAAGCTTGTTCTCTTACTTGGATTCTAGAATGGTGGTGCCGTCCCAACCTTCGGGTGGAGGGGTTAATCGATAGGCGGCAATTCGGGAAAGATATACATCGTAGAGCTTCTCTTTCAACTTCATAAAGATTGCTTCCGCTTCATCCCATCGCTTTTGCATGTAAGCTTCGAGCCCTTTTTGATGCAGCTCCAATTTCTCCCGCATCTCTGCCGTCTCTTCCCCTTTTTTGCAAAGAGGTTCGTAAATCAGGATCGCCTGAGCCTTCCCTTTTACAATCACTTTGTCCAATAAGCGGAATGTGAATAGAGATTTCGTCTTTTCGTAGGTCGTTTCGCCAACCACTGTGTCTACATTATAAACTCTTGTGAGACTCTCAAGCCTGGACCCCAAATTAACGGCATCTCCCAAAACAGTATAGGCTTTCCTATACTTAGAACCCATATCGCCTACATTCATGCTTCCCGTATTGATCCCAACTCCGATTTGGATGGGAGGCATTTGCAACGAGGCCAAATCCTGATTGAGATCTTTTAACTTTCGATGCATATCAAAGCTCGCATTGATGGCATGCTCGGCATGGCTTGGATCATCTAATGGCGCGCCCCAAAATGCCATGATCATATCGCCTACGTATTTGTCGATGGTCCCTTTATCATGGAAGATCACTTCCGTCATGGGAGTGAGATAGTGGTTGAGAAGCATTTTTAAATCGGACGCCGGCAGCTTTTCGCACAGTTTTGTGAACTGCCGGATATCGGAAAATAATACAGTCAGCTCCTTCGATTCTCCTTCAAGTCCAAATTCTCCTCTTTTTTTCAGCATTTGATCGAGATAATCGGGAGGAACATATTGGCCGAAAATGGCTTTTAGATCTTTCCTGCGGCGGCTTTCGAATAGATAGCCGGATATTTCATTGATGACGAACAGGATGAAAACAGAAAGGAGAGGGAAGACGATTGGGAAAACAATCTGATGCACTTGCCACATGTAGTGGTAAGCGAGAAGCAAAAGTGATGCGAATATGGCGGTAACAAAAAACGATGTAATCGGACCTATGAAAGGGAGGGTAAAGGAAAGTATAGCGCCAACTACTAGAATGATAAAAACTCGAACTCCTTTCTCCCAAGCAGGCCTAGAAGGAAGGTACCCTTCTAAAATCCCCGATGCAATATGCGCATGCACCTCGATCCCAGCAAAAATCGGCGCAATAGCAGATGCAACCAAGTCGCCCATGGCGGTGGCGGAAGAGCCGATGAATACTAATTTATTCCAAACAGCCTCTTTTCCCGCTTTTCCGGAAAGAATATCAGTTGCTGAGACATATTTAACGGAAAAAGGAGGGCCCCGGAAAGGAACTAAAATCCGCCCCCATTGATCGGTCGGAATCACTGTTTTTCCAAGTTGAATTCCTTCGATCGCCGTCACCCCCTGGTATTCTCCAACCAAGATTTTCAATTCGGGTTTGTTTAGAAAGAGATTCACAGCAGCTAAAGACAAAGAGGAGAAGACCTTTTCTTTGTGTCTTAAAATCATCGGAGAAAAACGTAAAATCCCGTCTGAATCTGGAGTTGCATTGATAAAGCCACCCGCTTTAGCGCTTTTTTGAAGGATCGGGATATTGGCCAAATAGGTGCTCATATCAGGAATCATAGTTCCTATTTTCGAACCGGGCGGGAGCTCTAAGAGCGGGGCGGGAAGCTCGCCTATTGTTTGCCCCTCGTGAGTAAACGCAAATCCTAGCACGGAATTGCCCTGAGCAAGAGCTTTTGCAAATTGATCATCATAGTTGAAGACTTGTTTCGACGACTCCAACTCTGGGATATTGATCGGTTTTCCTTCGTAAGCTTGAATTTCTTGCACCACTTGGTCGACCAGATTGGCCTCTGATTCCGGGAAAATGATGTCGAAAGCTACAGCTTTAGCGCCGGAAGCGTAAAGATTCGAGATGAGCTTGCCCAGCTTCTTTCGATTCCACGGCCATCTTCCCTCAGTAATGATCGATCTATCGTCCACATCGACCACAACAATCGGCGATTCTTGACTCACCGGCTGATATTCAAACCAGAGCATTGCATCGTAAGCAATGTTCTCAAAGCGCTTCAAAAAATTTTGCAAAGGAGGCGGATTGAAATAGAGAGCGAACGAGAGGAACAAAACAAACAGCAAGCTGATTGTGATCGGCAGCCATTTTTCAGGTCTTTTTCTGAACAGCATCAAATCCCTCGGGAAGCATCGAAAAGACGTATGAGGGTATCAAAATCGAGGATGAAAAATCCCCAGGTTCCAATGATGACGTGGGAAATAATGACGCCGATGAGAGACTTTTGGGTTTCAAATAACATTCCCCAAAAAAAGCCGCAAATGAGACTTGCAATTGCAATCCAAGGATCTTTTGTTGTGTGAAGCATTTGAAAAATTAAATTGGAAATAACAATTGCGGCAATCACCCGATTTGGGCCCTGAAAGAAATTTCGAAAACTGGTTTGGATGCCGCCTCTGGCGACAAACTCCTGCAATGGAGCCAGGACAATGTATACACCTATAAAGCCTGCCAATTCTTTTAGTTTTTCTGGTTTGGCGAAAAGAGTCTGGCCGCTAAAAATGTCGACATTATGAATGAGGACCCATTTCAAGACCGCAAACAATAACATGATCGGCAAAGAATATAGGATCGCTTCCACAGACACTCGGAACCAATTCTTAAAAGTTAGGCCAAAAAAAGCGAGAGGGTATCCAGAAGTCCAAATCACATAGAAAGTAGATGTTGAAAATGCGAGGAACAAGGCTCCTGTCACAATCATATCAATTGTCTGTCTGTAGGTAGGAAACCAAACAGTCAGATCGAAGAGATTAAACCAAATGGCCACCAGCACGATCACATGAATGAGCATGTCGCTTGTGTGCCTATGCGTTTGCATGAAGCTCAGTTTATCTTTCAGAGACTCAATGAGGGTTTGGTCTGTTCTCCGGAGATTGCCGCTCACTTTTTTGGCTAGCTGAGTGACAATTTTGAAATAAAGAGGCTTTACATTTTCAGTAGCTTGGAGCTTATCGAGATTAATAGAAATCGCCGTCACCGGCTCCAAAACTTGCACAGAGGCCGATCTTTTTTCGTTTTCAAGGTGGGCCATTTCGCCAAAAAATTGCCCCTCTGAAATGATTCCAAACCTTTCAAATCGCTCTTCGACTTTTCTCAATACCGCCAGTTTGCCTTTCACGACGAGGAATAATTCCCTGCTTGCATCCCCCTCATTGAAAACCATCTCATTCAGATTGAAATTATTGAATTGTATGAAGGGAATGAGCTCTTCCAATTCTTGGAGCGAAAGTCCTTTAGTCAGTTCGTTTTGCCTGAGAAAAGCAATGATATCTACCCGTTCCATCACTCCCTAAATAACTCATAGGAGATCAATAGAGCAAGTATTTCTTCCGGATTTCCAGAAAGGCTTCCCGCTCTGCTTTATGCAATTCGATGAGTTTCCAAGCAGGATACTTTTCTTTCATGAGGGTTTCATAGACTTTGTCTGTGCCATTCGCCTTGCAAAAAAGATCCTTTTTCGGCGAATTAGCAAGCTGCTTGGTGAACTCTTTCGGATACAAACTCTTAAGCATTCCGAGAATGAGGAATTGGACAGAGAGGGGCTTATACACTTTTGCATCGGTGATCTGAATTAAAATCCCATTGCAATCGATTCCCTTATAAAGTCCCCAGAAGGGGCGGAAAGAATAGGGCTGAAAGTGGACGCCAGGCAGGTTTTGAGCATTCAGCTTTTCTGCAAATTCTTTCGAATCAATCCAAGGAGCGCCAACTACTTTGAAAGGCAAAGTGAACCCAATTCCTATGTTCAATATGCCCAGTTCTCCTAAAATCCCCGTCGAGGGACAAAAAAACGGGGTATCGGGTTCAGGAACATTGGGACTTGGCGGGATCCAGGCAAGCCCCGTATCGCGATAACTCATCCCCCGTGTCCAACCTTTCATCGGGATCACTTTCAGTTTGCAGCCCACTTTGTACTCTGCATTGAAAAATTGGGCCAGTTCTCCGATCGTCATTCCATGGCAATAGGGAATATTGATGTAGCCAATGAAAGATCGCCATTTCTCTTCTAGCATGGGACCGTCCACAATGAGCCCGTTGATCGGATTCGGCCGGTCCAACACGATCACTTCAATTCCCAATTTGGCAGCCTCTTCCATCATATAGAATAGAGTGGTTGGGTAGGTGTAGGCTCTCACTCCGGTGCATTGAATGTCGTAAATCACAACATCGAGGTCTTTGAGCATTTCTGGTTTCGGCCTGCGCGTTTCTCCGTGGAGACTATAAACGGGAATGCCCACTTCATCGCCATGTGCCACTGATTCCCAAGCATAATGCTGCCCTTTCAATCCATGTTCTGGGGAAAAGAGCGCTTTGATAGATATTTTTTCCTGCAAACGAGAAAGAGTGGGACACATTTTCCGATCGATTCCGGTGTGGTTTGTGAGCAAACCAACCCGTTTTCCTTCCAAATGATCGGAGTGCCCATCTTCAAAAAAAACATCCACTCCTGGAGATACAGAAGGACTTGCTATGAGGGAAGAGCAAAAAAACAAAAAAAGAATCGCGCGCATCATCAAAATCGATTATAACAGAAATATGAGCTACATGGAAGAGGCCTCTGAACTTTTAGACGACGTAAAAGGCAAACCGCAAACTGTTGCTGAACGCAAACGCTTGGCGATAGAGCTTGCGGCGTTGATGCTGCACGAAGCAAGTCTTTCGATGACCGCCGCAGAAAAGGCAGTGCAAGAGCAGCTAACGCGCCTCATGCGCGATCCTGTCGGCAAAGCCTTCACCACGGCAATGACAGATGAATGCTTCCGCAGCTCCACCAATAAACGGATCGCGGATCAGATGATCTATCTTCTCAATCAATTGGGAGTACCTCAATATCTCGATTGGTTCAAAAGATCCGAACTGTTTGCATTCCGAACTGTCGGGCCGCAGGTGGCTCAATTCTTAGTCCCATTTGCAATGCGGGCGCTTAGAAAACAGACCGAAACAGTGATTCTTCCTGGGGAACCGGCCCTTCTTGAAAAACATCTCAAACAGCGCAAAGCAGAAGGTGTTCGTCAAAACATCAACCACTTAGGCGAAGCAATCCTGAGCGAATCCGAAGCAAAAAAGAGGCTTCACACTTATCTCGAAGACCTAAAAAATCCCGACATCGATTACATGTCGGTTAAAATCTCGACCATCTACAGTCAAATCAATCTACTTTCCTTTGACGATACAGTAGAAGCCATCTCTGAACGGCTTAAGAAACTTTACCGAGCTGCAATGGCCTCTGATCCGCACAAATTTGTGAACCTCGATATGGAAGAGTATCGAGATCTCGATCTCACCGTCGCAGCCTTTAAAAAAGTGCTCAGCGAACCTGAATTTCATTCATATTCAGCGGGGATTGTTTTGCAAGCCTACTTGCCCGATTCGCATCCCGTCCAAAAAAATCTGACAGAATGGGCAAAAGTGCGCGTAAAAAATGGCGGCGCTCCAATCAAGGTCCGCATCGTAAAAGGGGCCAATTTGGCGATGGAGCAGTTCGAAGCCTCGCTCAAAGGCTGGCCGCAGGCGCCCTATACGCAAAAAGTAGATGTCGACGCCAATTACAAACGGATGCTCGTCTATGGCTGCATTCCAGAAAACGCAAGAGCAGTCCGGCTCGGAATCGCAAGCCACAACCTCTTTGATATCGCCTTTGCGATGCTCCTTCGCCTTGAAAACCAAGTAGAGCCATACACAGGTTTTGAAATGCTTGAAGGGATGGCCGATCATATACGCCGTGTTGTGCAAAAACTGACTGGCGATATGCTTCTTTATTGTCCTGTCGCAACGAAAGAAGAATTCCAGCACGCGATTGCCTATCTCATTCGACGCCTCGATGAAAATACCGGAGCAGAAAACTTCTTAAGACATGTTTTTGGCCTAAAACCGGGCACGGATGCGTGGGAAAGCCAAACCGCTCTCTTTTCTCAAAGCTGCGAAGATATGGAAAAGGCAAGCACAGTCCCAAGAAAACACCAAAACCGACAAGTTGAATCTCCTCCCCACGATCCAAAACTTCCGTTTGATAACGAACCAGACACCGATTTCTCGCTGCCGCAGAACAGAAAATGGGCCGAAGAGATCGCAAAACGGTGGAAACATCATAAAGAAAAACACATTCCTATCGTGATTGCCGGCAATGAATTGCATGCGGAAGATCATGGACAAAGCATCAGCCCTAACGATCCAAATGTAAAGCCGCTTTACATTTACACAAAAGCCCATAAGCATCATATAGATGAGGCGCTCAAATGCGCGAAAGAGCATGAAAAAACATGGGGCTCTACCACGTTTGAGCACCGCAGCGGGCTTTTAGCGCGAGCGGCTCAAATTCTGCGTCAGCGTAGAGGCGAGCTGATCGGCGCCATGATGATCGATGGCGGGAAAACATTTGCAGAAGGTGACCCGGAAGTTTCTGAAGCCATCGACTTTGCCGAATACTACCGGCGACAAGCAGAAAAAATGTCGCTCATGAAAGACATCCGATGGAAGCCGAAGGGAACTGTGCTCGTAGCATCTCCATGGAACTTCCCATGCGCAATCCCTGCAGGCGGGATGCTTGCAGCGCTCGTGGCTGGGAACTGCGTTCTCTTCAAGCCCTCTTCAGAAACAGTGCTCGTCGGCTGGCATCTCATCAATGCTCTTTGGGATGCGGGAATTCCGAAAGAAGTCCTGCAATTCGTCCCTTGTTCCGGCGAAGGCGCTGGAAATGACTTGATCAAAGATGAAAGAGTCAATGCCGTGATTTTAACAGGCGGCACCGATACAGCGAAAAAGTTTCTCAAAATGCGTCCAAATCTTGATCTCGCTGCAGAAACGGGCGGCAAAAACTCGATGATCATCACAGCCCTTTCCGACCGTGATTTGGCGATTAAAGATCTGATCCACTCTGCATTCAGCAATACGGGACAAAAATGCTCCGCAGCATCGCTCGCTATTTTGGAAGCCGAAGTATATGACGATCCTCACTTCCTAAGGCACTTGAGAGAAGCTGCTGCAAGCATGAAGGTGGGTCCGAGCTGGGATCTTTCAACCAAAATAGGCCCGCTCGTCCATGAACCTCGCGGCGTTCTCAAAAGAGCTCTTACTACTTTGGAAGAGGGAGAAGAGTGGCTGCTTGAGCCAAAGCAAGATCCGCATAATTCTTGCCTTTGGAGTCCTGGCATCAAGCTGCATGTCCGTCCTGGCGGTTTTACGCACATGACTGAGCTTTTCGGTCCAGTTCTAGGCTTAATGCGAGCCAATAATCTCGCGCACGCGATAGAACTTGCGAATATGGTTCCTTACGGTTTGACTTCCGGCCTACACAGTCTTGATGATCGGGAACAAACCAAATGGATGGAAGAGATCGAAGCGGGCAACCTCTATATCAATCGAGGAATAACGGGGGCGATTGTGCGGCGCCAGCCTTTTGGCGGCTGCAAAGCTTCCAGTATCGGCAATGGCGCGAAAGCGGGCGGGCCGAATTATCCTCGCGAATTTATGATTGCGACTCAAGTAGGCCTGCCTCAAGAAAAATATCCGGTCAACGATGCAGTCAATAATTTAACCACTTTCTTAGATCATATGGAGCTGACGGCAGAGCAGCTCGGCACTTGGACAGCAAGCTGCGCCAACTATGCTTATTGGTGGAGAAGAATGAAGCAAGACCGCGATCCATCCAAAATCGTCGGCCAAGACAACTTTTTCCGTTATATCCCAAGAAAAAACATCGTCTTCCGGGTAGGCGATCATGCGAATGCGATCGATATTTTGAGAGTTTGCGCAGCCGCTCTTACCTGCGGCGCAAAAATGGAAGTGAGCCTGCATCTCAATTCTAAATTCGATTGGCTCAACCAACTTTCCACTCTCTCAGTCATTGAAGAAACAGAAGAAGTTTTCCTAGAAAGAGTGAGAAATGGTTCAATCAACAGAGTTCGGGTTATTGAGCCCGCAAGCCCTGCTCTTTTTAAAGCCGCAGCAGAATCTGCAGTTTACATCGCAGATGATCCTGTGATGACAAATGGGCGCCTTGAACTTCTCCACTATCTTCGCGAAGTTTCGATCAGCATCGACTATCACCGCTATGGCAACTTGGGACTTCGAGAAGGCGAACTCAGAAAACCCATTTTATAATGGAAAAAATCTACACGTGCCCAATGCATCCGCAGGTAAGGCAAAACAAGCCTGGTTCCTGCCCTTATTGCGGTATGGCGTTAGAACCCATTCTCGCCGGCGATCGCGATCCTGAACTGAAGAGCTTCCAAATCCGATTTTGGGTTTGCCTCATACTCACCATTCCCATCCTTTTCGGGTTCTATCCAGTATTTTTAGCGACTCCAGTTGTCTTTTGGGGCGGTTTTCCCCTTTTTCGAAAAGGGATTATTACGCGCCAAATCAATATGTTCACCCTCATTACGATCGGTGTTTTGGCAGCCTATTTTTTTAGTCTTTTGACCCATGAACCTTATTTTGAAGCAGCAGCAGCCATCACCACTCTTGTCCTTCTCGGCCAGCTTCTCGAGCTAAAGGCACGCCAAAAAACAGGAGGCGCCATCAGAGCTCTTCTCCAGCTTGCCCCAGCCACTGCTACTCTCGAATCGGGAGAAACAATCGCTCTGGAAAACGTGAAAAAGGGAGACCGGCTTCGCGTTAGACCCGGCGAAAAGATTCCTGTGGATGGAACGATTTTAACAGGATCTGGCTCTGTCGATGAATCGATGATGACAGGGGAATCGATGCCTGTAGATAAAGCTGCACGAGACCTAGTAATCGGAGGATCGATCAATTTATCGGGAAGCTTTGTCTATACAGCAGAAGCTGTGGGCGAAGATACAATGCTTTCCCGCATCATTGCGCAAGTCTCCGAAGCCCAGATGTCGAAAGCCCCAATTCAGCGGCTTGCCGATCTTGTTTCACAATGGTTTGTTCCAATCGTAATCGTGATCGCGATTGCTACATTTCTTGGATGGACGGCAATCGCATCCTGGAAAGAGGGTTTAATCTACGCTGTGTCCGTAATCATCATCGCCTGTCCTTGCGCGCTCGGCCTCGCAACGCCTCTGTCCATTCGAGTCGGAGTGGGACTTGGCGCATTGCATGGCATTCTTTTCAAAAACGCAGCCGCGATCGAAAAACTGGCCTCCATCAAAACTCTTCTCATCGACAAAACGGGGACTCTCACGGAAGGGAAAATTGCGCTCGAAAAAACAGTTCCTCTTGTCGCACGGCCAGAACAAGAACTTCTTCAGCTTGCAGCAAGTCTTGAAGTGGGCAGCGAGCATCCTTTAGCCAAAGCAATCGTAAAGGAAAATGCCCTTCCTCTTTTGCCAGTCGAAGATTTCAAAACTGTGGCGGGCCGAGGAGTTTATGGAAAAATACAAGGCCAACAGCTGTCAGTTGAAAAAGCGCCAGATCTTCCCGAGACCTTTCCTTTTCGGCAAGAGGGCAAAACGCTCCTCTCTCTCTATTTAGAGCAAAAACCGCTCGCTCTTTTTGCCTTATCAGACCAGATTAAATCGACCACAGCGGAAGCGATAGATCAATTGAAGAGATATGGTATCGATCTCATCATGGTGACTGGGGATCATCCGCTCGCAGCAAAATCCGTTGCCAACGCTCTCGGCCTTTCTCATTTTGAGGCAGAAGTGCTGCCAGAAGAAAAGCAAAACCTTGTAAAACGGTACAAATCTGTGGCAATGGCTGGCGATGGGATCAATGATGCGCCAGCCCTCGCTGCCGCCGATGTGGGCATCGCGATGGGCACAGGCACCGATGTGGCGATTGCAACTTCTGATGTGACGCTCATCAAAGGGGATTTGCGCGGAATTGCAACAGCGATTCATTTAAGCCGCAAAACAGTAAAAAATATCCGGCAAAACCTTCTTCTCGCCTTTCTCTACAATGCGCTTGCAGTTCCGATTGCAAGTTTTGGCTTCCTCTCCCCATTCATCGCAAGCCTTGCGATGACTCTCAGTTCGCTCTCTGTCGTTTTAAATGCTCTGAGATTAAAGCGTTTTTAGCCCGAAGTTTTGCATTTTGCATTCTGCGTTTTGCGTTTCCCTTAGTCCCATCCGTCGGCCGGAGCATCGGGCAAATGGTGGGCCGACTTCCTCCGATGGAAAATGATCGCGGCAATGAATGCGAAGATCATTAAGATTCCCAAAGCATAGTGAACGGAAGAAAAACTGATGATTTCAGCGATTCGACCGCCTACTTTCGGCGCATAGGTGTTTTGTTTATATTGAGTGAAAGCGAAAATGAGGGCAAGGCCCATCGTTCCCGCATACATTCTCAGCATGCTCACCATGGCAAATCCAATGCCTAGTTTTTCTTTGGGAAGATCGCTCATTGCCATCGAATAGGAAGGCGTAAAAATCAAAGGCAGTCCTATGCCGAACAAAAGAAGAGGCGGAAAATAGAATGCAAGCGATGGGGTAGGCATCAATCCAAGCCAGAAAAAAGAGAAAATGATGCAAAGATAGCCAAGTGCAATCGGGACTTTAGGGCTCGCTTTGTCAGAAAGAAAACCGCCAATGTACGAGAAAAACAGCACCGGCAGGCAAGAAACCGAAGTAATTAGCCCAGCTTCCGTCGGTGAATACCCAAGAATAGTCTCGGTGTAAATGGTCCTAAATACAGTGATCATCAGAACGAATTGGGAAATCGAAATGCTGATATTGATCGAGGTAAAAAGGGGCCGTTTAAAAAGATGGATCTCCAAAAAAGGGTGGGTCGTTTTCTTTTCTCGTATGAAAAGAAAGAGGAGAGCAACGATCGCAACGACTGCTGCAAGGATGATTTGCAAACTGCTCCATCCCCAGTTTGCTCCTTGCATGAAAAATAGCGTTGAAAACATCGCAAAACCTGCGAAAAACAAAAATCCCCAAAGATCGATTTTTTCTTCTTTGCCATCTATTTTTGGGAGCAAAGACAAAATAAGAAAAATTCCAATCAAAGCGATCGGCAAATTGATCCAGAAAATCCAGCGCCAGGATAGAAAATCGGTTAAAAATCCTCCAACCATCGGGCCTAATACTAAAAAGATCGATCCCATGCTCACAATGATACCTGTCGCTCTGCCCCTCGCATGGGCTGGGAAGCAAGATGCAATCAGAGCCGTTTGCGATGGGCCCATGAAAGCGCCCGCAACACCTTGCAATGCCCTAGCGACAACTAAAAAGCCAACATTAGGACTTATGCCGCAAAGAGCTGAAAAGAGTGCAAAAAAGATCATTCCCCAAAGGTAGCTGGTCCGATGGCCGATTCGATCGCCTACTTTGCCGCCGATGATGACAAACACCGTCCATGCAAGCAAATAGGCATTGACACTCCACTGCGAGGAAGCGTCCGACGCGCCGAATTCATTCTTAATCACTGGCAAGGCAACAGGCAGAATCGACTGATCCATGAAAAGCATCATGGAAGAAGGAATGATGGCCAAAAGCCTGAGCCATTTCGTTTCAGTCATATCCAGATTTTTTAATCTAATCCTTCATTTATTAGAAGGGTTCTGATTCCAAAGGACAATCTCTGTCCCTTGAAATTCGCAAAAATGACCTGTTTTGACTTTTTCATTTCGAAAAAAGCGCAATAGCCCATTGCTCGTTACGCCTAAAACAGTTTCATTTGGATATGCTTTCTGGATCATTTCGATCCAATTTTTCAAGTTTCGTTGATGTCCTTGAGCACTGCCATGGAAAATATGCGATTGCCATTTGGCTTCACGAGACCATTCAGCATGTTCTTTAGGCCATTTGGAATCAATTTCTTCTGCAGTTAGACCTTCCCATAGACCATAATCGATCTCGGTGAGCGCAGAAGTATTTTCAAAATTCAATCCAAAGAATTTACCGATGATGCTTGCCGATTCAGTCTGCCGTTTCAATCCGCCAGCAAAAATTGCTTTAGGAACAATCCCTTTCGCCATCAAATATTGAGCCATCCGTTCCGCTTGACTTCGGCCAAACGCGGTCAAAGGCAAATCGGTACGCGCTCCAACCTGAACGGGCGTTTGCCCTTCTTCAAATGTGTTGCCATGGCGCATCAAAATCAGCCGGGTCACAAAAGTTCTCCTTCCCTCGCGATGATCGCTTCAACGATAGAAACATCTTCTGGCCGGTCCACCGATCCATGCGTTCTGCCTCGGTAATCCACTTCTACCACCCGAATCGGGATTCCATTTTCAAGAGCTCTAAGCTGTTCGAGTTTTTCCGATTTTTCAAGAGGCCCTTCAGGAAGGGCGCTTAGTCTTTGCAGAGTATCCATTCGGTAGGCATACAAACCAATATGGCGGTAAATCGGCCTTTCAGGATTGAGTTCATTGCGGTCATAAGGAATGAGAGCTTTGGAAAAATAAAGCGCGTTCCCCTTTTGATCAAAAACAACAGTTGTTCCGCTCGAACTGCCCCCCTTTTTTGACTGTATGAAATCGTGCAGAGCCTGCCCTTTCAGCCTAACCGCGGGAGTAGCCATCTGAATGCTTGGATCATGGAGCATCGTTTTAAGGACTTCATCAATGACCCAAGGCGGGGTTAAAACAGCATCGCCCTGCAAACTAAAAAAAATTGTATTTCCATCTAATTTCCGGGCCGCTTCCGCTACTCGGTCAGTCCCCGTTGGGCAAGAGGGGCTGGTCATCAGAACATTCGCGCCAAATTGCTTTGCAAAGGATGCTAGTCCAGGATCATCGGTTGCAATCCAAACATCGCTGGCTCCTGGAACCGCTTTAGCAATCGACCACACCCGTTCAATCATGTTCTTTCCAGCAATCAACGCAAGGGGCTTATCGGGAAAGCGCGTTGAAGCCATGCGGGCTGGAATGATGATTATAGCTCTTTCAGTCATGTTCCGATTTTACAATATTCTCACTTTGAGTACCATAATACACTTATGTTAGCTCAACTCAATCCTCAACAAGAAATTGCTGTACAACACGTAGAAGGTCCCCTTTTGGTCCTTGCAGGGGCAGGTTCTGGCAAAACCCGTGTCGTAACCCATCGAATTGCTAAACTGCTCGACTTAGGAGTTCTTCCTTCCGATATTTTGGCCGTCACTTTCACGAACAAGGCTGCAGATGAGATGCGAAGCCGCATCCGGACATTGAAAAATGCCCAAGTGCTTGCCTGCACATTCCACAGCTTGGGGGCCCGGATTTTGCGTGAATCGATCAGTTTTTTAGGCTATTCAAATGATTTTACAATCTATGACGAAGAGGATAGCGAGAAACTGCTCAAAGGTTGTTTGGATCAGCTCCAAATTGCCGAAGACAAAGGTTATATGCGCACGGTCAGACACGCCATTTCGACTGCGAAGAACGATTTGGTGAGTCCCGATGAAGCGGACAAAGAATTTGCCGAAGTGTATCAGCTGTATCAAAGAAAATTACGCGAGTGCAATGCGCTCGATTTCGATGATCTGCTCTATTTAACGGTAAAACTGCTTCAAGAGCATTCGGATGTTCGCAGTTTTTATCAAAAAAAATGGCAATTCGTATTGATCGATGAATATCAAGACACCAATTCTGCCCAATATACGATTGCGAAGATCTTAGTCGATGAGCACAAAAACATCTTTGCAGTGGGAGACCCCGACCAATCGATCTATTCTTGGAGAGGGGCCAAATATCAGAACATTTTGAATTTTGAAGAAGATTTCCCTGGGGCGAAAGTGGTCACTCTCGATCAAAACTACCGTAGCACCAACATCATATTGAAGGGAGCCAACGCCCTAATCCAGCACAATGGCGACCGATACGACAAAAAGCTTTGGAGCGCGCTTGGCGAAGGGGCCAAAATCGGCGTCTACGTTGCCCAGAATGAAAAGCAGGAAGCCGAATTCGTTGCGAACCGCATCGTGAAAGATGGGCTCGATTATCAGCTCAATGAGATGGCCATTTTTTATCGAACGAATGCTCAGTCGCGCAATTTTGAAGATGCGCTTCTTTCCAGAGGAATTGCTTATCAGATCATCGGCGGCCTTTCGTTCTATCAAAGGCGGGAGATCAAAGATATCCTCGCCTATTTGAAAATGATTGTTTCGAATGCCGATCTGATCTCCTTTTTGCGCACGATCAACCAGCCTCGCCGCGGCCTCGGAACATCCACAATCGAAAAAATGGTTGAAGCGGCGGCCGCTAGAAACATTCCAATTTTTGCTTTTTGCGAAGAGGCGATTGATCAATTCAAGCTGGGCCCTAAACAACGGGACGGTTTAAAAAGCTATGTCAGAACCATCCATGAACTGAGAGCCAAAAGACCGAGCTTAAGCCTGCATGAGTTGATCAGCGAAGTGGTCGCTGCCACGCGATACATGGCCTTTTTGGATGAAGATCCTGAAACAGCGCAAGACCGGAAAGAGAACGTCGATGAACTTATCGGGAAAGCGGCCGAGTGGGAACAAGAGGCGGAAAACCCGAGTTTGACCAAATTTTTGGAAGAGCTATCTTTGCGCTCGAATGTGGAAGAAAACAATTTTGCTCCATCTGTCAAATTGATGACGCTGCACAATAGCAAAGGACTCGAGTTCGACGTGGTCTTTTTGGTGGGCCTCGAAGAAGATCTCTTTCCTCATGTGAACACCAAAGATGATCCGAAAGCGATCGAAGAAGAGCGCCGTCTTTGCTATGTGGGGATGACCCGTGCGAAAAGAAAGCTCTATCTTTGCTCCACGACATATCGCTACATGTGGGGAACGGCCCGTTTTATGCGTCCGTCGCGCTTTTTGAAAGAAATCCCAGCGCAGTTTCTCGATAATCTATCCCAGCCCACTTTGCATTTGGATGCGCCGGCTGAAGAGCCGCCCGCTGGATTTGCTCCGGGCGATCAGGTGATACATAAAGAATTTGGCGTCGGCACAGTGCAAAAAGCTTATGAAGGATCTTTTGGCATGACCTACGAGGTTCATTTCCCTGATGCAGGCACAAATCGAACTCTCGTTGCCAAATATGCCAAGCTTCAGGCATATCCCAATTAATATGATTTATCCCGACACTCTTCAAGATGCTGAGGCAGTAGCAAAACACTACGATTCGCTCGACTCGTGGTACCGCAAACTTTGGGGAGACCATGTCCATCATGGTCTTTGGCTTACAGGCAAAGAATCGCCAGAAAAAGCGGTCATTCAACTGATTGAACTGATTGCTGAAAGAGGGGCGATCAAAAAAGGCCAGTCCGTTTGCGACATCGGCTGCGGCTATGGCGGCACAGCCAGGTTTCTCCATCAAAAATGGGGAGCGAATGTCACCGGTTTTTCTCTTTCTGAAAAGCAGCTTGAATACGCAAGACAGCTCGATCCGCATACTCGTTATATTCTTTGCGATTGGCTGCAAAATTCTTTGCCTGCAAATCATTTTGATCTCGCTATTTCCGTAGAAAGCTCCGAGCACATGGTCGACAAACCAAAATTCTTTCAAGAGGCCCATCGAGTGTTAAAACCGAACGGGAAACTTGTGATTTGCGCTTGGCTTTCGAAAGAAAATCCTAGCCCTTGGGAAGTGCGGCATCTGCTTGAACCGATTTGCCGCGAAGGACGGCTTCCGAGCCTTGGCAGCGTCAGCGATTACACGCAGATGATGATGCAGGCGGGTTTTAAAAATGTCGAATACGAAGATCTCACCTCGCAGGTGAAAAAAACGTGGTCGATTTGCGCGCTGAGACTTATTAAAGAGCTTAAGAACAGAGAATTTCGAGACTTTTTATTCAAAAGGAAACCGGCCGACCGGATTTTTGCAAAAACTATCTTTCGGATTTTGTTTGCCTATCAAACCCGAAGTATGATTTATGGGATTTTTAGGACTCAAAAATAGGAGCTTCCCATGCTGCGCTGGGCATTAATTTTTTTCATTATCGCCATCATTGCTGCAATTTTTGGATTTAAAGGCATAGAAAGTGCAGCGACCAAAATTGCAAAAATACTCTTTTTTGTTTTCCTGGTATTATTCATCATATCCTTGATATCAGGACTCGTCGCCAAATAAAAAAAAATAGCTAAATATTTTTTCGCCTTCTAATCTTAAGCAAGCCGTGAAGTATTTTTTTTGTATCCTCTTTTGCTTGGCTGCAGCCTCTCCTGCATTCGCAATTTTTGTAGGACCGCCATCTTCTTCCGCAGGGATTATTGAGCGGGAACTCGAACGTGAATACGAAGCAAGGGAGATCCCTCCTGAACGCGATATTCCTCTCATGGAAATCGATGTACCCGAGCAAAAGTTAGACCTTCCCAAAGGCAAGAGCGTTGAAATCAATCAAATTGAATTCATCGGCAACGATGCCATTTCTTCTTCCAAGCTGCAAGAATGCGTTGCGTGCTTCATGGGCAAACCCATTACCATGAGCGATGTCAAAGAAATATGCGCCTGCGTTCAAAGCCTTTACTTGAAAAATGGGTATTTTCTTGCCCGAGCTTTTCCTCCGGAACAGACCATTTCGAACAAGACATTAAAGATAGAGATCATCGAAGGAAGGCTTGGCAATATCAAAGTCGAAGGAAATTGTTATTATAGCAGCGGATTCATCGGAAAATACTTCCTCGATTTCCAAGATAAGGCCATCCAATACGATGAAATGATGCGTGCGCTCTTGCTCATCAATGAGTATTGGGATCTCAATGTCGCCTTGATTTTCAAAAAAGGGAAAGAGTGGGGAAAAGCCGACATCATCTTACGCGCAGTCGACAGCAGACCGATGCATCTTTACTGGGACTACAACAACTATGGGTCCAAGATCACAACCGATTCGCGAACAGGCGCCCGATTTGATTGCGGCAACCTTTTTGCATACGGCGATTTTTTCACAGTTGCCCAAGTAATTGGATTTCCACCTGGCGATTTGACCTTTACCGATTTCGTCTACGATATTCCGCTTAATGCCCGCGGAACCCACTTAGAAGCCTCATATCTCTTCTCTTATTTCAACATCGGTCAGCAGCGCGATCTTGACCTCAAAGGAAATGCCCATGTGGCTGAGTTGAAACTGACCCATGCGATCATACGCAAAAAGCAATACGACATGGATGTATTTGCCATGTTCGACTATAAGAATTTAATCAACCTTGTTTTGGGAGCGACTTCCTCTGTGGATAGGCTCCGCATTTTCGGCGCAGGCATTTCTCTCGATTATTCCGACACCTTCTATGGACGCAATGTAGGCAGTTTCCGAACCTATGTGGGCGTTCCCCAATTTTTGGGCGGATCCAAAGCAATCGATCCGATGTGCAGCCGCGAAGGCGCCGGCGGACGTTTCACCCACTTCAATCTTGATGTCAAACGGATCCAGCAGCTCGGCGGCAATTATTATTTCCTCTTCAACTTCTCAGGACAGCTTTCCCTCTATAAATTGCCCCTGGGTGAACAGATGTATATTGGGGGATTCGATACGGTGCGCGGCTATCAGCTGGCTGCAGCTTTAGGCGACCATGGATATTGCGTCAGCGGCGAGTTCCGGCTCCCGATTCCCGGTCTATCTGGTAAATGCGTCCATCCAAAATTGCACAAAACTTGGGATGAATTCATTCAGTTTGTCGCCTTTTTCGATCACGGCGGAGTTTTCCTCAATGGCGGCGGCGAAGATCAGAACAGGCGGATTTATTTGACGGGAACAGGCCCGGGCGTCCGCATTTTCGGCCCCTGGCATATCAACCTCACTTTTGATATTGGATTCCCCTTAACCCATACATTTGAAACTTCAAACCCCTTTTACTATTTTAAAGCGAGCATTGATTTCTTCTGATGAACATGAAACTTAAAATCAGTATCGGAACGTTGCTTCTAGTGCTCTTGAACTTCCTCTTTGCTTTGCCTAAAGAAGGCACTGTTGCATCGGGCAACCTCAATATAAGTGCAGGATCGCCCACCACTTTCACAACAATTCCCTCTATTACTGTATTCTTCGTAGCGGGTGTATACTCCCCTTACTTGAACCTGGTAAGCTACGTCTATTTCCTCGATGATTTAGCCGATCAGCTTATCGCAAAACGTCGAGAAGATATAATGCTCTGGATCCCAAATAAAGGAGGCAGACGATGAAAAGAGCTCTCCTCACCTGTTTATTCCTTAAACTATGTGCGAATCCTACCGACCCCGCTGTTATCCTAGGCGAAGCAAAGTTCCATCAGCCCTCTCTCGATCTTTTAGAGATCACAACGAGCGATCATGTGGTGATCAACTGGTCCGATTTTTCTATTGGTGAAAAAGAGATCACCCGTTTCATCCAGCCGAATAGCAACTCGGCTGTCGTCAATCAGGTTTTAAGCGGCAATCCGAGCGCGCTGATGGGAATGCTGGAAGCAAACGGTTCCGTATTTCTCATGAATCCAAACGGCGTTCTAGTCGGAGACAATGCAGTTGTTAAAACAGCGAATTTCATGGCCCTTACCTTCAATTTCCCCGCAGAAAAGCTGCTGAATGGCGAAATGCCCACCTTTACCGCAGCTGCTGCCGGAGAAAATCCCTTTGCTTCAGTGATTCAGCATAAAGGGCGCATCGATGCGCTTGGAACAAAAGAAGAGGGCGGCAGAGTATTCCTTGTCGCCGATAAATTGGATGTGCGAGGCAGCCTCAAAGCAGAAAAAGTCTCACTTCTGGGTGAATATCTATTAGTCACCGACGAAGCGCGCATCGATAGCAGCCAAGTGCGCATCGGCGATACACAAACCAAACAAACAGCTATCGGCCCAAATGTGCAAATCGAAGCAAATGAAGCGGTTCTTTGGGGAGAAGATGCAACGCTCTTCCATGGACACATCCGTGCGCCGGGCGGATTCATCGAAGTATCGAGCCCAAAATATCTGGAATACCGAGGCTCTGTCGACCTTGAGGGCGGCACCCTACTTCTCGACCCAGGCGATGTGACGATCAACACATTCGTCACCAGCTCTCCAGCATTTCCCACTTCACCCGGCGTTTATGACCCGCCAGTGGCTCCAGGAGATTTGGCTGTGGCCGATTTAGTTGCAGGCCTCACATCTGGCAACGTCACCATTTCTACGCATGCTGGATCATTTGGCTCTGGCGATATCACAGTACTTGCTGGCTTCACTTGGGCAACAGGAACCACTCTCACTTTTGATGCAGACCGGGATGTGAATATTTTTGAACATGTCCAATGCACCGCGTCTGGCAATATGGTTGTCTACGCCGGCCGCGACGTGAATGTCGGCAATCCAACAGCGAATACAGCTTTTGTCCCGCAGGCGCTCTCGGCTATAGATCTCGCAAGCGGCTCAGCCTTCATTGAAGCTGTCCGGGATGTAACTGTTCGAGCAGGCACAACGGCCGGTATGATTGCCTCGCCTTCTGAAATCATTTCTGGAAGCGGACTGATTGGAATTCGAGCCGGCAGAGATTTTCAATTGATTGGATCCCAGCTAACCCCGATCCCTGCAGGAGGCGGTTTTGCCCAAATTACGACTAGCAATGCGATTTCCATTTTTGCTAGTAAAAATTTCCTCGTTCAAGCCAGCTCTGCCGATAATGGGAATGCAGAAATCCTCTCTTCCGCTGACGATGTTTCTGCTATTGCTTGGGGGAATATGTTCATTTTAGGCGGAACTGGATCAGCGGTTCCTTCGAACGCAATTCTTTCTTCTGCCGCAGATTTGTATGTGAGCGCTAGAGGGAACATGCAGATCTTTGCCGGCAATTTGGGGGCTGTCAATATCACAGGGACCTCGAGTCTTTCCGTCTTTGCAGGAGGAAATATTAACGCCACAGGGTTTTCCAACGCTGCTCTCGCCACCTTGGCAACGACGAATGGCGATCTTCTCGTGCAATCTGGGGGATCGATCTTCTTGGATCACGATGTGCAAGTGCTTCATGCTGGTCTTCTCGGAGGAACAGTAGTTGCTGCAGGGAAGGATCTATTTCTCACAGCAAACGCGCTCATCACAACCAACAGCTCCGATGGACTGAATCTGATTGTGGATAACAACAACCCATCGCCGCCGAATATCGGTTCTGGAAGATTTTATTTAGGGCCATCAGCTGCCGTCTTCACCAACTTTGTGATTGGCGGGCCTCTTAGAATTTACACGGCCACCCAATCTCAAAATACGATCTTGGGGCTTTTGCGGGGGACTCCATTTGTTCCAGGAACTGAATTCGTGAACACCTCATTGGAGCAATGGGACGCTTATTTTCCATTTGCCTTTGGCGGATTCCCATACACAGTTTTTTACAAAAACCTACACTTCCCGAGCCGCATGCTGATAGACTTCAATACGGCTATGTATGAATACTTGCAGAATCTCTTTGATTTCGATCTGCTTGAATTCTTCCATCTGCCCTTCTGGATTTCCTATGATGAGTCGGCTTACAAGGCCGTTCAAAAACCAAAAACGGTTTCTAGTTTTGAGGTTGTCGGAAAACAAAACCACGGCCTATTGAAGAAAACGACTCGCGAACTCAACGGGAAAATGAGGAACTTGCTATGAATCGCTTCCTGATGCTCTTTTTCATGTTTGCCATAACGCTTTCGGGCAAGGAAATTCAAGGGATCCTTCTTGTTGGATCCGATCATGACCTTCATCAAGCTAAAGGAGAGGGAATTGAAGCTGTTGGAATCGACGTTCCTGGCGGCATTGAACTTTTGAGAGAAGAACTTGCCTCGTATATCGGAAAGCCAATCTCATCCGAGACCCTTTTAGACATGAAGAAAAAAATCATCCTCTACTACAATGAGCACTTCCGCCCCGTTGTCACCATCGAAATTCCAGAACAAGAAGTGTCGAATGGCATTGTGCACTTCATCCTCATCGAAGGGAAATTGGGCGATGTGATCTGCAAAGGCAATAAACATTTCAGAAATGGCCAATTGAAACGTTATATAGAACTAAAAAAGGGCGATCCGATCCGTTCGGACATTCTTCTTTCCGATGTCGCGTTCATGAATCAAAACCTATTCCGCAGAACCGATGTCCTTTTAGCTCCGGGCAAAGAAGAAAATACCACCGATATCGAGCTGATTACGCAAGACCGGCTCGCCTGGCGCTTTTATGCCGGCACCGACAACACAGGAAACCGCTTCACAGGCCAGGTCCGCTGGTTTGCAGGCTTGAATTGGGGCAATGTTTTTGGTCTCGACCACACTTTCTCCTACCAATTTACAGGCTCTCAAAATCCTCACGAATTCCAATCGAGCACGTTCCACTATTCTGCGCCTCTCCCCATCCATCACACTGCAGTGCTTTTTGGAGGATTTTCTTTCGTGCATCCCGATTTTTCGGAGCTTAGCACTGAAGTAAAACCCCCGATTGGACATTTTAAAAGCGACGGTTTTTCCGGCCAATTTTCTTTCCGCTACCAAATTCCTTGGGGAGAAACGTGGATTTCCAAATTGCGCGAAGTGGTCTTTGGATTCGACTACAAGTACATGAATAACAATCTCGAATATATCGGAAATAACGAATTCCCAGTCGTGTATAAATCACTCAGCCTTTTTCAATGGGTCCTTGGATGCAACTATGGCTTTGAGACGGCGCGCCATAAGATCAATTTTACTGGCAATATTTACGGCTCGCCAGGGAAGTTCTTTGGGCACGGCTCTAATGGCGACTTCAACAATTTGCGAAGAGGAGCTAAAAACCACTACATCTACAGCCGTTTATTCTTAAGCGATACGATGACCCTGAGCCACGGCTTTTCTTTAGCTCTTGTTGGCCAAGGTCAATTGGCTAGCAGCCTGCTTCTTCCGAGCGAACAATTTGGGATCGGCGGCTACAACACTGTCCGGGGCTACGACGAGAGGGATTTTGACGGCGATTATGCCTTGCTGGCTTCTATGGAGCTGCGCTTCCCGTTCTTTAGTTTCATTCGCTGTAAACCCGACGCCTTTACCTTCCTTGGCTTTATCGATTTCGGCCGGGGATGGAACTACAATTCCCTATCCGATGAGAAAAAAGACGATTATCTTCTCAGTATCGGCCCTGGCGCCCGCTATGTGTGGAGCCACTACCTAACCTTGCGCGCCGATTGGGGCTTCAAGCTGCACAAAGATCACATCATTGGAACAAGCTCTGGCAAATTCCACTTTGGCGCGATAGCTTCTTATTAATTTTTTCCGGTAAGTTGATCTAATTTAAGCTCCTGGATTAAAATATTCGCCCATATGGAATCTACTTTATTTGTCGGAGTGCTTCGAATAGGCGGCCATTTTGCAGCAGTACATTCAACACCAAAATATAGAGCTTTTGTTTCTAAGCATCCGGAGACTGACATAAGAGTTGCGATAGCCACAGCTAGGGCCTTTGCAGAACAGCAAAAAATTCCTTTCAAGGAAAGGCTGTTATATTTAGACAGACCGCTCGTCACATTGTGGATGCAAGAATCTGGTTGGCATCCCGCGCTGATTAAATCGGATGACGTTACTGTGATCCCAGGCTATTGCGGCAGCGATGATCCAGAAGACGCTTACCAAGTTGCTCTAAAGGTCGCATCAATTCTTAAAACTGACTGCGTTCCTAAAATAGGTGTTACCGCATGCTTAAATCGCTCTTAATTTTTTTTGCGATCGTGTGCCTAACGGCTCAAGAGCACACAGAAAGCGGAACCCAATTTGGCCAAGAAGGAGCCAAGGCCTACGCCCAAAATCGGCATGGACCAGATGGAGCCCTCTTTCTCGATCCCTATTTCATCCCCTATCTTTTGAACTTGGAAAACCTAACTGTTTTAGATGCTGGATGCGGAGCCGGACCTTGGGCTATTTTCGCGGCCCAAAATGGGGCCTCAGTCTTTGCTATCGACATCCAGCAAAAGATGATTGATCTGGCCATTGCAGCTGCCAAAGATGCCAAAATAGAAGAACGAATTACCTTTCTGATAGGGGATGTCGCTAATTTACCTTATTCAAGCCAATCTTTTGATCTTGCTTTGAGCATCAATGTAGGCTGCAATCTCCCTTCAAACGCCGAATTTGAAGGCAAATCGGTTGGGCTAGGGCCGCACGTGGCAGAAATGGGCCGCACGCTAAAACCGAATGGAAAAGCCATTTTAACAGCCCCAGCCTCGTTTGGCACAGTTTTTGGAAACGGTTCTTCCTACATCTTGCATATCGAACAAATCTTATCTTCCCTGCCTGAAAATCCAAGTCCTTCCGAAATTGTTTCTCATCTCAATCAGTTGAAAGAGGTATACCGGGCCACTTTCGCTATTCGCAATAGGAGACTCGTCCTAATTACCGATGAAAGCAAGTTGATTCCTGGTGAAGAGATTTGGAGAAAATTACCTGGGCTAACGGTTCCCAACCGCTATCATGGCGAAGCGGAGTATTTGCAAGCATTCAATGATGCAGGACTTGTTGTGGAGCGAATTGCCCGCCCGCGCTTCAACAGCGAAGAGGAATGGTCCTTAACTTCTTTAGGCAAAGAATATCTAGACCATCACCCCTTCGTGATTTTTTACCTGAAAGCGCCTGACTAAGAGCTATTGCTCATTCCGGACTTCTTTCTTTTTTTCGAACCACAAGTTGAAAGCGCCAATAACGCCCCCAATCGTAACTCCCATCCAAACTGAGTAGTTTTGAATAGAAAAGTCCAAAAAATATGCAGCAAAACGCCATACGGCAGCAATAGCAAGCGCGATCAAAACCGATCTAACAAAGCTTTCAGCAAAGTCTTTAAAAGAGAATTTTTTATTTTGGCTCAATTTCATAACTCACCCAGTTTATTATATCGCAATTAAAAACCCAAGAAATACATCCAGAAATCTCCATCTGCCGTCAAAAAGAGATTTCTCTCTTTGGCAAATTGCGTAACAGCTGAGCGCACTTCATGGGTGTTCCATGACCCGCCGCAAAGAATTCCATGATCTTTAATTACAGAATACCAAGCTTGAAGGTCTTGTTCTTTGCAAGATTCCAAAAAAACTAAATCGACCGGACAATTCAGATGGAGAAATTTCCGAGATGCAGCCAACGGATCCATCTGGATTGGGATGATTTTATGAGTCAGGTGTTCATGTACGACATTGGATAAAAATTGATGATCACATTGAGGCCCTGCAGCAAAAACCAATCCCTCATCGGGCAGAAATTTGGCTAAATCGCAGGCCGATGTCCCGATAGCCACAACAATCTTCGCGCCAACACGACGAATCAAATTTTCAAGGGGTTCTTGATAGGCAAACGCCGCCGGTCTATGGGGAAGCAAGTCTTTTGGATAAGTAAATGGAAAAAGCGTTTGAAACGGCTTTTTTTTCCTTTCTTTTGTAATTACCCAAAATGAGCCTTTCTTCGCGATATCCATCTGGACTTCCTCTTCAAATGCTTCGAGAACTTTTTTCACATAAGGGTCTTCAGCACAGTTGCCGCAAAGAAGCGCCCCTTCTTGAAGCTGACCCATCAGCCTATGCAGATCCCTTTTTAAGCTATGCCGGAAATTGCCATCCTCAACGACCGAGGTGTTAAAATTGATGTACAGAGAAGTTCTATAATAAGTTAAATCAAGAAAGCAGGAGGTTGATATTTCGGAAATTGGAGAAGGTTTGAAACGCAAATTAGGAGGCGGCCGCAAACGGTCAAAAAGATCTCGATTCAGCCAATAATCATAAAGATCGATTTGCATCCATGGGAGAGCCTCAGCCAGCTCCAGCGGACGCATCATGGAAAGAAAACCAACATATTTCAAACTGGGACATTTGAGGACGATCTCCTGCAGGTCATTTAATTCCTCTATTTTCCACCTGGAAGCATCCCATGCGGCAAATTGCAAATCTCCTCCCTGCACTTTTTTCTGCACTCCAAGCATTTGATCGCGCCAATAATCAAAATAGGCCTTGTCCACTTTGAGAGTTTTCAATTCTTCGTATTTTTTTCGAAGAAAGCGTTCATTGATCTCCTTCCAATCTTCCACAATCACAACAGGCAGTCCCTCATATTGCGAATCGAGAAACGTATGCTCGACAATTGGAATGCATCCAAGAACAAGCGCCTCCCAAGTTCTGACCGAATCGGTCTCAAGCCCTAAAGGAGATAAAGCAAAATATGAAGCCGCTAAATCATTGTAAAACACGGACATAGGCCGATATAACTGATTCCAAAGATCTAAATTTTCAAGAGGCCGATTGATAGAATAACAATAGGGCTCTTGAAGAAACATATTGGCGATTTTATCCCGGTCCCCATGAGCTCTTGGCAAGAAACACATATAAAGAAGGTGCTTTTTTTCAACCGAGTCCTTATGGACGACAGCTGAAATCAACGTATCGTATGCCGCCCTGTGATAAGTGAAAAGCGTTAGGTCTTGGCCCATAGGCAATTGAAACAGCTTGGGATGATGGCTAAACACCATATTCCTGCAAAACCATGCAGCAAGCTTTGGATCGTAGAGGATTTTCGAATGTTTTGGTTCTGGAAACCACCCTCCAATATCCCCCGAAACTAAAATATAGGGAACATGAATCCGATCATGAACTTCTTGCACAAACCAATCCAAATACCACAAATTGAGATAAATAAAGTCTCCTTGATTAACCTTTTCAGGATCGAACCACTCTGTGCTTTGATTGATGATGTGATTGCACATGTTTCTGTAGGTGAGCGCGCTGATGAATGGGTAAAGCCCAATATGATCATTCGTGTTCGGGAAATCCTGATAACGATAGGTAGGCACCTTGAGGGGATGCGCTGTCAAAGAAAGAACGAAAAACATGAAAAGACTCAATTTCAATGGCCACCGCCTTTTTTTTAGAAATACTTTATCAACATGCTCAAAAAATTCCAAGCCAAACAAATTAAGAATTATAAACAACACAGTTTACAAAATAATCGCAAATAATGTAATTATGTTAATAAGGAGATTTATTCAGAGGGAGCTATGGAATTTTTACAAGATATCTTTTCATTAGTCGGCAGGGTGCTCATCAGCGGCATGTTTCTGTGGGCAGCCTACGAGAAAATCACAAACTGGCAAAAGACAGTCACTTACATGAAGACAAAAAACGTTCCGCAGTTGAAGATTGTTCTTCCTGTGGGGGTTGGATTGAAAGTACTCGGGGGCTTGATGGTGTTGCTTGGTTGGCATGCTCATCTTGGCGCTCTTCTACTTTTGATCGTTTCAATTGCTTCATTGATTCGAATGCACGATTGGTGGAAAAAACAAGGCGCTGAGCGTGAAATGGAAAAACTCTTTTTCTTGAAAGATCTCGCTATCATTGGCGGTCTTTTCATGATCCTCGCATTGGGCGCAGGCCATTTTGGCTTAGGAATGGGCGGCTAAGCTCACGAGGCGGTCGAAGCTTTTTTTGGCTTTCCTGACCGAAATGAATTTTTTCCAATGGCGATCTCTGAGTCGTAACCCTCGAATGTTCGGAATCCAAGAACTGGGGGTTACGACGATTCCTTTATGGAAGCTGGGAGCCCACATATTTGCCCAAGTCTTACGTCGGCAGAATGTGAGAGTCGGTACGCTAAGAGCTGAGGCGAGATGGCCGAGGCCGGAATCATTTCCGACCAAATAACCAGACTCGTAAATAAATCGGGCCAATTGATCGAGGTTTGGGAAGAGGGCGACTTCAAAGCCGATGTTTTCCCAACCATTCTTTGTTCCCGGGATGAAAACCGGATCAAATCCCCTTTCTTTCAAATGCTGTGCCAAAGAGAGGAATTTTTCTCTAGGCCAATTGCGCGTTTCTCTTGCGCTTGTCGGATGGAAAGCAACCCGTTTTGGGTGTTTTCGGTGAATCAGTCCTGGGGGTGGGATAAATCCATTGCTTTTTGTGATTTTAGGCAGATGGAGCACTTTTTCGCAAAGAAGGCGCAGGTTTTCTGCAATCGAAAGACCTGGATCTGTGAGGCAGTCATTATAGTAAGGCTCATTGACGATGTTTTTGGATGGATAGAGATAAATGACCTTCAACTTTTCGGGAAAACGCCGTTTTCCTTCTTGAATGAGCTGTAAGACGAAAGGATCGGTATCATTTTGGACGACAAAAAACCAATCATACGAATTGAGGATGCGGGGAAGTTCCGAAAGAGGCGGGTAAGGGTTTACAGCCAAATGGGGAAACCAATTTTGCATGGACCCGATTGAGTTTTGATAAGTGTCTACTTTCCAACCATTGAGATGCAAGTTATTGGAAAGAACGAGGCAATTGACTCCATCGCCTAATCCGTTATGGCAAAAGACTCCAGCCCTTGGGCCCATATAAAATCCTCCAAAAGGATGCATTTTAATCGGTTGGCGCAAACAGAATCAACCACCTTGTTTTGGATGACAGCTTCTGCTATGCGAAGGAAAGGAGAAAATTCTATGGAAAGGCGGCCCCTTTTAAACCTAGCGCCAGAGAGGCGCATGAACATGACTTTAGCTTTGCGCCAGGCCCTAGAAATCTTACAAATGCCTCAGATGGAGCTGGCTGCTTGGCTCCTCAATGAAATTGAGAAGAATCCTCTTCTTGAAATGCAGTCTTCCAAACTGAAGCGCCCATTTGTTGGCGAGTTTCCTGCCCCTGTTACGCTCCACGAACATATCGAAGGGCAGATCAGGGATCATTTTTCCGATCCCAAAATCCGGAAAATGGCTTCTGAGCTCATGCACCAATTGGACGAAAGGGGTTTTTTACCCGAAGAGACGAAGAATGGAGAGGTGCTCGATATTTTACAAACCTTTGATCCTCCAGGTTTATTTGCAAGAAGCATTCGGGAATGCCTTCTTTTGCAGCTAAAGGCGAGAGGCCAAGAAAATACTTTGCCCTATGCCCTGATCCAAAAGTGCTATGAAGACTTGCTTTATGGGCGTTATGCATTGATTCGGAAGAAACTCAAAACCGACGACATCAAAAGCGCGATCATGGACATTTCCCGTTTATCGCTCCGGCCGGCCTCTCAATTTAAACAAGAACCTTCTACTGCCATATCCATAGACTTGTATATCAAAAAGATTGATGGGGGCTGGACTTTAGAACTTGTTGAAGAAGATCTGCCTCGCTTTCACATTCAAGCGGAATATTGCGAACTTGAAACGGAAAGCGATGAAGAAAGAGAGTCGCTTCGAAACTTCAAAACGCGGGCCAAATGGATCTGCCGATCTCTAAATCGCAGGCGCAAGATGCTTCAAGAAATCGGCCGTTTGATTGTGAAGAAACAGTCTCGTTTCTTGGATCAAAAAGGGCCATTGGCGCCCTTAAGCATGAATGAGCTGGCTGCAAAGCTGCAAATCCATGAATCAACGCTCTCAAGAGCGCTTCATGGCAAATATGCAGCAACTCCGCGAGGCATCCTCTCTCTTCGCTCTCTGATCTCAACAGATCCAGAATCGGAAAACGCCAAACAAACCTTAAAAAAACTCATAGCATCTGAAGATAAGAAATATCCTCTCACGGATGATCAGCTTGCGAAAGCGCTTAAAGAAAAGGGATTTCCGATAGCAAGACGGACGATTGCTAAATACCGAAATAAATTAAAAATCGGCTCGGCATCCCAAAGGAAAAATCTTTAATAAGCTGGGGCCCGTTCGCGATCAGGGTGGTGGAATAAAATTACAGCAATGACTGCAAACGCAGTGATCCCTGCCATGAGCAAAAAGGCTCCTTGGTAGTTGCCCGTCAAATCAATGAGCCATCCGGTCAAAATGGGGCCTACGATGCCGCCCAAAGAAAGGCAGCTTGAAGTGAGGCCTTGCGCTGTGCCGGCTCTGTGTTTTGCCACATCGATATTCACGCTGAAAAAAGCTGGCTGCGGCATGAGGCCGAACCCAAGCCCTAAGCTCAAACAAAAAATTGAAGGCCATAAAGTAGTCGTAAAGCTGAGGAGGACAAAAAACACGGCTGCAAGAAGCTGGCTAATCCAGATCAAATGGGATCTGGCGAGCCTGCCGCTGCCTGTTTTTTTATAAAGATAATCGGAAAGAAATCCACCGGCCTTCAAAAAGATAGCTCCGACGAGCCAAGGGATGGTGAGATACCAGCCAACGCTCTTTAAATTGAGATTGTGCTGTGATAGAAAATATCCTGGAAGCCACAAAGTAGCAAAAAAGAGCATGTAGCCAAAGGCAAAATAGGCAATGTTATTTGCAATCAGAGCTGGGTGGGTCAGGATAAAGCGCCAATCAACTTTCGTCTTTTTCTTCTCAGAGTTCATGAGAGATGGGGTGGCAATCAGCTTTCTCTCCTCAAGAGATACGTGCTTGCAATCTTCTGGGCGGTCTGTAAAACAAAAATACCATACGATGGCCCATACAACCCCAACCGAGCTAATGATGAAAAACATCGCTCTCCAACCAAAATCGGCGACGAGATATGAAGTGATTGGAGCCCCAACCACAGCAGAAAGCGGTATAGCGACCAATCCAATCCCTAGAGCAGTGGCTCTTTCTTCAGGAGAAAGCCAATTGCTAATCGAACGGGTAATAGCTGGGAAATGAGGCCCTTCAGTTACACCCAAAAGGAACCGAATCCAAATAAATCCCCAGAAACCGCCGGCAATTCCTAGAAGAGCTACGCATAAAGACCATGTAATCGCGGCTAAGGGCCATACGATTCGGGGACCCCAATGATCGACAAGCCACCCGCCAAGGATCGTCATGAAAATGTAGCCCACTCCAAAGGCTGAAAGAATGAGGCCGAACTCTGTGTCGGAGAACCCAAACTCTTGCTTCAGCGGATTTATGACAAAAGATATGGCCGATCTGTCGATGAAATTAATGAGGGTAATAAAAAAGATGAGGCTAGCTATGAACCAGCGGTAATTTGTCTTCTGCTTCTTGGCCATGTCTTCCTCTATTGTAAGAAGGGATATTATCACGGTTCAAACCTTTTTTGCTAGGTTTATTCAGCTCCTCTAACCCCAATATCAATTGATTTTTTCCTGTAATTTTGTTATGCGTGAAGAGAAACCTAAATGGTGAAAAAAATGAAAAACAAGCTTTTCTTGATTTTACTTACAACAGGAATGGCTTTTGCAGATATTCCCTCAGGAGAAATTGCGAATTGCCAAAAACCTCAACCCTGCGCTCCAAAATGCAATCCTTGCCCTCGAGAGTGCTGGATGCAAGGGGAACCGCTCACTGGGCAATATGCTCCCGCCTATAACGCTCCTGCTATTTGGAATGTCTGCGGCAGAGAATTTGACATGGGATGCAACAATAAGCTTCAAGCGGCCTTTTTTGCTGACGCCTCGTTCCTTTACTGGTATGGCGGAGAAGAGGGCTTAGCCATTGCATCAAATGGAGTTTTGAATTCAGGGATCGTATACTTTGCGACAGAAACCAAAACCTACTATCAAGGTTTTGATTACAAGCCAGGATTTAAAGTCGGCTTTGGATTCGTCGGGAATCACAGCTGGTCCACTTATGCAGAATATACATGGCTTCGAGGAGAGAACACCTCGTCATTTTCTGCTCCTTCCAATGATTTGACTGCCGGAACCACTGCAGCCTTGACCGGAACGCCTGTTCTGCTAGTTGGCGATTGGTTTTTGAATGGAACAGCAGTAGGACAAGCTCTTTCTGCATCCCACATTTCCTCTAAATGGCATTATGCGCTTGATCTAGTGGATCTTTGCGCGAGCAGGCCTTTTTATGAAGGCCCCCGGCTAACCGTCAATCCATATGGCGGATTGCGTCTCGCCTTCATTCGTCAAAAAATGATTGTTGAGTTGACTCAGCCGGCTGCAGCTTTTGGGGGAAGCCTTCCTGCTGCGGTGCCGCCTGAGCCGATCGGATCGCGCAACTACAGCCATTCTTGGGGCATCGGCCCTAGATTTGGAGCCGACGTTTATTGGCTCTTTTGCCATGGCTTTAGATTAGAAGCAGATTTGGCTGCAAGCCTTCTGTACACTCGCTATACGAAAGTAACCCATTCGGAAGATCCAGCCTCTTCGTCTTTCAACCCAGGTTCTTATAAGACATCTATGAATGATTATAACTGCCTGCGCCCAATGACGGAACTAGGGCTAGGGCTTGGCTGGGGAACATACCTTTATGGAAGTATGTACCATCTCGATTTTTCAGCTTCCTATGATTTCACCTACATGTGGAATCAAAACATGATCCGCAAACTATTGGATGATACTCTCACAGGAACATCCCCATCATCTGCGGATCTTTATTTCCATGGTTTAACTTTTACAAGCCGCTTCGATTTCTAACGCGGCCTGCGGTTTGAGGGTCTTTCAAAGGCCCTCTCGCCGCCAGCAGGACCGGGTTGGGCAATGATATAAATAGGCTCGTTAAAATTCCCCTCCGCTGCCGGAATATAATCGACTAACGCATTAGATCCAGTTGAAATCACACTTACAGAATTCCCGCTTACATTTGCTACATACAACTTTTGATTGGAAGCGAATGTCAGAAAATTTGGATTTAGAAACATCCCTGCGGCCATATCAATTACCGTTACAGAATGGTCGGATGTATTGATGACATCAATCGCTGAATGATTCGAATCTGCAACATAAGCCTTCGAGCCATCTGGAGAAAAAACGATTCCCGCAGTATGGGTACCGCTTGGCAAAGAAATGCTTCCAGATATCGTGTTGTTTAAAAGATCTAAGACAACAATCGGGCTACTCGAAAAGTTACCGACATAAGCAAATTCGCCATTAGGTGCTGTTGTAATTACAAAAGCAGCGGGCACTGCTCCATTGAACGCTGGGGGAATAGAGACATTGAACGTTGCAGTATCTATCACGGCGATCGAACCAGTCCCAGAGTTAGAAACATAGGCAAATGAACCGTCCTTTGAAAAAGCAATTCCACTAGGAGCAGAAATATTTGGGCTGATGATCGATCTAAGAAGCGATTGAGTCGCCGTATCGATCACGCTGATTATACCCGTGCCTAGATTTGCAATCAGCACTATGTCGCCTTTTGGACTTGCAGCGGCGGCATATGGCTCGAAACCGAATCTGCCTAAATTGATGACACTGACTAATTGATAATTGGTCGTATCAATCACACTGACAGAGGCAGGCGTAGCGCCATAATTGGCAAAATATGCGTATTTTCCATCAGGCGTAAACGCAAAAGGATAGGGCTCATTGAACATTCCTTGGCTTTGACTAATGGTTGTTACTAGTTGATTCGTTGCCCCATCAATAACAGAGACTGTGCTATTACCAAAATTCGCTACCCAAATGAATGGCGAAGCTGAGAGCGTTCCAATGCAAAGCAAAAGAAAGATGAGACGCATAATTTTCCCCGAGCTAAAATTTAAAGGAAAAATTATATGCTTATAATTTTTTTCTATTCAAGATATAACGCATGCGCCAGAAGGAAAAAGATATTCGATCATAGCTTGATTTTTGTTTCTTTGTGCAATCTGAAACGCCTGATCCACCGTCTTTGGGTTATATTCTCCCTGACACCCCTCCTTAATCGCTTTCATTGCAATCAAGCTATCCATATCAGCAGCCAAAAGAAATAGCCGATCGATCAAATCTCTAGTAGCCTGAACACGGAAATCTCTGAATACCCATACTCCGCCCAGGAGATGCGATAAAATAGATCCTTTTCTATCTTCAGCTACGCGCTGAGGAATCTCAATGGGTTTTCCCGCATAGCCATCATCTGTTTGGTAGAAAATAAAAAAAGAGCTGCCGGCGCAAGCCTGCTCAGCGGCAAGAATTTGCATCGGATTGGGCATCGCCTGATGGTTTGCAAATTTTCCAATATGGGTAAAAAAACCCATTCCTACAAACGCGAAATAGATTGCGCATATCTTATCCATTTCTTGATCTGAAAACATCATTGGGACTTCATATTTTCCTAAAATTTTTACAACCATCGATTGCAAGGCGGCCATTTTAGGAAAATTCTCTTGGAACTCAGCTACAGCAACCTGGTGATCTTCCTCAGCTCCGCGGATTCTGCCGCATTTGATCATCGGTAAAAATGCCTTCTTTAAACTTTGGAGTTTAACACGGTCAAAGCATGGCAATTGGACATAAACATCTAAGAGCTCTTTACATGGACTTTCCAATAGATAGTCAAAAAGCTCTTCTTCCTTGCCTACCCAATCGCGGCTCATTAAAATCTCCTTGGCTACCGCAATTCGACCGCTACCCGCAGCATCGATGAAAGAATCGAAGAGCACATTGAGAGACATTTTTTTGTAATGCTCCGTGCGAGCCAGCATCCGCAAAACAAAGGGGAGATTTTTCTGAATCGCAAGCATCGCAGCAGCCTCAACGACTTGTTGAGAAAACTTTGCTTGTATATCTTCCAATGCAGCTATTTGTTTTTGATCCGCTTCTGTTAAATCTTGGCGAGCTCTTTGAGATTCCAGAACTCCGAAAAGAATTGCTTTTGCAGCAATCCAATTGTTTGGATGGACATCGGAAGTCTCGCAGGCGGTTAAAAAGAGAGATTCTCTATGCTTGTCATGTAAATGAAGCAGTACATGAGGAGAAAAAAGAAAGAAGCGGACAACAAATTCATTGCCTCCACCCTCAATCTTGGCTTTAAGCCCCTTATGCCAAATATCAGGATCGAATCGGTCCAAATAACCCATCTCAATCGTTACACTTTCAGAAAATATCTGCCCGTAAAGGGCGATTTCTGGAATGCGTTTCAAACAAAGATCTTGCGAAGGCGCCTTTTTCCACTCATCCCATAGTTTTTGAGCGCTTGCGGCCGTTAATCTGGTCCCAATCTGAAGAGGATCGACCTTATCATAGAGAGGATGCATGAGAAGCTCTATGAATTTAGTATAATCCATGGCCATTTCAGCAGCGACCATTGCCAGATCTTCTATCGATATCGGACGAACCCAATCTAAAGAGAGCACTTTGTGCATAACTCCGGGCGGTTTTTTTCTCGCCAAAGTCAAAACAATATCTCCTAAACATCGATCCAAAACCTTTTTGCATTCGGGAACTTTTGCAAATTCTGCAATCTCTTCGTAACGAGAAACCTCTACCATTCCGACATAATATTTTCGCTGCACCGGTTCTTCAAGGGCTGCAAAAGCCCCTCTGAGAGAATTCAGAATCGGAATATTTTGGCAAGTCATCAACCCCTGAAAAATCGCGTCTGAAGAAAGCTCTTTAGAAAGATGCTTATGCGACAAGAAATATTCAACAATATGAGGGCATTGATTACCCAGAGCCTGCTGGAACGCTCTATCGACAAATGGCGCGCACACCTCCTCAAATCTGCCGGCTAGAGTTAGCGTTTTGATTGTATCCAATGCTTGATCGTCTCTAGAGAGCATTTCCAAACACATTCCGAGATCATATGGAGCAAATGCGTGGCCTTTCTGGAGCATCTCTAAAGCTTTGGCATATTCCCGATCGCTGCACGCTTGCTGCAAGACTTCTCCCGGATCAATCGGAATCATTTCTCTGAGATACGACTCGTTTCTACATGCCATAACGCTCATAGCAGCCTCTCATTTTTTTGAGAAAGAAAATATGCCGAATAGCCCGATTTCTTGTTAAGAAATTATTTTACAGTTTGAGAAAGAGAACCCTTGAGCTACACTGATCGACTCATTTTTTATTGGAGATCAAAATGGCAATCGGGTTCATACAATTTACGAACTATCCACACCAATACCCATTTGGCACGCCAGAATTTTGCTCAATTAGTGCAATAAAGCCAGGCATGCTTGAATACACCTTTTCTACCCTAAAAGCGGCCCAACTATTTGCCGATCATTTTAAGGAATGGGCTTCGGAGTTGCCTCTGGCAACAATGAGCTTCATAACCGAGCGCCCATTTGAAAAAGCAACCGAATTTTTCCCAGCAAACCCCGCAATCGAATCTCACATTGTAAGATTCACTTTTTCAAGAGAGTCCGATCCAAGAATTCCCTATATTTTTTCTCAAAGGGTAGGGGAACTTGGCCTCGAATCGCTATCTTGACCGAAACTCAAAGATGAAGCTGTTTTTGCAGCAATTCTGTGTCGACCAAATTCCTTCCCGACAATCGCTCGAGTACGCAAACGGGCGATTTTTCGGGGCATAGGAGCGCTTTTTGAGGGATGATGAATGTCTGTTCGAGAGCATATTGTCCGGAAAGAGCCGCGTGCGAGACTTGATCGGTAAATACCGCCCAGCAAGAAAGAGGAGGGAATTCCCAACGATCTTTATGGCAATTTTGTTGAAACTGCTGATTTTCCTTTAGAAAGTTATGCATCTGCAGCATGAATTGATCGTATGGAGAGCGAAGCGGGACTTTAACCCCTGCTTTGCGAGCAAAGAACTTCATTTTTCGAGTAAGCCTACTCAATAAATCGTAGCCTGGAGACTGAGGAACCGGCACTTTTCCTGCAAAATGTTTGGCAAGCTCGGCAAAATCATCAGATGTGTTCCAAACGCGGTTTTCTGTTGGGTTGATATTGGTAAAAAAACGGAGGATGCGGGAACCATGCAGGGGCCGAGTTGGGAAAGCGTCGACATGCAGCAAGTCATTCCTTGCCCGAAGGCGCAATTTCCGCCCTTTTTCCTGAAACGGACGGAAGCTAGCATAATCGTGCTTCCACTGTTTGGCGTAAGGAGAAAGAAGGACGGACAGAAACTCGGTCACCCGCTTCGAATAGTTGCTCAAGATCTCTTTCAATCGAAGAGCTGATGCGGGATCTTTGGTATCGTGATTCGTGATCTTATCGATTTGCGGTTTATAGGCGATGTTTTTTCGTGCAGCGGATCCACCCTGTTTTTGTTTCAGCAAAAAATCGATTTCATCTTGAGGGAAAGGGAATGGCGGCGCATCGAAAAACAAAATGTTGCCATTTTCCAAAGCTTCGCAGTACTTGAATTTATTTTCTTTTTTTTCCCACTCTCGGTTTTCTACGACGATTTTTTTTGCCATAATTCTCCTGTTAAATAGAGTCTGATAACCCTCCACCGCAAGCAAGTTTGCTTTGCAGCGAAAAGTTCGATGGAATCTTGTTTTGAAAATTGTTCAATTTCTCTATCCGTAAGCCGGAAGAGGATCGCTCGAGTTCTTCGAGCATCATGAGTCACTTGCTGAATCCGATCTGCCGCCTTTTTCAAGCGGTTATGCTGGCGGATCAATCGGGAAAATCCAATCGCCATCCAAAAAGCTGCGCACAAATGGAAAACCGGCCAAAATATTCCGCCAAGGGCAAATAGAACAAAGGGCCATGCTTCCCAAGGTCTTTGGATGATAGGGCCCAAAACTCTTCTCCATTTCCTTTCCGATGTCATATATGCAAAAAATTCTTCCGATTGGTCTTCATTGAATCCGCATCTCACGCCATGAACCGCTTCGTGCGCCAAAATCTCTTCCCGCCTGTATAGACCCAGAAAACTTCCTTTCCGCATTGCTTTGCGCAATTGAATCGAATTCAATTTCCCCCCCTCGATCCAGCTGGCAGCGCCTTGCCAAGGTGTCAAGCTGCGATTCGAGTAAAAAGCGCAAATGTAAAGCGGCTTTACATGAAAAAGTTCATAGAGAAATTCTCTCACCCAGTCCCAATGGGCCTCAGGAATCCAACTCCCTTTTTCATATTGATCGCGAGTCGCCTTCACCCGAGCGGCAAAAGCTTCTTCGGTTTCGCCGGGGCCCGGGATGAACCCCATCTGATCAAGCTCAAAGATTTCGGAGTCAGTCATAAAGAAACATTATGGATTTGACGGGAAATCTTCACAATGCTTTCCGATCTGGGTAAAAAACCTCCAAGGAATTATCATCCCCCCCTCCTACAAGAAGTTATGAGTATTCAACTAACAGCGAATTTGTCCGGCGCCCCCTTTTGGCAAACTTCCCGCTAAAGATGTAAAAAAATTTATTGACACCGTTTAGTGGTTTGCTTCCCCGATCTCGCCAAAATCCGAACTACAGTTCCTGTAGAAGTTTTTTATAAAAGCCGCAATATATCAATTGAACTAATAAAAAAAAATTCAAATAATTTACATCAGCTTTATCATTTATTTATCTCAGATAATTTTCAAAAATGTAAAATTTATCCAATTAAAAATTGGATAGTTAATGGCTGCAATAAGAGATTCAAGAATTTCCTCTAACGACGATCTTTGGGACTTAGCCGAGGAGACCTCCCGCAATTCTGGCTCTTCAGATTCAGAAGGGAGATTATTATCGGGGTCGCAAGATCTGTCTGACTATGCCCCGAAAAGAAGATCTCCTTCTTCTGAGGATAGATCTCTTTATGAGAAGCCAACCCCAAGTAGATCTAGTCTTGCGGGTAGATCAGTCCAGATTCTGAGACCGGATATAGGCAAAGAAGCCAGCCGTACAGCTGAGGCAGCTGCAGCTCGCGAAGAATTCCCTGTGGTCATTTGCAGTGGCGGCGACGCGCATGTACACGCCTTTAGAGCCCCAAAAGCGCCTATGCTTAATGCCAATTCACTCAAGGAATCAGAACTATCGAGATGGGTTATTTCTCATCCGGAATCAACTCGAAAAGCTGCAAGAATTATTGCAAGCCATCTTACTTTTGTGAGACATTCTGATTTTCTCACTCGCCTGAATGTTACTTTGAATCACTTAAATCGGCAAATCGAGCTTAAAACAGGGCGTCCTTTTGAACCTAGTCAAAACGCCGTTGTTTTAGTCGAGGGTCATAAAAGCAATAAATGGGTCGCTGAATTGGCTCGCGAGAATTTCAAATTCAATGCTGCTAGATACTATCGTCTAGGAGAAAAGGATGCGAGATCGTTTCAAGAATATTTAGATGCGAATATGTCTGAACACATTCGAGCCTCTTTCGATGGGAAATCGATCATTCTTTTTGATGATGGATCCTATTCTGGAGCTCAAATATGCCAACATATCCAGGCAGTAATAGAAGCAGTCCGAAAACATCATTTGAATATAAGCTCAATTGGCGTTGTCATTCCTTACATGACTCAGCATGCTTTTGACGCTCTGCAAAGGATCAAACAACAAAGCCCCATTCCTGTCTTCATTGGAATGCCTCATATCATGCACACCCTAACCCATTTGAATGAAAAGTTCGGAATTGGACAAGCTTTGAGCAGAATGTGGAGAATACCAGCAGAAAATCTTGCAAATCTGTGCTTGTTTGTATTCCAGCACAAAATTCCTAATTATCAATCTTTCCCCGAACCTTTGGCTAGAGGAAAAGTATGCGGCTATGATGGAAGCCACGTCCAAAAAAGAGGGCGCTTCTTAAGCATTCCTTTCATTGATGAAGCTGAACCCCCTTACAAACAGCATTGATTTTTTATTTGGGTTCGAAAGAGATCCCCAGATGAACCTATCCTAGTAAAATTTTGGGGGAATTTTACTAGGATAGGTTCATGGTAGCGACAGAAAAAATATCTGAGAATATTTCCTTGAAAAGATTTGCCTACTGGTTCTAAAAATAGGAAATCAGGTACCATCTGTCCGATTTTGAGGACATCAAAAATGGCCAAGGCCCTCGTCATAGTAGAATCTCCAGCGAAAATTAAAACGCTCAAAAAATTTTTGGGCGGCAATTATATTTTTGAATCTTCCGTTGGTCACATCCGCGATCTTCCTCAAAGAGAGTTCGGGATCGACATTGAACATGACTTTGAGCCGAAGTATGTCACCCTTTCCGACAAGAAAGAGGTCATAAAGAAGCTGCAAGATGCAGCAAAAAAAGCCGATATTGTCTATTTATCGCCCGACCCCGACCGCGAAGGGGAAGCGATCGCCTGGCACATCGCCTCTATTTTGCCAAAGGGCACTAAATTCAAGCGAACCGCTTTCCAATCGATCACCAAAGCCGCTGTCCAAGAAGCGCTCGACAATCCGCGCGACATCGACATGGACCTGGTCAATGCGCAGCAAGCTCGCAGGCTGCTTGACCGGATTGTGGGTTATAAAATTTCTCCCATTCTCACTCGAAAAGTGAAAAGGGGCCGAAATGGGACATCGGCAGGACGCGTTCAATCCGTCGCACTCAAACTCGTCGTTGATCGGGAAAAAGAGATCGATGCGTTCGTTCCGGTAGAATATTGGAACATTGGCGCATTGCTCGCTCCGAAAAATGAAAAGTCTTTTGCTACTACGCTCTACTCTGTCCATGGGCTGAAAGTCGAAAAAGAGAAAGGGACAAAAGAGTGTTTTCTTATCCCTGATGAAAAGACTTCGAAAGACATTGTAGCCAAGTTAAAAAAGGCCAAATACACCGTCGCATCGGTCGATCGGAAGGAAAAAAAGCGTCATCCGGTGCCTCCCTTCATCACTTCGACTCTCCAGCAAGAGGCGAGCCGCCACTACGGTTTTTCTGTTGCGCGCACGATGAATATCGCCCAGAGCCTCTATGAAGGTATCGACATGGGTCCGGATGGGACTGAGGGTCTTATTACCTACATGCGTACCGACTCGGTCAACATTGCCCCTGAAGCGATCAGCAACGCGCGCAAATACATCTCGGAACAATTCGGCCCCGACTATCTGCCCGATCAGCCAAAAATCTACGCATCAAAAAAAACCGCTCAGGAAGCGCACGAGGGTATCCGCCCCACCAGTTTGCATAGAGATCCGGAACGGATCCGCCAATACTTGAATCCGGATGAATACAAGTTGTATCTCCTCATTTGGCGCAGATTCATCGCATCGCAAATGAATCCGGCAATCTACGACACTGTTTCTGCCGACATTGCTACCGATCAAGACATGATTTTAAGGGCTACCGGATCGGTCATTAAATTCAACGGATATCTAGCTGCATACGAAGAGAAAAAAGATCGCGGCGCTCCGGAAGAAGAAGATGAAAACGCAAAAATTTTACCTCCTCTTGAGCCGAATATGCCGCTTCACTTGCAAGAGGTGACCTCGACGCAATCATTCACAAAACCGCCGCCCCGATTTACAGAGGCCTCTCTTGTCAAAGAATTAGAGCGCTTAGGCATCGGCCGTCCATCGACCTATGCTGCAATCATGAACAAGATCCAAAGCCGCGATTATACGAATAAGGAAAATCAGGCCCTAAAGCCGACCGAATTGGGGAAAGTGATCTGTGCGATGCTGGAGGAAAATTTCCCTCCGATCATGGATGTAACTTTCACTGCGCAGATGGAAGATCAGCTAGAGCAGGTTGCGGAGCATAATAAGAATTGGAAAGAACTCATTCGAGATTTCTGGAAAGATTTTATTCCTCTTGTCGACAGAGCCGAAAAAGAGGCGGTCGTTCCCAAAATCCTCACAGACATCAATTGCCCAAAATGCGGACACAAGCTGCAAAAGATTTGGTCGCGCAACAAGTATTTTTATGGCTGCTCGAACTACCCCGATTGCGACTTCACAGCGCCGCTCGAGGCTCTTGAATTCAACAAGGAAGATTACGATGCCGACTTCAATTGGGACCAGCCTTGCCCGAACTGCGGCTCGCCGATGACCCTTCGACATGGGAAATATGGGGCCTTTTTGGGCTGCTCAAAATATCCTGACTGCAAGGGGATCGTCAACATTCCGAAAAAAGGGGAGAAGGTCTATGCTGCCGAAGAGCTCCCTGCATGTCCTGCGATTGGATGCGATGGAAGGCTCACTGCGCGCAAATCGCGTTTCGGGAAAACCTTTTTCTCATGCTCTAACTTCCCCGATTGCGACGTTATTGTTTCCACGCTCGATCAATTGGAAGAAAAATACGATGCCCATCACCCCAAAACCGCCTATGTGAAAAAAGGCAAGTTTGGGAAGAAAAAAGGCGCTGCGGGGGGGAAAGAGAAGAAAGAAAAGAAAAAGAGTACTAGAACTCAACCTGCCTATAAAGCATCTGCTGATCTTGCAAAAATTGTTGGACAAACAGAAATCAGCCGCCCGGAAGCTACGAAAAAAATCTGGGATTACATCAAATCGCACAACTTGCAAGATCCGATCAATAAACGGCGCATCATACCCGACGCAGCTCTAGCTAAAATCATCGGCAAAGATCCGATCGACATGATGAAACTCTCCTCGTTTTTGAGTAAACATTTGAAAAAATGATCCTCCGATTCGAAATGAAATGGGTGCTAACGCTGCTTTTTGCAGCGCTAGGACCGCTTGGCAACATTTTGACTCCCCATTTTCTGCCCGCTTCTTTCCGTGCTTATTACTTTCTCTTGCCGCTCTTTCCTTTTTTCTACCTTTTTGTGAAAGAAAGGATCGCCAAAGTCGCGATTGTTTTCCTGCCGTTCCTCATTTACAGTTTTATTTCAGCAACCATTGTTGAAAAATTCGGCTCTACGAATGAGCCTCATACGGCTTTCCGATTTTTTTTATTCCTTTGCCAGTTCTACTTCATACTAGGCGCGGCATCGCATCTCAAAGAGCAAAAAAACATCACAACTTTGCTTAAAACTTATTTGCTCTTTTATTTCATTTCGATGTTCTTCGGGTACATTCTCTTTTCGGGCTACTATCTCAAGCTCGTCCCGCTTCATATATTGGATCGCTTTTCCGTGCTTACGCAATTCGGCTTCGGGATTCTCCGCTTTTCGCCCGGATCCTATCCGAACGAATACGGGATTGTTTCGAGTTTTGTCCTTTCAATCCTCATTCTCCTTTTCCTCGAAAAACGCACAGAAGATTTTGGCTTCTCAAAAAAATGGTTCTATTTTCTCTTAACTGCCACTTTTTTAGCCTTCATACTCACTACCACCCGCGCAGCCTATCTTTCTTTCTGCGTCAGTCTGTTTTACATCGCTTGGAAATCGGGAAAGTTCCTTAAAATCGTCTCCTATACCTCTTTCTTCATAAGTGCATTTTTTAGCCTGCTTCTTCTTGCAAAAATCAATATGTTTAAAATTCTCACAACGGGATTTACACAAAAATTCAACGAGGGTTCTCTTGGGGAGCGTTATCAAATGTGGCAGGAAACGGTGGAAAAAGCGGAAGGGCATTCTTTTTGGGGAGCCGGTTTTGCTTCGCTCACCAACGTCCACAACGTCTATTTGCAACTGTTCTTTGAGCTGGGATTTGTGGGCCTTATCTTATTGATTGGCAGTTTGTTTCTCTCTTTTTTGGAATCGCACGGCCGTTATAGAAAACGAGAGGCCGATCCTTTTCTTTCCAAAATCCGAATGGTTGGGCTGGTGAATGTCCTTTCTTTTGCAGCGAGCAATCACAACCTCAATCATCATCTGACTTGGTTTGTATGCTTTCTTTGCTTCGCTGCGTTGCGTTACCCTTATCTCAAAATTTCACAATCTGAATCACTCGATCCTTTGTAAACCCGAGGTAATTGCCTAGCTTTGCGATCACGGTACTAATCCTTCCTTCAAAAATATCAATGAGTTTAGCCCCGTTTCCTTTGCTGATGATGAGTTTATATTCTCGATCGTCGCCATTCAAAACTGCTTGTTCTACGAAAGCATATGTTTCTAAATCGTCGATGCCATGAAGTTCGTCCTCCGCTTGAATTCTCAAACCATTTCTTAGATCCGCAATTTTTGCTAATACGAAGCCGTTGTCAAATAAATCTCTCGCTTGTTCGAGCAAATCCGGTTCTTTCGGAACTCTGTAATCTCCGGCTCTAGGTGATTGTAAACTCATATTGCCTCCATAAAAATGGCAGCGAGTGTAATTTCTGAAGCGGTTGCAGTCAAGCCTTGCTTTTTTCAAAATTCCTCAATATGACTGAATTTATGAAGTACTTACTTGCTTTAGACCAGGGGACCACTTCTTCGCGCGCAATTGTTTTCGATGAAGAGGGGCAAGTGATTTCCTTGCAGCAAAAGGAATTCACTCAATATTTCCCTGAGCCGGGATATGTCGAGCACGATCCTGAAGAGATTTGGGAAAGTCAGTTGTCTGTCGCCGAAGCAGCGATTCAGCAAGCAGGCATTACAGCCAAGGACATTTCAGCAATTGGAATTACCAATCAAAGAGAAACGACGATCCTTTGGAATCGAAAAACCGGCAAGCCGATTTACCGGGCGATTGTTTGGCAAGACCGGAGAACAGCCCCTCTTTGCAAAAGAATGAAGAAGCACGAGCCTCTTTTCAGGAAGAAAACAGGGCTTCTCTTGGATCCCTATTTTTCCGGGACCAAAGTGCGCTGGCTTCTCGATCATGTGGAAGGAGCCCGCAAACTGGCAGAAAAAGGGGAGCTTGCCTTTGGAACTGTGGATAGCTGGCTTGTTTGGAAGCTCACGCAAGGGAAATTGCACATCACCGATGCGACGAATGCCAGCCGAACGCTTCTCTATAATATTCAAACAGGCCAATGGGACGAAACGCTTCTCAAAATCCTTAAAATCCCGGCTTCTATCTTGCCAAGTGTGCGAGGTTGCTCGGAAATTTATGGCGAAACCAAGGTATTTGGAGCGCCTGTCCGGATCGCTGGCATTGCGGGAGATCAGCAAGCAGCGCTTGTCGGCCAAGGATGCTTTAAGCCAGGCCATGTGAAGGCAACCTACGGCACCGGCTGTTTTCTTCTCATGAATGTTGGGAAAAAAATCGTCTATTCCAAAGAGCGGCTGCTCACAACAGTCGCCCTTTCAATCCGCGGCCAAGTGGAATATGCGCTGGAAGGGAGCATTTTCATTGCAGGCGCCGCCATTCAATGGTTGAGGGACTGCTTAAAAATCATTCAAAAAAGCTCCGATATCGACACCCTTGCGGAATCGGTTCCTGACACGGAAGGGGTCTATTTTGTCCCTGCATTCACAGGCCTTGGCGCTCCCTATTGGGACCCGAGTGCAAGAGGGACTCTTCTCGGTATTTCCCGAGGCACAACGACGGCTCACATTGCTAGAGCCACTTTAGAAAGCATTGCATTTCAAGTAGCAGACATTCTCAAAGCGATGCAAAAATCTGCCGGAATCAAAATAGCTGAACTCCATGTCGATGGAGGGGCTGTTGTCAGCAATTTGCTCATGCAAATGCAAGCCAATCTCGTAAAAAAGCCGGTCCTTCGCCCTAAAAACCGAGAATTGACCGCTCTTGGCGCTGCCTTTTTAGCAGGCCTTGCCGTCGGCATTTGGAAAAAGCCGGAAGATGTGTTCAAAACTTGGAAGCTCGACCGGAAATTTCTTCCCAAAAAGCAATCTTCTCAAGCCATCGATCAGTGGCATAGAGCGGTCGAACGGGCTAAAGGATGGGCAAGGTGAATCGCGACCAGATGCTCCGCGCTCTAAAAACAACAAAAGAGTGGGATATCGCGGTCGTTGGCGGAGGAGCAACGGGTCTTGGGATTGCGGTCGATGCCGCTTCGAGAGGTTTTTCAACCGTTCTACTAGAACAGAGCGATTTCGCAAAAGCAACTTCTAGCCGCAGCACGAAGCTGATCCATGGCGGCGTCCGTTATCTAAAACAAGGCAATGTCGGACTTGTCATTGAGGCGCTTAAAGAGCGCGGCCTCCTTTGCCAAAACGCGCCCCATCTCGTCCATCATCTCCCATTCCTCGTGCCCAGTTACCATTGGTGGGAAGGGCCTTTTTACGGAATTGGTCTGAAAGTCTATGACCTTTTAGCCGGCAAATTGGGGATTGAAAAATCAAAACACTTATCACGCGAAGAAGTGTTGGAAAAACTGCCCACCCTCGAACCGAAAGATTTACGGGGCGGAACCATTTACTATGACGGCCAATTTGACGATGCAAGGCTTGCGATCGTCCTTGCTCAAACAGCCGCAAAACATGGAGCCTGCATCCTCAATTACACGAAAGTCACCGGCCTGATCAAAGAAGGACCTCTTGTTAAAGGAGTGATCGCAGAACCAGATATAGAAATTCGGGCAAAAGTGGTGATCAATGCCACAGGAGTTTTTGCTGATGGTTTGCGAAAGATGGATGGGCAAAAAAACTCTTCGATCATTGAGCCAAGCCAAGGGGTGCATCTTGTTCTCGACCGCTCTTTCCTGTCATCGGATACAGCGATCATGATTCCTCACACAGACGACGGAAGAGTCCTCTTTTTTGTTCCATGGCTTGATCACGTTTTAGTCGGAACAACTGATACGCCGGTGAAAAACATCCTTCTCGAACCAAAACCGCTCGAAGAAGAAATTGAATTTCTTTTGACGCACGCAAAAAAATATCTGACCAAACATCCTGAACGGAAGGATATCCTCTCTGTTTTTGCAGGCTTAAGGCCTCTTGTCAGATCGGGATCTGAATCAAATACTGCCGCGCTATCCCGCGACCACGTGATTTTGATCTCTGATTCCGGGCTCATCACCATTGCGGGCGGCAAATGGACGACCTATCGCAAAATGGCTGAAGACGCCGTGAATAAAGCGATTCTCGTCGGCCATCTAGACGAGGCTCCTTGTTCAACCGAAACGCTTCCGCTGCACAATTCAGGACCCATCGGACACGGGGAAAAACCGCTCCATCCGCAGCTCACACTGACACCCGCCCACATCATTCGGGCAGTGAATGAAGAAATGGCCCTTACTTTGGAAGACGTTCTCGCACGCAGGACCCGGTCTTTATTCCTGAATGCCAAAGCTTCGATTGAAATCGCAGAAAAGGCGGCTCACATTATGGCTAAAGCGCTTGGAAAATCCGCCGCATGGGAGAAAGAAGAAACGGCCAGCTTCATCGCGATAGCCAAAACTTATGCGGCTATCTTATAGCAAGGGTTAGCTTCTGTCTTCGAACCACCAAAACAGCTCTTTGATTGTCTGTAATGAAGTCTACTTGGCTAACAGTCACTGTGACAATTTCGCGTGCAAAAAAAGCGCTGTAATCGATAGCTGGAGAGACGTCTTCATTTAAGAAAAAGCGCTGTAAGGCGAGTTGATGTGCTCTGTTTACTACATGTTGATAGGCATGGACCTTCAATCCAATTGGGACGCGAGAATCATTCGTAATTTCCTGGAATTTACTTTGAAGATAGGTCCCCATACGGATAGCTTCCCCAACCGTAAGCTCTGAAATATTGGCAATAGCAGACATAAAATCAACCTCTCAAGAAAAATTTAGGCTGAGATTTTTGGTGTCTTAGAAATTTTTTTCAAGAAATTTTCATTTCTTTCAATTTCTGCAAAAGCGCTTTGACTTTTTGCGATTCGCCTTTTTTGCTAATGAGGACGGCTTCATCAGTTTCAATGATGAGAAGATCGTCTAAACCGATTGTAGATATGATCCGTTTTCCACCAATGATCAAGCTGTTCGTCGTATCGATTGCCATAACGCTGCCGATTTTGACATTTTGATTGGCATCTTTTTCCATCACATCATAGACGCTATCCCAGCACCCTACATCGGACCATGTGATGGCTAAGGGGCAAACAAGCACATCTTTCGATTTTTCCATGATTGCATAATCGATCGACAGATCGGGCATCTCTGAAAAACGGACTTCGTCTTGGAAAAGCGTCCAAATTTCGGGCGCATGCAGCTTCAACTGCTTCCAAAATGTTTCAACAGTAAATAAATACATCCCTGAATTCCAAAAAAAGTGGGGATCTTCTACATATTTTTCTGCAGTTTTCAAATCGGGTTTTTCGACAAAGCGTTTTACGTGAAACGTCAAGGCATCGCATTTTTTGCCGATTTCGATATAACCGTAGCCTGTTTCCGGTTTTGTTGGCCGGATGCCAAAGGTCACGATTTTATCTTTGGGCTTCAATTGCTCCAATGCATTGAGAAAAATGATTTCGGGTTCAATCAAATGATCGGATGGGACGACCAGAATGGGCTCATTTTTTTCTGCCCCATGTTCTTCCTGAAGCAGTTTGACAGCAAACGCAATCGCCGGCGCTGTATTTCGTCTGCACGGCTCTACGAGAATCGGACAATCAGCGCCAATCTTTTCCAGCTGTTCTTGCACGAGCGTGCGATGCAGCTCGTTCGTCGCAACAATCACTTCATCAATAAATGGGGCATTATTCAATCTCGCCACTGTTTTTTGGAGCAAAGAATTGCCGGCTCCAAAATTGAGGAACTGTTTTGGGAAATCGTCTTTGGATAAAGGCCAAAGGCGAGTTCCCCCGCCGCCTGCAAGAACAATTGCTTTCATTTAAACCTTGGCATATCGTTTTATCAGCAATATGCGAATAATTCTACTACTTCTTGCACTTTGTCTTCACGCGCAGCATCACCATCCTATGCATGGGATGTACGGTCCGTATCCGATGAACCGCGATGCGACTGGAACGAGCTGGATGCCCTCTTCTACTCACATGCCTGACATTCACATCCTATCAGACGAATGGTTCGTCATGATCCACGGCTTTCTCATGGCGATTTATGACGATCAAGGCGGTCCGTACGGCGACGATAAATTCTTCAGCGAAAACATGTTTATGGCAACTGCCCAAAAAGATTATGGAATGGGGACGCTTGGACTCCGATCGATGATTTCTCTTGAGCCTGCAACCGTTGGCTGCAACGGCTATCCGCTCCTTTTGCAATCAGGAGAAACATGCAATGGAAAAAAGCCCCTCATCAACCGGCAGCATCCGCATGATTTTCTCATGGAATTGGCAGGAGTCTATACCCTCCGTTTTTCGAGAGAGTCTTCTTTCTTTGCCTATTTTGGTTATCCGGGAGAGCCTGCGCTGGGTCCTCCGGCCTATATCCACCGTTTTTCCGCTTTTTATAACCCTGAAGCGCCGATTACCCACCACTGGCTCGATTCCACTCACATTGTATTTGGGGTAGGAACTTTAGGATTTGTCTACAATTGGTTTAAAATCGACGCTTCGATTTTCACAGGCAGAGAACCCAATCAGCACCGATGGGGTTTTGATAAACCGCGATTTGATTCTTATTCAGCCCGCATTTCAATCAATCCAACTCCGAATATCGCCGCGCAAATCAGCTATGGCTATCTCAAAAGCCCGGAGCAGCTTGAACCCAACGTGAACATCGGCAGAGCCACAGCATCGATCAGCTACAATAAAGCTTGGGCCTGCAACAATTGGCAAGTCACTGCCGCCTGGGGGCAAAACCGGAATCATCCTGGGCATAATTTAAACGGCGCGCTTCTCGAATCGGCGATTGAAATCTCAAAGAAACATGTGTTTTTCGGCAGAGGCGAATATGTAGAAAAAGACGATCTATCTCCTCTAAAAGTAGCCAAGGTCGGCAAAATCGATCTCGGCTATATTTATGAATTCAACCCAATTGGCTGCACTCTTTGGGGCCTTGGAGCAGTAGGAAGCGCCTCTTTTTTTAAAGGAACAGATCTGTCCTACATGGTCTTTTTCAGAATCGATCTCGCCTCGAATTGAAATATCAAAAACCAGGTTCTACTGGGCAATAACCCTCTGGGACATACTCAATATTCCCCGAAATATTGTATTTTGATTCGCCGTTGTCAAATGGAATCTCAAGCAAAATTGTTCCCCCAGAAAGGTTATCTAAAAAGACATCTCCCATATTATTTCCATGAGCAGACAGGCATAAGGTTGAATTAACACCTGTGTTTCCTTTAAATCCAACAACGTTTCCTCTTTCAATAATATTCTCGGCAAGCTTAACAGAAAAAAATGAACCATTCAAAGATTCTACGTGAATTGCAGGATCAAGACATGTAACATCTGATGTATATATATAATTCGCATTAATATCAGCCGTACTGTATGCATTCGAATCAGCATGAAGATTAATACCACTAAAATAAGCTGAATGAACAGAATTATGATGGCAATTTAAATGAAAATGGCCGCTATTCACGATCACAGAAACCCCATAAAGTCCGAATTGGGAAGAATCTTCTAGAACATAATTTTCAAAAACAGTTCCTCGCATCTCTCCTGAACCTGATCCCATAAACGTTATGGCCCCCGATTCATCCACAGGCGAAAAAATTGTTTGAGAACAGTTGACCAAGGAATTGTTATTTATTTGAACTTGCACATTCGCGGCTGACATCGGGTCCGTTTCAACGAAAACAGCTTCTCCGCCTCCAATGAATTGATTGTATTGAACAACCGCATTCATAATCGCACTATTTGTAGTGGTACTTTCAACGGCTATTTGAACGGAACGATAACCATTGTTTATTGGACCTGGCAACTGACCGAAAAAATTATTGTATTCCACTATAGCAAAGTGCTGGCCTGAGTTGGCTGTATCTATAGATAAAGCGTAATAAGGGGTTAATGTAGGCTCGGCGCGGTAGTATAAAATATTCCCTCTGACCGTTGAGTATAGGATATTATCAGATCCGCCCGCAGCTTCTAAATAGATTGAATCATCGTAAAGGTTGAGAAAATAGTTATTGAGAACCTGGGCTGTAACCTTTGAATTTCCTGTATGGATCATTTGTATTCCGCGGCCGCCCACGGCAATCGTGGAGCTGTCAAGAGTATTATTTTGAACAATGACAGTTCCCAAACTGTCGACATAGGGGACATTGATTCCGACTAGCGTTGTACCAAAAATGTAATTTCCATCAATGAGGAAGTTCGCTTGGGAATTGGTTGGCTGTAAATCAATCGCATTCATAGCGGCAAAGTAGATATTGTTCCGATTTATATTCGCGGTCGTTGTTATACCGTTCCAAGTTCCAGTAATGCCAGAAGAAGAGCCTCCGATGAAATTGAAACCCAAATTTCGTTATCCAACCCCAGCGTTACGATTGGGAGAGGGTTGATATTTGTCAATGTAGGAAGAATCGAGGTTTGAGCTGGGATTTCAAGAGACCCTAAGCTTGTTTCAAAAGAATGCGATACGCCAGAGCTCAAAAGCCGAACGCCAGCGGTATTTGCTGCTGACAAATCAACCCCTGTATTCATACCTGTTGTGGTTCCATCTCCTGGGAAGACATAAATGATATTACCGGGAGACGCTGCGGTTTGAGCTGTTGCCATATCATGATATGGACTTTCAAAAGTTCCGTTGGAGGAACTAGTATTATCGACAAATATCAAGTAGTAGGGAACCCCGTTTTCTGAAGTAGCAACGGTTGTTTTTTTCTTTGAATCAACAACAATGATTTCCTGTCGCTTGGGCGGTGTAAATACCCATTGTTGGAACGCCTTTTTATCCTCTAACGAACAGCATGAATCTGATTTCAATTTCGGTCTTGGGCCAAACGGAATATTGATCGCAAAGGAGGCTTGAAATCGATTATGAAATACAGAGTCGTAAGAATCTCCTATCTCGATCGAAACAAAAGGGGTCATTCGAGCTTCAAAGCGAACTTTTCCCCCGATCGCCCCATCGCCGATGGGTCCTTTAAAATAGTAAGGGCCCGCACCGGCATATAGATCAAAATTCTTCGTATGGAAAAAATGCCAACCCGCCTCAGCATCGAACCCGGTCATAGAGACTTCATGCTTCCGGCTGACGTAAAATTGATGGCCAGAAAAATGGGAGAACTTCAAATCGTACAGCTTGCTTTCGGTCTCCCCAAATGGAAAATACCCGTTAACTCGGAATTCCCAGCGGGGCAATAGATATTCAATCCCAGCTCCCATCTGATTATAATTCTCCCTCTTGGTCGAACGATAATCATAATACGCATTCAACCCAAAAGCCTGGCATTCGCATGTCTGTATTCTCCAGCCAGCCCCAGCATTCACTGCGGGCCTTCCATCATTGAAAACATGTCCTCTTAGATCGAGAAAAAAGAAAGAATTTTCGCGCCAAGGTTCAGGATTTGCCAAAAAGAGAGAAAGAGTTGAGTATCCAATGTCAAAGCCTATACCTTGATACTCAAGATGTGAAAGGCTAACCCTGCAAGGCCGGGGGCCCTCTTTTTCACTTGCCCCTTCATTCGCCATCGGTTGCAAAGAACTGGGCGGCTCCATTTTAGCAAACAAAAACTGTTCTGCATATAGACCAGAAGCCAATGACAAAAGAAGAAAAATTGAGCTCCGGCTCATGATTACCCCACGGAACGCTTTTGAATTTACGTTATAGTAATTCAGAAATTGTGTAAAAAAAAATCTAATATTCGGATTTATCTAGTGCAGCTCGACACAAATTTTAAGAACGATTGATTGAACCGCTCAACGGAAAATTCTTCAGCTTTATTCCTGCATTTTTTGGAATCAAAAGCCATCCTTTCAAACGATTGAATCGCCTCAATAATTCCGGAGACCGACTGTTCTGAATATAAAAGACCTGTTTCGCGATCGACAACCGTCTCTTTTACGCCCCCTTTTGCAAATGCAATGACGGGCGTTCCGGAAGCCATCGCTTCTACAGGAACAATACCAAAATCTTCTACCGCAGCAAAAACAAACCCTTTGGCTTTTTGCATATGGGCCTTTAGCACATCATCGGATTGATAGCCCATCAGCTCCACATTCTTCCCGGCTTTTTCTTTCACCTTTTTCCATTCGGGGCCATCGCCGATCACAACCAGTTTTTTCTCAGGCATTTTGGCAAAAGCTTCCACAATGAGGTCAACCCGCTTATACGGAACCATTCTCGATGCAGTGAGGTAATAATCGTCTTTCTTGCTCTCTTCCCGAAAGAATTGCAAATCAACCGGCGGATAAATCACTTCGGCTTTTCGATGATAAAACTTTTCGATCCGTTTTGCTACGTATTGGGAATTGGCGATGAAATGATCTACTCGATGCGCGCTATGGACGTCCCAGCCGCGCAAGTAATGCAAAATCAGTTTTGCGAAAAACCCCTTCACACCTCGATCGAGTTTTGATTCTCTTAAATACTCATGCGTTAAATCCCAAGCATAGCGCATCGGCGTATGGCAATAGCAAATATGCACTTGATCGGGCGTCGTGATCACTCCTTTTGCTGCGCAATGCGAAGATGAGATGATGAGATCATAGGATGTTAGATCGAAATGTTCGATCGCAAGCGGGAAAAAGGGCAAATAGCTTTTATATTTCTTTTCCGCTCTGGGAAGTCTTTGAATGAATGAAGACTCGATCTCTAAATTTTCAAAATAGGTGCCCTTCAATCCTTCCATACTGCGGACAAGGGTGTGGATCTTTGAGGGAAAAAGTCGATGGATCGCCTCGAGCACTTTTTCTCCGCCGCCGACGCCGGAAATAAGCCAATCATGGACAATTGCGCTACGCACGGGCTACCTCTTCAAAGAGCCGCATATGTTTTTCCGCCGTTTTTTTCCAATCAAACCGTTTTACCCGCTCAAGGCCTTTCTCGACAAATTCCCGTTTTTTGGCTTTTTCGATGGCCTGCATAATTTCTTCCACATTCATCGGATCGAAATAGACGCTGGCATCGCCGCACACTTCTGGAATGCTTGCCGCCTTCGATACAGCTGTTGGGCAGCCGCAGCTCATCGCCTCCAACGGAGGCAATCCAAACCCTTCGTAGAGCGATGGGAAAACAAACACCTCTGCCATGCTATACAAAACAGGCAAATCCTCATCATCGACCCGCCGAATGCCAGGTCCTACAGCGACCAAATCCTTCACTTTTTTCAACCGTTCGAGGTTTTTATGCGCTTTACGGCTTCCGACAAAGAGAACAAATTTTTCTGGCAGCTGATATTTTTGCCTGACCGCTTCGCTCGCCTCTTTAGGATGAAAACGCTTTGTATTCACTCCAATAGGAATCACCGTCAAATCGCCAAACTCGAAAAACCTTTCGATTTCCTGCTTTGAAAAATACGATACGGTAATTACCTTGTCGGCGCGGAGCGCATTTTTCATCACATAACGGGCGTAGGTTTTTTCTACGAATGATCCAAACACCAAATGGCATGCGTCATGTATGGTTACAATCCGTTTTTTGGCTCGAATCGGCAAAAGAGGAACGTTGTAGTGGGGCGACCAGAAAAGATCGCATTTAGGGACTTTGAATGGGTATTTGAGCTGTTCTTGAATGGAATAGATGGGAGAATTAAAAAGGATCTGATCAAATCCTTTGCACCATTCTCGATCTAATTGGTCGACCAACAAAACCACGCGGAAATGTTCATTCAAGAGAGGGACGATTTCCCGGATGTAGGTGCCGATCCCGGAAGAAAAAGCCATGCGCGCATCAATGCAAAGATCGATCATGGCTTGCAATAGTAGCATGGACGTAGTACCCGCGCAAGGACGGGGAATAAATTTTTTCTTATTATTGCTCCGCCTTATTTCTTATTGTATAATATTTGTATGTCTCTTCATATCCCCGCCATCCAGGCGCCGCCTCCCTCGGAAGAACGGGGGCTTGCCTCATCTCCGATCAAGTATTTTTTATTAACCGTAGCTATTGCCGCGATTGCCGCGAGCGTTTTTCATCTTTTTATGCCGGCATCGATCGTGCTTCTGATTGGGGCTGGGTGGTTTCTCTGGTCGGCGACCATTATTTGGTTGAACCGGGTGGCCGATGGAACGATGTTTGAAAGCACCATTTCACAACTCCATTCGCTTGCAAATGAAATAAATTCGGTGATCGCAAGCTCTTGGCTATTTCCTCTTACGCTTTTCTCAAGCTATCATAACCCGAAAGGGAACCCAGAAGGGCAACCCATCTTAATGGTGAACGGATATCTCAGTTTTGGTTCTACCTGGCACTACCAAAGAGAAAAGCTGGCTGAAGAAGGTTTTGGTCCGATTTACACAATGAATGTGGGCAGCGGAAAATCAATCAGAACATATGCCGAAGAAGTGGATGAAAAAATCGAACAGATCCGAAGAGAGACCGGCAGAAATGATATCGTTTTAGTCGGCCATTCCAGAGGCGGGCTGGTCAGCTCCTACTATGCAACCTATATTGCTCCAGGAAGACAAGTGGAAGTGACAGATTTAATTACCATCGGTTCTCCTTTATGCGGGACGCCCATTGCTCATTATGGACCTGGCCATGACGCCGAAGAGATGCGCCCCGAGCACATTTTTCATCGAGACTTAAGAGAGCACATCAATGCGCACGAGGGAACCCGTTTTTTCCACATCGGATCGAAAACCGACGAGATTGTTCCGATTTCTTCTGCTTTGATCGGAGACGATGCGCAGCGTCAGTTTTTACTCAAAGATACGGGACACCTCGGCCTTCTTTTTTCTTCGCGCGTGGCGGATCAAATTACTAGATGGCTAAGACCATGAAGATTTTGATGGCCGCCTCCAATGCTTGGAATTCTGTATTTCAAGTCGGCAGCCATCATTTGGCCCGCGAATTTTTGAAGATGGGCCACGAAGTCGCATTCATTTCCGATCCGATTTCTCCACTTCATCTGTTGGGCGGCAGCCAACTCAAAGAGCGCTTTGAGCTTTATCAAAATGGGGGCCTTCGAGATCAAAATCTTTGGGCCTATGTGCCAGCCACACTTTTACCGCCTACCAATAAACCGTTTCTTCGATCCGAATGGGTCTATCGATATTGGCATCAATACACATTTCCCTCTGTGGTTAAGAAAGCCAAAGCCAACGGCTTTGGCGAAGTAGACATCTTGTATTTCGATTCGCCGATTCAATCTTTTTGGCTAAAAGAAATCCATTCCCGCAAAACCGTCTATCGGATGGCCGATCATGCTGCGGGATTTAAAAAAGCAACGCCTGCGCATTTGAAATTGGAAAAAGAGCTGATTGAAAACGTCGATCTCGTCGTCTGCACAGCCAAAAATCTCATCGACTCAATCCAAGGCAATCCGAAGAGGGTCGAACATCTGCCGAACGGGGTGCCTCTTGCCCATTTTTCCAAACCTGGCAAAATGCCTCCTGAATACACCCTCATTTCCAGACCGATCGTCCTCTACGTCGGGGCAATCGAATATTGGTTCGACTTTGAATTGGTCAAAAAGTTGGCCAAAGAGCTGCCGCAAATTTCTTTTGTGTTTATCGGCCCAGTCAAACAAAACCGTTTGCCGCCCATGAAAAATATCCACTTCCTTGGACCCAGGCCCTACGCCGAGATCCCCAACTATATGCAGTGCGCAAATGTGGGCTGGATCCCTTTTGATGTAAAAAACTATCCTGACCTCATTCACAACGTGAACCCGCTCAAACTCTACGAATACATGGCTTCAGGGCTCCCTGTCGTTTCAACAAGATGGAAAGAGCTGGAAAATATCGATTCTCCTGCCTATTTGTGCGACGGGCCGGAAGAATTTAAAACCAATCTGCTTCGAGCCCTCAACGCAAAACATGGCCCCGTAGAACGCCGTTTTGCTGCAGGCCTTGATTGGTCCTCCCGAGCCCAACAACTGATCGATGTAATCACTCGTTGAACGGAATTTTTTTCTCTTCTGCGATTCTTCTTGCTTTTGCAATTGTACTTTCTAAATCAGCAGTCATGCCGTCGCCCGCAAGGATGACATTCCCGTCGGCTCGCAAAATAGCAGGAACGAAAAGCTTGCTTTTTTCATTTCCTAGTCGAACGACGAGAACGAACGACTCATTTATTCCCATCAAACGAGCTTTGACAAGCAGAGAAACTTCTCCCGCTTTATACATGGCCATTTCTTGAGTTTCATAAGCCTCTGATCGTTGTATATTATCTGGCGCGAAACTTACCTGTCCGTGAATGACCGGATAATTTCTTTGAACAACAATCCACTGCTCATCTTCTGTTTTTTGAATCGTCACAAAACTGGGAACCATAAACGCTCCTGAAAAAAAAGAGTGCTAGTAAACATCTTTTTAGAATTTGAATGCAAGGGAAGTTCTCTCTATCTTTTTTTACCAAATCTTCTTATCCTGATTTCCGAAATGAAGATCCTTTCTGTATTTGGAACACGTCCTGAAACAATCAAGATGGCACCGATCATCGAGCGTTTAAAACACACTCGAGGGGTTGAGTCGATCGTATGCGTCACAGCCCAGCACCGCCATATGCTCGATCAATTCATGAATCTCTTCGGCATTCAATCTGATTTTGATCTCAATATCATGAAGCCGAACCAAACGCTGACTGAAATCACCACATCGATTTTAACTCAACTGAAAGAGGTTCTACGGCAGGTAAAACCCGATCTTCTCCTTGTGCAGGGAGACACAACCACAGCTATGGCGGGAGCTCTTGCAGCATTTTATGAGCATATCCCAGTGGGTCATGTCGAGGCGGGACTCCGTACGGGCAATATGATGATGCCTTGGCCCGAAGAGATGAATCGGAAGCTGATCGGTTCGATTGCAACTCTTCATTTCGCCCCCACAGAAACCGCTAAAAATCACCTGCTAAGAGAAAACATCCCCACCGATAAGATTTTTGTGACGGGCAACACTGTGATTGATGCGCTCCACTTCACTTTGAAAAACAGCAAAAGCCCCGCGTTTGATTTCATCGATCCAACGAAGCGGCTCATTCTCGTTACTGGCCACCGCCGAGAGAATTTTGGCGAAGGGTTTCAATCGATTTGCAAAGCGCTCAAGAAACTTTCAGAAAGAAAAGATGTTCAAATCGTCTATCCGGTTCATTTGAATCCGAATGTGCAAGCCCCTGTCCGTTTCATTTTAGGGGAGGCTAAAAATGTCCATCTGATGGAGCCTGTCGATTATTTCACATTTGTTTTTCTCATGGAAAAAGCTCATTTAATTCTCACCGATTCGGGCGGCGTGCAAGAAGAGGCCCCCTCTTTAGCAAAACCTGTGCTTGTTATGAGGGAAGTGACTGAACGGCCTGAAGGAATTGCAGCGGGAACTGCGCGCCTCGTCGGCACCGATGAGACAAAAATCATCAGAGAAGCAGAGCTTTTGCTCGATGATTCGGAGCAATATAAAATCATGGCTCACGCCCACAACCCATATGGCGATGGACATGCAGCAGAAAGAATCGTGCAACATATATTGGAGCATCATGAAGCATCCGTTTAAAAAAGTATCCGTGATCGGTCTTGGCTATATTGGGCTGCCAACAGCTGCGATCTTAGCGACCCATGGCGTTGAAGTGGTCGGCGTCGATGTGAATAAACATGCGATTGATACGATCAATCAGGGCAAAATCCACATTGTGGAGCCCGATTTGGATGCGATGGTCCATTCTGCGGTGATGAGCGGCATGCTCAAAGCTGTTCTAAAACCTGAAAAAGCGGAAGCTTTTATTATTGCCGTACCTACTCCCTTTAAAGAAGGGCATAAACCAGATCTTTCCTATATTGAAGCTGCAGCCAAATCGATCGCTCCCGTATTAGAGCCGGGCAATCTGATCATTCTCGAATCAACTTCTCCAGTGGGAACAACAGAAAAACTGGCGGACTGGCTGCCCAAAATCGATCTCGATATCGCATATTGCCCTGAAAGAGTGCTTCCTGGCCACATATTGCGTGAAATTGTCGGCAACGACCGAGTTGTTGGCGGACTTACACCGAAAAGCGCCGAAAGGGCCAAGCAGCTCTACCAAATTTTTGTGAAAGGCGAATGTCTAACAACCGATGCGCGTACGGCTGAGATGACAAAACTGACTGAAAATTCTTTCCGCGACGTGAATATCGCATTTGCGAATGAACTTTCCATGATTTGCGATGAATTGAATATCAATGTGTGGGAACTCATTCGTCTCGCCAACAGGCACCCCCGAGTCAATATTCTGCAGCCTGGCCCTGGTGTTGGCGGCCACTGCATCGCAGTCGATCCTTGGTTTATCGTAGATTCGGCGCCAAATGTATCTCGGCTCATTAAAACAGCGCGCGAAGTGAACGATAGCAAGCCTCATTATGTGCTTGCCCAAGTGAAAGAGAAACTCAAAAAAATGAAGAATCCGAAGGTAGCTTGCCTCGGACTTTCCTTCAAAGCCGATATCGATGACATCCGGGAAAGCCCAGCTCTGGAAATCGTGGAGCACCTAGCGAAAGAGAAAGTGGATTTGCTTGTTGTCGAACCGCATCTTGAGACACTGCCTAAAACCTTGCAGCTTCCTCATGTAAAAATGACCAGTATCGATGAAGCTATGCAATCAGCCGACCTGATTGTATTGCTCGTCAATCACCGGAAATTTTCCCACATCGATCGATCCCTTTTACGGGCCATACCGATCATAGATACTCGGGGAGTATTCGCTTGATTTTCTGAATTGGGGAGCAGGTTCCGCTGGTTTGAGCTTATATCTGGAATGAGTTCCGCGAACGACTTGTCTCAATTCTTCTGCAATTTGAGCCGCATTCCCATTAGAAGATAAGAATTTGGAAACCCAGCGAGACCCATCTTTGCCTCTAAATCCCGGGAGAATGCAAGTTTCTCTAAATCTTTGAAAGATCCGTTCGACCGAAACACGATGAGGGTTCATTTTATCTACCAATCGAAGAACAAGAGCCTTTCGTCCAGCAGGGTCTTCTGTTTGTAGAATGGAAGTACCTTCGGGAAATTGGATCAGTTCGAGTTCGCTCATATGGATTGTAGAGGGAAAATCTACTTTCTCTGTTTCTTCAAAACAGCGAAGCCGCCGCAGATATTGATTGGAGCACAATATTGGATAAGCCGCGTGAGGGATTTTTTTTACAGCGTCATCTCCTCCCAACGCATCGACAATCAACCTTCTAGCCGCAATATTTTCTTTGTAATACTCCGGATGGCTATCCTCATACAGAACAGTATCATCGCCGCCATATACGTCCTTCAGCCAATATTCATGATTCCCTTCTGAAAGCAGAGAGGCAGATGGAAAAGTAATAAAAGAGCCCATATTTCCTTATATTTTGAGCGGATAGAATACAGGAAATGGATGATTTTTACAATTTTTCGAGCTTCATTTTGAATCGATGGAGTGTTAAACTCATTCCCATGTGATCCACAAGGAAGCAAAAAATGAAACAAGTACTCATGAAACAAGGAACTGTTTACCTAGAAGAAGTGCCCGATCCAACTCCTGAGCCGGGCTATAAAATTGTTCGTGTTTCTCATTCTTGTATTTCAACCGGGACAGAATTGAGCGGGCTCAAATCTGCATCCATGCCTCTTTGGAAAAGAGCTCTCACGCAGCCCGACAAAGTGAAAAAAGCGCTCAAAATGCTCGCGACCAAGGGATTTGCCAAAACCAAGAGCATCATCCAAGGCAAACTCACTGCCGGCTCTCCAACTGGATATTCGGCTGCCGGTTTTATTGATGGAACTTCTGCCCGTGTGGCCTGTGCAGGAGCCCAATTTGCCAACCATGCCGAGATCATTCAAGTTCCCGAAAATCTCATCGTTCCGATCCCGCCAAGCCTCGATTTTGCTTCAGCTTCGACAGTAGCTCTCGGAGGAATTGCGCTCCAAGGCATTCGGAGAGCGCAGCCGACCTTAGGAGAAACTTTTGTCGTCATCGGGCTTGGGTTTCTTGGCCAAATCACCGGGCAAATGCTTCTTGCCAATGGATGTAGAGTCATCGGAATGGATCTCGATCCGCATCGCGTGGCCCTCGCTGAAACCTTCGGCATTGAAAATCGTCCCGCCACCGAAGTAGACGGCGTCATCATCACCGCGGCAAGCGCATCGAGCGAGGTCATTTCCACCGCCTTCAAACTGTGCCGCAAAAAAGGGCGAGTTGTTCTCGTTGGCGATGTCGGACTTAATCTAAAACGCTCCGACTTCTATCAAAAAGAACTCGATTTCTTCATTTCTACTTCCTATGGGCCAGGCCGCTACGACGATCGCTATGAAGAAAAAGGTTTTGATTATCCGATCGGCTATGTCCGATGGACGGAAAACCGGAATATGGAAGAGTACCTCAGACTCCTTTCGGAGAAAAAAGTCAAAATTTCGCCTCTCATCCACTCTATTTTCCCGATTGAGCAGGTCTCAACAGCTTACCAATCTCTATCCGAAACAACTCCAAAACCGCTCCTCGTGCTCCTTTCCTATCCGCCATCGGCAAATCAACAAAAAGTGATTGTAAATCCAGAAGCCCATCCCGTAAAAAAAGAGCAAATCCAGCTAGCGGTTATTGGCGCTGGCGGTTTTGCCAAAGAAATGCACCTCCCCAACATCCAAACGCTCAAGCAATATAATCTTCGCGCTGTTGTCAGCAGGTCTGGCCATAACGCTAAAGCGGTCGCCAAGCAATTTGAGGCGGGCTATGCAACGACCGATTATCAAGAAGTGCTCAAAGATCCAGAAATCGACGCTGTGCTCATCGCCACCCGCCACCATCTTCACTCCTCAATGACGCTCGACGCATTGCGCGCAGGGAAACATGTTCTTGTGGAAAAACCTCTCGCACTCAATCCAGAAGAACTCCAGCAAATCGTCGATTTTTACGCCTCAACTCCCGATGCACCGATCCTTCTCACAGGTTTTAATCGCCGCTTTTCCAAATACGGCGAAGGAATCTTTAAAGCGGTTCAAAGGCGGATCTATCCGATGATTCTCAATTACCGGATGAATGCGGGATTCCTTCCAAAAGAACATTGGGTTCATGGAGAAGAAGGGGGTGGACGCAATATTGGCGAAGCTTGCCACATCTATGATCTCTTCACTTACTTAACAAATTCTCAAGTGATCAAAATCGATGCCCACTGGATTCCAACGCCCACGAATGACAACTTTATCGCCGTCCTCACATTCCATGATGGTTCCATCGCCACCCTGACCTATACTTCTCAAGGCTCCAAAGATTATCCAAAAGAACAGCTTGAAGTGTTTGTCGACGGCAAAGTGATTGTTCTCAACGATTACAAATCGCTATCATCGCCAAAACTAGAGACACTTCTTCCTGAAAAAGGACAAAAAGAAGAATTGGTCGCTTTTGCGAAAGCAATCCAGGAAGGGGGCGAATGGCCGATCCCGCTTTGGCAGCAAGTGCAGGCCATGGAGATCGCTTTCCAAATTGAATCCAAATGTAAAGCCGCTTTACATTTGAATTAAGGGTCCACGAAAACCGCCTCGGTTTTTGGGGTATTGTATTGCGGCTTTACATTTATCATAAGAGGCTACTATGTGTGGACTTACAGGTGCGCTAGTCTTTAAAAACAGTTCATTCCGTATCGAACCTTCTTTCATCCAAGCGATGATCGATACGATCAAGCATCGCGGCCCGGACGGCGAGGGGATTTGGATTTCCAACGATGCTAAAATCGGTTTAGGATTCCGGCGTCTTTCGATCATTGATCTTTCGACCTCTGCCAACCAGCCAATGTCGAATCCTCAAAATACCGTACATCTCGTTTTCAATGGCGAGATTTACAACCATGCCGAAATCCGCAAAGAACTCCCTCACTACAAGTGGAAAACTGACCATTCGGACACAGAGGTAATCCTCCATGCCTATGAAGAATGGGGCATCGATTGCGTCCACAAATTCCGCGGCATGTTTGCCATCGCGATTTGGGACTCTCGATCTCGTGAACTTTGGCTCATTCGGGATCGTATTGGAGTCAAGCCGCTCTACTATAGCATCCACCATAACCGGGTCACATTTGCTTCTGAAATCAAAGCTCTCCTTAAAGACCCTGACCAAAAACGATCCGTGCATGAAGAGGCTCTCTATCACTACCTCTCATTTCTCACCACTCCTGCTCCGCAAACGCTTTTTGACGGCATTAAAAAATTATCTCCTGGCACTTGGCTGCGCATTTCAGAAAACGGAGCCATCAAAGAGCATCGGTATTGGGATGTTTGGGATCATACAAAACCTCTCATCAACTCATCTGAAGAAGAGATTGCCGAAAAGATTCTCGCAGAGCTCAAAACTTCTGTTGCTCTTCGTAAGGTGAGCGATGTTCCTGTTGGAATTTTTCTCTCCGGCGGAATCGATTCGAGTACGAATGCCGCTCTTTTCTCCGAAGGAGAATCATCCATAAAAACTTTCAGCATTGGCTATCAAGGCAACTACGCTTCCTACCAAAACGAATTGCACTATGCCAAAAAGATGGCTCAAGAAGTGAATGCTCTCTATCATGAAAGACTTCTCAACGTCGACGATCTTCTCGATTTTCTTCCTCGCATGATCCATCTGCAAGATGAGCCAATTGCCGATCCCGTCTGCGTCCCTGTTTACTACGTATCGAAACTGGCTCGCGACAATGGGATTATCGTAGCGCAAGTTGGCGAAGGGTCCGATGAACTTTTTTGGGGCTATCCGAGTTGGAAAACAGCCCTCAAACTGCAAAACATGGACAACCTGCCTGTTCCCAATTTCATCAAAAAATTAGGTCTTGCCGCTCTCAAAACCATGGGCAAAGACACGTCCATGCATTACGAACGTCTCAGAAGAGGCTCTCTGAATCAACCAATCTTTTGGAGCGGCGCCGAATCGTTTACCGAAGCTCAAAAAAAGCGGCTTTTATCTCCCCGTCTGCGCTCAAAATTCAAAAACCTTACCTCTTGGCAAGCGATTGAACCGATCTATCAGCGTTTCCAAGATAAAGCATGGGAAAAAACTCCCCTCAACTGGATGAGTTATAGCGATCTCAACTTACGTCTTCCCGAGCTGCTGCTCATGCGCGTAGACAAGATGAGCATGGGAGTGTCTCTTGAAGGGCGCGTTCCTTTCCTCGACCATAAGTTCGTAGAACTTGCGATGAGCATACCCCAATCGATCAAGACCAAAGGCGGGATTAGCAAATACATCTTGAAGAAAGCCGTTCGCGGCGTTATCCCGGACGAACTCATCGACCGTCCCAAGCAAGGGTTTGGCGTGCCTGTGTATGAATGGCTCTATGACAAACTTGGGCCTCGCATGCGCGAACAGCTCATTTCTTTCTGCGACCAAACCGATTTCCTTGATCGAGATGAAGTGCTGCGCTACTTCAACGAAGGCCACGCACCCCAAATCTGGTACTTATTCAATCTGGCGCTCTGGTGGAAAGAATTCATCAAAAGATAGCAGGAAATAAACTCCATTTCTGAGTAATCAGACGGTTGAAATCATCATAGCTTCCCCGGAATAGAACATTCCCATTATTCTCCAACATGCAAGTCAGACGGAGATCTTTGTCATATTTGTAATCAATTTTAGATTCGCCATCTATCGAAACACTTTTCAACTGTTTCTGACCGTCAAAATAATAATTCACGCAAGTGCCGGAGGAGGTTTCGACCCTGTCCATTCGATGATTCATAGAATAACGGAGACAAATAGAGTTTCCTCCTTGCCTAATTTCAGATAAACGGTCGTTTTCATAGAGATATTCAGTTAGAATTTTTCTCTGATTTACGAATTGAACGAGTTTTCCGCTAGAATTAAACACGCATAACTGTCCATCACTTAATAACAACGCCCAAAAACCCTCTTTTGTTTTTATAAGCATTTGGGAATTGTCTTCCCTCAAATAGAAACCATTAGTAAAGCGATAGACCCAATGCTGCCCCCCTTCGCGAATGATCAAATAAGGCGAATTTCCAATAGGATGTGTGATAATCTGATATGGGACAACAGACCAGCCGCGCCCCAAGCCTACATCTTCGTCATTGAATGAATCATAAAATCTGACAAACCCGATGGGCCCATCGATGTCGATACTTGCCGAAACGAAATTCCCTTCCTTTCTTGTTTTAGCAAAGGGGAATGCTTGCACTCTTAGATTATCGTAATCCCATACAAGAGCTGAATCACTTGGACGGGACTCCATCACTTTTTCCTTAAAGGAATCCAAAGAACGATCAGTGGTCAAGGAAAAATTCTTGGCCCCGAGGTAATAAATCACTCCCCCTGTCAATCTGATACCTTCTTGGTCTTTCATAGATTCTGCGGTAATAGAAGGGATCCATTCTGGAGTTGTAATATATTTTGGCTGATACGATTTGAAAAAATCGGGATCAAAATCAATCTTATTTTCTTTCAGCCACTTGACCAATCCAGTAATTTGACCCAATCGTTTTAGATCGGAGAAAATCGGGAATTCCTTCGAAATGGATTCATAATGATCCGTAATAAATTGGGCACATTCTTCATGTGCTAGCCCGTAGGCATTTTTTCCTTGGCAAGTTGTGACGGCATTGCACTTCATTGTGACTTCGCTGAATATCATTGAGGATCCGTCTGCGGACTGGGTCAGAGAAATTTGATCGGGCATAATCCACGTTCTGAAATTGCACCCGTTTAGATCTTTTTGTGAATGCAGCCAATATCTTTCAGCTAATGATTTAAAGCCAGGGACTTGGCACGAATATTTACCCAAGAGAAGCATTTTAAGAGTATAGTCGCCTTCAAAAAGAGCTTTCCCAAATTCCGTTCCACTGACCTCTCCATAATAAGTAACGATCATTTTTCCTTCGCTGCCATGATCTAAAGAAACTCCTGGATCTTGCGGGGGTTTTCCTTTTAGTCCGTAAATGGATTGCATCGCGACAGCAAGATCATCCAGGCGCATGGGTGGGAGATAGATCGGCTTAGTTCCCACCAAGATTAATTGAGAGGTTTTCTCGTCAAAAATAGCTCCATGAATATCTTCTATTTCTAGAGACAAAGAAGCTATTTTAGAAAGAACGATCCCGCCGAAGTTTCCTCTTCTAGGCAATCGCGCAGAGTCTGCTTCCACTTTTAAACTAAATGGAGGGCAAGCAACAGCTCCGGCCGCGCAGCAATGATGTATAAAGGTTTGATTTTCTAGTCCTGTATCAGAAAGATCGAGGCCAATAAGCTCTTCCGTCTTCATTTTCAATGCAGAAAACACAATGGATGGAGTTGCTGCTCGAATTCCAACACCTGTTTCTCCCCAAGTAAAAGGAGCTTGAATGTGCTCGCTATTAAAAAGACTTGAGTTATCAGGAGACAGGAAATCAATCACGCCCGCGATATCTGCTCCATGTCCAGAAACAGCCACACAGCTATTCCACAAAAGATGATAACCCATTTTCACATCTGAAATTATTGCAGTTTGGATTTGAGAAATCCTTTCATTTGGAACTAAAAATGCAAAACGAAAAGTGTCTTTGTCAATTGAGTAATTCACGCAATCTTCCATAGCAACAACATATGGTTTGTTAATACTCATTGATGAGAGCATGCCATGATGGTCAAGAAATTCAATCCAGACATGCCCAAAACAAGAATGCTTATCTCTAAAAATGTCAGTCACCTTGGGATTGTGATTTAAAATTCCACCCTTCCTAGCGCAGACAATGACTAACCCCTTGCCATCTGGTGGCAAAGGCTCACCTTCTATCCATATTGGTTCTCCATTTGACCAACACCAAGGAATCGATTGAGAAGTTTGGTCGGAAAAGGCTGAAAAAATGATCAGGACTATGCAAATAAGCTGTTTCATGCACAATTCCCTTTACCAATAATTTTTCCAACAAAATGAAATGCAGTTAGATTCCTGCGAATCTAAATTTGCGGGCAAGGGTAAAATTAAAAAATTTCTGTAGCCAGGCCCCTCATGTGCGTACTGTTTTACAGTCGAAGTAAAAGGCACCCAAACTTGAAAAACTAAGGGGAATGGAAAGCCAAGAAAATAGCATTTTAAAGTGCCATAAACACTTCCTGAATTTGCCTGCATTCGAATAGCTACATACTCTTTTCCTGTAGCAGCTATTGATTGAAAATGATTGATATCATCTTGCGGGTTAGATTTAAGAAGTTCAACCACTTCTTCTTTAGTCAAATAACAAATTTGTGTTTTCAAAAATCGCATGCGACCAGCAATGTATTCGTCCCAAAATTCACAAAAGGGGGATGCATAAAACAGCCGAGAAATATCGTCAAGCTCAGGGAAACTGAAAAATCGAGTAAAAGTCACTACCCCAAAATAAACTGCGAATGACCACCAAAATGTTTTCTTTAGAGTTTTATTCATCTTGCCCTTTCTTTTTTTGTATAGATCCTTAGCCAAGTGGATTTTAGCTGCGGATAAGGAGAAATTTTATCATTTTTTAAGCTGAAAGTAGGGGCGCCAAAACTATCTTTCGGTTGTGCAAGCAAGACAATATTTTTAAAATCGCACATTTTAGCCGGTAGAGGAGGGACATCAATATGACGAACGAATTGATCCTCATAAGTATAGTTTAAAACGCCCCATGCAGTTTGATCGCCATTATTTTTAACTCGAATCACTAGATAGAATCGAGGATCCAATGGCCCTGGGAATCTGCCGCCGCTCCAAAATACTTTTTGAGAATTGATATCTCTTTTATCCGGGTTTGGGGGTTCCCCTTGAAAAAGATTAATGAGATTCGGCTCGCTCATTAAATAAGTTTCCACTTCTATTTGATTGGCATATGCTGGGTTTAGATTTCGTTTACCTGCGTAAATCATTTCATCATGAAAATAATAGAGTCTATGAACTGCGGCACTAATAAAAAAAATGGATCCTAAGACAAAAAAAGATCTTCTTGTCTTTTCATAAGAAGAAGCATTCAACATTCGCTTTAAAATTTTGAAAACCAGCAAAATAAGTAAATACCCCAAAGCAGGCACAATGAGAAGCGCCGGAAGAAGGAAAGGAAGAAATTCCACATAGCCTCCATAATTAGAAGCAATGTGATTGTATCAATCTAAAGATATTTATGAAAATGAATTGCTTGAAATCTCCTGCATCAATCGACCGAACCATGAATGTATTCAGAAATTTTTAATACCGAGATTTGCGATGATTTAGATCAGACAAGTGATATCAATTACTCTTTTTCCAAGCAAAAGCCGCTCAAGAGGCTTGAGTCGACAAAATTATCCTCGCGCGGATAGTCGAAATTTGACGATTGAACCAGCCGCTTCTCGCCTTTGATTTTTTATATTTATCGCTCATTCCAAATATTTTAGAACTCCTTGTTTTTTCACAATTTCAAGAGCATCAACGTACGATTCTTCATGTAAAACATAGTGTTTGCCTTCGGCTGGAAATTTACCTGGGTACTTCTCAATGTTGAAGCCTTTATACTTGATTTTCCCATCTGATAAATATACACTAGTAACCCCACGCCCTAATTCGACTTTGTTTTCATCAACAATCAGAATCGAAAGAGATAACAATTTATTGACGAAGGGGCGAACTATTAAATCTTCGCTAATCTCTGAATCGGAATTTATATGTCGCAAAAAATTTTCCGCCAATGAAACAATTAAACCTCTTGATTCTTCCAACGAAACTTCATCATTTTTATTTTTCCTTAAGTAATAATCAGAAGTAAAATTCTTTGTACCATTTCTGCCTTGATATTCTTTTGGAGGATCTACGTTAAACCCATAACAAAAAAGGTCTAATCCAGATTCAAGTTTTGCTTTTTTTGAAAATGTTTTTATGCACTTGTATGGAGGGCATGTGTTAGGATTAATATCATGTTTTTTAGATTGACAAGCAAAACCAACAATCAGAATTAACCCAAGAAACACAAAATTAATAAACCTCATATTTTCCAAAAACCCTCTCGCTAATTATACTGTTAATTTTCGCTTGATATTCAGGCTGTATAAAATAATGTCCACGAACGCCAAATTGTGTTTATTTATGTTCAAGACTTCTTATAAATAAAAAGAAAATGTCATTTTTTTTTGCCAGCGAAAGCCGCTTAAAAGGCTTGGGTCGACAAAATTATCCTCGCGCGGATAGTCGAAATCGGCAAAGCCAATGTGGCGGTAGAATTTTTCTCCCTCAGCATTCACTTTGCGAACCAGAACATGGATGGTGTCAATTTGAGGAACTTCATTACAAATGGAAAAGACAAGGCTTTTCCCAATGCCATTTTTCTGACACCCGGGGGCTACAACTAGAAGATTCATATAAGCTTCATGAGACGATTCCAGCTCAAAAGTAGCCCAACCCAATAGCTTATCCCCATCAAAAGCCTGCACCCAGAGCAGCTCTCCATTCCTATAGTGCCCTAATTCCGATTCGAAATAATTTTCATAAAATCGACGAACGTCGCCGATGCATTTGAAGTTTGGATTCAGATCTGTAAGCGGAACATTTTCATAGCCTTTCATAAAACTGCTTACTAACACTTCTTTGCCCTGGACAAGATCAATCTCGCTGAGTGATTTTGCAAATCGGAGCTCAATGGCCATCATTGGCAAACAAAATAGAACAAGCAGATATCGAATCATCAATCCCCCAATTGGAAGAGTGATTCTACTGCATTTAGGATTTTGGAAAATACATTACTTCAGGCCCAAACGAAACAGAACCTCCCAAGTATCCTGTGATGCTCACGGAGATCAAAAGCAAAATAAATGCGATCCCGTAGATCTTAGAAAACCCAGTACTTTCACGTATCCAAACTACGATTAGAGCAAGGCCCATCGTTATAATGCCTGCAATCAGATGATAGAAAATGAGAGCCTCATCAGCGCCTTCAAAGGTGCTTGTGAATTTTAGCATAAGCCCAAAAATAGCCGTGGGTATAGTCAGGATAGCCGCAGCTATCAGCGTAATCCTTGACATGGCGCTATAAATCGGGTTTTTCATCCATCGATACATCAAATCGGAAAACCCCGTAAACCAAATCAGAGCGATTGGAAAGTGCAACAAAAGCAAGTGGAAGCCGCCCAGCCATTGAATCCAGCTTTCTGGCCTGCCATTCGAATCTGCCGCCATCTCTGTTTGTACATTCGGTTTCCGATGTTGTTCATCACAATGAAGTTGTACGCTCAACATCACCAAAAGAAGGATAAGAAATTTATTCAATGTCATACTTTTGAGCCAGTCTGCCATATGGATCCCACCCTTCTTTAGGTGCCTCAGCCAACCATTTATTGCAACGTTTGATATAAATCTGGGTTGGAATATCTTGTGGAAGAGCGGTTTGACATTTTTGCAAAAGATTCAAAGCGTCCTGAAACTGCTGTTTTTGATAAAGCTCAACTGCCTTTTGATAATCATCTCGAATCTGTTCTTTGATTCTTACGATTTCTGGGGAATCTACATCGAATATTTCGTATATTTTTACACTATTGGTCTTGCCTTTCACGTAGACTTGATCGACAAAACGGACTCTATATTTGCTCTTGTTTTCCAAACTATTGAGAAATGCGTCGCTGATTAAGAGAGATGTACCGTAGGCTTTGTTCAAGCTTTCCAATCTGGAAGCCGTGTTGACCACATCGCTGAACACTGTACCATCCATTCTCTGTAGCTCTCCAACAGTTCCCACCATTAGTGGGCCAAAATTAAGTCCGATCCCGATTTCTATCGGGATTTTGGATAAATTCTCAGGATTCAAGGCTTCTTGTTTCAGTTGGCTTAACATTTTGACAGATGCATCGAGTGCATGATCAGGTTTGGCAAAAAGAGCCATGATGGAATCGCCAATATATTTATCGATAAAGCCAAAGTGTTCTCGAACAACAGGACCGGCTCTGCCCATAAAATCGTTGATGAATTTGAAACTTTCCGAGGTCGATTTTTTCTCAAGAATGGTAGTAAAATTACGAATGTCGGAAAACAGCACTGCCATTGTTTTTTCGGCCTGATCTCCCAATTGCACATCCAGAATATTCTTCTTACCTAGCAAATCGAGAAACTCGCGCGGGAAAAATCTTTCATATGCTGATGTAAGCGTCTTTTGATATTCGAGATCCTTCTTCTGGGATTCCGCTAAAAGTTCAGCAGAATAACGCGTATAACCCACAAAGATCGCTAGAACTAAAGACGTTGCGATACCGAATAAGGAGAGAACCCATAATGCTTTTTTAGATTCGCTGTCTTGTACTTTTTGAAACTCCCCCATTGGGATATTGAGCTGCATGATTGTATGCGGCTCATGTTTTTCTTTCGTTATTTCAAAATGAACGGCGTAATGGAAGACAGTTTGTTCGTCTTTTTCTTCAAGCCAATAAAAAGCTTTTTCTGGGTTATCGAGCAAATACTGGTATGCCTGTTGTTGAAGATCGCTTTTGGGAGAGTCTTTAGTGATCGCTTCAACAGTCAGGCCGCCAGGTTTTTCTTTCAAATTTTGATTGAACCGACTGATGATATCGACTTCGTTCGGCGGTGTGGTTTGTCCTTGTTGATAAGCTTTGCTTAACTCAAGAATGGCATCCACTTCATTTTCTGCGACTGTAATCGCAGCAAAACGGATGATTTTATATTGAGAATTTTCGATATATAAATCGAGACCGGTCACCATTAAGCAGGCGATCACCAAAATGCTCAAGACCGTCTTGCTAAAGATGAAGGAACGGATATATCCCATACTTTATGAGCTCACAGCATTATAGGCCATTCCGTAACTGAGGATCTTCAAAAAGTGCGCTGCAAGATAGAGGGTATCATGCGAATGCTTGGATAGATCGATGTAAAAAAGCTGAGTGCAGGCGCTGGTCAGCAAGAATAAAACAACCCAATAGTAAAGACCTTCGCTCTTCCAAGGGCTTTTAGCCAAATATCCGATCAAAGTAATGACGAATAAGCAGCCAGGAATGAGTTCAAGGGGTCTAGCGATTAACTGATCTGGATATACGGGGTATGCTATAGGGAGCTGCATAAAAACGATCAAGATTACGCCCGTTAAAATGCCGATCGTTGCATAAATCATTTTGGAGCTAGCCTGGGCACCTTCTTTTTTCTGGAATATCGCGGGCAAACTTAAGATGAACAAGATCGACAGAAACATTCTAGTTGAAAGCCAGCTCCATTCAGCAACTGTTGGGGGGATGTTAGGGAAAGCATGTTTAAACCAAGAAGCGGTAAGAAAAGCATGATAAGCATCGATAATCGTTGTGCCCATAAAACCAATTCCGATGAATAAGAGCATGGGGATTTGTGATTGTCCAGTATAATAGCGGTACAACGCGATCGATCCGGTGAACAATGCGACAACTGTTGCGATCGACTGCAATAGCGTATGCAATAGGCTTGAATGGGCAATCCAGCCTGAAATATTCGACAGTTCAATCGTAATGCTGCACCCAATCCAAACAGCCAGCACGATGAAAAACGTAATGATCCGAACTCTACTATAATCCATGGTTTTTCCTGAAGGTATGATCTAGGCTCAACGTATAAACACAGCTATTTTCTTGGCAATATCTTTCGAAAAAAAAGTTGCACCCTCCACCCTGTTTCTGTAAAGTGATAGGAGTTAACCTAAAAAGGATTCTATGAAACGGCCCTTACTTCTAGCACTCATTTCACTAAGCACCCTCTTTGCTGACAATCCGCAAGACCATTGTCCCCCAGTTACTTGCCCAACGACTTGCGAAAAGAGCTTTACTACCATCATGTATGGTGAATTTCTCTACTGGAAGTACACATCTCCTGCTCTGCAATTTGGCCGCGATGGCGTTGGTCTCACGAATGCCGCCCCGCAAATCGAAGTTCCTGTGACAGGAACTGGCAGAAGCTTTGAGCCAGAGTACCAATACAAGCCAGGGTTTAGAGTAGGTCTTGCCTTTACGTTCGGACCATCCAGAGCTTTTGACTGCAATATGAAGTATACCTGGTATTACACCAATCCGCACAGGTCTGTTTCTGACTTCAAAACATCTTTCTTGCCATTGAACTGGCTGACAGCTACTTCGGTCACTGCTCCGACCTATCATAGCGCAAGCTTTGCGATGGGGCTGCATTATCATTATCCTGAAGTTCAGCTTGGCTACACTTTCAAAGTCAATCCTTACCTAACCCTCCGCCCATTCATGGCTCTTTCCAGCGTAATCATCGATAGTGAAATCGATGTTGTCTACAACTATACGACAACACCAGCAGCTGGATCAGTCTCAGAATCGGCTCATACTCGTGGCGAGTGCTCTTCTTGGTCGATTGGTCCAAAGATTGGTTTAGACTTTATAGCGCGCCCAGTTAAATATTTCTCCTTCTATTGCGGGATCAATTTAACGCAGCTGGCATCTCAAATCACGATGGAAACGGAAGAGACTCAATCTCGTCCGGCTCTGGGCACATCATTTGTTATTCAAAAAGGCAAAGTGAGCCAGATTCGTTCGATTCCGCTTTTTGGCTTTGAAATCGGACCTGTTTGGGATCATTGGTTTGACAATGGCTACCACTTCCAATTGCGTCCAGTTTGGCAACTTTCCACTTTGGGCGGCGGCCAGATCTCTTTCTTGAACAACAACAACGTGCCTGTCACAGTTGCTGCGGAGTTTAGAGGTTTAAACGTCAGAGCTCTCTTTGAATTTTAAGGGAACCGAACCATGAAACAGCCGCCTAGCATACAGCCTGCTTCATCCCAAGGCCCCGACTATGATCCGATGGATCGTCTGGTAGAGAACCTGCAAAACATTCAGAGTTTTCTCTCCCGCCTAAGCGACGATCCAAAGGATCTAAAGTACCTTGATTCCCACATCAATCACATTCTACCCTTACGCAGATCGATCTCTCAGCAGCTCGATCTGCTTTTTGACGACCCCTACAATTATCCGCACGATCGGCTCATAGTCCTTCACAAAGAGAACGATAAGATTTTTTCACATATTGAAGGAATCGTTGGCGCGATGCATGCCCATGATCTTTCTCACTTTCAAAAGTTCATGGACGCTGCTGAGACATGCATCAACAAATTCGACGAAGATTTAACACCCTAAAAGGAAAACCTTGGCAACCGTTAATAACAACAGCACCGTTTCGGGAGCCAGCCTACCAAACCCTATTGAGAATTCAAATCCAAACAAAACGAATCAAGTAGCGCAAACAATCTTTGAGTGCGGATACTGTGGCCAGAAGCACACAAACATCAGAAATCATCTTCATCATCACTGGTGTCTTCTGAATTCGGATATCCAAATATTGGCTCAGGAGGGAAATTCTGGCCCAAAAAATCTTGGGATGACTCCTCCCGCGCCTCTTTCTTATTCTCCGCCGCTCAAAATCATCAGTCAGATGAAGTGATCCATTCGCCCGTTTGAATAAAATGTTCAACCTGTTCCTTTGCTTTTTCAATATCGAGGTCAGACATTAACTTGCTGGCAGCTGTGTAATGAATGCCTACAAACCTCGTTTTTCCTTTTAAGGACTGAGAAACCGATTTCAAATTGGACATTTGATCATCAATGAAAATGATTTGTCTTGGAGTCCAATCCAGAGCTTGCAAGAAATCCAATAAAACAGGCCCTTTATCATGGAGAGATGTGATCAGAACGCCAGATTTATACACGGGAGGAAATTCCAATTCAGGATCTTTAGGAAGTTCTATTTTATCTGCACTCAAACCCAGTCCGAATTGAAAGCCGAACTTTTCTAATTCTTCGATGCGCCAATCAACAAAGCTGTCTATTTTGCCAATTTTTCCACCAGGCGCTGCAGTAAAAGCAATAACTGAGACTCCCTTTCCCTGCAACTCATCGATCAGACTCACAGATCCAGCATCCAACACAGAATGCGCTGCATTCGTAAGAATTTCTCTGAAGATATATCGTTTTTTTCCTTCCGCATCGATGATGACCTTGCCGCCGATGAGATGATCCAACAGCTGCTCCCATTTGGGCCTTAAAATTGGATCATCCGGCACAATCAGAGTCTGATCGACATCCCAAAGGACCAGTGTGTCTGCATCAGCCCTTTCCAAAACTTCTTTGACTACGCTCAAATCCTGAGCTGTAATAAAAGGGATCTCAATAGATTTAATATATGGCGCATCTATGGCAAGTATATTACCTAACAGCATTTTCAATATTCTTGCAAATCTGAGCGATTCGATCGGCTATCTTTTCTTGCTCTGCAGTCAAAGCTTGAGCATTTAAAATCGCATCAATTTCTTGAAAATCGGTATCCACTTTCAAAGCCATATCCAATGTGGGGAGCATGGCATTCAATTCGCCCATTTTCCTTGTAACCTCTTCCGACAAAGCAACAATTTCTCTATTGAGTTCATCGGCTCTGGCTACATAAGGGGTCAACCTTTCAGTTAAGAAATAGGTTCTGCCTTCAGGGGAGTCGAGTTGATTTTCTAAAATTACATCGACAGAAGAATTAGCCAATAAAATGGCAGCAAACATTGTAGCAAACATATTTTCACCTCATTTTCAAACACTTAGAATATCACACCCGCCCGAATCGCCGCAAATGTAAAGCCGCTTTACATTTGGTTATTTGACTTTTTCTGAATCTTCGCGCGATACTGAAAACTCAAAAAAAATTAAGAAGTGCTATGCCAATTACTTTAGAGAAAATCAAAGCCAAACAAGTGACCGTCGGTGTTGTGGGGCTTGGCTATGTAGGTCTTCCGCTTTCTTTAGTGTTTGCTGATGCAAATGTAAAAATCATCGGATTCGACATCGATTTAAACAAAATCAAAGCGATCGATGAAGGGCGCAGCTATATTCGACATATTGCATCCGATCGTTTGAAAAACGCGCGTTCTTTATTTCATGCGACTGTTGATTTTAAACAAATCGCTCAATGCGATGCTGTCATTATTTGCGTTCCAACTCCATTAGATCAACACCTCGAGCCAGATCTGCGCTATATTGTTGATACATCTGAAGCAATCGCACCTCATCTCCAACCCCACACTCTTGTATCTCTGGAAAGCACAACATGGCCTGGCACAACGGAAGAAGTGATGAAACCAATCCTGGAGAAAACTTCACTGAAATTGGGCCAAGATCTTTACCTGTGTTTTAGCCCTGAACGAGAAGATCCGGGAAATAAATCTTTCAATACGAAAACGATTCCCAAGCTGGTCGGGGGAGCCAACAAAGAGAGCCTCGATCTGGCCGTCGCTCTTTACGGCCTAGCCATTGAACACGTTGTTCCTCTCAGCGGAACCCGCGTTGCAGAATGCGCAAAGCTCTTTGAAAACATCTTCCGAAGCGTCAATATTGCTCTAGTAAACGAACTCAAGATCATTTGTGAAGCGATGGGGATTGATGTTTGGGAAGTGATCCATGCCGCGCAAACAAAGCCTTTCGGTTTTATGCCATTTTGGCCTGGTCCCGGATTAGGCGGCCACTGCATACCCATCGACCCTTTCTATCTCACGTGGAAAGCCAAGGAATTTGGACTTCGCACACGTTTTATTGAGCTTGCCGGCGAAATAAACCGCGCTATGCCTAAGTATGTGATCGACAAAGTGCAAGATTGCCTCAACACGAATGGCAAGCCGCTTAAAGGATCTAAAGTGCTTATCCTCGGCCTTTCCTACAAATCGGACATCGATGACATGAGGGAAAGCCCCAGTCTCAAGCTCATCGAACTCCTCGAATCGAAAGGGGCTATTGCAGACTATTACGATCCATACATACCGGTTATTCCTCCAACCCGAGAACACGCTCCATTAACCGGACGTAAATCTGAAGCACTGTCCAACAAGTACGATTGCTTTATTCTAGCAACAAAACACAGCTGTTTCTCCAAAGAGGAAATCCTCTCTCACGGCGTGCCGGTTGTAGACACCCGTAATTTTCTTCCTAAATGCGAACAAGTGGTGCAAGCGTAATGGAATTCATTGATCTAAAAAAACAGTATCAACTCTACAAAAAAGAAATTGACGCTGCCATCCAAACCGTCTTGGATCAAGCCTGCTTTATCATGGGTCCGCCCATTAAAGCTCTTGAAACGACTCTTGCAAACTTCGTTGGCGTCAAACATTGCATCACTGTTTCGAGCGGGACAGACAGTCTACAAATTGCGCTTATGGCAAAAGGAATCGGCCCAGGCGATGAGGTAATCACAGTTCCATTTACCTGGATTTCTTCGTCAGAGATCATCGGTCTAGTTGGAGCCAAGCCAGTATTTGTCGACATTGAGCCAGACACCTACAATATCGACGTCAACCAAATAGAAAAAGCTATCACCCCGCGAACAAAAGCGATTATCCCTGTCAATCTTTTCGGCCAAATGCCTGACTATACAGCTATCAATGCAATCGCCCAAAAACACAACCTCTTTGTCATCGAAGATGCTGCGCAAAGTTTTGGGGCTACTCAAAATGGCAAGCAAAGCTGCAGCGTCACACACGTTGGCTCCACCAGCTTTTTCCCCGCAAAGCCATTTGGCTGCTACGGAGATGGCGGAGCCCTTTTCACCAATGACGACATCCTCGCTGCCAAAATGCGGGCGATCCGTACTCACGGAGGGGAGCAGCGCCATATACATCCATACCTAGGCATGAATGGACGGCTCGACACTCTTCAAGCGGCAATATTACTTGCCAAATTCCCCTATTTCCCATCCGAAGTAGAGGCACGTTCTCGAATCGGCGCCCGTTATACCGAGCTTTTAAAGGATTTCTGCATCACGCCGGCTGTTCAAAAAGGCAATACCCACACCTACGCGCAATACACTATCCGAGTTCCTAACCGCGACGCCTTATCAGCACAGCTCAAAGAAAAAGGAATCCCAACAGCTGTCTATTATCCCAAATGCCTCCACGAACAACCCGTATTTGCCCCTCTGGGCTACAAATGGGGCGATTTCCCTATTTCGGAAAAAATGTCTCGCGAAGTTCTCAGTCTCCCGATGCATCCTTGGCTCGATGAGAAAACCCAAGATGAAATCGTCAATGCAATTGCAGGAGAATTAGTTCATGCCTAAAACCCTTGCTCTGATTGGATCCGGCAACTGGGGCAAAAACCTAGCCCGGAACTTCCATGCTCTAGGCGCCCTTCACACCATCTGCGATCTCAAAGAGAGCGTTCAGTTTCCCGGAGTTCAATTTACGTCCGATCTTCAATCAGTCCTCCAAAATCCAACAATTACTCAAATTGCAATCGCCGCGCCTGCAGCTCTCCATTACTCTCTTGCTAAACAATCTCTTCTTGCTGGCAAAGATACTTACGTAGAAAAGCCGCTTTGCCTCGACGCAACTGAAGCGGAAGAACTGATCAGAATCGCCCAATCGAAAAATCTCATCCTCATGGTGGGACATCTTCTTCAATATCACCCCTGCATTATCCGCCTTCAAGAGCTCATCAAAGCTGGCGAACTTGGCAAAATTCAGACTATCACATCCAACCGCCTCAATCTCGGCACAATACGCACTGAGGAAAATGTTCTTTGGAGCTTTGCTCCTCATGATATTTCGGTAATTTTATCAATTTGCGGGGAACCCACAGATGTTCATTGCACTGGCGAATCATATCTTTCTCCGAATGTTGTTGATACCGCTCTCACAAACCTCTGCTTTCCAAACAAAGTGCAGGCGCATATCTACACGAGCTGGATTCATCCCTACAAAGAACAAAGACTCACAGTTATCGGCTCGCAAGGGATGGCCGTTTTCGATGACCTCAAACCTTGGAATGAGAAGCTTCAACTCATCCGCAATCCTGTAAAATGGCTTCAGGGCAACATTCCCCAAGCCAACAAATCCGAGCCCGAATGCATCCCAGTTTCTCAATCCGAGCCTCTCCAAGATGAGTGTGCACATTTTCTCGCCTGCTGCGCAGAACGTAAAACACCAAAAACTGACGGCAAAGAGGGGCTTCGCGTACTCAAAGTGCTTAAGCAGGCTCAAGAATGCCTCACCCCCATCTCTCCACAAAATATCCATCCCACCGCTGTAATCGATCCAGGCGCCGAGATCGGCGCTGGCACGAAAATATGGCACTTTAGCCACATCATGAGCGGATCGAAAATAGGTCCATCCTGCAACCTTGGACAGAACGTTGTTGTAAGTCCTGGTGTGATCCTGGGCCGCAACGTTAAAGTGCAAAACAACGTAAGCATTTATACAGGCGTTGTTTGCGAAGATGATGTATTCCTAGGTCCTAGCATGGTTTTCACCAACGTGATCAACCCGAGAAGTGCTGTAAATCGCCGCGGAGAGTACCAAAAAACGCTCATTAAGCGGGGAGCCACTATTGGAGCTAATTCAACAATTGTTTGTGGAATACAGCTTGGGGAATACAGTTTTGTAGGCGCCGGTGCGGTTGTAACCAAAAACGTAAAACCATTTGCTCTTGTCGTTGGCAATCCCGCCCATCAAATTGGCTGGATGAGCCGCAATGGAGATCGGTTAGGTCTTCCCCTGACAGCGCCCAAAGGAGAAATACTCGAGGCTGCCTGCCCTTCAACCGGCGAAATCTATCGTCTTGATGGTAATATGCTTACGTTTGTAGGCAAAGAAACACCGATACCAGTATGAAAATCATATCTATAGTAGGCGCTAGGCCTCAGTTTATCAAAGCAGCAGCAGTCGCTCGCGCGATACCTGAAGGGCATTTCTTGATTCATACTGGTCAGCACTATGATGCCAATATGTCTGACATATTCTTTGAAGAGATGGAGATTCCGAAACCAAAGTACAATCTAGGAATTGGGGGCTGTCCTCAAGCGGCGATGACAGGCCGAATCATGGAAGCGCTTGAAGAAATCCTTGTTCAAGAGAAACCAGATACAGTGATTGTTTACGGAGACACCAATTCCACAATGGCTGGGGCTCTTGTTGCATCAAAATTGCACACTCCAATCGCCCATGTTGAGGCAGGACTTCGTTCTTTTAATAGAAAAATGCCCGAAGAAATCAATCGCGTTGTGACAGATCATGTTTCGAACCTTCTTTTTGCCCCCACTCAAGCTGCTATTGACAATCTAAAAAATGAAGGAATAACAAAAGGTGTCCATCTTGTAGGCGATGTAATGTACGATACGACGCTTTTCTATAAAAAGAAAATGCGCCCTCCAAAAGTTAAGTTGCCAAAAGAGTTTTACCTCTGCACAATTCATCGGCAAGAAAACACAGATGATATTGAGAAACTGAAGTCAATATTTGCAGCTCTTCGAGAACTTCCCGATCAAATTATTCTTCCCTTGCATCCCCGTACCCGAAAAATGCTACAAAATATCGATACTCAAGGTCTCACTTTGATTGAACCAGTAGGGTATTTTGAAATGCTCTATTTACTCGAGAATTGCAAGGCCGTTCTGACGGATTCAGGGGGACTTCAAAAAGAAAGCTATTTTTTTGGCAAACCACTGCTTATCTTGCGCGAAGAAACTGAATGGATTGAACTGATTCAATGTAAGGTCGCACATATTGTTCGGAATGACCCGATTGATATTCAATCTAAATTCAAACAAATCCAAGCACTCGGTCGCTTTCCCGCAAATCTATATGGTCAAGGGAATGCAAGCAATCTAATTGCAAAATATATTTGTGGTTAAGAATGCAGGAAAGTCCAATGGTGCGAATCACTCGATTAGATTCTAAATCACCCCCTACTTTATTTTTGGAAATTGCAAAGCTACACAAAGATCAGCTAAAAGTAGGATTATTTGCTGAACTGAATGAAAGGCAATTAGCCAAATTTTATCATCAAATTTCGGCTATGCCTCATTTAGCCTCTCTTTTTGTTTGTATTGATGAAAAAGAAAATATTTGCGGATTTGCTTCAGCAACATTAAATATTAAATCACTCTATTCAGAGTATATTAAAAAATGGTGGTTTTTTCTTATTGAGATCTTTTTAACCTTCATCATCCAGCCTAAATTTTACCGCAGAATTTTTTCTGTCGGTAAATACTTGCATGCAGGTCCCAATATTGGCAATTCAATAAATGCTGAAATCTTAAGTTTCGTTGTATCTCCTTCTAGACACAGAAATGGCATTGGAAAAAAAATGTTTGATGAAATCAGAAAATATTTCTCTTTGAATCATGTTTCAAATTTCAAAGTCACAACATCTCATACTCAAATTTCCGCTCAATATTTTTATTGCAAAATGGGTGGCAAATGTCTCGGCAATATAGATTTAGGTTCACTTACCTCTTCTATCTATGAGTTTGAGAATCATACAGCCCAATATGACACACAGATCTTATAAAAAGGGATTTTTAGTGCTCCGCAAAAGATAATCGACGCCCATATACAGAAGGTTATCGACCATATAAGTTTTTGACTCTTCGCTGAATTGTGCAATAGATGTAATAAGTATCCGATCAGAAACATAAGGCCTATTTGGGCTATAAATCCCTGATATGGAAGCCAAGGAACGATATGCATGGGCCTAAATTTTACTAAAAAGTGAGCAGCCGCACCAAACAGAACCATCATCATAAATATAAACAGATAAAAAAAGTCTTTCTCAAATTTTGTAAATAATTTTTTTGACACTTTCCATAAGTAATAGACGAAAACAGAGAAAAAAACTCCCGCATAAAATCTCCACAATAAAAATGCATTGGTAACCGCTAAACGAGGAACATCGTATCCATCTTGAAGAGCAGCGATTGTGGATGGACCATACAGAAGAAGAGAATTTGAGAATGTTAATTGAGGCGGCAAGTAAGTAATAATTGTCATGTAAAAGAAAGTAAAGAAATTGCTAATTATATCCTCTATCATCAACGGGAAATACTTTAGTCCATAATTAATCACGAGATCATGTTCATCGCCCCTACTTGAGGCATATCCGTAGTTAATTTTGAAATAAGCAAAAGCAACGAAAGCTATACTAAAAGCTATCAGGACACGAATTAATCTCCGCGACCTAGTTAGTTCGCCCTTCTTTTTCAAGATATATAAACAAGCAGGAGAAACAATCAAAACAATAGCATAATAATCAACCCATCCCTCAAAACTCGCAATATATAACAAAAGGCTTATGCACCAAAGCGCCCACCATCTTCGTTTTGGATGTTCTTCATTGAAGAGATGAAACAAGGAAAACAAATTTAGAAAACAAAAAATATATGGAATATAGATAATAACGAGACTGCCATTTTCGTACACATGATTATTAAGTGTAGTACATGCAGCGCAAATTCCAATTGTAATGGTCATCACTTTGGATCGAAACACATACCATGAAAGCAAAAACAACGTTACTATGAATATTTGATTCAGCAATAAATAGGCGGATGTGTTCCCAATTGTGGAATGCATAATGGGCAATAAACCGATCCCAAGACTGGACCAAGTTCCTCCCCATACTCTTGCCATTGATGGAATCATATAGGTATACCACGGAGTTGTTAACGTATTGACCCCCAACTGGTCAAAATAATAAGGGACAGGATGCAACAGGATTTCGAAAAATTTTAACAAAAGATTGCCGACCAAGAGTACACAGAGAATTAGAAACATATGAGCTTTACTCAATCTGCCTTCTAAATCAAGAATTAAGCTTTTCATTATTCGCCAACACGTTTACGTTGTTTTTTGTAACAAGGAACAAAGCCATTAATAAAATCTGAGGAATAATAATTAATAAATGAAATGCAAGAGCTGCCGCTAATGCCAAGTTGGAATCTACATGCCTTACAACTGTTAAATAATAGACGATTCCTCCTTCGAATATACCTATGTTGCCCGGCATAGCCGAAAAAGCAAAACTTATCGTAGTTAGTAAAGTTAAACAAACTGCATCACCAAAATAAAATTCAGGCAAACTAATTTTAAAAAAAACATAAAAACTGAATGTAGTAAAAAACCAAATCATCCCAGTATATAAATGAATCAACCATAATTTTTTACCCAATAAGGCATCATTTAACTGAAGCTTCCATTTATAAAGTTTACTTCCTTTGAGAAAATCAAAAGATTTACTCTTCAGGAAAAGAGCAGAAACTGCAAAAATAACTACTACTGAAACTCCTAATAAAAAGAATTCCTTATTTATAGGTAAATGAGAAGTCGTAAAAAACACAAATATTGAAATAGAAAACAGTGAAAATAAATCGCTTATTCTTTCACAGAACAGAGCGAGTAATAATCTTGGAGCCTGAATTCCAAATTTCGATCTCGCAAAAAAAATTCGAAATATTTCACCTAGACGGAAAGGAATTAACTGATTGGCTGCATGTCCAACTGACGCAACAGCGAGCCCTGTTGCAAAACTCTTCTCTATAAGCAAAGCTAGACGAGCTCCATATACTCCTAACAACAGGACGTTTATTATTGCTCCCGTTAATAATGCGGGGTAAGAAATCTGATTAATATTTTCTAACACCCCGCCCCAATCAAATTTGGATTTGAAGCGAAAAAAAATAAAGAAAACGAATCCAATATTCAAGATAGCAAAAATTACCCCGCCTTTTTTTTTCATCGTTTCTCTTTAACAAGTTCAAAAAATATGAGCCCGCCCTTTCCAGATTCAACAATAGGATTAAATGTTAGGGTCTTAAAAAATGCGTGCAGGATGGATGCCGAATACTTCCGCAATCCAGATGCCAGAAACCACCGATTAAAGAGTTTTTTGATCAGAAATGATCCTAATGAAAGAGGTGTTGCCGCAGCATTAAAAATACAAATATTTTTTGAAGCGTATTCACAGACTTGCGTAACCTTAAATCCTTGATGTTCGAATGTCTTAGTCCATTCAACGCTATCGTAACAATGATAATGCGCCCAAAACCGATTAAACCAATTTCGATACATTTTCATTAATCTTTTCAGTCCCAATGCAGCCAGCATTTGATATGCATTCGTGAATTGATCAAATCGGTTGGTTGGCAAGGTTAAATACATAACCCCTTTATCACTCAGCAATCTGTGCGCCTCCGCTAACACTTTCTCTATTTCAGGAATGTGTTCCATTACACTGTTGCTATATATGGTATTGAAGAACCCATCCTTTTTTGGAATTTTATCACCTTTGCATAGGATCAATTCATCATATGCCTCATATGAACGAGCCCGTTCTAGTTCCAATTGATTAGGGTCTATACCTACATCTATTTTCTCCCCAAATAATATCTTTGCAAAAATCCCATCCCCGCAACCGACATCTAATATCGGGCGCTTGAAATGCTTCTTTGATAAAATATTACACTCCATGGTTCTTTCCAGAGCTAGAGGCAGAGGAGCTTCCTGTAAATATCTCAAAAAAAAATCGGAATTAAACTGCATTTTTCACCAATTTTTTTATATTTTCACACACATAGTCTATCTCTTCTTCGGAGATTAGGGTGTAAGATGGAAGACTTATCACTGTTTCTGACAACTTCTGAGAAACTGGAAGATATGGAGCATTATATTGCGGCATATCATGAAAGGTAAAAAAGCCAGAACGGGTTTCAATATTTGCAGCTAATAGCTCTTCTCGAACTGCTTTAGCATCCCCAAATTCGTTTTTATCTAACTGAATAACAACAGCCCACACCACAGGATCTACTGCAGAATTAAACGATTGAAATTTTATTTCTTCTAAACCCTCTAGCTTCTTTCGATATAAAGCGTCTACTCTCTTTTTATTACGAATAATGATATCTAAAAATGCAATCTGAGAGCAGCCCAAAGCAGCTTGATAATTGGTCAATCGGAAATTGTGACCAATCTCGTAGTGCCAGTATCTCCTTTTCCCATGCATTCCATGGTTTCGAATCAATCGAGCTCTATCAGCCAAGACATCGTTTGATATAGTGATCGCCCCGCCCTCTCCCATAGTCAATGTCTTTGTTGCCTGGAAGCTGAAGCATCCAATATCGCCAAAAGTACCCGCAGATTGCGCATTCCATTTAGAAAAGACTGCTTCTGCTGTATCCTCTATTACTGCGAGATTGTGGCGATGAGCAATTTCTAAAATAGAAGGCATATTGCAAACATTTCCATAGATGTGAACGGGAATGATGGCCTTGGTCCTTTCAGTAATAGCCTCTTCTATTTTAGTCTCGTCTAAACACCAGGTGTTTGGATCTACATCTACGTAAACCGGTTCAGCACCAACCATTTTTAACATATTGACAGGTGCAGCAAATGTATATCCAGGAACAATAACTTCGTCATTTTTGCCAATGTTCAATGCAAGTAAAGCAAGATGAAGAGCAGATGTGCCATTGTTGACAGTGACAGTATGTTTGGCCGAGAGAAGCTGTGAAAATTCTTTTTCAAATTGTACAATATATTCTCCATCTGAAATCCAAGTCGATTTCAAGGCAGCAGCCACATATTCTTCTTCTTTCCCCCAAAAAGACGGTTTAAACCAATGAATCATACCATCTCCTCAGCAAATTTTGGGCCTGGAATAGGATAAACGAGCCTTGCTTTTGCACTTTTTAATTTCTCGGAGAAAAATGATTTAAAGTGCCAAGGAAGGACAAATAGAAAATCTGCCTCTGCCTCAAGGATTTCTGCTTCAGGCAGAATAGGTATCAGCGATCCAGGTGTATAGCATCCGTACTTATCTTTATTTACCTCGCCTATTGCAGATAAGTTTTCTTTTGTAAGGCCGCAATATTGCAAAATGACGTTCCCTTTCGTTGACGCTCCTAAACCATATATGACTTTACTATTCTGATGCACATGGGAGAAAAAATCATTAATGCGCTGTTTTACCACTTGAATCCTTCTTGCAAAATGGGTATATGGATTCAGAGTATTCATCTCATTTAACAATTCCTGATGCATCAATCCCTCAACCACGTCTGTATTTATTTTCAGGGGGCTATCTTTCTTAGCTAAAATTATGGAGAAACTTCCTCCATTGACGTCATTCAATTCAACATCTAGAATTTTTAACCCCACCTTATCTGCGATCCATTGTATTTGACGCAGTCCGTAATACTCCAAATGCTCATGGCAGATCGTGTCAAAGGAATTCTGTTTAAGCATAGTTGGCATATAGCTCTGTTCACACACCCAGATTCCTTCTTCATGCAATAATTCGGCTATGCCCTCAGCAAAACAAACTGGATCTTCTAAGTCATAAAACATGGAAAATGAAGTTATCACTTTTACCTTATCTGAACCAATTGCAGATTTAACGACATCAACGTTAAAAAAATCATAAATGGGTGTGATGTCCTTAGTATAAAATTCGGCGAATTTTTGAGCTGTTGGATCAATTCCAATGAGACGGAATTCGCGGCTTGGATACGCTTTGAGAGTCGTTGCATCATTGCTGCCAATATCAATGATGATATCGCCGCTATTGAGATTCATCATCTTGCATATTTTTTCAACTTTTCTATGGAGATGCGCAACCATGGACAGATTCAATCCAGAGCGATACCCGTAATGTTCGCCATATAAATCCTCTAGAGCGTAACTGTGTTGCAATTGCAAAAGTCCGCATCCAAAATCTCCTGGTTGTTCTATGCACTTTACCAACCGAAGGGGCCCTTTTTCAATTTTCTGATCTCTAGATGATGGAAAAACACCTGTCAGCGTCATTTCTCCTAAATCTAAAATTTCGGCTAAGTTTTTGTTGCCACAAATTCTACACTTCGAAATCTGATGATACACTTGATCTTTTCCTCGTATTTTTTAGAGCTAATTTAATAGTTTCTTTTAGATATTTCACAAAAGTTCTGATAAGAGCGGAATTTCCTTCTCCCCCTAAACGCTTCCCTAAAACTGATGGCACTTGCAAAATCGAAATACCATTACATTGCAAGTAATACATTAACCGGATGCAATAGTCTCCAAAACCCCAAAAAACATCATCAAAATTCACTTCGAAAAGTTTACTTCGCTTGATTGCAATAAAACCATAGAGATTATCAGTGACATATTTTCCAGTTAAAATCCGTACAAAAATATTAAATATCCAACTTGCAACATGCCGAAATCTACGATCCATTTTTCCACCATAGACAAAACGAGAGCCGCTTACGCAATCGAAATATTCAAGATTCGCGAGCATTGCCGGGATTTCTTTTGGCTGATGATTGAAATCGCTATCCATCATCACAATGTAATCTCCCTTAGCTTGTTCGATTCCGAAACGGATTGATTTTGCTAAACTGGGATCTTTGAGTCGTTTATATGAGCGTATATATTCTTTGGGGTTATTATTCACTAATTCGTAAGTGCCATCTGGACTGTTATCATCAACTACAATAATCTCATGTTTCCACATATGAATAGCAGAATGAATCGCGTCAATCAAATGTAGAATATTTTCTTTCTCGTTAAAACATGGTAATATTACCGATACGAAAACGGAGTTTTTCGATTCAGACGATACTTTCAAAAAGAACCTCATGTCCCGAATCTTGAAGTAACTTGGCTTTCTGGAATAAAGCTAAATCACTTAGAACCATTTCTGAGACGATATCTTCAAAAGAATAGCGAGGCTTCCATCCCAAAACCTTCCGAGCTTTTGAAGCATCTCCTAAAAGTTCATCTACTTCTGTAGGTCGGAAATATTCATCTAGCACCGAAATGACGCGCTTACCCACTTGCAATTCCCTGGAAAAATTAGGAACTTTCTGTTCTAAAAGGTCTATATTGATATTTGCAATCCGCCCCGCTTCCCTTATCCCTTCACCATAGAATTCAAGAGTTATCCCTACCTCTAAAAATGCGAGACGCAAAAAATCTCGGACAGAATGAGAAATTCCTGTTGCAATTACAAAATCATCAGGAATTGTATGCTGCAAAATTAAATGCATAGATTCAACATAGTCTTCTGCATGTCCCCAATCTCGTTTAGCATTCAAGTTGCCAAGATATAAAACATCCTGGAGTCCGAGAACGATCTTTGCAACAGCACGGGATATTTTGCGAGTTACAAACGTCTCTCCACGAAGAGGAGATTCGTGATTGAACAATATCCCATTGCAAGAAAACATGTTATAAGCTTCTCGATAATTGACCGTAACCCAATAGGCATAAAGTTTTGCTGCAGCATAAGGACTTCTGGGATAAAAGGGTGTTTTTTCATTTTGAGGACTTTGTTGGATTTTCCCAAACAGCTCGCTCGTAGATGCTTGATATATTCTGGTTTTTTTTGTCAGCCCAAGAATTCTCACAGCTTCTAACACGCGCAAAGTGCCTAGGGCATCTGTCTGCCCCGTATACTCCGGCATTTCAAAACTAACATGAACATGACTCATAGCAGCTAAGTTATAAATCTCATCAGGTTCTGTTTCCTTGATTATTCTGATAAGATTAGTGCTATCGGTCAGATCTCCGTAATGCAATAACAATCGAGTTGATTGCTCGTGCCTATCTTTATAAAATTTATCGATCCTCGAAGTATTAAATAAAGAAGTGCGTCTTTTGATCCCATGAACAATATAGTTTTTCTTGAGCAAATGCTGAGCAAGATATGAGCCATCCTGTCCAGTAATCCCTATGATCAGAGCAGTCTTTGACATATTTTTTGAATGTATTGCGACCAATATAAACACTAGCTACATCAAAAACAAGAACGAAAACACATCGCCACGATGCAGATCGCGCTGATTCTTCTAAAAAATAATAAAGTCACTTATAACAGAAACAAATGTAAAAAAATATGCATTTCTGAACCTTGTTTAGTCTTTAATACGTTTGTCTGAACAAATAATTTTAAGACCCTTTTCAACAAATATCCGCATGCACAATTTTTTACAAAAGTTATATTGTTTAGCGGAAAACCCAAAAAACGCCGAATAAATCTTCCGACACAAACAGAAAACTCTTATGTAACAATTAGCGAAACAAATAACAACGTTTAGAATCACCCTGAAAATTCGTGAAGGAATAATCTTGTTTTTCTCAAACTCCTGTTCAAGTGTTGCATCAAAAATATTGGTCAAAGACGAATATGAGAATGCGGGATTTAACGCAACCTCTTGGTAAGCTTTAGAAATTATCGATTTCGCCCGTTTTTTATTTCGGATCACGCTTATTACTTCTTTCATATTGCTATGATCTTTTTTAAGAGGAACATAATGTCTCCATGGGATCAAAATACCAGAATATTCTCCCTCATAGAGGATCATCAGAGTCCTTAAACAAGCCGCCTCAAAACACCTAGGAGAGATTTGATTCAGCTTAATCTTCCCCTCGAGATCTACAAAATAGAGATTTTTCACATTTTCAAAAGTGTCGTCAGGATTTTGTTGTAAATGTCGACAAACATTTCTCTCCACTTCTCCCGAAAAATCAAATACAGAAGCACCGCTCTCAACCCCCAAACATGCTTTTGAATTTATTAAAAATTTTATCCACGCTTCATGATAGATCCTAGCCTCCTCGCGATAGTCAATATCTACTTTCAATCCCCAACTTTCCGCATCCCGTTTAAATTTTTTCGCTATGTTTATTTTCTCCTGCCCTAACTCACCAAGCCAAAACGGAAGGGCCCTTCCACGATAAGACACATCAATTTCCCTGTCTTCATACGAAAGAACTTTAGCTGTTTTTAACTTCTCCGGAACATATCCAGTTAAGACACTCACAGTGCGAAGATCGGGAAGGGCTGATCTAGGGTATACTTTCTCAATTTCATCAAGTCGAACACATGTAAAAAGGACATGAATTCCCAAATTTTTTAAAGCATCTACGGTTTTGTTTACAAATCTATATTCATCTTGAATAAAACAAGCCTTAAGCCCATTGAACTTTTTTATTCTCTCTGAAGTTTCAAGGGGAAGATAATTACAGCTGCTTACTATAATCGTATAATGAATGATTACCACATCGAACCAATCAAAATGAACAAAATCAGGAATTTTCTCTCTACAATGGATTGCAAAAACATTATGCCTCGAATCCATTAACGCGTTAATATGGTCATTGATTGTGGATGCTGAATTGATAAACTTATCGCAAAGAATGAGCACAGACAATTTCTTGCGTTTCATTTTTTCAATTTCTCTAACCAAAGAAAAGTAGGATATCACTTCTACTCTTTGCTTGATAGATTTCTTCAACGAACCCAATCTTTCTCGAGAAGCCTCTTCGGGAATGAAAAAACTTGCATGAATCCCTAATTCACCAGATACTTAGACGAAACCGATTTGAATTCACGCTGTCTGTAAAAAAACGATGAAAACCATGAAAATCAAAAGCCCAAAATCAAGCTTCTCCGCTTTGACAGCTTCTCTAAGCTCTTGGCGAATATGGCTTTCTCTTGCACTTCAAGACATTCTTCTAAGATATCGAGGTTCTGTAATTGGTCCATTCTGGATTACGATCAGTACGGCTATTACAGTGTTTAGTATGGGAATCCTTTACGGCATCCTTTTTGGACTTGAGCGTTCAAATTATCTACCTTATTTCACTGCAGGCCTTATCACTTGGCAGTTTATCTCTATGATTGTGTTGGAAAGCACGAAAATCTTTCTGGAATCAAAACCGTACTTGGAAAACTTTGACCTGCCCTGTTTAGTATACGTATTCCGGATGATCGTTCGAAACGTGATCATCTGGGCACACAATCTTCCGGTATATTTGTTGATTGCCTTAATTTACAAGACCGAAATCAATTTAAATATTCTATTGCTAGCACCCGGGCTTTTGCTATTAAGCATAAATGCAATTTTGTACAGCACAATTATCGCATTAATCAGTGCAAGATTTCCAGATATTGGAGCGATTATTTCGAACATCTTACAAGTTTTGTTTTTTATTACACCTATTATGTGGGTAGAAAATGCATTACCCGACCGTTTTCATGCATACCTCAAACTCAATCCTTTATATTATTTTGTGAATTTGCTAAGAAATCCGCTTCTTGGAAAATCATTTGCCGCACATGACTTGATCGCAATTAGCATATTAACGATACTTGGCATCGCTTTCTTTATTCCTTTGATCAAACGATATGCACCTCGAGTAATTTTTTGGCTATAGAATGAAAAACCCATTTATAGAACTAGATGATGTAAGTTTAGACTATTTTCAATACGCTTCTCACAGATCGTTTAAGAAGACTCTTCTTACAAAACTTTTTAGATTGTCTGCTCCGAACGAAAAACCTTTTTCTCTTAGAAGGGCTTTAGATGGGCTCAATCTTACTATTCATTCCGGAGACCGAGTCGCTTTAATTGGACGAAATGGCTCAGGCAAAAGCACATTACTTAAAGTCTTATCGGGAATCTACCAACCAACTTTTGGCTCTGTTCAAGTTCATGGCGCCATATCTTCACTTTTAGACATCAGCATTGGACTCAATGTCGACCTTACAGGATACGAAAACATAATTGTCATGGGAATTTTAAGAGGCAAAATGAGAAGCTATATGCTCTCAAAATTTCCTGAAATCGAAGAGTTTACTGAGCTAAAAGGTTATTTAAGAGCGCCTGTTCGCACCTACTCGTATGGGATGAGGCTTAGACTGGCTTTCGCGATTGCAACCTGTTTAGAATCGGACATTTTGATCATTGACGAAGTGATTGGCGTCGGAGATCAAAATTTCATGGAAAAGGCCCAAAAGAGAATGATGAATCTGATAGAGAAGTGTCAAATACTCATTCTTGCTTCTCACTCCACTTCCATCTTGAATCAATTCTGCAACAAAGCTCTGCTGCTAGAAGAAGGAAAATGCGCTTATTTCGGTTCTCTTTCAGAAGGCATAGAGCGTTACGCAACCATCTAAAAGGACCGCTTTTATGCAAAAAGACATAGATCAAAAAAATAAGGAATTCTGGAATGAACTTTGCGGAAGCACCCTTGCTAAATCCCTTGGAATTGTCGATCATTCGCTAAAGTCTATTGAAAAATTTGACGATGCCTATCTTTCGTTTTACCCATATTTAATGAAGCGTGTTCTTATCGACAGGTTAAAGGGAAAGAAAGTTTTGGAGGTAGGGCTGGGATTTGGTACATTGGGCCTAAAAATCGCACTTTGCGGAGCCAATTATCTAGGTTTAGATATCGCAGAAAAACCCGTTGCCATGATGAATCACAGACTGGGCTTGTATAAGCTCCCAGGAAAAGCCATTCAAGGAAGCATTTTGGATTGCCCTTTGGAAAACGAAAGCATTGACGCTGTTGTCTCAATAGGCTGCTTTCATCATACGGGCAACGTTGCAAGGGCTGTTCAAGAAACTTATAGAATTTTAAGGCCCGGCGGAGAAGCCTTTATCATGGTGTACAATAAGTTTTCGTATCGTCAATGGGCTCGATGGCCTAAAAAAACCTTCAAAGCGCTTTTCGAAGGGAATCAATCGATTGGTAAAGATCAACGAGCAGCTTATGACTCTGATTCAAAAGGCGAAGCCGCTCCAGAAACTCAGTTTCTATCAATTGGAGAATTAAAACACATCTTTTTTAACTTCTCTTTTTCAAAATTTACAAAAGAAAACTGCGATGTCATTTGGCCTCTACATAAACTCATGACGAGAAAATCTCTTCTCCCAGTTTTGGGTAAAACTCTAGGTCTTGACATTTACATTCATGCGCAGAAATAACAATGTCATAAATTTGACATTCAGCTATATTTTTCTCCATGTGCGGTATCGCTGGAATTCTAAATCTAAAAAATCTCCCCATTAAGAATCTATCCTCCCATTTACGTGTGATGAATGAGCTCATTGTTCATCGCGGGCCAGATGGAGAAGGCTTTTGGACAAATACAAAAAAGTCTGTTGGTTTTGCCCATCGCAGGCTAAAAATCATCGATTTATCTACCGGCAATCAGCCTATGTCTGATCTGTTTGGGAATACTATATGTTTCAATGGAGAGATTTATAACTATAAAGAACTGAGACAAGAACTTTCAGATTACCCATTTAGAACCACTTCGGATACCGAAACCATCTTGGCCGCCTATAGAAAATGGGGCTTTGATTGCGTGAATCATCTCAGAGGCATGTTTGCATTTGCTCTTTGGGATGAATCCCAGCAAACGCTTTTTTGCGCCAGAGACCGCTTTGGAATTAAACCTTTATATTTCACTGAAATCGATGGAAATTTCTATTTCGCCTCTGAAGTGAAAGCTCTTATTCCATTTCTTCCAGAAATTGACACGAATAGGGAAGCCCTTCAAGATTATCTTGTATTCCAATTTTGCCTCGGCACAAAAACCCTCTTCAAGGACATCCAAGAACTTCCTCCAGCTTACTATCTCATAGCAAAGGGAGGAGAGAGGCGCCTTTCAAAATATTGGGAGGTTTTTTATGACCTCGATTTTGATCATACGCCTAAATATTTTGAGGAAAATCTTCGCCATTTAATCCAAGAATCGGTCCATTTACATACCAGAGCCGATGTCCCGATCGGAGGATATATTAGCGGGGGGATCGATTCGAGCATTATCGCATCGATTGCTGCAAGATACCAAAAAGAAGAAAACCTCCCGTTCATGGGTTTCACGGGTAAATTTTCTCTAGGTCCTGAATACGATGAAAGCCGATATGCCCGAGCTTTAAGCCAATTCAGAGACATCCCTCTTCATGAGGTCGACATTTCTGCCCAAGATTTTATCGATTCCATCGAGAAGGTGATTTACCATCTCGATTATCCGGTGGCGGGCCCCGGTTCTTTTCCTCAATATCACGTATCCAAGCTTGCGGCAAAGCATCGGAAAGTCGTTTTAGGTGGTCAGGGAGGAGACGAAATTTTCGGCGGATATACCCGTTATTTGATTGCATATTTCGAGCAGTGCATCAAAGCAGCCATCAACGGCTCTTCTAAAAATGGGAATTTCATTGTGACTTATGAGTCCATTATTCCCAACCTCGCCTCCTTGAAGAACTATCAATCGCTTCTGCAAGAGTTTTGGAAAGAGGGTCTTTTTGATTCTCATGATAAGCGCTACTATCGACTCATCAACCGCGCACCCAGCTTGCAAAATGAGATCGTCTGGAGTGAATTTGGATCTTACGCACCCTTCCAAGCATTCCAAGATATTTTTCACGGTAAGAACGTGGGTAAAGAGTCCTACTTCGACAGCATGACTCATTTTGACTTTAAAACGCTTTTAAGAGGCCTTTTGCAAGTTGAAGACCGAATGAGCATGGCCCACGGGATTGAGTCCCGCGTTCCATTTTTAGACCATCCTCTTGTTGAATTTGCGGCAACCATGCCGTCCAATATCAAATTCAAAGACGGCACCCTGAAAATGGTTCTCATCAACGCCATGGGCGGAGAGCTTCCAGAAGCAATTGTTGATCGAAAAGATAAAATGGGCTTTCCCGTCCCCCTGAATGAATGGCTGAAAAAAGATATCAAAGAATTTGTCTATGACATATTTGGCAGCTCGAGAATGAAAGATAGACCTTATTTTAACCAAGCCGAAATCTTAAAAAGCCTGGGAAATGAATCGAAATTTGGCAGGAAAATTTGGGGACTGCTTTCTTTGGAATTATGGCATCGTCAATTCCACGATAAAGCAGCGAGCTACCGCAAACTTATAAAAGAAGAAAAAATTGGAGTATCGATATGAAAATCATCATCACCGGCGGAGCAGGATTCATCGGCTCCCATTTAGCAGAGAAGCTGCTCGCAGAAGGCCACAATGTATTAGTGATTGACAACTACCAAACAAGCCGTAGAGACAACCTAAAGCTCCATAAAAATTTAAAAATCGTCGAAGGGACAATCGCTGATAAACAACTAGTCAACCAAATTTTTGACTCCTTTGTCCCAGATATCGTCGTTCATGCAGCAGCCTCCTACAAGGACCCAAATAATTGGGAAGAAGATGCCTATACAAATGTTTTAGGCACCATACATATTGCAACAGCTGCCAAGCGATTAGAAGTGAAAAGGATCATCTATTTCCAAACAGCCCTTTGCTATGGACTCAAACCTATTGAACAGCCAATCACATTAACTCATCCTATTTGCTCCAGTGGCAGCAGCTATGCGATTAGCAAAACTGCTGGAGAGCAGTATATTGAATTGACGGGGATGGATTTCATCTCTTTCCGTTTAGCAAATGCATACGGACCTAGAAATTTGAGCGGCCCGCTCCCCACATTTTTTCATCGTTTAACCAGCGGGAAACCTTGCTTCGTCATGGATACAAGACGGGACTTTATCTTTGTTGACGACCTCGTGGAAGTTGTTTTGAAAGCCGTTCATGGGCAGGGACAAAAGGGGTATTATCACATATCTTCAGGAGCTGATTATTCCATCAAGGAACTCTTCGATGAAACTCTGAGCGCTCTCAATATTAAATTAGAAAAAGAAGTGGAAGTTCGACCTCGCAATCCAGATGACGTTTTCACCATTTTGATCGACCCTAAAAAAACCGAAAAAGATTTCAATTGGAAAGTCAAAACTCCTTTGAAAGTCGGCGTATCTAGAGCCATCGAGTGGTATAAAACCCATGGAATCACACAAACCTATACTCATCTGAAACCCGTAGAGGCAAAATGATCAAAGACGCTCACGTTTTGATCGTTGGAGGAGCAGGATTTGTTGGGAGCAATCTCGTCAAGATGCTCCTCTCTCCAAAAATCAAGATTCATGTCATTGACAATCTGCTCTCTGCCGAAAGATTTAATGTCCCAGAAGCAGAGAACATTATCTTTACCGAAGGTTCAATCTCGGATGATGATATTGTGGGAAATTTGGTCGATGAATACGACTACGTGTTTCATCTAGCTACCTATCACGGGAATCAAAGCTCCATTCATGATCCTTTGGCCGATCATGAGAATAATACGCTCACAAGCCTCAAGCTTTTTAACAAGCTGAAAACTTTCAAGAGATTGAAAAAGGTGGTTTATTCTTCTGCAGGATGTTCTGTTGCGGAAAAGACGTTTGGCGACGCAAAACCCTCTAAAGAAGTGGACATCGTCTCTCTTGATATGGATAGTCCTTATTCCATCTCCAAAATCATTGGGGAATTTTACGCAAAATATTACTTCAAACAACACCAACTGCCAGTGGTTAGGGTTCGTTTTCAAAACGTCTTTGGACCAGGCGAAGTGTTGGGAGCAGGCAAATGGCGCGGCACTCCTGCTACGGTTTGGCGTAATGTGACACCTACATTTATTTACAAAGCACTCAAAAAAATGTCTCTTCCATTGGAAAATAATGGAGTCGCAACACGCGATTTCATCTACGTGGATGATATTTGCCGTGGGCTTATTCAAGCAGCTCGTTTAGGCAAAACGGGGGATGTTTACAATCTTGCAAGCGGAAAAGAGATCTCTATTCGAGAACTTGCTGAAACCATCAATCAGCTTACTGGAAATACCTCCCCAATCGAACATCTCCCAAAACGGTCTTGGGATCATTCAGGGAAACGGTTCGGCTGTCCGCTAAAGGCTGAGCAGGAGATCTGCTTTAAAGCCGCTACAGATTTTTATGAGGGGATGAAAACCACGATCGCGTGGACACAAAACAATCTTGCGCTGATTGAAAAAACAATCGACAAGCATAAGAAATACTTATGAAGGTGTTAGTTCTACATCGTCTCGTTTCTGAGAAAAGAAAGACGATGGATGACCATCTCTATTCTTTTCAAAGATACGTCGATGGTGTGGAATTTACCTATTGCGATTTTTTCTTAAAAATCCCATCCTTTCTCCGCCTCATTAAGTGGGATGGGATCATTCTCCACTATACTCTCCTTGCATCCCGTTGGGATAAGGAAATTTGGCAGCTTCCTGTAGACAATATTTCTGCCATTGGTTCATTAAGCGGATTTAAAGTGGCAATTCCTCAGGATGAATATGCCGAAGTTCAAGAATTGCAAAAAATTTTCAGGAATTGCAAAGTCGACACTGTTTTTACCTGCCTATTTCCTGAAGACTACGATAAGATCTATCCAATCTCTGAAACGGGACTGAAACACCGGTTTACAACATTTACAGGCTTTATCGATGAGTCAACCCGTTCATCCATTGAAAAACTATCTAAAGAAATCACGACAAGGGACATAGACATCGGATATAGGGCCCGAAACGTTCCGTATTGGCTCGGAAAACATGGCCAAATCAAAAGAGAAATTGCGGTAAGAGTTCTCAACGCCCCCAAACCCCAAAATCTTTCTATCGATGTTTCGATCGATCCAAAAGATGTGTTCTATGGAGATGATTGGACTCGATTTTTATTGCGATGCCGATGCACCTTAGGCTGTCTTGGCGGTGCAAGCCTCTTCGATCCCGATGGGACTATTCGTAAGGCGGTGGATACCTATATGAGTCAAAATCCTCAAGCCACATTTGAGGAAGTTGAAAATCAATTTTTTCCAGGGAAGGATTTTAGCCTCAGCCTCTTTGCTCTTTCGCCTAGACATTTTGAATGCGCGATGACGAAAACCTGCCAGATTCTTGTTGAAGGAGACTACCAAGGAGTTTTCATCCCAGGAAAGCATTATATCGAACTAAAAAAGGATTTTAGCAATTTGGAGGAAGTTTTTAAAAAGGCTTCAGATTCAGAGTTATGTCAAAAAATTGCCGAAACTGCCTACCAAGAAATTGCACAATCCGAAAAATACACCTACAGAGCTTTTGCAAACCAAGTGATCGATCACATTCGAGAACACATAAAAGTGCAGCCTCACTCTCTTTTAAAGGCGCTTTTATTTAAAATTCTCATGTTTGTACATGATCAAATGACACCTGTGCGGAGATTCTTCTTCCGAGGAAGAAGGAAATATTTGGTCGTGCTCAGGCCCGCTCTGAAGAAATTTCTTTCAATCGGTCCATGATTCTTTCAGCGTGCGCTTTCCAAGCATAGCGAAGAACGGCTTCTTTCCGAGCAGCATTTCCTAGGCAGCTTCGTTTTGCTTCATCATCGATCAATAATTTCATCCCAAACATCAAACTCGTTGCATCTGCAGGTTTCACTAACCAAGCGGTCTGATCGTGCTTCAATATTTCCCCCAATTGATCTAAATCTGACGCCACAATTCCTTTGCCCATGGCCATATATTCGAATAATTTGGTGGGAGAACCAAAAAATGCACTCCCATCTGGATTTGGCACATGGGGCGATATCAAAAGATCGCATGCAGCTAAATGTGACGGCCCCATCGACTGCGGAATTTCATTAGAAAACCTGCAAAATTCCATCACCTCTGTTAAAACTTTTTTAGTCTTAAGCATTGTTTCTCCATTGCCAATTAGGAACAAAGCCACATTCTTTTTGTAAATAGGAAAGTTCATCAATAATTTTGCAAATGCTTCCGCCAAAACTTCAGCTCCATGCCATTTTCCAAAAGTCCCGATAAACCCAATAACAATTTTACCCTTCAAATCATATTTTTCTCGTATTGCATCTCCTGGCACATCAGGAGAATAGATATCAGGTTCAACGCCATTTGGATTGACCAATATTTTATCTTCGTTGATTCCTCTTGCTAGAAGCTGGCTTTTCAATGCCTTGCTGACCACGACGATCATATCGGCCTGTTGAAGATTCAGCATTTCGATGTCTTCAATCAGTCTTTCATATTTAGGTGCATTGCCCCACCAACGTTTCACCCAAAGCTCAGAACCGTTGTACTCCAGAACCAAAGGCACTTGAAACCGTTCTGCTAATTTAATGCCTGAAAAATTATGGATGCTGTAGCGCTGATAAATAAAAGAGACATTCCGATTGCCAATTCGTTCTGAGGCCGCTTCAACAAAAGTTCTGTTGTAGTGCAAAGCTGGTAATTCTCTAAAATCTCTAAAATCGCCATTTGGAAGAATCTGATGTTTTTCAACATGCTGTTTGACGGTTGGGATCGTATCCGATGTGATAAAAATGGGATTTTGCAAATTGTTGAGAACTCCGGCAATATGACCCACAGACCCTCCAGATTGCAAACCAAAATAATGATCTGTTCTCAAATAGACACTAGCACCATCCGACTTGAAGAGCCTTTTTTTCTCGATTTTTTGCAAAAAGAGAAGTTCTTCAAAAATTCCCTTCAGCAGCTGCCGTTTGCTAAAAAAATCCTTCATGAATTTGTAAAATAGAGAAAATAGGAACTTTAGAGAAATAAGCTGTAAATTGCCTTTTTGATCTTGGATATAGCTCTCTTTTCGAGATAAAAGCTTGAGCAAAAGCGCTATTGCAAAAGGTTTATTTAATAGACGCAGATCTACAGTCAAAAGAACAGATTTTCGATAACGAAACAAACGACGAAAAATCTCGCCAGTTTTAATCCACCTTTTTAATTCATCTACATTAAATACAATTTCATCTTCTGACATGACAAAAAAGTATGTCAAATAGCTTTTCAAATGTAAAGCGGCTTTACATTCATCGAACAACGCTTTCGGATAATCATATTTTTTTTCTCATGAAACATCGTTCTTCTTCTTGCTTTTCAAGAGAAAATCCTAATTTTGTATAAAGGCTCAAAGCTCTATTATTTCCAGCCTTGACGTACAAGACAATATCTTTTCGACCGCAATTGTCTTTTATGTGGTTAATGAGCCATTTTGCCGACATTTCGCCAATTCCCATTCCCCACCAATCAGGATGGAGAGCAAACCCCACTTCATACTCTTCGCCCCGGTGGATGATTTGGCAATATCCGCATTTTATCCCCCCCATAAGTATGATAAAAAATTCTCTTTCGGCAGAATCGATGAATTTTTTCAAAAATTGCACATGCTGTTGAAAGCTAGAGGGAGGAGGAGCAAAAAAAAAGGGCACTACTTGTGAATGAGATCGAACTTCATACATCCAAGCAACTTGATCCTCTTTATTTGGATCCAAAGGAATCAACTGCATCATAAAATTCTACGATCTTCTGAATGATATATTCTACCTCTTCTCCTGATAGCCCGCAATACAGAGGTAGTCTCAACAAGCAATCGCTATATCGATCGCAGTTGGGAAGATTTCTGCCATCGTGCTTATGCCGATAAAATTCGGAACTATGGAGCGGCAAATAGTGAAACACTGAAAGTATGCCATTTCTTTTCAGAAAATCGATTAACAACTGTCTCTGTTCTAGAGAACGGCAAATCATGTAAAAAAGGTGTGCATTATTTGTAGCATATGGGGGAACTACTGGCAGGGAAAAATATCCAGCATCAGACAGAGGTTTCAATCCCTCATAGTATTGTCTCCAAATCGCAACTCTTTGCCTTTGGATTTCATCTAAGCTTTCTAGCTGCGCATATAGGAAAGCTGCATTGATATCGGATGGCAAAAATGATGATCCCATATCAACCCATCCATATTTGTTTACTTCCCCTCTAAAAAATGCAGAGCGGTTCGTTCCCTTTTCTCTAATAATTTCAGCTCTCAATGCAAACTTTTCATCATTAATCGCCAGCAATCCCCCTTCTCCAGAGGAAATATTTTTGGTTTCATGAAATGAAAAAGCGCCAAAATGACCGAGGCTGCCAAGGGGTATACCCTTGTAATAGCTATCGATCGCATGTGCGGCATCTTCTATAAGAAACAGCTGATACTTAGACGCTAACTGAAGAATCTGGTCCATTTTACAAGCAACGCCGGCATAATGGACTATGACGATAGCCTTTGTTTTTTCAGTGATGAGTTCTTCAATATGATCGCTGTCGATATTTGGGGAATCGTCGCAGCTATCGGCAAAAACAATTTTTGCTCCCCTTAGAACAAATGCATTGGCTGTTGAAGGAAACGTGTACGATGGCATGATCACTTCATCATCTACCCGGATCTCTGCCAATATCGCAGACATCTCTAAGGCAGAAGTACATGAAGTAGTCAATAACGCCTTATTGAATCCGTATTTTTTCTGAAAAAACTCATGGCATTTTTTTGTAAAAAAACCATCTCCAGAGATTTTTCCTAAATTTACAGCCTCTTGTATGTAAGTAAGTTCTTTCCCAGTTAAAAATGGTCGGTTGAAAGGTATTTTTCTTGAGATAGATACATTACTCATTAATCACATCCCGAATAAGGTAAGTGGGTCGATTTTTGATTCCATCAAAAATTTTCCCAACATATAAGCCGATTACACCAAGAACTGAAATAATCACCCCAGAGAAAAAACAAAGGGAAGCGACAATGCTTGCATAGCCAACAACATGGATCTTGCCTGACAAATATAATAATAAGATTGAAAACCCGAGCACAAATGAAAGAAAGGAAAAACTCAATCCCAAAGCTATAATGAGTCGAAGAGGTTTATCGCTATACGCCAATAAAATATCGATGGCCAATTTAAGTTGCTTTTTTAAGTTATAACTCGTTTTTCCACTGGGCCTTTGGGAGTGCTGCACTTCGATCGATGATTTTTTAAATCCGATCCAATTGATCATAGCAGGGAAATATCGGATTTTTTCTTGCATTTGCAAAACCGCTCTAATGGCCTTTTTATGATAGATCCCAAAATTACCGATCGTATTATCATATTGAGTTCCGCTGAGAAAAGAGAGAACCCGATAAAACAATTTAGATGAATAGCATTTAATAAATCCATCCTGCCTATTTGCCCGTTTTGCCAAAACCATATCGTAGTTGCCTAGGGTCGCCGCCTCATAAAGATTAGGTATTTCTTCTGGGCGATCTTGCAAATCGCAATCCATAACAACAACCCATTCGCCCTTTGAGCGATCAATGCCTGCAGAAATAGCAAAATGCTGTCCGAAGTTACGGCTCAAGCGAACCCCTTGAATTCGTTTTTCATTTTTGCAACGTTTCTCAATTTTTTCCCAGCTTCTGTCAGGACTGCCATCATCCACTAGGATAATTTCAAATTGTTCAGAAATCGAACTCAAAGCAATCATTAGCCTGTTAATCAGCTCATCTACCAGCTCTTCAGATCTATAGACGGGGCTTACCACAGAAATCAGCGGGCATCGCTTTTTTTGTGTCTGAATATTTTCCAAGCTTTCTAAATACATCGCTTTTCCTTCTGGGCTATTGCGATCAAAGAACCACCAACTACATTCGGCAAACACCTCTCAACAAGGAATTCAAATTTTGTTAGAAAATGTAGTATCCCATTCATAGATTTCGGTATCTGAAAATGAAACTTCTCGTTAGGTCCAATGGGCTTGCCATGATCTGGATATATTAGCCTTCTAAGATACAAAAGTGGAGCAATCAACACAAAGAAATATTTGCAATAAATAGTGGTAAGATTAGCAGAGCAAAACAGCCGCTTCAGCTCATTTTTGCTATACCGGATCTGGTGTCCAGCAATCGCATCTTCACGGCTCCACAAAAACATGTGAGCAGGCACAGTCAAAATGATTTTCCCTCCGGGCTTTAACATTTGCTTGATCTTTGTTAAAGCTAGCTTTGGATCTTTCAAGTGCTCTAAAACATCAAAAAGACAGATAACATCGAATTGCTCCTGGAAAGGAGGATTGAACAGATCGAATTGATATAGGGTTTTGATCCCTCTATTTCGAGCCCAGATTAAACCATTTAAATAACAATCGCTTACTTCGATTTCGTAACCCATTTCTTGAATTTTTTCTGCTATAAACCCAGTTCCTGCACCGATTTCCAGAATTCGCGCATTTTTCTCAATGTGATTAGTGAAAATAGAACTAATCTTTTCCCTTCTTGCCGAAAACCAAAAATGCTTTGACTCAATTTTCGCAATTTCTTCTAGGTTTTCCGAATCGTAAGCAGAAAGACTATCATCTAAAGATGAATCGAAAACGACTATTCCATTCTTTTCTGTGTATTTTCTCAAAGTTTGCACGCGTCGCTCTTAAAGACTACAGCTCAAAAATATATCACCCCGATTCATTTAGAGGAACCGATGCTAAAGAGAAAGGGCTTTGGTTGTAATTCCAAAAATCGAGTAGAATTTTATAAAAAACATAAGAATTGTGAAGTAAAAGACATTCAGACGAAATTCTTTGCCATAACGAGGGCAAAACTTTTATTTTTGGCTGGTGTATGAATGCGCTGTTCGCGGTTTTTAATGCCCTGGGGCCTACAATCATAAAAAATCAAATCCAAAAAATAGGATAATGGTATTTTAGGGCGACACGATATTAGTCTGAAGGTTTCGCATCTTCGCTGGCTGTTATTTTTTGATGGGACGACCATGTTGACATATTTGTATAATGGAGATATTTTCGTAGTCTTAAATTCAGGATTTCAGTGAAACAAATAATCTCCATTATTGTTCCAATTTACAATGAAGAAGGAAACATCCTCATATTGTACAACGAGCTTTTGTCAATCACTGATCTGATATCTAATAAATACGACTTCGAATTTATTTTTGTTAACGATGGCAGCAGGGATGCTTCTTGGGCTCTACTAAACGAGATCGCAAGCAAAGACGTCCGGATCAAAGCACTTAAATTCAGCAGAAATTTCGGCCATCAAATGGCTTTGACGGCAGGGTATGATATCGCTGAAGGCGATGCAATCATCACTATGGATGCAGATATGCAAGATCCGCCGAAACTCATCCTCGAGATGATCCAAAAATGGGAAGAAGGATCGAAAATTGTCTATGCAAGAAGAATCGATCGCAAAGACACTTTCATGAAAAAACTAACTGCAAATTTATATTACAAATTTCTCGACCTGATCTCCGATGTAAAAATACCGAGAAATGTTGGCGATTTTAGGCTCATTGACCAAAAAGTTCTAAAATCCCTGAACAGATGCCGCGAGAAGGCTCGCTATTTTAGGGGCATGGTTGCGTGGACAGGATTTCCTCATACATTCATTGATTTTGCACGGCCGAATCGCACTGCTGGAGCCACCGGGTATACTTGGAAAAAAATGTTCCGCTTAGCATTCGACGGCATGACTAGCTTTTCTATGTTTCCTCTAAAAGTAGCCGCCTATGTAGGCCTCTTTGTCATAGCCACCGGCTCTGCAATGTTTCTCTATATCAGTTTTGACGCGCTCATTAACCAGACCAATTATCCTCTCTTCAAATGGCTTGTCACTGTGATTTATATCTTTATGGGAGTTCAATTCATTCTCCTATGGTTCATTGGTGAATATATTGGAAGAATCCACGATCAGCAAAAAGAAAGGCCGCTGTATATAATTGCTGACAAACTAAATCTCGAAAGGGAAAATGTTTTGGATCCTTTGGACGTGAGATAAAAAAATATCGATTTCGACGAATTCTCACAGTTTGTTTATTTACAAGAAGATCATCCAAGAAGCCGGCTCGCACCCTGCTTCCAAAACAACCACCTGAGCCCTTTCGATTTTTCCGTATCCGCTTGATACAGTTGATTGAACCAACCTGCACCGACCTGACTCAGATAGGAATTGTGCATGAAGATTTCCGAAGGATAGAAGAGCTCTATTTTCAGAAACAAGCTCAACAACCCATCCAGATGCGAAATGGAAATATATCTCTTTCATCCCTTCATATGCATCTAACCCTTCAATGCGATCATGAAATATTTTTATCGTTCTTTTTACAGGTTTACCAAGCCCTTCATGCTGTCCGATGAAGAGCCCCTCTTCAAAACAAATCATTTTTCCCTGAGAGCGATCTTTCATTTGAAAGAGACCTTTGTCTTCATTTTGTTCCATTCCAACTACCGCCACAGTATTATGCATGGCAGTTGATCGGAATCGCCTCCTTTCATCAGGTAGAGGCGTGTATACATAGGTGCCTGGGTCGATGATCATGGACACTCCGTTTACAGCTAATTCAAATGAAAGCTGATCGTTATGTGCATGCCCTCCGTTGCCTTTCTGGCCAATATTCCCGCATCTGAATGCGAAAAACCAAGGGCCATTTCGTTGCATGTAAAGCCCAAAGTCAATGTATGCAGAAACTTGTTGAGGGGTTTCTTGAACTTGAGTGAATTGAGAAGCTACAACAGAATTTAAGTTCTTCATCCCACGGATCGCGCGGATCAAATATCGATGATCAAGCTCGCTTACATCTGGCAGAAGCTTAATAAATCTCCCGCTGTCGTTGTCGCCAAACTGGACAATTGTTCCGTCAGGTTTTGTGATATCACGAGTGAAATCAGCCATTTTTTGAATTCGATCTATAAATTCTCGGGAAAACTCAACTCCCAGCTGTAAAGCCAGGCCTGCAGAATAGACCGCCATTTCCGCGGATAGCCTGTGATAACTGGTCGAAGCCTCGAAATTGGTTCCGTCCGGATGAAACTGAGAAAGGACTTCCGCCTCTAATTCTCGAACGGAAAATTCAAGCCATTCTTTTTGGGGGAGATAGGCAGCGGCAAAAAGGAGGCCCGCGATATTGGCTAGATAATGATTGGATCGAAGATAAGGATCCCATTCCAAATGAGAACGAATATGTTTGCCATGTTCATAAACACTGCGAAAAAAAATTTCCTCGAAATCCTTCTCAAAAGATGCGTTGTAAGCCTTAAATAAATCATAGGCGAATAACCAATTTGCGATCCGGATCCCAACATCCATTGTGCAAACCCAATTGACCCCGTATCTCGGCGGATTTGAGCCTATAAAATCTAAGACTTGATTTTGAAATTCGAAGCAATATTTCTTATCTGAGGTAAGCGCATAACCAAAAGCGAGCATCGTCAAATGCTGCATGCGAGCCAGCTCCCAAGGCACTTTGACATCAGCACCTTGTCTGTCTCCGTATTGGATATCTAGGCTACTAACATTTTCATTCCAACGAAACCCAGATTTGAAATCAATATGCCAATCGATGGGGATATACCCTTGTGAAAGACATGCAAGAATCTCGTTTGCCAAAGGCAGATTCGGCCCTTTCATCTGAACTTTTGTTGAAGGGGGAAATTGATATCCTCCGATTCCCTTACAATTCATACCATGAAAGACTTGAACCCATCCCGAACCCAACAAATCGAATTCATGATTTATATATCTATCACATAATTGCAAAATCAAGGCTCTATCCAGCAAATTTAAATCTATTCTAGAAAGATAAGTATTTATCGAAATAGGAGACTGATATCGGATCTCATACGTTGTAAATGCAGCATCTCTCCAAGCATTTTTTTTTGATTTCACAAAATTTTTTAGCTTTTTGCCAATTTTCTGGATCACTATATGCGGTGGCAGAGTAAAGGCACGCTTTAGATAATGTAGAGTTTTCAAGGTACCTCCATAAGGAGCAAAGCAATTGTATCGACTTAACGACTCAAATGTAAAGCCGCTTTACATTGACGATAGGAGAGAGCGTCATGAATAGCGAATCTTTTCAACACCCGGTTGCAATTTCCAGAATTTTTCCAACCCTAGGCAAATCATATATATTCCAAAAATCACAGCTATAGCAGCCATGCCCGAAACATACGCGCGGATCGGCATAGTAACAACCCCTGGTATGGCATAAAATGCGGAAGCAATCAGCATAGGCATGACAAACCGAAAGGAAGGCTGAACATAGAAACAAGCAACAATCCCAACATTAATCAACATCAATACGGATATGAACAAAAACAATATTTTTGCAAACACCGTCTTAATTACAAACAACAAATCTGATTTTACAAGAGAAATACATTCATTCCGGAGAATGCTCTCGTATTCGTCTGAGTAAATTACGACATCTGCCTTAACTGATTTGGCTTTTTTAAACGAAACCGAATCATCGTATGAAATCCCGAGATTATTTTTGAGATAACCGAATCCGATGTAAATATTATGCCATTTGGGATGTTTCAATGATTGCTTTTGATAACTATAGCCCTTCTCCAACAAATATTGATCTCTTTTGTATTCCAAGGATCTAAAATGCAAATAGGGTATGAGAAAAAAAGCCGAAACAAGAATAATGCAAAAAGATTTTTGAACGGGTTTGATGTCCTTAGATAGCAGAATCCAAGTTAGAACAAGAAGCAAACAACCAGTTCCTGCATGGCACCTTATAAAGTTGGAATAGCCAGAAAAAATTCCAATGAAAGCCAATATTGTTAAAAATCCAAAGTTTAATTTATGCCCCATGTGCTTCCACAACAGAAGCAGAGGAAGAGTGATTTCAACAGCGACTAATCCAGCTATGTAAACATCATAAAACTTGATGCCTAGGAGAGTAAGAAAAATAATTCCAATAACAGAAATTGAACGGATAAGCCAATTATTGAATATCTTAAAGAAGCAATAACATGAAGATAGAGCGCCAAGAATCAACAAGGAAAACAAAAACACCGGAATCGCAACATCTAGAGAAATTCCAAAGAATTTCGCAATCATTGGAATAAAATAATAGATCCCTAAATCATCTGAATATCCACCGAGTGAAAGTTGATTATTGACCATCCCTACTAGCGGAACGCCCGTTTCAGCAAGTCCATTCATTGTCTCTTCGAGTTGTGAATATCTGCATACCATAATTTTTAGCATTTAGGAATCTCGCATATTGGGATTGTTTTCATAATCAGGTATCGAGGAAACAAAAGATAAAATTTGCACAGCACGCTTAATTGCAGGAAATATATGTTGTTCGATTTTCTTGAGCAATATTGACAAAGTCCTTGAGAAGTTATCTGAATAAGAAGGTTGACCCGGTTAGAATTAGAAATATGCCAAATATTTTGGAGAGCGTAAACGGCTCTTGAAAATGCAGCAAGGATACCGACACAACAATGATCAAATTAAAAGCGATTGCAACAGGATAAGCTTTTGATAGCTCGAGATGCGCAAGAGCCATCATCCACGCGCCAGTCCCCATTGCGATTGTCATCAATCCGGCCCAAGTTTGCCAAGCCGAAAAAAGAACCCAGAAATAAGAAATAACAGACTTAATCGAATTAAAATGCCATTCGCCCATTTTTTGAATTTGGGTTTTAATAATAATTGCTCCAAGAGCATTAAAAACCACAAAAACAGCAACCATCCCCCAACCTAGAGATAAAGTCTTTGAAGCAGAAATAGCTAGTGATTTAGAACCGGATTTAGTGATACCCATTTGAAAGTTTCTCCTATTCTGCAAAGCTATTTTGAGGAATCAAAATCTCGTACTGCTGGTTAGACCAGACTACCTTTGGATTCCAAGCATTTGTTATCTTCTCATTGTAAATCTTCGTTTTTTCTTTGACCTCTTCGATAAAACAATAAGAACCAGGCCATAAAAATTTCGACTCAATCTCCTCAGGCATATATCCTTCAATTTTAGGCCTGATAATGGCTTTGGGAGGAGACATTGCGGTAATTTGATCCAACTTCTGTATGAACTTTGGCGTTTCTAGATAAAAAATACACGAATGGTCTCCTAACGGAAATGTCATAGAGCCATAGTAAATCGTAAAACTGTAAGGCTCAGCGAGAATACTTTCCCCGGGATTTGCATATTTACCCAATTCTGCAATTAAAGATTCTATACACTCGACATTCTCTTTTGTTGTAAAGATCCCATTGAACCTATCTATTTTCAAAGACTGAGGAAATTTGCCTGTATAGATGGGATAAATTAGATTTTTAACCCCTTTCCCGCCTATCACTAAAAAAACCACTGTACCTAGGCAAAATAAAGGAAACTTACAATTTCGAAAGCTCCCAGCCCTTTGGAGAAGCGCTACTGTTTGGCCGCAAAGAAGAAACCCTATCATGAACCAAATACCAACTAAACCCATTCCAGATCCAATCGTGAGAAAAAGAGGCCAGCTAATACCGAGCATCATGATTATCATTTCGTCAAAGCCAAAACTTTTTTTGAGAAGAAATGCCGAAAGAACACTCAAGGAGATTAACATCGGAAAAACATCAAAACAATCTGGCCAAACGGACAGAAATACCTTTTTAATATCCGGAAATATTATGTAAAACCCCACCAACGCAACGCAAAACAGAAAAAAACAACCGATGAAATAGCTGAAATATTTAACCTTATTTTTTTCGATTGCATAGTATACAAGAATTGTAAATGCAGTGGCGAATATTAAAACGGGAACCTTACCAAACAAATGCCCAAACCAAGTGGAAATTAAAAATGAGGCTGTGTGCATTGGAGTAGGAGTTTGATAAAAGATGTAGCTCCTCAGCAGATCTTTTGATTGCAAGAGCAGCCCAAATGCAAAAAAAGAAAAAATAATTACGCCGAACATCTTTAAATATGCAGGCAGAAAAAGATTGAATCGACTCCTATCGAAAATAGCACAATAGAGCAAGATTGCTGCAGGAACAAAAAGGACTAAGACCAAAGGCATTCTGGAAAAGACCAATAAAACATAAACCAACCCTGAAATTGCCGGATTTATGGTCTTGGAGGGATTCAAATGCAGCTTTAAAAAATATAAGCAAAATATCGAATAAAGAAGCGTCGGGAGAGATACGTAATTAATAATGTCATTTGGAAGCGACAGAGATGTTAAAAAGATAGCTCCCATTATCATTAAGTTAGGCTTGTACATTTGAAAAAGTGTATTAGCAGTAAATGCAGCCGTTAATCCTAAACATAATGCGCCTCCCAAGCGAGCTCCCCACATGCCATAACTATCAAAAAGAAGCAGCCACCATCCTCCCACCACATCCGAAAGCCACCAAAAAGGCAAAACAGAGATATAATTTAAGCCAAAAATTTGTGCTATTTTTTGATTTGTAAGATGAAGGCCGGTATCCATATGGTTATGGAAAACCATGAAAGGGATCTGCGCGATAACGACTACTAAAGCTATTCCAATCAGGATTCCCCATCGCCCAAAATCAATTTTAGAAATGACTTCAAGGAATTTTATTTTTGAGAATGAAGAATTTGATTGTGTTTGAAAATTCACTTTGAACACTCCAAAATTATGTGTGTATAAGGAACTCTTAGCATATCATGCAAAATAGTTGTCTTTACATTTGAAAACACTTCTGTTGCCAGAGCTTCATAACCTTCCTTATTTCGAATGTTTTGCCCTCGATCCTTTTTTATTATCAATCTTGCAAACATAGACTGCTCTTTAACAAAGCAATTATCCAAAGTAATACAGCGCCCCGTTTCTTTCATTGAATTTTTCACAACTCGGAACAAATTGATCACTTCATCGTCGCTCAGGTGATGCAAAAGACCAAATGCAATAACTAGATCAAATTTTGGGAATTGGCTCAAAAACTGAGGATTATTTACATTACTACAAACAAAAATTCCTCTTTCGCCGAATCTCATTTTTGCATGATTGATATATTCCTGACTAATATCAACCCCATAATACTGAACCGCTGAAGGGAGATAATTTAGAATCGTTCCAGTGCCACACCCAAAATCCAATAAAGCATCACGATTCTTAGGACATACAAATTCTTGTATGAATCTACGCCTAACTTCATTTGCTCCAATAATCCATTGAAACAAATCATAAACTCTTCCGATTCCTAGGATTGATCTAATTCCGTTATTTATTTGAGGCATGGATCCCTTATTTGCTCTTTCTTATCGTTCTTGTTGCAAGATAAGGTTCATTAAAAAGAAAATTCTTCATTTTGTCTTCTGGGATTGAGTTTTTCTCCAGTAAATATGATGAATGATTTTTGATCCCATCAAAGATCAAGTTCCGTGATACCTATGGCAGAAACTGTGATCCTCGAAGAAAGCAAATCTCAGTGATTAAGCCAGCATATCCAATCAGATTGATTTTTGCAGTAAAATAGGTACATTCGAACCTCTTTTGACAATAGTTTTCTCTGCTAGAAAAAATCATTTTGCCGACTAGTCTCTACAAATGTAAAGTGGCTTTGCATGATGCAGCCATGTTTCTTAGGAATCTAGATCATAAACATACCGTCTCATATAATCTGTTGAAAAAAGCAAAAGGTAAATTCATGAAAAGCGAATCCATGAAACAGTGGAATACGACTCCATGTGGCAGTTCTGACGTAAAAGAAGCAATTGGAACGCTTGATTTTTTTGATTCTGTAAGAAAAAGTCGGTATGAAGTTACAGACACTTGGATGAAAGAGAAAATCCCATTTCATGCTGGAGCAGGGAAAAAAGTTCTTGAAATCGGATTTGGAATGGGAACCGATCTACTCAGCTGGAAATTTGAAGGAGCAGAAGTATACGGAATAGATATAACTGAAAAACATTACAATTTGGCTCAATCGAACTTCAAACTTCACAACCAAACAGCCCATTTACAGCTTGCTGATGCGGCTAACATTCCATTTAGCGCTGAATTTTTCGACATCGTTTATTCAAACGGCGTTCTCCACCATACACCTGACACAGTTCGATGCATTTCTGAAGCCTTTCGAGTATTAAAGACAGGCGGACAATTCATTTTCTCTATGTACAGAACGTACAGTGCATTTCATATTTTTTCTAAACTTATCATTGATGGGATAAGGCATGGAAAACTAAAACAATTGGGTTACGAGGGGCTTCTTTCGACAATTGAAACTGGAGCGGATGGGATAAATATCAAGCCTTTGGTAAAAACCTACACAAAAACCCAATTAAAACACATGCTTTCAGACTTCTCGAAAGTAGAGTTCAAAGTAGCTCATCTTAAACTAGAGCATTTTTCCTCATTCAGACGCTTCATACCTAAATTTTGCGAAAAGCTTTTAGAGCCATGGCTAGGTTGGTATTTGATCGCTTATGCGACCAAATAACATAACTTACTCAAAAAAACCGCTTATTGTATGATTCCTGATCCTAATTTTTTGGAGTAAATATGGCAGCAATCGCACCTTTAGTTGAACATCAACTATTAAATCCCGCCCAACAAACACAGCCATCGGAAGGACTCGTATCTCTTAAAGAGCTAGTCATTACAGCATTTGCCGCCGCAATCGCTGTTATTGTGGCAAATTTTTATGGCTTCGGATTTGGCTTGCTCGCAGGGATTGCACTTCAATTTGCCGCTACTCTGATAGATAGGCTCATCGCCAATCTCTGCGTAAAAAAAGAATTCGTTCTGCTATCAGAAGAACTAGGACTCAATCCAGCAGAAGAAATTCACCCTCAAAGAAGAAACATTGCTCGACTCGACCAACTCGACGATGCCGGCCGCGAAAGACACCAAGAAAATATCGGTCATTTACTCGCCTTTGATCGCACCATTCGAACTGCAATCATTCGTCAAAGCCCCCATTATGAAAGCGCAGGCCCTTTCGCATTCTTACGGGATCATTTTCCTAATATGGATTATTCTGGTCTAAGGCTTCTTGGAATAAAACCCTTTCGGTTTAAAAATACAGGACAAGAAGGGTATGAAATTGCGATCCGCTCTCAAAACCCTCAAGGTTGGATCTATTTTTTAGCACTGAAAAATGGAGTATTGCAAGAGGGCGGAGGGGAAATGGAAAGAATCGAAAGAGTCACTCCTTTCATGCGCCGAGAACAAGCAGAAGCCAATCACCTTTCTATCTTAGGACTGCCTTTCATGAGGACTGATCATTTACATTTAAAATTAGCCGCAGACGATAGAGATATGGATTTATGCCAAGTTGAAGTCGATTCTGTCAATCCGGTACGATTCGATTTTGTCGTTCAACTAATGCCAGGACTCAATCCATTGATCCAAACTTACGATGGTTACGAACTGAATTTGCGAACACCCAGAGGCATCGTTCAATATTATGCAGACCCTAGAGGACGGCATATAGCCAAGCCAAATGAAGTCAGAAATATTGCCCCTCGAGTTGAAATGTAAAGCGGCTTTACATTAGTCCTGATCGGTTTTGAGCATTTCTAGATTTTGGTAATAGCGCATGAGATCGCGGGCGCGAGCTGCGTCTTCAAAACGGAGTTCTTTAGCGGCTCTGCGCATTTCAATTTCGCATTCTTTGATTTTCGCTTCGAGATTTTCGACATCTTCTTTTTTTGGCTCTTGTTCAGGGGCTTCTTCCGGGATGCCGAAAGTTTCTTCAAGAGAGGCGATATCGCCTCTTTTGGTCGATTTTGGCGTGATATTGTGCTTTTCGTTATGGGCTTGCTGATGAGCTCTGCGGTCTTTGGTGATCTGCATGGTGTTGCGGATTGCTGATGTTTGTTTGTCAGCATAAAGGATCACTCGGCCGCGGACATTTCGGGCTGCACGGCCGCAAGTTTGGATCAGCGCTGTTTCCGAACGGAGAAAACCCTCTTTATCGGCATCGAGGATCACAACGAGAGAAACTTCAGGAAGATCCAGGCCTTCTCTTAAAAGGTTGATACCGACTAGAACATCGAATTCGCCTAACCGGAGCGATTTGAGGATTTGCATCCGTTCGAGGGTATCGATATCGGAGTGAAGGTATTTTGCTTTCACACCAATTTCATTGAGGTATTTGGACAGATCCTCGGAGAGCTTTTTGGTTAGCGTGGTTACGAGAATGCGCCCGCCTTGCTCGGATTCCTTGCGGATTTCTTCAAGGCAGTCGTCCACTTGGCCTGTCGCTGGACGAAGTTCAATTTCAGGATCAAGAAGACCTGTGGGCCGGATGATTTGCTGGATCACATCGCCTTCGGCCTGCTCGACTTCCCACTGGCCCGGTGTAGCCGTTACGTAGATCACTTGCCGGAATTTTTTGTAAGTTTCTTCGAATTTTAATGGACGGTTGTCAAAGGCGGAAGGGAGGCGGAATCCAAATTCAATAAGCGCTTGTTTGCGAGAGCGATCTCCATTGTACATCGCGTGGAGTTGCGGCAAGGTCTGGTGCGATTCATCGATAAAGAACAGAAAATCTTCAGGGAAGTAATCGATCAGGCAGGGAGGCGGCTCCCCAGGAAGGCGGCGGCTGAAATGGCGAGAATAATTCTCAACGCCTTTGCAATAACCAATCTCGCGGATCATCTCGAGATCGTAATTTGTCCGCTCTTTGATCCGCTGAGCTTCGATGAGCCGATTTTCTTTTTGGAAATAGGCGATGCGCTCAGCAAGCTCTTGCCGAATCGTTTCCATGGCTGAATAGCGGACATTTTCAGGAGTAACGAAGTGAGAACCCGGGAAAATCGTGATTTTCTCAAGGCGCTTACGCACTTTGCCTGTGAGAGGGTCGATTTCACTGATGCGCTCGATTTCATCGCCAAAAAATTCGATCCGGTAGGCAAGGTCGTCTTCGTAAGCTGGAACAATTTCAAGTACGTCGCCTCGAGCTCGGAAAGTAGCCCGGGCAAGATCATAATCGCCCCTCTCATAGTGCAATTCAACGAGGTGCATGAGGACGTCATCTCTGCGCACTTGCTGGCCGACCGCAAGGTTGAGAAGCATCTGGCTGTAATACTCCGGCGTACCAAGGCCGTAAATACAAGAAACAGACGAGACAATGATCACATCGGGCCGTTCGATAAGCGAACGGGTTGCGCTGAGGCGCATTTTTTCAATCCGATCGTTGATCGCAAGGTCTTTTTCGATGTAGGTATCGGTACGGGCAATGTAGGCTTCTGGCTGGTAGTAATCGTAGTAGGAAACAAAATATTCAACAGCGTTATCGGGGAAAAAGCCTTTGAACTCTTGGTAGAGCTGAGCGGCAAGCGTTTTGTTGTGGGCAAGGATAAGCGCCGGCTTCTTGGCTTGTTGGATGACATTTGCCATGGTGAACGTTTTGCCGGAACCGGTAATGCCAAGAAGAACTTGAGCTTTCTTGCCAGCAATAACGCCGGAAACGAGCCTCTCGATGGCCTCTGGCTGATCTCCTGTAGGTTGAAATTCGGATTTCAGATGAAACATGGCCCTATTATAGCAGAATGGAGCGCAGATGTGGAATGAAGAAAAATCCGACCGGAAGTAAAATTTATAGAGAGAACAAAAAATTCTTGTAACTTTTCCTTCTTAAATTATATATTGCCCGCTCTTTCCATAAACCCAGAAAAGGAGATTGAATATGGAAATTGACACCTACACTGATATCGCAATTAGCAATGGAACGCCGATTGACATGGCTTGGACATCTGATTCCCTTCACGTTAACCCCCAGACTCAATTAGCTCATCTAATCATAGGTTACTCTCCTTGCGGGTGGGGTAAAATGCGAAATTCTATAAAACCTATGGACGTTAGCGGAGAAGCATCGATAAAATGGGAGTGGGGCGATAAAGATGGATCTAAAATATCTGTTGAAGCTTCTGCGTCGGCCAGCAATGATAAAGGTGATTACATTGAAGTATCGGCTTCCCAGGATAGCGACGGAAAAGGGGATGTAGAAGTAACCATTGGCACCGAACGAGAGTCAAAATAAATGAAAAAACTGTGGTTCCTTCTTAGTGTTTGCGCTGTTTTAAGCATAGGTATCTATGTTTTTCATAGTATTAGCAAGGAGGAACCGCATCTACAGTCTACTAAACACTTAAAGAATTCTTATGGCCCTTATTTTTTCCCGATAGCAATTGCGAAATTTTCATCGGCCAATTTACCTTCGCTGATTATAAAGCTGAATGGAAATGATGTGCTTGCAGAGTTGGATTTAGGATTTAGAGGAGAAGCCGTGCTTCCAAAAGAAGTGCTCGAAAGAATCGAAGACAAACAGTTTATCGACGAAAAAACCATGTACGGTCCTAGAGGAGCAAGCTATAAGAAAAAAAGATACAAAGCACCTAAAATAGAGATCGGCAAGGTAACCTTTTCTGACTGCATTATTCAAGAAGAGATAGATGAATTCGCATTCATTTCAACAATTCAACTGGGAACGAAAACCGAGAGCATTTACGCACCAGGAAGAATCGGATGGGAGCTATTTAAAAATTGCAATCTCTTTCTCGATTTACCAAATGCTAAAGCCGCTTTTTGCGACAGCATCAAAACTTTACAAAATCGCGGCTATCCAAGCGAACAGTTCGTAAAAACAAAGCTGCTTTCTGAAAGAGGTTTTATCGAAATGAAGGCTATGGGGCCGGATGGAGAACAAATCTGGACTCTCGATACTGGCTGCACATGGAACATTTTAAATTGTAGCGCCCAAGGCAAATCTATTGAAGAAATGAGTCTTGACTCAAAGAACATTGATGAATTTTCTATTAGCATTAATGATACCGCCTTTAATCAGATATCTTTCCATAAATTACCGATTGAATTACCGATACCTGTTTATGGAATTCTAGGTATGGAATTTTTCAAGAAACACCAAGTCTTTATCGACTTTTCTGAAAATCAGATTTACATTCGCAAAGTTCCCCCTAGTAAATGAACTAGGATCACAACCAGGATTTAAATTTTTTGCAGACAGGGCAAATATTTTCAGAAATTTATATGAACCAGGCCCAACTTCTAGAAACTTATCAAAGCCACATTCTTTTTAAAATCGAGATAAACTGCATGATTTCGGAAAAAGTCCCTCCCGAGCAGACCATCGCACATAAAACACGGACTCATATCGAAAAGGTACAGAGGAACAGATCCAAAGTCATGCTCACCGATCTTAAAATAATCCGTAGTGTAAATTTTATGAGCTGCATCTGAAAATTCGGCAGGAGTTCTTAAGATAGATCGGCTGGCCCCTGTGTCCAGGGCAAATTTTTTCACCCCGAGCTCAGTTTCGATCGAGATGATAATCAGAGGCCATGTTTGCTCTAGTGTTGCTTCCGTGAATTTATACGATGAAAAACGGGGATACTTTTTTTCGTCATCCATATTTCTTATTGCCACGAACGTGGAATTTGAGAAATCAATCAACCAGCAATCGATCCCCTTAAAAAAGCGATTTCCGACTCGTCCGCGAATTTGAAGACGATCTGTTTTCCCTTTCTCGTTCAACGGGGGATCTAAAACCGAGCCATCCAGAATAAATTCTAATTGCTCTTCTACGAAGGGAGCATTGTTGATCTTAATTTTGCTTATCTCAATAAGCTTGATAGCATTAACCGGAGAATCGTAAGCATTTCCCTTGATATCGAATGACTTCCTTAACCCGCTTGGTTTTTTATTTTTCAGATTGGCCAGAATATCTTTGCTTATCGAAAAGTAGAAATCCCCTCCCAAGTCGATTTCGAACGGATATTTGTTCTCTTCAATTATTACTTCCACGTATGGGATCCCCGTCTGAGAGAAAAAAATAGGAATTGAGAGAAATGGCTCTTTCCTTTTGAAAGAGCCATACAGTAGACATGCTGATATTAGAGCAATTAGCAAAGCGAATGAGACAGCAAGCCAAACAGTCTTTTTCCCAATTGATGCTTGCTTCGATTTTTCTCGTTGTATCTCCATCTTGATTTACGCTCCCACTCGCGCTAACTTTGAAAGTTCCATCAGAATCTTTTTCTGCTAAAACACTTGCGCTGACCTTCATTGGAGCGATTTTAAAGGATCCTTCATAAGAATTCATCTGAATGCTTGCTAATACAGCGTGCGGCAAGCAGAGTCGGCTTTTCCAGTGTGCCCAGAAAAGTCCATTGGAAAGAATTCTCTCCTTCCTAAAGGCTCGATTTAAATTCCATGGCTCGCTTATAGAAAGGAACTATGGCAAGAATGAATACTCTCGGCTCTTTGGAAGGCGCCAAAAACACAATCGCGCAAGCCATTGAAAAAATACCCGCATATCGAAAATTTTTAGAAAAAGAAGGGAAAACCGGCCAAGAATCTTTTCACGAACTTCCCTGCACTAGCAAAAAAACCTACTTGCTTCAGTTCCCTTATGAAGAGCTGTTGCCCGATCCTGTCAGCAGCAATGCTGCCGTATTCGCTTCTTCAGGCTCTTCTGGCAAAAAACCGTTCTACTGGGTTTATAAAAAAGAATCCCTTTTTGAAACTCTCAGCGGCCTGCCCGTCGAAGCTATGTTTTCTTTAGATAAGAAAAAAACGCTGGTCATTGATGCTCTTTCATTAGGAACTTGGGTAGGAGGAGACTACATCTCATTCGTCGCCAAAACAATCGCTTTAAAAGCACAATATCCTATGACGGCTCTCACCACAGGAACAAATTTAGACGAAATCGTAGGATTAATCGATAATTTCGGCAAATATTACGATCAGATCCTTCTCGTCACAAGCCCAACTGTATTTTCTCACGTCATGCTCACAGCAGAACATGAGAAAATCTCCCTCCCTTTTCAAAAAATGACATACATATTTACCGAAGAAGGGTTTAGCGAAGATTTCCGAATCGCCCTTCAGAAAAAAACACAAGTTCCAGAAACAACTTTTCTTGCCTATTCGCTCTTTGCAAGCGCCGACACAGACTTGCTCGGCATGGAATCGCCTTTTAGCGTAGCTCTTCGCAAGCTCTGTTTCCACAACCATAAATTTGCAGACGATTTAGGGATCGAACCAGACTTCCCTCACTTCTTTCATAACGCAAATCAACATGTCTATATTGAATCTGTCGGAGATGAACTCTGGATCACAAAATGGCAGGGGATTCCTCTGCTCAGGTATAACCTCCATGACCGCATCTACCTTTATTCATGGTCAAAAGCACAGGAGTTCGTCAAACAGTACCCTTTTTCATCCCCGCTTGAAAAACAGCTCGCAGGAATCATCGCTGCAGCTCCCCCAAACCTCCCAGATATGATCACTGTGTTTGGCAGAGCCGATAGCGCAATCAATTTGGGAGGAACCAAAATTTATGAATACGTGTTTGATGAAATCATCCGTTCAGCCGAACTAAGTCAATACCTCACAGGTCTTTATAAAGCTAAACTCGCCTTCGATGGGTTCTATTCATACATTGAGATGCTCGTAGAACTGAAAGAAAACATCAAACCTTCCAAAGAAACGATTGGGAAAATCGAAGATTTGATCGAATTCAAACTTGCCTACATCAACCCAGAGTTTCGAAGCGATTACGAAAAACTCTACAAACCCAGGATAGCGTCTATCGGATTGAAGGCTATCAAAGTAAAAACGGTTCCTTGGCCCGAGCTATCCTCTAAAGCAGAAACAACTATTAAGATCCGCGGGATAACGCCGTCTGACTCAGAATCTGATCAGCAGCCCTAAGTCCAGCCTCTATCGCCCCTTCCATGTAGCCATAAAACTCTGTAGCCATTTCTGTTCCAGCCCAATGAATACGCCCCGTCGGACGTGGAATTGTCATTCCAAGCGAAGTCATTACCCCCGGAGGCATATAGGCAGAATAGCCTCCTCTTGCCCAAGGATCTTCATTCCAGTTATAAAAGATAAATTCTTCCGGATCCAGTGCCTGTTCTCCGAAAAATTTAGACAAGGTAGAAAGAACGGCGTCTGCTAACCAAGATTGCGAATTTTTTTCGATATGCATAACGCTGTTTCCAAGAAGCAATACACTAAGAGCTCCATATGAACCATCCGCGGGCGATCCATCATAGATCATCCTCACAAATCCTTCGTTTGTAACAACCTTTCCAGACAATCCACGTTCTCTCCAAAAGGGCTTTTTATAGAAGGGAACACACACAATTGCCGAACCCATAGGCATTCGTTGAAGAAGTTTGTCTCTCGCAGCAGGGAGAGCAGGGTCAAAAGTAATCTGCGAGGCCATTACGGGAGGAATCGCAAGGATCACATCCTTCGCTGAAAACGATTCTTTCTCAGTAAATACCATGACTCTTGATGGAGTTTGCATGATTTTTTTTACCAGCGCATTGTAAACAATAGAACTTTTCATTTCGTGCGCCATCCGCTCGCAGATTTGGGATAGTCCGCCTGTCACTCGATATGAATTCGCCCCTTCGATCTCATATATGGGCCCATGACAATCGTGCAATGCCGATAGAAAGAAAAGAAAAGACAAATCTTTTGGGCTGGCCGCAAAGACCGATTCCGTATAGAGATTTAATAATTCCCGAACGGGCCGCGTGTGCACATGCGATTTCGCCCACGAATCCACCGTCATACTATCCCATTCCTCAGCATATTTGGCCTTAAAAGGAGTATCCAACGGCACTTCTTCGCAATTCTTTTGAACGCGATATAAATTAAGATATAAATCAAGAGAATGAATCAAGGATAGATCAGGGATGGTGCTTGTATAAGCGGTAAGCTTTTTATCCAGAAATAATAGATGCTCCCCTTTGTTGGCCTCAAATGTCTTTATAGAAAATTCAGAAAGAAGCGATTGAATTCTAGGCTGATTTTTTCCAACCCATTGAGCTCCCAAATCAACGACTTTCCCTGACGGAGTCTTTTTTGAAAAAATTCGCCCGCCAACTCTGTTTCTCGCTTCCAGCAAGCATACATGTTTGCCTTGTTTGATTAAGTGCCGAGCAGCGCTCAGCCCAGAAATTCCCGCGCCAACAACAATGACATCGAATTTTTCTTCCATAAAGACACATATGGCAAAAGCTCCATTAGAATTGAAGAAAAAGAGTTCGCTCAGAAAAATCTTGCTCGGAATCGTGCCTAAGAAGTACTTTCTCTTGCTTAAATTTTTTAATAGGAGGTTTTAATTCTATGATTTCTACTACTGTATCAAGACTACCAAGAATGCTGTCATGGGGTATTCCATTGATAGCGCCTAGACGAATAGCTTTTCATGCACCTATTTTTCCCTTGGGTGCTAAAAACTTGGCTACAAGAAATTTCGGAAATTGGCCAATGGATGCGACGCATGATTCACACCCAGTTCGTCACGAAGAAACTGTACTAAAATTCGACAGAGCTGAACGCTACATTTTTAAGTGGAAAGATTGCGTAGGCGAGGAAGTCAAAATCAAAAAACTATTAAATGAAATACGAAAAACTTCCGACGTGTTCGATTTAGTCGTTCGATCCGATTGGGACGATTCATCGATGTCGGTTGTTTTCGATGCAAGCAGGCTTAAAGAAGCATCTGTGATCCTTCAAAATCGAACCCAAAGACCAAAGGAATGCAAGATTGCTGGAATTATCCTTTCTAGGAAAGGGATGACACAAAAATTGGTAGAATTAATGACCAGCACAAGCTACGTCTCCTTCGAGCTAATCAGAAGACAATGATCTAGATGGAGCCCGCGATGCGGGCTCCATTAATTATAAAACACAAGAAAAACATAATCCAAATTTGCATAGAAAAGATTTTTTGGCCGCTCGCATATACAAGCGACCTCATTCACAGGATTATTCCTCATCGTAGGATGAGCTTGTTTCGATAGGGGAAAAAGTATAATCAACAGTTCCTGTGAAAATTTCCCGTTCTTCTGTTTCAATTTCGAAATTTAGGTTTAATTTCGTGATCAGGTCATTTTTATCTCTTTGAATATCAATAACCTCAAAAAACCCCACAGGCATTGCAGCGGTAGTTCTCGATTTTGACAACCCGATGCCCGCTTCAAGATATCCATGAAAAGGATAACGATACGATGTTTCATATCTTCCTTTCTTCAAAGTCGTCCCGATAGGCGCAGCAAAATCAAACGTCCACTTTTCGAGATGCCCTTTAACAAGAACTTCTATTCCATCTCCGCCAAAAGGCAATTTTTGTATGGCAATTGTACTTGAATCGTCTGTAATTCTAACTGGCTGGGTTTTCTCTCCTGTCATGGCATTTATTTGAGACAAATAAACGACAGAACGGTCTGCACTTCTATGAAAGAACTTTTTGAAGCGCTTTTCAACAGGAATTGACGAATTAAATCTAATGCTTCCAAAAAGAGAAGATCCGCTTACAAAATTAGCTGCGAATGAGACTATTTCTCCATCTCGATCATATTTTAATTCTAATATCTCAAATTCGCCTCCGTCTGAACTTGAGTGGTTGTGAGTAACAGTAATTCCAGGTGCATTCCCATTAAAAGGATGCCTTCTTGCATTTTTATAAACGCCGACCTTAATTAAGTCTTTGTTTGGCGCATGAAATTCAATAACCCAATTGTCATCTTTATCAAGTCTATTAAATGAAAAGGCAATTCCGTCCTTATAAGCGCCTTTTTTGAAAGAAAAATCGCCATCGCATAAAAAGAATGCTTCTTCTTTGTCTGCTGATCCGTAATATTGAATGCCTGAGATAAAAAAGCCGGTAAGCTTTTCACTCGTTTGGTTTGCATTCAGACTCATCAAAAATAGAAAAGAAGTAAGAACTTTCAGAAATCTCATATTTCACTCCTGTTTTCAAAAAAATGAGGGGTGGGAGACTATTTCAAATACAAATATTTTGTCAATAACGGCTTTCAACTAATCTGAAGATCAATGATGCGGGCTCCATTAATTTTCAAAAGGCTCTTTTCGAACGAAAATCGCATTCCCTTGATACCGCTCCGCATACCAATGGGCAATCATTTTGAATCCGGTGGCCTCTAAAAACTTTTTCAGCTCGTGATATTGCGTCATCTCTTTCCGAAAATCTTGAAAATTTGTCTCTGTGTAGATGACCTTCACTGTGTCTAAAATTTCCGGAGAACTCTTCAGCACTTGCAGCTCTAGTCCTTCAAGATCAAGCCACATGAAATCGATATGATCGATTCCATTGTCTTCACACCAATCTTGTAGCACTACACAGGGAACAACGGCTGTAGGCCCTTTGTAATATTGCGCCTGCCAGTCGGAAGGCTCTAAGAGAGAACTCGACCCTTCAAAGATGGGATTGTCGCCTGTCTCTCCGTAATTGATATATAGTGTCGCGGCTCCATTGAAGTTATTCACAGCGAGGTTAAAGACGGAAATGTTTTCAATGCCGCGGGTTGCTTCTTGGAGAAGTTCAAAAGAATGAGGATTCGGCTCAAAGGTAAAAACTTTTCCCTTTGGCCACCTTTTGGCAAAACGCAAGGTATCTTCCCCATAATGGCCTCCAGCCTCAAAAATAAAAGGATTCTCGGGCAAGAATTTAGCTACAACTTCAAGGGGATGTCCGACGGCTTCTTCATAGATTCCAATACCCTCATATCTTTGAGGATAAGAAAAGGCAAAAACTTGAGAGAAAATAATCAAAGCAAATATGTGAAACATTGGACACTCCCTAAACCTTCTTGCCAATGCAGTGGATCGTTCGGGCTGGGTTATTGTTCATGGTTTTGAAATCAAATTGCTCAAACCACTGCAAGTCAAATGGAGAGAGAAGATCTAAAATCCAACGCGACGTGTGGTGGCGCACTGTGAGGTTCTCGCTCGTGGTGTAGATGCCCCATTCCCCAAACTGTTTTTGCCCTTGGATGTACTTTTCTTGATAGCGGGGATGATCGCAGATGAGAAAATCAGATAGGTAGAGAATGCCGCCCGGTTTTAAAATCCGCAGGATTTCTGCAATGAGGGCTTTCTGATCGTCTTTATGAATCATAGAGGTGAGAATGGTCGATATCAAAACCATGTCTGTTGATTCGCTTTTTAGAGGAATTTTCCGATTTTCGGTAACGCTAAGATCGATGTCAGGATTTTCCCTACGGCCTCGATCAATCATACTCTTTGAAAAGTCAAACCCCACTAGGTGAGTGTATCCAGATTTTTTTAAGAGGCGAAGCAATCTGCCGTACCCGCATCCATACTCAACGATTTTTGCATCTTTGGAAATGTGAGGTGCAATTTTTTCTAAGTAGAGAGGGTCTTCAAAATCTTTTTTTGCGCCAATCTGATTGTAATAATCCTGTGCTAGCATATTTCTCCCCAAGTAATGTACAATTTCGGTGCCAAGCATACCAGGATTTGCGAATGTTCAGTCAAGAAATCGTTTCACAATATCAAATGATACAGACCTCGAGAGAAAAAGTTGCCTATCTGGATACTAGAGGATCAGGTTTCCCCGTTTTCCTCGTCCACGGCAATTCTTGCTCTTCCGAAGTCTTCAAAAAACAAATTGCAGTTTTCGGAAATAAATATCGCCTAATCGCTGTAGACCTGCCAGGCCATGGAAAAAGCCCGAATGCCGTCTATCCAGAAACAGCCTACACAATCCCCGGGTATGCTGAACTGCTCAATGAAATAGCCGTTCATCTTGGCATCGAACGATTTGCAGTCGTAGGCTACTCTTTGGGAGGCAATATCGCTTTACAATGGAGCCAAATTTCCGATCGCATCGCCGGGATCATGATGATCGCAAGCGCCCCCATGAAATATTCTTTAGAGGCCTTTGAGGCCTATCCAAAGCAAGAGGACGCTTATGGCGGAAGCCCAGAAATGCTCACCGAAGAACAGGCTCGCGGATGGATGAGGCTCGTTGGAGTGAATGTAGATGATCCTGAGACTCAGTTCATGATTCGAGATGCCATGCGGACCGATGCGCAAGCCAGGGCCACAATGGTCGCCTCCGTTCTGAACGGAAAAGGCTTCGATGAGACAGAAATCGTGAAAACTCTTGATGTCCCGCTCACCATCGTGATCGGAAAGGAAGACCAGGCTTTAGGAATCGAATATATCAAAAGATTGCGCTCCGATGTGATTGAATTGCCCGAGACTGGACATGCCATTTGCCTTCATCAAGCAAATCTCTTGCACCCTTTTCTCCTTTCTTTTCTCAAAGATATTGAGGACTGAATGGCTACGATTCATCGCTCATCTGATATAAAAATGGCTTATGCTCATGAAAATTGCAGCAACTGCAACCGCCCTTTCGGCCCTAAAAATTTAGGACAACACTTTTTCTGCTTAAATGATGAAGAGATGAAAATACAAATTGAATGGGCGCACTCAAAATGGAACAAGAAAAAGAAAGTCCATTTGAAGCCGGCCCCTCCCATTCCAAGAGCTTCGATGGGCCCCCTTAAAATCACAATTGAACCAGACTTTGTTGATAAACCAATTGAAACGTTTCCTCTGAAAGAAGAGGAAGAGTCTTGGTTTTGCACTATTCTTTAACAACTCTTGCGAGAAGCCTTTCCAGTTCTTCGAGAGTTTTGCCTTTTGTTTCAGGAATGTACCGCATACAGAAAAGATAGGCGAGAAAAGTTAGGAAAGCATAGATCGAAAAACTCCAAGATGGGCCGAATGAGGAAATGAAACTGGGGAATGAAAGAACAATCAAATAGTTGCTAAGCCAGCTGACAAAGGTGCAAAAAGCAAGCGCTTTGGCTCGCACAGAGAGGGGAAAAATTTCAGAAATGAGCACCCAGACAATCGGCCCCAGTCCAAGAGAATAAGAAAAGATATAAAGAATCACGGCGCCTACCGCAATTTTATCGATGATCTGCCAATCCGTTGCAAATGAGAGAACCAAAAGAAGCAAGGTGGCTATCACGCCAACTTGACTGATGAGTAACAATTTGCGCCTACCAAAACGGTCGATGAGGAAAATCGTCAAAAAGGTGGCAATCACATTCGTGATTCCAACAAGAATTGTGGCAAAAATCGCATCTTGCGGATTTTCGAAACCAGCCTCCTTGAAAATTTTTGGAGTGAAATAGACAACTGCATTGATTCCAGTAAATTGCTGAAAGGCGCTCAATACAAACCCAATCAGAATCAGAAAAGAAAAGCGGGAAGAAAAAAGAGGTTTTGATACTTGTTCCGGAATGGATGTCAATTCCCCGCCGATTTGAGCCAAGACCTTTTTCGCTTCGCTCATTCTGCCCTTTTTTAAAAGCCAGCGTGGGCTTTCCGGAAAGAAAAGAAACCCAAAAATTTGAAATGCTGCAGGAATCGCCGCAAAAAAGAACATCATTCTCCAATTGCCCTGTTTGGCCAACATCAGGTTCACAAAATAGGCAATGAGCGTACCAATTGTGACAGAAAGCTGAAAAAAGGTGACAAAAGCGCCTCTTTTGGATGGAGGAGCAATTTCGGCTAAATACATCGGCACGAGAATGGATGTCATGCCGATAGCGATCCCAGTGGCAAAGCGGAGCATCATCAACATGGCAAGGGCTTTGATCATAAAAACAGAGACTGCGGTGATCAAAAAGATCAAAGCAGATAAGAACAATGTCATTCGACGGCCGATCCGGTCAGCTAGATAGCCGGCGGTCAAAGACCCGGCTAGCGCTCCGAGAAGAATGATGGCAGCAACATTTCCTTGATTGAAGGGGCTAAGTTGAAATTCGCTCGTAATAAAAATTAGAGCGCCCGCAATCACGCAGGTCACATAGCTTTGAAGAAAACCTCCCAAACTTGCGATGAATGCAATCCAATACGCTTTGAACATGGTTTTCCTCCCATTTTAAAAGAATCGGGCGATCTCGCATCCAATCACAAGCAGCGAGAAAAGGAATGCGAAAACGAGAATCGGCTTGCCCCCTTTTACATGATAAGGCGAGGCATGTCTGCGAATATAGCGGCCCACCCAAACCATAGAAACAGGGAGAATGCCAAAAAGAATCATTGCGCAAATGCCGCCGGCAAAACTAAGCGCCCGGAAAAAGATTTGAGGGTTGTAGAGAGCTAGAAATAACGGCGGGAGAAGGGCTAAAGAGGTAAAGAAAATGAGATTTTTGCGCGTTGGGTGTTTTTTAAAACCGTCGGCCAAAAAGTGTGTGAGAGTAAGCCCTTGCGCAAGAAAAGAGGTAATAATCGCAAAGAACGCAAAGCCTTGCGCAAAATGGCTGATGGCATTCGAGCCGAGCGCTGCCCTCAGAGGGATGGTTGCCTCTTCGCCTTTTGCGTAGGAGGTTTCAATGTTTTCAGGGGACACCACTCCAAGAACGAGCAGAGACCAAATGAGATAGATGGCAAGAGTGATAAGGCTTCCTCCGATAATGGTCCTGCGCACTTTCTTGAGATCATTGTGAAGATAGTTGGTCAAACTTGGGATCATGTTCTGAAAACCGAAAGAGACAACAAGCACCGGTAAAGAAAGGAGTGTATATTGCGGCGCTGAATGGAGCAGCAATGCCGAATCGATGCGGGCAAGGCCTAGAGCAATCATTCCAAGATAAGAAAGAATCAAGCCTACCATGAGAACCCGATTGAAAAGGTCTACAGGCCGGGTTCCAAGATAGACGATGTAGCCAAAAAGAATCGTAAAAAAAGTAGAAGCAAGAGACGGCGGAACAGATAGGTTGAAAAGAGATTCAATGATGGCTGAAAAAATAGTTCCGCTTGCAGCAGTATATGCGACAAGAAGAGAATAAAAGAGGAAAAGATAAGAGAGCCATGCCGCGAGCCGCCCTTTTTTGCCAAGAGACTCTTGAGCCATGGTGATCAGATTCACTTGCGACTTGAACCAGCCATTCACTTCCACAAGAAGAAGCGCGGTAAATGTCATAAAGGCCCACGAGAGAAATAACATGGTAAGAGACGGAAAAAAGCCAGCAAGGCCCGTAAGGATGGGAAGGGCAAGCATGCCCGCTCCAATGCAGCTGCCGGCAATTAAAAGCATCCCGCCAATGACTCTATTCGATTCCATATTTAGACATTTTACAGAATAGAGGAGAAAGCTTTAAACAACTTTTTGAGGGTTGAGCTCTTGGAAAGTTTCTTTATTTTTCTCCAGACGCCCTTCAGGCAAAGGATGCGTGCTTAAAAATTCAATTCCAAAAAGATTCTGGTGGTGCTCTTTGAAATATTCCATGAGCCATATAGCCGCTCTGGGATTGATATTTGCAGATTTCATTAGATGCATCCCATACTTGTCCGCCTCATATTCATGTTCGCGGCTTTGGCAAAGGGCCAAACTTCCTTGAATGATCTTATCAAGGTATCTATCGGCTTCGGAATGTTCCTTTTCTTGATCGCCATTTTCAAAGAGGTATCTAAGTGCCTTGATCACTGCATATATAAACAGATTCCGTTCAATAGTCCTTCCTCCATGGCGAGCCGATGCATGGGAAATCTCGTGGCTTAAAACAGCTGCCACTTTTTCCTTCAAAGATAGCTTTTCCATCCCAAAATCATTCGTCTCTTTTTCCATGTTCAAAACCAGGCCAAGATTGATTGCTATTTTTCCTCCAGGCAAGCACCAAGCATTATCTGCATCGGAATTGACCAAGGCAAACTCATAGTTAAGCCCATCTCTTGGAGATTTTGCCGCCAGCTCTTTTCCCACTTGATGTACAAGCTGTGCATATTTTCCATTTGCAGGATCATCCTCAGAAATTCTGCCGCCGCTCTTGGATAACAGTCTTTGATAGGCCAAAGTTCCAATCGACTTCTCAACAAATGTCGGGATGATCCAGAATTGCCGCTTTTTTGTTAGATGTCCAAGCCTGCTGAAGAACCCGTCCAGAGAGTTGTGTTTCCTCTTCTTGCTTTTGAAAGGGCTTTAAAGCAGCTCGATTTTGATAGTCTAAAAAGCATCTTGAGCGCCCATGGATGGGACGACTCAGATTTTGAAATATTGCAACCAAGAATCGAGCTAAAGAAAAAGGAGTTGGCCTTGTGGCTGAAAGCAACTAGATATTGTGATTTTGAATCTCAATCAATCAATGCTTTGGGTAAACAACTCTCGCCTAAAGGCGAAAGCTTTATCGTCCGCCTGAAAGGGCGGCGACATACCGGCGGTTTACATCGCCAGTTGGCCGATCGGCAGATAGGCCAAGCCCCAGGATGTTCCGACTTGCA
>JAIBBX010000007.1 GCA_019694475.1 Parachlamydiales bacterium
CAATAGGGGATCTAGGGTTTATTTCGCTTCTTGAGAGAAGCGGGAATAGGGGGCTTTGACCTCGGTGCGATTTTGGGCCTGTTTTTTTCAAGAATTTAAGCCGAAAACATGAAGGAAGTGCCATTCGATGGCCCCCCTTCCACGTGGAAGCAGGGCCATCGTTCTTATTTTTTGAGAGCAAATGTCTAAGGAAGTACCGTTGAAATTACTATCCCTACATAAGCTGTTTTGGATGATCGATTTTCAACCCGTTTTGCGATCGAGTCAAAACAGTGTTTGCCGGGTGTCCTGCGACACTCCCCGCTGCTCCCGAAAAAAAGGCAGTTGCATATTCGACAGCCTTGCTATTCCCAATTTGCTTTTTCATCTCTTCAGACAAAGGATCTGAAGCGCTTAGCCCTCCTACAAAGGCCGTCTCTTGAACTGCGATGGCAAGGGCCTGTTTTGGCGTGAATTTGCGCAAAGATTCCCTAGCAGACCAACCCATGCTTTGGCCATTAAACACAGCCAAAAATGGAGCTGAAACTGCTCCCACTATCCCTGAGCTTGCGAGCTTTGAAGTGAGATCTTCGGCACGGGACTTCCCAAAAAGCCGATTTTCTACAGCCTTTTGAACGATCATTTGCGTCCCGACGATTGCCCCAACAGTTGGAGCCGCTTTCATCCCCCCTTTCAAACTTTCAACATAGGGTGTTTTGGGAACAGGCTGTCCCAATTGTTGGGCGCTTTTGGCGACCATATCGGCGAACGGGGGAACGATTGCGATTCCCGCCGCAACCGGCGGAACGGCATAAGTTTCCCATATTCCTTTTGAAATAGACATAATAGTTCTTCTCTTTTTTTGATTTATTTTTGTTCAGAATGTAATGGTGAAAAAATAATTATTAATCCGCTGCCTTGCGGATCACTAAAAGAGAAGAAATGATTTGAGCAGCAGAGAACGCTGCTGAAAAACGCGCTGAAAAAGACTGTGTATTGAAGTCTTTTGATTTCATGGCCAGATAGTTTATCACACAAAGACGATTAAACGCTAGCTTCGCTATGACAAACCGGTTCTGTCCATAGAGAATTTAAATGATCCAGCCATTAAGGATTTGGAAAGTAGTTGATTCCATAAATCTGCTCTGTTCCTGCAATGAGGTAGTACGCATGGGTCAGAACATTCGTAGAGTTGTATGTGATGTACAAAAGCGTGCCATTTGAGGCTAGAGTAGTAATCCCGCTCGTGCTGCAGAGATTCGTGGGGGTCAATCCAACGCACTGTACATAGGGGATAACTCCTCCCGCCAGAAGGGGGGGATTAAACGTTCCGCTAAGCGACGTCTGCATGGTAAAATAAGACGATGATTTATACCTATAATAGCTCGCGTTAGCTTTGATCACTGAAAAAACATTGATGATGTCGGCAGCCCTTTGCGAGAGATTGAAATTATAGAGAGGTAAAACACCGGTCGTGATCGTGGTGGAATAAGAACTTCCGTTGGGCAACGTATTGTAGGCAGAGTAAATCACCTCCACAATCTGTTCTACAGGAACAACGTAGAATGTCAGGGTGGCATTGCTGCCTCCTTTTGAGGTGGGCTGGCCGATGATTAAAATCGTCGAATTGGTCGTTGCTTTGACGTTAGCGCTAGTGACATAGCGGATCAAAAGCCACTGGCCATTCGGCCCCGGCATGCGGGTCTGAATTGCGATTTCCGAATTATTGTAAGGAGAGCTCGTGAATGGAGATGAAGAAAGGGTCGTGATCATATTCACGATGTCTTTTCCTCGATTCGAAGGATCGATGTAGTAGATTGAAGTGCCGCTCGGGATATTCAAAGACTGACCAAATAAACTTGCAGCAAAAAGGCACATCAACCAAAAGCGCATAAACCCATCCAAAAAAGTTTTTATTCTAACATTTTTTTGAATTGCTGGCGATAGGAAAACCTAACATCGCTTCTGAATCCTGCTCACATTTTCTTCAATGGATTGAGCATGTGTGTCTATTTCTAGATCGTAGGAGACATTCGCGTGCACTTTGAAATATTGCCCCCTCGCGCTGCCGATAAAGCGATCGCCGCGCACCCGTTCTCTTTCTTCAAGAATATCGAGAGGGGTCATAACGCCTACATAAAGAACATCGTGCCCTTTTAGCGCTTGTTTCCATTCTTCGACCTCAATCGCTCCAAAAGCGATATCGTCGATAATGAGGTTATACTTTTGAGAAATGAGAAGCAGCACTATCGATCTAAGTGTATTGACGATCCGTCTTGCAAAGGGTCCTGTTCGAACATGAAAAGTGGGATGTCCTGTAGGATCCAAAGCTGGCTCCCATGAAAAGCCCTCCGGCGCAACGCCTCCTTCCCAATTGTTGATTTTTGCCGGCATAAAGCCGATCAACTTATCGATTCCTAAATGAAGAAATGGCTCGCTGAAAGACTGCTGCAAGGCTTTTGCAAGCGTAGTTTTTCCAGAACTAGAAGGGCCGTTCAAATAGATGATTTTTGGGTTGGACATCTTTTTCTCTTTAGAATTGCTGCAGCTCTTTTATAGGGAGCCACAGTATTGACTTGGATCCATTTGCTTAAGGGCCATATTTTTCCCGAAGGAAGCGTACACCAATCCCAAATACCTATTGTGTCGAGATTTCCCAGCTTTTCTTCAACGTGTATGATTTCAAGAATTCGATTCACAACTTGTTTAAATTCGGATAGCTGAAGTTCTCCTGAATCAAACCGGTATCTTTGATAAAAGTGAAGTGCGATTGCTGGATAGTCCCATTTCACAAATCCCTCTCCAGGCATTTCGGGCTCTTCGCCTTTGATCCCCGCCTCATACCATCGAATCAAACACCGGCCCCAACCAATCTGATAAGCCATCAGATCCGCTGCGCTGATCAGACCGCCATTCCACTCAAGGATTTTTTCCTTTCTATTTGTAGCGGAATTTACAAGTTTGACCAATCGGTCATATGCACGCTGCAGATCGTCTTTTAAACTCATTTAATCTCCGACAAAACTTTTCCCATGGGTTTGTCTTGTGGATCTGTGTGATCGCCCTCTGGATCGTTGAATGGCATATCTACATATCCTAGATTTTTGTAAAAAAAGTATGTATCGGGACGCGATTCTGTTTGCAATATCCGAATCCCTTCTTCTTTCAGGATTCTTTCTATTGTAGATAATAAATACCGCCCCAGTCCGGCACCTCTGAATTTTTCATCGATCACGATGATTCGCATCGCCGCTCTTTTGTCTGGCCAAAGCTGAACATGCGCATAGCCAACTATTTGATTTTTTTGATAAATGACGAAATGAAGATGCTCCTTGTGATCGAATGTCCAAAGGTATGGATCTTGGATCGCCGCCCGGTCAAAGAAATATTTCTGTCTATATTCCTTTGCTGCTTGCCGCTCTATAGGTAAAGACATCTTTCGAATTTGAGCATTCATACTTCCCGAGCATACCATAAAACAAAAAAACCCGGCCAGATGGTGCGGTTTAATTTTTTTGGAGACGCATTCAGAATTTTTATCTTTCATTTGGTTGGCCTTGCTTGTTCGAAATAATTATTTTTGATAAGGATAGCCTCAATGGATACACCTCGCTCCCCCTGGCAAGAGATCGCTACCACTGCGTGGCCGAGTTTGAAGAAAGATCTTCAATCTGATGTGGCGATTGTGGGCGGCGGGATATCGGGAATTGCGACCCTTTTTTACTTGTTGACTCTGACAGATAAGCAGATCGTTCTTGTAGAAAGAGGGAAGATAGGATGTGGAGCTACAGGAAATAATGCTGGGTTTGCTTGGGCACATATTGAGCGGCCAGTGAGCGAGCTTGTAGAAGAATTTGGGTTTGAACCGGTCAAAGAGGCTTTTTTGGAATTGGATCACGGCTGGGATGAATATATCAGGATCCACAAACTGATTGGCCTTGAGAATAATGTAGAACCTTTGGACAACTCGGGGTTAGGCTTCGGGTTCACTGATACAGCCACATTAGAGCGTTCCCTGCAAGACGGAGCCCTATTTCGAAAGATGGGACGGAAAAAATGGGAATTTTTTATCTCTGAAGAAATCGAGATGGAAGGTGAAGGGATTCACCGAGTTCCTCGAGAAGTCATTTTAGAAAAACTCCAAACGAAAGATCCCTCCTATATCGGGCTCCTCTACGACTCAGTCGACAGAGCCCGAACAAACTCCTATTTGTTCTGTCATCGCCTTTTACAATATCTCAAGAATCGCTTCCCAGATCGGTTTGAAGTATATGAGCAGACTGAAATCACACAAATCGAAAAGAACACTCTCAAGTTTTCTTCGGGCACAATCACAGCAGATGTTTTGGTTATCTGTACGAATGGTTATAGCAAAAAGGCGGCTCCCCGAGCGGCCTATGCGGCAGCTTGCTCGACTTCATTGCCTAACGACTATTCGGCAGCATTTATCACTCATCAAGATCCATCAGTGCCTTACTGGCACGTAACCAATTGCGATTCTCTAACTATTTTTGCAGGGCCAGAATATGCCAATCCAGCTCTGGATCTAGACGAATGGAATAAAACCTTTGCTCTCATTACCCAATTTACCCAAAGAACCTATCATTTCAATCCCACCTTCCAGTATCAATGGTACGGCATCATGGGTTACACCCCAACAGGACTTCGTTGGGTGGGTCAAGACAGGCAAAATCCCCATATTTGGTACAACTTAGGATGCAATGGCATAGGAATTGTCCACGCAGTAGCAAGCGGCGAGCGCATCGCCCGTTTGCTCAATGGTGAAACATTAAAACCTTCTCTATTTTCTCAGTTCCAATCTTAAGAGAATGGCGCCTCCCCAAAGAACGGGGGCGAAGGGACGCCCCTGTGACACGCTTGGCAGGGCGGATATCTCAACCATATCTTCAGCAGAATTCGCATATCCCGGTCAACGGAAGCCTTGTTTGGCTAAAATCCTCAAAAAAGCGACGAAACACTTTTACTTGGATAGGTTCTTAGATTCATTGGGACAAGAAATAATTCAATCCCACAGCATGAACTATTTCATAGATCGTGCGTGCTCTCTTTTTTCTTGATTTCCGATACTTATTTTCGACTGACTGTTAGGATAAGTTCTTATTGCTCTACTGGAATTACACGCTTTTTTAAAAAAATTAAATTTAATTTCTTTTGCTACAATTATTGACACTAAAAACAATCGAAATTATAATAAAGAAACAAATTTTAAGAGAGGATTATATGGACATAAATATTTCTTCTTTACCCCAAGATTTTCCAGTTGCTGAAATTCGTTACGAAGCAAACCATCAGCAACCCTTACAAACACATACGATCGCTTATTTTGATGCCCATTCTGGCAAAACGAAAAATTTTGAAATCAGCGGCGGCGAGTGGATTAATTATTTTGGAACAGGTTGGTACATCTTCGGCAAAGGGAGTTCATTAGAAATAAAGACGGAAATTAATAAAAATCCGCAAGATAACTATGAACTTGATTTTACCGGTACCGGTTGGTACAGCAACGATTTCACGCTTGAAGTCATGGTGAATGGAACAGATGTCGGCACGATTTCTTATCCATTAACAGGACCATTCAAAAATGAAGCAAAGTTTGACATTACTCGTTACATCAACAACGGAACTAACACAATCACCTTAAAACTATCCCACAACGAGTTTATACTTAATACATTTAAGATATCAAATAAATAATGAATGCCGTTCTCCGAACTAAATCGGGGTGATGAGTCCCACTTAGATTAATTAATGCCTGCCTTCTAAACGAAAATACCTCGCTTTTTGGCGAGGTTTTCGTTTTTGGGGACGGGCGGACTCACCCTCGGCGGGCACACGAGACGTGTGTCCCGTCACGACATTCCCAAATCGAAACGATTTGGGACCCTGTCTTCTCGGGCTCCGATTGCGTCGTGATTTCGAAACGAAATCACTCGACTCATTTCGAGTCCTAAAAACGACCGATACTACGGTCGTTTTTCCCGCCCCCATAAACGAAAAAACCTCGCCTTTCGGCGAGGTTTTTTCGTTTATGGGGGCGGGCGGACTCGAACCGCCGAAACCCTAAGGTGGGGGATTTACAGTCCCCTGCAATTGCCGCTATGCGACACCCCCAGAATGGGTTGCTGGCGAAAGGAATTGAACCCTCAACCATCCGATTACAAGTCGGGCGCTCTACCAATTGAGCTACGCCAGCAAAGGTTACTAATTTAACAAATTTTCTCTTTTTCGGCTAAATTTTCTTCAGCTGGCCGATGAGATCCTTCTGTGGCAAGACCGCGGGTTTACCGATCATCGGTCGTTGGGGAGGTCCCCCTATCTTGGGCCTCATTTCGAATTTCGTGAAAAAACTCCCGGCAACGCTCCCTACTTAAAAAACATCCACTGTTTCAATTTCGGGGCTTTTCTTTCTCATGCCCACCTATCTTTGGACATTCCCCCGATTTCTTATGGAGCGGAGCGGCTAGCCGGAGGCATCGCCGCGTCATTCTTTTTGCAAGACCGGGTTAAGCACTATGAGAAATATAAAGCTTACGACGAACCCGAGTTCCGCCATGAGGATTTCTCATTTTTGCAAGAAATTTAAAGGTTAAGAAATTCAACGGTACTTGGATTAGAAGAGATGGATCACGCCTGTAACGGTTCCTAAGATTTGAAAATTCATTTCTTCCGAAATTTCGATTGGTTTCAATGTTTTGTTTTCAGCGATGAGCCTGATTTTGCTTTTTTCAAGCCGGAGACGTTTAACGGTAAGTTCTCCATTGAGAGAAGCAATGACGATTTTCTGATTCACAGGCTCTATGCTCCGGTCTACAATTAAGAGATCTCCCTCTTGGATCCCTGCATCAATCATCGAAGATCCATTCACTTTGACAAGAAAAGTATTCGCAGCATTCTTAACCAAGATCTCGTTTAAATCGACTTCTTTTTCAACTTCTGCCTCAACACTTTCGGGGATGCCGGCCTTGACTGGGCAGTGATAAAGAGGAAGTTTGAAAAAACGGTTTTGTATGCACCTAAGAGCTTTTTCTAAATCACTTATTGGGATTCGGATGGGTTTCGTTGGCTCCCCGAATTTGCCGGTTCCTCTGGGTCTGCCCGCACCCATTCTTTTCCCTCCTCTTCCCATAGACCCTCCTATCTGCTTGATGATTATTGCACTTTAATCAGATTGGGTGCAACCTGGTTCGTTTATGATTTAAGAACAAAAATCAGAAATGGCCTGTCCGGAGACCCTATCTAGACCGTTTGTCTATAAGTCGCGGCAGCCTCAAAAGACTCTGTTTTATCAGGCAATTCAGAAAGAACTTGAGACCTGGATAGTCTCTTGCCGTGAGGATATTCCTCATTATGTCGAGGAAGAATTTCGGACATTTTTAAAATGCGGGATTCTTTCCTATGGATTTGCGAGGGCCTATTGTAAAGAATGCGGACATGATTTTCTGATTGCCTTTTCGTGCAAAGGGAGGGGGATTTGCCCTTCGTGTACGACCTGTCATATGGCGCGAATTGCGGCGCATCTTGTCGATCATGTGTTTCCAAAAGCGCCAGTGCGTCAGTGGGTTCTTTCTTTTCCAAAGCGCATTCGCTATTTTCTTCACCATGATTCAAGTCTGCATAGTTGCGTTCTCAATATTTTGATCTCTTCGGTTGAAGATTTTCTGATTCAGTCTGTTTTGGAAGATTTTCGCAAAAGATCGAATTTAAGGATTGGGGCAGTAACATTTTTGCAGCGCTTTGGCAAAGCGCTAAACCCGCACTTTCATTTTCATTCTTGCATCATCGATGGCCTATTTGATGAGGATGGGCTCTTTTATCCGGTGAGTTTTTCTAAGGAGGGAATACAATGTGTTCAGGAGAAGATTCGGACCAGAGTCCTGGGACTTTTCCAAAGAAGAGGTCTTTTAGAAGGGGATTCAGCATCCGATATGTTGGAGTGGGAGCATAGCGGTTTTTCTCTTCATGCGGATGTGCGCATTGAGGCGAAAGATCGAAAGGGGTTGGAGAGACTTTTAAGGTACTGCGCAAGGCCGGTTTTTTCAAGCGAGCGGCTTCAAGGATTAGGCGAAGGTTTCCGTTATATCTTGCCGAAACCAGCCCCAGATGGTCAAATGGTTCTGCATCTCAAACCTCAAGAACTCTTAAATAAGCTTGCTCAGTTAATACCACCACCCCGAAAACACCGGCATCGCTATCATGGAGTTCTGGCTCCTAATTCACCGATTCGGCATAAGATTATAGCTTTTGCAAATCAAGAGCCTGCGTCACTGACTGCTATTAAGGAGGAAAATTCTCATCCACTGCTAAACATTCCGCCTTCTTCTATACCCGATGGGCTTAAATCTCGAGAATCTAAAAAACCATCGAGAGCATCTCTTTACAGATGGGCCTTACTGCTGGCTAGAATTTTTGAAATCTTTCCCCTAATCTGCCCCAAATGTAGTCATCCGATGAGAATCATCTCGTTTATTCAGGACAGGCATTCCATTCGAAAAGTTTTGGCTCACATCAATGAGCCATTTGAACCGCCGGTCATATCACCGGCTAGAGGACCGCCGGAGATGGAATTCGACTATAGTCAATAGGGGATCTAGGGTTTATTTCGCTTCTTGAGAGAAGCGGGAATAGGGGGCTTTGACCTCGGTGCGATTTTGGGCCTGTTTTTTTCAAGAATTTAAGCCGAAAACATGAAGGAAGTGCCATTCGTTGGCCCCACTTCCACGTGGAAGTGGGGCCAACGTTCTTTTTTTTGAGAGCAAATGTCTAAGGAAGTACCGTTGAAATTACTATCCCTTGCCACTTTGAAGTGGATAAAAAGTATGCTCACCTCGCTGACATCGAATCTCTGAAATCAGATGGACTCATCGAAGAAACGGCTGATAAAATCGTCGCAACTCCGCTAGGGAGGCTTTTTGTCCGGCTTATCGCTGCAAGCTTCGACGCATATCTCAACAAAGGGCAATTTTCTAGAGCTGTATGATTGAATTAGTCGATGATCACCGTTGTTTTGCTTGCGGAATGGAGAACATGGACGGTCTCCGTTTGGAATGGATTGTGGATGGCCCCGTTATGACCACTACATTTGTCCCTCCGCAAAAATATCAAGGCTGGAAGGGGATTGTGCATGGAGGCATTTTGGCCACCCTCTTAGATGAGGCGATGACAAGGCTTGCTTGGATCTCAAGCGGCGGCGCCCTCACTGCGGAAATGACTGTCCGCTACGTGGCGCCAGCGCTCATCGGTGAAATGCTCTACGTTCGCGGAGAAATCGTCAAAGAGTCTCGCAAACTTGTTGAAATGAAGGCCACTATCCTTAAGACCGATGCATCCGGTAAATTGATTGCCCGTTCCACAGGAAAAGCGATGAGGATCAAATGAATACTATAATTGTTGGCGGAGGGATCACAGGACTTAGCGCTGCATGGTTTCTCCTAAAGAAGAATCCAAAAGCCAAAATCACTCTTCTTGAAAAAGAGAACCGTCTCGGCGGCTGGATCCGCACCTGTAATGAAGGGGGATTCCTCTTCGAAAAGGGGCCCCGCACTTTCCCTTTCAGCCGCAATCCCCATCTTCTAGAACTTATCCAAGATCTAAAGCTTGAACTCATCTCCTCAGAGCCGGCAGCCGCTAAGAGATTCATTCTCCATAAAGGCCATCTCCGTACTCCCGGTTCCTTTTTGCCGACCCTCATTCCCTATCTCATTCGGGAACTTTTCATCCGCCCATCTACCTCCGATGACGAATCGATCTACGACTTTGCCGCCCGTCGTTTTAGTCCAAAAATTGCAGAAACATTCTTCGATCCACTCACTCTCGGTATTTACAGCGGCGATATACGGAAACTATCCATCCGCGCCTGTTTTCCTGCGCTTTACAAATGGGAGCGCGAAAAAGGGTCTGTTGTGCGCGGCCTCTTTTCATCCCCCAAAAATAAATCAAAAGCTAAAGGTCTATTTACGGTAAAAAGCGGAATGGAAACGCTCATCCATGAACTTGAGAAAAAACTCCCGATTGATATTGTACTTAACTGTTCTGTCGAAAAGTTCTCCGAACATGAAGTCATTGCAGGCGGGAAAACGTACCATGCCGATCGGGTGATCTCTGCTCTTCCACCACAATATTCCAATAGATCGATTTGGGTGGTTAATCTCGCCTATGCAGGCGATGTGCTGGTTAAAAAAGGCTACGGTTATCTCGTTCCCACTCAGGAGAAAGAATCTCTCCTTGGAGTGATTTTTGATTCGGCGATCTTTCCACAGCAAAACCGGACTTCAGAAACACGTCTCACTGCGATGGTTCGCCCAGAAGAGAAAGAGCCTCTAAAGGCAGCGCTTAACGCACTTGAACGGCATCTTGGAATTAACGCGCAACCTGTCCACACATCTACATTCCTTGCCAAAAATGCGATCCCCCAATTCGAAGTGGGCTGCACCTATACGGATGGGGTGTCGGTCGATGCATGCATTCAAAAGGCTGCGAAACTCATTTCACCCAGATAACGTCCCAGTGGTGGACTCCGAAAGATTCGGGTTCAATCCACTCTTCTCTTCCCTCATCTCTACGATGAGGGGAGGGAATTGGATAGAAGTAAGTGTATGGAAAGGCGATGTTTTTAAACCCTTTTTGGTGCCTCTCTTTGAAAAATGCTTTCCTCAAACAACCGGGCCCCGAAACTGACATCACTTCATCAGGGGTTGTGCCTGGATTTCTTTTGGAAATTTCCTTTAAGCAGTACCTGAGAATGGGATGATCTGGAACAGAGGCAATGAGGGCATTGCCCATCGCAGGGGCCTGATCTTCATGGAAAGCAGCCTCTAACCCTGCATAAAAATCGCAAGTGGAGTGGATTGGATCAAAGCTCTTGAGACACTCAAAATCGGTGTCTACATAGAGCCCCCCATAATGAAGAAGGATATCGTAGCGAAGGATGTCAGCTTTTTCTCCCACGCTGATCGCCCGTTCGAAGCGGGCCCGATCGGTGAAGGGGAAATCGGCGAGATCGGCATCTGTCCAGAGGCGGTATTCCCAGTCTGGGTTCTTCTCCTTCCAAGTATTTTGAAGACCTTTGTATTTTTCTGGAAACGGACCGCCAATCCAGATTTGGTGGATGATCTTCGGAATCTGGCCCTTCCCCTTTTTGGCCATCCCTTTTTCATAGAGATTTTTTAGCCATTTCCATCTGCGCCCTTGCTCATTTGAGTAGTAGTTAACGAAAGAAGAGCTCGCTTTACTCATGCTCGAATCAAACGAGATCCACTCAGAAGGGGCCCCCTTCTTGAAAACTGTGAAGTATAGGGAAATCGCGAGAATCAAAGCGAAAGGGACAATCGATCTTTTCATAAAGAGGAACTATACTCGTTCCAGTTGAATATTCTCAATTTTTGGCGCTTTGACGCTGGTCAAAATTGAGAAGATTCCTTTCTTAATAGGAAGCGATGAGGCCGAGGTGGAATTTGCCGAAGCTAGTCCCTACGATGCTGTCTTTGTGAAGTTTGATCCCATAGTCAGCTCTGAAATTAAGATAACTTCCAAGTTCGTATCTAATCCCAGGGCCTATTCCCATGAGATACTCATCTTTTTTATCATTGGAAAGGGACGGATAGTTCCAGCCTCTTCCATAATCGAAGAAAATCAGAGCGGTGAAGCGTCCTCTCAACGAAGATTGTCTCCAAAGGCAGTGAGAGCCGCTCCAGCGCATTTCGACGTTTGAAATAAATGCGTTGTCCGCATTAAAGATCCTCTCGTCGTAGCCGCGAACTGTATCGTACCCGCCGATCGGCATCTGTTCACTCGGGAGGAGGGCGCCGCTCGCGCCTTGAAAGCGAAGGACGGGATTAAAAGAGAAGCCGCGTCCGAATTGAACTTCATCCGAGGCCATTAGACGGGCGTAGATATATTGGTTTATCGCTTTGTTGCGAAGGTTGTTGAAATCATTGTTGTTTCCTCTACCGAAAAGTTCACCTGGCGAGCCATACACATTGATTAAGCAAGATATCTTGTGTTTTTCATCTTGATAAGCGAGATCTGTCCCAACGACTAATTGGAAAAGATTAACGCTTTTATACACAATCGGAACAGAGTTTTCGCTAATGTATTCTAGGTTGTTGTTCATGTATTTATAATCCCATCCGAAAATCATCTCGGTGAGCTGTGCGATCCAATTCTTACCCCATGGAAGGTGATAGCGGAGGGAGGCTTGTCCGGTAAAGCCGTCGTTTTTCAGATGGCCTGTTGGGGGCATGACTTCGCTGTTGAGAGAAGAGAGATCGGGATGAACAAAAGAGAATCCTCCGAAAAGAGTTAGCGTGTGATGGATCGGCAGCGGGATGGAGTAGTTAAATGTATGGGCCTGGAACTGCCCGTAGTCGGATGATGTGGTGAATTGATACGAGAGGACATGGTCCCATCCAAAAACATTGCCCCAATTCACTCCGGCAAACCAGCGGGCTTGCCCTGTGAAGTCGTTGCCGGTGTTATCGCCGCCTGTATAGAATCTCCATGTGAGCCTATCGCGTGTAAGGAGAAGAATATCTGTGGTGTTTTGTTCTTTCCCTGGAGCAAACGTTGCGTTTGTGATGCGGAACGGATTGCGGTTCATAAACGCAAGATCGGAGAGGAGGCGGTTTGTGTCGATTTGATCGCCCGGGCAAAGTTTGATATACCGCCTTAGTTGGCCGTCTCGAAAATGGCAGTTCCCTTGAAAGAGGATTTCTCCAAGGGAGGCTTCTACGACAACCATTTGGACGATCCCATTTTCTACTTCTTGTTCAGGAATTTCTACAGAAACGACAGGACGGTGATGCATCTTATAGTGGAGGAGGATCTTTTCTTTAATCCCTGAAAGAATTTGAGGTGAAATCTCTTTGCCAAAATATTCATTCTCGAGAATGGCCTCTAATTTGAATGGGGCTCCCGGCAAATCTACTCCGACAAGAATGATCCCTTTCTTTTCTTCATCGAGCGGAAGGGCCAGATCGTTTTCATTTTTGCAAAGAACAACCCCTCGGATTGTATTATTTTGTTTAGTTTCGACTCCAAAGCAAGCTGCAGCAGCAAGTGAGAGGAGGATGAGGAGATATCGGTTCATAAAATCTCCTTCATTATGCCGTTTTGTTCTCGAGGATATGGACGCAAAGTCTCATATTCCCACTGTTGGGGTTCGTCAAAGATCCAGAATTCGCGGCCGATGAAGCCAGGATAGTCGTAATCAAATAGCCTTTGTTGGAATTCAAACATCGCTAAATCAAAGCTCGTAAGTAAAGAAGATGGAAAAGAAAATCCCTTATAGAAAATGGTGTAGGGGACTCCTTGGAATGAGCTAGGGAAATAGATGCCCCAATATTCCTGCGTCGTGTTGACAAACTCCTGACCAGGGGTGAATTGGACTCCTTGCAGGTGTCCGAGGATACTGTTATTTCCCTGCGAGGCGGTGAAGATTCTCAAAGGTTGATTGGCAACAACATTAGTGAAGACCGAGGCTTGAGGCCCGATATAAAGGGAGCCATTTCCTATATGAGGCGGGGCTGGGTTTGCATTGTCGACGATGAGGCAGAGAGGAACTGAAGCTGTGAAGATAGTCGCATTTTCATTCAGAATAATATCCTGGCCCGCCATAACGTCAATGCTTCCAAGTATCCCCGAATGGACGATCCGGCCGTTGCTGTTGATCGTGATTGTCCCATTTGCTTCTATGAGCAGCTCTCCGTTTGTTGTTGCTAGGGTTGCCGTTGCTGTGGGAGCTCCCCCCGTGAGGGTAATATGATTCCCATTTATGTAAGTGAGATCAGAGCTTCCTGCGATCCTAGCTTGGCTGATCGGTGAAGCGGTAAGCGAGATATTGCCCCGCGCAGTAATCGATGAGTTTTCCAGACAGGTGATTGACGCTTCCGATGGTGTCGTCGGAGAAAAGCCTCCTTGGAGAGTGATATTTTGATTAAACTCGGCTGTTAAATTGCCTCCAACCGTAATCGAAGCGTATCCGCTGTCTCCTAAGCTTCCTACTTGATTCAAATTCTTGCCTTGTAATACTGCATTTTCAAGGGTTTGGATTTGGGCGTAGGCTCCTGTGACAGGGGTCAGCTGGGAACCGATTAGAGAAATATCTCCGACAGCACTGATGACGATCGCTCCTGTAGAAGAGTAGATCTCAGAGGGAGAAGGGCCTACCTGAGTCCCTGCCAGGATCGTCAGATTTCTTCCTGCGTCGATTGAGATGGCCCCGCTTGCCGTCTGGATAGCGGATAGCGCTTGTGTTACGGGGTTTGTCAAAGCATCGGGAGATCCAATGATTGCATCCCTTCCGGAGAGAAGGGAGATGTTTCCTGAACCCATGCACTGGACCTGCTCTTCAATGATGATGTCGCGATCGGCGCTAAGCGTTAGCGAACCGGCTGAATTCCAAACAACCTGAGCTTGGACGAAAATATCGCCGGACCCAAAATTTCCTGCTGTAGTTTGGACCGTTACATCGGCCATTCCCAAGGCATTTGCCAGTTCCGTTGCGTCAAGTTCCCCGGGTGCTGAGGCTGGGTTGTAAACAGGGGGAATAAAGGGAGGGGAGCTCGCCCCAAAAGTCCCAATTGTCACATCGCCTGGGTCAAGCAAAAGCTTTCCTTGCACTCCCATCGGGGCCGAAGCGTCGATTTTCCCTTTATAGTCGAGAGTCCCTTTGCTTGAGATCTCGATGAATCCGCCGTTGCCTTGAAGAGCGCCTCCTCTTGCTGAAACCATTCCGTAGAATCCGGTCGCCTCTTCTGAGAGAATAAAAATGTTTCCTCCATCGCCTTCGATGGCAGCATCGGCGCGGATGATAGAGCCTGGAGCAATGGCTGTTTGCTTTGATTCGAAAGATCCGATGGACACGTCGCCGCCCTTGAAATCCCCAGAGACATCTATCTCGGCGTTTTGGAACGTGCGAATGTATTCTCCGGAAATTTCAACCGTTCCCGAAGGGGCTCGAAGGGCTCCATCGATTTCTAGGATCCCTTTTGGGGCCACGAGGAAAATCCGCCCCCCCTCTTCTTTCGTCCCGAGGGCGTCAATTTTCCCTTTGTGTTGGATGGCAAGAGCAAAGGGGTTGATATTGGATGCTCCTTCCAAGGGCAAGATTGATATAGAGGAAAGCCCCCCCTCTTTTTTAAGGAGAGATTCAGGAGCTATATCGGCTGCAAAGGCCATGAAATTTGCCGTTTGTACAGTGCCATTTTCTCCTACAACGATCCCATTTGGGTTGATGAGAAAAACAGATCCATTGGCTTCGAGGCGTCCCAAAATTGCGCTTGGATTTCCGCTGGTTACTTTGTTGATCGCAACCGATTGGGCGTTCGGCTGCAGAAAGCGGGTGATTTCATCGAACCCGATTGAGAAATCGTCCCAAAGGATAATCGCTTCATCGGAAGTGCGTATCTCAAGCGAATTGAGGTCTAACTTGGAAAATTCGGCTTCTCCATGTACAACTGCCGGCCCGCTTGGATTTCCTATAAGAGAGAAGGGAAAAAGAAGTGTAAGGATGATCCGTCTCATCTTCGAAAGCCCCCTTTTTTGTTTGGGATCCAGTAGAGAAGAGAGGGGCGTCGATCAGCGATCAAATCGTCAGCCCGGTCTTCGAGGAAGTAAACGTAATCGGCCAGCGTATACACCGGAGCATAGATCGATGGAACGAAGAAATAGGTATTTGGAATCAACTCGATGATCTCCTTAGGCGTGGGGGGAGTCGGCGCTGGGGGAGTAAAGCAAGATGTGATCTCAATGCCGTTAAGGGTGATAATGCAGGGGGGATTGGTGGGAATTTCATGGATTGTCCCATCGCCTGTTGAGCCGATGAAGTCCGCTCTTGAAGGGAATGGGCCGTTGGCTCCCGCAAAGATTTGGCCAAGCGCACTGACGGAGATTTCGTTCCCCAATACTCCGACATTTCCGTTCAGACCGTTGAAGCTTCCATCTCCTGTCAGAGAGATCAAATGGGGACCCATTGGATTGTTTTTAATCGTGGTATTCGAGACGAAATCAACCCCATGGGCAAGGATTGCATTAGTAAAGGTAATCTGCTCTCCATCTGCCGTGACCTGACCGATCTCTCCTGCCGCCAGTCCCACTTTCCCGATTGTGATTGTTCCAGAGCCTGTCGAGACGCTGAGATTTTCAATGCTCGTGCCGTAGACAGTGGGCAAGATGAAATCGAGGTTGTTGATCAGAATTGTAAAATCAGACCCGTTTGTGAGCTGGATAACGCCCCCTAAGTTAAATAGGTTGCTATTCAGGAATGTCGTAATGACCGTGGGAAATCCGCCGCTCACATTCAAGTTCCCCGGAGCTGTATAGATTTGAGCGTCTGCAGTGTAGAGGGTCCCTGTCAAGTTGATATTGGAAGTTGAATTCGCGGCAACGGTCGCAGCTCCAGAGAGAGCTCCGCCAATATTAAAAAGGAAGACTGTACTTCCGTTGACGATTAAATTGCCCAGGGGCACGTTGCTTCCTACTGTGCCGTTGAGAGAGGCAGTTCCCGTACCGGCTTGGACAGTGAGATCTCTTCCCGCAACATCTCCATCGATTGTCCCATTGAATACGATATTGCCAGCGCCTAGGCCGCTTGTGACAGTGACGAGAGGGACTGTGTCGCGGATTACATCGGAATTGATCGTGATGTCGCTGCCGATCGTCGTGATATTGGCTGAGAGAAGAAGAGTGCTTCCATAAGTAACGGTTCCGTTACTGAGGACGAAAGCGTTTTGATCGATGAATCCTCCATGGACATTAAGAGAGCCCAGGGCGGACATACCGCCTAGCGGGGCGAGAAAGACGACGTCGGGCAAAAGGGCGGTTCCCGTATCTCCCCCTGTTACAGAGAAGGGAAAATTATTGTCGACAGTCGATGCAGCGCCAAAGAGTACTCTCCCCGCACCCGTCATGGCTCCGTTTGTCACATCGATTGCGGAAGCTGCCGTCAGAGAAATGGGTCCCGAAAAGGAGACGTTTTGGTTACGGGTTGTGATATTGGCTCCGAGCTGCGTTCCGCTCATGGTCGTTTGAAGAAATCCTCCGTCAGCAAAGACATTCGCCCCCGAAGGAATTGTCAGCGTGCCGCTGTGGTTGACGGTGAAGGGGCCATTCGACCCCAGAGTCGTTGTAACGGGCGCTGCAAATGAGAAGTTGACGCCGGTAAGATTAATCCCGCCGAGGGCATCGGTGTCGACATTGCTGGTGAAAGTCGCAGAGCCTGTTCCAGTTTGTGTAATCGTTGCAGCCCGGACAAATGGAGCGGTGACAAGCGATGCGGTGTTGATTACAAGATTTCCGATCCTTGTCGTTCCTCCGATATTGCCGCCGAACGAGATCATCCCTGTGTCAGTGGTGAGAGTCAGGTTGCCTCCTCCGTCGATTGTGCTCGAGAAAGTAATGCCGGCTGCTCCTGGCGTTGTCTGGGTCGTTAAAACGGTAGCGCCGGATAAGGTCACAGCTCTTAAAAAGCTAATCGTATCGTTCGTTGTAGCAATGCTGCCAGCAAGCGTCACAGGGCCCGCTCCGTTTTGAGTAAAGGGTCCGTCAAGAGTCATCGTAGAGGCAAGATTAATCGTCAGTGTGCCGCTGTTTGTTACAGTAACAGGGCCTGCCGCGGTCGTATTCACCGGCGCTGAGAAAGTAACGTTCGTTCCTGTAATAGCAATCCCCGAAACGGTGTTGGTATCGAGAGCTCCGTTGAAGGTCGTCGTTCCTGTTCCTGCTGCTTGCGTGATCGATGCGGCGGTAATCGCGGCGGTTGTAACATCTGCCGCACTGTTGATTGTCAAAACGCCCAATCGGGTCGGAGTTCCTGCAGCCCCGGTTAAGGTAACATTTCCAAGTCCGGCGGTAAGCGAGAGATCTTGGCCGCCCGTGATCGTGCTGGAAAACAAAATGTTTCCTCCGCCCGAGTTCAATGCGATCGGAGAGACGGCGGGTGGGATAAGCGAAACAGCTCCTCCGAAGGAGAGATTCGCGTTTGCAGTCGTGACGTTGGCTCCGAGGAAAACAGGCCCTATCGTCTGAGTGAAGGCTCCTGCTGCGTTGATGGGAGCCGTCGTATTGATGGTCAGCGACCCGCTATTTGCGATCGTCACAACACCCGCCGCTGTCGTCGTAGCGGCGCCGTTCAAGACGAAGTTCGTTCCAGCGAGATTAATTCCCGCTGCGGTATTCGTATCCAAAGCGCCGCCGAATGTGGTGGTCCCGGAGCCAGTAGTTTGGGTGATCGATCCAGCTGTGATAGCTGATGTTGTGACGTTGTTCGCGTTCCCGATCAGGAAGGTTCCGACACGCGTGCCACCCCCTACGATGCCGCTTAACGTGATATCGCCTGTTCCAGAAGACAGGGTGAGATTTTCTGCGTTGGCGACTGTTCCATTGATTGTATTTTGGAAAATGATATTGCCGGCGCCCGCTCCCGTACTGAAAGCAGCGGATCCAGTCAAAGTGACGGCCCTTAAAAAGGTGATGTCGTCGTTTGTCGTTGTGATGTCGCCTGCTGTGCTTACCAGTCCCGCTCCATTTTGAGTGAATGCCCCATCGAGGGTCATATCTGCCGCCGCAGCGATCGAGAGGAGGCCGCTGTTTGTAATGGTGACAGGCCCTGCACTCGTCGTCGTCACTGTGTTATTGAAGGTGAATGCGCCGCCGGTTAGGCTAACCCCTCCAGCTGCATTCGTGTCGACAGTTCCCGTAAAAGTCGCCGAACCCGTTCCGTTTTGGGTAATGGTTGCAGCTCGTACTTGGGGAGCCGTGACGGTCGACGCCGTGTTGATGACGAGGTTTCCGATCCGCGTAGTTCCTCCGATATTGCCACCAAACGAGATCATCCCTGTATCGGTTGTGAGAGTCAGGTCTCCTGCGCCGTCGATTACATTCGAGAAGGTAATGCCCGCCGCACCGGGAGTCGTTTGAGTCGTCAAAACGGTGGAGCCGGATAATGTTACGGCTCTCAAAATGCTGATCGCATCGTTTGTTGTAGAAATGCTGCCAGCGAGCGTCACAGGGCCCGCTCCGTTTTGAGTAAAGGGTCCGTCAAGAGTCATCGTAGAGGCAAGATTGATTGTTAAAGTGCCACTGTTTGTGACGGTGACCGGGCCTCCTGCTGTCGTGTTGACCGGTGCGGAGAATGTGACGTTAGTTCCGATAACAGAAATCCCCGGCGCCGTATTGGTGTCAATCGCACCGCTGAAAGTAGTGGTAGCGGAGCCGGAAAGTTGCGTGATCGAGGCGGCCGTTGTTTGTCCTATAAGAATAGTGGCTCCATTCGTAATAGTGAGAACTCCCAGCCTTGTAACGAAGCCAACGGGTCCAAAAAGGGAAATATTGCCGGTTCCTGCTGTGAGAGTTAAGTCGTATCCAACTCCTCCTCTAATGTTGCTTGAGAAGGTGATACTGCCAGCTCCGGCCCCAGTGTTGATGGTAACCGGCGCAGTCAAAGTAGTAGTCCTTAAGACGCTCACGTTGTCGTTTGTAGTGGTGATATTGGCCCCGAGAAACACGCCTGCCAAACCATTCTGATTGAACGGACCATCTAAGGTTATGGGAGCGCTAGAGGGAATTGTAAGAGTTCCGCTGTTTGTGATCGTCATGGGGCCGCCGGCTGCTGTCACAACAGGGCTGTTGATAGTGATCACTGTTCCTGTGAGAGAGATCCCTCCGACAAGGGAGGTATCGAGGGAATTGCCGACCCCGCCGAAGGTCGAGGTGCCGGTGCCGGTTGTCTGAGTGATTGTATTGGCGCGGATGCCGTTGGTTGTGACATCAAATGCACTGCTGATCGTAAATGTTCCAAGCCGATTGGTGGCGCCAGCAGTACTGCTCACGATGATATTTCCTGTCCCAGCTGTCAGGGTTAGGTTCCTTCCTGCGGCGTTGCCGTCTATCAGACCGGTAGCTGGAGCGTTCGGTAAAAAGGAAATATTTCCCGCTCCGGCACCTGTAGAGAGGGTTACAGTAGCGGCTTGAAGGCTCACATCGCCATTGAAGGTGATATTACTATTGGTCGTTGTGATGCTGGCTCCGGCAAGCTGAATCCCAGTGTTAGCCGTCGGAGATGTGTACGTCAGCGCACCTGTAATTGCTGCTGTAGAGTTCTGTCTTACGACTGTTCCTGTTGCCGAAAGAGAGCCAAGGGCCTGAGTATTGCCAATCGCCCCGGTAAATAGAATGGTTCCCGTCCCGGATACTACGCTTAAGTTCCGCGTATTGGCCGCGCTGTCGGCGTTGAGTGTGGTAGAAACTGTGACACTTGCTCCCGCACCCGAGAAAGTCGTATCGAGAACGGCGTTCGTCGTCGCGGAGCCTCCTGTAAAATTATCGATCACGAGCGCGGCCGGTATCAAAATGGGAGTGCTGCTTGTATAAATACCCGCGGCCAGCCTGACAGAGCCACCTGATATGGAAATTGCGTCTGTATACACATCGCCACGGATGAGGCTTGATCCGGTCGTCGTCAGGTTTACATTTGCGAATTCCCCGCCGCCCATCGAACCAACCCGACCGAACTCGATGGTTCCCGCGCCTGTGGTGGCTAAACTCAAAGTATGCCCCATTCCAGTTCCCCGGATCGGGCTGAAGAGGATACTAAAGGCTCCCGAAAAATTTGTGAAAAATACGTTCGTTCCTGTCACGGAAAAATTCTTTCCTGCCGCCAGTAGAACCGATCCGGTGCCGCCGTTTGTGACCGTATCGAAAATGATTTGCCCCCCAGTGCTGCTAACAGTCGAAAGGGCTCCTGGAGGATTGATGTTGATATTGAACGCACCCCCTGAAGTGGCATTCCTGTAGGTTGCCGCCCCTGTACAGCGAGTGAAATTGCCGTTCAAGTTGATTGTATCGCGGGCTGTAACGGTTATTGCGCTGGCGCCAGCGGCCGCCATCGTTCCGATATCAGCAAAAGAGATCGTAGCTCCTGTGATGGTTAAATTCCCCAGCCGGTTGACCGCCCCGATCGCCCCCGGGACTGTGACCGTTCCCGTCCCGCCTGTGATTGTGAGAGCCTTGCCGATCACATCTCCGTCGATCGTATTGCCAAAAGTAATATCTCCCGCCCCGGCTCCTGATGAAATGCTAATCGGGGTGGAGGCGCGCGATTGGACGTCTCCCGTCAGCGTAATAGCGGTGTTCGCCGTGATGATGTTATCAAAAAGGCGGATCCCCGTTGCTGGAGTCGTAGCGGTATAGCTGATGGGCCCGGTAATCGATACGAGCGCTCTTTGGTCGACGATAGCGCCGCTCGCCGTGAAGCTCGTCAGTCCCGAGGCGGCATTGTTGAGGAGTACGGTTCCCGTCCCCGCCGTGAGAGTCAGGTTGCGCGTTCCGGAGAAAACACCAATGGTGCCAAGGGTGATGTCGGCCCCTGCTCCCGAATTGACTGTGCTCACGAAGCTGTTTGTTGTGGCGGGGCCTCCGGTGTAGGTTGCAAGTGTGACGCCGTTCGGGATCGAAATCGGAGTGCTGTCGGTATACAGGCTTCCTCCGAGTTGGATGGCGACTGGCGAACTGATAGTGATTGCACTCGAATAAATATCTCCCCTCAGAAAGATGTTTCCGGAGGCCGTTAATGACGCTGTTGCGAATTCCATCCCTCCCATCGATCCAATATTGCCCAATTCGATAATGCCGGCCCCTGTCGAAGCTGTGAGAGTTAGGTTGTGGTTCATCCCGGTGCCGCGGATGGGAGAAAAAAGGGTGCCTACTCCTGAAAAATTGGTGAAATAGATGCCTGCGGCTGTGACGGAGAGATCCTTGCCTAAAGAGAGGAGGACTGATCCAGTCCCGCCTCCAGTTACGGTATCGAATATAATATTATTGGTTGCATTAAACACAGCCGTCGCAAGAGAAGGGTTGATTCCTATATTGAAGGCTCCCCCTGTGTTAGCGGATCGAAACGTGATGTTGGTAGCGCGATAATAATCGCCATTTAGGGTTATGGTATTACTTGCAACGATACTAACTGTCGATGCACCAAGATCGGTCGCTGTTCCGATGTTTGAAAGAGTAACGTTCGCTCCTGAGATCGTCAGAGGCCCGGTTGTCATCGCGCTATTTTCATAAGCCCCTGTGATAGTTACAGAACCTGTGCCCGCGGAAAAAGTTATTCCCGAAATGATGGATGGTAAAACTTTCCCCGCAAAAAGAATATCTCCAGCGCCAGCTCCTGTCGTGAGGGTGACCCCCGCGTTCAGGGCGACATCGTTTAAGGCCCCGCCAGAAAAAGCAATATCGCCCCCGTTAGTAGTGATAGCAGATTGCAATGTAGTTCCCGCCCCGGCTTGGAATGTGATCCCGATCCCTGCCCCTGCGATGCTGATGGCATTGACTACCGTGATTGTGCTTGATGCGCATAGGACAACATTGGCGCCAGAAGCATTGATGGTGGCTGGAGCGATGGAGCAGGCAGAAGCCATATCGGTGCAGTCGGCTGCCTGGACGAGAGTGCAAAGACCTCCTATCGCAACTGTAATCGTATTAGGATCTAGCAGCCAGCTTCCTGCTTTACCCTTGGGCGCCATCGCATTTACATGCCCTTCGGAAATAGCTAGTGATTGACGGCCCGACGTTTCGACAAAGCCTCCATTGCCGTTTTGCGAACCGCCTTGGGCAAAAATTTTCCCGTCGAAGCGCGTTATCCCATCAGCCCAAACGATGACTTTTCCCCCATCGCCGCTTGTATAGGCGTTTGATAAAATGGTTGAACCATTATCGATGGAATTGGTTATCGCAGTACGAGTAGAGCCTTCCCCTTTGTAATCGCCTCCTATGAGAACTGTCCCGCCGCCGAGATCGCCCGACGCATCGATTAGAGCGCCTTCTAGAAAGATAGAATCGCCCAATACTTTAACAGTTCCTCCAGACTCATGAAGAGATGCGGCGTCGAGAGTTCCAGCTACTCGGACAGAGCCGTCCCCATCGAGAACAATGTTCCTTGCTTGAATCAAACTCTCACTTAAAATCTCGATCTTCCCATCAATCTCGACAATCTCAGAGCCAAATTCAATTCCATCAGTATTGACAACGCTCTCGATCACCTGGCTTGCCATCTTAAGAGAAAGGAAAACTTCACTCGCCTCAATGGCCCCAGCAGCTTCAATCATCCCTTTTTTTAGGGCGCCGTCCAACGAAAAGCCAATCAGGCCATCTCCAGAAAAATCGAGAACGGCTTCTTCTGCCGATCCGAGGATTACTTTACCAAATGATGCTGTTATGAGACCGTCGTTTCGGATCTTGGGAGCGAGAAGGACTACCGAACCGTCGGAGGCTGAGATTTCTCCTAATACATCGATTCGGTTTTCTTCCGAACCAGGAACTAGCCGGAAGAGGTATTTGTCATCCAAGAAATCTTGCGGATCAATGTGAAGAACCGAGGCGATTAAAGAGCCTGTGTCAACTTTTGCATTCGGACCGAAATAGATCCCATTCGGATTGACGAGGAATACTTTTCCATTTGAAGAAAGCTTTCCGAAAATCTCCGATGGCTTTTCTCCCCGAACCCGATTCAAGACCGATGCCTGAGTAGAAGGTTGGATGAATTGGACTCTTTCCTCATGTCCGATGTCGAACGATTTGTAGTCGAGGATCGCTTTGTCGGAAGCGATCACTTGGAGCGCTTGATTGTCAGGCTGGGAAATTTGTGCCGAGCCTGAATGGACCGAAATTTCTTGGGGCAAAGCAGCCAGCATCCCAGGAATCATCAGGAGGAGGGGGGAAAGAATGTTGCGCTGACCCATATCTAATTTACCTTATAAAAACCCTACGCTTACTTTGAAATAATAAAACGGGTTAGATGTTTTTTCTTTGGTAGTGATCGGGAATCCCACATCGAGAGAAAAATTCACGTTCCAAGGGCCAAAGACCCGTATGCCAGGCCCAGCGCCTGTCAGGTATATCGTTCTCGCCTGATCTTCTCCGCCTCCGTTCAGGAAGACGCCGCCCGTGTCGACAAATGCAAGAAGTTGAACGAATTCCTTCCATGACTTTTTCATTCCAGGAACCTTCTGGTCGACAAGCCCCGGGATCGGCGTTCTCAGCTCAAGGTTTGCAAAATAGCCATTATCTCCGAGAGCCGCTGCAAGTTCATAGCCGCGAACGGAATCAAAGCCCCCGATATAGATCTGCTCGGCAAGAGGGAGTTTATAAAACGTTCCTTGGCCTGAAAAATTGAAGAGGAAGAAGCTGTTTTTCGGAAGTTTTTGAATTCGTTTATAATCGAGATTGAAGATGGTAAATCTACCTCCTGCGCCTTCTCGGCTGCAGCGCGGATCGACCGCTTTCGAGCCTCCGAGAAAATGGGGGACCCCCACATAGAGAGTTGCGGATCCGATGTTGCGGCCCCAAAAGCGGTCGTTCCCATCTAAATCGATTCCTGCACCAAAAATTCTTAAACGGTCGACAGAAGCCGTTAGATCCAGAGCGAAGTTGAAGAGGTTTTTGTAATCAAACGTCGCATATACGTTGCAGTCCAGTTGTTTTTTTCTGACGGCGGCATGGGTCAGTTTTAATTCGGCGACATGAGAGTTGCCCTTAAGTCCCAAATCTCTTAAAGTTCCCACATTGAAATAAGCGAAAAGATACGAAATCTCGCCTCTAGTTCCTCTTGCGTTCAAAGGGAAATTGTAAACCAGGTCTGTGAAAGTAAGATCCGCTGGAGGAAATCCGAGCACTTCGGCCACACTAAACTTATCACCATAAACCAAACAATTGCCCCAATCAAAACGAGCCCCAGTCCGGCTGTCTGTTGTGATGAAAGATCCGTAGTTATTGTAGTCCCAATAGAGATGGATCGGCCGGGAATCTTTCACCTTCAGAATGATGTCCGCGCAGCCAAATAATGAGCTTTTCTTCAATAGCAGAGCTGCGTTCAAATCCATATTTTCGTTCAAAAGCAAAAGGGCCCTTAAAAGAGTTTCATAATGGACCGGTTTATTCTGAAAATCGGTGAAATATCTTCGGACGAACGAATCGCTGTAAAACCGGTTTGATTCAATGCAGATCTCCCCGAGACATCCTTCGAGAATGGCGACCTTCAGCGTCTTATTTTCAATACTCTGAGCAGGAACATAGGCCCGCGCTAAGATGTAGCCTTGCGCTGCATATTTTGCTTTGATTGCCAAAAGAAGCGTTTCAATCTCGTGCATGGACATTTCACAGGGGACGTGACAAGACGCAAGCTCTTCAAGCGAGCAGTCAGAGAAGATCGTGTTTCCGGAAAAGGAGATCTTTTCTATATAGACTTTCTTCCCCTTCGGTAATGAGAGAGTTTCGCTCGGAACTTCTACATCGAGAAGAGGGATTTCACGGTCAGGGGAAATTTCTTGAGCTCCCTCATATTGTTTTTCCAATTCCCTCTCGATGATCCCAGCCGAGGAAGATGGAGGGCCGACAAATACTGAGTAGAGGGAAAAGGGAAGGAGCGCGAAAATAAATAAAGGAACGAATCTTAAAATTCGTATTTTCAGGAGAATGTTCGTCCAATATTTAATCAAAGTGAAAGCCCCAAAACAAGAATATACACAAAGAAAAAATTTGTAGGTAGTGGATTTTCTGATTATTTTGAGGTGATTTTCGATTCAAATGCCAAGGGTAATATCAGGGTTGATATTACCCCCGGCATTAACAGCTTCTAACGGTATTTTTCCATCCGGATCCACTTATTCACAATCCACTTTTCCCCTTCTACGACAGGCGCTCCGCCATGCAGCGACATCGGGTCAGGCTCCCCTTCTGGATGGCAGTTATAAAACAGAAGAGCATCTCTTTTCTTGGGAACCACTTTGACGCCCGCCTCTGGGAAAACAGTTTCTCCTCCTTTAGCCGGTGTATTTAGATACATAACTAGGCTCGCATATCTCTGCCCTCCTACAAGTGTGCACTCTACGCCGCCAGCGGTTGATGTATCGAAATAGTCGTAATGAGGCTTAAATTCGCCCCCTTTTTTATAATGAAGAACTTGGAGCGGCTCCCCTTGATCAATCGAAGTTTTGGTCAGACGGGCGATCCTCTTTTCAACCCGATGCAGAATCGGATCTTCAAAGTTTAATAAGTAGGCTCCATCGCTCGTTCTTTGATCGACAACCAAGCCATCTGACTGGTCTCCTTCGGGATCTACTACTACAGCTCGTTCGAGATTAGGGGTTGCTTCCCGAATGAAATATTCGCACTCCTCGTCTGTTAGGAAGTTATGAATGAGCATGATTCTCGGAGATTTGCTTAAGGTTTCAACAGTATAGTCGCCGAAGACAAGCGAAGAAAAAATCATGAAAATCGGAATGAAAGTTCTCATCGGGATAATCTCCTTTTTTGAGAGAAGTTTAATTCAAATTAAACCGATTTTCCGATTCTTAACAACAATTTTCACCCCCTCCAGATTGCCGCGGGTTGATTAATTAAATTTTGTGTTTATGTTTAAGTAGCTTACGTAGAGCTTCTTACGTTTTAAAATAAAGTCTACTAATTGTGGCGTAATGGTAATTGTAGTAATATGAATACAGGCGAGTTATTTAAATGTGACATCTCCTGATAATTTAATAATGTAAAAGATTGGAGGTTGTTGTGAGTATTAATCCAATAAGAAGAGATCCTGTGGCCCACGTGCCTAGATCTAGCAAAGCGAAGGGGATTTCCCAAAGCGCAGCTACGGCTGCAAAAGTAGATCAAGTCGTACAGCTGCCTGTTGTGAAGCAAACGGGCTTAAGAGGTAGACAAGTTGCTCTTCTAAAGGATGCAACCGATCTCTCCAAAAATATACGAAAGAACTGGGACATGCTAGCCCCCGAAGAGTTGGCAGAAAAGATCATCGATCTAGAGGATCGAGTCACCCTATTGAAAGGAGATTCTCCAGAAGTGGCTAAGGTGGTGAAGGAGGCTCGGACGCTCCATTTCCGATTTGTATATCCTGTGGCATTAGAGCTTGAGACATCGGGCAAGTCGATGCCCCCCTCTTTTGCTAAAACAGTTTATCACGCGGCTAAGCAGGTTTTTGATACGAATTCAGTGGCTCCATTCAAACAATTGAGCCCAGTGCAGCAACAAGAAGTAATCCGAATAGCAATGGGAGGTAAATGATGAGTCCTGAAGTATTATCTCACGCTATGAAAAGTTATGTTGAGGCTTTAAAGCATCAGGTATCTGTTGCTGAAGCTTTTTTCTTTGGCCAGCTTGTGGAGGGGATGAACGGTCTTCTCCAATTGCCGGAAGATGTTCGATTAAAAATTGATCAGCTGATCTGGGAGGCTGCAGGAGGGGCAGCTATAGATCCGACTGAAAAAGAGTCGCAATCGTTGATCGCAGCCGCCATCATGCACTCTGTGGAGGAGAGAATGGGCATGTTGGAAGAAGATTAGGGGAGTATTCCTAAAAGATTCTTCTGTCGATTTTCTGGATTATTTTGGCCGATTGTCGCTTCATTTGATGGGGGGTATATGCCCCCCATCAAATGAAGCGACAATCGGCCAAAATAATCCAGAAAATCGACGAAGCAATCTTTTAGAAACACTCCCTTGTTGATAAAAAAATGTTGAGGTTGTACGTTTCTGCGTATGACCTCGCACACAAAAAGTTTAATCTCGGCCCTTGTCGTAGCCTTCTTAGATAACTTTGGCTACAGCATTGTATTCATCCTCTTTGCGCCACTCATCCTGAATCCAGAGTATGGGTTTTTCTCTGGAGCTGTGAGCGTAGGGGTTAAGAATTTGTGGCTCGGGGTATTGGTTGGTATTTTTCCGTTTTTCCTCTTTTTCGGCGCCCCCTTCTGGGGGATGTCGGAGATCGCTGGGGGAGAAAACGGGCGCTTGTCATAACTCTTTTAGGTACTGTTTTTGGCCACCTGCTCACCGCGGTGGCCATTTTTTTTCAGAGTTTTGTCTTTCTTCTCGCTGCTAGGGCTGTTTCAGGGTTTCTCTCAGGAAATGTCAGCATTTGCCTTGCAACCATTTCAGATGTGAGTCCCGATCCTAAAACCAAGGGACGCAATTTCGGACTCCTCACTGTGTTTTTCGGAATGGGATGGATTTTGGCTGAGAGTAGGAAATTCAACGGCATTTGTTGGGGGATCAGAAGAGATGGATTTTTTTGCAAAAGAAAAGCGACCTGTTGGTGCTTAACAGGATGTACAGGATAGGAAAGATATACAGGATGGATTAGATTCCGGCCTATGGCCGGGCCGCTTTTGGCGGCGTAAAAAACCATTCTGTCCATCCTAACCATCCTGTCCATCTTGTTATTTTATTTTTGCAGGAGCTCCCGCTTCAGTAGAGCAAAAGCCAAAAACGGATCGCGCATCGGTATTTTTTCCCCGTTTACCATGAGATAACCTTGAGAAAATCCTTTTTGGATTTCTTCGATTGGATAAGCAAGATTTCCAGCAATTGCTTCCGAATACTCGATATTCGAAAGTCCTTCTTGCGAACCATAAGCGATGTAGATGGGAACGATGGTTCCAATCGTTCCGCTATCAGGCGCCATTTCGCCCAAATATTCGATGGATGATGGAGTAAGTCCAGTCTCTTCTTTCATCTCGCGCAACGCAGCTTGTTCACCAGTTTCTCCCATTTTGATCATTCCTCGAGGGATTTCGAGCTCCCAAGACCTTGTTGCATGTCGGTAATTCAGGTTCAGGGCGATTTTTCCATCAGGCATGATGGGAAGAACTGCAACACCAGCATGCGGGCTATGCAATTGGTTTTTCCAAACGAGGCGATCGTAGGTTCCAGGAGTCCCATTTGGAAAAACAACAGCGTCTCGGATCCAAATCCAATATTGGTCTTGAGCTACTATTCCCACTTTACTAAAGCTTGCCGCTTCTTTTTCAGAATAACCTTTTTGCATGAGCTGCTGTTTTTGAAAGGTTTCGATTTTTTCGATGTGTTCAGGTTCGGCTACAATTTCGATTTCCCCTTTGTTATGGTCTCCAAAGGAAGAGCCGAGCCTTTCTAAAACATCGAGATAACTGATTTGACCTGCATAAATTGCAGTGGCGAAGAACAATAAGATCTTCATAGATTTTGTACCTCATTGGCAATAGGTGTATAAATTTCGCGATTATAATCTGGATTTCGAGTTATATCCAAGGCGCAAGCCTGAATTTCATGGAGAAAATCAAATTGATCCCTGTTGAAATTCACGGAGAACTCTGGATCGATGCATTTGAGACAAACAGCAGTCCTTTCGATGGGGGGAAGCGATCGGTAATGCCTCATGATTCCATCTATCTGTTGCCGATGCCGCTCATGCGAGGCCGGAAAGAGCTGGGGATTTGAGTTTCTCAATGAATGGACGATGTAGACTTCGGCGCACCACTTAAAACTATCGATCAGCGGATCGCCCTCTTCAGGCATGCCGCCGTTCATGATTAATTCTTTATAGGCTCTCTTTCTGTCCAAAGGCAAAAAGCTAAAAGCTTCTGTTAAGGCATTTTTGAATTGTTCAGTATCCCTTCCTTCTTGAGGAAAAGGAGCTGCATTTTGGAGTCTTTGGAGGTTATCATCTCCGCTTGGCGGCGCATAGCAGGTCCTGGTTATCAAAGAGAAGGGAAGCAGAATGATATCGGCGAATAGGGCGGGCAGGCTGAGAAGAATCGAGAGGGCGATCGTCCCGACTTTTTTGCATAAATCTAAGCAGTCTTGCGGGTAGTCCCAAGAAGATCTTTGGAATTCAAAAAGAGTTTTGGTTAGCTCGAATGGTTGGCTGGTAGCAAGTAGAGTTGCCATAGATTTTTAACACCTATTGCTATATGATTGGCTCAGCACTTTAATCAAACTCAATTTATTTTTAAAGAAGATTTGTGAACGAATTCTTGTTCCTGGCCCATATTTGGATCGTCATCGGTTTTGCGCTTGGAGCCCTGCGTTTCGGAAGCGGGGCGTTGACCGCATTCATTGCTTTGCAAGGAGTACTGGCCAATTTATTTGTAGTGAAACAGATCCATCTTTTTGGTTTTTCGGTTACCTGCAGCGATGTATTTGCAATCGGCGGAATTTTATCTCTCAATCTTCTTCAAGAGTATTTTGGCAAAGATGCAGCGAAGCGCGCGGTGAAAATCTCTCTCGGCGCACTTTTGTTTTTTGCTGCAATGTCTCAAATCCATCTCCTCTATGCGCCCACAGCACTCGATACGACTCATGATTCTTTCCTGAACATTTTTTCATCTTCGATGAGGATTGTTGCCGCATCGCTCGCCACCTTTTTCATCGTGCAGCAGTTCGACGTCCGCTTTTTTTCATTTCTCAAAGGAAAATTGCCGATCCGGATCGCCATTTCTCTATTCACTTCTCAATTGCTCGACACGATCTTGTTCAGCGTTCTCGGCCTTTACGGACTTGTCGAATCGCTTTTCGACATCATATTCATGAGCTTTATGATCAAATGCCTCATCATTTTGGCAAGCTCTCCCTTCACCGCTTTTTCAAAAAGGTTTGTCAAACTCGACATTGAACATTTTTTGGCGAGCAAATCCGAGGAAGGCGCCCGATGATTTTATTATTTTTTTGCTCGTCAATATTGGCAACGAACCCTATTGACGAGCAAAAAAATGATAAAAGCGCGGGCGCTCTTCCCGGAGATGCTGTCCAAAAATGTTTAATGTTGAGTTAGGAATGAAGTTTCGGTTTGAATTAATACATAAGTCAAAAAAATCGCGAGCCCGGGTGGGCCGCATCCATACGCCCCACGGGATCATCGACACCCCGAATTTTGTCGCTGTCGGAACGAATGGCACGCTAAAGGCGCTCGATAACCGGATGGTTGATTCGATTGGTTTGCAGCTGATGTTCTGCAACACCTACCATCTTCTGCTCCAGCCCGGACCCGATGTGGTCCGAAGGGCAGGCGGCCTTCACCGCTTCATCAACCGGCAGATGCCGATCATCACCGATTCAGGCGGCTTTCAGGTGTTTTCTCTCGCTTACGGCTCGGTTGCTGATGAGCTCAAAAGCCGAGGGGCGAAAAAACGAGATGGCCATGTATTGAAAATTTCGGAAGAGGGTGTTCATTTTAGGTCCTATCGCGATGGAAAAAAAGTGCTGCTGACGCCGGAGACATCGATCCAAACGCAAAAAGCGCTGGGAGCCGATATCATTATTCCTCTCGATGAATTGCCGCCATACCACATTGGCAGCGACCAGCTGCGACGCTCGCTAGATCGAACCCATAGATGGGAGATCCGCTCTCTTCAGGAACACCTCAAAGATCCTCAAAACCAAGCGATGTATGCCGTGATCCATGGCGGAGTCGATCCGGAAATGAGAAAACTGAGCTGCGATACTTTGAGCGAGCAGCCGTTTGATGGATTTTCGATTGGCGGCTCTCTCGGAAAAACCAAAGAAGAGATGGTGGGGATGCTGACTGCTCTTTTGCCAAGACTTCCCGAAGAAAAGCCGAATCACTTGCTGGGAATTGGAGATTTAGAATCGCTCTCTCAATGCATTCCTCTCGGCATCGATACTTTTGACAGCTCTTATCCAACTAGAGCAGCCCGCCACGGCCTTCTTCTAACTCAGGAGGGAGGGATCAAAGTGGGGCGAGGCGATAATGCCAACCATTTCGCCCCGATCGAACATGAATGCACTTGCTGGACTTGCCAAAATTTTACATTGGCTTATTTGCATCATTTATACAAAGCCAATGAGCTCACTTTCTTCACATTAGCCACTGTGCACAATCTCCATTTCATGGTTGAATTGATGCGCAAAGTGAGAGAAAGCATTCTCCAGGATCAAATTTGAGCCCTCTTTTTTCGTAAGTTAACCATTGTCCAGTAGGATAAATCAGTTCCTGGGGTCCGGCTTATTCTTGGTCTACTCAAAGAGCCAACTTCCAATAAAGGATCAAAAGGAGGCTGCATGAGTTCTTCAAGAAGTATCGATTCTTCACTGCTGACTCGGTCAAAATGCTGATCATCTTTTTCTAAACAAATCTCTGGGTTGAAGGTGTCCATTAATAAGGTCTTATCCGCTGTAATCAACCAGCCTGAATCTCTGATTGTTTTTGCAATTAGAGGCAAGAATTGAGGATATTCTTTGGGAGCAAAAAAAGCTCCTTTCATAAAGAATGCATCGATTCCAGCATTCAATGCGTCACGCAAGAGAGGAGGATAGGTGCCGGGCTCTGTAATATCAGCTGTAAAGAACGTCAAACTTCTCATTTTAGGAGCAGGAGATCCAAAATATTGCCAAGGAAAGTCGATTCGGACTGCTCCATTTTGCAAAGGCGTCAGTTTTATTTCATTCAAGTTGACTCCTATCGCATTGAGATCGATGAACAGTTTCATTGGCAAGTCGTGCATAATCTGTTTGCCTTTTTCCCAAATACTCTGCGATCCGCTAAATCTCGTCCTATAAGTTACAAAGTTCGATTTTCTCTCCAATTCCTTTTTAGCTTTTTCAAGAGCGTCGGGCTTTTTCAGAAGTTGCAAAGCTTGTTGGAGTTGTTCGAAAGAAGCTTCAGTCAAATCGACAAAATATAATTCAGTACCGTTTGTGCTTTGCAATACGCTTGTTGCATCTGCTCCTGAGCAGCCATAGACCACTCTAAAATCTCGTCCATCCGGGTTGACTACTCTGGCAAGAGAGCGAAAATACGCGTTGATGCACGGATCCAATTCTTGCATGCGAGTGTCAATATCGAGAATCTGTCCATATTTGGCCTTCATATTTCTTGGCAGCTGAGCAATTAGGGATAAAGCTTCTGGAGAATTTCTCTCTCCATTGTCCATCAGTTCGCGCAAACGATTCTTTATTTCTTCAAGGGGGCGCTGTCTTGTCAGCGCTGAAAATCCCATTCTTTCAACCAAGTCATAGGCTCTATGATGATCTGAATTGGAACCGTTAAAAATCTCCTGGAATCCACTATCTGCAAGAATAGGTTTGTAATCATCGAGATTCCAGGGACGGCACATGGCAGATCGTACCCAAGTCTCCAGATCATCAGGGAGGAATTCGGGAGGCAATTGCTTCATGGTATCGAGAAAATGAACAAGCTGTTGATCATTTTGTTTGAGCCTTGTTAAAACATCCGGATTTCCTGCCTTTACAAGTTTATGAGCTTCTCTCCATCTAGGCATGATTGTCCTGTCTACATAATCAGCCACCTGTTCAGCTTCTAAAACAAGAACAGATTCTTTCGGGAGCAGATCTTCAGTTATACAGATATCTTTGTGGAACTGCAGATAGGCTGGGTCAACAATATATTTAGTCCCATCCGGTCCAGTTACTTCGACGATATTATGCGCTGTAGCTAGAGTTGCTCTCGGCTCTAGGTCCGAGCGGCCCATAAGCCTTGTTTTGTATCCAAGAACCTGCAAAGCCACTTCCATTACGCTTGCGGCGACTAGCCCTTGGCGATTATATCCAGTTGGGTTGCGAAAAGTCAGCGGATCATCAGGACAATGGGCCACATATAGAGGGTAATCGCTAAGATAAGTGCGAGTGACGAGACGAACGAAGGGAACCAGCTGTGCGGCAACAGCTGCGAGTTCATTTTTGAAAGGACCATTCGCCGGATCTTTGATCATCTTCAGATGCGTCGCTAAACATCGGCGGATAAATGCGGCACCCTGTTTTTGAATTTTATCCTTAGATACTTTTGCCAGCCCATGTTGCGTTTGACTTGCTTGAAGAGCTTCGGGAGTCGTTTGAGCCGTCAAAGCATTTTTCAAGGTGAAAATACGTCCCTCGATGGCGCCTCTCATCAGATCTTCAATGGGTTTTCCATTCAGTACATCGGCGCAGGCTTCATAAAAAAGAGGCAAAAGTTCTGGCTTAAAAGTCTCTCTCAATCGTTCTAACAACGGAGTTTCCTCAAACTGCTTACCAACAGCCTCAGCATCGCCAGGAATAGCCGTGCTGAGAAAAACGGCGATCTCATGCATGAGGGTCTGATCGGCGATAAATGTTGCCAAATTCATGTTCAATTTAGGATTGAACATCGCATCGATCGGCATAGAGGTGCGTATCATTTGCAAAACAGTGTCTCTGACTGTGCGGACTCTTTGATCTCCTTGCGATTGGATAGGAGCTGGTGGAGTTTTGTAGTCTTCTTCATATTCTTTGTCTTTTCTAATGCTTAAAGATGACATTTCGTTTCCTCAATTGAGTCTTATTTTTTTGGATGCGAAATTCTAACGAACGCAATAATTAATGTCATGAAGTTAATAAGAAAACAGGATGGACAGGATAGCCCTTCGCGGATGCGAAGGGCTATCCTGTCCATCCTGTTTTCTTCTTAAAGGATAGAGCAGCAATGAGAAGGCTTAGGTTTGGCGGGTTTATTTAACACAACGAGCTGTTCGAGTCTCTCTGGAACATCGATCCCTTTTTCTTTCAGTTCAGCATAAAGAGTTGTAATGCAAACTAAGGGGGCTTTATACAGATGGGCTGTATCGATAAAATATTGCGTCCTCTCCCAATACTGATCATATACCAAGTGCACAACCGAATTTAAATCAGCGATTGTTCCCGGTTGGAGAGCGTCGAGCACATCCTTGTACACTACAGTCGCAAGCAAATGATTGGATGTGCGAATGGCTCCGGCAGCCTTTACTAAGATTCCCGACGGAATCATTTTCAATTCGTTTGGATTATTATAAATCAGTCCAATAACTTGATCCCAATTTTCAGCATTGACTGCTTGTATAAGAGGAGACTGCTCAGCCAAAAGGATCTGCCTATGCAATTGGTCAATTTTTGTAACCATGGCCAAGTATTTTACACTGAAAGGGATCTTTCTAGTCAATCGTGAGGATGTGTCATTTTCTTCGGATCGACTGCTTTGTCGAATTCTTCCGCGGTTAAACACTTGAGTTTGAGGCAAGCTTCTTTGAGCGAAATGCCTTCTTTGTGGGCAAGCTTTGCGATTTTAGCAGCTTTGTCGTAGCCGATGATCGGGTTGAGGGCCGTGACAAGCATGAGTGAGTTCTCGACGTATTTTGCAATTTGCTTTTTGTCTGCTTTCAGATCTTCGACGCAGTATTTGCGGAAATGGTCGCAGCAGTCTTTGATGAGCAAAATGGAGTGGAGCAAATTGAATATCATGAGAGGCTTGTAGACGTTGAGCTCAAAGTTGCCTTGCGAGCCGGCAAACCCGATGGCAGCATCGTTGCCGAAAACTTGGACTGCAACCATAGAAAGAGCCTCGCATTGAGTCGGATTCACTTTGCCCGGCATGATCGACGATCCAGGTTCATTTTCAGGGAGAATCAGCTCATGGAAGCCGCAGCGAGGCCCAGATCCGAGCCAGGCGATGTCGGTGCCAATTTTCATGAGCGAGCAGGCGGTTGTTTTGAGGGCGCCGCTTGCGAATACGATCTCATCGTGAGCCGATAACGCGGCAAACTTATTTGGATGAGAACGGAAGGGCAAGCCTGTCAGTTTTGAGATTTGAGCTGTGGCCATCTCGGCAAATTTGGGATGCGTGTTGAGGCCTGTGCCTACAGCAGTTCCTCCGATGGCCAGATCATAAAGGCCGTCTAAGGCTTCTTTAATCCGTTTGATATCGCGATCGAGTAGAGCGACGTAACCAGAGAATTCTTGGCCTAAAGTGAGAGGGACGGCGTCTTGCAGGTGGGTCCGGCCGATTTTGACGATTTTGGAGAATTCTTTTGCCTTTTTATTGAGGGCATCCCGCAGCCTGCTCATCGCAGGAATGAGAGCATTATGCATTTCTCTCGCTGCAGAGATGTGCATTGCTGTCGGGAAGGTGTCGTTGGACGATTGAGACATATTGACATGATCGTTCGGATGGATGGGGTCTTTGCTGCCCAACTTGCCCCCAGCGATCTGGATGGCCCTGTTGGCGATCACTTCATTCACGTTCATGTTGGTTTGAGTGCCGCTGCCTGTTTGCCAGATTCGAAGGGGAAAATGCTCATTTAGCCGGCCCGAAATCACATCATCGGCCGCTTTGATGATCAAATCGGTCTTTTTCTTGTCGAGTTTGCCCAGCTTGTGATTGACGATAGCGGCCGCTTTTTTCAAGATGCCGAAGGACTGGATGAGTTCGGCAGGCATCAGGTTGTAGCCGATAGAAAAATGGATGAGCGAGCGGGCTGTTTGCGCCCCATAATACCTATCCGCGGGCACTTTCAGCTGGCCCATGCTGTCTCTTTCTAGCCGATACTTCACCATGGCTTTTTCATACTTAAAAGAGAATTTTGATGCGACAATTTTCCCACTCGGGTATAAAGTCATATTCAAATTTGGAGGACATATGGCCATATTTAAAGCTGAAAAAATAAAAAAACGAGAGACCCCTGTTCTACTGCACCCACCAGTCATCGAATCGATCTTTGAAGTGCGCTGGGAAATTGAAAATGACCAGCAATCCGGTCGCATGCGCGATCCTTCATATCCAATGATGTATGGAAGCTTATATGAACGGCTGAAGAAAGATTTTCCAATCATCGAAGATTTGCCAAGCGTTCAGGCTCATCCTGAAACAACCCCTTTTGTGCCCCGCCACCGGATGCGCAAAGAGCGAAACGGCTATCCGCTCATCCAAGTTGGGCCTGGAATCATCACGGTCAACATGGCGAAAGGATATTCTTGGACTTCATTCCGCTCCCTCATTTTACGGATCGTTGAATCGATCATCGACCTTTATCCAACGAATTCAGTGCCGCTCAATTTCATCAAGACCGAGCTGCGCTATGTGAATGGCATCCGGTTCGATATCGCCCGAGAAAATCCGCTTCAATTCTTGAATGAAAAACTGCATATGAAAGTGGAATTGGATCCAGAGATTTTTGAGCTCAATTCAATCAATGACCGCCCAAATTCTGTCGGATTGAACCTCTCTTATGTGCTCGATAAACCGATGGGGCATTTGGCAATTTCAGCCAATTTAGGACAATTTGAAGGCAAGCCCGCTTTCATCCAACAAACGGTGATTCAATCTTTTGGAGAATTGGCTCCATCTGATGTAGCTGGTTTTACCCCCTGGCTTGAAGAGGCCCATTCAGTTGCAGAAGGCTGCTTCCAAGTCTTTTGCAAAGGGGAACTGATGGAGAAATTCTGCGGAGCATGAAAATCAAACGGATTGCAGTGACTGGAGGCGCGGGGCAAATTGCCTACAGCCTCCTCTTTCGAATCGCTAATGGCGATTTTTTAGGACCGAATCAACCTGTTGCACTGCACCTCCTCGATCTCCCTCAGTTTGAAGGAGCTTTGAAGGGAGTGCAGATGGAATTGGATGATTGCGTCTTTCCCTTACTCAAAGAGGTGAAAGTGGGTAGCGATGCTGAAGAGGTTTTTGGCGGCGTCCACTATGCCTTTTTGGTGGGAGCGAAGCCACGGGGGCCTGGAATGGAACGAAAGGATCTGCTTGCCGACAACGGAAAGATTTTTGTGGGGCAAGGCAAGGCTCTCAATAATGCTGCAAGCAAAGATGTGCGCGTGTTGGTCGTGGGTAACCCATGCAATACAAACTGTTTGATTGCAATGCATAATGCGCCAGATCTACCCCGCACAAGTTTCCATGCAATGACACGCCTCGATCAAAATCGGGGCGTTTTCCAACTGGCTCAAAAAGCGAATGTTCACACAACTGAAGTGACCCACATGACGATTTGGGGAAATCACTCTGCAACGCAAGTGCCTGATTTCCTTAACGCAAAAATTCATGGCGGGCCGGCGGTAAAGCTGCTCGATCGGAAGTGGCTTGAGACTGAATTTGTTTCTATCATCCAAAAACGGGGAGCTGAGGTGATTGCTGCACGGGGAAAATCGTCAGCGGCATCTGCAGCGAATGCGGCAGTTGGTGCTTTGAAAGCCATCACTGAACCCACCCCTCATGGACAGTGGTTTTCTTCTGCTGTTTATACAGAAAATAATCCATATGGCATCGATGAAGACCTAGTCTTTTCCTTCCCTTGCCGATCAAAAGGCCAGGGAGATTTTGAGATTGTCAAAGGGCTTGAAATCGATTCCTTCTTGAAAGAAAAGATCGCAATCACGCAAAAAGAACTCATGGAAGAGAGAGATTTGGTGCGTGGGCTATTGAAATGAGAGAAGGCGTACTTTTTGAGATCACAAAAGATTCATTGGAAACGGGCCTTAGAGGATTTCCTGTAGGGTATTGCGTCACTTCGTTTGTCGATCCAATGAAAGGACTGACTTATGTGGGAAGGCCGATTGCAGAACTTGCTGGCAAATCTCCCATAGAACTCATTTATCTGCTCTATTACGGCGAGATGGGCGACAAGAATCAAGTGGCCCATTTTCAGCATGAACTGAACAAACGAGCCGTCTTGCAAGACGAAACGGTGAAGGCAATCGAAGCGTTGCCGAAAACCGGCCATGCGATGGACTCTTTTGCTGCTGCTCTGCTGATTGTCGGAATGTGCGAAGGGAAAGGCGATTATCGCGAAGATTGTCTAGATGTGATTGCGAAACTGCCTCACATTGTTGCATCCGTGATCAACAGCCATGCTGGTTGGGGAAAAACGCCCGATCCAAAGCCGGAAATGGGCTATATTGAAAATTTCGTCCACATGCTCAATGTGCCCGGAGCTAAAACACCTGAGCTTGTCCAGGCGATGCGCCTTTTCAACGTGATCCATTACGATCATTGCGGCGGCAATTTGTCCACTTTTGTAGGAAAAGCAGTTGCGTCGGGAATGGAACACATGTACGGGTCGCTCGCAGCAGCAATGACAGCGCTTGCTGGGCCAAGGCACGGCAGAGCCAACCAAGATTGTTTGGAATTCGTCCAAAGTGTTCTCAATGATGTGGGCGAAAATGCGAAAGCGGCAGATGTTGAAAAACTGATCCGGAAAAAATTAGCTGCAAATGAACTTGTCTACGGCTTTGGCCATGCGGTCTTACGCGTTGAAGATGCCCGGGCAACTGTTTGCTATAACTATTGCCAAAAACATTTCCCAAATCATCCTCTTGTAAAAATTGCCCTTCTTTTAAGAACGGAAGGGGCTAAAGTGCTGAAAGAAAATCCCAAAATTTCCGATCCATACCCGAATATTGATGCCATTACCGGTTCCATGCTGATGGCGGCCGGATTTCCATATCCCGACTATTATACAGTCCTCTTCGGATTGTCTAGAACGGTTGGAATCGCGATTCAAATTGTTTACGAAAGATTAGAGGCCCGCGGAGGAAAAGGAACTCCGATTGTAAGGCCTCTTTACTTCTACAAAGCGAGAAAATGAGAACCAAATATCCACCGATTGAACCCAACCGAACTGGGTATATCGAAGTGCCTGGCCATGAATTATACTGGGAAGAGAGCGGCAACCCGCGCGGCGTGCCGGTTATTTTCCTACATGGCGGTCCAGGTTCTGGAACAGAAGCAAGCCACCGAAGTTATTTTGATCCTTCTCTCTACCGAATTGTACTCATGGATCAAAGAGGCTGCGGCAAAAGCAAGCCCCATTCGAGTTTACAAGACAATACGACTTGGCATTTGGTTGAAGACATTGAAAAACTGAGAGAACACCTCAAAATCGAAAAATGGGTTGTGTTTGGCGGATCTTGGGGAAGCACTCTTTCTTTGGCTTATGCAGAAACACATCCCAGCAAAGTCCTGGCTCTCGTTTTACGCGGTATATTTCTCGGCCGGCCTAAAGAACTGAGATGGTTTTATCAATTTGGCGCGCATCATATTTTCCCAGATGAATGGGAAAAGTATCTCGATCCAATCCCTGCAAATGAACGGGGGGATCTCATGCAAGCTTATTACCGGAGGCTCACTTCGCCAGATCCTGCAATCCGCAAACGGGCTGCTTCTGCTTGGTCGGGGTGGGAAGGTGCTGCGTTAAAACTCATTTTCGATCCGAATCTCTTTTTGCAATTTACTGAAGATAGCCATGCAGATGCCTTAGCTCGGGTGGAGTGCCATTACTTTGTGAACAACTGCTTTTTCAAAACCGACAATTGGCTTATCGAGCATGCTCACGCAATCAAAAATATTCCCGGAATCATCGTGCAAGGACGCTACGATATCGTTTGCCCTATGGAGAGCGCTTGGGAATTGCATAAAGCTTGGCCGTCTGCTGAACTTGAGATCATTAAAGATGCAGGCCACGCGGCAAGCGAGCCGGGTATCACGGATGCGCTGGTGCGGGCAACGGATTATTTTGGACAATTCTTCCGGTCTTCGTAGGAATGAAAGTTCCTGTATCTACGAACTTTCGCAAATGACCTGTCGCAGGATCAAACCACAGTTCGCTTTTTGCGGTATTGTAAGGCCAGCCTTTCATTGAAGTCAGCTCGGCTTTCAGTAGTCTCCCCATTCCGTCCACATCTTCCAATCCCAGTTTGGTCAGTTTGAATTTCATGACAAAAGGAGTTGGTTCAAGCCACCTTAATATCCAGCCAATCAATGGAGGATAATCGGGAACCACGCCGTAAAATTCTAGTTCCTGGTCATTGGATAAAATAAACGGTCTGAATCCAATTGCCCTTTGTTGGATCCAAGGCCTTCCATCTTGAGGCAAGTCTAAATAGGTTCTGACGGGCGGGTTTTGCCCTTCGGCAATCGAAACTTCAACTTGCGCGGCGCAATCCATATTGCGTCGTACAAGATCCACTTTTTTGCCGCCGTATTGATAATGAAGCTCGCGCAAACTCAGATTAGGGTTGTAAAGCGAAGAAGTAGAAAATTCGAGAGCGTTCTGCGTTGCGACAAGAACATCGGGAAATGTTTCGACTGTCCAAGCTGTTCGGATTGGATTATTGTTAATTGTTTCAATATATCCAAAATGCTCGACAGGTCCTTCAGGGATTCGGCCATCTGGTCTGTGAACGATGATTTCAGGAGGCGGAAGAATCTCTTCAATCTCATCGATTTCGGGGCAGAAAGGATCGGCCAATTTTTGCGGGCTGCCAAACGTTTGCAGGGCAATCCATATGATCGAATTGACAAAGGGAAGCATCAGGGCGGTGCCCTCGATAAGATAAACAATTCTTTCAGTTAAAGAGAGGGGGTTTTGCTCTAAAGATCGATCAACCCCTTTCCAAAAAAGATCTAAATACTCGCAGCCTTGGGCATAAGGCTCAAGGACATAGGTGTAAACCCATTGTCTGTCAACAGGAAAGATTTGCATAGCGGCGCTATTATAGCTTCGAGCTGCCTAAAAAGGAACCACTTTTCTTTGCGATAATTCAGCTTTGATTTGATCGACAGACTGGAAATGGATGCCATCTATTCCAAGCGCCCTTGCGGCCTCTATGTTTTCCAGCTTGTCGTCTATGAAAATGATTTGCTCGGGAGGAAGTCCGATCCGTTCGATGAGGATTGCATAAGCTTCGGGATCTGGCTTTTTGCACATGATTTCACAAGAAAGAATGCAAGGATCGAACGGGTCGTAGAATCCAAATTCTCGAATGAGGTTGGCAAGCCGCTGATCGATATTGGAAAAGAGAGCTACCTGAGTGTTCGTTTCTTTGATCTGACTGACAAGTTCAAACATGCGGGGATTTGCTCCGAGATTGTCTTTCATGACAGTTTTGAACGATTTTGCCCAATTTTCGGGAAGCTGGATTTCATTTTCTTCCGCATATTTAAGCCAAAACTCTTCGTCGGTCTTGCCCATTTTGACCGCTTGTCTTTTGAGAAGATTTACTTGCTCGAATTCTTCGCTGTTTAAGGCGAAGGTATCTTGCAGGAATTGAACGATTGCAGCTTTATTCGGCTCATGTGTGAGCACTCCGCCGAAATCAAAGACAACCGCAACTTGTTTTTGAGTCATCTCATTCCCAAATAACAGAATATTGCAAAGGAGAGTAAGGAAAATCATCTTCATAAATCACCGCTCCAATTATAGCATGGACTATAATTTCCCGCTTCTCATAAAATATTCGGTCTCGAAAAATTTAAAGGATATATTTATGAATGTTACGTTACGCGATGTTGTGCAACTCTACCAATTTTTTTGCGAAAATGCTGACTTTAACAATGCTGATAATGTTAAAAACGCAGTCGTCGAATTAAGCCAAGTGAAAAACGAAAATGGGATTGATCAAAATAGAGAGCTGATTCGAGAGGCGAATCGATGTATGGCTGTGGCTGTGAATGCGATCAAACATTCTTATCGAGAGCAAGCAACGAGCGACTTATTGAAACGCATTGTCGGAATTTCAAATGAAAATCGAGGATTTGCAGAGTTGATGAAACATGTTGGGGCGGTTGCGAGAAAATATTTCCCGAACTCAACACATGTAGAGCCTGTTTTAAGCGGAAAAATTTTTAGGGGATGCACAACGTTATATAGCCTTGTGATGAAAAACCCTGATTATCAATACACCCATCCTTTTATCATGCAATTCCCTCAGGGCTTAATAAACCTTCTTAAGTCATTTGACGGAGGAGTTCCTCGCAACATAGGAATCCATGCATTGAAGGGATTAGTGGTGAAATTGGAAAAACATCGAAAGGATGTATTGGATTTAGACCCAGATAATGCAGATCTCCAGTTTTTCGTGGATCAAATGATTGGCCTCAAAGGAAATGATGACGCTCAAGACCAATTTTATGAGCAAATCAAGAGCTGCATGAAGGCAGAGGCGATGGGTCTTGAATGCAGTATTTTGGAACATATTGATACGGAAGCCGCCAAACTTGTGGATCGTGAATCTGTAGAAGAAGGCGTTTCAGGACTCGCCCAGATGCGCGCTCAAGGTTTTGCTCATCAGAAAAACCATGGCGGAGGAGCTTTTATCTCTGGTCGATATGGTCTGAGAGGAAATAGCTCAGGACAGTTCTTTGGGGATGGCATTCTGGATAATGGCAGCTCTCAGAAACTCAATGCATTTTCTGATGTGAGTTTGGATGCTGCAGATGAAAGCCTTCGAGAAAGACTGAAACAATTCGGAAGAAAAATTGTAGAGAATTTTTATCAGAGAGGTGAATTGCTCCAATATCGATTACACGTGATTGGCAAGGTGCTTAAAGAAATTCCTCTCGATGATCCTATCGATCAGGCTCGGATCACTGTGGGGGCGCTAATCAGGCATAAACTGCAAGAATATCCAAAGAAAAATAATCTTATGTTTGATCTGGATATAGCTGAGAAGGAAAGATTGGCGCCTCAGTTTGCCAAGGAGATTATCTTGTACGGCATTCAAAATCGCATTTTTTCAGTCCAGCAGGGAGCTTACCTGATTAGAGCGTATCGTTTAAATGCAGATCCAGATATTGTTCGTGCGAGCTTAGAAGCGATTCAAAGTCTAGCCCCCCAAGATGAAGAAAAAAAGGAATAAAAGATGGAGCCGATTGCATTTGCAGATTTCCAAAAAGTAGACATTCGGGTTGGAACGATCTTGGCAGTCCATGATTTTCCGGAAGCCCGAAAGCCGGCTTTTAAACTGGAGATCGATTTTGGAGATCTCGGTGTAAAACGCTCCTCTGCTCAAATCACGCACCACTACCGCAAAGAAGATCTCGTTGGAAGACAGGTGATTGCGGTTGTGAATTTTCCTCCGAAGCAGATCGGGAAATTCTTTTCCGAGGTGTTGACTTTGGGCTTGCCAGATGCAGAGGGACACGTCGTCCTTCTGCAGCCTACCCTTGGCGTCCCAAACGGGTCGCGCTTATTCTGATTTAGGAATGAAGTGGATCAGGGCTGTCCAAGTTTTTGGATGGTTGATGAATTGGAGTTTGCGACGGCTTATCGAATAGGTTCGTTTTTCGTCTTCGCCCAGTCTTTCGATTGTAAATCTTTCACACCAGCCCAGATATTCATCTGCAGGATGCATTCCTTCAAGGAATTCATCGACGATGAGGGTTGCGCTTTGTAAAGCTGCGCTCAGACAGTCCTTATAAGAGATTTTGAAAGGGACGGCTGGAAGAAGCTGCGTCGGAAAATAGGTGCACCAAATTTCCTCTAGCGAATCGATGTATAGAGTTCCTGCAACAAAGAATGCGCCATTGAATGTCGCGAATGGGCTGATCGAATTGAGCTGCTGCCTTGCGGTATAAATGGAAATCGGAAATTGATTTGCATTGATAAAGCTTGTCGAATCAATCACGAATCGTCCGGGGCCAATTTGAGGGGGAGCGGGGAATTGATCGTCTACGACGAGTGTAATTGGACCTGCCGTGGTCGTTGCAGAAGAGTTGTTGATGAAGGAAATATCAACCCCGGCTTTAACGAAAATTCCAGTCGTTGCAGTGAGCGTTGTCGGGTCGAAGAAGATCGATTGAGGCGCCAGCATGGTCAAAAAGCCATTGGTTCCAGCAAAGGTTGAATCGATCGCGTTGATTGCGCCAGATACCGATTCGATATAGGTATCAGCCAAACCTGAGATCGTACCCAAATTTGTCGAAATATTTCCCTGAGAGATCGCTGTTGTGTTTGCAGCTGAAAGGATCGAAGCGTTTCCTCCAAGAGCGGTTCCGGACATTGTGAGCGAATTTGCTGAGAAATAAACAGGTCCTGAAAATCCACGAATGACAGCGCCGCAATTAGCAGAAACTCCCGGAGAACCAGATCGCAAAGTAGCGCTGCCATTGACGATGATCCGTGTATCTGACCCACCTACAAGCGCAGCGAGAGTAAATACTCCAGGATTGGCTGATGGAGAACCTCCTTGCATGAAGAGATCTCCTCCTACTTGGACATTCAGTGGGCCTCCTCCTGAAGAAAAGAAATTAGTTCCTATAAATGCAACGGAAAGACTGTTTACAGGATTGACCGCTGTAGAAATTAAAGTTAAATCGCCATTGACAGAGAAATTCAAGGCGCCTCCTCCTGCAGCGAAAATGCTCGCGTTAGAATTCTCTCCAGGGCCTCCAAATAGATAAGCGCTACCTGTGAGCGTCATATTGATATCGCCGGTACTTATTGGAAGAACTTGTGCAGATTGAAAACTCCCGTTTCCATTACCCAAGAGAGATTGTCTTGCATCAATGATGAGGTTGCGGGCTTGGACAAATATGGAGCCGCCATAAAAAGTATTCGCGAAATCTTTTCCTGCGACGACATTCGCGCTGCCGAGAAGTGTCATTGAATTTCCGGAACTGGCCTGAATGTAGAAGTCGCCATCCAAAATAAAATGCAAATCGCCTCTAAAGGTTTGAATTTCAATATTGCTTGGAGAGCCGGGTGTTGAATTCACGACCATTTGAACCCCTTTGGTCTCAATGATGAAGTCCCCGCTGGAAGTTGAATCTAACGAGTGCAATTGACTTTTAAACCCAGGCTGAGAGCTCATATAGAGGACGCCATTTGGTGCGTTCACGGCGATTGAAGTTCCCGTGATGGGGCCTCCAGTAATTTCGACTACAGCTGATTGAGAAGGGGTGGCTTGTATTCTGACATTGCCATTTGCCGAATTGAATTCGAGAGTTCCTCCAGCAGTGGGTTTGATATCGGCATTGATGATCAATTCGTTGGTAGCGCTCAAAGTGAGTTTGGTCGGCATTGCCCATGTAACGGGCGAAGAAACGGTGATTTGTCCATTGCCGCCTGATCCTCCAGCTGTTGTGATGAAGACATCGGTCATGCCAAGAAGAGTGCCGAGTTGCGTTGCATCGACAGTGGCGGTCGGCCCTGGCGGGTCGTAAACTGAAGTGAGGGGAGGCGCTGGCATTCCATAGGTGCCAATGTCAATTTGCGATGGATCTAGAAGTAATTTTCCAGTTTTACCGTATGGCGCGCGCGTATCGGCAAGGCCGGCCATATTTAGATGTTTAGGCGAAGAAACGTCGATGAATCCGCCATCTCCGTTGAGAGAGCCTCCTGTTGCGCTAATCAAACCGTAGACGGCTGTATGTTCATGGCTCCAGAGGATGACTTCTCCGCCATTGCCAGCATGCTCTGCATTGGCTGAAAGAGTCGCTTGAGGGCCGAGCCATATTCTTTGAGCTTTCGGAAAGTCCTCTTTGCTTCCGATGAAGATGCGTCCTCCGCCAGATGGGCAGGAAACATCTATCTGTGCTTTTCCGAGAATTGCAATTTCTTCTGCTGCAAGAACGATTTCGCCTTTCGGACATCGGATCTTTCCTTCCCACTCGATCTTGCTACCGCGATGTTCTAGGAAAGCGATTTTGTGCGAGGATTTGTAAACATCCGTATTTAGTGGCAAGGCCGAAGCGATAAATGAGGCTGTATCAATGCGAGCCTCTTTTCCGACAATGAGTCCATTTGGATTGATTAAAACGACTTGTCCATTCGATTGGATTCTTCCAAATAGAGCGCTGGGCTCAGATGTTAGGACCCGATTCAATGCGATGGAAGAGGCGTCCTTTTGGGAAAAAATCACCTGCTCATTTGCATCGAGGGAAAAATTTTGCCAATCGATCCAAATATTTTCATCCGAGCGGATAGAAACTTCGCTGTCTGCATATTCAATTTGCCCGAGTCCTTGCACGATTTGGCCGTTTTGCGGCAATGCGCAAAGAAAGACGGGCAGGACTGGAAAAAGACAGCGAAGCCAAGCATTCATCTAAATTATTTTTATCAAATTTGATGAATTATTCCAAACGGGAAAGTCCCTTCCTCCTTGTTTTTTCAAACATCATTTTGAAGATCGATACCGAAGCGGTCAGATAAATGATATTAAGCGCTATGCTGATCCAAAAATAATGTGCAGGGAAAGTATCGGTCGTCAGAATCGATCTCATCCCTTCAAAGATGTAGGTCGTCGGCATGCAAAGCGCAATCGATTGCGCCCATCCGGGAAGAACATCGAGAGGATAAAAAACCGAACTGAATGGAGCAAATAGGAATGCAATCATCCACGCAAACATTTCCACTTTGCTTCCCCAATAGATGATCATGCTGGAAGAGAGAAATGAAAGCGACCAGCCGAAAACAAGCAGGGATGCAGCAAATGGAATAAATGCCCAGCCCACCGTAAACACGTTGAGCGAAAAGAGTAGGTAGACCATAAGGGCGCCAAACGTGATGGTGATGACGAGTTTGCAAAGAGAGACGAGAATCAGTCCTGCAATCCATTCGGAGATTTTTAGAGGCGTGGAGAAAAGATTGACTAGGTTGCGGTGCCAAAACTCTTGCAAAAGGCTTACCGAAATATCCACTGAGCCGCGCCAAGCGATTTGCCAGAAGATTAGGCCCGTCATCAAGACGAGAGGGAGCGATTCAACATGGCTTTGCCTTTGGATCCAGTAGGATGAAAGGCCCCAAAGCAAAATGTCGACGAGCGGCCAGTAGAAGAGATCGGAGAGCTGATGGATCCCTTTTTTGGCAACAAAGAAGTACCGTAAGAATACGCCGTAAATCCGGTAGAAGTTCATAGTGTTTTCTCTGCAATTTTAAGGAAGTAGTCCTCTAAAGAGGGTTCCTGGATTTGGATGCTGGCGTAAGAGACGCCTGCTTGCATCAGCTCATTGAGAAAACCAGGGATTATTTTCTCGTCCAAGGAGAGAGAAATGGCCCGGTGTTCAAGCTGATAGGTCAGTTTGTGTTTTTCTGCGAGGGCAACAGTTCGCTTCATTCCGTCGGTGATGGTGAGGCGGAGCTGGTAGAGCGAAACGCTTCGCGCAAGGTTTTCTGGCAAGTCGTCTGCGATGATTTTTCCTTTTTTAAGGAAGATAGTTCGATCGCAAAGTTCGGCCACTTCTTCCATTTTGTGGGAGGTAAACAAAATGGAAAGCCCTGTACGATCCCTTTCTTCTAAGAGGAATTTGCACACCTCTTGAGAAACATCGGGGTCGAGCGATGCGGTAGGCTCGTCGAGGAGCACTACTTTCGGATTCGTGAAGAAAGCTTTCACCAACATGAGACGGGTGATTTGTCCTGCAGAGAGCGAGGAAATGGGAGAATGTTTTTTATCCATAATCCCAAACCGCTCCAGCAATGGATCGGTCCGTTTTTCGAAATCGGTGATTCCATAGTAGAGTCCAAAACATTTTAGGTTTTCCCGTACAGTTAGGATGTACGGAAGGCTTGTGTAGGTGCTCGCAAACGATACCGATTGCAAAACTTCGGATCGATGCTGGAAGAAGTCTTTTCCGAAATAGAGAATGGAGCCCGATGTTGCAGTCAAAGTGCCTAGCAGCATCTGGATCGTGGTTGTTTTCCCCGAACCATTTGGTCCAAGGAGTCCGAGAATTTCTCCCGGACTCAAGTCGAAGGAAATGCCGTCTACTGCGGTGTAGGGCTTTTTTTTGCCATACACTTTAGTGAGGTTTTTTACGCTTAAATTATACACAGTCTAATCTCCTTTGGAGCCTGCGGATTGCATCCCATGCAAAAAATGCGGTGAAAGCAGAAAGCGCGCTGAAACTGGTCCAGAATGGGAGATATCCCTCCTGGCCGAGAGTGGCTGCGCGCATCCCTTCCATCACATAGAGGAGGGGGTTGATTAAATGAAAGTAACCCAAAGTTGGATACAGCTTTGCAATAGCGGCGTAAGAATACCACCAGCCCCCAAAACTGTACATTGGGTTGATGACACGCACGAAAAGGTGCGTCAAGCTGCTCATGTTTTTCAGGATCGCTGAGAGCCAAAGAGCAAAAAATCCGAAAAATAGATTGCTCAAAATGAAAATCAGCGGCAACTCAATGAGATTGAACTTCGTTAACGAAAATTCGTTGAAGAGAAGCATTTTCCCAAGAGGGAACATGAGAAGGCTCAAGAGCGATGAAAGGATCGCCCAAGAAATGCCAAAATAGGAAAAAACCATCCATGAAGGAATTGGAAGGCTCAAGAGATAAAGAATCGACTTGTCTCCCTCGATATCGGCAAGCATGACGCTGACTTTTCCCATTACCTCAAAAAAACCAAATCCAGCAATGACTCCGACGAGCAGGAAGGAGCCATAATCTGATTCAAGTCCATAAGAGGGAAGAAAATATCCGAAAATCGTGATCGTTGTGAACATGAGGAGAGAAGTGTTGATCAACTTCCCCCAAAATTCTCCCTTGAAGACCCGAAGGTCTCGGCAAATCAAATGATAAACGGTAAGGCTATTTTGCAACATAATCTGACTCTTGCAAAAGTTTGATGAATACGTCTTCCAGACGGTGCATTTGATGCAATTTTTTCAAATTGTCTGGAGTGTCGATCGTTTTAACAGTGCCTGCATCGATGATGCAGACTCGGTCCGAAAGATATTCAGCTTCATCGAGATAGTGGGTCGTGAGGAGGATCGTCGAACCGCTTTTCTTCAGTTCCCGGATCTGATCCCAAAGCTGGCGGCGGATGTGCGGATCGAGGCCCACAGTCGGTTCATCGAGGATGATCAATTTCGGCGCATGCAAAAGCGTTCTCGCGATGAGAAAGCGCTGTTTGTAGCCGCCTGAAAGCACCGATGCTTTTTCGTTCGCATATTCATGCAGATGGAATTGATCCATCAGCTCTTTGGTGCGAGCGCGGATGAGCTCCGGTTTCATTCTTTGGTAGCGGCCGGCAAAAAGGAGATTTTCCTCCAACGTCAGAGAAAGATCTAGATTCGGTTTTTGCGGGCAAAATCCCACAATGCCTCGGTATGAGACGATGTCTTCATAGATCGATTTGCCTTCAAAAAGGATGTCGCCGGATGTTGGGGGATGAAGCCCCGCGATGATTGAAGAAAGGGTTGTTTTGCCTGCTCCGTTCACACCGAGAAGGCCGAAAATTTCCCCTGACTTTAACTCAAAAGAGACGCCTTTAAGCGCCGCCTTTGTCTGATAATGTTTCTTCACTGACTGAACTTGGATCAGTGTCTTCATAGAAACTCGGGATATATATATTATGCCCTGAAGAATTCTTCAGGTGGATGGCGGACCCCTTCTAGAGAGGCTGGCAAATGATGAGGAAAGTGTTAGATTTTCATGTTGGACTCTAAACTTGTATTAAGTATAATCGAACTCCAAACTCAAGGTCAATATTTTTATGAATTGGGCAGATGTTGAGAAATCGTTTTCGAGGGCGGTGGCATTATCATTTTCAAAAAAAAAGATGATGCTAACTTTTCCTGTTTTAGTTTTGTGCGGGATCCTTGTTGTTTTTTGCCGGGCTGTTGCATTTGAAGCAAGCGACTGGATCGCTATGAGCTTGGCTTTCCTGCCCATTTTGCTCTCTTCCGGAGTTCTTCTTGCTTTGGGCGTGCTCCTCATCCGGATTCACATCCATGAAGTGAAGCAGCTCCATTTAGGTTTTAGGCGTCTCATTGCGGGATCAGTCGATCTCATCATGGGGACCTCCTACTTGGCAATTCCTCCCATTTTGGCCTACTTGCTCCTTTGGATTGCGCTCGGTCTCTTCTTTCTCCTTCGGGAAATTCCTGGCATTGGCGATTTTTTCTCTGTGGTACTAGCTTTTGGCCCTTTCCTGCTCATTTTTGGATCGTTGCTCCTTTGTCTTTTCAATCTGGGCCTTCTCTTTTTCGTAGCTCCTGCGGCGGCTTTTCAGCCGTTTAAAAGAACTTCTTTGGCAAAGAGGGTGGTGGGACTTTTTCAAGGCCGCATCCTTAGCAGCATCAGCCTTTTCCTCCTGGCTCTGGCTCCCATCTTGCTTGTTGTAGGCCTGCTCACTTTATCGGCTCTTCTCGCAAATGCCTCTCCTGAAAAACCGCTCTCAATTGCGATGTCTTGGTTTTTCACCATGGTCCCTTTTGCAGCAGTCTTGACCCCGGCTGTCATCTTTTTCTTTAATTTCGCAGCTGAGAGCTATCAGCTTCTGCATCCCAAAACAAGCCCATGAATATCGCGATCGTTGGAGCTGGATATGTTGGACTTGCAGCTGCATGGCATTTGCTCCAAAAAAATCATGACGTTACCGTTTTTGATGGAGGTCTTGGCGCTTCCCATGTTTCGACCGGTCTTCTCCACCCTGCTCCTGGACGTAAAGCGATCCCAACATGGAATTGGCAAGAGGGGATGGAGTCTGCCACTGAGCTACTCGAAATAGCAGGTTCCGATACTTTCCTTCGGAACGGCATACTCCGTTTCATCGAGGGCGAAGAGCGGTTGATCCCGGAAGGAATTACGGTCTTTTCTAAAAAGTATTTAGCGGGATTAAAAAAGGCCTGTTCAAAAGCCACTTTCATCCAGAAGTGGGTGCATAGTTTGGAAGAGCTTGCAACTTTTGACCGCATTGTTTTGACCACCGGCGCAGAAAGTCTTGCTTGGGCAAACCTCCCTCTTAAAAAAACGATCGGACAGTGTCTCATCTGCAGATGCAATGAACCCTTAACCGTGAGCCTTCTCGGACAAGGGCATATTACTCCGACCGAGGAGCCAGGAATTTGCCTTGTCGGTTCTACATATGAACACACAGAAAAACCTGACCCTCAAAAAGCGCTTGCTCTGATAGACCAGGTTGCCAAATTCTATCCGCCAGCCAAAGAGTTTAAGATCCTGGATGTTTTAACAGGAGTGCGGATCTCTCCTAAAGTAGGATACAAGCCGATCCTTCAAAAGATCGGTTCCAAAACTTGGGTGCTGACCGGATTTGGTTCGCGAGGCCTCATTTACCACTCTCTTTTTGCAAAACTTCTTGCTTCTGACATTTGAGAAGCATAAGATTTCCCGTTAAAATTTTTTCTGAGGGGGTCTTATGACTGTACGGATCACGTATTCATGCCGAGCCGATGAAGCAGGGCTGCTGCCTCCTAAAATTTCCGCAAGGCATTCATTAACGATTCCGGCCGATCGAGTCCGCGAACTTTTCCAAAAACATGCGCGGATTTTCTCATGGCTCTTTTTAGATTTGAAGATTCCAAGAGTTAGCTTCAACGTTAAGCCCGAATTTACAAATCAGGATATTGATAAACTGATTCAAGCGTTTGCGAATTTTGCCAGATCCTCTCTTGATCGCAACGAATTCTTTAGATTGAAAATGATGGATGAAGCTTTGAATGGAAATCAGCCAACGATTTTCGGCGATATGATGGATAAAGAATCAAATGCGTGTCAAAAAGCGGCTGAAGGATGGGATCAAGAGCTCAATAAACTGAAATCTGAAAGGGGTGTTTTTGTAACCCTTGGATCTAGGTAGAATATGATTGCAAATATCAGCATTTCTTTAGCTGAAATTCTCCAAAATGGTTTTCGATGCCAACAGCTGGTCACTTCTTTTGTTGGCATTTCAGCCGCACGAGTCGATCAAATTATGCAAAAGCATATGAAGTTTTTTCATTCTTTTATGTTAGCAGTACGATCTTCTGAAATTCATTTAACTGGGCCCACAGAAAACTTGAGTCTGGAAAAAGTTGCCCAAGTGGTTGCTTCTCTAGATGTTTTTGCAGAAAAAATTATTGAGAAGAGAAACGCGGTTGCACTGATCGATGAGGACTTGAACCGAAACGCGTATCCGACTCTTTTTACAGATTCAATGTTCTGCCAGATTCGAAACATCGATAGAGAAATTTTTCTCGCGTATATTCGGATGTATGAAATCTGCAGAAAAGCGGGAATAGGAGTTGGGTTTTGGGTTTTGTAAAAATATTAGGGGGCAAATGTCTGCGTATTTTACTGTCAATTTAAGAAATCTCCAGAGAAACGGAATGACGATTCCGCAAGTGGTTCCGACTTTTTCTGAAAATTTAAAGTCAGAACATGTAGATGAAGTGTTTCGGTGCCATTTGCAGGCATTTTTCAGATTTTTGGTAATTAATTCATCGTTTCGCTTGAGTTTGAAGGCAGATCCTGAAAACTTCACAAAAGAAAAAATAGCTAAAGTTGTTAGAGCGATGGAGGCGTTCGCCTCAGCAATTTATGAGGATCGATTTGGCTTAGAGATGAAGGAAAAGGATTTGGCTTTAAGCGGCGGGCCTACGCTCTTTTCTGACATGTTGGAGGGGCAACTAAAAGAGACTCAAAGCGAGCGCGAACAAGCAGCCAAAAACCTAGAACAAACTGCTTTAGACAATCACATCCAGATAGAATTATCGGTTAATGCAAGGATGTCCTCAGATACGGCAGGAAAATAAAATAACGGCGCAAAGCGCGCCTGAAGATGACGCTTCGATGCGTTGCTAATGATAGGTATGTCGGGGATGTCCCGAATCTTATAATTCTGGGTTGCAGGGCCTCCCTGCATCATGCATATCATTCGAATCTTTTGTTGTTCTTTACGCGATTCTATATCGAGAAAGATTGTCTTGCTATTCAACGATCTCCTGCAATCGGAACGTGTCAACAGGATGATTGAAAATCGCTTGTAAAGTACTGAGCGCCCGCATTTTTTCACTCAGAGGAGTCATTGTGAGCAAGTGCTCTTGTAGTAATTTGGCTGCTTTAATGAGATCTTCTGGCTTACCGCGTGTAGATAAAGCATATGCCAGATTGTTCCATCGTATGGATTGGTGGGTCAAGTCATCGATTTCGATCAAAGAGGCTTGTTCATAAGCTTCGATCGCTTTGTCCAAGTCGCCAGGCTGATTGCGTTTCTCTAGAGCAAAGGCGAGATTGTCCAAACAGGCCAATTTGAGAAGCGTTAAAGGGCAATCGAGCGCACTGGCTTTTTGAAAAGCATCAATCGCTCCGTCCAAATCGCCGGGCTGATCGCGTTTTAAAAACGCATTGCCTAGATTGTTCCAAATTGGGATTATGTCAAGCGGGTCGAGGGTTTTGGACGAGAGGGCGCAGGCTATTTGATAAGCATTTATTGCTTCGTCCAAATCGCCTTCTTTACAGCGTTGCTTCAAGGCATTGCCCAGATTGGTCCACTTTAGCGATTTGTAAAGGTTGTTACCGATTGCATGCGCGCACGATTTTCGAAAAGCAACGATCGCTCCATCCAAATCGTTGCCATCGTCTCTTAATGCCATGCCCAGCCATTCCCAGATTTCCACTTTGAGATCCGTCTCAGAGATATTGAGAGCGGAAGCTTGTCGAAAAGCTCCGATCGCAGATCTTGCGTCCTCCTCGCTCACATGATCCTGGTTTAATAAAGAAATGCCCAGCCATAATAAGATATTAGCTTTGAGCGTTGTGTCAGAAATATCGAGAACGGAGGCTTGTCGAAAAGCTTCGATCGCAGATTTTAAGTCTCCCCGGCTCGGATCCTCCTGGTCAAATAAAGAGCGCCCTCGATTAAGTAAGTTCAAAGCTTGTTCGCGTCGGCCTCTCTCTAAGTCGAATGGATCGAGATGAACAGCCTCCTCCAATGAGGAAGCTGAAGAAGCGTAGATCGTTACACGACTAACCAAAGAAGGAGAATTTTGCCCCGATGTGTGGATAGTAGAAGACCCCAATGTTTCCTTAGCTGCCATGTCTACAGCATTATCTAGTGTTGTTTCCGATGAAACCCGCCTACGTTTTTGATCTGGCTCTAAGTCATTAAAACCTGCTGGTCTCTCATTAGAAACACCTGATGCCATGCCTATACTCCAAAAAAGTACTAAAACTTATGCCATGCGGCCGTCAATTTAGTAAATATAAAATCACAGTCACAGGCATCTCTGCCTTGCAGTTAGACGTCGATTCAGGCATAATAGACCTTTTATGAATGGAACTTTTCAATTTTTAGGCACTGGAGCATCGGCGGGAGTCCCCGTCATCGGCTGCAAGTGCGAAGTTTGCGTCTCTAAATTGCCAAAGAATAGACGCTACCGTCCCTCGGGGATCATTCGCTGCGCCGGCAAGGCCCTGCTAATCGATATCGGCCCCGATTTCAGAAGCCAAGCGCTTCAATTTGGCGTCGATTCGGTTGATGGAATGCTCCTCACTCATACCCACTACGACCACATTGCAGGGATCGATGAGGCCAGGATTTTCAATGTGAGGCAAAAAAAGGCATTTCCTTGCATGCTTTCCCGAGAGAGCTTTGAGGAAATCAAAAAACGATATTACTATTTTTTTAACGCTGATGGTTTGAGCGCAAAATTCGATTTCTTTCCCTTCGATGATGAAATGGGTGTCGCTGAATTTTTGGGATTGGATATTGGGTATTGCAATTTCTATCAAACGAATATGAAAGTGAGCGGCTTTAGAGTGGGGGAGTTTGCCTACATTTCCGACATCCAAAGATATGAAGAGACCATTTTTACTGCTTTGAAAGGAGTGCGTAAGCTGGTTTTAAGCGCGCTTAGACCTGAAGCATCGCCTTTCCATCTGTCGTTTGAGGAAGCTATCGCTTTTTCTAAATGGGTCGGCGCTCATGAAACATACATCACTCACGTGGGCCATTTTTTTGATCATGATGCGATGCAGGCAATGCTGCCGCCAGGATTTTACATTGCATACGATGGGCTCACACTGGAGTTTCAATGCACGAATTGATCGCTATGCCAAAACAAGGCCATGGCAGGCTACACGATTTGGTCGAGGGGCAAAGAAAAGCTCTCTTAGTCGGCACGTACAAGCAAGAGAAAAATGTCTGCATAGACCAGCTCGATGAATTGGAGAATTTGGGCGATACCTATGGCCTCCAAACGGTTTTGAAATTGCCTTGCCCCATTCGGGCCTATGATGCAGGGACATTTCTTGGCAGCGGCAAGGTCGAAGAGATCCGGGAACTGGTCAAAGAACATGGCTGCGATCTTGTGGTTTTTGACGATGAGATTTCTCCTCAGCAGCAGCGCAATTTGGAAAAGATCTTTGAATGCGTGGTGATCGATCGGACTGAGCTGATTTTGGGCGTTTTTGGACAAAGAGCGCAAACTCGCGAGGCAAAAATCCAAATCGAATTGGCTACCTGCCAATACCAAATGCCAAGGCTGAGACGTTTATGGACCCACTTGCATAGGCAAAGATCGGGCGGCGCAGGCGGCGGGGCTGTCAAAGGGGAAGGAGAAAAGCAGATCGAAATCGACCGGCGCATCATCCGGCGGCAAATCGATAAACTGCAAGGCGAACTTGAAACGGTCAAAAAACAGCGGCAAACGCAAAGACGGCTCAGAGAGAGAACCCGCATCCCCACATTTGCCATCGTCGGGTATACGAATGCAGGGAAATCGACGCTTTTAAAAGCGCTGACTGATGCCGATGTGCTTGTTGAGGATAAGCTCTTTGCGACTTTGGATCCAACAACCCGCAAATTCATTTTGCCAAATAAGCAAGCTATTTTGCTCATCGATACAGTAGGATTTATCCGAAAAATTCCCCACCAGCTTGTTGCCGCTTTCCGAAGTACGCTTGAAGAGGCGGTCCAAGCCGATATTTTGATCCATTTAATCGATGTAAGCAATCCGCATGCAGATACTCAGGGCGATGCGACCTTTGAAGTATTGAAAGAACTGGGAGCTATCGACCGGCCTATGATTACCGTTTTGAATAAAGTAGACAGGCTTGAAGACCGGATGATGGCGCACCGGATGCGGATCAAATACCCCAAAATCGTCGAGATTTCAGCGCTGAATCGGACCGGGTTTGATGAGCTGATGGACCGGATGATCCAAGAGGTTTCGCTTTTGAGAAAAGTGGTCAAATTGCGCATCCCGCAAAGCCACTATGCTCTTGTCAGCGAAATCCAAAGGGAAGGCAAAGTCATCACTTGCGAATACGAGGAGAACGACATTCTCCTTGAAATCGAAATTCCGCATCATCTGGAACGGAAAGTCTTTCACTATATCATAGAAAAAAATTTATAGACTGAATAGTCTGGGTTTGATACAAGTTTCCCCTCTTATTTCAGATCTAAATGGAGGATTTTAATGAGTATAGAAGCTGTTTCTAACGTAGGCTATGAAACCTATCAATTTGATGATGATTCTTTTAATTGGTATTTGAGAAAACATTGCTCATCAGTTGTTAAGGCATTTTCAAGTCAAAAAGCTTGGCTTTCAAATCAAGATAAACCCCTTTGTCATAATAACCATTTCGCAAAATATGCAGTTATTGACAGAACCAAAGATGTAAATGATCCTCAAAAAATTGTATGCTTTCTTTGCGAATATCACGGGTGCCCTTTTGAAGCACGTAACTACCAAGCCAAAGCTTTACTCCCAAATCAATTCATCTTAGCTATCGAATATTTAAAGAATAAAGCCAAAAAAGTATGAGGAAAATAACTCTTCTTTTGATCCTTTTTGTTGTAAATTTATTTTCAAGTAGTAAAATTGATGAATTTATTCGAGGTCTAAACGCAAATGAACGAGAAGATTTAGAAAATTTCTGCAACAGACTGTTAGGTTCTTTTGCAGGGTATGTTTTGTTTGGGGATAAACCACTCTGCATTGAAAGCGTTAGAAATTTTGGTGTCCCCAGTATTTTCTGTGACAAGTCCTGCGTCGTGGAAATGCAAGGTGTTGCATTTTTTCGAAAATTGAGCAATCAAAACACAAACAAAAAATTTCCGGTCATAGTATGCGACATAGAAGGTTCCAGTCTATTAGTTTTTATTAATAGGGAAGCCTTTTTAAAAGTTGTTGATGAAAACATTGCGCTATTTAAGTACATATTAGGAAGAACGTTAACTTCCGACTCCTTATTGAATGAGTTGCTGTCAAATGGCAAACAGTTTTACGATATCCTTAAAAATAACAAGCTGCTTCTAGGAATCCTTCTTGGGTATGGAACGCAAAATGCACTAGTGGGATCAAGAGAAGAGGACTTGTTAGGTGAACTAGGAGAATCACGAAATATTTTCCCTTTTCGGAACTACAGGTCTTTTATTCAATCGCAGCATTCGCCTTCATTAGGGTTTGCTACTCTTGAAAATGAATATCAGGCTCTTCACGATTCTTTAAAATTATCTACTGAAATTAAATCTTTCAAAGAGTGTTCGATACCTCATTTTGCCTGTATTCCTGATTCCGAAGAAACTTTGCAGCTGCTTGCGAAATATGAGAATAATCGCAAATCGATAATTGAGGTTTTAAAAGGGGGGAATTGTTTAAGTAGAATTCTTGAACGACTTTTTATAAACACTTCAAATGATCTGAGCATTCTATTGCATGAAAATCCCCGCCAGTTCATTCCATCTGAAAAAGTCTTCATTCCTAAATTCATGGCTTGTCTCGATGCCGAATTAAATTATCGAAATAAAAATTCTGCTGTTTCGAAAAATGAAGCTGTTGAATGGTTTTTACATGGAGTAAAATGCCATGACGCAGGGGGTGCTATCCAATGTCAAGCGGACTTTTATCCAGATGTTATAGACAGTTATATCAGCCTGAAAAAGTCCAATCATATTATGAGTAAACTTTCTGAAAAATCAAATATAATACAACTGATCCCGAAATATTTATATTATAAAGTTTTGCTCCAAGGAAAAGGAAATCCTGCAACTAAAATGGAAAGGGCAACATTTCAGTTTTCTCTTTACGATCTCAATGGGCAATTAGTTGATTGCGGAACAATCAAAAACATTGAGCTTAATAATATCATGCCTGGCATCTCAAATGCATTACTCGGGATGAAGCGTAAAGAAGAGCGTAGGGTTTACATTCATCCAAAGTTATGCTACGGGCTTCTTCCTGATGCTTTACCCGTTCGGGTGGATATCCAATTGATTGATTTTGAGGAGGGAAACGAGGAGAACACTTTATTTCCGCCTATCGAATTATCTATGAGAAATTTCGAACCCGTTGATATTGCAGCCGCGGAAGAAGATCCTGATTACTTTCTTAAGGGTCCCTTTTTAAAAGAACCTGCTGATTTTCTTCCCTTCATTCTAAGGCACAAGAAGCAGTTAAAAAATAGTTACATTAAATTTGGATATGATTGTTGTGCAAAGCTTCGAAAAGCAGGAATAAAATTTGATGTCAAAGAACTTGTGCGTCATTTTCACTCACCCGAAAATGGTAAAAATTTCAAAAATCAAGAAGAAATGAGTCAATTCATTCTCGAGATGAACAGCTATATTTTCTCTTTGTCAAAGCTGAATAGCAGTTTATGAACCCTCCTATGGAGGGGTGTTGCATTTGGGGCACACTTTTCGAAAGTCGGAATAGAACCATCCTGTGCCACAGTTTTTGCAGATAACAGGAATAAGAACAGGCCCTTGCTGATTTTCTTTGAACTCAGACGCTAGATAACAGCCTACGTCATTCGAGTGCAAATTGGAAAGCGGTATAGAAGAAGATAGATTTGAAAGAATAATTCCGGAAGGCGTTACTCTAATGTGTTCGGATTTCAGATAGTACTTGTGGTCATGGAAAAATGCAATGGACTCAGGTTGCTCCTCAATGATTCGGCATATTGCTTTGCTCTCGGGAGTTTTACTGTGATCATTTTCTGGTGGTTGATATGATGGTTGATATCCATAAGCAACATGGCTTAGCGCGAGAAGTAAATAAAGGAATGTAGATTTCATGATCTCCTCATCGGTTAAATTGAGAAAAAGTAATGTATATTGCAAACTTATTTTTGTCATTATTTTCTTGTCGGGATGTTTTCGTGAAGATTACAAAGTTGACTTAAGTGCAGAGGAAAAAGCCGCAATAGAACCTCTTTTTCGCTATCTATTGTTTGATAACCACGGAGTATTTGTTCTTTTTGGCAGCAAGCCTATCTGTGATGCATTATTGCCCCCTCGATTAAATAGAGAGGAAGCTCAAAGAATGCTAGAGGAAATGCCTGAAGATCTAAGACAAAAAATGCACCTAATAGAGATGTCAGGTGATCTTAATCAGGCTTGGGATACATGGGCAAGAATTCAGCCCCGTCTTCATTTGAAGAAATTCATTCTCACTAAAGTGTCAGACAGCATTTACTTAATCCATATTAGAAAAACAGTGGAAGTGCTGAAAAATAACTATTTGCTATTTGAGAATTTATTTGGGAATGGTTTCTCTCCTGAACATGTTGTCTATGAATTGCAAGACGCACATTCTGTATTCTGGGAGAAATTAAGCCAAAACCATATGGCATTAGGATTGCTCTATGGATTTGGTAAAGACAATATAGAAATTTTTGAACGGAATCTTGCTTCTGAAGTCGATCCGCAGTTTTCAACGCAGGAGAGAATAGATATTTTCCAAGCGACTCCAAATCATTTTTCCATTCCTATTTTTGTATCTAGACCCAATCACCCTCTTATTCATACATTTGAAAATGAAAAGCTGGAAATCGTCCAGAGATACAAAAATAAAGATATGCTGACCGTCAGCTTGAAAATGCTCTGTGATTAGTGGTTTGAACGATCAATGATTCGAACTCTAGATGGAGCTAAATCCATTAGATGCGAGCCGCCTGTAATTGTCCCTTTCCCGAGAAGACTGCTAAAGTCATCAAATTCAACAACTTTTGTAATGCTATATTTCTTTTCCAATCGGCCTATTTCTGCACAATCATGAAGACCTGATAAATAGTGGTTAATGATCTTGGAAAAGTCCACTGCAGGAATATGACTTTTAGGTGAGTAGAACGCAATATGGCCTTGATGAAAAAGATATTCATTAGGTTTGTCATTTTTATCGCGATAGGCCCAAAATGGATCGAACCCTTTCGCGCACCATATTTTTTGTGCCGGAAATGCCATAATTATTCTCCTCTAAACATTGGACTGAATGTTAAAAAACGCCCATCTTGAAGGGTTTTCTCAATTTTTATAATTCCATTTTTTGTTAAAATGTCTCTAATTCTTTCATCTATTCCTTCAAAGTTGCGTACGCATGTATTCAAAATCTCTCGAAATTCTGCGGAGGGAATATATTGTCTTTCAGCGTAAATAAATGTATACCCTTGGCGAAATACAAATGCAGTTGGTTGTTGACCTTCTGCGCGATTGTTTTCTAGTGGGGTGCCTACAACGTGTTCTATTCTTGCTGCCATAATAGTGATCCTTGTAATTAAGTCGCAATATTATAACAAAAAATTATATTAGATAGCGATATTAAAATAATCTTTTACAAGGGTCATGGTCCCATTAGTGAACATCTGGGTCCCAAGAAGACAGACTAACATGCCGCCGAGCCTTTCAACGGCTATAAGTCCTTTTTCTCCAAGGATTTGCTTGATGGTCGATCCGAGAAGCAGGATAATGAGGGAGGGGATCCATGCGGTGATGGCGGCCCCGGCTACGAGAAAGGGATTGCCCGTATCATGGGCGTAGAGCATGACGGCCGAGATGGCTCCAGGCCCTGTGATGATCGGGATAGCTAACGGAACGATCATCGGTTCGTGGGTAAGGGCTTTTGGCAGATCGTCGGCTGCGGCTTTGGGGAAGATCATTGTGAGCGAGATTAGGAAAAGGAGCACCCCGCCTGCTATGGCGATGATGGCTCGGGAAATTCCTAAAATATGGAGGATGAAGTCTCCGAAGAAGGTGAAGAGAAGCAGGATCATGAGGGCGATGACGAGTTCCCGGGTAATGATCATGATTTGCCGTTTCTGATCAAACCTGGAAAGGAGGCCTATGAACAGGGGAATTTGTCCTGTCGCGTTGAGTACGAAGAAGATGGCTGCTGTTATGGCCCCGAAGCTGGTCTCTGAAGGTGCTTGCATACCTTACTCCATATCCAAAAGCTTGGATTTTTGAAAAGGGCCTGCTATTATGGATCCCTATGAAAAAGTTCAAAGTAGCCACGCTGGGCTGCCGCACCAACCAGTACGAATCACAAGGATATACCGACCAGCTCCGCCGCATGGGGTATACCCCCGCGGAAGAGGGGGAGGAGGCAGATCTTTGCATCATCAACACCTGCACCGTGACAGAGGGCGCCGACAGCTCATCCAGGCACGAGGTGCGCCTTGCCTTGCGCGACCATCCGAAGGCAAAAGTGGTGGTGACCGGCTGCATGGCGGAGAGCGCCCCCGATGTTCTAAAGCTGATGGATGATAGGGTCCGAATCATCCCGAATGGCGAGAAAGAAAATCTGGTAGAAACCTTGTTTCCAGAAGAGGAAAACCTTCCCGAATTCAATATTCAGGCCTTTGATGCCCACACCCGCGCTTTTGTCAAAGTGCAAGATGGCTGCAATGCCTTTTGCACCTATTGCATTATCCCGTACGTGAGAGGGAGATCCAGGTCGCGGCAGATTGGCGATGTGGTCCGGGAAGTAGAAGGCCTTATCTCAAACGGCTATAAAGAAATTGTTCTGACAGGGATCAATGTGGGCGATTTTGATGGCGGCGGCAGACTCGCCGATTTAGTGCGCGCCGTCGATCAGATTCCTGGTCTTGAAAGGCTCCGGATTTCTTCGATCGACCCCGATGAAGTCGATGAGGATTTAGCGAGCGCTGTTTTGGATGGAAAAACAACTTGCCCCAGCATGCACATTGTTCTTCAGGCCGGATCGAATGTCACTCTCAAAAGAATGAACCGCAAGTATACCCGGCAGATTTTCATCGATACCGTTGAAAAAATGACGGCTAAAAATCCCGACTTTACTGTGACAACCGATATCATCGTCGGCTTTCCTGGAGAAACCGACGCCGATTTCGAAGAAACGCTCGAGATTGTAGATAGAGTCAAATTTGCAAAAGTGCATATGTTTCCATATAGCGTGCGCAAGAGGACTCGAGCGGCCCTCTATCCAAACAAAGTGGCTGCAAATGTGATTGGAGAGCGCAAGCAGAGGCTTTTGCGACTTGCTGAAAGGAGCGCATTTGAGCTCAGAAATCGGTTTGTTGGGCGTACGATGCCAGTTCTTTTAGAAAATGAAACGAAACCTGGATATATTTCGGGCCATACGGCGAATTTCTTACGCGTTTGGGTCCCTGCAGGCCAGCACAAACCGAACGATTTAATCAACGTTCACATGGTCGAAAATGTTCCCGATGGATTGGTAGGGTTATGAAGATTGAAATCGCCGCAAGACTAAAACCATTTTCTCATACGCCCGGCATGAGCTGCGTCATTCCAAAATCGAATGGAGTGATTGAGGCATTTCCAACGCTTTTGCGCATCAATGGCAAAGAATGGAAAATCGCAATCACTGGCCCCGTCCATGGATTCACATTGCAGCAAGATCTTGAAAGAGATTGTGTTTACGTCTTTGGGAAAGCCAAGGAGGGCTATTTCCGCCTCCGGATTGAATCTCATGACGATAGGTTTCAGATTGTGTCGGAAAAGGGGCCTCTTAAAAACGGCGAAATAAGAGCTGAAAACGCGATATCAACGATGAACCGTTTTGAAAGGCTTTCTTTGGGCAGCCACAAAGCCCAAGATTGGGATCTTGTTCAAAGGCGGGGCGATTTGAAAGAGATTTTGCCCACTCTTTTTTATCTTGGGCAAAAAATTCCGCATGTTGCTCCACAGCCGCTTACAGGTACGGCCGTATTATTAAACCTTCCCGAAGGAAGAGAGAAGCTGGAAGAGGCGCTATTGGCTTTTATCAAAGCAGGTTTTAAAAACATGCTCGTTCCAAGGCTCGTCGATGATCAGCATCAAGGATTTGTTCCGGAAGGAGACGCAAAAGGAAATCCCATTTTCCTCATTCAAGAGGGATCAAAAATGATCCGGAGTCTTTTCTTTAGGCAAAATGAAAGGCGGCTTTCCTTTTTGCCTCACTTGCCGATCTCGTTTGATGCCGGAAGGATGGTGGGACTCATCGCTCCTGGAATTGGCGAAATCGATCTTGAATGGTCTAAAAAGCTGCTCCGAAGGGCTGTTATTCGCGCTGCGGTTTCCGGAGAAGTGATTGTAGAGCTGCAAAAAGAGATCAAAACATTCCGGATTAGCAAAAAAAAGAAAATCAAAAGAGGAGAACCGCTGTTATTAGAGGCAGGAAAAACCTACCATCTAGACCGGTTTGAAAAATAATGCAAGTAACGCTCGACACTCCAGGCCCAATCACTAGAACTTTGGAGACTCTTCAGAGGCCGCAGAATAAAGTTGCAATTCTGGCTGCATCTATATTACTGAGCTCCCTTTACTTTGGGTTTAAATTATTGCCTATTTCTCAATTTTACGGAGAGCTTGTTTGGATCGCGGGCGCAGGCACTGGCTGGAGCTATTTCTTCAGCAACTATTACGATCGGCATTGAACCAATTTTCTGATTTCATTACTCTTCGGGCATGATGACCATGATGGGTAAAGACTCCCCCGATCTTCTCTTATTGGCTGAAGGACGCCATTATGATCCCCACCGATTTCTTGGCCTGCATAATGGAGTGATCCGTTTATGGCGGCCCGGCGCAGACAAAATTTATCTAGAAGTGCTCGGTCAAATTGTTGAAGCTGTCAAAGTCGATGATTTGGGCCTTTTTGAATATGTTCCTTCAAAAACCATCGGCCCAAGCGATTATCGCGTTTACTATCCAAGCGGTAAGTTAGCTCACGACCCCTATTCGCAAATGCCCACAATTGGGGAGATGGACACCTTTTTTTTCAATAAAGGGTGCCATTACGGACTTTACTCCGTCCTTGGCGCGAATGTGAAAAATGGGGGAACTCAGTTTGCTGTATGGGCGCCGAATGCAACAGGCGTTGCCCTCATTGCCGATTTCAACCATTGGGATGGAAGACTTTGCCCGATGCGCAGCATGGGCGGCTCTGGTATTTGGGAACTTTTTGTGCCGGACGTAGGCCAGGGAGAAAAATACAAGTTTGAAATCAGGACCCGAGAAGGATATTTGCGCGTCAAGAGCGATCCTTTTGGATTTTTCTCAGAGCTAAGACCTCTCACTGCGTCGATTGTTTATGATATCAACGCCTATCCTTGGCGGGACGGACAGTGGAAGAAACGCCCGCTCAATGGGCCGATGAATATCTATGAAGTGCATCTGGGCTCTTGGAGATGGTATGGAAAAGAATTTCCGAACTATCGGGAAATTGCTGTGGACCTTGCGAAATATTGCAAGGAGATGGGATTTACCCATGTTGAATTGATGCCCATCATGGAGCATCCTCTCGATGAGTCGTGGGGATATCAAGTGACCGGATTTTTCGCAGTAACAAGCCGCTACGGAACGCCGGAAGATTTCCAGTTTTTTGTCGATCACATGCATCAAGAGGGGATCGGAGTGATCCTCGACTGGGTTCCTGCCCACTTCCCAACCGATGATTATTCGCTCAATCGCTTCGATGGAACGGCCCTTTATGAGCACGAAGACCCCAGAAAAGGAATGCACCCCCACTGGCAAACCGCTATTTTCAATTACGGCCGCAAAGAAGTGGCCAATTTCCTCATCGCTAGTGCTTTATTTTGGCTCGATAAAATGCATATCGACGGGCTCAGGGTAGATGCAGTCGCTTCTCTCGTTTATCTCGATTATGGGCGAAAAGCTGGCGAATGGATCCCCAATCCGGATGGGAGCAATTTCAACATCGAAGCTATCGAATTCATTAAACACCTCAATTCGATTGTGCATGAACGCTTCCCAGGCGCCTTGATGATCGCAGAAGAATCGTCGTCTTACTCAGGCGTGACCCATGCAGACGGACTCGGTTTCGATTTGAAGTGGAATATGGGATGGATGAATGATACGCTGCGCTATTTTAGCAGGGACCCGATTTACCGGAAATTCCATCAAAATGATCTCACCTTTAGCATGCTTTATGTTTTCTCGGAAAAGTTCATGTGCGTCCTTTCTCATGATGAAGTGGTGCATGGAAAACGGAGCCTTGTTGATAAAATGCCCGGTCCCGATTGGCAAAAATTTGCCAATGTGCGCCTTCTTTATAGTTATATGATCTGCCATCCGGGAAAAAAGCTAATCTTTATGGGTTCTGAAGTGGCTCCTTGGAATGAGTGGGACTGCAAATCGAATATCGATTGGCATTTGCTTCAGTTTGCATTTCATAACGGGATCTTCCAGATGGTCCGCGACCTCAATCACTTTTATCTCAATCACTCTCCATTATGGACGGCCGATTTCGATTGGCAAGGCTATGAATGGATCGATTTTTCCGATGCGCAGCACAGCGTCATTTCCTATTTGAGAAAAGCAGAGGGCAAAAAATTGGCGATTGTGCACAATTTCACTCCCGAATTCCAAAAAGAGTATTGGGTTCCTCTAAAAGGCGTAAAAGCTGTTCAAGAGGTATTCAATACTGATGCTGGACAATATGGCGGCTCGAATCAGATAAATAGCGAAATTCGGATCGAAAAAGATGCGATTTGCATCGCTCTTGCCCCACTAGCTACTCAGATTTTTGAAGTAGAATTTGAAAAAATTATTTCCTAACTGCTATACGTTTATCGCTTCATTTTCGGAGGGGTGATGACTGTCTGGTATTTACCTTGCAATAAAATTGAAAATGATTGGATTTGCGGAGTCTGCCGCGGCTCAGAGCAAACAGATGTTGTTGCTCATGAAGGAAGCGGAGAAAAACATCCGATTCATAAATCATGCCTCTTGCGCTGGCGCAGATACTCAAACTTATGTCCGAATTGTAAAGTGGAAACGATCACCGAACAGATCTTTCCAAGGCTTGAGAAATTCGAGCAGCAATTATATCGATTCTGCACAAGAAAGAATTGGCAGCTTTTGGTGACAGGGCTGGGAAGCATCCTTTCTTTGACAGCTTGCGTCTCAAAGCTTCCAGGTGTTGCGGGATTAGGTTTTGCTCTTCAATCAATTGGGGTTCACGAAGCTCTCATCGATGAGGCGCCGCGGACTGAAGTCGTTCGTCAAATCGATGCTCTTTGCAAAGAGATTTTGAGCCGCTATAGTGCTGAAAAATTGACGCTGCTTGATCGGCTGGCTAGATCTTCTTCAAAATATCGGAATCTTCTTTTGCCTTGGATTGAAATGGAGGATTGCAAAATGAGGCTTTTCGGAGTGAAGAATCTCCGAGATGCTGTAGAAAAAGATCTGTTGATCAATCGTGTTTTGCGTATTTATCGGAATGCGACCGGGATTGCAGCTCTTTTGATTGCGGGCAAATACTGCCCGCGAATATTTACTCAGGGGATGCTATCAACGATTCTTTTACATTGTATTTGGGAATGGTCCAACCAGAACCATCCTGTTTCTGAAACAGAAGAAGAGTCACGCGATTCGTGAGAGAATCGTGTCCTAAATTTTTGCTGCTTTCTTTCAGCCAACCTTGTTTGATTAGGGTCGGAATCAAATTGGGCGCCGGGGGTGTCCAATTGGCAGGAGGAACCATTCTTTCTGCATATGATTTCACTCGAGGCTCAGGAATTCGTTTATTGAGCCCTTGCTGCCATCTTTGCAGCATTTCTGGAGGCACATCTCCAATCCCTCCATTGACTATGTTTTTTACGACCTGTGCAGTTCCCTTTACGGCATCGACCGCTTTGCCGGCTATCCAACTGAATATTTCATACGCTGATTCAGCTTCTTCTGGTTTTATGTTGAATTCTATTCTCATTTTTAAGTTCCATTTTTTTTGCGTATTAATTATATCAAATGTATTGATTTTTTTGATCATATAATTAATTTATTGATAGTTAGTGGATTAGATTTCTGTTGCGCAGGGTTGTGGGGGTAAGATACACTCATTCAGCAGTATGAAGCCTAAAAATCAGCAGGAATACATCCAGCTCGCTGAAGAGCTCATCGAGCATGATAAGCACTATTTCGATGAGGCAAAGCCGGTCATTTCCGACTATGAGTATGACCGAATGATGGCCGCTCTTATCGCTTATGAGAGAGAGCATCCCGATCAAGTTTTGCCCCATTCTCCCTCAAGAAGGCTGAGCGAAGGGCCTACCGAAGGGTTTAAGCAAAAAGCCCATCTTATCCCGATGATGTCGCTCAACAATACCTACTCGGAAGAAGAACTGGCCGATTTTGTGAAGCGTGTTGATAAGCTTTTAGAGGGAAAACGGGCCACTTTTTGCTGCGAACTCAAAATGGACGGCACTTCGATCTCTTTGCGATATGAAAAGGGGCATCTTGTTCATGCGCTCACCCGAGGCAATGGCAAAATGGGCGATGACGTGACGGCGAATATCAAAACAATCAAATCGGTCCCTTTGAAATTGCATGGAAGCCACTTTCCTGAAGTGATGGAAGTGCGCGGGGAAGTGTATATGAGCCTCGATATATTTCATGCGCTGAATCAAGCGAGGGAAGATGAAGGACTTGAACTTTTTGCAAACCCCCGAAATGCGGCTGCCGGGTCTTTGAAATTGCTCGATCCGAAAGAGGTGGCAAAGCGAAAGCTCAACCTGGTTGCTTATGGAATCGCACAAGATGGATTGGTTGAAATGCAAGAAGAGGTCCATGAAACTTTGAAAAAGTGGGGATTTCCTACAGCCAAAACAGGACATCTTGCTGTATGCAAAAATGTGGAAGAAATCGTTGCTTTTGCCAAAAAAATTGAAAAAGAGAGAGACAAACTTCCCTTTGAGATCGATGGAATCGTCATCAAAGTGAATGAGTTGAAATATCACGATCTTCTTGGCGTGACTGGAAAAGCTCCTCGCTTTGCCGTTGCCTATAAATTTGCGCCTGAGCAAGCTTGTACTCGCATTCACGAAATTACTGTTCAAGTGGGAAGAACTGGCGTTCTAACGCCTGTTGCAGAATTAGATCCTGTTTTTTTAGCCGGAAGCACCATTTCAAGAGCCACTCTTCACAATCAAGAAGAGGTCGCTCGCAAAGATATCCGTGTGGGCGATACAGTGATCATCGAAAAGGCAGGCGATGTGATTCCGCAGGTGGTGAAAGTCGATTTCCAAAAACGCCTCGCCGATTCCAAACCTTGGCACATGCCAAAACATTGCCCGATCTGTAAAACTGAAGTGGTGCACCATGCGGGAGAGGTCGCTGTTCGATGTCCGAATCCGAAATGCGGCGGCCAAAAGATGCGCAGGATCATCTATTTTGCATCCAAACATGCGATGGATATTGAACACATGGGCGAAAGAGTGGTCGAGCAGCTGGTCGAAAGGGGACTTATTTCTTGCGTTTCAGATATTTATCTACTCGATGCATTCAGTTTGGCAAGTCTCGATGGATTTAAAGAAAAATCGATCCGCAATCTCTTGGACAGCATTGAAGCTTCGAAAAAATGTCCTCTTTCGAGGTTCATTATGGGGCTTGGGATCAAATATGTGGGAACAGAAACAGCCGAACTATTAGCCGAAGAGGCGGGAAGTTTGGAAAAGCTCATGGAACTGAGTGAAGAAGATTTGCTTGCCATTGACGGGATCGGAGAAAAAACGGCTCGCACGATCGCTGCTTTTTTCAAAGATAAGGATAACCGGGAAGAAATCGAACTTCTTCTTCGGCATGGCGTTGTTCCGCAAAGAATGAAACAAAAAATGTCCGGCCATGTTTTTTCTGGAAAAACATTTGTCTTAACCGGAACGCTGATGAATTTTTCGCGCGACGAAGCTGCAGCTTTGGTGAAAGAGCGCGGCGGTAAAGTGTCTGGATCGGTGAGCAAAAAAACCGATTTCGTTCTTGTAGGCGAAGATCCCGGCTCTAAATACGACAAAGCAAAAGAACTCGGCGTACCGATCCTCTCTGAGGAACAATTTCAGAAAATGCTTTAAAATATTCTTTGTGCTACTGTATTGAGAAATTTAGAAGAACCTCAATCGGAGCATTATGAAAAGTCTACTCTTAACAGCAACAACCTTACTCCTGATCTCGGGCGCTGAAGCGCGCGAACATTGGGGACCGCCGCCAGCATGTCCGCAACCGAAAGTGGATTGCTGTCCAAAACCATGTCCGCCAAAACCTTGCCCGCCGAAGCCATGTGCGCCAAAACCATGCAAACCGGTTTGCAAACCAAAACCATGCCAGCCTGAGTGTCCGCCTCCATGCGATCCATGCTGCCCGCCTGTTTGCTTTGAAAGAGGACACGAGACAAGCAAGTGCTGCCTTCCATCAGCTGTTGTAGAGCCAGCAAATTTTGATGTGCGATGCGGATGGGATACTTACTTCACTGCAAGCTTCATCTATTGGGAAGTGATGCAGGGAGGAATGGATTTAGCTATACCTGGCCAGGCAACTGCAATCAATCCGATTACCGGAGTCACTTTATCAGCAACGGGAAAAGAGATTTTGACCCAAGAACAAGAATTTAAACCTGGATTCCAACTGGGATTCGGATGGACCGGCGGCTGGGATGGCTGGTCATTCTTCGCAGAATACACTTGGATTCGCGGAAATACGCATACATCGGCTACTGCTCCCGCTCCTGGCATCGCAACCTATGCTGGAGTCAATGTCGGTCAATTTGGCGTATGGCTGCCAACGAGCTGGCTTAGCGATAACTACATCAACAATGAAAGCACATGGATTTCATCGAAGTGGAAATATGGGCTAGATATTGTCGATGCAAGTGTTTCCAGACCTTCTTACATTGGAACCCGTTTCGTTCTGGAGCCATTCTTTGGCCTGAGAGGTCTTTGGATTCGGCAGAATTTAGATGTTGAGGCAAATGTTCTCCCTTTTACAAGCGGCGGGCCATTTGCTCCATCTAGAGAAGCTCATTACAATTCGCATTCTTGGGCTGTAGGTCCGCGTGCTGGATTGAATGGAAACTGGCATTTTGGTTACGGAATGAGATTTATCGGGGATGCGAGCGCGAGCTTGCTCTTCACCCGCTATGAAGTGCATCAGAATGTGGCAAGTCCAGATCCAAGCGCGCTTCCTGTACGCGCAGAGTTGGAAGACTATAATACAGTCAGACCCAATCTCGAGTTTTCTGCCGGATTTGGCTGGGGATCGTATTTCTGGTGCCGCAGAGTCCATTTTGATGTAGCTGCTACCTACGATTTCAGCGTATTCTGGGAACAGAACATGATGAGATACTTGGCTGATTTAACTGGAAACCGCACAGTTCACTTGGCTGGAGCTGCCTCCAACATGTATCTGCAAGGTTTGACGCTAAAAACAGCGATCGAATTCTAATCTTATACCGGAGCCGCCGCCAATTGTTGTTGGGCCGGCGGCTCTCTTGTTTTCCAAGCATACATACCCAAAGTGATCAAAACAGGAATCGCAAGGATTCCTATTGTTGCAACAACTGGATTTAGCCCGAAAATCGATAAGTGGACAAAATCGTGCGACAAATTCCACTGTTCTGCATTGAGAGCTGAATAAGCGTAAGAGGCATGGTTGAGGAAGTCAATAGACGCCCAGGAGATCAAATATTTGCCGAATTCCGGATAGTTTTCCATAATGGCAAGGCCAATAGCTAATATCGCTGATGAAATAAGCAGTGTGAATGCGGGGCCTGAAGCAACGACAAAACAGGTAGAAGCAGCCGGTCCTAATTTTTGCCCGAATTGAGTGAGGCCTGTCTTATAAAATTGGGTGATTCCGCCGACAAAAGGATGGATCTCAATGATGGGGCGGGGATTTTTGTAAATCATCATTGAAGCGAGAGCATGGCCCGATTCATGGATGACCGTCTGGGCATTCAAGCCGCTAAAAATGCTGAAGTTGAATCCGGTGACCCATTCGCAAAAAGAGGCGATTCTTTTGTAATGGCTTTGAAAGGAGTCGTTGTCCAGCGCTTTATAGGAAGCAAATGCTCCCAGTGCATGAAAAAAGGCGCTTACCGCAAATTGAACGATCGCTGCGCTGATCATTAAAGCAAACCCTACGTGGGTAGTAATGAAGAGGGCGACAACGGATCCAAGGGCTAAGGTGACGAGACTTTCTTTGAAAATTTTGATGGCTATCGCGCTTACGACGTCGCAAATAGGGGGCTTCTCTTGCATCGAGACTGCCGGGGTAAACGAAGCGTCAGGAATGCGGGCTACAGACATAGGTGGGAATTATCATTCACCTGATTGAATAAATCAAGCGCTCCTTATATTTTGATATTCATGAGTCAAGGAATTCTTATAGCGTCTGATCAAAATCAAGAGTGGCTGCTTCCCTGGTGGTGGAGGCACTACTCAGCATCAAACGACTATCCGGTCGCTTTTGTTGATTTTGGAATGTCTCCTGAAATGAAGGCTTGGTGCCTTGAACGAGGCGAACTCATTCCTTTCACTTTAAAAATGCCCCGCATTTTGAAAAGCAGCGTGTCTCTCGATCAGCAAATCATCTGGGAAAACCACTATGGAAAAAAGATTTGGCAAAGGAGAAAAATTTGGTTCAAAAAGCCATTCGCGTTTCAGCTCTCTCCTTTTGCCTTTTCTATATGGTTGGACCTCGATACTCAAGTGAATAAAAACTTAGAGCCTCTCTTCAATTCTCTTCTCTTTTTCGATATCGCTTTAAAGAGGGATTCTGAAGAGATCCAGTGGCTGCACCGAGAAAGGGGCTATATCGATTCCAATGAAGTGAATTACGATTGCGGGGTCGTTGCATTTCGAAAAGAGGCGCCGATTTTGCTCCATTGGATTGAAGAAATAGAGGAAAGAAACAGCGAATACGTTTTCGATCAGCAAGCGCTCTCTAAAGCGTTAGCTAAACATGCACTATTCGAACTGCCAGAATTGGCAAATTGGAGCGCAGCGAAGGGGATCAATCCAGATGCGCTGATTGTTCATTATCATGGCGGATATTTGAAAGAATGGATCAAGCAACAAGAAATGCAACATTCACCCGCATGAGGGGCGCTTTTCTCGCGTAGCGGGCGCTGCCGACTCGGGGCTTGATTGCGACGGCGATATGAAAATCGTGGCCGTTCGGGTGTTCAGTAAGAAAATGTCTCCTGCGGAAATCTTCCAGTTCGGTGGATCGTACTTTGAAAAACCAAACTTGCTCCACTTCCGGCCAGCTCGAAGGCTCCATCGAATAAAGCCCCTCGATTTCAAAGGAGAATTCTTTGTTCAGTCCATCGATTTCATTGAGATAATGGAAAGCCGCTTCTCTTGCGGAGATAACTGGAATGTGCGCTCCTTCTGGAGCGTCGAATAAATTGAAGTAAGGAGGGCGAATCAATCCTTGCGCCTTCAAATAGGGGAGCATCATAGTGATGAACCGATTGTCAATATCCAGATAAATGAAGCCCTGTCCATTTTTCTTAAGAGTTCCTTTGCCGCGGCAAAGGGAGCGGAATAGAAAGGTATTGCCCGGCACAGGCCTTGCCTTGGCCATTTCATGGGTCTCTATCAATAGATAGGGAATCGGCTCGGGATTTTTTTTGTCGAGGGCTCCTCTGGAGAAATAGCGGGGAGGGGAAAAGCTTGCGGGCGGCGGTTCAACAGGCGGGGTCAGTTTTGGGGATGTAGATAAGGGGATCGGTTTACTGTCAGTGAAATCAAACAGTCCCTCAAACCGCTCTCTTAAAGCGAGAAGCCGCTCGGCAGCCTGTTTTTTTGCCTTCATTTTCGGACGCGACTCAGCGTGAGGGGTCAATACAGAGCCGCCCCAACCCATCCGGTACCGCTCTTTTTGCGGAACAACGTCCGGATCTAAATTCAAAAAATCCTTAGTAATTCTTGATAGAAATGGGGATCGCATAAAATATTTTAATCGTTTTGCGCATAAAAACGAACTAAAATAATTTATATTACGTTAGTTGTGTGTAACAAATTTATTTCAAAACCGAAGTTACAGGGTAATATAGACAGTCGGGGTGTTACGCTTCCGCTCCCTCAGGCGAGAAGCTCGTCCATCGGGCCGATTCGCTAGCGCTCATCTGCTCTGCGAGAAAAAGGTCCATTCAAGGACCTTTTATCTC